>CAWKFH010000004.1:0-526689 GCA_963848845.1 uncultured Actinomycetota bacterium
TTTATGTCCTACTGGTTAGGTTCGTATTGCTAATGTCCGCAGCAACCCAATCGATCTCACTCGACTTAGCCCTTGATTCGGCCAACCGTCCTCACATTTGCTACTACGACGATCTGGTGGACGCACTGAAACACGCTTACTACGATGGTACGGCCTGGCACTTTGAGACGGTGGCCGGCAGTCTGTCGTCGTACAACGGCCAGGAGTGCTCGATCGCCATCGACTCGCAGGACAGGCCGCGCATCACTTATCGCGACTTGGGCCTGTTTTACGCATTTCGCGACGACATCCAGTGGCATGTCACCGAGGTGGACAATGATTTCTTTGCCGGGCAAGATTTTCTCCCTGGCGCTGACCGCCGATAGATCAACCGCGCATTGTCTACTCCGATTGGGATTACCCCAGCCAGGATCTGCGTTACGCCTACTTCAACGGCTTCGATTGGGTGATTGAGAAGGCGGACACCAGCACACAGCCCGGCGCGCGTGCAGATGGGATCTCGCTGGCACTGGACCCAAGCGGTTCGCCGCATATCAGCTACTATTTTGATGTCAACGGCCCGCCTCATACACGCCTGGAAGGTGTTTCCACCAACCCGCTGGCTGTATCTGCCTTCGATTCGCAGCCGCTAAGCGGTTTGAATTCGGTTGCACCACTAAAACACCCCGCCATGTCGGCAGGGTGTTTGTTCTGATCATCTTTCGATGTCTGAGGCAGTCCGACCGAGACTACGCCTCCTCGAACTCCAGCCCGCAATGCGGACAACGGTCGTCCTCGTCGGCGACTTCCTTGCCGCAGTTGGGGCAGTAGAAACCGATCTTGGCGCCGCAGCGGAAGCATTCGGTGGCGTCCGGATCGACTACGCCGCCGCATTCGGGGCACAGCGCCGCGCCGCACGCCGTACACTCGCCGCTGCCGACGGTGAGTTGAACACTGCACACCGGGCAGGCGAAGGTGGGGAGGGATGGGGCCGGCGCGCCGCAGCGCGGGCAGGTGGTTTCACCGGGCAGTAGCACCAGTGCGCAATCGACACATACCTGGGTGTTGCACTCGGGGCATACCCCTAATTTTCGGGGAAATTTCGTGCTGCACTCGGGGCATACAACGGTCGGTAACACACCGGCAACATCGACCACGGTCGCCACTTGACGGCCCTCCAGGTGGAGAAGACGCCCGCAGTGATCGCACTTGAGCGCGGCGCCGAAGACGTGTTCGCCGCATTGGGGACAGCGTCGCAGGAAGGTGCGGCCGCAGTCCGGGCACGCGCTGGCCGAGGACATCAGCTCGAAGCCGCACTGCGGGCAGTCGAAGAGCAGCTTGAGGCTGCACGTCGGGCAGGTCTCCGCGTCGTCGGCCACGGCCGTGCCGCACCGCGGGCAGATTCCCTGGCCGCACATGGCGCATAGCCCATCGGGAACGTAGACCTCGCTGCGACAACGCGGGCAGGGCACGTGTTCCGGCACGACGGTCTTGGCAGGGCTGGCGGCGGTCGATTTGGCGCTGCGCGACTGCGGCGATCGGCGCCGCAGTCGCGATAAAGGGCGCTGCGGCCTGATGCACCACCGAGGGCGCAACGTCGAGCACGAACAGGGTGGCATCCAACGCCGTCCCGCAGCTCGCACACTCACTGTCACCAGGTTGCACCTCGGCGGCGCACATCGGACAGTAGAATCCGAAGCTTGTACCACAGGCGGGACATGCCAGGTCGTCTGGCTCCAGAGGCCCACCACAGGCGGGACACAGATCGCCTCCGCAGTGGGGGCAGTCCTCCGCACCCAACTCGATCTGCTTGCCGCAGTGGGGACAGGGCAAAACGAACTGCAGGCCGCACTGCGGGCACGTTTCTGCGCCGGTTTCCAATTCCGCCCGGCAGCGCGGGCAGAACAGCTCCAGGTTGGCGCCGCACTTCGGGCAAGCCGTGTCATCATCGCCCAGCGCCGCGCCGCATTCCGGGCACACGGCCTTGTTGCAGTGGGGACACACGTCATCCCCCAAATCGATCTCCTCGCCGCAATGGGGGCAGGGAAAGACAAATTGCAGCCCGCATTCGGCGCATTCCTCGGCATCGATCGTGACCGTGGCGCCGCAGCGCGGGCACGCGAGCTCGAACTCGGTGCCGCATTTCGGGCATACCGTGGCGTTCTCGTCGATCGCCGCGCCGCACTCGGGACACAACGCCTGCCCGCACTCCGAGCAGAGGTCCGAGCCATCGTCGTTTTGGGTCTTGCAGGTGGGACAGTACATGGGCACCTCGATCGTGAATAGGTTGCTGGCAGAAGTAGACGAGTAGACAAGGAAACAAGTAGACAAGGAAACAGGGAACAAGGGAACAAGGGAACAAGTCAGGCAGGGAACGGCTTGCAGGAAGCAGTCCTGGGGCCAAGCGGGTGCGGTTACGTTGGGCGACCTCGCTCGGCCAGCCAAACACCACCGAGCACCAGGGCCGCGCCGAGCAGTTGGGCTGGGCGGAGCGGCTCATCCAGGATCAGCACGGCAAAGCCCATTGTGATCAGTGGAATCAGGTAGATGTAAACCGCCGCACGGCTCGCGTCGAGCCACTCGACCGTTTCCCACCACCACAGGTTGGCCAGCAGTCCTGGGCCGATGCCCAGGGCTACGACGGCGGCAACGGCCGGCCAGGTGATTGTGCTGCCGCGGCCGAAGAGCAGGGCGAGTGGCACAAGCGTGGCCGCACCCAGCGTCGCGGCGGCCGCAGTTACGATCAACGGCGGATACGCTTTCAGCAACCGGCTGCCGAATATGAAGTATAGCGCCGCTACGAGTGAAGATGCAAGTACGAGCAGATCGCCAATTGCACTCGATGCGCTTCAGCCCCAGCCCGCTGACGCCTTCGTCTGCCGGCTGTTGGGCCACGCTCACGACCCAGGCGCCTGCCAGCGCTACGACGATGCCCAGCCAACCGATGCCTCGCAGGCGCTTGTGCAACACGGTCGTGGCGAGCAGTGCGGTAAATACCGGTACCATGTTGGCGAGCAGTCCGGCATTGACCGCGCTGGTGCGCGATTGGCCAACCACCTGCAGGCCATAGAGCAGCGTCACCCCGACCAACGACAGCACGAAAAAGTGTCGCCAGTCGACCCGCAGCGCCGCGCCGAAGCGCTCAAGTTGTCCGCGCCGCGCCAAAAGCAGCCAAGTTAACGCCGCCGTCACCGTCCAGCGCCCCGCTACCACTACCACCGCGTCCATCGACCGCAAGGCCACTTCATTCAAGATGAAGCTGAAAGCCCAGAGGGTTAGGACGGCGGCGAGTTTAAGCCAGCGGAGCATGGGGATGGCGAAAGTGCAGGTGGCAAGTGCGGAGTGTGCAGAGGTGCTTCTGCAATTGCTCCGATGAGTTGGCGCCTAACTCGATGCTTTACCTGAACCTGCACTGCCACCTGCACTTCCGCACTCCACAGCCGCGCCAACGCCACACACAGCTCCGTCGCCTTCGCCATATCCTGCAGGCTGATCCATTCGAGCGGGCCGTGTACTTCGTGCATGCCGGTGAAGAGGTTAGGCGCGGGTACGCCCATTTCGGTTAGGCGTGAGCCATCGGTGCCGCCGCGGATGGGCTCGTCGAACGGTTCGATGCCGATCTGGCGGCAGGCCTCGCGCGCCAATTCGACCGGGCGCAGGTCCTGCTCAAGCCAGTAGCGCATGTTGCGATACTGGGGCGTAATCGTGCACTCGACGATGGCGCGCGGCTCGCCGGCCGCCACGGTCTGGCAGGCTTGATGCACCAGGTCGCCATGGGCTTGTAGGCCGTCGAGCTCAAAATCGCGCAGGATAAAATGCATCTCGGCTCGGGCCATGGTGCCTTGAATCTGATAGCAGTGGATGAAGCCCTGCCGGCCGTCGGTGGTTTCCGGGGTCATCGTGTGCTGGGGCAGGACGGCGAGCACCTTGGCCGCCAGCGTACAGCGCGTTGACTAGCTTGCCCTTGGCCGTGCCGGTATGGGTCGAGACGCCGTCAATCGTGACTACGGCCTTGTCGGCGGAGAAGCTCTCGTAACAGATGGCACCTACGTCGCCGCCGTCGAGTGTGTAGGCGACGTGAGCGGCCAAATCAGCCGGCAGCCTGTCATGCACACCCCGCCCAATTTCCTCGTCGGGCGTGAAGCACACACGGATCGGCCCGTGTGGGATCTCCGGCCTCCGCAACAGCTCAGACGCCATGGCCATGATGATGGCCACGCCCGCTTTGTCGTCCGCGCCAAGCAAGGTCGTTCCGCTGGCCGTGATCAGATCCTCGCCCACCTTGTTGCGCAGAGCGGGAGAGATCTCACGAGGACACCACACGTGTGGGGTCATCCGGCAGTGCGATCGGCAGGCCATCCCAGTTGCGGTGAACGAGCGGTTTGACACCGTCGCCGCTGAAGCCGGGGTAGGTGTTGACGTGAGCCAGAAAGGCCACTGTGGGCGCGTGCTGAACGGCCTCATGCGGCCGGGATCGTCGCCAGAACGGCGCCGTAATCGGTCAGCCGCACTTCTTGCGCGCCGATGCCTCGCAGTTCCTCCACCAGCAGGTTCAACAGTTCGAACTGTCTGGGCGTGCTTGGCGCGGTCGGCGAGTTTTCTTCGCTGGCGGTATGGATCTGCACGTAGCGCAGAAAGCGTTCTTCGAGTTCGGGTAAAAATTGTTGATACAAGGGCGGTTTCCTTTTCTAGTTTCTTGTACTGTGCTCGACCGGTCATTCCTGCGAAAGCAGGAACCATCCGGCAGGTGGTCAGATACAAGCCCACTAGGTGGATCCCTGCTGTCGCAGGAATGACGGGTGAGCAAGTACGTTTCTTTGTCTGTCTGCGCTCCGAAATGTTAGCGCGAATCTGACACTGCTCTACGCAACAGCCGACCTCAGTCCGCCACCAACTCCCGCTTCCCTTCAAACTCCTCCATGTGCAGTGACAGCGCCTGCGAGACACTGTCCGAGCCCATGGAGATGCCGTAGATGGTGTCGGCGGCTTCGATCGTGCCGCGGTTGTGGGTGATGACGATGAACTGGGTGTCGCGCGCCGCTTCGCGCAGGGCCGCGCGGAAGCGATCGACGTTGGCCTCGTCCAGCGCCGCATCCACCTCGTCCAGGATGCAGAAGGGCGGCGGGCTGACCTTGAGGATGGCCAGGATCAGCGCGGCGGCGGTCAGGCTGCGTTCGCCGCCGCTGAGCAGCGGCAAGGACTGCACGCGCTTACCCGGCGGCCGGGCGACGATGTCGATGCCGCTGCCCATCGGATCCTCTGGGTCGACGAGCTGCAACTGGGCCGTGCCGCCGCCAAAAAGCGTCGTAAAGCGCTCCTTGAACTCGCGCGCTACCGCCCGGTAGGTGACCATGAACTCGCGCTTCATGACCTCGTCCAGCTCGGCAACGACTTTTTCCAGCGTATCGGCCGCGTTTCGCAGGTCCTCGGACTGGCTGGTCAGGAATTCGTAGCGCTCCAGGGCCGCAGCGTACTCCTCAGGGGCGTTGGGATTGACGCTACCGAGCCGGCTGTATTGCACCCGCAGCCGGCGGATCTCCTGGTCGATGCCATCTGGCAGCTCGTCCACGACCGGCAGCCGTTCCACAAGCGGCCGCAACGGCAGCGGCGGCTGCTCGTCCACTGCGTCGTTCTGCTCGAGCTCAACCAGCCCGACGTCGTGCTCGATCTCCTGGCGTAGGTGATCCAACTCGTCGCGGGCACGCTGGAGCGCCAGTTGCGTCTTGCTGTGGATAGCCTCCTCGAACTGCAGCTGTTTGCGATGTTCCGCTTCCTCGCTTGTCAGCGTAGCACGCTCCGCTTCGAGCCCGGCCAACTCGGCCTCGGCCGGGTCGATCAGGCGGGCGTAGCGCTCGATCTCGGCGCTTAGCTCGGCGTTGGCGTGATGCATCTCGTCGAGTCGGGCCGCCAGCGCCGTATGTTCGGCGGCCAGGCCCTCGGCGCGTTGTTGCTTGTCGTCGAGCTCGGACTGGATCTGCGTAAGCAAGCGCTGCTGGTTGGAGAGCAGGGTCTGCTGGCTGGCCAGACGGCTTTGGACGACGCTGGCAGAGGTACGGCGCTCCATGAGTTCGGTGGTCAGTGCGCGAGTGTCCATGCCGGCCAAGGCGGCCTCGGTCTCGGTGTTACCCTGACGGATGCGTTCGACCTCGGCCGCCAACTCGGCCAGACGGTGTCGCACCTGATCGGATGCATTCGAGAGCGTGCCCTGCTCGCTGGCGGCTGCGGCCAGCCGCTCCTGGCTGCGTTTGACCTGTTGAGCGATCTGGGCTGCCTGGCCTTGCAGCTTGGCCAGGCCGGAGCTCTCGCCTTGCTGCTGTCGAGCCAGGCCTGCCAATTCCTGATCCAGGGTGGACAGTTCCTGGCGCTGCTCGTGCAGGCGTTGCTGCGCTTGCGTCCGTTCGTCCTCCTGCGCGGCCATCGCCTCGCTTGCCTGCTGCAGCCGGGCCGGAAGCTCGCGCAACGATCGTTCGCGGGCGAGAACGCCTTGATCGCGGCGAGAGGTCTCGCTACCGCCGCTGACACTGCCGCCCGGACGCACAATATCGCCGTCGAGGGTCACCAGCGTGGGCCGGTCTTGGGTCGCGTCCAGGATACGCCGGGCGTGAGACAGGTCGCGAATCACGACCACCCGGTTGAGGAGATAGTCGACCACTTTGCTCAGACGCCGGTCGGCCTTGACCAACTCTGAGGCTACACCGATTACGCCGGGCTCGTTGCGCGGGGCGCGCGCTGCCGCGCCGACGCGCAGGGTGTCGATGGGCAAGAACGTGGCGCGGCCGCCGCGGGTTTGCTTCAGCCAGTCGATGGCTTGCTCGGCGTGCTCCCAGCGCTCGACGATGATATCTTGCAGCCGGCCGCCCAGGGCGGTCTCGATAGCCAGCTCCAGCTCGGGTGGCACCTGAATTTGATCCGCCACCGTGCCGACGATGCCCGGCAAGGATGTTTGAGCCGAGCCACCGCGATCGGCGCGCAGGATCGCGCGCGCGCCGCCGCTGTAGCCCTCGCCTTCATCCTTGAGGCGCTGAAGCATCTCAAGCTGGTCGTGCAGGCGATCGGCATTGCGGCGCAGGGTGGCAAGCTGTTCGTTGCGCTTGGATAGCTCGGCGTCGGCCTGGGTGATGGCCTCCACCAGCCGCTTGCGGCGGTCACTGAGCGCTTGGCCGTGGCGTTCCAACTCGGCGATGCGCGTTTCGTGGCCGGCCACCTGAGGCGCCAACTCGTTTTGATTGGCCTGAGCGGCGGCGAGCTCGACACCCAGGCGCTCGTTCTCCTCGATCAGGCTGCGCTTGCGGCTGTCCTGCTCCACCAAGCGCCGTTCCTGGCCGGCGATTTCGCTCTGCAACTGGGCCTGACGGCGTTGGGCCGCGGCAATCTGCTCCTGGAGCCGGCGCCGTTCGGCCTCGAGAACGTTGAGCTGGGACTGCGCCTGCTGGATGCGCGCCTGTAGCTCCTGGAAGCCGATCTGTTCGCCGGCGACGGCTCCTTCGGTCGCCTGCACCTGCTGCTGTTGGCTGTGCAGGCGTTCCTGCAAGGGTCCGAGCTCGCGCAGCAGATCCTCGCGTCGCGCCTCCAATTGGCGCAATCGCTCGCTGCCGACGGCCATTTCGCGCTGCGCAGTCTCGGCCTGGCGGTGCAAGGCGCTGCTCTCGCGGTGCCAGTCGCCGAGCTGATTGCGCAAGGCCGCGTAGCGTTGGCGCAGGTTGGAGTCTTAGTTCCTCCAGGTGGAGGAGTGTTTCCAGCCGGGCTTCGACCACGATGCGGGCCTCTTCTTCCTTTTGCCTGGCCGTGTGCATCTGCTGGAGCCCGTTGTGCCAGCGATGTCCGTACCAGACGCGCAACTGCGCGTCCAGGTCGGCCAGCACCTGCATGCGTTCCTCGGCGCGCTTGGCCTGCACCTTGAGGTAGCGGAGCCTTGGCTCGATCTCGCTCAGAATGTCCTGCACACGCAGTAGGTTTTGGCGGGTTTCATCCAACTCGCGCAGAGCGGTGTCGCGCTTGGCTTGATGGCCGGTGATGCCGGCGGCCTCCTCGATCAGCGCGCGCCGCTCGTCGGGTTTGAGCGACAGCGCCTGGTCGATCAGGCCTTGGCCGATTACCGTGTAGGTGCGTTTGGAGAGACCCGATTGGCTGAGCAGTTCGGTGATGTCGCGCAGTCGCACGCGGGTGCCGTTGAGATAGTACTCGTTCTCGCCCGAGCGGTAGGCGCGACGGGTGATGACTACCTCGCCGTAGTCCACCGGCAGCCAGCCGTCGGAGTTGTCGAGCATCAGGCTCGCCTGGGCCATGCCCAGCCGGGCGCGCTCGTTGGAGCCGCTGAAGATCATGTCCTCCGAGCGTTTAGCGCGCAGCCGGCCGTAGGTTTGTTCGCCCAGGACCCATTGGATGGCGTCGGCGACGTTGGACTTGCCGCTGCCGTTGGGACCGACGATGGCGGTCAGCCCGCCTTTGAACAGAAAGTTGGTCTTGACGGCGAAGGTTTTGTAGCCTTGGAGTTCGAGTTGTTTTAGTCGCATGAGTGAGTGAACAGTGAGCAGTGGGCAGTGAACAGTCAGCAGCAGATGGTTGACAGTGAATTGGTCAGTATGACAGCAGGAAACACCAAATTGTGAACGGTCCGGACTGTTTACTGTCAACTGTTCACTGTTCACTGTCACTGTGCTAGGATTCAGACCGAGCGCAGCCTGGAGCAGCGAACGATAGAGCGGCGTCAGAAGCACCTGGAGCAGCACGCTGAGCGCGAAGATCCCCAAGCCGATCGCCAGCAGCCGTTTGCGGCGGCGCCACCAGTCGAGTCAGGAACTCGATCTCGCAGGTTGAGATGAACCATCGGCTCGGCCAGAACGGCGCCTACAGTCAGATAGCTGACCAGACGCACGATTACCCAGATGGGCCAGGCGCCGAGGAGCATCAGCAGCGGCCGCGCGGCTTGGGTCAGAAGGGTAGCCGCGGTGAAGTTGAAGGTGTCCATGGCCGCAGCCAATCCAATCAACCCGGCTACGCTGCCGGTCAGGAACATCGCGGCGGAATAGACGATCAGCTCCAAGACTGTCCGATCGAGTGCCAAAGCGGGCGTGCGCAGCACCGGAGAGCCATTGGCGATCCAAGCTGAGCCATTCGCTGCGAAACTCGACGCCGCCCACAACCGCCTGCGAGGCACTGTCGCTCAACAAGACCGTCGCAATCACGATCACCGCCGACTGGACCACAGCCCAGAACAGGCCCAATTGAATGGCTTTACGCGGCCGGCCTTCACGCAGCGCCCAGATGAACATCGGAATGAGCACCAACGCGCTCAGCACCGGCAGGCAGATGCGCTGCCCCAGGAAGATCGGCAGCGCGGTGGTCACCAGGATTCCAAAGCCCATCGATGGGAAGACGATCCAATCGTCGAGCACCGAGGGGCCGGCATGTTTCGGCGGTCTCAACTCGTCTTCGGCCTCGGCTGGCTCTATCGAGCTCGAGAGCGTCGTCTGGAAGCGTGTGGCTGGCTCGTCCGCAAGCGGCAATTCAGAGGTCCGGTGTTGGATTTCGGATCGAACGATCATAATTCCATGTAGCGCAGGCACCAATTAGCGTTCTAATTTGCGCCATGCGCCGGCGCAAATTAGGACGCAATTTGCGCTACAGAAGCCGCCAAGCCCCTCGTCGTAGCTGCGCAACGGCGTATGCAGCAGGTGTTGGGCCAGGCGCACGTCCAGCGTGCAATTACGTGGCCGCGCCAGGCCACTGCCGAGACTTAGGCCGGCGGTGATCTTGCTTGCGTCCAGCCCCAGGTGTCGGGCCAGGCGTTCGCCCATCTCGTAGCGGCTCAGGGCTTGGGTGCCGGCGACGTTGATCACACCGGCATAATCGTTCAAGGCCAACTCGAGCAGTGCGGCAGCCAGATTGTCGACCCACACGGGGCTGCGGATTTCGTCGGTGAACAGAGTGATCGGCAACTCTTGCTGGAGGCAGTCGACGATCCAGGCCGTGATTCTGTCGGGCGGGTCGAGCCGGTTGATCAGCGACGTGCGCACGATCGCCGCACTCGGCGCAAGCCGCTGCACTTCGGCTTCCGCCTCGGCTTTTGCTTCCCCGTAAGGATGAACCGGCGCCGGGGGTGCGGCCTCGTCGTAGGGTGCGTGCTCGCCGTCGAAAATCACGTCCGACGAGACGTGAACCAGCCGAGCACCGACGGCGGCGGCGGCTTCGGCGATATGGCTGGTGCCTCGAGCCGTCACTGCGTGCGCCTGCGGGCCATCCTTGAGATAGGCCGTGTGCACGATGGCGTCAGGCTGCAGCTGCTCAACCAGCCGCAACACCGCCGATCGGTCGGTCACGTCGAGTGCATAGCCTTTGGATCCTGGGAGTGTCCACGGTTGGCTGTGCCACGTGCCCCAAACAGCTAAAAAGCCAGGATTTGGCTGTCGGGTGGCTTGGGCCACCACCTCACCGCCGAGCAATCCACTGGCGCCGGTGACGAGCAAGGTAGTCTTAAACGGCTGACGCGTCATTGCTTGGATCGCCAGGTTCGAAGGTTGTGATAGTTTGATAGGCTGCAGGTGGCGAGATCGTTTCCTGATGTTGCTGCGCGTCGGCGAAGCGCAGAGCATCGGCCGCGGCCTCCTGCGACGGCAATTTGCTTGGATTTGCCGTGACCGACACCCCACACATTGCCGTGGATGATTGCGTGAACGGTGAACACCTTGGCGTGATCCGGCCCTTCCTCGGCCTTGGTGTAATAGCGCGGCGTGGCTCGAAACTCGCTTTGGCTCCACTCTTGCAGCCGGCTCTTGGCATCTTTGGCGGCTGCTGCGACGGCCAGCTCAGGCAGGACGGGTTCGATCAGGGGAAACAGGAACTCCTTGACCGCGTCCAGGTCTTGGTCCAGAAACAGGGCGCCAACCAGGGCCTCAAAGGTGGCGCATAGGACTGCAGATCGGTTTCGTCCGCCGCTGTCCGCCTCGCCGCGGCCGAGGAGAAGGAAGCGGCCAATGTTGAGATTCTGGCCAAAAATCGCAAGGGTTTCCTCGCGCACCAGCGCTGCGCGCAGGTTGGTCAACGCCCCCTCGCGCATCTCCGGGTAGCGGTTATAGAGGTACTCTCCAACGATGAAGTCGATCACTGCGTCGCCGAGGAACTCGAGGCGCTCGTTATCGGCCTCGAGAAACAGCCGCGACTCGTTGATGTAGGAACGGTGGGTCAGGGCTCGCTGCAGCAGAGTCTTGTCGTAGAAGCGCAGTCCACTGGCTGCTTCGAAACGCAACGCCATCTCCATGGGGAGCTGGCCGTTGGCACGCGCATCATTGATCACAGACAACCTCCAGGGGTCTGACCAACTTCCCTTTGGACGCGCCTGCGTTTGAGGCACCCACGTGCAGAGGGAAATCGCTCAGGAGTAATGGCGAAGCGTGTGTTCGGGTCACGAAGCCAGGCATCGCCGTGCCTGTCCGGCAGATTATAGCACAGCGGTTGGAAAACCCCAATCCGTGGCTTATAACTGGCTTATGATGGAGGTCATCGAGGCCTCAGGGAGCACTCGATGGCCAGCATCAACGCCCGACAGATTGCCGCCATGGCAGTACCTGTGGTACAATAGTGCCAGTATTCTCAAGTAAACCCTGCGGTGCGTAGTAGCGCCGCGTTCTCCGAAGGGAGCTCGTGTGAAAGCGATCATCTTCCGCCAACATGGCAGTCTCGATGCGTTAGAATACGTCGAGAACATGCCGATGCCTGAGATCGGCCCGGAAGAAGTACTGGTTCGTGTGCAGTATGCTGCCCTCAACCGGCTCGATCAATTCGTCGTCAGGGGGTGGAAAGGACTGGAGCTGGAGATGCCGCATATCCCGGGTGCGGACTTCAGCGGCACATTGGTGGCGATGGGTGAGCAGGTCAGCGGCTGGACCGTAGGGCAGCCCGTGACGGCGAACCCGACGCTATGGTGCGGCAAGTGTACTTACTGTGAGCGCGGTGAGCAAAGCCTGTGTGACAAGTTTGCGCTCCTGGGCGAGCACGTCCGCGGCACCTTTGCGGAGTTCATCAAGGTGCCCGCCCGCAATGTGGTCGCTGTGCCCGACGGCTTTTCGATGCAGCAGGCCGCGGCCGCGCCGACCGTTGCGGTGACGACCTGGCGCATGCTCGTCACGCGTGGCCAGGTGAGGCCTGGCGAGACCGTGCTTGTCATCGGTGCGGGCGGCGGCGTCAACAGCTTTACCATCCAGCTTGCCAAGCTGCTGGGCGCGACCGTTTGGGTCGTCGCCGGCGGCGCAGACAAGGCCCAGCAGGCACTCGCCGAAGGCGCGGATTGGGTGGTAGACCGCGAGGCCGTGCCTGATTGGTCGAAGGCGGTTTTCCTGCGCAGCGGCAAGCGAGGGGTGGACGTGGTCGTGGACAATGTCGGCGCGGCGACCTGGGAGTCCAGTCTGCGCACGCTGGCGCGCGGCGGCCGGTTGTTGACCGTTGGCGGCACCACCGGCTATACTGGCCCTACCCCGATCAATATCATTTTTGGGCGTCAGGTCAGCATCATCGGCTCGACCATGGGCAGCCAGCGGGAGTTTGTGGATGTCATGAAACTCATCTTCGCCGGCAAGCTGGCCGTGGCGGTCGATCGGGTCTATCCTTTGCGGGACGCCCGTGAGGCCGAAGAGCGGATGAAGGCTGGCGAGCATTTTGGCAAGATTGCTCCTGGAAGTAGAATAGCAACTCGGCTCCATGACCGCTGCTCAACACTTACTTCTCAGGCATGCGCACCAGCGTCAAGCCGGTGCTATTTCTGCGGAGGATCGCTTGTGGGAAATCGACGTCCTGCGCGGCATCGCGATTGTCATGATGGTGATCTACCATTTTCTGTGGGACCTGCACAGCCTGGGCGGGTATGATATCGCCTTGCGCACCGGGTTCTGGAGCTACTGGCAGATCGCCACGGCCAGTCTGTTTACCGGTTTGGTAGGGCTCTCTCTCACTCTAAGCTACAACCGGGAGCGAGAAACCCATCCGACCGGCAGTCTTTGGCCGAAGTACATTATCCGTGGGCTGACGGTTCTCACTTGGGGCCTTGTGATCGGCGTTGTTACGTTCTTGGCTCTCGGTGTAGGCTTGTACGTGCGCTTCGGCATCCTTCACTTGATCGGTCTCTTCGATCATTCTTGCCTATCCATTTCTGCGCTTTCGCTGGCTTAACCTGGTGCTGGGCGCGCTGGTGATCCTTGTCGGCACAGGTGTACCCAGGCTCGAGCTTACCCTGCCATGGCTGGAATGGCTTGCGCCGACACCAGGCAGCGGCGTCGACTATGCTCCCCTGTTTCCTTGGTTTGGCCGGGTGCTGATTGGAATTTTCCTGGGCAATACGCTTTATGCGGGCGGCGTAAGACGCTTCTCAGCTGCCCGATTGGTCGCACAATTCGATCATAAAGGTGCTTCGTCTGTTTGGCGAGAACTCTTTGCTGATCTACCTGATCCATCAACCGATCATGATTGCCAGCTTGACTTTGTTGGGAATCGCACAGTTCTAGCGGCACATCGACAACGGAGGTTCCCTTGTCCGAAAACCCTAAGGTCCAACAACTTCGCGCTTGGAAACAGCAGGCGCTCCTGGGTGGCGGTGCGGAGCGAATTGCGAAGCAGCATTCCGGCGGTAAGCTCACGGCTCGCGAGCGCCTGGATTTTATGCTCGACAAGGGCAGCTTCCGCGAGCTCGACATGTTCGTCACGCATCGCAGCCACGACTTCGGCCTGGAAAAGCAGAAGTACATGGGCGACGGCGTGGTGACGGGCTAGGGCACGATCGACGGCCGGCTGGTCTACGTCTTCTCGCAGGACTTCACGGTCTTCGGCGGATCGCTCTCCGAGATCCTCGCCGAGAAGATCGTCAAGATCATGGACCTGGCGATGAAGAACGGCGCGCCGGTGATCGGCCTCAACGACAGCGGCGGCGCCCGCATCCAGGAGGGCGTGGTCAGCCTCGGCGGCTACGCCGACATCTTCCTGCGCAACACGCTGGCCTCCGGCGTCATCCCGCAGATCAGCCTGATCATGGGGCCCTGCGCAGGCGGCGCGGTCTATTCGCCGGCGATTACCGACTTCATCTTCATGGTGAAGGACACGAGCTACATGTTCGTCACCGGCCCGGACGTGGTGAAGACGGTGACGCACGAGGAGGTGACCTTCGAGGAGCTGGGCGGCGCCCTGACTCACGCGGCAAGAGCGGCGTGGCCCACTTTGCGGCACAGAACGAGGAGCACGCGCTGTTTCTTGCGCAGAAGCTGATGAGCTACCTGCCGCAGAACAACATGGAGGATCCGCCCTTCGTAGCGCCCACCGACGATCCCGCTGCGCATGGACGACCTGCTCGACACGTCTGATTCCGGACAACCCGAACAAGCCCTACGACATGAAGGACATCATCCGTCACGTCGTGGACGACGGCGACTTCTTGGAGGTGCACGAGCAGTTTGCCCAGAACATCATCGTCGGCTTTGCGCGACTGGGCGGCCACAGCGTGGGCATCGTGGCGCAACAGCCTGCCGTGCTGGCCGGCGTGCTGGACATCAACTCCAGCGTCAAGGCCGCGCGCTTCGTGCGCTTCTGCGACTGCTTCAACATCCCGATCGTGACCTTCGTGGACGTGCCCGGCTTTATGCCCGGCACGGCCCAGGAACACGGCGGCATCATCCGCAACGGCGCCAAGCTGCTCTACGCCTACTGCGAGGCGACGGTGCCCAAGATGACCGTCATCACGCGCAAGGCCTACGGCGGCGCGTACGACGTGATGAGCAGCAAGCACATCCGCGGCGACGTCAACCTGGCCTGGCCGACGGCCGAGATCGCCGTCATGGGACCGGAAGGCGCGGTCAACATCCTCTACCGTCGCGAGCTGGCCAGCGCCGGTGATCCAGCCGCGCTGCGCGCGCAGCTGGTCCAGGAGTACCGCGAGAAGTTCGCCAACCCGTACGTCGCCGCAGCCCGCGGCTACATCGACGACGTCATCGAGCCGCGCGAAACCCGCCCCTACCTGATCAACGCCCTGGAGATGCTGCACAACAAGCGCGACACCAACCCGCCGAAGAAGCACGGGAATATTCCGCTCTAGGAAGTTACAGGTTGCAAGTTGCAGGTTGCAAGTGGTGGGCTACGATCGCCCAGAAGCTGGGCGTTTCCCGCTCCGGGTTGGCCCGCGGCGGGATCGCTGAAGCCCTGACGGCCGATCAGGTCGGCGAACTGATCGCCGACCCACCGGGGTGGCTGCTGCACGAGCGGGATTCCTATCGCGCCGTGATCGCCGAGCGGGAGCGTCTGAAGGGGCTTCAGCGCGGCGAGTAGGCGGCCGCATCAGTGGTCGGCAACGGCCGGCCCGGCATGCGCCCAACGACTGCCGTTCACTCGGGCTCCACAGGTTGTGCAGGTGTCTGGTTCGCGACCAGGCCGCAGCGCTGTTCACCGAAGGACGGAGGCCAAGTGCTGATGGTGTCTCCGGGGATCCTCCAGCGGAAGTCGCAGCTGTCGCAACCCCAGGCCAGGGTCTTGGTACGGGTGAGTCCCACCCCTGCGGCTTCGGCCATCACATAGTCGAGGTCGCACAGGTAGGGGGTGAGCTCGTCGGCGCCTTGGGCGTGGAAGAACTTCACGATGCCGCACTCGGTGATGTCGATTCCCCAGTCGAAGGTTCGGCCGTCGCCCTCGACGATCTCGTTGTACCAGTCACCGGCGTAACGACGCTGTTGGGTCCACTTCTTCTGCTTCTCTGCTCGCGCCCTTCGCGGCCGGAGCATGCGCGTGCGCAGGGGCCGCGGGATGCGCTGGTAGCTGGACCTGGCGTAGTTGTGGAGGATCTCGCCTGCATCCTGCACAGATCCGCCGTGGCGCAGCAGCACTCGATACATCGCCAGGGCCCAGGCCGATATCGCAAGGGCAGGGGTGTATCGGTTGCGGCGTCCGCCCACGTAGGGCACCTGGGGGATGATCGGCCGGTACTCCTCAAGCATCTCCCGGCGCATCTCGTTGGCATCGGACTCGCCAAACCGTGTGTCCAGCGTGCCGGTGTGCCGGCTCAGGAACCCCTTGAAGCGGCGCACCTTCCACTGCGTTGGTAGATCGATGCGCATTTCGGTTGTGGCAGCCATCACGCCTCCCCGGACAGCGGCGGCCCCCGCTGAGCCGACAACCGCAGCCCTGAATTGAGTCTAGGACGGCCTGCCCTGCACCGTGTCGATGCTGGTGGTATACCTGATTTCAGGGTCGATCGGGCGTCGAGTTTGGAGGCTGCCCACATGCCGTCTGGACGGGTTGCCGCTTGGACCGCGGTCGCGTTGGCCGGCGCCGGCGGGGTTGCCGTTGGGGGGTACGCGCTGCGCAACACCACGTACGCCGAGACCGCGTGGCTGGCGGCCGAGCGCTCTGGCTTCGTGGAGAAGACGACGCACGTGACCGGGCCAGCACTCCACTACGCCGAGGGTCCGGCCAACGGCCCGGCACTGCTGCTCATCCATGGCCAGATGGTCGACTGGACCAACTACCTGCCCGCTCTGCCGGAACTGGCCAAGCACTTCCACGTGTTCGCCGTGGACTGCTACGGCCACGGCGGCTCAGCCCGCACGCCGGAGCGCTACACCAACCTCGCCATGGGTCACGACCTGGCGCTCTTCCTCCGCGAGGTTGTCGGCAAGCCGGCCTACGTCACAGGCAACTCCTCAGGCGGCCTGCTCGCGATCACGATCGGACTCGAGGCCCCCGACCTGGTCCGCGGCCTCGTGCTGGAGGATCCGCCCCTGTTCTCGTCGGTGAATCCGCGATTCCCGACCACCGCCGGCTACGACCTGGCCCGCTCGGCGCACGCCTTCCTTGCCAGCGGCGAAACCGACTTCGCGTCCTGGTACGTCCGCGACGCGAGCTTGATCAAGGTGTTCGGCAGTCTCGGCCGACGAATGCGCGACACCGCGCTCGCCCAGCGGAGCCGAGGAGAAAAGATCCGCTGGTGGTACCTGCCGCCAATGATCAACGAGATGTTCCGCTGCCTCGATCGGTACGACCCCGAATTCGGCGAGGCTTTCTACACCGGACGTTGGCACGAAGGGTTCGACCACGCCGATGCCCTGGCCAGCCTGAACGTGCCCACCGTCCTCATCCACGCCGATTGGCAACTCGACCCGCGCGACGGCACCCTTCTCGGCGCGATGAACGATGACGATGCTGCCCGTGCCTGCTCGCTCATCAAGGGCGTCGACTTCCGGCGCCTGCATGCGCTGCACGCCGTCCATTTCTTCAAGCCTCACCTGTTCAACAGCGTCCTCACCGAACAGGCCGGGCACGCTGGTCAAACCCATTAGCCCTCGTCAGATCCTGACTCGACGACCGGCAGCGCTAGCCTTTCGCTAAACGCAGCGGGGAGGATTGATCGGTGGACGTCGAAGCCTCCCTGCGCCGGGCGATGAAACCGGGGGAGCCGGCGGTTCCGAGGGTTGAGCGGGAGGGCCACGTCTGGCGGATTCGCTCGCTGGCGACGGCCAGGCAGGTACTGCGAACCCGTGACCTGACCACCCAGGCCGGGTTCACCGCGGAAGCGATCCCCAAGGGCTACCTGAAGCACCATCCGATCCTGATCTCCGACGGACCGCTGCATGACGAGCAACGCAGCAAGGTGGGCCGGTTCTTCGCACCAGCCGTCGTCGCCGAGCGTTACACCGGGCTGATGGAGACCTGCGCCGACACCCTGCTGAACCGGGCGGAGGCCACCGGATCGTGCCGCCTGGACGACCTGGCGCTGCTGTATGCCGTCGAAGTGACTTCAGAGGTGGTCGGGCTGACCAACTCCCCGGTTCCCCGGATGGCCCGCCGACTGGTCAGCTTCTTCAACCAGCCGCCCTTCGACATCACCAAACCCGACCTCGGCCGGACGCCCCGGCAGTGGGCGCGGGCAGCCTTCAGCGGGCTGTCGCCGATCCTGCGGTTCTACGTCGCCGACGTCCGGCCGGCGATCCGCGCCCGGCGCAGGCAGCCGCGCCAGGACGTCATCAGCCACCTCATCGGCGAGGGCTACACAGACACCGACATCCTGGTGGAATGCGTCACCTACGGCACCGCCGGGATGGTGACCACGCGGGAGTTCATCTGCATGGCCGCCTGGCACCTGCTCAACAACCGGCCGCTGCTCGAGCGCTACCTGGTGGCCGGCCAACCCGAGCGGTTCGCGATCCTGAATGAGGTGATCCGGTTGGAACCCGTGGTGGGACACCTCTACCGGCGCGCCAGGGGCGGTTTCGAGATCGCCGACGGCGACACCACCTGGACGGTGTCCCCAGGCGACCTGCTCGACCTCTGCATCCGGCCAGCCAATGCCGATCCGGAAGCCGTCGGCCCCGAACCGCTCAACCTCTGCCCGGCGCGGACGCTGCCGTCCGGGGTCAACCAGGCGGTCCTGAGTTTCGGGGACGGCGCCCACAAGTGCCCCGGGCAGCCGCTGGCGATCCTGGAATCGGACGTGCTCCTCACCCGGCTGCTTTCGCGGAATCCCGTAATCGTCAGGGACCCGGAACTGGGCTGGGACGACCTGATCGAAGGCTATTGGCTGCGGGGTTTCGAACTCGGCCTGCCGGGCGCTGCGACCTCGCCGGGCGGTCCGGCCGATCCGGCGGCGGGTGAGCGGTGAGTCCCGAACGGCTGGTTCCACCGTCCGCGTCGCGGGCCCGACGGTTCAGTCGCGCGGCTTCTCTGCCCGGATGAACGCGCTGACGAAGGCTCCCTCGAGCGCTTCGATGGCCTGCTTGACCGTGGCTCCGGCAGGGAGCGCGGACTCGGGCAGCTGGTCGGCCAGGTCGGCCAGGTCGCCGCTGTCGTAGGCCCGCGTCACCTGGATGCTGGGATCGGTGAAGCCGGCCGCTGTGAGCAGCCGGACATACTCCTCGTCGAGGAGCGCCCCGGAGATGCAGCCCGTCCACAGGCCGACGAGGTTGCTCCACCCGGTCTCCAGCGCCCGGGTGAGGACGATGTCGGAGACGGCGAAGCGACCACCGGGACGGAGTACCCGGAAGGCCTCCCGCAACACGGCCGGCTTGTTGGTCGACAGGTTTATCACGCAGTTCGAGATGACCACATCGACGGAGCTGTCCGGCAGCGGGATGTCCTCGATGCTGCCTTTGACGAACACCGCGTTGGTGAGTCCCGACCCGCGCTTGTTGCGCAGGGCCAGCTGGAGCATCTCGTCGGTCATGTCCACCCCGTAGGCGATCCCGTCCGGGGCCACCCGCCGGGCTGAGAGCAGCACATCCAGTCCACCGCCAGAGCCGAGGTCGAGGACGTCCTGGCCGGGCTCCAGGTCGATCAGGGCGGTGGGGTTGCCGCAGCCGAGGGACGCGCTCAGGGCGCCTTCGAAGACCGCGTCCCCGGCGTCGTAAAGGTTCGCGCTGACCGGATCGACCCGGTCGTCCGCGCAACAGCTCGACCCGCAACAGGATCCGCCGGCCAGGTCCAGTGACGCCCTGGCCGCGGCGGCGTAGTGCTCGCGGACCGCTTCCTTGAGACCTTCGGTACCGGTAGCCAGCTGAGCCATGGCGTTCTCTCCTTGAATCGATGTTCTTCGAAACAGCATCTTGGATCCTGTTTCGACGTATGTCAAGATAGCCGGGTGCCAGTTGAACTCACTCTTGTGCAGGCGCCCTGCTGCGCGCTCGGTGCCGACCCGCCGGACGAGGCGTCCGCGGTCGGGATCGCCATGATGTTCAAGGCGCTCGGCGATCCGACCAGGTTGCGCCTGGCCGCGCTGATCGCAGCCGGCGGTCGGACCTGCGTCTGCGACCTGACACCCCACTTCACGGTCTCTGGACCAACGATCAGCCACCACCTGAAGGTGTTGCGGGAGGCCGGGATCATCGATTCCGAGCGCCGCGGTACCTGGGTCTACTACTGGGTCCTTCCGCAGGCGCTGCGATCCATGAGCGAGATCCTGAGAGTGGTTCCGGACTGAACCTCAGGGACGGGCGCGATTACACGTCGAGGACCGCGTTCTCAGGCGGCCAGGGTCGCAGGACCAGTCGATCGCTGTGCAGCGTCGGCAGGACGGCGGCCAGCCGAGCCAGCTTCAGAGCCCGAACCAATCCAGCACGACCGCCACCGTCTCGCGCAGATAGTTGGCCGGCCAGAAGTACCAGGGCGTCCGGCTGCTGACGTGTGTCGCGGCCAGCCCTGCGGCCGCGGCGATCCGGCCGGCCCGGTAGACGTGGAATTCGTCGGTGATGAAGGTGATGCGGTAGCCGGGCGTCAGGCGCTGGTCGAGAAGCGCCCGGGAGTTGACGAAGTTCTCCGCTGTCGAGGTCGATCGGTCCTCGACGAGAATGTGATCGTCCGGGACGCCGTTGTCGAGCAGGTACTGGCGCATGGCTACGGCTTCGGGGATCTCCTCCTGCGGGCCCTGGCCGCCGGAGACCACGATCAGGGTCGCAGGGCTCCGCCTGTGGTACTCGACGGCCACCTCCAGCCGACCGACCAGCGTGTGGGAGAGTTCGCGTCCGTGTACGGCCGCACCCAGCACGATGACGGCGTCCTCGTCATAGCGGGCGTCGTCCCTCGAGCCGTAGTTGGCGAGGAAGCTCGACATCCCGATCAGCGCAACGACAACCAGGAACGCAACCGCGCCGATCACCCGGTGCCGACTCAGCCGGGCGAACCAGATGCCGCAGGCAAGGAAACCGAGCCCGAGCAGCGCGACCATGGCCGTGCCGAGGGTCAGGTTGGCCGTGACGGCCAGCCAGGCGGCGTTGGCGGCGAGCGCCGCGCCGACGACCACAAGCAGAAGCCGGACCAGCCGTGCCCTGCCACCTCGCATGCAAGCAGGCTAGTGGGCCGATCCCGGGGGCGGAACCGCGTGCCCGATCCGCTCGACCGGCAGCGGGCGCAGGGTCGCGACCATCGCGGAACCCGGGATTCCTGCGCGAGGATTGACCTGTGACCGATCCGATCCCGCTGTGGGACTTCGACGACCCCGCCCGCTCCGAGCAGCGCTTTCGAGAGGCGGCGGCAGCCGCCTTGGGGCACGACCGGCTGGTCATGCTGACGCAGGTGGCCCGTGCGCTGGGCCTGCAGGAGACGCTTCGACGAAGGTCACGCTGTGCTCGATGGACTCGCTCCGGCCGGCGCCGGGACGGGCGCTGCGGAGGTGGAGACGCGGATCGCGCTGGAGCGTGGCCGGCTGATCCGCTCGTCCGGCCGGCCCGAGGACGCCCACGCGCACTTCGAGGAGGCGGTCCGTATCGCCCGGGCCGCGAACCTGGACGCGCTCCTCGTGGACGCACTGCACATGGTCGCGCTGGGGGTGGGGCCGGAGGAACAGCTGGCCATCCTCGGCCAGGCGCTCGGGGTGGCCAGGAGGTCCGCCGACCTGCAGGCCCGCAACTGGGAGGCTTCACTGTTGAACAACGCTGGCATGGTTCATGCCGATGCTGGGGACTTCGCCGCGGCGCTTGTGGAGTTCGAGCAGGCGCTCGAGGCTCGGCTGCTGACCGGGCCGCCGGCGGAGGTACGGATCGCGCGGTGGATGGTGGCCTGGGCGTTGCGCAACCTCGACCGCAACGCGGAGGCCCTGGCGATCCAGCGCGACCTCAAGGAAGAGCTGGCGGCCCTCGGCGAGGAGGACCCCTATGTCGATGAGGAGCTCGCCCTGCTGTCCGAGCCCGGCTGACCGGTGGCTCCCGGCGGCCAGCCGCCGGGGCGCCGCCATGCCGGACGCCTAGACTCGGCGTCGATGACCGAGTTCAGCAGAGGAAAGCCGAGCAACCCCCCGACGTCCCGACGCCGCCTGGCAGCGCTGCTGCTCGGTGCCTCCCTGGTCATCGGTCTTGCGGCCTGCGCCATCCCTGACGGCCCGGTCACCCAGGGAACGCGTCCGAACAGCCCGACCGCTGTGACCACGGCACCGCACAACCCGGAAACCGATCCGGCGAAGCTGACGATCCCGCTGGCCCAGGTACCGGCCTTCCGGGCGGCCACCCCGGACGCCGAGGGCTGGACCAGCAACGCGATGACCGACGCGGCCGGCGACTTCAAGTGGCGGCTGCTGGGACCTGACGGCCAGCCGGTCAAGGACTACCAGCCGGCCAACCCGGTCGCCTTCGGTGACCCGCAGACCTACACCAAGGTGCCCGGCGTCCTGGCGTTCCGGGGCAACAACGCCCGCAGCGCCCCCGCGTACGGCACGGCTGAGGTGAAGGACAAGTTGCTTCAGGTCGCCTGGACCCAGGACACCGGCGAGGTGCGGGGTGACGGCTCCTACTGGCCAGGTGCCGGCTGGACCGGGCAGCCCTTGCTCGTCCAGTGGCCTGAGGCCACCCGCGCCGCGATGGGCTACGCCGACGAGTTCGCGAACGATGCCAACTTCACCGAAGTGATCTACCCGACCTTCACCGGCGTCATCTACCGGCTCGATCTGGCCACCGGCAGACAGACCAGGGCCCCGATCGACACCGGGTGCGGCTACAAGGGCACCGGCTCGATCGACCCGCGCGGCTACCCCTTGCTGTACGCCGGGCAGGGCCTCGACGACATGAACGGCGTCGACTGCCCGTGGCAGTACCGGGTCTTCGACCTGATCCAGAACAAGCAGGTGGCCGGCTGGAGCGGTGCCGACCCGGCGGCCCCGCGCAAGGACTGGGGCGCCTTCGACTCCTCAGCGCTGGTCAACGCTGCCAGCGACACCCTGATCGAACCGGCCGAGAACGGCCTGGTCTACAAGGCCAAGCTGAACGCGAAGTTCGACCCGGTGGCGAAGACGGTGAGCGTCGACCCGCAGCTGACCAGGATGGAGTACCGGACCCCGTCCAGCGAGAAGTTCGGCATCGAGTCCTCGACGGTGGCCTACCGGAACCTCATGTTCGCCTCCGACAACGACGGCAACCTGATCTGCTGGGACGCGAACACGATGGCGGTCGTCTGGGCACGCGACGTCGGTGACGACTCCGACGGGTCCATGGTGCTCGAGGAGACCCGGCAAGGAGTGTTCCTGTACCACGGCAACACCCTCGACAAGCGAAAGCCGGGGAGTGCGGAGCAGGTGACCAACCTGCGCAAGCTCAACGCCCTCACCGGCGACCTGGTCTGGGAGTACAAGGTGCCCACCCTGAACGACCAGCCGAACAACGGTGGACTGCTGGGCTCGCCGCTGCTGGGTACTGGCGAGATCGCCGACCTGGTCATCTTCAACGTCTCCAAGACCACCAGCCTGAAGGCGGGCGACCTGGTGGCGCTGGACCGCGAGACCGGCGAGCTGGTCTGGAAGCGGCACCTCAAGCGGTACTCCTGGAGCTCGCCGGTGCAGATCACCGGCACCGACGGCAAGGCCTACGGAATCGTCACCGACTCCGCAGGCACCATGCACCTGTTCGACCCCAACACCGGCGTGGACCTGTCCACCCTGAGCCTCGGCAAGAACACGGAGGCCTCCCCGGCCGTTTACGGCAACATGATCGTCGTCGCGTCCTATGCCCGACGAATCTGGGGCATCCGGATCAGCTGACCGCCGCGTCCGCCCGGCCCCCTCGGGGACGGTTCCCAATCCGGTCCAGCACAAGCCGCGAACCGAACTCGGGGACGGTTCCCAATACGGCCCACTGAGCGTGGGAGCACACCCCCAGTGAAGTCTTCACGCTTCACTTCTGGACCGAAAAGGAACCGTCCCCAAATTGGCCGCGGAGGCCTTCCGGACCGGTAGCAAACCAGCTCTGTTGCGGCTTGGGCGAGCGGAGCAAAGTTGGTGCATGAGCGATGAAACGCGATATCTGATCATCGGCGGGGGACTGGCCGCTGCACGGGCGGTGGAAGGCATCCGCGAGCACGACCGCGAAGGCGCGATCACCCTGGTCAGCGCCGAGGACCATCTGCCGTACGAGCGTCCGCCGCTGTCGAAGGACGTCCTGCTGGGCAAGGCAGAAGTCGATACCGCCTACCCCCACCCGGCGGGCTGGTACCGCGAGCAGGGGGTCACCCTGCATCTCGGCCGGCCGGCCGCGTCGGTCTCGGCCGGCCAGCGGACGGTTGCCCTCGCCGACGGCACGGAACTGGTCTGGGACCGGTTGTTGCTGGCGACCGGTTCGGTGGTCCGGCGGCTGGACGTGCCCGGCGCTGACCTGCCCGGCGTCCACTACCTGCGAACGATGGACGAGTCCCTTGCGCTGCTCGATCAGCTGCGTTCCGGCGGCGACGTCGTTGTGGTCGGCGCCGGCTGGATCGGCCTCGAGGTGGCAGCGGCCGCGCGGCAGCACGGGTGCCGGGTGACGGTCGTCGAGCCGGCGGCAGCGCCACTGCTGGGAGTGATGGGGGAGCGAATCGGTGGCTGGTTCGCCGACTTCCACACGGCGCAGGGTGTCGAGTTCCGGCTCGGCACCGGTGTGGTCGGATTCACCGGCACCACAGCCGTGACCGGGGTGACGACCGACGCCGGGGACGTGATCCGTGCCCAGGCCGTCGTGGTCGGGGTTGGCATCCGGCCGAACACCGAGCTCGCCGAGACCGCGGGAGCAGCCATCGACAACGGTGTGCTCACCGACGGTGCGCTGCGCACCAGCGTCCCTGGCATCTGGGCCGCCGGCGACGTGGCCAACTGGGACAGCCGACTGCTGGGCCGCCACGTCCGGGTGGACCACTGGGCCAACGCCAACGACAGCGGGCTCGCCGCCGGACGCTCGATGGCTGGGGTGGACGTAACCTACGACCCGGTGCCGTTCTTCTTCTCCGACCAGTACGACGCCGGCCTCGAGTACGCCGGGTACGTGCCGCGAGACGTCGAGAGCGAACTGGTGGTCCGCGGCGATCCCGCGAGCGGGACGTTCATGGCCTTCTGGGTGGTCGAAGCCGACGGCGGGGTGCGGGTGCTGGCCGGCATGCACGTCAACACCTGGGACACGATGGACGCCGTCCAGGAACTGGTCCGGCAGCGGACCGTGGTTGCGCGCGGCCGCCTTGCCGATCCCGGCGTCCCGCTGGACTCACTGGCCGGGTGACCCGGTCCGCCGGACCGCCTCGCTACGGTTACGCCGGCTCGCTACCCGTCTACGAGTAGCGGGAGCGCCGGAGCGTAGCGAGGCGGCAGGAAGCGTAGCGAGGCAGGAGGGGGTCAGCGCTTGGCGGTGCCCCACATGGTGCGGACGACCTGGCCGCCGACCCGGATGACCTGGTTCCAGAAGGTCGCCGACCCGAGTACCCGCTCGACCCCTGACCTGGGAGCCGGACGGGGCGAAGGCTGCCGCGTCGACTGTCGTGGTGCCGGATGCTGCTCGGCCCGGTCCTGAACCTGCTGCTCCCTGGCCGCAGCTGCGGCCTCCTTCTCGGACTGCGCCCGGTTCGCGGCCTCCTCCTGCCGCCGCGTGAGCAACTCGTAGGCGGACTCGCGGTTGAGGTCCTGGCCGTACTTGGACTGCATCGCCGACGAGGCGACGCCGGCGGCAAGCCAATCGGCCGGCATCGGGTCCATCGAAGCCTGCGGCGCGCGCATCCGCGTCCAAGCCACCGGGGTGGGGGCACCGTTGGGATTCAGCACGGTGACGATCGCCTCGCCGATCCCGAGCCCCTGCAGGGTCTGGGCCAGGTCGTACTCGCTGGTCGGGTACGTCTCGACGGTGGCCTTCAGGGCTTTCGCGTCCTTCGGTGTGTGGGCGCGCAGCTGGTGCTGCACCCGGGAGCCGAGTTGGGCCAGCACGTCGTCGGGGACGTCGGTCGGCGACTGGGTTACGAAGAAGATGCCGACGCCCTTTGAGCGGATCAGCCGGACGGTCTGCGCAATGGCGTCCAGGAAGGCCTTGGACGCGCCGTCGAACAGCAGGTGGGCCTCGTCGAAGAAGAACATCAGCTTCGGCTTGTCCAGATCGCCCACCTCTGGCAGGTCACCGAACAGGTCGGCCAGCATCCACATCAGGAAGGTGGAGAAGATCTGCGGCCGGTCCTGCAGGTTGGGCAGCTCCAGCAGGGAGATCACGCCGCGACCGTCGTCGGAGGTGCGGATCAGGTCCCGGGTGTCGAACTCCGGTTCGCCGAAGAACTCGTCTGCCCCCTGGGTCTGCAGGGTGATCAGGCTGCGCAGGATCACCCCGACGGTGGACGTGGACAGCCCGCCGATGCCCTTGAGCTCCTCCTTGCCCTCGTCGCTGGTGAGGTGCTGGAGCAGTGCGCGCAGGTCAGCCAGGTCGAGCAGTGCGAGGCCCTCGGTATCGGCGTAGTGGAAGACCAGGCCGAGGCTGGACTCCTGCACGTCGTTGAGGCCGAGCACCTTGCTGAGCAGGATCGGGCCGAACGATGAGACCGTTGCCCGCAGCGGCACCCCGGTGCCCTGGCCGCCGAGTGCATAGAACTCGGTGGGACACCCGGCCGGCTGCCAGTCCTGGCCGATCTTGGACGTGCGGGCCAGCAGCTTCTCGTTCGGCGTGCCCGGGATGGCGATGCCGGACAGGTCGCCCTTGATGTCGGCTGCGAAGACCGAGACCCCGGCCGCCGAGATCTGTTCGGCCAGCAGCTGCAGGGTCTTGGTCTTGCCGGTGCCGGTCGCTCCGGCCACCAGGCCGTGGCGGTTCAGCATCGACAGCGAGATCCGGATCCTGGCTTCGGGCAGCGCCGCCCCGTCCACCATCAACACGCCCAGTTCGATGGACGGGGTGTCGAAGGTGTACCCGGCCTTGATCTTCTCGGTTGCCTCGGACTGAGCAGTCATGGGCCCAAGATTGGCACAAACCCACGCGCTGCGGGCAGTACCTACAGCGGCAGGCCGGTGAGGACGAGGACGCGGGCGTCGGTCAGGTCGTCCATCGCCGAGGCGACTCCCTCACGTCCGGCACCGGAAGCCTTCCAGCCGCCGTAGGGCATCTGGTCGGCGCGGAAGGTTGGCACGTCGCCGATCACCACGCCACCCACTTCGAGCTCCCGGTGCGCGGCGAAGGCGGTCGCGATCCTGGTCGTGAACACGCCGGCCTGCAGCCCGTAACGGGAGGAGTTCACCTTCGCGAAGGCCTCCTCGATGGTGTCGTAGGTGGTGACGGTCAGGACGGGCCCGAAGACCTCGTTGTTGGCGATGATCGACTCGGCCGGCACGTCGGCCAGCAGGGTCGGGGCCATCAGGGTGCCTACGGCTGTGCCACCGGTCAGCAACCGGGCACCGCGGTCGGTGGCGTCGACGACCCATTCGGTGATCCGCTCCGCGGCCGCGGTGTCGATCACGGGACCGACCTGCACCAGCGGGTCCGTCGGGTCGCCGTTGCGCAGCCCTTCCATCGCGGAGACCAGTTCTGCGGTGAACTCGTCAGCGATCGAGGCGTGCACCAGCACCCGCTGGACGCCGATACATGACTGTCC
The DNA here is from genome assembly GCA_963848845.1 of uncultured Actinomycetota bacterium. Classification (GTDB taxonomy): domain Bacteria; phylum Actinomycetota; class Actinomycetes; order Propionibacteriales; family Propionibacteriaceae; genus Propionicimonas. Next base: position 27,277 of record CAWKFH010000004.1, read on the forward strand.
GGCCTGGTAGCAGCCGAACAGGCCGATCCGGCCGGCAGCTGCCTTCAGGTCCGGCCAGTCCGGCTCGATGATCACCGCGGCGTCGCCGCCGAGTTCGGTGATCACGTGCTTCTGCGGAGCCGCGGCCCGCAACTGCTCGCCCACGGCGTCAGAACCGGTAAGCGAGATCACCGGGAGCCGCGGATCGGCGACCAGCGGTTCGATCTCCCTGTGGCCGATGGGCAGCACCGACAACATCCGCGGCGGGAGGGCGGTCTCTGCCACGATCTCGGCCAGCACCAGCGCAGCCAGCGGGGTCTTCATGGCGGGCTTCACCAGCACCGGGGCACCGACGGCGATCGCCGGGGCGACCTTGTGGGCCACCAGGTTCAACGGGAAGTTGAACGGGGTGATCGCCAGCACCGGACCGCGCGGGAAGCGGCGCACGACGGCCATCCGTCCGGTCTGGGCCGGTTCGGTGTCCAGCCGCATCAGGTCGCCGGCGAAACGGCGGGCCTCTTCGGCGGCCCAGCGGAAGGTAGAAACCGCCCGCGACACCTCAGACTTGGCCCACATCATCGGCTTGCCGTTCTCTGCGGTGATCAGGGCGGCGATCTCGTCGCTGCGTTCGGCGAGCCGAGCGCTGATGTGGTCGAGCGCCGCCGCCCGGACGTGCGCCGGCAACGCCTGCGCCTCGGCGCGGACGGACGTCAGGTCGGCCACAGCCTGCTCGGCCTGGGCTGCGGTGGGACGCGAGACCTCAGCCACCAGGCTGCCGTCGTAGGGCGAGCGGACCTCGAAGCTCCCCTCGCCGAGCGTCGGCACTCCGGAAAGGTAGAACGGGCGGATCATGGCGTCTCTCCTCGCATCGTCTTGCCGCTATTCGACCACCTCGGGGACGGGCGTGCCAGCCTCCCCGGAGGCGGCCCCCAGTATCGAGGCCGCGCCGACGGGAGTGCTAGCGTTGAGGCAGACAGGGGAGCGCCAACGGCGCTGAGAGTGCGGGCTGCCGCAGACCCTCGAACCTGATCCGGCTAGCACCGGCGTAGGGAGTCGGGAGATTTCTCCCCAGGGCCAGCCCTGGGCCCTCCGAGCTTCTTGGAGGAACCGCATGACCATTCGAATCGCCGCGGCTGCGACCGTCGCTGCCATGGTGCTCACAGGCTGCGGTGTCCCGGCAGCCCAGCCGGCCACCCCCGCCGCCCCGGCCGCACCCACCGAGAGCAAGACCCTGACCGTGATCACGCACGACTCGTTCGCGCTGACCGATGACGTGATCGCCGGCTTCAAGGCCGACTCCGGCTACGACGTGAAGTTCGTCGCACCGGGAGACGTCGGAACCGTGGTCAACCAACTGATCCTCACCAAGGACGCCCCCTTCGGTGACGTGGTCTTCGGAATCGACAACACCTTCGCCGGCCGCGCGATCTCCGAAGGGGTGGTGACGCCCTACGCTGCACCGGCGCTCCCGACAAGTGCGGCCAAACTGGCCGCCGACGACCTGTCCTCGCTCACCCCGATCGACTTCGGCGACGTCTGCCTGAACGCAGACACCGGCTGGTTCCGGGCCAGGAAGCTCGCCGTCCCCGAAAGCCTGGACGACCTGCTCAGGCCGGAGTACGCCGACCTGCTGGTGGTGTCCAACCCGGCCTCCTCCTCACCCGGCCTGGCCTTCCTCGCCGCGACCGTCGGCGCCAAGGGCGACCCCGGCTACCTGGACTACTGGAAGGCACTGAAGGCCAACGGGGTGAAGGTGGTGAAGGGCTGGACGGAGGCCTACACGGTCGAATTCTCCGGATCCTCCGGCAAGGGCGACCGGCCGCTGGTGCTCTCCTACTCGTCCTCGCCGGCCTACGAACCGGCCACCGAAGCCCTCACCCGCACCTGTTTCCGGCAGGTGGAGTACGCCGGCGTGATCACCGGCACCCAGAACGCGGTGGGGGCGCGCAAGTTCATCGACTTCCTGCTGTCGAGGAAGGTGCAGGCGCAGATCCCGGAACAGATGTACATGTACCCGGTCGACACCCAGGTCGAGCTGCCAAGCGACTGGCGTGCGCACGCCGCCCAGGTGGACGCCCCGATCCAGGTACCGATCGCGCAGCTCGCAGCCGGTCGCGACGGCTGGATCAAGGCCTGGACGGCGGCGGTCATCGGGTGACCCTGCCAATTCGGGGACGGTTCCTTTCCGGTCCGGCTGGACCGGAAAGGAACCGTCCCCAACTCGGCCGGACCGGGGTCGGGGGGCGTCCGCTGGCGTGGGCGCTGGCCGCGATCCTCCCGGTCGCCTTCCTTTGCGCCTTCTTCGTCTGGCCGGTGACGGCGCTGGTGGTACGCGGGTTCGTCGACGAGACCGGCTTCACCACTGCCGGCGTGCAGGAGGTGCTGACGGCGCCAAGAACCTGGCGGATCGTCGGGCAGACCCTCAGCCAGGCCGTCGTCGGGACGCTGGCCGCTGTCCTGCTCGGGCTGCCGGGGGCGCACCTGCTCTACCGCCGCCGTTTCCCCGGACGCCGGGTGCTGCGGGCCGTGGTGAGCGTCCCGTTCGTGCTGCCGACCGTGGTCGTCGGGGTGGCCTTCCAGTCGCTGCTGGCCCCGCACGGCCCGCTGGGCTTCCTCGGGTTGCAGGAGTCGTTCGTCGCCATCGTCGCCGCCCTGGTGTTCTTCAACTACTCGGTCGTGGTGCGGACGGTCGGCGCCCTGTGGTCGAGGCTCGATCCCCGGGCCGAGGACGCCGCCCGCACCCTCGGGGCCGGCCGGCTCCGGGTCCTGGCCACCGTCACCCTGCCGGCTCTCTCGCCAGCGATCGCGTCCGCTGCTGCCCTGGTCTTCCTGTTCTGCGCCTCAGCTTTCGGTGTGGTCCTTGTCCTGGGCGGGTCCAGCTACGGCACCATCGAGACCGAGATCTGGTACCAGACCACCCAGTTGCTCGACCTGCAGGCTGCGGCAGCGCTTTCGATCCTCCAGCTGCTCGTGGTGAGCGCCAGCCTGATCGTCGCCGGCGCCGCCAGGGCAAGGCAGGAGCGGGCGCTCCAGCTGTCCGGCAACCCGGTGGACGCGCCCCTGCGTCCCGCCGATGCCCCGGCCGTCGCAGTAACGGCAGTGGTGGTGCTCTGCCTGCTGCTGTCGCCGATGGCAAGCCTGGCCTGGCGCTCCTTCGACACCCCGACCGGCCCCGGGCTGGGCAACTACCTGGCGCTTTCCGGCGATGCCGGCCAGCTGACGGTGAGCGTCTGGCAATCGCTGGCCAACTCGCTGGTCATCGCGGCCGCTGCCACCGCCATCGCCCTGTCGCTCGGGCTTCTGGTCAGCTACGTGCTGTCCCGCCGGCCGGCCTCGCAGCTGGGCCGGCGCACGATGCGGACGCTGGACGCTGTGTTCATGCTCCCGCTCGGTGTCTCCGCGGTCACCGTTGGCTTCGGCTTCCTGATCACCCTGAACCGGCCGCCGCTGGACCTGCGCTCCTCCTGGGTGCTGATCCCGATCGCGCAGGCGATGGTCGCCCTGCCGCTGGTGGTCCGCACCCTGCTGCCGACCCTGCGGGCGATCGACCCACGGCTGCACGAGGCCGCGGCCACCCTCGGCGCCGGACCTGGCCGGATCGTGCGCACCATCGACCTGCCGTTTGCCCTGCGCGGCCTCGGACTGGCCCTCGGCTTCGCGTTCGCCACCTCGCTCGGCGAGTTCGGCGCCACCTCGTTCCTCGCCCGGCCCGATCGGCCGACGCTGCCGGTGGTGGTCTTCCGGCTGATCGGACGGCCGGGCGCGGAGAACTTCGGCATGGCCATGGCAGCGTCCGTGGTACTCGCGGTGCTCACCGCGACGGTGATGGCACTGGCCGAGTGGATCGGACCGAAGGAGGTGACCCCGTGGTGAGCGGTCTGGAGATCCGGGACGCGGTGGTCCGCTACGGGCCGGTGACCGCCGTCGACGGCGTCTCCCTCGACGTCGCCCCCGGCGAGGTGGTCGCGCTGCTCGGCGCCTCCGGGTCTGGTAAATCCTCCTTGCTGCGAGCGGTGGCTGGGCTGGAGCCGCTGGCCGCCGGCTCGGTCAGCTGGGACGGCGCCGACCTGGCCGGGGTGGCGGTGCACCGCCGGGGGTTCGCGATGATGTTCCAGGACGGCCAGCTGTTCCCGCACCTGTCGGTCGCCGGCAATGTCGGCTACGCCCTCGCCGGGATGGAGCGTCGGGAACGGGAGCAGCGCGTCGGCGAACTGCTCGGACTGGTCGGTCTGGAGGGCTACGGCCGGCGACCGGTGACAGCTCTTTCCGGCGGTCAGGCCCAACGGGTGGCCCTCGCCCGCTCCCTGGCCGCGGACCCCCGCCTGCTGATGCTCGACGAACCACTCTCCGCCCTCGACGCGGGCCTGCGCGAACACCTCCTCGGGGTGCTGGACGCCACCCTGCAGGCCACCGGGACGCCGGCGCTTTACGTGACCCACGACCAGGACGAGGCCTTCGCGATCGCCGACCGGGTGGCGGTGCTCGCCGGTGGCAGGTTGCTGCAGCTCGACGACCCGGCCAGCCTGTGGCGGCAGCCGGTCAATCAGGAGGTGGCCGGCTTCCTCGGCTACCGGCTCTTCCTCGATGCGGCCACGGCCGTTGCCCTGGGCTGGCCCGACCCGGCTGAAGGCGTCGTCGCCGTCGGACCGGACGGCCTGGTGGCCGACCCGGGCGGCACGGAGGTGCCGGTGCTGGGCATCCGGCCCCGCCGTGGCGGCACCGAGTTCACCGTCCAGGTGCCCGGCGGCGGAGTCGGCCGGGTGCGGACTGCCGAGCTGTCCACCCACGCTGATCGCCGACGTTTCCTCAACGTCCGGCTCGACCCGGCCGGATGCGTGGTCCTGGCGGCGGCCGCAATGCATCAGTAACCAAGAATCAATTTTCCGGCGCCCCGGCCCGGTAGCGGTGAATCCCGGAATCCGGAACCCACATCCGCCCACCCGGAATGTCCGTTCAGAAATTGATAACAAACCAACCGTCAGCGGCCACTGGATCTGGCATTGCCCGGCTGCTCCGCGGTTTGCGAAAGGACTGGCTGAGCGGGGACGTAGGCACAACGCCGGCCACGGCGAGCGCTCGGTACCCACATCGGCTGACGATATCCCTTGGTTCAGTCCCAACCGGCCCGGCCATCGGAAAGCGCTCCGGACGGCGATCCAACACCGTGGATCAACCTCTGTTGAAGGCCACATTCAGGTCGGGTTGATGGTTGTTTTGTGACCTTTCCGCAACTACTTCTTTGATCGTCTTGCATGCGCTAGATTCCAACTCGGGTGGTCGCCACACCCGTGTCCATCAAAGAAGAAAGGCACTAAATGTTCCTCAAACGAGCAGCGGTCCTTGGACTCGCCATCCCCTTGATCACCGCGTGCAGCACCGGCACCCCTGGGGCTCCGGCCGCCTCGGGTTCCGCGTCGGGCGGCGGCGAAATCGTCGTCGGCCTGATCACAAAGACAGAGACCAACCCGTTCTTCGTGAAGATGAAGGAGGGCGCGCAGGCCAAGGCCACCGAACTGGGGGCGAAGCTCCTCACTGGCGCCGGCGCAAAGGACGGCGACAACGAGGGCCAGGTGACGGCCATGGAGAACATGATCAACGCCGGCGCCAAGGGCATCCTGATCACACCTAGCGACACCAAGGCCATCGTGCCCTCGATCCAGAAGGCCCGGGCTGCCGGTGTCGTCGTGATCGCCCTCGACACGGCTACCGATCCCCAGGACGCCTCCGACGCACTGTTCGCCACCGACAACTTCGCGGCTGGCACCCTCATCGGCCAGTGGGCCGCCAAGGCGATGACCGGCAAGACCCCGGTGATCGCCACCCTCGACCTCGCTCCCGGCATCACGGTCGGCGCCCAGCGGCACAACGGCTTCCTGCAGGGCATGGGCCTGGCTTCCGATATCGCTGCCACCTCCACCGACCTCGCCACCTCCAAGGAGGTCGTCTGCGCGCAGGACACCCACGGTGACCAGACCGAAGGCCAGACCGCGATGGAGAACTGCCTGAGCAAGAACGCCGACATCAACCTCGTCTACACGATCAACGAGCCCGCAGCCTTCGGCGCCTACACCGCGCTGAAGAACGCCGGCAAGGAGAAGGACGTGATGATCGTCTCCGTCGACGGCGGCTGCCAGGGCGTGCAGGGAGTCGTGGACGGCAAGATCGCCGCCACTTCGCAGCAGTACCCGTTGAAGATGGCCACGATGGGCGTCGAGGCGATCGTCAAGTACGCCAAGGAGGGCGTGAAGCCGTCCGGCTACACCGATACCGGCGTTACCCTGATCACCGACAAGGCGCAGGCCGGCGTCGACGGCAAGGACTCCGCGTTCGGTCTCGCCAACTGCTGGGGCAACAAGTAATCCATCCCGGGTGGGCGGCGGCAGCCCAGGCTGCCGCCGCCCTACAGAAAGGTCGACATAGTCCATGAGTTCAGTGCAGAGCCCGGTGACCGACCAGCGGCCCGGCTTCGTGAAGGTCCTGCTTTCCTCGCCCATTCTCGGCCCGGTCGCGGCCCTGCTGCTTGCCAGCATCTTCTTCGCTGTGATGAGTCCACGCTTCCTCTCCGGCCCGAACTTTTCCCTGATCCTGCAGCAGGTCATGGTCGTGGGGGTGCTCGCGATCGGCCAGACCCTGATCATCATCACCACCGGCATCGACCTCTCCAACGGCATGGTGATGGCGCTGTCCGGCGTCCTGATCGCCAGCTTCGCCGCCCAGAAGGGCCTGAACCCGTTCCTGGCGATGCTGATCGGACTGCTGGTGGCGATGGCCTTCGGCATGCTGAACGGCGGCCTGGTGACCGGCATCGGGTTGCCGGCCTTCATCGTGACCCTTGGCACCATGAACATCGCCTACGCGTTGACCCGGATCTACACGACCTCGACGATCGCCGGGCTGCCAAAGGAACTCACCTTCCTTGGCGACACCTTCAACGTCGCCGGGACGGCCATCGCCAACGGCACAATTCTGATGCTCGCCCTCTATGCGATCACCTGGTTCCTGCTGAAGTACACCCCGGCCGGCCGTTCGGTGTACGCGGTGGGCGACAACATCGAGGCGGCACGCCTGTCCGGGATCAACACCAGGCGCGTCCTGCTGGCGGTCTACACGGTGGCCGGGCTCACGTATGGCATCGCTGCGGTACTGCAGCTGGCGCGAACCGGCGTGGGTGACCCGCAGGCCGGCCAGACCTCGAACCTCGACAGCATCACTGCAGTCGTGCTGGGCGGCACCAGCCTGTTCGGTGGCCGCGGCAGCATTGTCGGGACCCTGCTCGGTGCCTTGATCGTTGGGGTCTTCCGCAACGGCCTGCAGCTGCTCGGTGTGGAGTCGACCTACCAGGTGCTGATCACCGGCGCCCTGGTCATCGCTGCGGTGTCGGTCGACCAACTGACCCACCGCAAGTGAGCCGGGGGCGATCCAGATGACAGCTCAGGAACCAGGCCGCGTCCTGTTCGAGATGAAGGGGATCGGCAAGTCGTTCCCCGGGGTGAAGGCGCTCGAGGGTGTGAACCTCACCATCAGGGAGGGGCAGGTCCATGCCCTGCTCGGCGAGAACGGGGCCGGCAAGTCGACGCTGATCAAGATCCTCTCCGGCGCCTACACCCGCGACGAGGGCGAGATCTTCTTCGATGGGAAGCCGGCTGACATCAGGAATCCCGGCGACGCCGAGACCCTGGGCATCTCGACGATCTATCAGGAGTTCAACCTCACCCCGAACATGACGATCGCCGAGAACATCTTCCTCGGGCACCTGCCGACGAAGGCCGGCCGGATCGACTGGGCGACGGTGAAGTCGAAGTCGCGGGCGCTACTGGACAGCCTCGAGGTGAACCTGCCGGTGGACCGGATGACCGGCACGCTGTCGGTGGCCCAGCAGCAGATGGTCGAAATCGCCAAGGCGCTGAACCGCAATACCCGCATCCTGATCATGGACGAACCGTCGGCGGTGCTCAGCGAGAAGGACATCGACAACCTGTTCGCCGTCGTCCGCCGGCTCCAGTCCACCGGGATCGGCATCGTCTACATTTCGCATCGGTTGAAGGAGATCTTCCAGCTCGCCGACGAGGTCACCGTCCTGAAGGACGGGCGCTATGTCGACACCCGCCAAGTGGCCGAGGTCGATATGGACGACCTCGTCCGGCTGATGATCGGCCGCGACCTGTCCGACGTCTTCCCAAAGCGTCAGGCCGAGCCGGGCGAGGTGGTGCTCGAAGTCTCGCACCTGGCCCAGGCCCACCTGGCCAGGGATGTCAGCTTCCAGCTGCGGGCAGGGGAGATCATCGGCTTCGCCGGCATCACCGGCTCCGGCCGCACCGAGGTCGCCAGGGTGATCTTCGGAGCTGACCGCGCAACCGCCGGCGACATGACGCTGTTCGGCAAGCCGTACCGACCACGCTCGCCAAGGGATGCGATCAACCACGGCGTCGCCCTGGTCACCGAGGACCGCAAGCGCCAGGGCCTGCTGCTGAAGTTGCAGGTCTACTTCAACACCACCGTCTCCGGGCTCGACCGGCTGACCAGCTTCGGCGTCCTCCGGCTGAAGGACGAGATGACCCTGGTCCGAAAGTGGATCACCAACCTTCGCATCAAGACCCCCTCGCCAGAGTTCCTGGTGGTCAACATGAGCGGGGGCAACCAGCAGAAGGTCGTTCTGGCACGCTGGCTGAGCCTTGGCATCAAGGTGTTCATCATGGATGAGCCGACCCGCGGCATCGACGTGGGCAGCAAGGCCGAGATCTACCAGATCATGACCGACCTGGCCGACCAGGGGGTGGCGATCATCATGATCTCCTCCGAACTGCCCGAGGTGCTCGGCATGAGCGATCGGGTGATGGTGATGCGGGAGGGCAGGATGGTCAAGGAACTCAGTCGCGCCGAAGCCACGGAGGAGAAGGTCATGATGTACGCCGTCGGACACGAGGAGGTCGCCGTCGAGTGACCGGGGAAGAGGTGCTGCCGGCGGAGCCGGCCGTACTCGCCGCCCGGCTTCTCGACCGGGCGGCTGCCGGCCGCGTGATCGTCGGCATCTGCGGTGCTCCCGGCGCCGGCAAGTCGACGCTGGCTGCGATCCTGGTGGCCGAACTGGAGCGACTCCGTCCTGGTTCTGCGGTCGTGGTGCCGATGGACGGGTTCCACCTGGCGGCTTCCGTGATCGCCCGTGACGACCGCGCCGAGCGGCGGGGGGCGCCAGACACCTTCGACCCGGACGGCTACGCTGCCCTGCTGTCCCGCCTGCGGGACAACGCTGTGGACGTGGTCTACGCCCCCGAATACCGCCGGGGGATCGAGGACCCGGTGGCCGGCGCGATCGCCGTTCCGAGGCAATGCACGATCGTGATCACCGAAGGCAACTACCTGCTCCACCCGGACCCGGCCTGGCACCGCGTCCGTCGGTGTCTCGACGAGGTGTGGTACCTGGAAGCTCCAGATGAGGAGCTGCGGGTCACCCGGTTGATCGAGCGCCACGAGCACTTCGGGAAGACCCCGGAGCACGCCCGCCGCCACGTGCTGGGTACCGATGAGAGCAATGCCGAGCTGGTTTCGGCCCACCGGGAGGCCGCTGACCTCACCGTGCGCTGGCCGGGCTGGTAGCCGGGGCAGGAACCCGCCCCGAACGAGCCGGATCCCGTCCGCTGTAGCCCCGACACGCACCAGCCGGGGTTTCGCGCCCGCCCGGAAGCGATTGGGTGCAGTTTGCCGGGTCTCAGGCCTTCGCTGCGGTGACGGCTGCCAGGACCGAGGCCTTGGCGTCGCCGGGGCTGGCTGGGAGCAGCGGGATCCCCATGGTCTCCATGACCCGGACCATGCCCGGTCCCATGTGGTCGACCACGACGGCCTCGATGCCTTGTTCCTTGAGGAAGAGCACGATCCGGGCATGGTGCGAGCCGTGGGTGCCTTCGTCGTGGGAGACGTCCCAGCCGACCTCGTGCACCTGCCAATCGGTCACCGCGCCGTCCTCGACGCTGGCGACGCCGATCCAGTGGGCCTTTCCCCAGGCGGCGGCTGACTGGCCATCGGCGGTTACCGGGGTGGCGATGATCATCGGCGGTCCTGACTACGTGGTGGTGCTGCCATCGTAGGCCCGGCGCACCTAGACGCAGCGGACGGAGTCCAGGCTGTAGCGGGCGGCGGAAAGGACAACGAACTGGTCCCGTCCAGGAGCTGGGGCGCCGCTGACGATCGAACCGCCTTCCACGCGACGGGTCTCGCCCTTGGTCAACCGGACCGGCTGCTCCGGGACGAGGGTGCCCTGGTTGTCGAAAAGGTAGCCGACCTCGAGGTCTCGGCAGGCGCTGGTGAAGGTGTGGGCGACCGTCATCCCGGTTGCCTCCGATTCCCCTGGGCCGGGCTCGGTGCGGACGGTGATCTCGCTGAAGCCGTCGGCGGCGGCACCGGTCGGCGCGGGCCAGGCGCAAGCGCGGAAGTACCAGCGGCCCTCACCGGCGTCCCGGCGCTCGGACACCTGCGCGAGACCATGCGCGCGGACACACTCGGCGACGCGGGCGGAGTCAGCCGGCCCGGTCGGCGTGGGCGCACCAGCGGTGAGACTCGCGTAGATCCCGATGATGGTCGCAACCACACCGAGGGCCCCACCCACGAGGGCGACCACGGCCAGTGGCCGTTCGAGGAACTTCTTCTCCTCCGCCATCGCCCCCCACTCTCCGAACGGACCGCCCCCGGTCAGGCTGGGCCCACCATATTGACCGAGCGGCCGCGACAACAGGGGCGGATCGGCCCGACCGTCGCCGGACCCCGACGACCGGACTCCAGCGCGGCGGGCTTGCGCCAGGGACCACGGGAATGCTGGACTCGACCACGAACCCGAGGCGGGGCTGCCCTGCGAGGAGGCACGATGCTGGCGATCTGCCCCAACCCGACGATCGACCGCCTGGTCAGCCTGGACCAGTTGCTGCCGGGCACTGTCGATCGGGTCCGTGAGAACCGGGCCTACCCCGCAGGCAAGTCGGTCTCCGCAGCGCGCGGCAGTCTCGCAAACGGGGTTTCCCCCGCCGTCCACGTGCTGCTGCCGACGGCCGGCTCCGACTGGTACCTGGATACGTTGCGGGCCGAAGGAATGGACGTTACCGCGCATCCGTATCCGGGCAACGTCCGGGAGTCGATCATCGTGCTGGAGGACGCGGGGCGGGTCACCGTCCTCAACGGCCCCGGAGCGCCGGTCACCGCAGAAGTCTGGGGAGCTTTCGTCGAAGCCGTGACGGCCAGGGTCACCCCGGCCGAGTGGGTGGTTTGCAGCGGCAGCTTCCCGCCGGGGGTGGGACCGGAAGCGCTGGCCGCCCTGGTCGCAGCCGTGGTGGCTGCCGGCGGCCGGCTGGCCCTGGACACCGGGCCGGCCTGGATGCCCTTCGCGCTTGCCGGTCCGGTGCAGCCGGCGCTGATCACCCCGAACCTCGCCGAGGCCGAGGCGATCCTCTCCGGCGAGACCGTCCAGGAGAGCACCGGGATTGGCGAGGATGCCCTCGACCGCGCCGAGCAGGCCGCCGCCGGGCTGCACGGGTGGGGGATCGAGGCGGTGGTCGTCACCGCCGGGTCCGCCGGTCTTGCCTGGGCAACCGATGCCGGCGGCGGCCGGCTACCGGGCCAGGATGTCGTCGTCCGGAACCCGATCGGTGCCGGCGACGCCTTCCTCGGTGGGCTCGTGTCGAGGCTGGAAGCCGGGTGCGACTTCGCGGAGGCCGTCCGTTGGGGCATGGCCACGTCCTGCGCGGCGATCGAGCAGTGGTCGCCAGGAGGCGCCCGGTCCGAGCGGGTGGCCCACTTCCACGCCCTGATCCAGCCGGGCTGACCCGGGAGCGGCGCGGAATCGGGCTCTCGACCCGTCGCCGGACGGCGGGTAACTTGGCCCAATGGTGGCGGTAGGTGATCCGGTTGAGCTGGAGGTCGGCTCCAGGGTGGTCCGGCTGACCAGCCCCGAGCGGGTCTACTTCCCGCTCCGCGGCTGGACCAAGCTCGACCTGGCGAACTACTACCTTGCGGTCAGCGACGGGATCGTCCGCGCCCTGCGGGAGCGGCCGTGCATGCTGCACCGGTTCCCGTCCGGGCTGTCCGGGGAGAAGGTCCACCAGAAGCGGTTGCCCTCCGGTGCTCCGCCGTGGGTGGAGACCGTGAACGTCTACTTCCCGCGCTTCGGCCGCACCGCGGACGAGCTGTGCGTGACCGAGCCGGCAGCGGTGATCTGGGCGGTCCAGATGGCCACGGTGGAGTTCCATCCGTGGAATTCGCGCCGGGCCGACGTGGAGAAGCCCGACGAGTGGCGGATCGACCTCGACCCGATGCCGGAGGCCGGGTTCGAGCGCGTCCGGCGAGTAGCCGGGGTGGCCAGGGAGGTACTTGACGAACTCGGCATCATCGGCTTCCCGAAGACCTCCGGCGGCAGCGGACTGCACGTCTATGTCCGGATCGCCCCGGAGTGGGGGTTCGGCCAGGTGCGCCGGGCTGCCCTCGCCTTCGCCCGCGAGGTGGAACGGCGCGCGCCCGACGACGTGACCACCACGTGGTGGCGGAAGGACCGCGACCCAAGGCACGTGTTCGTGGACTTCAACCAGAACGCCCGCGACCACACCATCGCCGCCGCCTGGTCGGTGCGGGGGGTGCCCGAGGGCACCGTGTCCACCCCGTTCAACTGGGACGAACTGGCCGACATCGAACCTGGGGAGTTGACGCTGGCCACCGTCCCGACGAGGTTTGCGGCCGGCGGTGACCCGCACGCGACGATCGACGACGTGGCGCACCGGCTCGAGCCGCTGCTGGAGTGGGCCGACCGGGACGGGATTCCGGAGTAGTCCAACCGACCAGCCGACCGCTGCTGTGGTCACCTGTTCTTCCGTCAACCTCAGTGGAGATCTTGTCCGCGCCGGCCGCGAGCAGGTGTCCCGAATGTGCAGCCGTCGGCGCTCGTCAGGGCCACCTTGGGCACGGAATTGCGGAAGGCCGCTCCGACTCAGGCTGAACCGCCTAGTCAGAGCGGCTTCCCGCCGGTCGGGGTGACAGGATTTGAACCTCGGGACAGTCGAATTCGCAGGTGTGGTCACAGGCGGTCAAACGTAGGGTCTCACCGATCCGGACATGAACGCCACGACACCTATATGGGCCGTACCTGGATCGGATCGTCGCGGTGTTCGCGCAGCTGCGCGTGCCTCTTCGGCCCGGATCCTGTGCGTGCTTGCTTGCCGGCCCCGAGGAGGTGGGCCGTGGCCGGCAGGGGTAGGTTGTCCGCGGTTGCGCCCAGGGCTCGGGCAGCGGTGTCTGCGATGACTTCCGCCAGTGCGTTGTCGTCGATGGTGTGGCTGGGCGGGATCAGGGATCGAGCCATCAAGAATCCGGCCAGGACGCCGCTGACGATGTGGATCTGTTCGCTGATCGTCTGATCGGTGCGGATTTCTCCTCGCTGACGTAGGTCGGTCAGGAAGTCGGCGAATGAGGCTATCCGGTGCTGGTAGATGCTCGAGGGCGGTAGCCGTTGCAGTTGCCTGCCCCAGATGTCGCTGTTCTCGACGAGGACCGCCACCAGCAGTGGGCGTTGCAGCAAGGCTCGAGCGGTCTCCCTGATCAGGGCCTCGACTGTCCTCGGCGATGCGTTGGCAACCTTGGTGGCCAGCGAATCCTGTTCCCGGTGTACGAGGTTGAGAAACAGTTCCTCGCGGGTCGCCCAGTGCTCATAAAGCGTGCCCTTGGCGAGGCCCACGGCGTGGGCGATGTCGTCCATGGAGATCGCGTCGTAACCACGCTCAAGAACCAAGCCAGCAGCGGCTCCGAGGATCCGCTGCGCGCGCCCGCTGAGCGCTTCGGGACTTAGCGGCGGCCGTCCGCGACCCGAAGATCTTTTATTGACGTGGGATGCCTGCATGGTCAGGATAATATCGGATGCATCCGCCAGAACCGAGGAGAAGACCTGGCAGGTCTGGAAGCGTCTGTTGAGCGACTGGGCTCGAAGATCCACCTGTGGTCCGCGAACCGCTCGCACAGCGCCCCAGTTCCGGGGTCGGTCGCTTTCGTCCAGCGTTGAGCGCCCAAGAGGCACGAGAGCCGATCATCGCCTTCATTCCAGCTCCACCTGAGGACGGAAAGGCAGGCTCGCCAGCAGCGAGAAGGCAGCAAGGTCCACGGGCCGCTTGACCTCGGCGCTCACATCCAACACCTCGATCTGGGAGATGCCGAACCCGGCGAGCGCTCCCTCCACATTCCCATCGGGTCGAGGAGCCGTCCGGGAGATTGGCAAGGACGTCCGGCCCGCCCATACGGCCCCGACACCGGCTGAGGCGGAGGGGGCGTGTGATGAGTTCCTCCAGAGGTGGGGGCCGTGCCTACCCGGCGATCAGGACCAGTGGTTCTCGATGCAGGAAGACTCTCGGAGGTTGATAACGAACCCATAACAAGTTGGTGCGCCGGGCCTCTTTGTCCCCAACTCTTCTTGACGATCGGGTCCAGGCGTGGCCAGAATGGGCACGGGTAAATCGATTTATCTCCCACGATGCCACCGCCTTCAGCGGTGCCGCGGGCATCGACTTCACGGTCACCGGTAGCCCGCAACTGGTCGAGTCCACCCTGGGCTGGCCCGTGTGGGCACCCATTGGTCAGCGGCCTCACCCCAGTGGGTCCTAGCGGAATGGATTGACAATGACGTCCACAACACATCCAAGCATCACCCCTGGGTTCGGCGCTCACCGACGACGAGATCTCATCTATGGCCTGCACATTGCCCGAGTGGCCGCCGACCAAGAGTGGCCCGAAACCAAGAAGTGAACAGCCAGGGATCGGCGTCGTCCGTCGATTCCCCCAGTGGCGGGAGAAGCGGCGGCGATCCGCGACCGACCATGAAACGGATCCGACCCAACAGCCACCTGACCAGGTGGTCACGCATCTCGCGGTCAAGCGCAAGGAGGCGACAGCGGAGTGAACACGGAACCCATCATGGTTGGCGGTTGCGATAACGACTCGAATGCACCCGGCGAGGGCTCGCTGGCGACGCCGTCCACTGCCAGCAGGGGTACGGGCGAGTACCCGGGTGGGCACGCTGGACCGATCAGCGCCCGCGCCCTCACTGCGAGACGACGCCCTCCAGCGTGCCTGGCAGGCACACCTCATCGGGGACCGGATGGGAGCATTGATTCACCTGGAAGTGCTGAGGTTTGGCGTGGCCGAAATGGAAGACCACGAGTGGCCCATTGCCGCGTTTGGGTTGTCCTTGTACGCGTTCACCTGCTGCAGTATCGGCGAGCACGAAAAGGCGTTCGCCGCTGCGCAGAGGGTCGCATCGGCATCCCGCGAACGCGATCCCAGTGTGAACACTCCTCGCGCCATCCGTCAACGGCTCGCTAGCCAGCTACCAGAGGAACCGGTCTCATTCCGGCTCCGCGAGACCATCCAGCGCTGGGCGCTAGCAACTGCCTACCGCCTTCCGTGCGCCCGTTATCGATGGGTTCACGAGGCTGACTTGAATCGGCTCAGGCTAGCTCTTCAGTCAGATACGGCTCTCGCGTGTACCGAACAGCACAGTTGAGGGAAGAATTGGCTGAATCAGATATCTCACCGACCGCATCGGACTGCGGGTATGGCATTTGTGGGTCAGTGTGGCGCCGCCGCGAGGACGGGCTGACCCTGCCTTGCCTGATGCTTCGAGGACATGATGGTACTCACCAGGCGTACTACCGTGACCGACTGCAGGAATGGGCCGAGGCGCCAACAGCGACTGCTCCTGAGTCGCCGGACGAGCAAGCAGTAGTCAACCTTTCCACAGCCGCCGAGCTGAAGTCCGCCCCTGGAGCACGCCGTGACAACCCGGTCGTCGTCAGGGTGGGCGTCAGCGTCGTGAGGCGGGCGTCGGTCGTGAGGCGGGCCTGAACTTGAAGGACTCGACGACGGCTGCCATTGGCAGTGTCCTGCAAGCCGTTGCTCGCGGACGGCGGTTCTTGGTCGCCACTGCAACAGCTCCCGCTCGCTCGCGGCTGGTGCGAACGTGTCCCTCGCACCTGCGGGTTGTGCCGATCTGGGCCTGTAGGATCCCTCTGCTGGGCATTCGTCGATGACGCCGTGGAGCCCCTTGGGGGCGGGCACGGACGCGAGAGTGGCTGGGCGGCCTGCCTGGGGTCCCATGTCTCAACGCCGGGCGAAAACGCCCCCCCTCACGGGCTCCGTTAATGCCGATGCTGAAGGCCCCGGTAGTACACGCCGCCAGTGGCGCTTCACTAGCTTCCGGTCAGCACGTCTTCACCACAGTTCATTCAGGGCGGCAGCGCTGCGTGTTGTTGCCGACTGTTGGCTGCTCGCTCAAGAGCGGCCACACCCACGGCCAAGACACCTTGCGCCAGGTCCGTGGCGAACTCCAAGGCGGTAGTGCAGGTTCGAATCGCGTCGCGGCAACAGCGTCGCGGCAAGGAGAAGGATCCGGCAAGGCACCAGCTTCGCTGGATTTGGGTTTGGGTCGTTCGGTGGCTGAGAGTGGGGCCATCCATAGCTGCAAAGCCGTCCCGGGGGGAGCGCCGCAGAGGTCAGGCGCGGCCGACGACGCAAGTCGCGTTACTCCCCAGTTATGCCAAGACGAAGAAACAAGAACGCCTCTGACTCGCATTGCTGCTAGCCAGAGGCGCTTTGCCTTTGGTCGGGGTGACAGGATTTGAACCTGCGACCTCGTCGTCCCGAACGACGCGCGCTACCAAGCTGCGCCACACCCCGAGCGGTCCGGACTTGGTCCGGACCGAGTGGCAGCTTAGCCGAACTGGTGCCGGTCAGCCATTCGGGACCGGAGTGAGGGTGAGCAGGGTGACCTCCGGCGGACACGCGAACCGGTAGGGCGCGAAGGGTGAGCTGCCGAGCCCAGCGGAGACATGCAGCCAGGCGGCCCGCCCCGCTGTCCGGATCCGGCTCAACCCCTTCGCCTGGGACGGTGGCAGGTCGCAGTTCGTAGTGAGCGCACCCCAGCCCGGCAAGCAGACCTGGCCGCCATGGGTGTGGCCGGCGAACACCAGCTGGACCCCGTCGGCGGTCATGGCGTTGAGCACCCGGGCATACGGCGCGTGGGTGACCCCGATGGCCAGATCCACGTCCGCTGCCGGTTCCCCGGCCACCCGGGCGTAGTCGTCACGGTGCAGGTGGGCGTCGTCGGTGCCTCGGAACTCGATGCGAACCCCATGGATTTCGAGGACCACCCGTCGCCCGGTCAGGTCCCGCCAGCCGCCGGCAGAAAGGCTGGCGCGCAACTCTTCGGTCGGCAGGATGCCCCGGTCTGGTGGGGTGTCGTGCCGGCTGGTCGACCGGGCAAGGTAAGCCACCGGATTGGTCAGCTTCGGGGCGCTGTAGTCGTTCGAACCGAAGACGAAGACGCCCGGAACGTCCAACAACCGGCCGAAGGCTGACAGCAACGGGCTGAGCGCGTCGGCCTGAGCGATGTTGTCACCGGTATTCACCACGAGGTCGGGTTCCAGGCCGGCAAGCGCGGTCACGAAGCTTCGCCTGGCCCGCTGGCCGGTCGTCAGGTGGATGTCGGAGACGTGCAGCACCCGGATCCGGGGAGAGCCGGCCGGCAGCACCGCCAGACTCACCCGGCGCACCTGGAATGCTCTGACCTCGATCAAGGCGCCGTAGGCCACACAAGCAGCCCCAGCCAGCGCTATCCGGCCGGCGAGGTTTCCGATCACCGCCGGCCGCGGCCGGGCGGCGTGGGGGTCGGGCTCGGAGTTTCTGGCGGCTTCTCCACCTTGGGCCCCTTGCTGATCAGCAGGGCGATCTGGCTGTACTTGGGGGCACTGCCCGCCGGGTTGGTCCCGACGAAGGTGCCCTTGGGCCGCTCGGACTCGACGTTCACGGTGTAGGTGGTGAAGCCGACGCGCCTCAGGACCGCTGCACAACTCGATGCACCCATGCCAGCACAGCTGGGAATGTTCACCCGCTCGCCCTGCAGGATGCTGCTCGGCGGCTCGACGAAGGAATGCCGATCCTTGATGTCGGCGTAGGCAGCGGCAAAGGCAGGCTTGAGCAGGTTCGCCCCGGCGTTGTTGCCGGAGAAGCCGCTCAGCCAGCGACCGGAGGCCGGGAGGGTCACGTACCGCAGGAAGCTCGGCTTGCCCCTCCAGAACTTCCGGTAGGTCTTGGAGTTGTCGTAGCTGATCACGGCTGCACCGACCAGGTCGCGGTTGAAGCCAACCGTCCACACGGCCTTGTTCTTGGGCACGGTCCCGGTCTTGCCGGCCATGGCCACGCCGGGAACCTTCGCCGTAGTCGCCGTCCCACCGTTGTACGGGCCCTGGAAGATCTTGCTGATGGCGTCGGCCAACTCCTGGGAGATGCACCTGCTTGCAGTTGGCGCTGGGCACCTCCAGCGGAGTGCCCGCCCTGGTCTTGATCGACTTCAGGATGATCGGCTCACAATGCTTGCCGCGCGCCGCGAAAGTGCCGTAGGCCTCGACCATGGAGAGCGGGGTCACCTCGACCGAACCAAGGGTGAAGGACGGGATCTGGTTGTAGAGCTCGACGATGTCCTGGCCGCTGGACATCTCCAGGCCCAGGCGCTTCGCCATCTTTGTCACCGCACACAGTCCGACCTGCTCCTCGAGCTGGACGTAGTAGGTGTTCACGGAGTGCTTCGTGCCGTTCCACATGTTCATCCGGCCGGACGGGCTGGCGTTGTCGACGTTCCAGTCCTTGTTGACCTTCACGCCCCCGCTGCAGGACTTGAACACGTGGCCCTTGAAGTTCATGTGCGCCCGAGCGTTGATCGTCCCGTAACTGCCGAGTCCTTCATCGAGGGCTGCGGCAGCGACGAAGGCCTTGAACGTGGAGCCGCCTTGATAGCCGTCAGCGCCGCCCATCGACTGGTTCACCGCATAGTTGTAGAAGGTCTCACCCTTCTTCTTGCTGACGCCCATCTTGTTGCGGTTCTGGGCCATCGCCCGGATCAGGCCGGTGCCGGGTTCCATCATCGTGATGACCGAAACCACGGGATCCTTGGCCGAGAGGTAGTTCTTGATGGTCTTCTCGGCCTTGCGCTGGGCCTTCGGATCGATCTGGGTCTGAATGGTGAGGCCGCCGCGGAACACGAAGTCCTTGCGCTCCTCCGGGGTGTTGCCGAGGCTCGGTGGTCTTCAGCAGGGTCCGGAAGGCGTAGTCGCAGATGAACGGGAACTCGGCGTTGGCGCAGCCAAGCCGGGATTCCCTGACCTTGGACTTGTCGAACTTGGTGGCCTTGGCCTCGGCCAGTTCCGTGGCGGAGATCAGGTCTAGCTCCAGCATCCGGTCCAGCACGTTGTTGCGCCGCTCGATCGCCAGGGCCGGGTGGCCTACCGGGTTGGTGGCCACGGGGTTCCGCACCAGGCCGGCCAGCATGGCCGCCTGGGGGAGGTCGAGCTTCGCGGCGGTGACACCGAAGTAGTGCCGCGCTGCTGCCTCGACGCCGTAGGCGCCGTCCCCGTAGTAGGCGATGTTCAGGTAGCGCTCGAGGATCGGTGTCCTTGCTGAGTTCCTTCTCCATGGCGATCGCGTAGCGCAACTCCCGGATCTTTCGGGCGATGGTGTTCTCGGTGGCTGCAGCCTTCGCGGTTGCATCGTTCTTCTGGTGGGCGATCTCGACCAGGACCAGGCGCACGTACTGCTGGGTCAGGCTGGAGCCGCCCTGGGTGTTGCCCTGGCTGCTGCGTACCAGCGCCCGCAACGTCCCCTGCAGGTCCATGGCGCCGTGCTCGTAGAACCGGTGATCCTCGATCGCCACCTGGGCCTGCTGCATGATCGGGGCGATCCTCGCCAGGGGCTCGTAGATACGGTTCTCGTCATAGAAGAAGGCGAGGGTGGAGCCGTCGGCGTTCAGCAGACGGGAGCGCTCCGGCTGCGGCGGGGCCTTCAGCTCGGTCGGCAGCTGGTCGAGGCTGGTCACCATCGCGGTTCCGGTGGTCGTTGCCATCCCGACGATGGGCACGATCAGGCCGGCGACGAGTAGCCCGCTGAGAAACGAGACGAAGATGAACATCACCAGCGAGTACAGCCGTTTCCCCATGCGCATGGCTTCTAGGGTACGTCAAGGCAGCCAGCGGGCCGAAAAACCGGCCCGTCCCACGCCGTGTCACCAAGTCACCCCTAGCCACGGGCAGCTTCTTGACATAACCTGACGGGTACACCTAGCAATTGCGTACAACGCGAAGGCGGCCCACCCCGGCGAGAGGATGAGAGCAATGACGCTCGGAGTCGACGACTGGACACTTCAGGCCAAGTGCCGGGGCCTGCAGGACGAGTTGTTCCCGGAAGGTGCCGACCAGAAGCGGGCGCGT
The DNA here is from genome assembly GCA_963848845.1 of uncultured Actinomycetota bacterium. Taxonomy (GTDB): domain Bacteria; phylum Actinomycetota; class Actinomycetes; order Propionibacteriales; family Propionibacteriaceae; genus Propionicimonas. Next base: position 47,529 of record CAWKFH010000004.1, read on the forward strand.
TCGGTGTGCTTCACCTGCCCGGTGCGCAACGAGTGCCTCGCCGAAGCCCTGGACAACCGGATCGAGTGGGGGGTGTGGGGCGGCCTGACCGAGCGGGAACGCCGGCAGTTGTTGCGCCAGCGCACCGACATCACGTCCTGGACCTCGATTCTCTGCCCGAAGGCGCGCCGCGTCGATCAGCTGCGCTGAGTCCCGGCCGATGGCCTTTGGGTATCGGTTCGCTGGCCGCGGGTGTTCTCCCGCGTCACCCCCGCTGAATATGGTGAGCCCATGACGAAATGGGAGTACGTGACCGTCCCGGTGCTGGTGCACGCCACCAAGCAGATCCTCGACAACTGGGGAGCGGACGGCTGGGAGCTGGTGCAGGTGGTTCCCGGGCCGAATCCGCAGAACCTGGTGGCCTACCTGAAGCGGCCGGTAGCCGAATGAACGAGGAACTCCAGGAAGTCGCTGCGTCGGCACGGCTGGTCGAGCTGGGCCTGGAACTGCCCGGTGTGCCGGTACCGGTGGCCGCCTACCTTCCCGCAGTGGTGTCGGCCGGACAGGTGTTCACCGCCGGCCAGCTGCCATTCGTCGACGGCAGGCTGGTCGACACCGGCAAGGTCGGCGCGGCGGTCAGCCCTGAGCGGGCGGCCGAACTGGCCCGGATCGCTGTGCTGAACGCCGTGGCCGCTGCCGCGTCCGTTGTCGGCGGCATCGACGGCATCCGCCGGGTGGTGAAGATGGTCGTGTTCGTGGCCAGCGACCCGACGTTCACCGGCCAGCCACAGGTTGCCGACAGCGCCTCGGAGCTGCTGCAGCAGGTGTTCGGACCGCGCGGCCGGCACGCCCGCAGCGCAGTTGGGGTAGCGGTGTTGCCGCTGGACTCACCGGTCGAGGTCGAGCTGGTGGTCGAGGCCAGCGCGGCCTCGTTCTGACGTGATCGCAACGGAGTCCCGGCTGGCCCTGGTGCGGCGCGCCCGGAAGATGAACAGCCTGCTCGGCGGGCTCTACCCGGACGCCCACTGCGAGCTCGACCACGCCAACCCGCTGCAACTGCTGGTCGCCACCGTGCTGTCAGCCCAGTCCACGGATCGACGGGTCAACACGGTGACGCCGGTACTGTTCGCGCGCTACCCGGACGCCAGGTCCCTTGCGGCTGCCGATCGGGCGGAACTGGAGGAGCTGATCAAGCCAACCGGCTTCTTCCGGGCGAAGTCCGATGCCCTGCTCAAGCTCGGCGCCGCGCTGGTTTCCGACTTCGGCGGCGTGGTCCCAAACAAGCTCGACCAGCTGGTGACCCTCCCCGGAGTGGGGCGCAAGACCGCCAACGTCGTCCTCACCGATGGCTTCGGCGTACCGGGGATCACCACCGACACCCACTTCATCCGGCTGGCCCACCGGTTCGCCTGGACCGACCAGCAGACCCCGCCGGGCATCGAGGCAGAGGTGGGCGCACTGTTCGAACGCCGGGACTGGTTCAAGCTGAACCATCGCGTGATCTGGCATGGCCGCCGCCGCTGCCACGCCCGCCGTCCGGCCTGCGGAGCCTGCCCGTTGGCAGCGCTCTGCCCGTCGTTCGGTGAGGGGCCCACCGATCCGAAGGTGGCAGCCAAGCTCGTGCGGGAGCCGCGCGGATGAGCGGCGTCCGGCGGGCATCGGCGGCCGGGGGAGTGGCGCTGGCGGTGCTGTTGGCCGGGTGCGCCGGCCTTCTGCCAGGGGTCGGTGAAGGGCGTCCGTCGACCCCAACCGCCCGGACCACCGACCTGGTGGCGGCCCGGAAGTCGGCCGGCATCGCGGACTGCCCGGCCAGCAGTGACGCCGCGGTGGTTCCCGGCGGACTGCCCGACCTCTCGCTGGACTGCCTGGGGGGCGACACCACCCTGCGCCTGGCCGGGCTGAGGGGCCCGATGCTGGTCAACCTCTGGGCGCAGTGGTGCGAGCCGTGCCGGGCCGAGGCCGCGCACCTCTCGGCCTTCGCCAGCACCCAGAAGAAGGTGGCGGTGCTCGGGATCGACTACGCAGACCCGCAGCCGGCCCTTGCCATCGAGTTCGCCCAGCTGACCGGCATGACCTACCCGCACCTGACGGATGACGAGAACCAGCTCAAGGGTCCGCTGGGGGTCGTCGGAATCCCGTACACCCTGCTCATCGACTCCGAAGGCAAGATCGTCGCCAGGCACCCGGGCCAGTTCGTCTCGCTGGAGAACATCCAGCAGTGGGTCGATGAGGCGCTGGCCGGATGAGCACGCCGGTGCCAACCGAGCTGTTGTCGGCCCAGGAGCGCTTCGCCCGACCGGACGCGCTCGAGTTCATCCAGGGCGCGCGGAGCCCGAGGGGCAAGCGCCGGGCGGCGGTGCTGATCCTGCTCGGTCCCGGCAACGATGGCTATGACCTCGTCCTGATCGAGAAACGGGCCGACCTGCGCTCCCATGCCGGCCAGATCGCCTTCCCGGGCGGCGGGATCGAGTCGGTTGACGTCGACCCGGTGGCCGCAGCCCTGCGCGAAGCCAGGGAGGAGGTCGGCGTGGAACCGTCCGCTGTGACCGTCCTTGGGGTGCTGCCGGCCGCCCACATCCCCCGCAGCGGTTTCGATGTGACCTCGGTCGTCGGCTGGTGGGGCGACCCGGTGGGACTTGAGCCGGTGGACGTCGGCGAGGTGGCCGCGGTGCACCAGGTTCCCGTTGCCCGGCTGCTGGACCCGGCCAATCGTGGCACCTGGGTGCACCCGGGAGGGTTCAGCGGCCCAGCGTTCCTGCTCGACGACCTGTACGTGTGGGGTTTCACCGCCTACCTGCTGGACGGGCTCTTCGAACTCCTGGGCTGGACCCTGCCGTGGGACACCGGCCGGACCAGCGAGATCCCGCCCCGCTTCCTGAGTGAGCGCCTCTGATCGTCAGGCGGAAGCTACGTATCGGGCAACGGCTGCGAATCACCGGCGCAGACGGCCAAGATGGTGCCATGGCTCCTTGGTGGCAAAGCGCAGTGGTCTACCAGATCTACCCGAGGTCGTTCGCCGACAGCAACGCCGACGGCATCGGGGACCTCCCCGGCATCCTCGCCCACCTCGACCACCTGAGCGCCCTGGGGGTCGATGTGGTCTGGCTGTCCCCCGTCTACCGCTCGCCGATGGACGACAACGGCTACGACATTTCCGACTACACCGATGTCGATCCGCTGTTCGGCAGCCTTGCCGACGTCGACGCGCTGATCGCCGGGCTGCATGAGCGGGGGATGAAGCTGGTCATGGACCTGGTGGTGAACCACACCTCCGACGAGCACGCGTGGTTCGTTGAGTCCCGCGACATCTCCTCCCCAAAGCGCGACTGGTACATCTGGCGACCGGCAAGGGCCGGCCACGAACCGGGCACACCGGGCGCCGAGCCGACCAACTGGGGCTCGTTCTTCTCCGGGCCGGGCTGGCAGTTCGACCCGGTCTCCGCCCAGTACTACCTGCACCTGTTCAGTCCAAAGCAACCGGACCTGAACTGGGAGAACCCGGCGGTGCGGCAGGCCGTCTACCAGATGATGCGCTGGTGGCTCGACCGGGGGGTGGACGGGTTCCGGATGGACGTGATCAACCTGATCTCGAAGACCTACCCGCTGGCCGACGGCCCGGTGAACGGTCCCGACGGGCTGTGCTACGACCCGTCCCTCGTTGTCGAGGGACCGCGGCTGCACGAGTTCCTGCGCGAGATGAATCGCGAGGTGGGAATCACCGAGCGGGAGCTGTTCACGGTCGGTGAGATGATCCTGGTCAATGTCGACCAGGCCCGCTCGCACACCGCGGCGGATGCCGGCGAACTCGGCATGGTGTTCACCTTCGAGCACGTGAACCTCGACCAGTTCGCCTTGAAGTGGGACCTCAAGCCGTTGTCCCTGCCCGAGCTGAAGGCCAACCTCGCCCAGTGGCAGTACGGGCTGGCCGAGGAGGGCTGGAACTCGCTCTACTTCGAGAACCACGACCAGCCGCGATCGGTGTCGCGATTCGGCGACGACTCGTCGGAGTTCCGGATCGCCTCAGCCAAGACCCTGGCCACGACGATGCACCTGCTCAAGGGGACCCCGTACGTCTACCAGGGCCAGGAGCTCGGCATGACGAATGCCGGGTTCACGGCCATCGAGCAGTACAACGATCTCGAGTCGTTGCGGTTCCACGCCCAGGCCGTCGGTGCCGGCATGGACCCGGCAGGGCTGCTGGCAGCGATCGCGTTCAAGAGCCGTGACAATGCCCGCACCCCGATGCAGTGGGACGCCGGGCCGAACGCCGGCTTCGGTGGCGGTGAACCCTGGCTGCGGGTGAACCCGAACCACGTCGACATCAACGCTGCGGCTGCGATCGCCGACCCCGGATCGGTGTTCCACCACTTCCGGCGACTGATCGAACTGCGCCACCAGCTCGAGGTCGTGCAGCAGGGCCGCTTCGAGCTGCTGCTGGCCGACGACGAGCACCTGTTCTGCTACACCCGGACCCTCGGCGAGGAGGTGCTGCTGGTGGTTGCCAACTGGTCCTCGTCGACGGTCGGGCTGCCCCTGGCAGAGCTGCCTGCCCTCGACGGGGCTGAGGTGCTGCTCGGGACCCACGGGTCGAGCGACGCGGAACTGGCCGGTTGGGAGTCCCGGATCTACCGGCTCGCCTGAAGGCCTACTGCTCGAGTTCGGGCCTGCGTCCGGTGAGCGAGAGGGCGGCGACGTCGTCCTTTCCCTTCTCGACGGCACCCATCACTGCGGCCACGGTCTCCTCGGCACTCGCCACTGTCCCTGCCGCCCCGGTGAACTTGAGCTGGTTCTTGCCCACGATGGCCAGCGCTCCGGCCACGATGAAGAACAACACGGCAATCACCGCGAAACCCCAGGCCAGCGCAGCGAGCAGGTCGAGGTGGAACCACACCTGGAATCCCAGCGACAGCCAGAACGACAACCCAAGGAGAAGCACGGTCAGTCCGGTGAGGCCGACGACGGCTGCAACCGTGAACAGCCCGGCACCCACACCGGCAGCCTTGACCTGGGGCATCAGCTCGGCCTTGGCCAGCTCGAGCTCGCCCCGGACGATGGCGGTGACGTCGGCCTGGATGTTCTTGATCACATCGGCGATGTCGGACTGGTCGGCCATTCCTAGCTCCTTCGGCGCTGCGTGTTGTCAGCCTAACGGCTGCCCGGGTCGGGCGGGTGCGTTCCTCGGTCCGCTGGTGCGGGCCGTCACTGCTCCTCAGAGACTGATCTGCAGCCCTTCGTCCGGCAGGTGCAGCTCGGCGCTCAGCTCGCTGTGGTCAACCGTGGCCCGCCAGCAGAGTACCGAGTACGGCAGGAGCAGCGGCTCGGGCCGCCGGGCAGAGGAGTCGTAGAGCGCCGCCACCTCCGCCAGCAGCTCGTCCGCCTCGGGTTCGCCGAGGTTGGCCAGCCGGGGCGAACTGCTCACCAGCTCGAGCATTCCGTCCCGGGTGATCGGTACCCACCTCCGGAACGATCGATGCTCGAGCACCGGGAAGTGCGGGGAGGCTGCGATCGCGGCAATCGAGTACAGCTCCTCGCCGCTGGTCATCGCTTCCGGGTCATAGACGCGCAGGATGGCGGCCAGCCGTCGCACCCATGGCACTGAGTCGTCACGGACGGTGAACTGCACGGCCAGGCGTCCCCCGGCTGCGAGGACGCGGGCGAACTCGGCCAGTGCCAGGCCGGGGGGCAGCAGGTGCATCCCCTGCACGACCAGTACTTCAGCGAAGTTGCAGGGGGCGAACGGCAGTGCGTCCGGGGCTGCGGCGATGCCGACCATGCTGCGGGTAGCGATGGCACGAGGCCCGGACGGCGGAGGCCGACTTGTCGGTGATGGTGACTGGGCTGCCCAGTCGTGAGATGCGCTCGGCGGTGGCTGCCGAGGCCCGCCCGATGGCCAGCACCGCCCCGGGCGCGGCGGGGGCGAGCCAGTCGACAGCAGTCGACGGGAAGGCGCCGGTGCTCCGGTTGGTCATGGCCGCATCGTAAGTCGTCCAGCGGCCGGTCCGCCGTTGAACCTCCGGTGGCGGGCGCTTCCGTGTATTTGTGGACAACCTGGCCGCGGGGGCGAACCTCGTCCACAGGCTGCGGATCCGCTGACCGGTTCGCGGCGGTGCCGCCGAAGCTGTGGACGTGGCGGAGCGCAGCGATGTACTGGTCGTCGCCGGACCCGGGGAGACCCAGGACCTGATCCTTTCGGCGGTGGCAGCGCACGAACTGGCGGCTGCCGTGGTCACCGACCTCGAGCAGCTGGCCGGGCCGTGGCGCGACGCCTCGGTCGTGCTGGTCGCCGACGACCAGGCCGAACGATTGGCCGGCCGCGCGCTGGCACACCGGGACGGGGTGTTCCTGGTTGGTGCCGACCTCGAGCGGCTCTCGACCTGGTCGACCCCATTGTCGGCCAGGGTGATCCCGCTGCCGGAGGGCGCCGCCTGGCTGGCGACGGTCCTGGTGGAGGGCAGCAGTCGCGCCCGGGCGCCGGTGGTCGCCGTTCTCGGCGGCTCCGGTGGGGTGGGTGCCTCCACCCTCGCCGCGGCCCTCGCGCAACTCGGTGCCGACCGGCCGGACGGCGCGGCACTGGTGGACGTCGATCCGGTTGGGGGCGGGATCGACCTGCTGCTCGGCGCGGAACAGGCGAAGGGCTGGCGCTGGCCGCGCCTCAACGGTGCCGAAGGCCAGCTGGGCGACCTGCGCCAGCATCTTCCGGTGGTTGACCGGGTCTCGGTGGTCTCCATGGCCCGCGGCGCTCCGCTAGACCTCGCCCGGGAACCCCTGGCGGCGGTGGTCGCCGGGTTGCGGTCCTGGCACTCCCTGGTGGTGCTCGATGCTGGCCGCTCCCTTGTCCCCGCGGCCAGGGAGGCCGTCCGGCTGTCCACCCGGCAGTTGCTTGTGGTGGCCGGCGGCGTCCGGGGGGTCGCTGCGGCGCGGCAGACGGTGGCCGCGCTCGGCCTCGAGCGTCCGGAGTTGGTCCTGCGCCGTGGACCGGGCGGGCTGCCGGCAGACCTGGTGGCAGAAGTCGTTGGCCATCCCGTGGTGGCCAGGCTGCCTGAGGAACGGACGCTGCCTGCGGCCGCCGAGCGTGGCGAGCCACCGGCTCGTGGCGTCCGGCTGCGGTACCGGAGGGCGGTGGCCCGCCTGCTGGCCGAGGTCCTTGAGGGGACCGGCGATGGCTGAGGTCGATCTCGAGGCGGTCCGCTCGCACCTGGGCCATCGCGGCGAGGTGCCCGGGCCGGTCGAAGTCGGGGCAGCGCTACGCAGTCTGGGGCTGCTGGTCAGCGACACTGTGGTGCGCGAAACCGTCGCAGCACTGCGCCGGGACAGCATCGGGGCCGGGGTACTGGACCCGCTGCTGCAGCTACCCGGGGTGACCGACGTGCTGGTCAACGGCCCTGATCGGGTCTTCCTCGACCGGGGTGCGGGCCTGGAGCCCGCCCCGGTCCGTTTCTCCGGCGAGGACGAGGTGCGGCGGCTCGCGGTGCGGCTGGCTGCCTCGGTCGGGCGGCGACTTGACGACGGGTCGCCGTTCGTCGATGCCCGGCTGCCGAACGGTGTCCGGGTGCATGCTGTGCTGCCCTGTGTGGCCGATGCCGGCACGTGCCTTTCGTTGCGGGTGCCGAACCGGCAGCGGCTGAGCCTCGCCGACTGGGTGGATTCCGGCAGTCTGACCAGTGAGGGCGCCGAGCTGCTGGCAGCCGTCGTCTCCAGCCGGCTGGCCTTCCTGGTCTCCGGGGGAACCGGCTCTGGCAAGACCACGCTCCTTGGAGCGCTGCTGGGGCTGGTGCCGGCCGGGGACCGGATGGTGATCGCGGAGGACTCCCGCGAGCTGCAGCCGGCGCACCCGCACTGCGTCCGGCTGGAGGCGCGTCCGCCGAACGCTGAGGGGGCCGGGGCGGTGACTCTGACCCAGCTGGTGCGGCAGGCGTTGCGAATGCGCCCCGACCGCCTGGTGATCGGCGAGGTGCGCGGCGCCGAACTTGCTGACCTGTTGAGTGCGCTGAACACCGGGCATGAAGGTGGTTGCGGGACGGTGCACGCCAACTCCGCGGCCGACGTGCCGGCCAGGCTGGAGGCACTGGCCGCCCTCGCCGGATTGGGACGGGACGCGCTGCACGCCCAGTTGGCTGCTGCCCTGCAGGTTCTGGTGCATGTGCGGCGGCTGCCCGACGGCAGGCGGTGGGTCGACGAACTGCGGCTCGTCCGTCCGGAGCCCGCCACCGGGCGCTGCGGCACCGTTCCCGCCGTCCGGTTCGTTCCCGACGGCGGGACCATCCGCGGCGAGGGCAACGACCAACTGAGGAAGCTGGCGGCGCGGTGAGCCTGCTCGCGGCAACCGCAGCCCTGCTTGCCGGCCTGCTTCTGGTGGACGAACCGTCAGTGGCCCGGTTGCGGACGCTCCGCGATGAGGGTCCGAGCACCGGCGGTCTGGCGCGGCTGGCCTGGCGTGGGCTCCCGATCGGCTTGGTGACGACCGCAGCTGCGGCCGGTGGGCTGACCGCCGGCGCGGCAGGTGCGGTGGTCGCGTTCGCGGTGACCGCACCCTTGTGGACCGTCCTGCTGGTCTGGCGACGCCACGCCCGGCGGGCAGCTGCCACGGCCACGGAGGTGGCCGTTGCCGCAGCCTGCCAGCTGCTTGCCGGTCTGTTGCGGGTCGGTCACGTGCCGTCGGAGGCCCTCAGCGTGGCCGCACGGGATTCGCCGCTGCTCGCCGAGGCTGCGGCAGTGCAGCAGGTGGGCGGGACGGTGGGCCCGGTCCTGCGCCGGCTCGGCCGGCGGCCCGGAGGCGCCGGGCTGGCCGAACTGGGGGTGGCGTGGGAAGTGGCCGAGCGGACCGGCGCGTCGTTGGGCGCCACGCTGGACGCATTGGCCGAGCGGCTCGCCGCCGTCCGGGCTGTGCGGGACGTGGTTACCGCGGAGCTGTCGGCCCCTCGGGCCACCGGCCGGCTGCTGGCCGTGCTGCCGGCGGCGGGACTGCTGCTCGGCTACAGCCTCGGCGGTGACCCGCTGGCCTTCCTCACCGGTTCGCTGCCCGGCCAGCTGAGCCTGGCTGCCGGGGTGGCCCTCGGCTGCGCCGGCGTGTTCTGGACCGAACGGATCGCCGATGCCGGCGATCACTGAACTGATCTGGCCGCTGGTGGCGGGGGTAGCGGTCGGCCTGGCCATCCTGAGCTGGTGGTCTGCGCCGGCGGCCCGGCTTGGGCTGCGGGCCACCCGCACCCGCCAGCGGGACGCCGAGGGCCGACGGCGCCTGCGCCAGTCCGTGGCGACGGCCACCGGCGCACTACCGCTGGCGATCGGCCTCGGCTGGCTGGCGGTTCCGGCCGCGGTTGCCCTCGGGGTGACGAGCTGGTGGGTGCTGGGCCGGCTTGAGGCCGGAGGCGTGCTCCGCCGGCGCGAGCGGCTGGTCGGCGACCTGCCGCAGGCTTGCGACCTGCTGGCGGTTTGCCTCGAGTCAGGCCTGCCGCTCCGGGCGGCCGTGACCGAATTGGCCCGGGTCCTTGACGGACCGCTCGGAACAGCGCTGGCCGAGGTTTCGGCCACGGTCCGACTTGGCGCCGACGAGGCGAAGGCGTGGGCCGAACTCGGGGTCACCGAGCCCGCCCTTGCGGCGCTGGGGCGGGAAGTCGCACGCACGGTCGGATCAGGGGTGCAGCTGGCTGCGACGCTGCGCTCGCTGGGCGCCGAGGCCCGCCGGGCGGCGCACTCGGCGGCCCTGGTGCAGGCCCGGCGGGTCGGGGTGCGGAGCGTGCTGCCACTGATGCTCTGCTTCCTGCCCTCCTTCCTGCTGCTCGGCGTGGTGCCGATCATCGGTGGGGTGGTCGGGCAACTGCTGGGCTGAGCCGGTTGTCCACAGGTCGGTGGCCTTCGGAGCCCCATCCACAGGCGTGCCGGTCCGGTGACCGGCAAGGGGCTCGCCCGCCGAAGGTGTGGATGCGTCCGTTCGGACGCCGAGGGAAGGAGCAGGCATGGCAGACGGACTGGCGAAGGTCGGCCGGCGTAATCAGCGGGGCATGACCACCGCCGAGTACGCCGTGGGAACGGTGGCCACGGTGAGCATGGTCGGGGTGCTGATCGGCATCTTCAACAACCCGGACTTCCAGCGGATCATCTGGGAGATCATCAAGGCCATCATCCAGGCGATCCTGCATGCGATCGCCGGGGGCTGAGCCCGAACCCCAGCCGGCCGGGCGATCCCCGGCCGGCGTGGGCCACCGGCGGCGTCGGCGCCGCTCCCGAGGGCGCGGTGACCGCGGGATGGTCACAGCGGAACTCGCCTTCGCTTGCCTTGGCGCAGCGCTGGCCTGCGTCCTGCTGGCCTGGGTGCTGGCCCTGGTTGGGCTGCTGCTGCGATGCCAGGCGACCGCGGTGGCTGTGGCCCGGCAGGAGGCCCGCGGCGACCGTGCTGCTGTGGCCAGGGCACTGTCCGACCGCCCTCGCGGAGCCATCGTCACGGTTCGGCACGACGGCAAGCGGGTGCAGGTGTCGGTGGAGCTAGCCGCCCGCCCCTGGGCCGGCTGGCTGCCGACGGTGCCGCTGGAGGCGGCAGCGGTCGTGCTGCCGGAGCCGGCCTGATGTCCGTCCGGCGCTGTCCGGGTTGGTGGGCAGCCGGCCGGGTTCGGCAACGCGGGTCGGGCACGGCTCTGGCCGCCGCCGTTGTCCTGCTGCTGCTGGCCGTGGCCGCTGCGGTGCTCGTTGTCGCCGCCTTCCTCGCCGTGGCCGACCGGGCTCGCGGAGCAGCCGACCTGGTCGCGCTCTCGGCAGCTGCCGAGCAGTCGCGCGGGGGCGACGGATGTCAGGTCGCCCGGCAGTTCGCTGAGTTGAACGGGGTCCGGTTGACGCGGTGCACGGTCGGCGGAGACAGCCTCGACTTCGTGGTCAGCGTTACGATCCGCCAGCCGATCGACCTCCAACTGCCGCTGCTCCCACGCGCCGTGCCGGCAACCTCCCATGCCGGTCGACTCGGCATCCTCGCGCCGTGAGAAGCCCGGGGAGCCGGCCGGACCTGGCCGCCGGGACGGATCGACTCCTCAGCCGAGCAGCAACTCCAGCAATCTCGCCGCAGCGGCCTTCTCCAACGGCTGGTTCCCGTTGCCGCACTTGGGTGAGACGACGCAGGCCGGGCAACCGGCGACGCACGGGCAAATGCGGAGGCGCTCCAGAGTGGCAGCCAGCCACTGTTCGACAACCTCGAATCCCCGCTCAGCGAAGCCGGCTCCACCGGGGTGCCCGTCGTGGACGAAAACGGTCAACTCGCCGGTGTCGGGGTGCAGCGTGGTGGAGAGCCCACCGATGTCCCACCGGTCGCACGGCGCGAAAGCCGGCAGCAGGCCGATCGCGCAGTGCTCGGCGGCGTGGGCGGCTCCGGCCAGGTCGCGTGGCGCGATCCCCGCCAGCGCCGACGACGGCACGGTGTACCAGACCGACTGGGTCCGCAATACCCGCAGTGGTGCCTCCAGTGGGTGGCTGTCCCACACCTTTCCGGTGGTCTCGTCGCGGCGCAGGAAGCCGGTCACCCGGCTGGACAGCTCCACCATTCCGAAGCAGACCTGCGCCGATCCCAACGGGCGGGCAAGCAGCTCTGCGACTATCCGGACGTCGCTCTCGCCCAGCGGCTGGGTGAAGTAGCCGGTCCGCTCCCGCACGGCCAGGGCGGTGTGACCGGCCCGGTCATACCCGGTGACCAGCCACTGCTCGCCCTGGTGCAGGTAGATCGCACCCTCGAACACGGTCCGGTCGGCGGCCGCCGGATCCATCTGGCCGATCACCCGGCCGGTGGCGGCTTCGACCACCTCGACCGACCGGCCACTGGCCGAGCGCAGGTCGATCGCGTCCACGGCCCGGTCGGGCCTGGTCCAGAACCAGCCGTTGGCCCGCCGGCGGAGGTGCCCGGCCGCGGTGAGCCCATCGAGGAGGGCGGGCAGGCTCTCGCCGAAATAGGTGGCGTCAGCCAGGGTGACCGGCCATTCCTGCGCCGCCGCGGCCACGTGCGGAGCCAGCACGTGCGGGTTCTGCGGGTGCAGGACGGTTCGCTCGACCGGACGGTCGAAGATCAGTTCCGGATGCTCGCAGAGGTAGGCGTCGAGCGGATCCGGCCGGGCGATCAGCACGGCGAGGGCGTCCCGGCCGGCACGCCCGGCCCGTCCGGCCTGCTGCCAGAGTCCGGCCAGCGTGCCGGGGAAGCCGCAGCTGATCACCGCGTCAACCCCGGAGATGTCGACGCCCAGCTCGAGGGCGTTGGTGCACGCAACACCCTGCAGACGGCGGGACTGTAGGTCGGCCTCCAGCCGGCGCCGGTCGTCGGCAAGGTAGCCACCCCGGTAGGACGCGACCAGGGTCGGGTCGGCCAGCTCGCGCTGCGCCCGCAGGGCGACGAGCTCTGCCTGGACCCGTGAGGTGGTGAACGCCAGCGTCTGGCGTCCCTCCCCGACCAGCCGGGCGAGCAGGTCGGCCGCCTCGTGGTGAGGATCCGCCGCCGGCTGCCAGAGAAGGAAGTCCAGTGCCGGCCGCGCGGAGGTGTCTTCGGCAACCTCAACCACGCCGGGCACTCCAGCCAACCGCTCCAGCAGTGGACCGGCGTCGGAAACGGTCGCCGATGCGCTGATGAACACCGGGTCGGAGCCGTAGTGGTTCGCCAGTCGCCGCAGCCGGCGCAGCACAGCGGCAACGTGTGCCCCGAAGACCCCGCGGTAGCGGTGCGACTCGTCGACCACGACGTAGCGCAGGGTGGAAAGCAGCCTCGACCACTGCTGGTGCCGGGGGAGCACCGAGCGATGCAGCATGTCCGGATTGGTCAGCACGAACCGGGCGAAGTCCCGGGCGAACCGGCGCTCAACGGCGTCGGAGTCCCCGTCGAGCGCGCTGAGCTTCCAGCCGGGCAGGTCGAGCGAGTCGCACACCCGCAGCTGGTCGTGAGCCAGGGCCTTCGTGGGAGCAAGGTAGATCGCGGAGTGGCCGCGGCCGAGTTCCAGCGGGCCGCGCTGGGTGACCTCGAAGCCGAGCTTCGACTCCGCTGTCGCGGCCAGCACCGGCAGCAGGTATCCAAGGGTCTTGCCGGAAGCGGTGCCGGTCGCCAGCGCGACGTGCCGGCCACCGAAGGCGGCGGCTGCGGCAATCGCCTGGTGTTCCCAGAGGCGGGTGACCCCGATGCCGGCGAGCGCTTCGCGGACCGGCTGCCCGACCCAGTCCGGGAAGTCGGCGGTCGCGCCGGGGGTTGCCGGCCGATGGTGGTGGTGCCGGATCCGAGGATCCGTCGCCAGCCATTCCGGTACAGCCACGCGCACAGCCTGCCACTCCTCGCCGACAACAACGCCTGCGGGCCGCGATCGGGGGTGCCGGACGGCGGTCCGAGCGGTCCTGCAGCCCCGGCTGACTCGGCGGTCGTGGCCTGGGCCGAATGTGCGAGGCTGCTGCCATGCTCCCCTCCGCCGACATCGAACGCCTGCGGGACGACCTGCTGGCGGCCGGGTACACCCTGGACGGGCTGTCGCAACGATTGGGCCGGGCCGCCCTCGACGGCCTGGCCAGGAACAGTTCGGTCGCCGCGGACCGGGCGCTGGGCGGGGACGAGGATCCGCAGGCTGCGGCGATCCGGCTCTGGCTCCTGCAGCAGCCGACTCCGGCAGCGAGCCTTGCCGGGTGGGCCAGCCTGCCCGGCCTGCGGGCGGCCGGCCTGGTGACGGGGGACACCGAGTTGCGCGCAGCCGTTGAACTCAAGCCGCACGGCTCTGATCGGCGTGAAGGCTGGATCTGCTCCGACGCCACCCCGCTGGACGGCATGGCCGGCAGGCCGAGGGAGGACTTCGTCCTTGGCGCCTCGCCGGCGTCCACGACGCTCAGCCAACTGGTGCCCCCGGGCCGCTACCGCACGGCGCTGGACCTGGGCACCGGCTGCGGCATCCAGGCGCTGCACCTTGATGCCGACGAGATCGTCGCCACCGACCTGAACCCACGAGCCCTCGAACTCGCCCGAATCAGCCTCGGGCTGTCCGGGGTGCCGGCAGACCTGCGGTTGGGTTCGCTCTACGAGCCGGTGGCCGGCGAGAGCTTCGACCTCATCGCCGCCAACCCGCCGTACGTGATGAGCCCGCCGGGCGATGCCCGGCTGGTCTACCGCGAGGGCAACTTCGCCGGCGACGAACTGGTCCGGCAGGTGGTGACCGGCGGGGCCGGGCACCTGGCCGACGGCGGGCTGCTCACGGTTCTCGGCAACTGGGCGGTGACCTCCGGGCAGCCGTGGACCGAGCGGCTGGCGGAATGGATCGAGCCGACCGGCTGCGACGCCCTGGTGCTCCAGCGGGAACTGCTGGACCCGTTCGAGTACATCGAGATCTGGCTCACCGACGCCGGCCTCCTCGGCGCCCCGGACTACCTCGAGCGGTACACCAGGTGGCTGGACTACTTCGCGGCGACCGGGATCGAGTCGGTAGGGATGGGCTGGATCACCCTGCGCAAGTCCGGACGCGACCAGCCGGAGCTCAGGTTCGAGGACTGGCCGCACGCCGTCCACCAACCCGTGGGTGGGGCGCTCGGGGACTTCTTCGGGGCGATCGAACCGTCGCGGCTGGACGCCCACCAGTTCCTCTCCCGGCGTTGGGCGACGCATCCCGGAGTGGTCAAGGAGACCGTCGGCGCTCCGGGTGCTGCAGACCCGCAGCACCTGGTGCTGAGGCAACAGTTCGGCCTCGGCCGGGCGGTCGAGGCCGGCACCGCCCTGGCCGGGATCGTCGGTGCCTGCGACGGCGAGCTTCCCCTTGGCCTGCTGGTCGGAGCTGTGGCCGGCCTGCTCGATGTGGATCCCGAAGCCCTTCGGGATGAGGTGCTGGTGCCGCTGCGTAGGCTGGTTGCGGACGGCTACCTGCTGCCGGGCTGAGTTCACAGGTGTTCACAGGAACCCGACAGCTTCCGCATTGGATCGGTGTCAAGACTGGGTCGCAGCACAGAACGGAGTCGGAGATGGCCGAGCCTGAAGATCCAAACCGCCAGTTGGGCGGCACCGACAGCGACGCGGACGAACCCACCAGCGTCCTGCCCTTGGGCGACGAAGGAGCAGCCGAACCCACGCGCCCGCTGCCGACATCGGACTGGGCGAGCCCGGCCCCCACCAACTGGTCGGCACCGCCCGGCACGTTTGCCGGCGGCCAGTATCCGGCCGCCGCGCAGGCATACCCGACCCAGCCGTACGGCCAGCCGGGCTCCAGCCCCTACTCCGGCCAGCCCGGCCAGCCCCAGGCCGGCTGGACGTACGCGGGCCAGCCGACGCAAGCCGGCTACGGGCAGCCGTCCGGACAGGGCCAGTCCGGCCCATACAGCCAGCCGGGGTACGGCCAGCCGGGGTACGGCCAGCAGGGTTACGGTCAGCAGGGTTACGGCCAGCAGGGTTACGGCCAGCAGCCGGGCTACCCGCAGCCGAACCCGTACCAGCAGCACCCCGGGTACTACACCCCTGGCCAGTACTACTACCAGCCGCAGCCGACGCCGGTCACCACAAGGAAGCGCTGGCCGATCACGCTGGTCGCGCTGATCGTCGCGCTGGCGCTGGCTGCCGGCGGCTTCAGCTGGGCTGGCCGGACGCTCCAGGGCGAGCTGCCGTCCTCAACCACCACCCAGCCGGCGAACCAACCGTCGGCACCTTCCGAACCGCAGGATCGGCAGGGCGGGACCACCACCGGCAACGCTGTGACCGCCGCGCAGTCAGCCGGGGTCGTCCTGATCGAGGCCGAGACCGGCTCGGGGATCGCCGCGGGCACCGGGATGATCCTCACCGCCGACGGCAAGGTGCTCACCAACTACCACGTCGTCGCCGGGTCCGAGAAGGTCGCGGTCACCGTTGCCGACACCGGCAACACCTACACCGCCGACGTTGTCGGCTTCGACCAGTCCCGCGACGTCGCCCTGCTCCAGCTGAAGGACGCCAGCGGCCTGACCACAGTGGTGATCGACTTCGACCAGGTCGGTGTGGCTGACCGGGTGGCAGCGGTCGGGAACGCCTCCGGCGGCGGCGAATTGGTGAAGGCCGCCGGCCGGGTGACCGCCACCGACCAGAGCCTCACCGTCTCCTCCGACTCCCCTTGGGGCAGTTCGGAAGACCTCAGCGGCCTGATCGAGACCAACGCCCGCGCCGTCCCCGGGGACTCCGGCGGCCCGATGTTCGACTCCGAGAACGAGGTGCTCGGCATGACCACAGCCGGTTCCACCCGGGAGCGCACCAGTTATGCAGTCCCGATCGCCACCGCCCTTGGCGTGGTGGAGCAGATCGAGACCGGCCAGGACGCCGGTACCGTCCGGGTCGGCCCTGCCGGCTACCTCGGCATCAAGGTGGCCGACGCCGACGAGGCCAGCAGCGGCAAGACCATCACGCAGGTGGTTTCGGGCAGTCCGGCCGACGAGGCGGGTGTCACCTCCGGCAGCAAGCTGACCAGGGTGGGGGAAACCGCCATCACCGCCAGCACCAACCTGGCCACGGTGATCCGAGCCCTTGAGCCGGGCCAGCAGGTGATGATCCAGTGGACAGCACCGAACGGCAGCCACAAGCAGGCAACGGTGACCCTCGGCAGCAGCCCGGTGAACTGATCTGCCACGACGGTGCCGGCCTCGCCAGCCGGTACTGAATGCCCCGCGCCGCCCAGGCGGCACGGGGCACGGTTGCTCGCGGTTCGTGCCTCACCGTCGTCCAAACCGACTCCGACTTCCACCGGTGGCGCGCTGGAAGACCCGGTCGTTTTACATTCCCGTGCGGTCGGCGAAGTAGAGTGAGCGACCGATCGTCCCCGACGCGCAGGAAGAACCAAGTGGCCAACGCAGCTAAACGCCGACTCGTCATTGTCGAGTCGCCGACCAAGGCGGTCAGCCTGGCCAAGTTCCTCGGCGCCGGCTACATGGTCGAGTCCAGCCGCGGCCACGTCCGTGACCTGCCCACCGGCGCCGCCGAGGTACCGGCCAAGTACAAGGCCGAGAAGTGGGCGCGCACCGGCGTGAACATCGACGCCGACTTCGAGCCGCTCTACGTGGTGGCCGCGGACAAGAAGGGCACCATCCGCGACCTCAAGGCCAAGCTGAAGGATGCCGACGAACTCTTCCTTGCCACCGATGAGGACCGCGAAGGCGAGGCGATCGCCTGGCACCTGCTGGACGAGCTGAAGCCGAAGATCCCGGTGAAGCGGATGGTCTTCCACGAAATCACGCCGGAAGCGATCCGCGCTGCCGTGGAGAACACCCGCGAACTCGACATCGACCTGGTGGACGCGCAGGAGACCCGGCGGATCCTCGACCGCCTGTACGGCTACGAGGTTTCGCCGGTGCTGTGGAAGAAGGTCATGCCGAAGCTCTCGGCTGGCCGCGTGCAATCCGTGGCCACCCGGCTGGTCGTCGACCGGGAGCGGGAACGGATCGCCTTCCGGGCCGCCGCCTACGCCGACATCGAGGCGGTCCTTGACGCCGGCGAGGATGCCGAGCCGCGCACCTTCACCGCCCGACTGACCGGTTTCGGGACTCTCCGGATCGCCCAGGGCCGCGATTTCAACTCCACCGGCAAGCTGGTCGGCGACGGCCTGCTGCAGCTCGGGCAGGAACAGGCTGAGGTCCTGGCCGGTGCGCTGTCCGGGGCTGGCTACGCAGTTGCCGGGGTCGAGTCCAAGGCTTACACCCGCCGTCCGTACCCGCCGTTCCGGACCACAACGCTGCAGCAGGAAGCCGGCCGCAAGCTCGGCTTCTCAGCCCAGCGGACAATGTCGGTCGCCCAGGACCTCTACGAGCGCGGCTTCATCACGTATATGCGTACCGACTCGGTGACCCTCTCCGGCACAGCGCTCGCCGCGGCCCGCGCCCAGGTGAAGCAGCTCTTCGGTGGCCAGTTCCTGCCAGACCAGCCGCGGGTGTTCGCGTCCAAGGTGAAGAACGCGCAGGAGGCCCACGAAGCGATCCGGCCGGCGGGGGAGACCTTCCGCACGCCGGCGCAGGCCGGCCTGCACGGCGACCACCGGCGCCTGTACGAGCTGGTGTGGAAGCGCACCATCGCCTCGCAGATGAAGGACGCCGAAGGCGAGACCGTCAGCATCCGGATCGGGGCCACCCTGCCAGAGCGGATCGGGGTGACCGACGCGGCCACCGGTGAGGTGGTCGAATCCGGCCGCGCCGCGTTCAGCGCGTCCGGTCGTACGATCACCTTCCTCGGCTTCCTGAAGGCCTACGTCGAGTCCACGGATGACGACGAGGCAGGCGACGACGCCCAGGCGAGGTTGCCGCAGCTGGCCACCGGGCAGCACCTGGCGGCTGAGCAGGTGACCGCGGTCGCCCACGAGACCCGTCCGCCGAGCCGCTACACCGAGCCGTCCCTCGTGGCCAAGCTTGAGGAACTGGAGATCGGCCGGCCGTCCACGTACGCCGCGATCATCCGCACCATCACGTCTCGCGACTACGTGTTCAAGAAGGGTTCAGCCCTGGTACCGACCTGGCTGGCGTTCGCGGTCACCCGCCTCCTCGAGGACCACTTCGCGCGGCTGGTCGACTACGCCTTCACTGCCGAGATGGAGGACACCCTCGACGAGATCGCCGGCGGCAACGCTGCCCGGCTGTCGGTGCTGAAGGACTTCTACTTCGGCCCGGAGGGTTCAGCAGACGAGGGACTGCAGACCCTGGTCAGCGAGCTCGGTGAGATCGACGCCCGCAGGTTGTCCACGTTCCCCCTCGGTGACGGGGTCGACGTGCGGGTTGGCCGCTACGGCACCTATGTCGAGGACGAGGCGGGGCGGCGCGCCAATGTCGACCCCGACCTGCCGCCAGACGCCCTGACGCTTGAGGCGGCAAAGGAACTTCTCGACCAGCCGGCGGCCGCCGATCGGGAGGTCGGCACCGACCCGGCCACCGGCCTGATGATCGTGGCCAGGGACGGGCGCTACGGTCCGTACGTCACCGAGGTGCTGGGCGACGACGCTCCGAAGTCGGCCAAGCCGCGCACCGGCTCGCTGTTCGCCTCCATGGCGGTGGATTCGGTCACCCTAGACGATGCACTGAGGCTGCTCAGCCTGCCGCGGGTGGTCGGCGTGGGCGCTGACGGCGAGGAGATCACTGCCCAGAACGGCCGCTACGGCCCCTACCTGAAGAAGGGCGCCGACTCCCGGTCGCTGACCGGCGAGGACCAGATCTTCGACATCACCCTGGCCGAGGCTGAGGCGATCTACGCCGAGCCGAAGGCCCGTGGACGTGGCGCCGGCGCGGCAGCCGGCCCACTGCGCGAGCTCGGGGCCGATCCCGTCAACGGGAAGCCGGTGGTCATCAAGGACGGGCGGTTCGGGTCCTACGTCACCGACGGCGAGACCAACGCGACCCTGCGGCGTACCGACTCGGTCGAGGCGATGACGCTGGAACGCGCTGCCGAACTGCTCGCCGAGAAGCGCGCGAAGGGCCCGGCGCCCAAGCGCGCCACCACCAGGCGGGCGCCAGCGAAGGCCATCGCGACCAAGACCACCAAGACCACCAAGACCACCACCACCCGCAAGAAGTAGCCGTGACCGGAGAACCGTTGGTCGAGCCCGTCGGGACCGCTGGAGCAGCTCTGGTCCCGCAAGGCTCAAGCGGCGAGGATCCGGGCGGTATCTTCATCGTCTTCGAGGGCGGCGACGGGGTCGGCAAGTCCACCCAGGCGCAGCTGCTGGCCGACTGGGTGTCGGCTCAGGGACGCGAGGTCGTACTCACCTTCGAGCCGGGCGACACCGAGATCGGCGCCACGCTGCGCGATCTGGTCCTGAACCCGGCCTGGGGTGACGTCTCCCCCCGGGCAGAAGCGCTTATGTACGCCGCGGACAAGGCCCAGCACGTCTACCAGTTGGTGCTGCCTGCACTGAGCCGCGGCGCCGTGGTGATCTCCGATCGTTACGTGGACTCGATGCTCGCGTACCAGGGCGCCGGCCGGGTGCTGGCACCAGAGCGGGTCGAGCAGATCGCCCGCTGGGCCACCGAGGACCTGCTGCCCGACCTGACCGTCCTGCTCGACCTCGACCCGGTTCGCGGTGTCGGCGGGATCGACGAGAAGGACCGGGTCGAGGGCGCCGGTGCCGATTTCCACGTCAGGGCACGGCAGTTCTTCCTCGACCTGGCCGCGGCTGATGCCGCTCACTACCTCGTGCTGCCGGCCCGCACCGGCATCGGGGAGATCGCGTCCCGGGTGCGCTCCCGCGTGGCCTCGCTTCTGTCTGCGCCGGCTGGCACAGTGGGCTCGTGAGCACCACCGGCGTCTGGGCCGACCTGATCGGGCAGGAGCGGGTGGTCGAGACGCTGCAGCGGGCCGTCAAGGGCTCCTCGGTCGCCGGCAACCGGCACGCGATGAGCCATGCCTGGCTGGTCACCGGACCGCCAGGCTCCGGCCGCTCGAACGCCGCCCGGGCCTTCGCCGCGGCCCTGCAGTGCCACTTCGGCGGGTGCGGGGAGTGTAACAGCTGCATCACAGCCCTGAGCGGAGCCCACCCGGACGTCACCCTGGTTCGGACCGAAGCGTTGAGCATCGGCGTCGACGAGGTGCGTGACCTGGTGCGGCGGTCGGCGATGTCCCCGACGATGGGCCGCTATCAGGTGCTGGTGGTCGAGGATGCCGACCGGATCACCGAGCGGGGTGCCGACGCGCTGCTGAAGAGCATCGAGGAACCGGCGCCGCGAACTGTCTGGCTGCTCTGCGCCCCGACCCCTGACGACGTCGTGGCGACGGTCAGGTCCCGCTGCCGGTTGGTCGAATTGAGCACTCCGAGCACCGCCGCCATCGCCACCCTGCTGGAACAGCGCGACCACATCGACCCTGGTCTGGCCAACTTCGCCGCGCGGGTGGCCCAGGGGCACGTCGGCCGGGCTCGGGCACTGGCCCGAAACGAAGGGGCAAGGATCCGGCGAGCGGAGGTCCTTCGGCTGCCGACCCAGCTGACATCGCTGGGCGCCTGCCTTGACGCTGCTGCGAACGTCGTCGAGGCGGCTTCGGAAGAGGCTGCAGCGGTCACCGGCGAGCTCGACACCCGGGAACGGACGGAGCTCTCCGAGGCCCTTGGCTTCACTACCAAGGGGGCCCGCCCGCGCAACGCCCAGGCAGCCCTGCGGGACCTGGAGGACCAGCAGAAGGCCCGCGGCAAGCGCCTCCAACGGGACGCGCTCGACCGCGTGCTCACCGAGCTCACATCGTTCTACCGGGACGTGCTGACCGTGCAGACCGCTGCGGGAGTGGAGCTGATCAACGCCGAACTTGCCGACCCGATCGGGCAGCTCGCCAGGCGGACCACCGCGGAGGCGACCATCGGCCGCCTGGACGCGATCCTGGCCTGCCGAACCGCCCTCGAGACCAACGTCGCGCCACTCCTGGCGATGGAGTCGCTGATGCTCAGCCTCTCCGGTCTCGATTGACCCGTCACCTACCCGGCCCCTCGGTGGCCGTGTCGCTCAGGGGTGAAAGCCGCCAGCGATGACAGCATGGACGCTGAACGAGTGTGCTAGGAGAGGACTTCCCCGTGACTGAACCACGCGAACCCGAAACAGGAGTGGGTGAGGACGAGTCCACCCAGCCCATCCAGGCCAGGCCTGCTGGCTGGTACCCGGTCGAGGCGGCCACGCCGCAGTCCGAGGACGCGCCGGCACCCGAGCCGGTCGCTGACGCGCCCGCTGCCGAGGAGCCACCCGCGGCCGGAGCCGACGACGAGTCGACCCGGGTGCTGGACAGCGAGCCGGAACCGGTCGTCGTGGCCGAGCCGGAACCGGAGCCGGTCGCCAGCGTTCCCGAAGCGGAACCGGAGCCTTCGCCGACCGAGCCGACTGCCGTCCACAGCGAACCTGAGGCCGTCGCGGAACCGGAGCCCGCTCCCGAGCCGGACGTCAGCGACTCCGAGCCGACTGCCGTCGTGGGCGACTCCGAGCCGACCGCCGTGGTAACCGAGCCCGAGCCGACCGCTGTTGTGGCCGCACCCGCGGAGCCGACGGTCGTGCTCGCGGACGCCCATGCCGATGCAGAGGACACTCCGGTGCCGCCCAAGGAGGCTGCCAACGAGGCGGTTCCCGCGGCCGCTGGGCCAACCGAGTCGATCTTCCGGCCGCCGAGCCCGGTAACCGGCCCCAGCCCGGAGCCCGAGCCCACCCGGATGGAGCGGCTGTCCGACGAGGAGCAGAAGCTGGCAGCTGAGCGCGCAGCCCGGCGCGATGCCCGCGCCGCAGCCCTTGCAGCTCCCGCGCCCGAGCCGCTCGCAGCCCCTGATCCGGTGATCATCCTCAAGCGCACCAACGACAAGTTCTGGGGCGCGGTGGGGCTGTTCCTGCTTCGTCTGGTGCTCGCCGGGATCTTCGCCATCCGGGGGTTGAACCTGCTCACCGACATCCCCGCGGCGCAGGCGATGTTCGCCAAGACGGTCATCCCCGAGCCGGGGACCATGGCGATCGTCACCGGGGTGGCCGCCCTGCTGATTGCGCTCTCCTTGTTGCTCGGCCTGCTCACCCGCCTGGCCGGCTTCGGGGTCGCCCTGATCGCCGGTGGTGCGCTGGCGTTCGTCTACTGGGGCAACTGGAGTCCGTTCATCGCCGGACGCCCGGGCTTCCTCGGTGAGTTCGAGCTGCTGGTGGCTGCTACCGGTGTGCTGCTGATGTGCGTCGGCGGCGGTGGCTGGAGTCTTGACCGCAGCTTCCGCGCCGGCCGTGAACGGGATAAGGCAGAAAGGGCGTCGTCCGCGGAATAAAGTTGCGCTATGCCCCGGGTGATCGCAGTCGCGTTCCAGCCGCTGGGCAGGTTGTACTACTTCGATGCCGGCGACCTCGAACTTGGCTACGGCCAACGTGTCCTTGTGCCGACCGGTGAGGGTGCAGAGGTCGCGCTCTGTGTCTGGGGGCCGACGTCCCTGGATTGGCCGGCGGAACTGCCGCTGTGCCTGGGCGCCGCGGCGGACGCAGACCTCAAGCGGGACGCGGCCAACCGCGTCCGGCGTTCCGGGATCGCGATCGTCGCCCGCAACCTGATCGCACGGCACGAGTTGCCGATGCGCGTGGTCGGGGTGGACTTCATCGACCAGAGCGAGGAGTTCGACCAGCAGGCGGTCATCTACTTCGAAGCCCCCGGGCGGGTGGACTTCCGGCTGCTACTGGTCGACCTCGCCCGGACGCTGCAAGCAAGGATCGACCTGCGCCAGATCGGTTCGCGCGACGCCGCAGCGATCATCGGCGGTTGCGGCGCCTGCGGGCGCCAGTTGTGCTGCGCGGCCATGGGTCCGCCGAAGCATCCGCTCTCGCTACGAATGGCTCGCAACCAGGACCTGCCGAACAACCCATCCCAGCTACTGGGGTCCTGCGGGCGGCTGATGTGCTGCCTCGCCTACGAACAACCGCTCTACGCCGACTTCCACCAGCGGGCTCCCCTTGCCGGCGCTGTGGTGGGCACCCCCGCTGGAACCGGCACCGTCGTCGGCCACAGCGTCCCGCTGGATGCGGTCGTGGTGCAGGTGGCCCAGGAGCGGGTCACCTGCCCGCTCGCGCTGGTCCGCGCCGGGGACCCGGCCGCCCCGACGCCCGGTCCGGACAGGGGCTGACAGCGACGTTGGCTAGGCTGGCCGGGTGCCGCCCACCGTCCGCCTCTGCGCAGTGCTGCTGGCTGCAGCCCTGCTGCTGACCGGCTGCGACGTCCCCGGCACCCAGCCCAGCGGCCAATCGGGGATTCGCCTCTCAGCCGTCCCCGGGGCGGCGATCGACCGGCCCACCCTGCCGGCGGTGGACCCGACCGTCCAGGGTCTCGTCACCGGCCTGGGTGGAGACGACCTGACCGGCTACCTGAAGCAGCAGCTTTCCTGGTCGGGCTGCGAGGGGGACACCCAGTGCGCCCAAGTGCTGGCGCCGCTGGACTACGCCGAACCCCAGGACCGGGCCGTCACCATCGCCCTGCGCCGAAAGGCCGCCACCGAGACCCCGAAGCTGGGCACGCTGTTCATCAATCCCGGCGGCCCTGGGGCCTCCGGGAAGGACCTTGTGGCGAGCTTCGAGACCAGGGGTCTCGAGCAGTTCGACCTGATCGGCTGGGACCCAAGGGGCACTGGCGACTCGACGCCGGTGAAGTGCTTCAGTGACGCCAAGGCCGATGCTTACAACAACCTCGACTTCTCCCCGGACTCCGAGGTCGAACGGACGGCAATGATCCAGGCAGCCTACGAGTTCGGAAAGTCGTGCTGGGAGAACAGCGGGACCCTGCTGGAGCACATTTCCACCATCGAGACTGTCCGGGATCTCGACCTGCTCCGCCAACTGGCCGGCGATTCCGAACTGCACTACCTCGGCTACTCCTACGGCACGCAGATCGGAGCCACCTACGCCGAACTGTTCCCCCAGTTCACCGGACGGCTGGTGCTCGACGCGGCGGTGAACATCACCGACAACGACGACGTCATCCAGGCGATGGGCTTCGACCTGGCTCTGGGCAACTTCGCCACCTGGTGCGCGGCCCAGGAGTGCCGGCTCGGCGATACGAGGCAGAAGGTGCTGGACGCCATCACCGGCCTGTTCGACCATCTCGATGGCACCCCGATCCGGTCTGGTGGCCGGACGCTGACCCAGAGCCTCGCCGTCACCGGAACCGCAGCCATGCTCTACGGCGGCAAGAGCGCGTGGCCAACCCTTGCCGCCGCTCTCTACGCAGCCACCCGCGGCGACGGGGAAGCCCTGCTGTGGGGAGCCGACATTCTCAACTCCCGCGACGAGCAGGGCCACTACGACTCGATGTTCTTCGCCTTCCCGGCGATCGCCTGCCTCGACACGGGTGACGACAAGGGCGTGCTGGACGCGGACCGGGTCTGGACCGAGGACATCGCCAAGGCTCCGATCTTCGGACGGTACTTCGGCCCGCAGTACGGCTGCACGGTTTGGCCGGTACGGCCGGCACGCCAACTGCACCTCAAGGGCGCCGATGCCAAGCCCCTTCTGGTGATCGGCGGAACCGGCGACAACGCCACGCCATACCAGCAGGCCGTTTCGATGGCCGAGCAGCTGACGTCGGCGGTGCTGGTCACCTACTCCGGCGAAGGCCACGGCACCTACGGCGGCAAGTCGGCCTGCGTTGATCGGATCGTCGTCGACTACCTGGTGAAGGGCACCGTGCCGACCGACGGCGTCCGCTGCAGCTGAGCCAGCGGCTCCCAGGCGCAGGACGTCCCAAGGAGGCAGGCGTCAGGGGAACGAGCGCGGCGTCACCAGGGGTTCGTCGGGCTGAGCGAAATCAGTGCCGGCAGCCCCGTGCCCCTATAGTTGTGCCTCGGCCGGGCGAACCGGCCGCGCCGCCTTAGCTCAGTCGGTAGAGCGACGCTCTCGTAAAGCGTAGGTCTCGGGTTCGATTCCCGAAGGCGGCTCCGCGCGCTCGTTGGATTTCCGGGCCGCGAGCCCCGGCTCCCCGCAGCCGTCCGCGGTCAGCTCAGTCGGGCAGGCCGGCCGCGGCCTCGTAACCGATGGCAGCGGCCAGCGACTGGAGGGCGGCAGCCGCCCGCTCCAGGGCAGCCAGGTCGTCTGCGGCCATCGAGGCAAGCGCATAGCCGAGATGGTGCGCCGCCCGCCGCCGGGTCTCCTCGTTGAGCTCCTCCGCGGCCCGCGTGATCCGGTAGGCCTGCGGGGCCGGACGCGCCCCGGGCTCACATTCGGCGGCCAGGCCGCGGCGTTCGAGGTCGGCCATCGCCGTCCGGACCACGGTGGTGCTCACCTCGAGTGCTGCGGCAAGTTGTCGCAGGGTGGCCGTCCGGTGCCGGCGGAGCTCGACGAGTACTCCGGCGCTGGTCGCGGGGAGCCGTGGCTGGCCCACCCGGTCACCGGCCTCGCGAGCGAGCCTGGTGTCCAGCGGCTTCAGCGCCCCGACCAGGTTGACCAGCGAATCGACGAGGTCGCCGCGGGTCATGGCAGGGCCAGGTTGCCGGCGAGGTGCAGTGCGCCGACCAGTTCGGCCCGCCTGCCGAGGGCGGCCGGCATGACCTCGATCGCTGCTGCAGTAGCGGGCTGGGCGAACCGGTTCACCGACGCCCGGACACCGTCGATCAGTGCCGGCCCGGACGCGCCCAGTTCACCGCCGATGATCAGCGCCGTCGGGTTCAGCAGGTTGCACAGGTCGGCGAGCACCTTGCCGAGGGTGCGGCCGGCCTCGTTGAGGATGCGAGCGGTGATCGGGTCGTCGAGGGTGGCCGGGCTGATCTGGGAAGGGTCCAGGTGTGGATGCGTGTGTGCGACCTGCTCCCGGATCGACTGCATCGAGATCACCGCCTCCAGGCAGCCACGGTTGCCGCAGCGGCACAGCTCTGAACGTCCGGCGAGCGCGGTGTGGCCGATCTCGCCGGCCAGCCCGGTGGCCCCCTTGTACGTCTCGCCCTTGATCACCAGTCCTGCGCCGACGCCGTGGGAGGCCTTGACGTAGACGAAGTCCTTGTGATGCCGCCCAGCTCCACGATGCAGTTCGCCGTAGGCGCCGAGCAGGGCGTCGTTCTCTGCCAGCACCGGGACCCCCAGTCGCTTCGTCAACTCCCGGGCCGGCGCCAGGCCGACCCAGCTGGGCAGGATCGTCGGCGAGCAGACCAGGCCGGTCACGCCGTCCACCGGGCCGGGGATGCCGGCCACGACGCCGGACAGCACGCCGGCACTGTGCGCGGACCGCATCTCTTCCAGGCGCTCGCAGGCCAATTCGATTCCCTCGCCGGACATCCGGTCGACGTTCAGCCGGACGGTGACCTCGTCGACAACGTTGCCCATGTCGTCACCGAGGGCGACCCTGATGTGGCTGTGCCCGAAATCGATGGCCCCGGTCGGGGAACCCGTGGAGACCGCGTTCAGGATCGTCGCCGGCCGGCCACTGCCCGAGCCCGGTCCCTTCGCCCGCGCCTGGGACTCGGCGACCCGACCGTCCGCGAGCAGCTTGGCCACCGCGTGCCCAACGGTGCTGCTGGACAGACCGGTCAGCTCCACCAGGCTCGAGCGGGTCAGGTTCTGCGATCCACGGATCAATTGATAGATGTCCTCGCGGGTCCGATCCCTCGGTGAAGGACGGTCGTAGAGCGTGGACATGGGGGAAGCATAGGCCACCGGCGGGCACTTTCCACCAATAGTCGGTCTATAAATATGACCAACAACCATTAAAACAGTTCGATAACGACGTGGATACGACCGTTGACAGGCCTAAAAGCGCTGCCTAGATTGCCGAACAGGCAGGTGCGGCGCCCCGACGGGTCGATCGGCGTCCAACTGCTCACGTACAGCGTTGTTCGTGCGGCCCTGCGCCGCCAAGACTGGAAGGAGACCAGTTGCCCAGCGAGTCCGACCTGATCCTGGAGATGCGGGACATCTCCAAGGAGTTCCCCGGGGTGAAGGCGCTGGATGGGGTGTCCCTGCGCGTCCGGCGCGGCGAGATCCATGCCATCTGTGGCGAGAACGGTGCCGGCAAGTCGACCCTGATGAAGGTGCTCTCCGGAGTCCATGCGCACGGCACCTACACCGGCGAGATCTTCTACGACGGCGCGTTGGCCACCTTCGCCCACATCCGCAACAGCGAGCACGCCGGGATCGTGATCATCCACCAGGAGCTGGCGCTGATCCCGGAGCTGTCGATCATGGAGAACATCTTCCTCGGCAACGAGGTGCGGGGACGGTTCGGTATCGACTGGACTGCTGCCCGGCAGCGGGCCCGGGAACTGATGGCCCGGGTCGGCCTTCAGGATGATCCCGACACCCAGATCAAGAGCATCGGCGTCGGCAAGCAGCAGCTGGTCGAGATCGCCAAGGCGATCAGCAAGGACGTGAAGCTGCTGATCCTCGACGAGCCGACTGCAGCGCTCAACGAGAACGACTCGACCCACCTGCTCGACCTGATCCGTGAGTTCAAGGGCCATGGCATGACCTGCATCATGATCAGCCACAAGCTGAACGAGATCGCGGCGATCGCCGACTCGATCACCATCATCCGCGACGGCAAGAGTGTGGAGACGATCGAGGTCCCCGAGGGCGAGCGGGTGGACGAGGACCGGCTGATCCGGGGGATGGTGGGCCGTGAGCTGACGTCCCGCTTCCCCGAGCACACCCAGCACATCGGCGAGGTGCTCTTCGAGGTGAAGGACTGGACCGTCCGGCACCCCGAGGTGACCGACCGGATGGTCTGCAAGGGGTCGAGCTTCTTCATCCGGCGCGGCGAGATCGTCGGCTTCGCCGGCCTGATGGGCGCTGGCCGCACGGAGTTGGCCAGGTCGCTGTTCGGCAGGTCCTACGGCATCTACCAGAAGGGCCAGATCTTCCTCGAGGGCAAGGAGATCGCCCCGAAGAATGTGGAGCAGGCGATCGAGCTCGGCATCGCGTACGTGACCGAGGACCGCAAGGTGCTCGGCCTGAACCTGCTCGACGACATCCGCACCACCGTTGTGTCGGCGGAGCTCCACCAGATCTCGCCCAACGGCGTGGTGGACCGCAACGCCGAGTTCGCCGCCGCCGAGCGGTATCGCAAGGAGCTGCGGATCAAGACGCCGAGCGTCAACGAGGGCGTGATCAAGCTGTCCGGCGGCAATCAGCAGAAGGTGGTCGTCTCGAAGTGGCTGTTCACCGAGCCCGACCTGCTGATCCTGGACGAGCCGACCCGCGGCATCGACGTCGGGGCCAAGTACGAGATGTACGGGATCATGAACGCCCTTTCCGACCAGGGCAAGGGGATCATGATGATCTCCTCCGAGCTGCCCGAACTCCTGGGCACCTGCGATCGCATCTACACAGTCAGTAGCGGCGCCATCACCGGCTGCCTGGACGTCGCCGACGCCACGCAGGAGAGCCTGATGCGGCTGATGACGCTGATTCCCACCACGACCAAGAACGCGGCCTGACCGCTACCGGGAGAAGACAACCATGGAAGCTCTTAAGAAACTGTTCGGTGGCAGCCTGCGCCAGTTCGGCATGCTGTTCGTCCTGGTCGGACTGGCCATCTTCTTCCACCTGATCACTGGTGGGTTGGTGCTGACCTCGACCAACATGATGAACCTGCTCAACGGCAACAGCTACATCCTGATGCTGGCCATCGGCATGGTGATGGTGATCATCGTCGGCCACATCGACCTCGCGGTCGGCTCGGTGGCTGCTCTGGTCGGCATCGTGGTCGCGATCGGCATGCGGGACTGGGGCATCCCGTGGTGGGCTGCCATCCTGCTCGGCCTGGCGATCGGCGCGATCTGTGGCGCCTGGCAGGGCTTCTGGGTGGCCTACTTCGGTATCCCGGGCTTCATCGTCACGCTCGCCGGCTACATGTTCTTCCGTGGCGCCAACCAGTTCATCGGCAAGAGCCTCACCATCCCGGTACCCAAGGACTTCCAGTACATCGGCGCCGGGTACCTGCCCGAATGGGGACCGAACACGGGGATGAACAACTCGACGCTGCTCCTCGGCATTGTCGCCATCGGCCTGCTGGCGTGGATGCAGCTCCGGCAGCGCCAATCCCTGATCAAGGTCAACGCCGAGGTCCCGCCGATGTGGGTGACCGGCACAAGGATCGCGGCGATGACCGTGGTGATCGCGTACCTCACGTGGATGTACGGCACCGGCCGTCCCGGCTCATCCTTCCCGGTGACGGGCCTGATCCTGGTCTTCCTTGTGATCATCTACAGCTTCGCCACCGGGCGCACGGTCACCGGCCGCCACATCTACGCCGTCGGTGGTAACCGGCTGGCCGCCGAGCTCTCCGGGGTGAACACCAAGAAGGTCTACTTCCTGGTGATGATGAACATGTCGATCCTGGCAGCGGTCGCGGGCATGATGTTCGTCGCCCGGTCGACCGCTTCCGGCCCGTTCGACGGTGTCGGCTGGGAGCTGGACGCGATCGCGGCTGTGTTCATCGGCGGTGCGGCGGTCTCCGGCGGTGTCGGGACCGTGATCGGCTCCATCATCGGTGGTCTGGTGATGGCCGTGCTGAACAACGGCCTGCAGCTGATGAGCGTCGGTAGCGACGCCACCCAGATGATCAAGGGCCTGGTGCTGCTCGCGGCCGTCGCCATCGACGTGTGGCAGAAGACCCAGGGCCGGCCGTCCATCACCGGAATGCTGTTCAAGCGCAAGGACGCCAAGGACACCTCGCCGACCGAGACCGGCATGGTCGAGGAGTCGGTGGCCAACGCTGGGGACCCGCGCTGAGGTCCCATCATGACTTTCCGGCCGCGCAGGGGCGGTCGGGTAGACCGGAAGGCCAAGGCGGCTACCGGAACAAGAAAGAGGTAGGGATGAAGAAGTTCGCTAAGGTCGCGACCGTTCTCGCGGCCGCGGGGGCTTTGGCTCTCACCGGTTGTGGCGGGGGCCGTACCGAGACCCCGGCCGCCAGCGGTGGTGCCACCACCGCCGCCGCCGGGTTCGAGAAGGGCGCGGTCATCGGTGCCGCCATGCCGCAGAAGACCTCGGAGAACTGGGTGCTCGCAGAGCAGCTGTTCAACGACGGGCTGAAGGCCGCCGGCTACGAACCGAGCGTCCAGTTCGCCAATGGCGGCGTGACTGAGCAGCAGAACCAGATCACCGCGATGATCGAGAAGGGCGCCAAGGTCCTCATCATCGGTGCCCTCGACGGCTCCCAGCTTGGCACCCAGCTCGCCGACGCCAAGGCGAAGGGCATCACCGTGATCGCCTACGACCGGCTGCTCACCAACACCGAAGACGTCGACTACTACGTCGCGTTCGACAACTTCAAGGTCGGCCAGCTTCAGGGCCAGGCCCTGCTCGACGGCCTCGCTGCTCGCAAGGGCGACAAGAAGAAGTGGAACGTCGAGCTGATCGCCGGTTCGCCCGACGACAACAACGCGCAGGTGTTCTTCAACGGCGCCATGGACGTGCTCAAGCCGAAGATCGATGACGGCACGCTGACGGTGCT
This sequence comes from uncultured Actinomycetota bacterium, assembly GCA_963848845.1. Taxonomy (GTDB): domain Bacteria; phylum Actinomycetota; class Actinomycetes; order Propionibacteriales; family Propionibacteriaceae; genus Propionicimonas. The sequence goes on from CAWKFH010000004.1 coordinate 78,343, forward strand.
CTCGAAGCAGACCACCTTCGAGCAGGTCAACACCCAGGGCTGGAAGGCCGAGAACGCCCAGAAGCGCATGGACACCGTGCTGTCCGGCTTCTACGGCAAGGCTGACCTCGACGGCATCCTGTCCCCGAACGACACCCTGGCTCGCGCTGCGATGGCTTCTGTTGATGCCGCCAACAAGCCGCTGCCGGTGGTCACCGGTCAGGACTCCGAGGTCGAGTCGGTGAAGTCGATCATGGCCGGCAAGCAGTACTCGACCATCTTCAAGGACACCAACAAGCTCGTCGCCCAGGCCATCACGATGGTCAACGACCTGCAGGCCGGCAAGACCCCCGAGGTCAACGACACCGAAAGCTACGACAACGGTGTCAAGGTCGTCCCGTCCTACCTGATCGCCCCGGTCATCGTAACCAAGGAAAACGCAGCAGAGGTTTACGCGAACGACAAGACCCTCGCCCCGCTTACCAAGGGCTGATCGTCTGAAGCAGGCAGGTGCCGGGTCCCGTTGGGGCCCGGCACCCGCCGTTTCCGTCCCCCCGTCACCCGCCTCGCTACACGTAGGCCGGGACGCTACCCGTAGACGAGTAGCGTCCCGGCGTACGCGTAGCGAGGCGGCCTGGATGGTGGTGAAGGTGCCTGGGGGAAGCGGACGGCGGGAGTGCTCGGGGGCCCTGGCAGTCCTGTGCTGGCGGGGGCCTCCCGCAATCGGCATTGGTGTGGTGGGCTGGACCCATGTTCGGAGCCGTCATTCATTCACCCGGGGACGTTCGCTACGAGGAGCGTCCCGATCCATCGATCATTGAACCCACCGATGCTGTGATCCGCACGGTTGCAGCCTGCGTCTGCGGGTCCGACCTGTGGCGCTACCGCGGCCTCCAGGCGGTGCCGAGGCCCACCCCGATCGGTCATGAGTACTGCGGGATCGTCGAAGCGGCCGGCGCTGCGGTCACCAGCGTGCGTCCCGGCCAGTTCGTCGTCGGCGGCTTCCTGCACTCCGACAACACCTGCCCGGTCTGCCGCAAGGGCATGCAGGCCAACTGCCAGCACGGCGGCGGCTTCGCCGGCTGCCAGGCCGAGCTGATCCGCATCCCCAACGCTGACGGCACCCTGCTGGCCACCCCCGAGCCGCCCGAGCCCGACCTCATCCCGAGCATCCTCGCCCTTTCGGACGTGATGTGCACCGGCTGGCACGCAGCCATCTCGGCCGGTGTCGGCCCGGGCATGAGCGTCGCCGTCGTCGGGGACGGCGCGGTCGGACTGTCCGGGGTACTCGCGGCCAGCCAGCTTGGCGCCACGACCGTGATCGCCATGAGCCGGCACGCCGACCGGCAGGCCATCGCCACCGAGTTCGGGGCAACCCACATCGTGGCCGAGCGTGACCGGGAGGGCATCCAGCGGGTGCAGGAGCTCACCGACGGGATCGGCGCGGACGCCGTCCTCGAGTGCGTCGGAACCGAAGCCGCCCGGCTCCAGGCTGTGGGTGCCGTCCGGCCGGGCGGGATGATCGGGCTGGTCGGGCTGCCGCACGGCGACCTGCCGACCACCGACCTGTTCTGGCGCAATGTCGGGATCAAGGGCGGTCCCGCACCGGTTCGGGTCTACCTGCCGCAACTCCTGGAGCTCGTCCTCGCCCGCAAGATCAACCCGGGCCGGGTCTTCGACCTGGAGTTGCCGCTGGCCGAGGTGGCCGAGGCCTACGCCGCCATGGACTCCCGGCGTGCGATCAAGGTGCTGCTCCGACCGTGACCGCCGTCACCAACCCGAAACCAACTGGCTCTGCGGAGATCTGATGGAATCCACGCCGCTCGGCAAGTCCGGGCTCAGAGTCAGCCGGATCGCGCTTGGCTGCATGAGCTTCGGCGACAGCAGTCGCGGCTTCAGCCAGTGGTCGCTGGATGAGGACGACGCGCAGCCGTTCTTCCGCCAGGCCGTCGAACTCGGCATCAACTTCTGGGACACCGCCAACGTGTACACCTTCGGCAGCTCGGAGGAGATCGTCGGCCGGGCGATCCGGACGTTCTCGCGGCGCGAGGACATCGTCGTGGCCACCAAGGTCTACTTCAGGATGCATGACGGGCCCGGGGGCCAGGGGCTGTCACGCAAGGCGATCATGGAGAACATCGACGCAAGCCTCGCCCGCCTCGGCACCGACTATGTCGACCTGTACCAGATCCACCGGTTCGACCCGACCACGCCGGTCGAAGAAACGATGGAGGCTCTCCACGACGTGGTCAAGGCCGGCAAGGCCCGCTACCTGGGTGCTTCGGCGATGTGGGCCTGGCAGTTCGCCAAGCTGCAGCACGCGGCCGACCTGCACGGCTGGACCCGGTTCGTCTCCATGCAGGACGAGTACAACCTGATCATGCGTGAGGAGGAGCGGGAGATGTTCGGACTGCTCGCCGACTCCGGGGTGGGTGCCATTCCGTTCTCGCCGCTGGCCAAGGGGCGGGTCTGCCGACCGTGGGGCGAACGGACCGCCCGCATGGACGCCGACCCGGTTGGCCGCCGCTACGACCAGGAGATGGACACGCCGATCGTTGACGCCGTCCAGCGGATCGCTGAAGCACGCGGGGTCCCGATGGCGCAGGTTGCCCTCGCCTGGGTGTTGAAGCACCCGGTGATCACGGCCCCGATCGTCGGTGCCACCAAGCCGCACCACCTCGCCGACGCCGTCGCAGCCCTGGATCTCCAGCTCAGTGCAGAAGAGGTGCACAGTCTCGAAGAGCCCTACCTCCCGCACATCCCCAGGTCCTTCTCGTAGCGCGGTCCTGCGTCCCTAGCGCCCGATGCCGCACGCTGCCGCAGCGTCCAGCTTCAACTGGCGGACGGCCGCGCGCTGTTCAGCGGTCAGCCGGCCAACCGGGCGCGTGAGCTCGGTGTCAGCCAGGCACTGCTGCTGCTCGCTGGTCAGGGCCGCCCATCGGAAGCCGATCCGCTCGCGTCCAGCGGCCCTGACCGGGAGCTGGACCCCGCACTTGGCCAGGGCCGCGTCGATCGATGCGCGCAATTCCTTGCGCTGGGCATCGGTCAGTTGCCCGGACGGCCGGTGGACGCCGACGTCGGCCAGGCAGCCGCGCTGCACATCGGTCAGCGCGCCGTAGAACCACCCGATGCCGGCCTGGCCGGTGACTCGCTGGTTCGCCGAGGTGGTCGGTGCCGGCGTGGGTGCGGTCGGGGCCGGGTTGGCGATCGCTTGCGCTGCGTACAATCCCCCGCCGAGCACGAGGGCTGCGGTTCCGGCGACGGTTGCCGTGATTGGCTTCATGGTGTCCTTCCTGGTTGACACAGCCCAATCTGGCGCTCCCGGCTGGAGCCGGCTTGAAGGAAAGCTGGAGATCTGCTGGCAGCCGGTGCCGTCCGGTCGGCGCGGAGGCCCGGCAGCTGGCATCTTGTACGCGTGGACAGTGCCGCACCGAGAGTGCTCGTGGTCGACGACGAGGACAACATCTCCTTCCTCGTCGGCTCGGCGCTACGGCTGCAGGGCTACCGGGTTGAGTGCGCAGCCTCCGGGGCTGCCGCCCTGGCCGTTGCCGCTGTCCTCGACCCCCAGGTGGTGGTGCTCGACATCCAGCTGCCCGACTTCGATGGCTACGAGGTGCTGCGGCGGCTCCGGGCCACCGGCAGCATGGCGTCGGTGTTGTTCCTTACCGCCCGTGGTTCGACCGGCGACCGGGTGCGCGGGCTCACCGAGGGTGGCGACGACTACCTGGTCAAGCCCTTCGCCCTGGAGGAACTGATCGCCCGCGTCCAGGTGGCACTGCGGCGCGGCGGGCCGGCCCCGGCCACGACCCGGCTCCAGGTCGCCGACCTGGTCCTGGATGCGGACGCCCACCGGGTCTGGCGGGGTGAGCGTGAGGCGACCCTCTCGGCCACCGAGTTCAAGCTGCTGCACTGCCTGATGAGCAACGCGGGCCGGGTGGTGACCCGCGGCCAGATCCTCGACCAGGTCTGGCAGTACGACTTCGGGGGTGAGTCGGCGATCATCGAGTCGTTCATCTCCAGCCTCCGCAAGAAGGTGGACGCAGAAGGCGCCCGGTTGATCCACACCGTTCGCGGTGTCGGCTACTCGGTCCGGGAATCCTGATGACCCTCCGCCGTCGGCTCCTGATCGCCGTCGCCGCCCTGTTGATCATCATCGCGCTGGCCTTCACCGCGGTCTTCCTCAGCCAGCGCAGCTACCAGGTGGCCCAGCTCGATGATCGCCTGGGTGGGCTGGCGCTGAACACCAAGGCGTTGGTTGCTGCCTCGGCGAGGGCTGAGGCCGGCACCGGAGCAGTCGCCGGCCTGCTGACCGATGTCTACGTCGGCATCCACCGGGCGAACGGAAAGCTGGTGAACGTGCTGGCACCGGACGCCGATCCGGCCCTGGTGCCAGCCCTGTTCGGCAATGAGCGGGATGCCGGGCCGGTCACCCGGCCGGCAGCCGCCGGTATCGCGCAGCGCGTCCGGCTGGTCGAGGCGCCGCTCGGCGGCGAGCGCTACGCCGTGGTGGCGGTGTCGATGACCGGCGTCGAGGCGCAGTCGCGCCGGCTGGCCCTTGCCCTCGGGTTGGCGTGGCTGGTGGTCGCCGGGGTCGCCCTGCTGGCCGGCTACTGGGTGGACCGCCTAGGCCTGCGGCCGATCGCCAACCTGACCGCAGCCGCCGAGCAGGTCACTGCCACCGGGGGCCGCAGCCCGGTACAGGTCGAGTCGGGCGCCCCGGGCACCGAGGCCGGCCGGCTGGGAACGGCATTCAACTCGATGGTGGCCACGACCGCGTCCAGCCAGGAGCAGCTGCGCCGCTTCGTCGCCGACGCCAGCCATGAGCTCCGCACCCCGCTGACCACACTGCGGGGCTATTCGTCGCTCTACGCCCAGGGCGGGCTGGCCAGCGAGGAGCAGGTGGCCGACGCGATGGGCCGGATCAATGCCGAAGCGACCCGGATGGGCCGCATCGTCGACGACCTGCTGGACCTGACCGCGCTGGGTGACGGTTCCGCCTTGACCCTGGAGCGGGTGGACCTCGGCGTGATCCTTGACGACCTCGCGGCTGACCTGCGGGTCCGGAACCCGGATCGACCGGTCACCGTCCGGCGAACCGGAGAAACCGTGGTCCAGGCCGATTCCGACCGGGTTCGCCAGGCGCTGACCGCCCTCGTGGCCAATGCCGTGAAGTACTCCGAAGCGGGTTCGCCGATCCGGCTGGCGGCCGAGCAGCGTGGTTCAGCCGTCCGGGTGCAGGTGGGGGATGCCGGACGGGGAATCCAGCCTGCCGAGCTTTCCCGGGTCTTCGACCGGTTCTATCGCGCCGGCGATGGCGGCCCCCGTGGTTCCGGCCTGGGCTTGGCGATCGTCGCGGCGATCGTATCGGCCCACAACGGGCGGTACGGTGTGGAATCGGTGCCGGGACAGGGATCGGTCTTCTGGGTGGAGCTGAGCCTCCCGCGCTGATCGCGTGATACCCTAGGGGGTATAAGGAAAGGGACCTGATGGCCACTACGAACCTGAGCGCCGCGACCTTCGAGCAGACGGTAGCTGACAACGACATCGTCCTGGTGGACTTCTGGGCCGCCTGGTGCGGGCCCTGCCGGACGTTCGCGCCGGTCTACGAAGCCGCCTCGGAGATCCACCCCGACCTGGTCTTCGGCAAGGTCGACACCGAAGCTGAGCGCGAGCTCGCCGGTGCGGCCCGGATCATGTCGATCCCGACCCTGATGGTCTTCCGTGAGGGGATCCTCATCTACGCCCAGCCGGGCGCCATGCCGGCCCAGGCGCTGGAGGAGTTGATCGGGGCGGTTCGCGCCGCCGACATGGGTGCCGTCCGAGCCGAACTCGCCGAACAGGAACCGGCGGAGTCCACGACATGACCCTCCCGCTGGATACTCCCGCCGGTATGATCGGAATCCGGAAGTCCGCGGAGGGAATCGTCATGCGAATTGACCAGAACGAGTTGGCCGGAGTACTCAAGCGGCTCAAGCGGGCGCAGGGTCAACTCGGCGGCATCATCCGGATGATCGAGGAAGGTCGCGACTGCACCGACATCGTCACCCAGATGGCTGCGGTCTCAAAGGCGCTCGACCGGGCCGGCTTCGCCGTGATCGCCACCGGCCTCAAGCAATGCCTCACCGAGAGCCCCGACGGCGAAGTCGACACTGCGGCCCTGGAGAAGCTCTTCCTCTCCCTCGCCTGACCCGGTTGGTCACGGCCAGTCAACCCGCGGGCACGGGGCTAGTGGTGACCCTTGATCACCATTCGCATGATCCGGCCGTTGAAGGCAAGGAACCTGGTGAACTGGAACGGCAGGCTGCGGCGCATCTTCAGGGTCTTGCCGGTCGGCATCGGCGCCTTGGACAGGTCGGCGATCGGGTCGCCACCGGCGGCGGGTGTTTGCATCGAGATCTGGGACATGGTCACTCCGGAATCAGTTGCCAGCCGAGGCGAGCCTTGGCCTTGTAGATGAACAGGTAGTGGAGCATCAGCTTCACCCAGTGGCCGTGCAGGCCGAGCTCGCCGCGGGTCTCGCGCTCGTCGCGTCCGGTCGGGTAGCGCTGGTAGTCGGGGACAACCGGAAGCATCGTCATCGCCGCCGCCGATCCCCTGGTGAGGCCGGCACCGGCCGAGGCGACACAGGCTGCGCCCATCCGGGCCATCGACGCGGTGTGTTGGGCAGCCGCCGGTCCGTGCTTGATGCGGTCGGCGATGGTCAGGGCCACGGTCTTGCCCATCACTCCCGACGGCATGCCGGTGCGCGGCGGCGAGGGCGCGATGAGCGTGCCGTTCGGCGACTTCCGCGGCCGCGAGATCTGGTGCGGCGGGGCGAACGCGATCCCGACGGCCCAGATGTTGTCGTAGCCGGGCGCCGCGTACGTGGTCGGCCAGTCCGTTGCCCGCCACTCCTCGTAGGGCTTGGCCGTGTAGTCGGCGTCCACCTTCATGAAACCGCTGGGGGCGAACAGTTCGGCGGTGATGTCGGCGCCGTCTGCGTCGTAGGCCTTCAGCGGAACCCCGCCGAAGGGCGGGATGAGCATGGCGAAGTCGAACTCGAGGGTGTGCGTGGAGCCGTCGAGAGTCTCGTAGTGGATCGTGCGCTCGGTGACCCGGGAGACGTGCGCTCCGAGAATGGCCTGGACGCCGCGCTCCCGGAACAGCGAGCCGGTCCACAGTTCGCTGGTGGTCTGGAAACCCTGCTGGTCGAAGACCATGCCGTCCACGCCGAAGTCGCCCAACGCTGCCTCGTTGGTCAGGTAGACCACCCTGGCCAGGTCGCGGACGCCTGCTTCCCGCAACTCATGGTCGACGTTGAAGACGTACTCGAACGCAGCCCCTTCGCAGGTGCAGGTGCCATGACCCATGCCGACGACGAGCGTCTGCTCCTTGCCGGTCTTGAGGACGGCGATCACCTCACGCAACTTCCCGGCCGCCTCGACCGCATGGTCGGCCGTGCAGACGCTCTGGGTGAAGCCGTCGGGACCCATGCCCTCGGTCGCCTCGAAGCGCAGCTTCGGGCCGGTGGCGTTGATCAGGTAGTCGTAGCGCAGCCGGTCGGTGGTTCCGGCGGCCTCGGCGGAGGTGTACTCGATGTCCACGACGCCCCGCCCATCCTCGGTGTCGCCCTTTGGCCGGATCGCGGTCGCCTTCGCCTGGCGGAAGCCGATGCCCTTTCGGGCGTAGATCGGGGCCAGCGGGAAGACGACCTCGGACTTGGCCATCTCGCCTACGCCGACCCAGATGTTGGACGGGATCCAGTTCCAGTTCGAGTTCGGGGTGACCACGGTGACCCGGTGCTGGCGACCCAGCATCCGCCGGAGATGCAATGCGGCTGTGTGCCCCGAAACGCCCGCTCCGAGGATGACTACCTCAGCCATCGATGACTCCTTCCGCCGGCGCCTTCGCCGGCATCGCAGATACCCTTGGGGGTATAGGGTACAGGGCTCCAAGATCGAACGCGACCGGCCCGGGCCCTCAATACTCACGGTAGCCCGGTGGGCGGAGCCATGGTGGCGCTTCGTCAGACTCCACGGCCGGCGCAGCGGTCCACCCCGATTGCTGGTACGACGGGCACAGGCTGCCGGGACGGCGAAGGGTGGGCAAGCATGGATCGGGTCGTCATGATCACCGGGGCCGGACGCGGGATCGGGGCCGAGTGTGCGGTCCAGGCTGCCGCCGCCGGTTACGGGGTCTGCGTCAACTACCGCGCTGGCCGGGACGCGGCTGAGGCAGTGGTGGATCGCATCCGAGCCGCCGGTGGGAGGTCAGTCGCCGTCGCGGCGGACGTGAGCGTCGAGGACGACGTGGTGCGCCTGTTCGAACGCTGCGACGCCGAGCTCGGCCGGGTCACCCCGCCCTCGACACGATGACGATCGGGCTCGCGAAGGAGGTCGGCGCCGAGGGGATCCGGGTGGTCTCGGTCCGGCCGGGATTGATCGACAATGACATCCATGAGCCCGGACGCCTCGAGCGGCTGGCGCCGACAGTGCCGTTGGGGCGCGCCGGCCAGCCGGCCGAGGTCGCGGCAGTGGTGGTCTTCCTGCTCACAGCGCAGGCAGGTTTCGTGACCGGGGCGGTCATCGACGTCACCGGCGGGCGGTGAGCATCACTCGCTGATCCGGACGCCGCGGGCGGCCAGCTCGGCCATCGACTCCCGCGCTGTCCGGGTTTCGGTGACGTCGCGGAAGCGTCCGACCGGGGCCACCGTCGAGGTAACGGTGTGCTCGTGGACGCAGACCAGCTGCCAGGCCTGGGCGCCGTCCTGCCCTCGGATTCCGCGCCCGGTGGCCAGGTCCTGGGTATAGCAAAGGGACGAAGCGGCATGAACGCCGATGCCGGCGAAGGTGCCGAAGCCCGACTGGTGGAAGTGCCCGGCAAGGATCGCCCGGACGTCGCTACCTTCAAGGAGGCCGGCCAACGCGCGTTGTCCGAGCAGCTCCCAACTGGCAGCCAGGTCCTGCACCACGGGCAACGGTGCGTGGTGCATGCCGAGGATGGTCCCCGCCGGTGCTGGTTCGGCCAGCTGGGCTGCGAGCCACTCCAGGGAGGCCGGGGCTACCTCGCCGTGGTCGGAGCCGGGCACCGTTGTGTCCAGCCACAGGATGCGCAGCCCGTCGAGCCAGTGGACCTGGTTGATCGGACCGTCCGCAGGCTCCGGGACCGGGGTTCCCCGGCCGCCGGGGGCGGGAGTTCCGGCGGACTCGTCGAGCAGGACGCTACGGAACGCTGCGCGCGAATCGTGGTTGCCGTTGCCCCAGACCACCATCGCGCCGAGTCGCGCCGCCACTGGCGCCACGAGGCCGCGCAACTCGGCATAGGACTCCGGCGTCCCGTCGTCGGATAGGTCGCCGGTGAGCACCAGCGCAGTCGGGGTATGGGCGCTGAGCCCGGCCAGCGCTTCGATCAGGTTGGGTCGGGGATCGACCACCCCCCTGACCAGCGGATCGGACGGGTGGCGCAGATGGGTGTCGCTCAGGTGGGCCAGCACCACGGCTGGCCGCGGGTACTCTGCGGTTCGCACAGCGCCAAGCTAACAGCGTGCGCAGCAAACGTCCCAAGAGCCGGCTGTTGGGCCAGAATGTACCGAACTGAGTGAAAGTGGAAAGATGCGCAGACTGATCGCGATCGCGACCGCCATGATCGTCCTCGGCGCCGCCGCCGGTTGCGCCAGCGCGATCCCCAACGCGCCCTCAGCGGCAGTGCCCCGGGCCGAGCTCTCCGTCGAAGGCGCCTGGGTTCGCACCACCACCGCAGCCAAGGACGCGAGCATGACCGCAGCCTTCATGACGATCGTCAATCCCGGCGAGGCGGACGTGAAGCTGACCTCCGCCGACTGCGCCGAGGCCGGCGTGGTGCAGCTGCACGAGATGGTGATGCAGGACGGCAAGATGGTCATGCAGGAGACCAGGGACGGGATCGCGGTACCGGCCGGCAGCCATGCGCACCTGGCCCCGGGCGGCTACCACATCATGTTGATGATGCTGAAGAAGGAGTTCGCGGTCGGCGACCAGGTCGCGCTCACCCTCCACTTCTCCGACGGTGGCACGCTCCAGGTATCGGCGCCGGTCAAGGAGTTCGTCGAGGAAGAGGACCACTACCACTCGCCGCTGCCCAGCCCCTCCGCTTCGTCGTGATCTCCGAGCAGCCAGTGCCGGAGACCCCCACTCCGGCGACTCCTGCCCCGCAGGCACCGGCTCCCGAGACCCTGGCGCCCGACCCCGGCCCGGCCTGGGGCCGCCGGCACCTCTTCGGCTACGCCGGCGCAGCCGGGGTGGGCGCGCTGGCCGGCGCCGGCCTTGCCCGCGCCGGCGTCCCTGAGCCGGCACCAGCCACAGCTCCAGCGGTGTCCCGGCAGCGGTACACCCCGCACGAGGCGCACCAGGCCGGCATCGTCACGCCGACCCCGGCGTTCACCCGGCTGCTCGCATTCAACCTCACCGGCCAGGAAGTGGCGCCGCTCACGAAGCTGCTCCAGCTGTGGAGCGGCGACATCCAGGCCCTGATGGCTGGACAGCCGATTCCCGGCGACCCGACCCCGGAACTCGCGCAGGCGGGCGTCTCGCTCACGGTCACGGTCGGCTTCGGCCCCCGCGTGTTCAACCTCCCCGGGCTCGCCCGGAAGCGTCCCGACGGTTTCGTGGAGATCCCGGCGATGCGGCGCGACCGCCTTCAGGAGCGCTGGACCGGGGGAGACCTGGTGGCCATCGTCGCCGCTGATGACGCCACCACCGTCGACTACGCCAGCCGGCGACTGGCAAGGGACGCGGCCACCTTCGCCGCGCCCGCCTGGGTCCAGGACGGCGCCTGGCGCGGCACGGACGCCACCGGCGCAGCCGTGACCGGAAGGAACCTCTTCGGCCAGGTGGACGGCACCGGCAACCCCACCGGGGACGAGCGGGACGCAGCCGTGTGGGCAGCCGACCCGCTGCCCTGGTTCACCGGCGGCACCACGCTGGTCGCGCGCCGGATCGAGATGGACCTCGATTTCTGGGACCGCACCACCCGTGACCGGCAGGAGAAGGTGATCGGCCGGCGGCTGGACACCGGTGCGCCCATGACCGGGAAGGTCGAGGGCGACGCGCTCGACCTGGCAGCCGCCGACCAGGCCGGCAACCTGGTCATCCCGGCTGACGCCCACGCCCGGCGGGCGCACCCGGACGAGAACGCCGGGCGCCGCATCCTGCGCAGGGGACTGAACTACACAGCCACTGGCCTGGTCGATGGCCGGCCGGTCACCTCCGCGGGACTGATCTTCCTTGCGTTCCAGGCCAACATCGCCAACCAGTTCGTGCCGATCCAGAACCGGCTGGACCAGACCGACGCCCTCAACGACTGGACGCGGGCCATCGGCTCGGCGGTGTTCGCGATTCCGGGCGGCTTCGCCCCCAACGACTGGCTGGGCCGCGCGCTCTTCGAGTGACACCGCCCGACCCCGGCGACCGGGCAGCGTGCTCAGGCGTGGCGGGCGGTGAACAGCCTGGCCTCGGCCAGTGCCGACCAGCCGTCGTAGAACTCAAGGCCAACCCAGGTGGCCGGCGGGTAGTTGTAGCGAATCAGGGCCAGCGCTTCCGGGCTGGAGTGCTGAAGGTCGGCGAGGTTCCCGGCCAGCGCCGGGATCCCGGGAGCGTGACCGACCACCAGAACCGTCCGCACCTGGTCGGGCACCCCGCTCAACTCGGCCATCAACTGGCGGGACCCGGCGTTGTAGAGCCGGTCGAGGTACCTGACCGGTGCCCGAATCCCGAGTAGCTCCGTGGTCTGGCGGGCCCGGGCGGCCGATGACGACAGCACGAGTTCGATCCGCTGCCGGCTCAGCAGTTCGCCGACCTCACGGGCTTGCGTCCGGCCCTTCGGGGTCAGCTCGCGGGAGATGTCGCGCCAGTCGGTGCCGGTGCTTGCCGCTTCCGCGTGGCGCATCAGGTAGAGCCGGTGCGCCTTCGGTTCGCCCCGGGTCGCCATCTAGGTCCCCGGGATCACTCCCGGGTGAACTCGTTCTCGTACGACGTGCCGCGGGCGCGTTTCCAGCTGGCCCGGATCTCCATCTCGGCCTCGGCGTGGCCGACCCAGACGGCGCCCTCGACCGACTTGCCGGGTTCGAGGTCCTTGTAGACGCTGAAGAAGTGCTCGATCTCCAGCAACATCAGGTTGTGCAGGTCGGTCAGTTCCTTGACGTCGCCCTGGCGCTGGTCGGCGACCGGGATGCAGAGCACCTTGTCGTCGCCACCCATCTCGTCGGTCATCCGGAACATTCCGATCGCCCGGCACTCGATCAGCGCGCCGGGGAACGTTGGCTCGGGCACCAGAACCATGGCGTCCAGCGGGTCGCCGTCCTGGCCGAGGGTGCCCTCGATGAAGCCGTAGTCGTTCGGGTACTGGGTGGAGGTGAACAGCGTCCGGTCGAGGCGGATCCGGCCGGTGTGGTGGTCCATCTCGTACTTGTTCTTGGTTCCCTTTGGGATCTCCACCGTGACGTCGAAACGCAGGCTGGGCTGAATCTTCGGACGAGCGAAGGAGGGGCGATCCGTCGGAGTCATCTGGGGCCACCTGTCATCATGGGATCGGTATGTCTGAGCCGAGCCTATCGCTAGCCGCCGACCGAACAAGGTGGCTCCCCTACCCGTCGAGCTGTGCCCGACGGCTTCTAGGTCTGTTCACAGCCGCCCTGCTGGCCGGCTGCTCAGCGGCCGGCGCAACGCCGACCAGCCACCAGACCGCTTCCAGCGTCCCCTCGGCCAGTGTTCCCACTGCGAGCGCGGTGGCCCCGAGCCCGACACCTGAAGCGAGCGTGCTGCCCGAACCCTCGATCGTGGCGCGAAAGCTGGCTGCGGTGTCCCGCAGCGGCATCGGGACCAGCGGCATCATGGTGCTGGCCGACGACGGGACGAAGCTCGCAGCGAGGCGGGCGGACGAGCCGATGGCCCCGGCCTCGACCATGAAGGTGCTCACCTCGCTGGCCGCCCTCGACACCCTCGGAGCCGATCACCGGTTCAGCACCCGGGTGGTCGGCGCAGGCAAGCAGGTGGTGTTGGTTGGTGGTGGCGATCCGCTGCTGACCGACAAGCAGTCGAAGTCGAGTGCCAAGCCGGCATCGTTGCAGGCGTTGGCCAGGGCCACTGCTGCGGCACTCTCGGCATCCGGAGTGAAGCGGGTGCGCCTCGGGTATGACGATTCCCTGTTCAGCGGACCGGACTTCAACCCGCACTGGAAGTCCACGTGGCGAAGCTGGGTGGCCAGGGTCAGCCCACTCCTGATCGGTGAGGGCCGCTTCAACATCTGGCAGGCCGACGCCACTCCAGCGCGGACGGCAGCCCTGGCTTTCGCCAAGCGGCTGAAGGCGTCCGGGATCACGGTTACCAGGGTCGCTGCGGCGAAGGCACCGGCCGGGGGCCGCCAACTGGCCAGCGTGGACTCGGCGCCGCTGGCTACCGTCGTCCGCCGCACGCTGAGGTACAGCGACAACCTGGCGGCCGAGGTGATCGCGCGGCACCTTGCGGTCGCCGCCGGCGAAAAGGGGAGCTTCACTTCAGCGTCGACCGCCCTGAAGCGCTGGCTGATCGGAAAGGGGCTCTGGGCGGACGGCATGCGCATCGTCGATGGCAGTGGACTGGCGCTCAGTGCGAGGGCCACGCCGCGGGTGCTGGCGAAGGCGATCCTGTTGGCGCTCGATGACGACCGCCTTGCTGCGGTGGCGTCCGGGCTGCCCGTGGCCGGCCGGACCGGCACCCTGAAGGACCGCTTCGACGACAAGCAGGAGGCGGTGGGCCGGGGCAACGTCCACGCCAAGACCGGCACCCTGATCGGGGTCGCAGCACTGGCTGGCTACCTGACCACGGCCGACGGCGACCGGCTGGTCTTCGCAGCCGTCTCCAACCACGCCAGGGGCCGGACCACCGCTTACAACTGGCTGGACCGGTCGGCCGCAGCCCTGGTCCGCTGCGGGTGTCGCTGAGCAACACCGGCCGTAGGGTGGACGCCATGCAACATGTGCCCGCGGTCGACTGGTCCACCGCTGCCCGCACCGGCCGCTCGCTGGTTCATCCCGGACCCGAACTCGACCGGACGGAAATCGACGAGGTCGTAGCCGAACTCCGCAGCGCTGCGGCGAGGGCCACAGCACCGGTCGCCGAGGTGACCGGTATGCCCAGCCCGGCACCGTCGGCGGTGCTGGTCGTCGATCGGGCCGGCTGGATCGCGGCCGTTTCCGGATCGGCGAAGGCGCTGCTGGCTGGTTCCGGGGCCAGTGCCGAAGCCGAAGAGTCGCCGCTGGGCGCCGCTCGGGCCAAGGTACTCGGCGCGCAGGCCGGCGCGGTGTTCGCGGTGGTCGCCAACCGCATCCTCGGCCAGTTCGACCCGTTCGTCGACCCGGCGCGACTGCTGCTGGTGGCCCCGAACGTGGTGGCGGTGGAGCGGCAGCTCGGCGTGACCCCAGCCGACTTCCGGCTGTGGGTGTGCCTCCACGAGGAAACCCACCGGTTCCAGTTCGGTCAGGCACCCTGGCTGCGGCAGCACCTGCTCGGGCTCTTCGGAGAGCTGCTGGACGGTGACGAGCTGCGCTTCGGCTGGGTGGATGGCAAGCCGGCCAGCATCCGTGACCTGATCGGCTCGCCCGAGCAGAAGGAGGCCTTCGACCAGGTGACAGCGGTGATGTCGCTGATGGAAGGCCACGCCGACGTGATGATGGACCGGGTGGGGATCGAGGTGGTCCCTACCTACCCGGCGATCCGCAGTGCTTTCGAGGCCCGCCGCGACTCCCAGGGTTGGGGCGCCTGGCTGCGCCGCCTGCTCGGCTTCGAACTGAAGCGGCAGCAGTACCGGGACGGCGCCGAGTTCTGCCGCCAAGTGATCGCCGCAGCCGGCGTCGACACGCTCAATCGGGCTTTCGAAGCGCCTGGGCTGCTGCCGACGCTCGCCGAAATCCACGACTCGCAGCTCTGGCTGCACCGGATCTGATGGCCCGCAGGGCACTCGGCCCGGCCACCCTCCAGCTGGTGCAGGCGGTCGAGGCGGTGGCGACCGGACCGATGCTGGTCGCCTGTTCCGGCGGACCCGACTCCCTCGCGCTCGCTGCCGCCGCCGGAATCGTCGCCGCCCGCCGCCGGCTTCCCGTCCGGGCAGTCGTTGTCGACCACGGCCTGCAGCCGGACTCGGCCGTGGTGGCCGCCGCGGCGGAGCACGCGTTGGTCGGGCTCGGCCTGGACACGGTGGTGTTGGGGGTCGTGGTCGACCCGGCTGGGCAGGGCATTGAAGCCGCAGCCCGGCAGGCCCGCTATGCCGCCCTCGCCGCCGCCGCGGCTCCGGGCGAAGTCGTCCTGCTCGGCCACACCATCGACGACCAGGCAGAAACCGTCCTGCTCGGGCTCGCCCGCGGCTCCGGGACGCGGTCACTTGCCGGCATGCCGGCACGCCGGGACTGTTTCGTGCGCCCGCTCCTCGGGCTGCGGGCCGAGACCACAAGGGCAGCCTGTGTCGAGCTCGGCCTGCAGCCGTGGGATGACCCGCACAACGCCGAACCCCGCTTCACGCGGACGCGGGTGCGCGAACGGGTGCTGCCGGTGATCGAGGCCGAACTGGGTCCGGGCGTTGTGCTGGCGCTGGCGCGCTCGGCCGAACTGGCCCGCGCCGACGCCGACCTGCTCGACGAGCTTGCCGCCAGCGAACTGGCCAGCCAGGACGGGTCCGGGCTCGACTGTGCCTGGCTGGCCGGGTTACCGCCGGCGCTGCTGTCCAGGGTGCTGCGCGACTGGCTCCGTGCCGCTGGCGTCGCCGACCTGTCCGCAGCAGCAATTGCCGCCGTCGGCCGGCTGGTCACCGACTGGCACGGGCAGCGCTGGGCCGAGGTGCCCGGCGCCCAGGTGGTCCGCGAGGGAGGCAGCCTTCGCGTCCGCCAAAGGTGAACCCGGAGCCGGGCACCGTCCGGGCGGGGTAGGTTTGCGCCCGTGGATTCTGCTGACATGGCCGCCGACCTCGCCGAGGTCCTCTATTCCAAGTCCGACATCGATACCCGGCTGGCCGAGTTGGCCGCTGTCATCGATCGCGATTACCGCGGCTTGAACCCGCTGCTGGTGGGGGTGCTGAACGGTGCAGTGATGGTGATGGCCGACCTGTCCCGGGCGTTGCACATCGATTGTGCGATGGACTGGATGGCGATCTCCTCCTACGGCATGGGCACCCAGTCCTCCGGGGTGGTGCGCATCCTCAAGGACCTGTCCACCGATCTTGAGGGCCGCCACGTCCTTGTGGTCGAGGACATCATCGACACCGGCCTCACGCTGACCTACCTGATGCAGAACCTCGCTTCCCGGAACCCGGCGAGCCTGGCGATCATGACCATGTTCCGCAAGCCGGACGCCATGAAGATCCAGGTGGACGTGAAGTACGTCGGCTTCGACCTGCCGAACCAGTTCGTCGTCGGCTACGGGCTGGACTATGCGGGAAAGTACCGCAACCTCACCGACCTCGGAATCCTGGCACCCCACGTCTACAGCTGAGCCGCGCAAGCCCGCTCCGGTTGCCCGCTTCGGTATCGTGCTAGTTGCGCACGCGACGGCTCACGAAGGCAGGCAATGAAACCAAACCGGTTCTTTCGATCCCCATTCCTGTGGATCGTGCTCGGCTTCCTCGCGATTGCGCTGATCTTTGAAGCGGTCGGCAACATCGGTGGCTACACCGAGAAGCCGACCTCCGAGATCGTCTCCCTGGTCAACGGGAGCACCCCGCTGGCCGAGGTGATCCTCACCGACGGTGAGCAGACCGTCAAGGTGACCACCAAGGAGAACCCGGCGCGCAAGTACAGGTCGACCTGGGTCGAGACCCAGAGCCAGCAGCTGGTCGATCGACTGAACGCGCGGGTCGCCGAAGGGACCCTTGACGTCTGGAAGGGCGAGCCGTCGCAGCCCAACTTCTGGACCACGTTCCTGTTCAGCGTCCTGCCGTTCCTGATCATCGGAATCCTGTTCTTCGTCATGTTCAACAACGTCCAGGGTGGCGGGAACCGGGTGCTCGGTTTCGGCAAGTCCAAGGCGAAGCTCGCCAGCAAGGACACCCCGAAGACCACATTCGCCGACGTGGCCGGGTGCGAGGAGGCGATCGAGGAGCTTCAGGAGATCCGCGAATTCCTCTCCGAACCTGCCAAGTTCACAGCTGTCGGCGCGAAGATCCCAAAGGGCGTCCTGCTCTACGGCGCGCCCGGCACCGGCAAGACCCTGCTGGCAAGGGCTGTGGCCGGTGAGGCCGGCGTGCCGTTCTTCTCCATCTCCGGGTCCGACTTCGTCGAGATGTTCGTCGGCGTCGGCGCGTCCCGGGTGCGCGACCTGTTCGAGCAGGCGAAGGAGGCCGCCCCGGCGATCGTCTTCATCGACGAGATCGACGCCGTCGGCCGGCACCGCGGCGCCGGCATGGGCGGCGGCCACGACGAGCGCGAGCAGACGCTGAACCAGTTGCTGGTCGAGATGGACGGCTTCGACGTGCACGGCGGCGTGGTGCTGATCGCTGCCACCAACCGTCCCGACGTCCTCGACCCGGCGCTGCTGCGTCCCGGACGCTTCGACCGGCAGATCCCGGTGGATGCGCCCGACATGAAGGGCCGGCTGCAGATCCTCCGCGTCCACGGTGCCAACAAGCCGATGGCGCCGGACGTCGACCTGGGCGTTGTCGCCAAGCGCACCCCGGGTTTCACCGGCGCCGACCTGGCCAACGTGCTCAATGAGGCGGCCCTGCTGACCGCCCGGATGAACCTGCACTTCATCGGCAGGCCGCAGCTCGATGAGGCCATCGACCGGGTGATCGGCGGACCGCAGAAGCGCAGCCGGGTGATGAACGAGCGCGAGCTGTTGATCACCGCCTACCACGAGGGCGGCCACGCGCTCGTGGCGGCGGCGATGCCGGGTACCGACCCGGTTCAGAAGGTGACGATCCTGCCGCGCGGACGGGCGCTCGGCTACACGATGGTGATGCCGGACGACGACAAGTACTCCCAGACCCGGGGTGAGTTGCTCGACCAGCTGGCCTACATGATGGGTGGCCGCGCCGCAGAGGAACTGGTCTTCCATGACCCGACCACCGGCGCCGGCAACGACATCGAGAAGGCAACCAAGGTGGCCCGGGCGATGGTCACCGAGTTCGGCATGAGCGAACTCCTCGGGGCGGTGCAACTCGGCTCCGGCGACCACGAGCCGTTCGTCGGCATGAGCTATGGCGGCGGCCAGGCCCGCACCTACTCCGAGGCTGTGGCCGCGCAGGTGGACGCCGAGATCTCCAGGCTCCTGGCCAACGCCCATCAGGAGGCATTCGACGTGTTGGAGAAGAACCGGGACGTGCTCGACGAGCTGGTCCGCCAGCTGTTCGAGAAGGAGACCCTTGACAAGGAGCAGGTGGCCCGGATCTTCGAGCCGTTGCAGCGCTGGCCGAAGCGTCCGGCCTGGACCGGTTCGGACTCCCGCAAGCCGAGCAGCATCCCGCCGGTGGACCCGCCCGAGCGGGTGATCCCACTCGACCCGGTACCGGTGCCGGTGCCGGCAGGGGGTCCGGAGTACGCGGGCCAGCCGCCGTACGGCCAGTCCTACCCGCAGCAGCCGTACGGGCAGCCGCAGTACCCGCAGCAGGGCTACCCGCAGCAGCCCTACGGGCAGCCGCAGTACCCACAGCAGGGCTACCCGCAGCAGCTGCCCCCCTTCGGGCCGCCCTACCTGCCGCCACAGTCGCCGAACCAGCCGCCGAACCAGCCGCCGAACCAGCCGCCGAACCAGCAGGGCCAGAACCCGAACGACCACGGCCGGCCGGAAGCCTGAGCAATGGCTGTCGACACGGAGCGGGTGGCCGCAGCCGTCCGGGAGATCCTCATCGGGATCGGGGAGGATCCCGACCGCGATGGCCTGCGGGAAACGCCCGAGCGGGTTGCCCGGGCATACCAGGAGATGTTCACCGGCCTTGAGACCGACCCGGCCGAAGTGCTGGCGA
This sequence comes from uncultured Actinomycetota bacterium, assembly GCA_963848845.1. GTDB lineage: Bacteria > Actinomycetota > Actinomycetes > Propionibacteriales > Propionibacteriaceae > Propionicimonas. The sequence goes on from CAWKFH010000004.1 coordinate 97,261, forward strand.
AGACCTTCGAGATCGACCACGACGAGATGGTGCTGGTGCGCGACATCGAGGTGTGGAGCACCTGCGAACACCACCTGCTGCCGTTCACCGGGGTGGCGCACGTCGCCTACATACCGGCAAAGGGACGGATCACGGGGCTGTCGAAGCTGGCCCGGCTGGTGGACGCCTTCGCCAAGCGCCCGCAAGTCCAGGAACGGCTGACCACGCAGGTGGCTGACGCGCTCGTCGAGCACCTGCATCCGCAGGGCGTGATGGTGATCATCGAGTGTGAGCACCTGTGCATGACGATGCGCGGGGTCCGCAAGCCCGGCTCGAAGACGGTTACCTCAGCCGTCCGGGGCGTGATGAACAGCCCGGCCACGCGCGCCGAGGCGATGAGCCTGATCATCGGCTGACCTGGACGCACGTCCACCGTCCGCTGGCCACAACCCGATCTGCACACCACAGAAGCCGCCGTTCGGCGCAGAAGCCGTCGATCAAACGCCGGCTTCTGCACTAAGCGGCGGCGTTTGTGGTGGGGGCGAAAGACGCAGAGGGAGGAGCCGGATGGTTAGGCTTCCGGGGTGACCAGACTCCCCACGCCCGAACGCACCCTGGTGATCGGCGTCCTCAACGTCACTCCTGACTCCTTCTCCGACGGCGGTGAGTACCTCGACGTCGAGGCGGCGGTGGCCCACGGCCTCGCCCTGTTCGCCGAAGGTGCCGACCTGGTCGACGTCGGCGGTGAGTCCACCCGGCCTGGCGCGCAGCGGGCCAGCGTCGCTACCGAACTCGCCCGCGTGCTGCCGGTCGTCGAGCGGCTCGCCGCGGCCGGGGTTCCGATCTCCGTCGACACCATGCGGGCCGACGTGGCGGTGGCCGCGGCTGCGGTCGGAGCAGTGCTGGTCAACGACGTTTCCGGCGGCCTCGCCGATCCGGACATGCTGCCGGCAGTGGCGGGACTCGGCGTCGACTACGTCGCCATGCACTGGCGGGGTCATTCCGAGCTGATGGCCGACCTTGCCCACTACGAGGATGTGGTCGCCGAGGTCACCGCAGAGCTCGACCAGCGGCTGGCGGAGGCTGTCGAAGCCGGCATCGCGCGCGAGCGGATCATCCTCGACCCGGGACTTGGCTTCGCCAAGACCGCCGAGCACAACTGGGCATTGCTCAGGGACCTGCGGAGCCTTGCAGCCCTTGGCCGTCCGCTGCTGGTGGGAGCTTCCAGGAAGCGCTTCCTCGGCGAGCTGCTGGCCGGCCCGGAAGGACCCCGCCCGGTGCGGGAACGCGACGATGCCGGCCTCGCCATCACCACCCTGCTGGCACACTCCGGGGTCTGGGGGGTGCGTACCCACACCGTCCGGCCCCACCGGGACGCGATCGCCGTGGCGGGGCGGTTGTCACCTCTGAAGGGGTTCGGCGAGGCGGCCGACCGGTAGGGTCGGACAAGAACAGGAGGTGGCAGATGGAGGTTCCCGACCGGGTCCGGCTTACCGGAATCCAGGTGACCGCACGGCACGGCGTGTACGAGGAAGAGAAGGTGACGCCCCAGCTGTTCGTCATCGACGTCACCTGCAGCCTCCGCCCCAGACCGCTCGACGACGACCTGTCCACGACGGTGGATTACGCCGACCTTGCCCAACGGATCACGCGGGTTGCCCGGTCGGGCTCGGTGGACCTGATCGAGACCCTGGCCGAACGGGTCAGCGAGACCTGCCTTGCCGATCAGCGGGTTGCCGAGGTCGAAGTGACCGTGCACAAGCCCCAGGCCCCGCTGTCAGTGCCGGTCGCCGACGTGGCCGTGACCATCACGAGGAGGAACCAACCATGACCGGCGATTTCCTGGACGTGGACACCCTCTCCGGGATGGCCCCCCTGCGGGTGGCGGTGTTCTCCCTCGGGTCGAACCTCGGCGAGCGATTCGAATACCTGCAGGGAGCCACCAATACGCTGCGAGCCACCCCGGGGTTGAAGGTCACGGACATCTCCTCGGTCTACGAGACCACGCCAGTCGGCCTGGCCGACCAGCCCGACTTCCTGAACATCGTGGTCGTGGCCGAGTCCACCCTGCCGTCAATGGTGATGCTGGAGCGTGCCCTGGCCATCGAAGACGCCTACGCCAGGGTGCGGGTCGTTCCCGGCGGGCCACGGACGGTCGATGTGGACCTGATCGCCGTCGGCGACCGGGTGCTGGCCGGGGAGACGCTGACCCTGCCGCACCCGCGCGCCCACGAGCGCGCCTTCGTGCTGTTGCCCTGGCTTGAGGTGGACCCCGAAGCCGTCCTCGTCGGGCGCGGCCGCGTGGCCGAACTGCTCGCCGGCCTGGACGCCTCCGGAGTGCACCGACGCGACGACCTCCGGGTGGAGTGATGGCCGCGGAGCCACCTTCCGGCAGCGTCGTACCGACCGGCTGGCAATCGGTGGGAGTCGCCCTGATCGTCGGTGCCGGCATCGGCTGGTCGCTGTTCTGGCTGCTGGACGCCTTCGGCGCGCCGCTGCCCCAACTGCCGCTCGCCATCACCTTCGCGATCGCCCTGCTGGCTGCCCTCGTCGGTGGCCAGGCCGCAATTACCCATCGGGCGATCCAGGTCCGCCGTCAGCGGATGGCACCGCGCCGGGCCGTCGCGCTGCTGGTGCTCGGGAAGGCCTGCTTGCTCACCGGCGCCGGCCTGGCCGGCGGCTACACCGCCATCGCCGCCTACTTCTGGAGCCGGCAGGACGCTGCGCTACCGCGCGAGCGAGTGATCAGCTCCGGTGTGGCGGTGGTTGCGAGCGTCGCACTGGCCGTCGCGGGCGGGATTCTGGAACGTTCCCTCCGGATTCCCGGTCCCCCGGACGAGGACGCCACGCCGCCCACCATTCCGGGAAGTTCGGATAACGCGAACTAGACTCCGGGCTGTGAATACCGCCGTCACTCCGAGAAAAGCGAATCCTTCCCCGCTGCGCCGTTACGCGTGGCTCTCGTTGCTCGGGTCGGCCGTCGTCGCCGTTGTTGCTGGTTTTGGTGGGGTCTGGATGACCCGCTCGGGACTGGTTGTCGCGGTGGCGGGGGGTGCCCTGGCCTGTGTCTTCGCCTGGCGCGAAGTCCGGGTCACCCGAACTACGTTGATGGCCCAACAGTCCGCCGATTCAAGGCGGTCCGGGGAAAAACTCCATGCCGAACGGCTTCAGCACGTTCGCCTCCTCCAGGTACTGCAGAGCCGCAATGGTGAGCTCCGCAGCAAACTGAACACAACGCGCGCCGAGGCCGCAGAACTCCACCAGGAAGCTGCCCAGCTCCGCGGCGACAAAGTCGCCCTGCTGGTCCAGCTGGCCGAACACCAGGAGGCCGCCGAGGCCGAGGTGCTGGCCTTGCCACGCCGGGTTTCCGGACGCGGCAATGCCGTCGACATGTGGGGTGTGGACGGGGCTCCGACCGTGGTCGAGTTGCAGGCGCTGGCGAACCCGCCCCGCGATTCGGAAGCGCGCCGCCAGCAGGCCTGACACCTTCGCCTTCGGACGATTCCGAAGATCGGGGTGCCAATAGTGCTTATCGGCATGCCTTCGCACTACGGGTTTCACAGGCGCCAATAAGTGGCCGGTCGCGAGCGGGCTTTGCGGTCCGGGCATCGCGGACGGGTTTGGCGAGGTTGCCAATGGCGTTCGTAAATGCCGGGCAAACACTTCAACAGGTTTGCCGCAACTGACGCCGGGTATATGCTCTTCTCGCATTGGGGGAGCCAATACACGTTGCCTTGGGCGACGACTCATTCGAAAGGACCGACATGGCCAAACGAGTCCAAGTGATCCACACCGACGACATCGATGGCAGCGAAGCCGCTGAGACCATCACCTTCTCGTTGGACGGCATCGCCTACTCCATCGATCTCTCCGCCGACAACGCGAAGAAGCTCCGGGATGCAATTGCGCCCTACATCGCTGCCGGCGAGCGTGACCGGAACGTTTCCGGTCGTCGCGGTGGCTCCAGCCGCCGCAAGACCACCGGCACCGCTGCCACTGACATCCGCGCTTGGGCCGCAGCCCAGGGCATGCAGGTCTCGGCCCGTGGGCGGGTTTCGGCCGAGGTTCGCGAGGCTTACGAACGCGCGCACGGCTGAACAGCGTCATCGCACTGTCTTCCGCCCCCGGCTCGATTCGATTGAGCCGGGGGCGAACATCGGAACTGACCGGGTTCCGGCTGCGTTGACTAAGCTGAAGAGGCGAGCAGAGCGGAGCCAGCGGTTCCACTGAGCCCGCCCGCAGCAGCCTGATAAAGGAGTTCCACGCATGTTCGACCGGTTCACCGACCGCGCCAGGCGAGTCATCGTCCTCGCCCAGGATGAGGCGCGCATGCTCAACCACAACTACATCGGCACCGAGCACCTGCTGCTGGGACTGATCCATGAGGGTGAAGGCGTGGCGGCCAAGGCCCTCGAGTCGCTCGGGATCTCGTTGGAGGCTGTGCGCGAGCAGGTGGAGGAGATCATCGGCCAGGGCCAGCAGGCCCCGACCGGTCACATCCCGTTCACCCCGCGGGCCAAGAAGGTGCTTGAGTTCTCGATGCGCGAGGCCCTGCAGATCAACCACCCCTACATCGGCACCGAGCACATCCTGCTCGGCCTGATCCGCGAGGGTGAAGGGGTGGCCGCCCAGGTGCTGATCAAGCTTGGCGCCGACCTCAACCGCGTGCGCAACCAGGTGCTGCAGCTGCTCTCCGGCTTCCAGGGCAAGGAGGCGGCCACCGCTGGGGCGCCGGAAACCGGGCAGGCCTCTGCCGCCTCGACGATCCTCGACCAGTTCGGCCGGAACCTCACCCAGGCGGCGCGCGAGAACAAGCTCGATCCGGTCATCGGCCGCGAGAAGGAGATCGAGCGGGTGATGACGGTGCTGTCCCGGCGCACCAAGAACAACCCCGTGCTGATCGGCGAGCCCGGCGTCGGCAAGACCGCTGTCGTCGAGGGGCTGAGCCAGGCCATCGTCCGCGGCGACGTCCCGGAGACCCTGCGCGACAAGCAGATCTACACCCTCGACCTGGGCGCCCTGGTGGCCGGTTCCCGCTATCGCGGGGATTTCGAGGAGCGCCTGAAGAAGGTGCTGAAGGAGATCAAGACGCGCGGCGACGTCGTCTTGTTCATCGACGAGATCCACACCCTGGTCGGTGCGGGCGCAGCCGAGGGCGCGATCGACGCTGCCTCCATCCTCAAGCCCATGCTGGCCCGGGGGGAGCTGCAGACCATCGGCGCAACCACGCTCGACGAGTACCGCAAGTACATCGAGAAGGACGCAGCCCTCGAGCGACGGTTCCAGCCGATCCAGGTGGCCGAGCCGTCCATCGCCTTGACCATCGACATCCTGCGGGGTCTGCGCGACCGGTACGAGGCGCACCACCGGATCACCATCACCGACAGCGCGCTCACCGCTGCTGCGCAGATGGCGGACCGGTACATCTCCGACCGCTTCCTGCCGGACAAGGCCATCGACCTGATCGACGAGGCCGGTGCCCGGTTGCGGATCCGCCGGATGACGGCGCCGCCGGACCTGCGCGAGTTCGACGAGCGGATCGCGGCCGTCCGGCTGCAGAAGGAAGCCGCCATCGACGCCCAGGACTTCGAGCTGGCGGCCCGGCTGCGCGACGACGAGCGGAAGCTCACGATCGCGAGGGCGGAGAAGGAGGAGGCCTGGAAGCTGGGCGACTCCGACCTGCCGGCGGAAGTGGACGAGGAGGCGATCGCCGAGGTCCTTTCCAGTTCCACCGGGATCCCGGTCTTCAAGCTGACCGAGGAGGAATCCTCGCGACTGATGAAGATGGAGGAGGAGATCGGCCGGCGCTACATCGGCCAGCACGACGCGGTGAAGGCGCTCTCCCGCTCCATCCGGCGCACGCGCGCCGGCCTCAAGGACCCCAAGCGGCCCAGCGGGTCGTTCATCTTCGCCGGCCCCTCCGGTGTCGGCAAGACGGAGTTGACCAAGGCGCTCACCGAATTCCTGTTCGGTGACGAGAACGCGCTGATCACCCTCGACATGAGCGAATACTCCGAGAAGCACACGGCTTCGCGGATGTTCGGTTCGCCGCCGGGATATGTCGGTTACGAAGAGGGTGGCCAGCTCACCGAGAAGGTGCGGCGCAAGCCGTTCAGTGTTGTGCTGTTCGACGAGATCGAAAAGGCACACCCGGACATCTTCAACTCGTTGCTGCAGATCCTCGACGAGGGTCGGCTCACCGATGCCCAGGGACGCGTCGTCGACTTCAAGAACACCGTGATCGTGATGACCACGAACCTCGGCACGCGCGACATTTCCAAGTCGGTGAATCTCGGCTTCAGCCAGAGTTCGGATGAGGCCGGCAGCTACGAGAAGATGAAGGCGAAGGTGTCGGATGAGCTCAAGCAGCACTTCCGTCCAGAATTCCTGAACCGGGTGGACGAGATCGTGGTCTTCCACCAGTTGTCGACCGAGGACATCGAGCACATCGTCGACCTCATGGTTGCCGAGATCGAGAACCGGTTGCGCGACCGGGACATGGGCATCGAGCTCACTCCGGCGGCCAAGTCGTTGATCGCCAAGCGGGGTTTCGACCCGGTGCTCGGCGCCCGTCCGTTGCGGCGCGCGATCCAGCGCGACCTGGAGGACATCCTGGCCGAGAAGATCCTGTTCGCCGATATCCATCCCGGCGAGATCGTCGTGGTCGACGTGGCCCCCGAGGGCTCGGAACTGCCGTTCTCGTTCACCGGTGTCCCCAAGACGCCGCTGCCCGATTCGCCAACCGCGGACCTGGGTCGGACGTCCTGACCTGACCGGCTGACAGCACGAGGGCCCGACCCGATGGGGGTCGGGCCCTCCTGCGTGCTGGCGGATCGCTCGACGAGGAGCAGGAACTCAGAAGCTCAGCATTGCGAAGACAACGAAGATGACAGCCATCGTCACGAATCCCAGCAGTACCGTGCCGATGATGCCCAGAACCAGGCCTGCGGTAAGGGAGCCGCTGGGCCGCCAGCGGCCCGGTTGGGCGGCCATCTCCCGCCGGCCCTTGGCTGCGAGGTACCAGGCCACCGGGCTGAGCAACTGGAAGAACACCAGGCCGAGGATGCCGAGGATCAGCGAGATCACGGCGTTGGGATGGTCCGATGCCGCGGGCTGCTGCGAATAGCCGTAGTCGTAGCGGACCGGGTCACGGATCACAGCCGGCCAGGCCGGCCCGGGCTGACCGTAGCCTGCGCTCGGGTAGCCCTGGTAGATGTTCTGCGCCGGGACGCCGTCGGCAGGACCGGACGGTTCGGCGAATGCGGCCTGCGCTGCCCGCTGCTCGTAGCCCGGCGAGGGCGCAGCCTGGGCGTAGTTCACCTGCGGCTGGGGGTAGTTGGTCCGGACCGGAGCGACCTGGGGCTGGGGGTAGTTGGTCTGGGCGTAGTTGGTCTGCCGGTGGCCGATCTCGGGCTGGGCGTAGTTCGTGGCGGTCGGCCCGGCGGGACTGGTGTCCGCGTAGCCGGTCGACGGGCTGTCATAGCCGGGCTCGATGTCATCGAGCGATGAACCGGAGGCCCACGGGCTGACCGGAGCCGCTCCCGTCGGGGTGACCAGCGTTTCCTCGGTGAAGGGGAACTCCTCCGTGGCTGCGTAGCCGGCCTCGGGCACCAGCGGGATCGTGGCGTCAGCGGCGGCCTCGTCGGCAGGGCGGGCGTAGGGGTCGGTCATTGCTACCTCTGGCTGGCTGGACAGGATCTTGCGCCAACGGTACCCGCTCGCCGCTGGCGTCCCGTGCGGCGTGGTGACGCCGGGTAGCCGGGCATCCGACCTAGCCTGAACGCATGGGTTCGCTGCTACACCCGGTCGGCGCCCAACCGACGCGGGTCTACTGGATCCGGCGCGCGGGTCTGCTGGCGGCGCTGGTGCTCCTGATCGTGGTGGGCTTCGCGCTGTTCCGCCCGCCGGACGGCGGCAACGTGACCGCCGTCCCGGCGACGCCGTCCGTCACCCCGACGCAGCAGGTGACCAGTGGCACGCCCTCGGCGACTGACTCGGCCACGCCTACGCCCACCGGTCCGCTGATCTGCGACCAGACCAATTCCAGGGCTGGAGCTGGCCGGCTTCCAGAAGGTGAAGCAGAACGGGAAGCAGACCTTCGGGGTGGCCGTGAAGAACACCGGCCAGCAGCCCTGCGTTCTCGACCTGAAGCCGGCCAACTTCAGCCTCACCGTGGTCAGCGGCTCCGACCGGATCTGGAGCACGGATGACTGCGCGAAGTGGGTGCCGGCCAAGAAGCAGACCCTGAAACCGCAGAAGGCCTACGAGTTCAGCATCCCGTGGGGCGTGAACCGGTCGGCGCCCGGCTGCAAGGTGGCCAAGAGCCAGCTGCGGCCCGGGACCTACGTTGCCAACGCCAGCTTTGCCGACACCCTCAAGGCCCGGCAGGTGTTCCTGGTAACCAAGGCGAGCTAGCCGCCTTCGACCACGCTGAGCCGGGGCCGTTGGCTGTCCGGATCGGCCGCCGGCCGCTCCTTCGGGCGAAGCTGCAAGGCCTGCAGTGCTGCGGAAACGGTGCCCACCTCCACCACGCGCATCCCCGGCACCCGGATGACGCCGCCGCCGGCAGGTACCAGGGCGACCTCGAAGCCGAGCCGTGCAGCTTCGGCCAGCCGCCGCTCCACCCCCGGCACCCGGCGAAGCTCGCCGGACAAGCCAACCTCGCCGAGGGCGACCACCGGAAGGCTGAACGCCCGGTCGAGCGCAGCGGAGGCCACAGCGATGGCGGTGGCCAGGTCGGTCGCCGGATCGGTCACCCGGACGCCGCCGACGGTGGCCACATAGACCTCCCGGGTGTGCAGCTTCACGCCGGCTCGCCGTTGCAGGACGGCGAGGATCATCGCGACCCGGGTGCCCTCCACACCATGCGTGACCCGCCGCGGCACCGGGGCGGCGCTCGGGGCGACCAGCGCCTGCACCTCGGTTAGCAACGGGCGCCGGCCGGCCATGGAAATGGTCAGGCAGGTGCCGGGGGTCGGCTCGCTGTGCTGGGACGTGAACAGCCCGCTGGCGTCGGCCACCTCCCGGATGCCGGTCTCGACCAGCTCGAAGCAGCCGACCTCATCCGCCGGGCCGAAGCGGTTCTTGGTCGCCCGCAGCATCCGGAAACCGCTGTGCCGATCGCCTTCGAACGACAGCACCACGTCCACCAGGTGCTCCAGGGTCCGCGGACCGGCCACCGTGCCCTCCTTGGTGACATGCCCGACCAGGATCACCGGCATGGAGCGCAGCTTCGCCACCCGGACGAGGGCTGCGGTGACTTCCTTCACCTGGGCCACACCGCCGGCGGCGGAATCGCCGGGAACCGCGACGGTCTGCACGGAGTCGAGGACCAGCAGGTCGGGTGCCAGCTGTTCGATGTGACCAAGGACAGTGCCCAGGTCGTTCTCCGCAGCCAGGTAGAGACCGTCCGCGACGGCCGAGGTGCGCTCGGCGCGCAGCCGGACCTGGGCCGCCGATTCCTCGGCGGTCACGTAGAGCGTTCGCCGGCCGGCCCTTGCCCAACGGTTCGCCACCTCCAACAGCAGGGTGGACTTGCCCACCCCGGGCTCCCCGGCAAGCAGGACGACCGACCCGGGGGTGATTCCGGTACCAAGTACCCGGTCGAGCTCGGCAATGCGGGTTGGGATCGCCCGAGCGGAGTCCAGCGGGACGTCACTGATCAGCTGCGCAGCCTGGACCGGTGCGGAAGAGGTGATCCTGGCCAGCGGTGCTGCGCTCTCGGCCACACTGCCCCAGGCCTGGCACTCACCGCAGCGGCCGACCCACCGGAGCGTGCTCCAGCCACACTCGGCACAGCGGTAAGGATTGGCGGAACTCTTGGCCATGCCAACAAGCTAGGGGGCGCCCCTGACACTCCCGGCCGCTGGGTCAGATCCGGACAGTGCCGTTCGCGGTCTCGAACGTGACCGAGCGAATGCCGGGCTGGCCGTTCTGGGCGCTGAACTTGATCCGCACACCGTCGAACTCTTCGCCGATGGCCACACCCATCCAGCTCTCGACCCGTTCGCGGTTACCGCTGATCTCGATCTTCTTGAGGCCGATCGAGCCGTCAAGGGCGCTGGGTAGCACCGAAGGATCGGAGTCCCACTTCAGGAAGTACGGCAGTTGCGGGTCAGCCAGCAGGCCCTTGACGCCCAGCTGCTCCCACTCAAGGAGGCGGCCGTCGGGGAAGTGGCGGGAACCATGCACGGACTCCCGGTTGAGGCGCTGCTCGAAGGGGGTGAGGTCATCAACCGAGACCACCCAGCCCATCCAGCCGCCGCCCATCTCGGAGCGGGCGCGGACGGCCTGGCCGAACGCCGCCTTGTCCGCTGCCGGGTGCTCAAGAACCTCGACGACCTCGATGTAGCGGTCGTCAGCCAGAGGCAGGATGTGGTTGCGGGTGCCGAAGCGGGGGTGGAACCCGCCGTCGCGGAACCGCTCGCCCAGCAGGTCACCAAGCCGCTCGGACTCGGCCAACAGGCCAGCCGATCCCACCGCGAAGGTCAGATGATCGACATGCATGCAGCCATTGTGTCGTTCTGCCCGTTGCGAAGCGAATCGGGGATTGACCCGGGCTTCCCGACGGCCGGCGCCACCTGCCGGTCACCTACGATGGTCTGGTGCCGCAAGTGCCAGCCGTCGCTCCAAGGGTCGCGTTGTCGACCTCATCGGTCTACCCGGAGTCGACCGCCGCCGGCTTCGCCCTCGCCCGGAAGCTGGGCTACGACGGCATCGAACTGATGGTCGGCATCGACCCGGCCTCCGCCGACGTGGACGCCGTGGAACGACTGGCCGACTACCACGAGGTGCCGGTGCTGGCCGTGCACGCGCCGACGCTCCTGCTCACCCAGCGGGTGTGGGGACCGGACCCGTGGGAGAAGCTCGACCGGACGGCGATGGCAGCCCACCAGCTCGGGGCCGACGTCGTGGTGGTGCACCCGCCGTTCCGGTGGCAGCGCGGGTACGCCGCCGGGTTCACCGAGGGCATCCGTCGACTCGAGCAGACCACCGGACTGGCCTTCGCGATCGAGAACATGTATCCATGGCGCGGCCCGGGCGGCGGCGAGGTCCGGGCGTACGCCCCCAGCTGGGACCCGTCCATGCTGGACTGCGACAACCTCACCCTCGACCTCTCCCATGCCGCAACCGCCCGGCAGTCCTCGGTGGCACTGGTCCGGGACTGGGGGGAGCGCCTCCGGCACGTCCACCTGACCGACGGGACCGCAGGCGCGGTCGACCAGCACCTGCTGCCCGGCCAGGGCGACCAGGACGCAGCGGGGGTCCTCGCCGAGCTGGTCAGCGGCGGGTACTCGGGGCATGTGGTGGTCGAGGTGCAGACCAGGGGGCTTTCCCGGGTCGAGCGCAGCAACGCGCTCGCCGTCAGCCTGAACTTCGTCCGCCACCACCTTTCGGCTGCTGTCGGGCAGCCCCGCTGATGGCCACGCCCGCGCCGGTGGCTGCGCTCCCGGGCGTGACCCGCTCCCGTCCCGGTATCGAACTGTTGCTGGTGCTCGGGGTATCGCTTGGCCAGTCGGCGGTGTACTCGATCCTCTCGATCATCGAGAAACTGACCCGAAACGTCCCGCTGAACCAGCAGACCACCTCGATGAACAACTCGGTGGTGCCGGACCGGCCATGGCTCGACCTGGCCTACCAGGTGGCAGGCCTCGTGTTCCCGGTGGTGCCGGCGCTGCTCGCCCTCTACCTGCTGCAGCTCACCAGGGACCGGCGCCGGATCGGCTTCGACCTGCGTCGTCCGGTCTTCGACATCGGCTGGGGCTTCGGCCTGGCCGCAGGCATCGGCATCCCAGGACTCGCCCTATACTTCGCAGCCCTCGCGTTCGGCTTCAACACCAACGTCTCCCCGGCGAATCTGGCGGAGAACTGGTGGACCGTGCCGGTGCTGGTCGGGGCAGCCGTGACGAACGGGGTGCTGGAGGAAGTGTTGATGATCGGCTTCTGGTTCACCCGGGGCCGACAGCTCAACTGGCCGGTGTGGGTGGTGCTGGTCTCCAGCGCCGTGGTCCGCGGCGGTTACCACCTCTACCAGGGGTTCGGCGGCTTCGTCGGGAACCTGGTGATGGGGCTGGTCTTCGGGTTGGCCTACCTGAAGTTCAAACGGGTGGGCCCGCTGGTGGTCGCGCACGTGATCCTCGACCTGGTGGCCTTCATCGGCTACGCGCTGCTCGCGCCGCTGGTCGACTGGCTCTGAAGCCCGCATCCAGCCCCGGTGGGGCGGACGGGACCGGGTGGGGGCTCTCGGTTAGGCTTCTGCCTATGCGTGTTGGAGTGTTTGGGGCCACCGGTCAGGTCGGCAGCGTTATGCGGACGCTGCTCGCCGAGCGTGGATTCCCCGTTGACCAGATCCGGTTCTTCTCCTCGGCCCGCTCTGCGGGCACGACCCTGCCGTGGGCCGGCGGCCAGGTGGTGGTCGAGGACACCGCCACCGCCGACTTCGCCGGGCTCGACCTGGCGCTGTTCTCGGCCGGCGCCGGCATGTCGCGCGAGTTCGCCCCAAAGGTGGCCGCTGCCGGCGCGATCGTGATCGACAACTCGTCGGCCTGGCGCAAGGACCCGGAGGTGCCACTCGTGGTCTCCGAGGTGAACCCGGAGGATGCGGCCAATCCGCCCAAGGGCATCATCGCCAACCCGAACTGCACCACGATGGCAGCGATGCCCGTGCTGAAGCCACTGCACGACGCTGCCGGGCTCACCAGGCTCGTCGTCGCCACCTACCAGGCGGTCTCCGGATCCGGGGGGAAGGGCGTGCGGGCGCTGGCCGACCAGGTCGCCGCGGCCACTGACCCGGCCCGGCTCGCGCTGGACGGCTCGGCCGTGCCGGCCGGCGACCCTGCGCCCTATGCGAAGCCGATCGCCTTCAACGTCGTGCCGTTGGCCGGCTCGCTGGTCGACGACGGCAACTTCGAGACCGACGAGGAGCAGAAGTTGCGCCACGAGTCCCGCAAGATCCTGCACATCCCGGACCTGCTGGTCGCCGGCACCTGCGTTCGGGTGCCGGTGTTCACCGGGCACTCGCTCAGCATCCACGCCGAGTTCGCTGAGGAGATCAGTGTCACCCGGGCGACGGGACTGCTGGCCACCGCTCCCGGTGTCGTGCTCACCGACATCCCGAACCCGCGGGACGCGGCCGGCACCGACCCGAGCTACGTCGGCCGGATCCGCTCCGACCAGTCGGTGCCCGGCGGTCGCGGCCTGGTGTTCTTCGTCACCAGTGACAACCTGCGCAAGGGTGCAGCCCTGAACGCTGTGCAGATCGCCGAACTGGTGGCAGCGCGATGACCAGGCTGGCAGTGATCGGCGCCGGGGTGATGGGCGAGACCTTGATCGCCGGGCTGATTCGCGCCGGCTGGGAAGCCGGCCAGATCACCGCAGCCGACCGGCACGCCCAGCGGCTCGTTGAGCTGGAGGCCCGCCACGGCATCCACACCGACGGCACCGCCGCCGCCGCCGCCCAGGCCGACACCGTCGTGATCGTGGTGAAGCCACAGGACGCCGGTGAGGTGCTGCCCGAAGTTGGTGCGGCCATCCGTCCCGGCACGCTCGTGGTCTCGCTGTGCGCCGGCCTGTCGACCGCCCGGATCGAAGCAGCCATGCCCGAAGGCACAGCCGTCGTCCGGGTGATGCCGAACACGCCGGCCCAGGTCGACGAGGGAATGGCTGCGATCTCCGCCGGTGCTGCCGCCACCGCTGAGCACCTCGAGCACGTCACCGAACTGCTGTCCGCGGTTGGCAAGGTGGTCACGGTCCCGGAGAAGTACCAGGACGCGGTAACGGCTATCTCCGGGTCCGGCCCGGCCTACCTGTTCTTCGTGGTCGAGGCGATGATCGACGCTGGAGTGATGCTGGGGCTGCCGCGGGACATCGCCACCACCCTCGTCGTGCAGACGATGTACGGCTCGGCGAAGCTGCTCGTCGATTCCGGCCTGCACCCGACCGTCCTGCGCGAGCGGGTGACGTCCCCCGGTGGCACCACGGCCGCAGCGCTGCGCGAGCTGGAGGACCATCGGGTGAAGGCGGCGTTCATGACGGCCATGGAGGCCGCAAGGGACCGCAGCCGGGCCCTGGCTTCTTCGTGACCCCGGCAGGTGTTGCGGTTCCCTCCTGGCTAACCGCATTCCTCGACTTTCCCGCAGCCGAGTTCGACGCGGGGGTGCGCTTCTGGGCGGCCGGCACCGGTTACTCGCTATCAGCTTCGCGCGGCGAAGCGGGCGAGTTCGCCACCCTGCTGCCCCCGACTGGCGATGCGTTCCTGAAGGTGCAGCGGCTGGTTGACGGTCCGACCCGGCTGCACCTGGACGTGCACGTGACCGACCCCTGGGCGAGTGCCGCGGCGGCCGAGGCCGCCGGCGCCAGACTGGTCGAGGAGTCGCCGCACGGGTACCTCGTGCTCCACTCGCCGGGCGGGTTCACGTTCTGCCTGGTCAAGCAGCCGGCGCACTCCGTCCCCGGGCCGGTCACCTGGCCGTCAGGGCATCGCAGCCGGGTGAGCCGGTTCTGCCTCGACGTGCCTCGAAAGCATTACGCCGCGGAGGTGGCCTTCTTCGAGAGCCTGCTCGGCGGATCGTGGCGCCGGGTGGACGATCCGGAGACCGCACTGCGTGCGGCCGGGAGCTGCCCGCTGGACCTCAGGTTCCAGCCGGCCTCGCTGGCAACGGAGGTAACGGCCCACCTGCACGTGGTCACCGACGACCTCGGAGCTGAAGTCGCCAGGTTGGCCGACCTCGGCGCCCGGCCGCGGGCAGTACGCCCGGGCAAGACCATCATGGAGGTGCCCGGCGGTGCTGTGCTGTGCGTGGTCGCCCTCGACGCGGCTGGGCTGACGTGAACGTGGCGGGCCTGTTCGTCGGGCTGGCCACGCTGGACGTGGTGCAGCTCGTCCAGCGGCTGCCAGGCACCAACCAGAAGACCACGGCCGGGCAGACCTGGCTGGCCGCGGGCGGGCCGGCAGCTGTCGCCGCGATCACCTTCGCAGCGTTGGGCGGGCGGGCACGGCTGTGGACAGCGCTGGGGAAGTCGCCCGCTGCAACGCTGGTGGCTGCCGACCTGGCCGGCGCCGGCGTTGAGGTGGTCGATGCCGCCCCACCGGGCTTCGAGCTGGCGGCCTCAACTGTCATCCTGGAATCGGCCACCGGCGACCGGTCGGTGGTCAGTGGTTCGGGGCACGCACCAGTGTTCGGCAAGATCGCCGGGCCGGACCTCTCCGGAGTTGACGTGGTTCTGGTTGACGGTCACCACCCGGCGCTGACCCGCTCCGCGGCCCTCGCGGCTGCCGGGATCCCGGTTGTGGTCGACGCCGGGTCGCACAAGCCGGTCTTCGACGACATCCTCGGCTTCGCCACCGACCTGATCTGCTCGGCGGACTACGTCCACCCGGCCGGGTCGGCGCCGCGCGGGCTGCTTGCGCTCGGTCCCCGGCTCGTCGCCGTCAGCCACGGCAGCGAAGCCCTCGACTGGTGGACGGCAGAAGGTGCCGGGTCGATCCTTCCGGAGCCGGTGCCAGCGGTCGACACCGTGGGCGCCGGGGACGTGCTGCACGGTGCGTACTGCCACGCCCTGGCCTCCGGCCTGGACCGCGTCCCCGCCCTGCAACGGGCCGTGGCCGTGGCCACGGAGCGGGTGCGGCACCTGGGCCCGTTCGCCTGGCGCAATGCGATCGCCTGACTACCCGGCGGTTCTCGCGGCTCAGGCCGCGGCCAGCGCCCCCAACTGGTAGGCGGTCTCGGCGCGCAGCTCGACAAGCGGGACGTCGACGAACCGGCGGCCGAAGCCCTCCCGGTCGCGGTAGCTGATGTGGGCGCCGACGGCCACTCCGCGCTCGGCGGCCATGGCCACCGTCCGGGCCATCGTCTGCGGATCGCCGGCGTGGAAGCCGCACGCCACATTCGCGCTGGTGACCACCTCGAGCAGGGCCGCATCGTCGCCGGTGGGCCAGGGGCCAAGGGACTCGCCAGGTCGGCGTTCAGGTCGATCCGCACCCCGTCAGGCTGCCGCCGATCAGCGAAGTTGTCGAGCGCCACCCCGGCCGGATACCCGACAGGAACTGCCGGATTCCCGGCAGCGCCACCTGATCGTGATGCGGCTACCCCTTGACAAAGATTTGTTGGAGAGGGCAACCTAATGTCATCGAAGCGCTTCGACTAAGCGCTTCGATGATCCTCCGAGGAAGTGAGGACGATGCCAACCATCGCCGATGTCGCTCGACACGCAGGGGTCTCCGTGTCCACGGTCTCCTACGCCCTTTCAGGCAGCCGGCCGATCAGTTCGGAGACACGTGAGCGAGTGCTGGCCTCGATGAAGCTGCTCGGCTACCACCCGAACGCGATGGCCCGCTCGCTTGCGGCCCGGCGCAGCAAGGTGATCGCGATGATCTACCCGGAGGTCGATCGTGGGCTTGGCGGGACTGGCGGGGAATTTGTCCGCGCTTCCGCCGAACGTGCCCGCGAGCTGGGCTACCAGCTCGTTCTCTGGCCGTTCCGGGCCGAGGAGTCCCAACAGGTGCGGAACCTCGTTCGACAGGGCACCGCCGACGGGGTGCTGGTCATGGAGGTATTGCTGGACGACGAGCGAATCGACGTGCTCGAGGCGGCCGGGATCCCCTACACGATGATCGGCCGGACCCGTGACGTCAGCTCGCGCAACAGCGTCGACATCGACTTCGAGGCCACGGTCGCCGCCACGATCGACCACCTGGTCGGCCTCGGCCACCGCCGGATAGCCTTCGTGAACCACTCCAAGGAAAGCCTCGAAGCCGGCTACGGCCCGACCGTTCGGGTGGCCGCGGCCTTCGACCGGCTGATGTCCGTGCGGGGCCTTGAGCCGCTGGCCAGAACCTGCTCGGACTCTCCGCTCGACGGCCGCCGGGTGACGGCCGAGCTGCTGGCTGCGGACCCTGACCTCACGGCGGTGGTCACCATGAACGAACTGGCCACCTTCGGCGTCTTCGCCGAGTTGCAGCGCAGGGGCCTGACGATCCCCGGCGACGTCTCGGTGATGGGCATCGTCTCCTCCCCCGGGGTGGGCACCCTGAGCAATCCGCAACTGACCACCATGCACTCCCCGGGTGCAGAACTGGGCCGCCTTGCGGTCGACCGGCTGGTCAGCCAGCTGGAGGACAGCCGGCTGGCCGTACCCAATCTCCTCATTCCCTGCGTCTTCGAGCAGGGGCTGAGTGTCGGTCCAGCCCGGACCGAACCGGACGAAGCACTGCAGCGTCCGTGAC
The DNA here is from genome assembly GCA_963848845.1 of uncultured Actinomycetota bacterium. Taxonomy (GTDB): domain Bacteria; phylum Actinomycetota; class Actinomycetes; order Propionibacteriales; family Propionibacteriaceae; genus Propionicimonas. The sequence goes on from CAWKFH010000004.1 coordinate 114,464, forward strand.
CGCCGGAACCCCGGCACTTACCCCGAAAGGACACGCAATGAAGCGCAGAACCGGTTTGGTGCTCGTCGCAGCCGCGGCGTCACTGACACTTGTGATGACGGCCTGCTCCGGTGGCGCCGACACCGCCCCGACAGCCGGCGGCTCAGGCAGCGCCACCGAGCCAAGAACCCTGACCATCTGGGACTACGAGAGCGATGAATCGGCGATGGGCCAGGCCTGGGCCAAGGCCGTCGAGATCTTCAAGGCCAAGCACCCTGACGTGACCGTCACGGAGGAGGCCCAGACCTTCGAACAGATCCAGAAGAACGCCAAGATCGTGCTCACCGGCGACTCGGTGCCCGACGTGATGGAGTACAACAAGGGCAACGCAACAGCTGGTCAGCTCGCGGCCCAGGGCCTGATCTCCCCGCTGACCGAAGCCGCGGAGCAGTACGGCTGGGAAGGCAAGCTCGCCGGCTCCCTCGCCACCACCGCCAAGTACAACGAGCAGGGCCTGATGGGCTCGGGCGAGTGGTACGGCGTGCCCAACTACGGCGAGTTCGTCGGGGTCTACTACAACAAGGACCTCTTCGCCAAGTACAACCTCCAGGTGCCGACCACGCTCGCCGAGTTCGAAACGGTCATGGACACCTTCAAGGGCGAGGGTGTCACCCCGCTGGCCACCGCCGGTGCCGAGTACCCACTTGGCCAGCTGTGGTACGAGCTCGTTCTCGCCAACGCCGATCGCTCCTTCGTCGACGCCTACCAGCTGTTCGCCAGCGAGGTCGACTTCAAGGGCCCGCAGCTCACCGCCGGCACGACCGCCCTGCAGGACTGGATCAACAAGGGCTACATCGACAAGAAGGTGGCCGCGCTGAAGGCCGAGGACATGGGGGTCGCCTTCATCAAGGGCAAGTACCCGATGATGGTCTCCGGCTCCTGGTGGTTCGGTCGCCTCGCCACCGAGATGAAGGCCGACTGGGGTATGTTCACCTTCCCCGGCAACAAGCTGCACCCCGGCTCCTCCGGCAACATCTGGGTCGTCCCGACCAAGGCGAAGTCGCCGGAACTGGCCAAGGAGTTCATCGACATCACCCTCAGCCCCGAGGTGCAGAACGTGCTGGCCGAGAAGGGTGGCCTGCCGGTGGCCGGCGACACCTCCGTCATCACAGACGAGAAGGTGAAGGAGATCACGACCAACTTCAAGTCGGTGCTCGACCAGGACGGCCTGGCGTTCTACCCCGACTGGCCGGTGCCGGGCTACTACGACGTGATCGTGGCCCAGTTGCAGGCGCTCGCCAACGGCAACAAGGACGTCCCGGCGACCCTGGATGGCCTCGGCAAGGCCTACGCCGAGGGCAAGGACGACCTGCTCAACGGCTGACCCGGTCGGGTTGGGCGCTCTCTCGCCCAACCCGCACCCCCGGTGGGGCGACCCCCGCCCCACCGGTCCGCCCGTCACTCCAGTCCGAGGAAGGCCACCATGGCATCCACCCAGTTATCCGCGACGAGGCGGCGAAGGGCGACCTGGGTTCCCTACCTGCCCTACCTGATCCCCGGCGTCCTCGCCTTTGCGGTGATCATCGGCTACCCGCTGGTGATGAACGTGTACTACAGCCTGTTCAAGTGGCGGGGCGGTCTGGCGCCGATGCGCTGGTACGGCCTGGGCAACTACGCCGACCTGCTGACCGACGAAGCCTTCTGGACGTCGTTCCGCAACTCGTTCTCGATGGTCACGGCGATGGTGATCGTCCCGGCGCTGGTCGGCCTCGTGCTGGCGGCGGTGTTGTTCGATTACCTCGGCCGCCGCTTCGGCCCGAGGGTCGCCTCGGTGCTGCGGGCGACCTACTACCTGCCGCAGATCCTGCCGGTGGCAGTGGCGGGCGTGGTGTGGAACTGGATCCTGAACGCCCAGGACGGCGCCGTGAACGTCATTCTGACCAACCTCGGCGTCGCTGACCCACCCGACTGGCTGGGCAACCCGCAACTGGCCATGCCGAGCGTGATGCTCGTGCTGATCTGGGTGCAGATCGGCTACCCGGTGGTGATCTTCATGGCAGCCCTGCAGCGGGTCGACCCGGAGCTCTATGAAGCCGCGGAACTCGACGGCGCCGGCTGGTGGGCGCGGCTCCGCGCGATCACGCTGCCCCAGATCAAGCCGGAGACCTTCGTGGTCGCCCTCACCTGCACCGTCGCTGCGCTGAAGGTCTTCGCCCCGATCTACGTCCTGACCCGCGGTGGCCCGGAGGGCACGACACTGGTGCCCAGCTACTACTCGTTCCTCAACTTCTTCGACAAGTCCAAGGTCGGCTACGGCGCAGCCGTAGCCACCGTCCTGACCATTGTCATCATCCTCGTCGCCGGCGTGATCCTCACGTTCCAGGGCCGGGCCGAGCGCCGCGAACAGGAGGGACGCTGATGTCCGCCGTCACCACGACCGTAGGGGTTGTCCAGAAACCGGCCAGCCTGCCCGTGAGCAAGGTGGATGCCCGGCTGCACCGCGGTGTTGGCCGCTGGTTCGTCCTGGCGCTGGCCGTCCTCTTCGCCCTGATGATGCTCGCGCCGTTCGTGATCATGGCGATGAACGCCTTCAAGTCGGCCGCCGACTACTCCCAGAACGGGCCGCTGAGCTTCCCGACCGAGTTCTACACCACCGGCCTGGTGAACTTCTGGACCCGAACCAACTTCCCGCTGAAGCTGTTCAACTCGATCCTCATCTCAACTCTGGTGGCCGTGTTCGGCACCCTGCTGTCGCTGGTCACCGCCTACGCGATCGGCATCGGCCGGATCAAGGGCCGGGTGTGGCTCGTCGCGGTGTTCCTGATCGCCAACATGCTGCCGCAGGAAGCGATCATCTACCCGCTGTTCACGATGGCCAACGCTGCCGGCCTTTCGAACTCGCAGTGGTCGGTGATCATCATCTTCACCGTGATCCAGTCCGCCTTCGGGATCTATCTGCTTTCCTCCGTACTCGGCACCTTCCCGGTCGAGCTTCTCGAGGCCGCAGCCCTCGATGGCGCCGGCAGGTTCCGCATCCTCTGGTCGGTGGTGTTCCCGATCCTGCGCCCGACGCTCGGGGTGCTGATGGTCTTCTTCTTCATCTGGACCTGGAACGAGTTCTTCATCCCCCTCGTCATGCTCACCTCAAACGCCACCCAGACCGTGCCGATCGCCCTGGCCTCGCTGCAGGGTGACCGGATGATGGATGCGCCCACAACGAACGCCGGCGCGCTGGTCTCGCTGCTCCCGGCGCTGGTCTTCTTCCTGATCTTCCAGCGGACCCTCACCCGCGGCGTCACGGCCGGCTCGGTGAAGTGACCGCCCGAACCCGTGTAACCGACCCGACCACCACCAACTGAATCGAACCTGCCATGAAGTTCACCGATGGGTACTGGGCCGTCCGTCCCGAGTACACCCCGCTGTATGCCGTCGAGGTTGACGACGTCCGGATGGACCGCGAGGCCGGGACGCTGACGGTCTACGCGCCGACCGCCCGGATCCGCAGGCGCGGCGACATGTTGAACCGCCCGATGCTGGCCATCACCTACTCGTCGCCTGCCCCTGGGATCATCACCGCCCGGATCGTCCACCACGCCGGCAGGCTGCAGGTCGGACCGGCCTTCTTCCTGCATCGCGCGGCGGGCTTCGTGCCCGAGGTCGACCTCACCGAGGACGAAGGGGTGCTGCGGTCCGGCGAACTGGAGGTTCGGGTGCCCCGGCAGGGCGCCTGGCGGGCAGACTTCATCTCCGGTGGCCGGGTCCTGACCTCATCGCTGGGCAAGTCCGTCGCAGCCATGGTGCACCGGGACGGCTCCGAGTACGTCCACGAGCAGCTCACCCTCGAACCTGGCGAACTCATCTACGGCCTGGGGGAGCGATTCGGCGCCTTCACCAAGAACGGCCAGGTCGTCGACATCTGGAACGAGGATGGCGGTACCTCCAGCGAACAGGCCTACAAGAACATCCCGTTCTACCTCACCAGCCGCGGCTACGGGGTCTTCACCGACCACCCCGAGCGGGTCTCCTATGAGGTCGGGTCCGAAGTGAACACCCGGGTGCAGTTCTCCGTCCCCGGATCGGCCCTGACCTACCACGTCATCGCCGGCCCGACACCGAAGGACGTACTGACCCGCTACACCGCGCTCACCGGACGGCCCGCACGCATCCCGGCGTGGTCGTTCGGCCTGTGGCTGACCACCTCCTTCACGACCAGCTACGACGAACAGACCGTCTCGGGCTTCATCGACGGCATGGCCGAGCGGCGCCTGCCGCTTTCGGTGTTCCACTTCGACTGCTTCTGGATGCGCGAGTACCAGTGGTGCGACTTCGAGTGGGATCCCCGGACCTTCCCCGACCCGGTCGGGATGCTGTCCCGGCTGAAGGCGAAGGGCCTGCGGATCTGTGCCTGGATCAACCCCTACATCGCCCAACGGTCGGCTCTGTTCGCCGAGGGTGCCGCCAAGGGCTACCTGCTGCGCACCACGGCCGGCGATGTCTGGCAGTGGGACCGCTGGCAGGCGGGGATGGGGCTGGTCGACTTCACCAATCCAGAGGCGACCAGCTGGTTCCAGAGCAAGCTGAAGGTGCTGCTCGGCCAGGGCGTCGACGCCTTCAAGACCGACTTCGGGGAGCGGGTCCCGGCATCCGACGTGGTCTGGCACGACGGCTCCGACCCACAGAAGATGCACAACTACTACGCCCACCTCTACAACAAGTGCGTCCACGACCTGCTGGTGGCAGAGCGGGGGGAGGGCGAGGCCGTGCTGTTCGCGCGCTCGGCTACGGCCGGCGGGCAGCAGTATCCAGTGCACTGGGGCGGCGACTGCGACTCGACCTACGCCTCCATGGCCGAATCCCTGCGCGGCGGTCTCTCGCTGGCCCTTTCCGGCTTCGGCTACTGGAGTCATGACATCGGCGGCTTCGAGGGCACCCCGGACTCCGGCGTGTTCAAGCGCTGGCTTGCCTTCGGCCTGCTCTCGTCCCATTCCCGGCTGCACGGGTCGGACTCCGTCCGGGTGCCTTGGGCCTTCGACGAGGAGGCGGTCGAGGTCACGCGCCGCTTCACCCGGCTGAAGCTGTCGCTGATGCCCTACCTGGCCGGCCTGGCCGAGCAGGCCAGCGGCGAGGGCATCGCGATGATGCGGCCGATGGTGCTCGAGTTCCCCGAGGACCGTGGCGGCTACACCGTCGACACCCAGTTCATGCTGGGCGACGCACTCTGCGTCTCGCCGGTCTTCCGCGCCGACGGCGTCGCCGAGACCTACCTGCCGGCTGGCCGGTGGACCCACTTGCTGGACGGCTCCGTTGCCAGCGGCCCGGGCTGGACCACCCGCTGCTATGGCTTCGAGTCCCTCGGCGTCTACGTCCGTCCCGGCACGGTGCTTCCCGTTGGCGCTGTGGACGACACCCCGGAGTACGCCTGGGCCGAGGGGGTCACCCTTCAGCTGTTCGAACTTCCTGACGGCTACCAGCGCACCGTCCACGTGCCCGGCGGGACCGGCGAGCCGGCTTCGTTCCACGTGCGCCGCCAGGGTGCTGTGATCACCGTCACGAGCGCCGACGCCCCCGCCGGCTGGTCGGTTGCGGTCGCCGGGACGCGCCTGGCCGGCGATGCCGCCGGGCCGGGCACGATCAGCCTGGAGTTGACCGGTGAGTGAGGTCAGGTTCGATCCCGGCTTCCGGTTCGGCTCGGCCACCGCCGCCTACCAGATCGAGGGGGCTGCGGCCGAGGACGGCCGCGGGCCCTCGATCTGGGACACCTACAGCCACACCCCCGGTGCCACCGTCTACGGCGAAACCGGCGATGTGGCCTGTGACCACTACCACCGCTGGCAGGAGGACATCGAACACATCCGGGCTCTCGGACTGGACGCCTACCGGTTCTCGATCTCCTGGCCGAGGGTGCAGCCCGGTGGGTCCGGGCCCCTGAACGAAGCCGGTGTCCGGTTCTACCGTGACCTGCTCGACGCGCTGGCCGAAGCCGGAGTCGAGGCCTGGGTGACGCTGTACCACTGGGACCTCCCGCAGGAACTGGAGGACGCCGGCGGCTGGGCCGAACGGGCAACCGCGCTCGCGTTCGCCGAGTACGCCCGGCTGATGGCCGAAGCTCTCGGTGACCGGGTGCACACCTGGACCACGCTGAACGAGCCGTGGTGCTCGGCGTATCTGGGCTACGCCTCCGGCGTGCATGCCCCCGGCCGCACCGAGCCGTTGGCCGCACTGCGGGCCGTCCATCACCTCAACCTCGCCCACGGGCTGGGCTCAGCAGCCATCCGGGAGGTGTTGGGCGAGCGCACCCGGGTGTCGATCACGCTCAACCTGCATGTTCTCCGCGCGGCGGATCCGGGAAATGCGGCCGACCTCGACGCCGTCCGCCAGATCGACGCGGTCGCGAACCGCGCCTTCACCGGGCCGCTGATCGAAGGCGACTACCCGGCCGACCTTCTCGCCGACACCGCCGGCGTCACCGACTGGTCATTCGTACAGCCGGGCGACCTGGCCCTGATCAGGCAACCCCTGGCAGCCCTCGGCGTGAACTACTACGCCACCACCATGGTTCGGCACGCTGCAGAGGGTGATGCGGTGTCCGACAACTCCGGCCACCGCGAGTCTGCTGCCTCCCCCTGGGTGGGCGCCGATCGGGTTGCCTTCGTCAAGGAACCGGGCCCCTACACCGAGATGGGCTGGAACATCGCGCCCGAAGGCCTCACCTGGCTCCTGCTCGACCTGCACCGGCGGTACCCGGGGCTACCGCTGGTGGTCACAGAGAACGGGGCTGCCTTCGCCGACGAGGTGGACGCCCGATGGCCGGATCCGCGACACCGCCCGGACGGCCTACGCGCACGAACACATCGCAGCCGTCGCGGCCGCGATGTCGGCCGGGGCTGATGTCCGTGGCTACTTCCTCTGGTCGCTGCTGGACAACTTCGAATGGGCCTGGGGCTACTCGAAGCGGTTCGGGATCATTCGGGTGGACTTCGACACCCTGGCCAGGACCTGGAAGGACTCGGCGCACTGGTACGCCAGGCTGATCTCCACCCGAGTGCTTCCCCCGGTGGAGCCGTCGGGCACGGCCTGAGGCCGGGTGTCCCCGCCGCTACCGGGTGGCGAGCGGTCCTGGATGTCCACGGCGTGGCTGGTTGACATCTTCGTCCCAGGATGTCCCTTCCTGCTCCGCAGGCCACTAGTGTGGGGCGAGCGGTCGCCACCCGGGCGGCGCAGTGGAGGGGGCTGGAGCAGATGAACGACCCGGTGACGCCGTTAGGTGCAGTGCGATTCTTGAAGGTTGCGGAAGTCGCCGCTGCACTGCGGGTGTCCCGGATGTCGGTCTATCGCCTGATTCACGCCGGTGATCTGGAGGCCGTCCGCTTCGGACGCAACTTCCGGGTACCCGAGCACGCGGTCAGCGCCTACCTGCGCGAGTCCTTCTACAACGCCGGCTGATTTCGCCCAGCGTCCCGGGGTCAGTAAGATTCTCATGCCTGGCTGGGTTGACCAGCCGCGTCCCTTCGGGTTGATTCCAGCCCGAACCAGCAACTTGCCGCCCCGTCGGGTGGTATTCGAGAGGTCTGCCAGTGGGTTCGGTCATCAAGAAGCGTCGCAAGCGGATGGCGAAGAAGAAGCACCGCAAGCTGCTCAAGAAGACGCGCATTCAGCGTCGCCGCGCCGGCAAGTAGACGCCTCACCGCTGGATTCAGGGATGGATCGAGCCCGGGTGGTACTGCTGGTTCGCGACGGCTGCCACCTGTGTGCGGACGCCATCGCGACCGTCGGCGCGGTCTGCGCCGGGACCGGTGACACCTGGACAACCGTGGACGTGGACAGCGACCCGGCCCTTCGGGTCGAGTACAGCGATCACGTCCCGGTGACCTTTGTCGACGGCGTCCGGCATGCCCTCTGGCAGGTCGACGCCGCGGCGCTCACGGCCGCACTTGCGGCAAGGACTTGACCCTGACACCGGGGGAGGCATGACAAAGGAGTCATGTTGAGGATCGGAGACTTCGCCCGGCTGGGCCAGGTTTCGGTCCGGATGCTGCGCAACTACGACGAGTTGGGCCTGCTGGTGCCGGCCCAGGTAGATCCGTGGACCAACTACCGCAACTACTCCGCCGGCCAACTCGCCCGGCTGAACCGGATCGTGGCCCTCAAGGACCTCGGCTTCAGCCTGGACGCGGTTGGCCGCCTGCTCGAGGCGGACCTCTCGTTCGAGGAACTGCAGGGCATGTTGCGGCTGCGGCAGGCCGAACTCGCCGACCAATTGCGGAACACCGCCGACCGGCTGGCCGCCGTCGAGGCGAGGCTCCGCCTTATCGAAGGAGAGAAGCACATGTCAGAACGCGAGTTCGTGGTGAAGTCGTTGCCAGCGATGAGGGTGGCGGAGCGGTCATTCACCGCTGCCACGCAGGAGGAGATCGGGCAGCGGATCGGTCAGCTGTTCGGGGAAGTGGCAGCGGCGATCGACGCCGCTGGGGGCGAGCCCAGGGTTGGGATCAGCTACTACGTCGTCACAGCCGACGGCATGGATTGCCATGCCGGCTTCGGCTACGCCGGTGAGCCGGCCGACGGCTTCCTGATCGGCGAGCTGCCGGCGGTGACCGAGGCGGTCACCCTCGTCCACCTGGGTTCCATGGCGACCATCGGGGGGTCGTGGCAGGCTATGGCCAGCTGGCTGGAAGCGAACGACGCCGATCCTTCAGACCCGTGCCGGGAGATCTACCTGGAGACCCCGATGGACGACCCGGACGCCTGGGTGACCGAGCTCCAGCAGCCGTTCGTCCGCCGCTGACGCCGGCTGGATGAGCCGGCCGGGCCTCGCTGCGTATTGTTGGGGCGACAAGCGAGGCGAGGAGTCGGATGGAACACAGTGTCGTCCACCTGGTTCGGCACGGTCAGGTGCACAACCCGGACGGCGTGCTGTACGGCCGTACCCCCGGCTACGGCCTCTCCGACCTGGGTCGGCAGATGGCGCAGCGGCTCGGGGAGCACTTCGCCGAAGCCCCCCTGGTCCACCTGGTCAGCTCGCCGTTGCAGCGGGCGCAGGAGACCATGGCGCCGATCGCCGCCGCCCATCCTGAACTCGAGGTGCAAATCGACGACCGGGTGGTCGAGGCCGCCAACGTCTTCGAGGGCCGAAGCTTCGGCAAGAGCAACGAGATCCTGCTGCGGCCCTCCAGCTGGTGGGCGATGCGCAATCCGCTGCGACCGTCCTGGGGGGAGCCCTACACCTCGATCGTCGCCCGGATGCGGGCAGCACTGGCCGACGCAGCCTCCCACGCCGTCGGTGGCGAGGCCCTCGTGCTCTCCCACGAGCTGCCGATCTGGATGGCGCGTTCCTGGGCCGAAGGTCGCTCGCTCGTGCACGACCCCCGCCGCCGCCAGACCCGGCTCGCCAGCGTCACCACCTTCACCTATTCCGGCACCCACCTGATGCGGGTCGACTACACCGAACCCTGCGCTGACCTGGTGCCCGTCAAGTCCAAGAAGTTCCGCCCGGGAGCGTGATGCGGAAGCTCGCCTGCCTGGTCCTGGCCGCCCTGCTGGTCGGCTGTGGCTCGGGTCCCACCGGAACCGAGGGCTTCGTTGCCGGCGACGGCACCCTCACCGTGCTGCCGGCCGACCAGCGTCCGGCAGCGCCGGCGCTCGAGGGCGCGACCCTTGACGGCGGCACCTGGCGCAGCGACTCGGCCACCGGCAAGGTGGTCGTCTACAACGTCTGGGGATCCTGGTGCGCACCGTGCCGGGCCGAGGCCCCGACGCTGGTGGCGGCCAGCCGCCGCACCACCGACCGGGCTGTCTTCGTCGGGGTGAACACCCGCGACCTGGACAAGGCGGCTCCCCGGGCGTTCGTCCGGGCCTTCGAAGTGCCTTACGTGAACCTGTACGACCCGGACGGCGCGCTGCTGTTGAAGTTCTCCGGCCAGCTACCGGCCAGCGCCATCCCGAGCACGCTGCTGGTCGACCCGCAGGGACGGGTGGCTGCCCGGATCATCGGTGAAGTCACCGAGACCACACTGGTCGACGTGATCGAGGATCTGGCGGCGGGCAAGTGATCGCGGCAACCTTCGCCGACTGGGTGCGGGAAGCGGTCGGCGGCTCGGTGCTGCTGGCCCTGCCGGTGGCGGTGCTGGCCGGGCTGGTCTCGTTCTTCTCGCCCTGCGTGCTGCCGCTGCTGCCCGGCTACCTGTCCTACGCCACCGGCCTTGGGGCCGCAGAGATCACCGCCGGGCGGGCCGGTCGCAGCCGGGTCCTGCTCGGCACCCTCGGATTCGTTGCGGGGTTCGCCGCGGTCTTCGTAGCCTCCGGCGCGCTGGCCGGGTCGGTCGGTGCAGCGCTGGTGTCCTGGCAGCGTCCGCTGACGATCGCCGCCGGAGTGCTCAGCATCGTGCTCGGCCTGGTCTTCACCGGCTGGCTACCGCTGGGACAGGGGAGCCTGCGGCTGAACCTAAGCCCCCGGCTCGGCCTGGCAGCGTCCCCGCTGCTTGGTGTGGTCTTCGGCCTCGGCTGGACGCCGTGCATCGGCCCGGCCCTCTCGGTGGTGCTGTCCCTTGCCCTCAACGAGGCCACCGCTGCCCGCGGCGCTGTGCTGGCCTTCGCCTACGCGGTTGGGCTGGGCCTGCCGTTCATCTTCGCCGGACTCGCGTTCGGTCGGCTGGCCGGAACCCTGGAGTGGGTGAAGCGGCACCACCGCGGCATCCAGGTGGCCGGCGGCGTGGCCATGATGATCGTCGGGCTGCTCCTGGTCACCGGTTGGTGGGAGACCCTGATGGCCGGCCTGCGGGGTTGGGTCGGCAGCTTCACGGTGGTGATCTGATGCTGCGCGAGGTGGTCAGCTGGCTGCGGTTCGCCTGGGCGACGCTCACCTCGATGCGCACAGCGCTGATCCTGCTGCTGGTGCTCGGGATCGCGGCCATCCCCGGATCGTTCCTGCCGCAACGGCCCACCGACCCGATCGGGGTCGAGCGACTACCTTGCCGCCAACCCGGGCTGGGCGCCGTGGCTGGACCGGCTCGGCTTCTTCGACGTGTTCGGCTCGGTCTGGTTCGCCGCCATCTACCTGCTGCTGTTCATCTCGCTGATCGGCTGCATCCTGCCCCGCACCGCCACCTACCTGAAGGCGCTGCGCGCGCAGCCCGCACCCCCGCCGGGCAAGCTCGACAAGCTGCCCGGGCACATCGCCGGCGTTGTGCCCTCAGGGCCCGGGAACGTGCTGGACGCCGCCGAGGCCCACCTTGGCGCACGGCGCTACCGGGTGCGGCGGGCTGGCGACAGCATCTCCGCCGAACGTGGCTACCTGCGCGAGACCGGCAACCTGGTCTTCCACATCTGCCTCGTGCTGACCCTGATCGGGCTGGCGTGGGGCTCGCTGTTCAGCTTCAAGGGCACGGCGATCGTTGTGGTGGGTCAGGCCTTCTCCAACACCCTCACCCAGTACGACGAGCTCGGATCCGGGGCCGGGTTCAACCCGTCCCAGCTGGCGCCGTTCACCTTGCGCCTGGACGAGTTCAACGTCCGCTTCGAGACCGCTGCGGAGCAGCGGGGGGCGGCCAGGGAGTTCAAGGCGGTGGTCGAGGTGACCGAGCCCGGCGGCCAGCCGAGCCGCCAGCAGCTCGAGGTCAACTCGCCGTTGTCGGTCGGCGGGAACAGCGTGCACCTGCTTGGCCACGGCTACGCCCCGGTCGTCACCGTCCGCGACGGCAAGGGACAGGTGGCGTTCTCCGGGCCGGTGGTGTTCCTGCCGCAGGACACCAACTTCCGCTCCGACGGCGTGATCAAGGTCCCCGACGCCCGGCCGGAGCGGCTGGCCTTCGAAGGGGTCTTCCTGCCAACCGCGGCCGCGTCCGGGGCGGACGGCATGGTCTCGGTGTTCCCGGATCCGGTGAATCCCCGACTGCTGCTGAACGTCTGGACCGGGCCGCCGAAGGCCGAGACCGGAAAGCCGGAGAACGTGTACTTCCTTGACAAGACCGGACTCACCCAGCTCACCCTTGCCAACGGCGACCCGGTCCGGGCCGGCCTGACCATCGGCACCGGCTACCGGTTGCCGGACGGCCGCGGCTCGATCAGTTTCGACGGCTGGCAGCGCTGGACCAAGCTCCAGATCTCGAACACCCCCGGTGGCTGGCTGGTGCTCTGCTCGGTGCTGCTGGCCGTGCTCGGGATGTCGGTCTCGCTGGCGGTGCGCCCGCGGCGGCTCTTCGTCCGGGTGCGGCCAGCCGAAGGCGCAGGCACCGGTTCCATGGTCTCGATGGCCGGGCTCGACCGCGTCGACGGCCGCGGCGGTCTAACCGCTGAGGTGGCCGCACTGGCGGCGGCCTGTGGCCTCGGCGCTACGCTGGCCGACACCGAAGACGAGGAGCAGCAGTGATCGCCTACTACTCCAGCCTGGCCATGGTCACCTCGGCCGTGCTGTACCTGCTGGCCATGTCGAGCCACGCCGCGGAATGGGCCAGTGCGCGCACGCCCCACGTCCAGACCCCGGTCGGGGAGCTGGTCAGTGCCGGGAGCACGGCGCCCGAGCCGGCGCCGGCCCCGACCGCAGTGAAGCCGCCCATCAACCCCCGGATCGAGCTTCTCGGCCGGGTTGGGCTGGCCATCACGGTTCTCGCTGCCGTGACCCACGTGCTGGGCGTCGTGCTCCGCGGCGTGGCCGCCGGCCGCACGCCCTGGGGCAACATGTACGAGTTCGTGACCACCTCGCTGGCGATCGCGGTCCTTGCCTACCTGGTGCTGGCCTGGAAGTTCGGGATGCGCTGGCTCGGCCTTCCAGTCACGCTGCTGCTCACCATCGGCCAGGGGGTGGCCGTAACCGTGTTCCTGGTCGACATCTCCGAACTGGCGCCGGCCCTGCACTCGGTCTGGTTCAACATCCACATCATCGCCGCGGCTGCCAGCGGGGCTGCGTTCAACATCGGCGGCATCGCTGCGATCCTCTACCTGATCCGCTCCCGGGACGAGGAGCGGGGTACCGTCGGCGGCTACCTCGCCCGGATCCCGTCCGCTGAGGTCCTCGACCGGATCAGTTACCGCTTCCTTGCCTTCGCCTTCCCGCTGTGGACGTTCACGGTCGCAGCCGGTGCCATCTGGGCCCAGTACGCCTGGGGCCGATTCTGGGGCTGGGACCCGAAGGAAACCTGGTCACTGGTCACCTGGATCATCTACGCCGGCTACCTGCACGCCCGGGTGACGGTCGGCTGGAAGGGTCGCCGCGCGGCGATCGTCGCCATCGTCGGCCTGGCCAGCTTCTGGTTCAACTTCATCGGCGTCAATCTGCTGGTCTCCGGTCTGCATTCGTACTCCGGCATCCCGAGGTGACTCCGACCAGGCGCCTGTCGGTCGTGGGTGGTGGACGCGGGGAGCGTCGGCCAGGGCCGGGTGCGTGGAACAATCGGGGCATGCGGCACTTCGACCTGTGTGTCATCGGCTCCGGCAGCGGGAACTCGATCATCGACAAGCGCTTCGACGACTGGCAGGTGGCCATGGTCGACGGCCAGGAATGGTTCGGTGGCACCTGCCTGAACGTCGGCTGCATCCCGACGAAGATGTTCGCCCATCCAGCAGACGTGGCCGAGTCCGCGCGGCATGCAGCTGCGCTGGGCGTCGATGTGGGCGCGGTCAGCGTCCGCTGGGGAGCCGTCCGTGACCGGATCTTCGGCCGGATCGACCCGATCGTTGCCAGTGGCGAGGCGTACCGGCGCGACAGCAGCAACGTTGCCCTTTACCGCGAACCGGCGAAGTTCATCGCACCAAAGGTCCTCGCCGTCGGCGACGAGCAGTTGAGTGCCGACCGGATCGTGATCGCCGCCGGGTCGAGGCCGCGGATCCCCGATGTTCCCGGCATCGACGACCCGGCAGTGGCCGGACGCGTGCACACCTCGGACACGATCATGCGGCTGCCAGCCTTGCCGAAGTCGCTGATCATCGTCGGCGGCGGGCTGGTGGCTGCAGAGTTCGCCCACATCTTCGCCGCCTACGGCACCCAGGTCACCGTCCTGCACCGCGGGCAGGAATTGCTGCGCAACTCCGACGAGGCGATCTCGCGCCGCTTCACCGACCTGATCAGCCGCCGGATCGTCCTTCGGCTCGGCCAGCAGCTTGCCTCGGTTGAGGACTCCGGCGGCCGGGTCGAGGTCGGCACCACCGACAACGACGGCATCGAGTACTACTTCGAGGCCGAACACCTGTTGCTCGCCACCGGCCGGATCCCGAACTCCGACACGCTCGACCTCGCCGCCACCGGCGTGGACGTCGACGAACGCGGGCTGATCCGTGTCGACGAGTACCAGCGCACCACCGCCGATGGCATCTGGGCCCTTGGCGACGTGAGCTCCCAGTGGCAGCTCAAGCACATGGCCAACCACGAGGCAAGGGTGGTCCGGCACAACCTGCTGCATCCGGAAGAGCTCGTCGCCAGTGACCACCGGTTCGTGCCGCAGGCAGTGTTCAGCGGCCCGCAGGTCGCCAGCGTCGGCCGCACCGAGCAGGAGTGCCGCGACCTGGGGCTCCGGCACGCCGTCGGGCTCTGTGACTACGGCTCGGTCGCCTACGGTTGGGCGATGGAGGACACCGACCACTTCGCAAAGGTGATCGCGGATCCCGGCACCGGGCAGCTGCTCGGGGCCCACATCATCGGGCCGGACGCAGCCAACCTGATCCAGCCACTCGTGCAGGCCATGACCGCCGGGATCGACGTCACGACCATGGCAAGGGGCCAGCACTGGATCCACCCCGCGCTCGCGGAAGTGATCGAGAACGCCCTGTTGGCCGTCGAACTCGACTGATCATGGGAGCTGCCGCCCGTCTCGCCACCTCAGTCGGCTGCTGCCTGCTGATGGCTGTCACGGCCTGCACCGCAATTGGGCCACCGACGACGCTGCCCGCCCCGTCCACCACTTCGACGACACCGGTCGTCAGCGCCACGCCCACCGGGTCCGCCGGCACCCCTACCCCGGCGCTCCCGGTGAACCCCTGCCTGGACGAGGCAGCCGGCCTCAGTCTGAAGGCTCGGGTCGGCCAGTTGGTCATGGTTGGCGTTGAAGGTGGCCTCGACGCTGCGGAGCGCCGCGCCATCACAGCCAACCAGATCGGTTCGACCGTGCTGCTCGGTGCTCAGACCGGCGGGGTGCGGGCCACCGGAGACCTCACCGGCGAACTCGCCGACATCAACCCGAAGGCGGCGATGCTGGTGGCCGCCGACCAGGAGGGCGGGCTGGTGCAGCGGCTGAAGGGTAGCGGCTTCAGCCGGATCCCCTCCGCAGCCAGGCAGGCGAAGCTTCCAGACGATGAGCTCCTTGCGGCAGCGCAGGCCTGGGGCGAGGCTTTGGCCAAAGCCGGCGTCCTGCTGGACCTCGCCCCGGTGGCCGACGTCGTGCCCGCGGCCAAGAAGCGCACCAACGCCCCGATCGGCCGGCTCGGCCGGGGCTACGGCGCTGACCCCGAAGAGGTGACAGCCAAGACCGGTGCGGTGATCGAGGGGTTGCAGGACGCGGGTGTCGCCGCAGCGGTTAAGCACTTCCCAGGCTTGGGCGAGGTGACCGGCAACACCGATCACACGGCGGATGTCGTGGATCGGGTGACGAGGGCCGGCAGTGCCTCCCTTAAGCCGTTCCGGGCGGCCGCGGATGGCGGAGTCGCAGCCGTGATGGTCTCCTCGGCCACCTACCCCAGAATCGATCGCGCCCGGCAGGCGGTCTTCTCGTCGAAGGTGATCGGGCTGCTGCGTGGCTGGGGCTATGCGGGAGTGGTGATCAGCGACGACCTCGGCGCCGCCGTGTCGCTGCGCGGGGTCTCGGCGTCCGACCGGGTGGTGCGCTTCCTCGCCGCTGGTGGGGATCTGGCGATCAACGCCAGCCCTGCACTCACCGACGCCATGGTGCGGGGGGTGCTCCGCAAGGCGAAGGCCGACGCGCACTTCGCCGACCGGGTC
This sequence comes from uncultured Actinomycetota bacterium, assembly GCA_963848845.1. Taxonomy (GTDB): domain Bacteria; phylum Actinomycetota; class Actinomycetes; order Propionibacteriales; family Propionibacteriaceae; genus Propionicimonas. Next base: position 130,365 of record CAWKFH010000004.1, read on the forward strand.
ACCGAATCGGCTGCCCGCGTCCTGCTGCTGAAGAGCCGGGTCGGGATCTACGACTGCAGCTAGACGACGACCGCCCCAGCGCGAAGCGCTGGAAAGGGAGGAGTCCTGACGAGCGGTGAGGAACGAACCGCGAGGATCAGCCGTCGACGGTGAGCTTCGGCAGCAACTCGCGCGCGTCGGCCAACAACTGCGGGTCGGCGGTGTCCGGGATGGACGCGTAGTACAGCGATGACGATTCCGCGCCGGTGTCGACGATCACCACGATCGCGGTCTCGCCCTTGGTCTTCAGGTTCGGGATGTCGAAGGTCAGGTGGCTCTCCAGCAGCCAGGCGTCATGCCCGTCGACCGTCATCGCCTTGGAGTCCACGTCCCGGCGGTCCACCACCGCATCGCCGTAGAACTCGCCGACGACGCACTTCATCACGATCTCGGAGCCCTCCCTTGGGCTGAAGAAACCGTCCCCGGCCACCAATTCGCCGATCAGGACCGAGGAAACCCAACTGCTGCCGAGACCGTTGTAGTTCTCCTCCTGCACCACGATCTGGCTGGCCACGTCCCGGCCGAAGGGGACCCGGTTGTCGCCACCCACTTCGCCCCACGGTGAACCCAGCTTTGGGTAGGAGATCTTGCCGCCGTGCACCCGGCCGTCATTGTGCTGGGTCGGCGCGGTCGCGGACGCGGAGGTGTCGGGCTTCGGGCAGATGTTGGCCGAAGCCGTGCCGTTGCCGGGGTCGGGCACCGCCGGCAGTATCCCGCCGAGGCCCTGGGCGATGAACCAGACCAGCACGCCGATCGCCACCAGCGCGGCCCCGCCGGCCAGCCACCAACCCGCTGCCCGCCTGCGGGACTGCGGTGCGTAGCCCCCCTGCGGGTAGCCCTGACCCACCTGCGGGCCACCTTGGGGCCCACCAACCGGACCGGAAGGCGGCGGTGTCGCCTGCGGGTTGGGTGTGACGGCCGCAGTCCAGGCTGTGCCCGTCCAGTAGCGGTAAAGCCCGGGCTGACCGCCCGGATCCGGGTACCATCCTGGGTTGCTCACGGCTGCATTCTAGGCGAGCGACCTTTGCGCTCCTGCCCTGGCCCGGTCCGAGAGTGAGCCCGGCGGCCGCCAGGCGGCTGCGCGCGTTGCGGTCAGGTTCAGCGCTGCGACCAGTGGCGTTCACCAACCGTTCATGGGGGTGCTCTTCGATTAGGTCAACGACGCGCCGTGCGTCGCCCGACCCAGGCAACTGGACGGGACTTTGAGGAGGAAGAAAAAGTGAACTCACGTTCCATCCCCCTGGTGGGCATTGCCACCCTTGCCGCAGCGTTGACGCTCTCCGCATGCGGCGGGCAGCCCGCATCCCCAGCACCCGCAGGTTCCGGGACCGCAGCTTCCGGTTCGGCCGGCGGCACAGTCAATCTCGACGGCTCGTCAACCGTTGCACCTCTCGCCGAAGCTGCTGCCTCGGCCTTCGCCAGCGTCGAGCCGGGCATCCGGGTGACCGTGGCCACCTCAGGCACCGGCGGCGGCTTCAAGAAGTTCTGTGCCGGCGAGACTGACATCTCCAACGCCTCCCGGCCGATCAAGGACGAAGAGAAGCAGGCCTGTGAAGCAGCCGGCATCACGTTCACCGAGATCGTGATCGCCAACGATGGCCTCTCCGTTGTGATCAACCCGGAGAACACCTGGGCCAAGTGCATGACGGTTGCGCAGCTCAAGACCATGTGGGCCCCGGAGTCCGAGGGCAAGGTCATGAACTGGAACCAGGTCGACCCGTCCTACCCGGACGAGAAGCTGACCCTGTTCGGGGCCGGCACCGACTCGGGCACCTTCGACTACTTCACCGATGCGATCAACGGCGAAGAGGGTGCCAGCCGCACCGACTTCTCGCCGTCCGAGGACGACAACATCACCGTCCAGGGGGTGGCCGGTGAGAAGGGTGCTGTTGGCTACTTCGGCCTCTCCTACGCCGAGGAGAACGCGGACAAGCTGGTCGCTGCCCAGATCGACGGCGGCAAGGGTTGCGTCACCGCTTCGGTTGAGACCGTGCAGAGCGGCGAGTACACCCCACTGTCCCGGCCCCTGTTCATCTACGTCGCGAACGAGTCCTACAAGAAGGCCGAGGTCAAGAGCTTCGTCGACTACTTCGTCGAGAACTCCGATGCCACCAGCAAGGCGGCCGGCTTCGTGCCGCTGACCGACGAGCAGAAGAAGACCGCCACCGATGAGCTCGCCAGCATCAAGTGAGCTCGTGACGGTACCCTCGTCCGACATGACGACTCTCGAAGCGGAAGGTCGCGCCGCCCGGCGCGACCTTCCCGCGGGATTCCTGAAGGCCCGTTCAAGGCCCGCCGAAACCACCCTCCGGTGGGTGATGAAGGGCGCGGCGTGGATCTCGATCCTGATCACCGTCGGCATCGTCATCGCCCTGCTGATCCCATCGATCGAGTTCTTCGTCCAGGTCCCGGTCGCTGACTTCCTGTTCGGTACCCGATGGGCGCCGAGGTTCGCCAACGCAAGCTTCGGGGTGCTGCCGCTGGTCACCGCAACCCTGTGGACGACGGCCATCGCACTGCTGACCGCCGTACCGCTGGGTCTCGGGGCAGCCATCTACCTGTCGGAGTACGCCCCGTGGCGGGTGCGCCAGGTCCTGAAGCCGGTGCTGGAGATCCTGGCCGGCATCCCCACCGTCGTCTACGGCCTGTTCGCGCTGACCTTCATCCAGGCCACCGTCCTGCGCGGCTGGCTGAACCTGGAGACCGGCGCGTTCAGCGTGCTCGCCGCCGGCCTGGTGATGGGGATCATGATCGTACCGACCATCGCCTCGGTCTCGGAGGACGCGTTGTCGGCGGTGCCGAACGCCCTTCGCCAGGGCTCGGCAGCTCTCGGCGCCAACCGCATGCAGACCACCCTCCGGGTGGTCTTCCCTGCCGCCCTTTCCGGGGTCGTCGCCGCTTTCATCCTCGGAGTCTCCCGGGCCGTTGGCGAGACCATGATCGTGGCCATCGCCGCCGGCAGCCAGGCCCGAATGGTCACCGGGCCGCTGGAGCAGGGCCTGACGATGACCGGCTTCATCGCCAACGCCGCCCTCGGTGACTCCCGGGTCGGCTCGCTCGGCTACGACACGCTGTTCGCAGTCGGACTGCTGCTGTTCGTGATCACCCTGATCATGAACTGGATCTCCATCCTGCTCGTCCGCAAGTTCCGGGAGGCCTACTGATGACCACAGCTGCCGTCAGCACCCGCCGTCTCGGCCATGCCCGCGGGGGGGAGGACAGCCCCAGCGCGATGGCCTTCATGATCGCCCTTTGGCTCTGCCTTGCCATTGCCGTGGTGTTCCTGGTCGTGCTGATCACCCAGACCGTGATCACCGGCCTTCCGCGGCTGGACGCCGGTCTGTTGACCAACTATCCGGGACCTGACCCGACTGTTGCCGGGGCCCGTCCGGCGATCCTTGGCTCGATGTGGGTGGTCGCAACGACCGCCATCATGGCCATCCCCCTCGGGGTGGCTGCGGCCGTCCACCTCGAGGAGTTCGCCGACTCCCGCAACTGGTTCAACCGGTTCGTGGAACTCAACGTGCAGAACCTCGCTGCCGTGCCGGCCATTGTCTACGGCCTGCTGACCCTTTCGCTGGTGGCCATGCTCGGAGTGGCCAACAAGAACCTGGTCATTGTCGGCGCCACCGCTCTGGGCCTGCTGATCCTGCCGGTGATCATCATCTCCACCCGGGAGGCGCTGCGGGCGGTGCCGATCGAAATCCGGCACGGCTCCCTCGCGCTCGGCGCCACCCAGCTGCAGACGGCGATGCGACAAACCCTGCCGGCCGCCGTGCCGGGCATCGCCACCGGCTCGATCCTCGCCCTCTCCCGGGCTCTGGGTGAGGCGGCGCCACTGCTGCTGCTGGGCGGTCTGGTCTTCCTCAGGTTCGACCCGAACGGCCTGCTCAGTGGGTACACCACGCTGCCGATCCAGATCTTCAACTGGAGTTCCCGGCCCCAGGCGGGCTTCCACATCACCGCAGCGGCTGCCAGCATCGTCTTGCTGGTGCTCCTGATGGCGATGAACTCCCTGGCCATCTACATCCGCAACCACTTCCAGCAGCGCTGGTGAGAACAGGAACCTCCATGAGCCGCCCTTTCACCGCCGGTGTCGACGTGCACCGTGACCTGGCCGAGTTCCCGACCCCGGTGATCTCCTGCTCGGACGTGAGCATCTACTACGGTGCCTTCCGGGCCGTCACCGATGTCAGCCTTGAGTTCGCCGACCGCGAGATCACAGCGCTGATCGGACCGTCCGGCTGCGGCAAGTCGACCCTGCTGCGTTCCCTGAACCGGATGAACGACCTGATCCCCGGCTCTCGAATCGAAGGGACCATCGACTACCACGGGCAGAACATCTACGACCGGTCGGTGGACGCGATCGAGGTCCGGCGGCGGATCGGGATGGTCTTCCAGAAGCCCAACCCGTTCCCGAAATCCATCTACGACAACATCGCCTACGGGCCGAAGGTCAGCGGGATGAAGGTCGACAACATGGACGAGCTGGTGGAGAAATCACTGCGGGATGCGGCTCTGTGGGACGAGGTGAAGGACAAGCTGAAGCAGTCAGCCTTCGGGCTCTCCGGCGGTCAGCAGCAGCGACTCTGCATCGCGCGGACGATCGCCGTGCAGCCGGAGGTGATCCTGATGGACGAGCCCTGCTCGGCCCTTGACCCGATCGCCACCATGAAGATCGAAGACCTGATGGGGCAGTTGCGCGAGCAGTACGCGATCATCATCGTCACCCACAACATGCAGCAGGCGGCCCGGGTAGCCGACCGCACGGCATTCTTCACAGCCCTGCCGTCGGCAGAGACCGGCGACCGCACCGGCCTCCTGGTCGAGTACGACCGCACCGAGGTGATCTTCGAGAACCCGAAGGACCAGCGAACCGAGGACTACATCTCCGGGCGCTTCGGCTGACCGTCAGCGGGCGCCCTTCAGCCGATTGAACGCGGCGCTGGTTCCGTAACGGCACAACCCGGGCGAGCGTGTAATACGCTAACACTCATGAACGACGTCATTGGTGGGGGCGTTGCCGGGTATCGGGCGCCGACGCTCACCGACGTCGCCAGGTTGGCCGGGGTTTCCACGATGACCGTGTCGCGGGTCATCAACGGGCACGCCAAGGTGGCCGCGGACACCCGCGAGCGGGTGCTGGTGGCGATGAAGTCGCTCGACTACCGCCCCAACATGATGGCCAGGGGTCTGGCCAGCGGTCGTTCCCGCAGCATCGGGGTGCTGACCGTCGACACGACCCTCTACGGGCCGAGGGCAGCACTGCGCGGCATCGAGGGTGCCGCCCGCGACCGTGGCTACACCGTGACGATCGCCCACCTGAACGATCCCGACCGGACCGCGGTGGCGCAGGGCGCAAACCTGCTGCGGTCGCGGTCCTCGGACGGCGTGATCCTGCTGCAACCGCTGATCTCCGAAGTGCCCCGCAACGGCGGCCCGGCGGATCTGCCGCCGATGGTGGCCATCCACGCCGGGACCCCTGGCGACTACCCGGTGGTGAGCGTCGACCAGCGGCTCGGCGCCCAGCTGGCCACGAGGCACCTGCTGGGCCTCGGCCACCGGACTGTCTGGCACATCGCCGGTCCGATCCTCTGGTACGAGGGCGTCGAACGCGTCCTTGGTTGGCAGGAGGCACTGACCGATGCCGGCGCCGACGTGCCCCCGGTGTTTCGCGGGGACTGGTCGGCCGAATCGGGTTACGTTGCGGCCATCGAGCTCCTCAAGAATCCCGATGTCACGGCGATCTTCGCCGGCAACGACTCGATGGCCCTCGGCACGCTCCACGCCATGCACGAGCTCGGCCTGCGTTGCCCGGAGGACGTCAGCCTCGTCGGCTTCGACGACTTCCCCGAGGCGGCCTTCTTCAGCCCGGGCCTCACCACCATCCGGCAGGACTTCGACGAGATCGGCCAGCGCTCGGTCGAGCTGCTGGTGCAGCTGATCGAGACCGGCCGCCCGCACACCCAGCACCTGGTGCTGCCGCCGGAGCTGATCGTCCGGGAGAGCACCGCGCCGCCAAGGGCCTGACCCACCGACCACCCGGCTCTCGCCGCCCAGCCAGAAGCCGCCAGTTGGTGCAGAAGCCGCCGCTGGATCGGCGGCTTCTGCACCAATCGGCGGCCTTTGCGTTTGGGGGATCAGATCCGGGGCTTGTGGACCTCCACGGACAGCACTTCGGCGCTAGGTCCGAGGTGGGCCACCAGGGCGGCTCCGGGGCGGAGTGGACGGAAAGGCACCCCGATCGCCTCCAGCATCAGCGCCAGCACCGGCCGGTGCCCGCAGATCGCCATCGGGACCCTCGAGTCGGCGGCCTGTACGGCCAGCCGCTTCATCAGCGTGGTGACCGCCTTCGGGTTCTTCCCGGCCTGCTCCTCAGTGAGCGTGGTCCAGCCCTCGACGTCGAGCCGGTGGGTCCTGGCGTGCGGCTCAAGGGTCCGCAGGCAGCGCAGCGAGGTGGAAGAGGTCAACTTGCCCACCCCGAAGGCTTCCAGCAGCGGCACCAGCAGCCGGCTCTGCCGCCGGCCGCGCTCGTCCAGTGGCCGGGCCTGATCCCGTCCGGTCCAGTTCGCGCGCAGCATCGCCTTGCCGTGCCGGACGATCACCAGCGGGGTGGCGTCCGGGAGTTCGACAGCCTGCTGGATCAGTGGGCGTTCGTCGGCGTACGTGACCTTGCGCAAGGCGTGCGAAGCCGGCAGCCACAGGACGCTGTCGATCTCGTTGTTCGGCTTGAGGCTGCCTTCCTTGAGGGCGCGGGCGCGCCAGTAGGAGACCGTCTTGGTACCGCCGCCCACCGGGTAGCTGATCCGGTCCAGCGGCATCCCCAGCCGGACGTCGACGGCGGTCTCCTCCAGCGTCTCGCGCACCGCGCAGCCGGCCAGGTACTCGTCGGGGTTGATCTTGCCCTTGGGCAGGCTCCAGTCGTCGTAGCGTGGCCGGTGCACCAGCAACACCTCGGGCTCCCGGCCGTCCACCGGGCGCAGCACCACAGTGCCGGCCGCGGTGATCCGTTTCTCCGCGCTGTTGTTCGTCATGACTACCTAGCGCTCGACCGCCCGGCGCTGGCCCATCGTGGCGATCAGGTGCTCCTGGATGTCCAGCAACGGCTCGCCGTCCGGGCCGGTGGTCCGCTGCGTCCAGGTGTCGCCGTCGAGCCACCACGAAGCCGTGCCCTCGTCGAAAGCCAGGTCGAAAAGGGCCTCGATCTGGGCGATGTGCTTGGAATTGCTCAGACCGACGACCACCTCGACGCGGCGATCCAGGTTGCGGTGCATCAGGTCGGTCGAGCCGATGCCGAGCCTCGGGTCACCAGCGTTCGCGAACCAGTACAGCCGGCTGTGCTCCAGGAAGCGGCCAAGGATGCTGCGCACCCTGATGTTCTCGCTCAGTCCGGGAACCCCGGGACGAACCGAGCAGATCCCGCGGACCCAGAGGTCCACCGGCACCCCGGCCATGGAGGCCCGATAGAGCGCGTCCGTCACTGCCTCGTCGACGATCGAGTTGACCTTGATCCGCACCCGGGCTGGCAGGCCGCGCTTGTGGTTGACGATCTCGGCGTTGATGCTGTCGAGCAGCCCCCGCCGGACGCCGTGGGGCGCGACCAGCAGCCGCTTGTAGTGGGTCTCCTGGGCCATCCCCGAGAGGTGGTTGAACAGCCTGGCCACGTCGTCGGTGATCACGGCGTTGGAAGTCAGCAGGCCCATGTCCTCATACATCCGGGCGGTCTTCGGGTTGTAGTTCCCGGTGCCGATGTGGACATAGCGGCGCAGCCCCGTCGGCTCCTCGCGAACCACGAGCGAGAGCTTGCAGTGGGTCTTCAGCCCCAGCATGCCGTAGACGACGTGGCAGCCGGCCTTCTCCAACTTCCTGGCCCAGGCGATGTTGGCCTGCTCGTCGAAGCGGGCCTTGATCTCGACCAGGGCCAGCACCTGCTTGCCGGCCTGGGCTGCCTCGATCAGCGCATCGATGATCGGGGAGTCGCCGGAGGTCCGGTAGAGGGTCTGCTTGATCGCCAGCACGGCCGGGTCGGCCGCAGCCTGCTCGATGAACCGCTGGACGCTGGTGGCGAAGGAGTCGTACGGGTGGTGCAACAGCACCTCACGGTTCTTCAGGGCTGCGAACAGGTCGGCCGGCTGCGCGGTCTCGACCTCGGCCAGTTCCGGGTGGGTCTTCGGCAGGAAGGACGGGTATTCGAGCGCCTCCCGATCGAGGTCGGCGATCGAGAACAGTCCGCGCAGGTCGAGCGGACTTGGCATCCGGAAGACCTCCTTCTCGGAGATGTCCAGCTCGCTGACCAGCAGCTTCAGCATCTTGTCGTCGATGTCCTCCTCGACCTCGAGGCGCACCGGCGGCCGGCCGATCTTGCGTCGCAGCAACTCCTTCTCCAGGGCGAACAGCAGGTTCTCGGCGTCGTCCTCCTCGACCTCGACGTCCTCGTTCCTGGTCACACGGAAGGTGCTGTGACCGGTGATCTGCATGCCGGAGAACAGTTGGTCCAGGTGCCGCGCGATGACGTCCTCCAGCGGCACGAACCGGCCCTCACCCAGTGGCACGAACCGGCTGAGGATGGTGGGCACCTTGACCCGGGCGAACTGACGCGCACCGGTCACCGGGTTCTTCAGCAGCACCGCGAGGTTGACGCTGAGCCCGGAGATGTAGGGGAACGGGTGGGACGGGTCAACCGCAAGCGGAGTGAGCACCGGGAAGATCCGGTTCTCGAACAGCTCGGTCATCTGGTGCCGCTCGCTGCTGGTGAGCTCCTCCCAGCGCAGGATCTCGATCCCGTGCCCGGCCAGGGCCGGACGGATGTCCTCGGCGAACAGCTTGGCCTGGTCGGCGACCAGTTCGCGGCTGCGGGACAGGATCGCGTCGTGCAGTTCGCGGGGCATCAGCCCGGAGTTGCTGGGCACCGCGACGCCGGCAGCCATGCGGCGCTTCAGGCCGGCCACCCGCACCATGAAGAACTCGTCGAGGTTGGAGGAGAAGATCGCCATGAACCTTGCCCGCTCCAACAGCGGCACCCGCTTTGCGTCCTTTGCAAGGTCCAGGACCCGGTTGTTGAAGGCAAGCCAGGACAACTCCCGATCGGAGAAGCGGTCGGCAGGCAGCTCGGGCAGGTCGTCGAGAAGATCCTCGACGGTCTCTTCGTCCTCAACCGAGGTCATGGCTGCTCCTGGTGTCGGGCGCGTAAAGGACGTCGCGCCGGGCGACGCGGAATCCCGCGCTTTCGTACATTCTTACCGCTACTGCTTCCGCGCTGTCGACGTACAGCAGTACCCGCTCCGTTCCGGTTTCGTGAAGGTGTGCCAGCCCGGCTTCGAGGAGCACCCGCCCGTACCCCCGTCCCTGGGCTCGCGGGGCGACACCGACCACATACACCTCTCCCGTTCCGGAGTCGACCCGCTTGGTCCAGTGGAAGCCTGCCAGGCCATCGACGTCGAAGCCGAGGATCAGTCCAGCCGGGTCGAACCACGGCTCGGCCATCCGGGCAGCCAGCCCGGCGCGGTCCAGCGAACCCTGTTCGGGGTGGTCGGCGAACGCGGCAGCATTGACGGCCAGCAGGTCGTCTGCGTCGGTGTCGGTGTAGCCGCGCAGGCTGAGGCCGGAGGGTGGCTGGGGCGCCGTGGCTCCGGCCAGCGGACGATCCATGATGAGCAGGCTGCGGGACGGCCGGAGGCTGACGGCCGCTGCGAAGCCCTGCGCGGCCGGCAGGTCGCCGAACGCCCAGGTGCCGAGGCTCGGCCGGGCACCGAGCGCGGCCAGCAGGCTGGAGCCGATACCGCGGCGACGGTGTTCGGGGCTCACGACGAGTTGCGTGGTGCGGTGGTTCGGCTGCCACAGCAGGTAGCCGGCCAGGCCTCCGGACCCGGCCAGCAGCAGGTGCTCGGCCGAAGCGCCGGCCAGCGCGAAGTGCGCCTCCTCGTTCAGCGGCTCCACGCCGTCCACAGCCGCGGCCCCGGCAGCAAGGGCGCGCACCTGCTCGGCCTGTTCAGCGGTAAGTCGGTTTGTCCACACCCGCGCAGGTTAGCCGTCGACGGCTAGCGACGCCCGGCACCGTCCGGGGAGAAGCGGTAGCCGACGTTGCGGACTGTGCCGATCAGCGATTCGTGCTCGGTGCCGAGCTTTGCCCGCAGCCGCCGGACGTGGACGTCAACGGTCCTGGTGCCGCCGTAATAGTCGTAGCCCCACACGTCGGCAAGCAGATGCTCGCGGCTGAACACCCGGCCGGGATGTTGCACCAGGTACTTCAGGAGTTCGAACTCGGTGTAGGTGAGGTCGAGGGGCTCGCCGTCGAGCATCACCGAGTAGGCGGAGTCGTCGATCACGATGCCGCCGGCGGAGATCAGGCCGTCGTTGGCTGCGGCCGTGACGAGGATCCGGATCCGGGCCTCGAATTCGGCGGGGCCAGCGGTGTCCAGCACGACGTCGGAGAGCCCCCAGTCAGCGGCCACCGCAGCCAGGCCGCTCTCGGTGAGCACCAGCAGCACCGGCACGGTGGAGCCGGAGGACTGGAAGAGCCGGGCCATCATCCTTGCGCCGGCGAGGTCGGCCCGTCCGTCCAGGACCACGAGGTCGACTCGAGCCGACTCGGTGAGCGCCTGGGTGTCGGCAGCGACCCCCTGGATCTCGTGGGGCAGCAGGGCGAGGACGGGGAGTGAACGCTCGGCAGGGGTGCCACTGGCGACCTCGTTGCTGACCAGCAGCAATTGCGCCATGTCCACCTCCCGAAAAGCCATCTCGATTGATGGTCCGCGACAAACCTTAGTGATTCAGCGGCGTCCGCAGTACCGGAACGTCGTGGCGGCCGTCAGCCCTGGATTTCGAGGATCAGCGTAACCGGGCCGCTGTTGACCAGCGAAACCTCCATCATGGCTCCGAATCGTCCGGTCTCCACCCCGGCGCCGCGCCGCCGAAGCGCTTCCACGAACGCGCTCACCAGTGGTTCGCCGACCGCTCCGGGGGCCGCGGCGCTCCACGACGGACGGCGTCCCTTTCTGGTGTCGGCGTAGAGGGTGAACTGGCTGACCACCAGCAGGGGCGCTCCGGTTTCGGCGCAGCTGCGCTCGCCGGGCAGGATTCGCAGCTGCCAGATCTTCTCGGCCAGCCTGTCGGCGATCGTTGCGGTGTCGGTGTGGGTCACCCCCACCAGTACCAGGAGCCCTGGGGACGCGATCCGGCCGACCACGGCGCCGTCGACGCTGACCTGCGCGGAGCTGACCCGCTGCACCACTGCTCGCACGGCCCAATCCAACCACCCCGCTCCGGCTGGCGCGGGCGGACGGGCTTCCCGGGCGTCCTGTTGGTGCCAGTTATGCTGCTTGGGTGTCCAGTCTGATCCCATTGTCGATAACCGGAGTGGTCCTGTTCACCGCCTGCCTGGTGCTGGTGGTGCTCGCCGGGCTGGGTATCTACGCGCTGCTGCGCGGTCGACCAGAAGGGTGAACATGGCTTTCGAGATTCCCACCGATCTGAACCCCACCCTGGTGGGACTCGCCTGGCTGCGCGGACGCTGGGAGGGCACCGGCTTCCAGCAGTGGCCGGGCCAGGAGAAGCTGGGCTACTCGCTGCAGGTGGACTTCACCGACAACGGCGGGGACTACCTGCACTACCTGTGCCAGGCGTTCGAGGTGGCCGAGGACGGCACCCCGACCAAGCCGTTGTTCATGGAGACCGGGTTCTGGCGGCCGCTGGCCGACGGCACCGTCGATGTGGTGATGTGCTCCCCGGACGGTTTCGCCGAGATCTGGTTCGGCAAGCTCCAGCCAGGGCGGCTCGACCTGATCACCGACGCCGTCGCCCGCACCCACGACGCGAAAGTTGCCTACACCGCTGGCCGCCGGCTGTACGGCAACGTCGATGGCCGGCTGATGTTCTCCTTCGACCGGGCCACCGAGGAGCACGAACTGCAGCCTTACCTCTGGGCGACGCTGGAGCGGCGATGAGCGTCCGGCTGACCGAGGGACTCGATGCGGGTGCGGTCTGGCACTACGGGGATCCCTTCCGCGAACAGAAGGCACTGCTGGCCGGCCGGGCAGGGGTTGACCTCTCCCACCGTCCGGTGTTCACGGTCAGCGGCGCCGACCGGCTGCGCTGGCTGAACGACATCACCAGCCAGGACTTCACAGCGCTGCAGCCGCAGGTGCCGACGCTGGCCTACATCCTGGACGCGCAGGGCCACCTGAACCACGTCTTCGCTGCGGTCGACGACGGCGAGACCCTTTGGGCCCACACCGAGCCGGGACGGCTGGAGCAGCTGCTGGCCTGGCTGCGGAGGATGATCTTCGCTGCCCGGGTGGAGGTCGCAGACATCAGTGCCGACCACGCGCTCGTGCTCCCACCCGCCACTGGTGGCGCTGGGCCGATGATCGTTCCCCGCGACCAGGTGGAAGCAGCTCTCGGCGAAGTCAGGGCTGGCATCTGGGCCATGGAGGCGGTGCGGATCGCTTCCGGCGTCCCGCGGATCTTCCGCGACACCGACGAGAAGACGATCCCGAACGAACTCGCCAACCCCACCAAGGACCTGCTGGGTCCTGCCGTGCACCTGCGCAAGGGCTGCTACCCCGGCCAGGAGACGGTCGCCAGGGTCTACAACCTCGGCCGGCCGCCCCGCCGGCTGACCCAGCTGTTGCTCGACGGCAGCGTCGACCGGCTGCCGGAGGTCGGCGCCGACGTGCTGCTGGACGGCATCCCGGTCGGCCGGATGGGCACGTCGGAACGGCACTTCGAACTCGGCCCGATCGGCCTTGCCCTGCTCAAGCGCAACGCCCCGGTCGATGCCGAGCTCACTGTCGACGGCATCCCGGCAGCGCAGGAGGTCCTGGTCGACCCGGAATCCGGCCTCCACTGGCGCCCCGCCTCCGGGCTGGGCAGGGTCTGAGCCTGCGGCGGTTCAGGTCAGGCCGGGCGACTGGCCAGCACGTACAGCCGGACGGTCTGCGCCTCGGTCGGCACGGGTGAGCGGACGAACCACTCGTCGACCACCAGCCCCGCAGCGCTGACGGCGGCCAGCACCTGGTCGCGGTCGTGGGTGACGAAGTCCACATCCACCGGGACGCCGAACAAGTCGTCGGCGTGCACGATGTCGTCCCCGAGGTGGACGGCGAGGGCGAAGACCCCGCCGGGGCGAAGGGTGGCGCCGATGTGGCGGATGGTCGGGGACAGCTCCGACGGGGCCAGGTGGACGAAGGCGTACCAGGCCACGATCGCGCCCCAGGCGGCGGCGTCCCGCGGTCGCAGGAGCTGGTCGAACCGGCCGACCTCGAAGTCCAGGTCGCCGAAGTTGCTGCGCGCCTTGGCGATCATCTGCGGCGAGACGTCAAGGCCACGCACGGTCAGGCCCTGGTCGGCCAGGAAGGCGGCGATCTGCCCCGGCCCACAACCCAGGTCCATCACCGGGCCTTCGGCCAGCCCGGCGATCCGTTCCAGCAGCCAGATGTCGAACGGCTTCTCGGTCAGTTCGTCCAGCAGCGCGTCGGAGTAGGCGGCAGCAGCGGCGTCGTAGGCCGCCAGCACCCTTGCGTCCCGCGCCGCGGGCCCGTCCGCCAGTACGGCCTCCCGATCCGCGGCCATGGCTACGACCACGACCGGCTCGGCGCCGAGCAGGTGGATCCAGCGCTGGTCCTGGCGGCCGCGTTGCAGCGGCAGTTCCCGGACCAGGGGTGGGCCGGCCTTGGCCATTTCAGCGAGGCAGGCTTCGACCTCGCCGCGGTCGGCGAACGGGTGCAGGCGATCGGTCCTGGCCTTCAGCTCACCGGGGGACTGGGGGCCGCGCAGCAGCAGGACGGTGAGGATCGCCCGCTGGTCCTCACCCAGGGCCAGCTCCTCGTCCAGCAGTTGGTGGTATTTCACGGTCCGCGAGCCGGCCCCGGCCCACACCAGCCGCAGCAGGTGCCGGTCCTTCAGGGATCGGGCAGCATCCTGGATGGTGCGCTCGTCGTAGTCGACCACCGGGTCGCGGCTGCTGGTCTGGTTGCAGGCGAGTCGCAGCGCGTTCAGCGACAGCGGATAGCTGCCGGGTACCGTCCGTTGCTTCTCCAGCAGACAGCCCAGCACCCGTTGTTCAACCGCGGTGAGCACCGGCAAGGACATGCCCGACAGCCTAACCAGCCCCCACCCGTCCGCAGAAGCCACCGATAAGCGCAGAAGCCGCCGAAAGAACGGCGGCTTCTGCGCCAAGTGGTGGCGTCTGTGTGGGTCCAGCGGTCCAGGCTGCTGAGCCGTCCGGTGCTCAGGCCCGCTTCGCGCGGCTGCGGGTCCTGGCGCGCTCGTTGGCGTCCAGGACCAGCTTGCGGATCCGGACGGTCTTCGGGGTCACCTCGAGGCACTCCTCCTCGCGGCAGTACTCCAGCGACTGCTCGAGGCTCATCAGCCGCGGCGGGATCAGCCGCTCCAGCTCGTCACCGGTGGACATGCGGACGTTGGTGAGCTTCTTCTCCTTGGTCGGGTTCACATCCATGTCGTCGGGACGCGGGTTCTCCCCGACGATCATGCCCATGTAGACCTCATCACCGGGGGCGACGAACAGGGTGCCGCGCTCCTGCAGATTGAACAGCGCATAGCCGGTCACCACGCCGGTGCGGTCGGCCACCAGCGAACCGGACTGCCGGGTCTTGATGTCACCGGCCCAGGGCTCGTAGCCCTCGAACACGTGGTGCATGATGCCGGTGCCACGGGTCTCGGTGAGGAACTCGGTGCGGAAGCCGATCAGGCCGCGCGCCGGAATGACGTACTCCACACGCACCCAGCCGGTGCCGTGGTTCACCATCTGTTCCATCCGCGCGCGGCGGGTGCCCATCAGCTGGGTGATGGTGCCGACGTGGTCCTCGGGGATGTCGACGGTCAGCCGCTCCACCGGCTCGTGGAGCTTGCCGTTGATCTCGCGGATCAGCACCTGCGGCTTGCCTACGGTGAGCTCGAAGCCCTCGCGTCGCATCATCTCCACCAGTACGGCCAGCTGCAGCTCGCCACGTCCCTGGACCTCCCAGGTGTCGGGCCGTTCAGTTTCCAGCACCCGGATCGAGACGTTGCCGACCAGTTCGGTGTCGAGGCGGTTCTTCACCAGCCGCGCCGTGAGCAGCCTGCCCACCTTGCCGGCGAGCGGGGAGGTGTTGATGCCGATGGTCATGGAGATCGACGGCTCGTCGACGTGGATCAGCGGCAGCGGCTTCGGGTCGTTCGGGTCGGCCAGGGTCTCACCGATGGTGATCTCGGGAATGCCGGCGATCGCCACGATGTCGCCAGGGCCGGCGGAATCAGCCGGTACCCGGTCCAGCGCCTTGGTGATCAGCATCTCCGAAAGCCGGACGTTGGTGATCGTCCCGTCGTGGCGGCACCAGGCCACGGTCTGACCCCGCTTCATGGTGCCTTCGATGATCCGGCAAAGGGCCAGCCGGCCGAGGTAAGGGGAAGCGTCGAGGTTGGTCACATGGGCCTGCAGCGGTGCGCCCTCGGTGTACAGCGGAGCCGGAATGGTCTCCATGATCAGCGTGAACAGGGATTCCAGGTTCGCTGCGTTCGGCATGGTGCCGTCGGCTGGCTGGGTGAGCGATGACCTCCCGGCCTTCGCGGCGCAGTAGATGATCGGGAAATCCAGGTGGTGCGCCTCGTCATCCTCCAGCAGGTCGAGGAACAGCGCGTACACCTCGTCCACGACCTCGGCGATCCGGGCGTCCGGGCGGTCGACCTTGTTGATGACCACGATGATGGGCAGGTTCTTCGCCAGCGCCTTGCGCAGTACGAAACGGGTCTGCGGCAGCGGGCCCTCGGAGGCGTCCACCAGCAGCAGCACGCCGTCCACCATCTCGAGGCCGCGCTCAACCTCGCCGCCGAAATCGGCGTGGCCGGGGGTGTCGATGATGTTGATGGTTACCGTCGTGCCGTCATCGAGCAGGTGATCCACCGCTGTGTTCTTCGCCAGGATCGTGATGCCCTTCTCGCGCTCCAGATCCATCGAGTCCATGACCCGGGTGTTGACGTCCTGGTTCGCGCGGAAGGCGCCGGACTGCCAGAGCATGGCGTCCACAAGGGTCGTCTTGCCGTGGTCGACATGGGCGATGATCGCGACATTTCGCAGGTCGGCGCGTGCGGGCATGGAAAACTCCGTCTTGGATCGGGAACCCACTGAGTCTACCGGAGTGCACGCTTGGGCCCCGCCGCCCCGGTACTGGGGAGCAGCGAGGGGTGGGTCTACCGCAAATCGTCCGGGTCCTGGGCGGTGTGGCCCTCCGCCATCGCCTTCAGCATGTCCGGACGGATGCTGACCCCGGTCTCCAGCCGGGAGTGGCTGCGGGAGTAGAGGAAGTAGATGACGAAGCCGATCACCAGCCAGATCAGGAACCGCAGCCAGGTCTCCACCGAGAGGTTCAGCATCAGGTACGTGCAGATCAGCGCGGAGGCGAGCGGCAGCCAGGGAGACCACGGCACCCGGAACGACCGCTTCAGGTCGGGACGCTTCTTGCGAAGCACCACGATGCCGACCGACACCAGCACGAACGCAGAGAGCGTCCCGATGTTCACCATCTCCTCGAGCACCCCGACCGGGGTGACGCCGGCGACCACGGCGACGATGACCGTGCACGATGACGGTGATCAGCCACGGGGTGCGGTACCTCTGGTGCACCTTGGCAAGGCCCATCGGCAGCAGGGCGTCCCGGCACATGGCGAAGATCAGTCGGGTGGCGCCGATCATCAAGGTCAGCACGACCGTGGTCAGGCCGGCGACCGCGCCAGCGGAGATCATCGTCGCCATCCACCCCTGGCCGTGGAAGGCGAAGGCGTTGGCAAGGGCGGCGCTCGGGTCGAGCTTGTCGTAGGGCACCATGCCGGTCACGACCAGCGCCACCGCGCAGTAGAGGACGGTGCAGATGGCAAGGGAGGCGATGATCCCGATCGGCAGGTCGCGTTTCGGGTTCCTGGTCTCCTCGGCCGTGGTGGCAACCACGTCGAACCCGATGTAGGCGAAGAACACCAGCGCCGCGCCGGCGAAGATGCCGCCGACGCCGAACGTTGACGGCGCCGCGCCGGTGAAGAACTGCAGCAGCGGCTGTGTGGCCCACGCTGCACCACCGGGAACGGAGGGGGGAGCGGCCGGCGGGATGAACGGACTGTAGTTGGCCGGGTTGATGAAGCCGATGCCGGCGAAGATCACGAACAAGACGATGAACAACTTCACGCCAACCAGCACGAGGTTCACCCGCAGCGACTCCTTGATGCCAACAGTCACCAGCAGGCCGAGCACCAGCACCAGCAGCACGGCGGGAACGTCGACTACGCCGCCGTAGCTGATCTCCTTCGGCAGGGTTACCCCCAGCAGCGAAAGGAACTTGCCCAGGTAGGCGCTCCAGCCCTGGGCGACGACGGACGCGCCGAGGAACATCTCCAGGATCAGGTCCCAGCCGATGATCCACGCGAAGACCTCCCCTAGTGAGGCGTAGGAGAACGTGTAGGCGGAGCCCGACACCGGCACCGTCGAGGCGAACTCGGCGTAGCACATGGCGGCCAGGGCGCAGCAGATCGCAGCGATCACGAAGCTCAGCACGATCGAAGGGCCGGCCACATTGTGCGCAGCCCGTCCGGTCAGGGTGAAGATGCCGGCGCCGATCACGACACCGACACCGAAGACGGTCAGGTCGAGGGCTGTCAGCGACTTCTTCAGCTGGTACTCGGGCTCGTCGGTGTCGGCGATCGACTGCTCGATCGACTTGGTGCGGAGCAGGCTCATCTGTCCCTCTTACGATTGGTGGGGCCGCTGGATTGCCGGCAAAGGGAAACCCCCGAAACGCTAAGCCTCGACGGTGGCAGGAATGCACCGTGGTCACCATTCGGTCCGGCCGGCGGCTGCTAGCCTCACCGCATTCGTCCCGGGTGTTGCGCGACTGGCAGGAGGGGAGTGATGGAAGCGTTCTTCGACTTTGTGGCTTCCGTCTGGCTGGTCCTCTGGGGCGTCCTCGCGGTCGACCCCGGCGTGACCGACTGGTTCCGCGTTCATCCGCTCAGCCTCGAGATCTCGATGACCGTTGCCGCCCTTGCCGGTGTCTCGACCCTGATCGGCGACAGCGTTGTGCTCTTCCTCAACCGGGTGCGCGGTTGGCGGTTCGCGGTCACCATGCTCCTCAACGCTCTCGGGTTCGTGCTGCTCTACGCCCTGCAGGCGCTGGTCATCGCGATCGTGGGCCCGCTCGTGGTTGGCCGCAGCCCGGGGCTGGCCGCGGTCACCAGTGGCGTCATGCTCGCCACCGCACCGATGATCTTCGGCTTCTTTGTGCTGATTCCCTACCTCGGCCCGGCGATCGCCCGGGTCCTGCAGGCCTGGGGGTTGCTCGTGCTCTGGGTCGTGGTCGACGCCCTGTTCGATACCGACCTGTGGACCGCCCTCCTGATCACTGCGATCGGGTGGGCCGTCATGCAGCTGCTCTCCTGGTCACTGGCCAGGCCGGTCGCTTCGATCGGCGACCGGATCTGGCGGATGGTCACCGGCCGGCCATCGATGATGACCGGAAGGGACCTGCTGTCTGGCCACATGTTCATGCCGCTGGACAACCAGATCGAGCCTGAGGAGGTGAGCTGATGGTCACTGCCCTCCTTGTCGGCCTCCTGGTCTTCGTCCTGTTGGCGCTCACCGTTGCCCCGCTCGACGCGCTGGGCTGGTGGTCGAGCAAGGGCGCGGACGAGGTCGCCGACACCGTCCAGCAGATACTCGTCACCGACGACGGGGACGACACCCCCGAGCCGTACGACCGGTACATCGTGTACCTGTCGGGGATCGGCGCCATCGACGGGCACTCGATCCCGCCCGAGGAACTGCCGCTGGTCGAAGCCATCGCCGAGCTTCCCCGAACCTGTGTCATCCGGGACGTCTTTCCCTACTCGGTGACCAACCGCGGGCTGACCGGGCAGCGTCAGCTCTCCTGGCTGTGGCGGCTGGTCGAGAAGTCCCGGCTGAAGAACCCGGAGGCGCTGGCCGGCATGCTGGTCAACGGCCGCAACGCGATGCAGCTGTTCGTCAGTTCCGACCGGCGCTACGGGCCGGCGTACAACATCGGCACTGCCCGGGAGGTGGTGAAGGCGCTGCGCCGGAACGGCTACCAGCTCGACGGCGGCCGGCCGGTCACCCTGGTCGGCTGGAGCGGCGGGGCACAGATCTCCATCGGCGCGGCCTGGTACCTCGGGATGGGGAAGGTCCCGGTGCAGGTGGTGTCGATCGGGGGGATGATGTCCGACGATCCCGGTCTCGCCAGGGTGGATCACCTTTGGCACCTGCGCGGGTCCAAGGACGTCTTCGAGAAGCTCGGCGGGGTGATGTTCGCCGGCCGTTGGCCCCACGCGGCGTTCTCCCCCTGGAGCAACGCGCTCAAGGAGGGGCGGATCGACGTCATCGAGCTGGGGCCGATGCAGCACAACGGCAAGGACCACTACTTCGACACCAACGCCGTCGCTCCGGACGGGCGCACCTATCTCCAGGTGACCATCGACGCGGTGGTTGCGGTGCTCACCGGCAAGCCGGTGAAGACCATCCCGTCCTGACCGGCGGGCCGGCTGCCGCCGGGTCAGGTCAGGGCAGGTAGCCGGGGGCCGGCCAGGGTGCGGCACCATGGTTGCCCCCCGCGTCCCGAATAGGCTGGCCGGGTGACGCAATGGTTCACGGAGAGCTTCCGCGCCGAGTTCGAGAAGCAGGCCGACCAGATCGGCCGGATCAACCTGGCGGTGTTCGGCAAGACCGGGGTGGGCAAGTCCACCCTGGTCAATGCCATCTTCGGTGAGCCCGTCGCTGTCACCGGCATCGGCGCCCCGGTCACCATCGGCTCCCACCTGTACCTGGACAAGCGCGGCGCCCTCGGCGTGATCGACACCCGCGGCCTGGAAATCGGCCGCGACGACGACGAGATCATCAAGGAGCTCACCAAGGCAATCAAGGAGAGCCGCGGCAAGCCGATCGCCGAGCAGATCCATGCTGCCTGGTACTGCATCCGCGGGATGGACCGGCGCTTCGAGGACTTCGAGGAACGCTTCATCCGGACGCTGGACTCCCTCGGCATTCCGGTCCTGGTGGTACTGACCCAGGT
Source organism: uncultured Actinomycetota bacterium (assembly GCA_963848845.1). Classification (GTDB taxonomy): domain Bacteria; phylum Actinomycetota; class Actinomycetes; order Propionibacteriales; family Propionibacteriaceae; genus Propionicimonas. The sequence continues at coordinate 150,464 of CAWKFH010000004.1, forward strand.
GCCGATGCGGGAGGGCATGTACCACCCGGACGCGGTGGAGCTCGCCCGGCAGATCGAGGCGAAGCGACTGCCCATCGTCGGCGGCCGGCCGTTCATGACCTACGCGATGAGGGACCAGTTCACTGGTCAGCCGCCATACGGCTTGATGGAGGTCCTCGGGGCCACGTTTCGAGTCGCACCAGAGGCAGTCCAGGGAGCCCTCGCCGCAGCGCAGACGATTGATCTCGACCTCAAGGCGAACCAGTCGCACAAGGCGATAGCCGCAGCCGTTGCCGCTGCTGCCGCCGCAGCAGCCGTGCCGATCCCGTTCTCCTCCGCGGTGATGCTGGTGCCGATCCAGCTCTCGATGCTTGCCCGGATCGCCCAGCTGCATGGGCTGGGCCTGGACAAGTCGGCTCTGCTGGCGGTGGCGTCCACGTCGGTGGCGACCTCGGCCGGCCGCGCGGCAGCGTCCAGCCTGCTGAAGTTCATCCCGGGTGCCGGCTCGGTGGTGGGCGGCGTGATCAACGCCTCCGTCGCCTCGTCCTTCACCCTTGCCATGGGTCAGGCCTGGCTGGTGGTGTGCCAGAAGGCGTTCAACAAGACCTTGCCCGGCGTTGGCGGCCGGATCGACGGTGAAGCGGTCCGCCGACTGTTCGAGGAAGAACTGGCGAAGCGGCTGCCCAGCATCCGGCACCGCGGCTAGGTGACCAACACGGTCGGCACCACCCAGCGGTGGTGAGGCTGGCGAGCACCTTTTTGCACACCTGGGACGAGGTGTCTCACGCCTGTCCCGAATCGGCCCGATACGACGAGTTGTAGTAGAGGGTCTGAGAGGATAGCGCCATGAGTCAGCGAACCATTGGTGTTACCGAGCTCGTCCTCCGCGACGCTCACCAGAGCCTGATCGCGATCCGTATGGCCCTCGAAGACATGGTCGAGGCGTGCGAGGACATCGACAAGGCCGGCTACTGGAGCGTCGAGTGTTGGGGTGGCGCTACCTACGATGCCTGTATCCGGTTCCTCAACGAGGACCCCTGGGAGCGTCTGCGGACGTTCCGGAAACTGATGCCCAACACCCGGCTGCAGATGCTGCTCCGGGGACAGAACCTGCTGGGTTATCGCCACTACGAGGACGAAGTCGTCGAACGGTTCGTGGACAAGTCCGCCGAGAACGGCATGGACGTGTTCCGCGTCTTCGACGCCCTCAACGACCCGCGCAACATGGCGCACGCCATGCAGGCCGTCAAGAAGACCGGCAAGCACGCGCAGGGCACCATCTGCTACACCATCTCCCCGCTGCACACCGTCGAGGGCTACGTGAAGCTCGCCGGCCAGCTGCTGGACATGGGCGCGGAGTCGATCGCGCTGAAGGACATGGCTGCACTGCTGCAGCCGCAGCCGGCGTACGACATCGTCCGCGGCATCAAGGAGACCTATGGCGAGGGCGTGCAGATCAACGTGCACTGCCACGCCACCACCGGCGTGACCCTGGTCTCCCTGCAGAAGGCCATCGAGGCCGGCGCCGATGTGGTCGACACCTCGATCAGCTCGATGTCGCTCGGCCCGGGCCACAACCCGACCGAATCCCTGGTCGCGATGCTGGAGGGCACCGAGTACACCACCAACCTCGACCCGGAGCGCCTCATCCGGATCCGCGACCACTTCGCGAAGATCCGTCCGAAGTACAAGAAGTTCGAGTCCGCCACCCTGGTGGACACCGACATCTTCTCCAGCCAGATCCCCGGCGGCATGCTCTCCAACATGGAGAGCCAGCTCAAGGCTCAGGGTGCCGGCGACCGGATCAAGGAAGTCATGGTCGAGGTTCCGCTGGTGAAGGCTGACTGCGGCCACCCGCCGCTGGTCACCCCGTCCAGCCAGATCGTGGGCACCCAGGCGGTGTTCAACGTCCTGATGGGCCGCTACAAGGTGATGACCGGCGAGTTCGCCGACCTGATGCTCGGCTACTACGGCGAGTGCATCGGCGAGCGCAACCCCGAGGTTGTGGCGATCGCCCAGGCGCAGGCCAAGAAGGAGCCGATCACGGTTCGTCCGGCCGACCTGATCCCGCCGGAGTGGGGCAAGCTGGTCGAAGAGGCCGGTACCGCCCCTGGCAACGACGGCTCCGACGAGGACGTGCTCACCTACGCCATGTTCCCGAGCGTCGCCACGACGTTCTTCAACACCCGCGACGAGGGGCCGAAGAACGTCGGGATGACCGAGGAGCAGATGAAGGCCGAGGCAGAAGCCAAGAGTGGCGCAGCCAATGCGGTGCGTGGCCCGATCAAATACAAGGTCTCCCTTGGCGGACGCGAACACAGCGTCTCGGTCGAGATGGCGTGAGGACGGACAAATGACTAAAAGGCCAGTAACGATGAAGAAGCGGGTCGACGCCCTGCTCAAGGCACGCCTTACCGCGCGCCTCGGCGGCGGCGAGGCCCGGCTTCAGAAGCAGCGGGACGCGGGCAAGATGACCGCGCGGGAGCGGATCGACGCCCTGATCGATCCCGAGAGCTTCCAGGAGATCGGCCTGTTCCGGAAGAACCGGACGGTCACCTTCGGCATGGACACCGCAGACATGCCGGCAGACGGAGTCGTCACCGGTACCGCAACGGTGCTGGGTCGTCCGGTGCACCTCGCGAGCCAGGACTTCACCGTCATGGGTGGCTCGGCGGGCGAGACGCACTCGATCAAGGTTGTCGAGATGATGAAGGCGGCGCTGGAGAACGGCACCCCCTTCGTCTTCATCAACGATTCCGGCGGCGCCCGGGTGCAGGAGGGCATCGACTCGCTCTCCGGTTACGGCCAGGTGTTCTACGCCAACGTGCTGCTCTCCGGCGTGGTGCCGCAGATCTCGATCATCGCCGGACCCTGCGCCGGCGGCGCGGCCTACTCCCCGGCCCTGACCGATTTCGTCATTCAGACCCGCAAGGCCCACATGTTCATCACCGGGCCGAGCGTCATCAAGCAGGTCACCGGCGAGGAAGTGACCTCCGACCGTCTCGGCGGCGCGGATACCCACATGTCGGTCTCCGGCGTGAACCACTTCGTGGCCGACGATGACGCCCAGGCGATCCTGATCGCCAAGAAGCTGCTCAGCTTCCTGCCGTCGAACAACTCCGAGGACGCCCCCATGGTCGAGGGCGACTACAGCGTGGAGTACGACCCCTCGCTGCACGACGTCGTCCCGGCGGACGGCAAGCAGGGCTACGACGTCCGCGACGTGATCGGCAAGATCGTCGACTACGCCGACTTCCTCGAGGTCCAGGCCGCCTACGCGATGAACATCGTCGTCGGCTTCGCCCGGGTCAACGGCCGGACCCTCGGCATCGTGGCGAACCAGCCGAACCACATGGCCGGGGTGCTGGACATCAACTCCTCCGACAAGGGGAGCAAGTTCGTCCGGTTCTGCAACGCGTTCAACATCCCGATCCTCACCCTGGTCGACGTCCCCGGCTACATGCCCGGTGTCACCCAGGAGGACGGCGGCATCATCCGCCACGGGGCGAAGATGCTGTACGCCTACTCGGCGGCCACCGTTCCGAAGATCACCGTTGTGCTGCGCAAGGCCTACGGTGGCGCCTACATCGCCATGGCCTGCAAGGACCTCGGCGCTGACAAGGTGTTCGCCTGGCCGACCGCCGAGATCGCCGTGATGGGGGCCGAGGGTGCGGCTTCGATCGTCTTCAAGCGCGAGATCGACGCGGCCGATGACCCCGACGCCAAGCGCGAAGAGCTCGTCGAGGCCTACCGCAGCACCTTCTCCACGCCGTTCATGGCGGCCTCCCGTGGCCTGGTCGATGACATCATCGATCCGGGCGACACCCGTCGCAAGGTCGCCATGGCTCTCGAGCTGCTGGCTACCAAGCGCGAACTGCGGCCGGCCAAGAAGCACGGCCTCGGGCCGGTGTGATCGCCATGTCCACCGACGCGGAACTGCTGGAGCTCGTCAAGTCGCTCACCGAGCGGATCGATGGGCTCGAGATCAAGATCAAGGGCCTCGAGCTGCGGACCCAGGATGTGCCGGAGGAAACTCTGGTCGCCATCGCTGCTGCGGTGGCGGCGTACCTCGGCCACCGGGCCAGGCGTCGTCAGCCGCACTTCACCACCGGACGTAACTGGACTTCGAACACCAGGCGCGCCCAGCACGCTCACCACCCGCTGTACACGCGCTGAGCGGGGTCCCGAACCGGGCCCTGGAAGGAAGACCAATGAAACTGAAAGTGACTGTCAACGGGATCCCCTACGACATCGAGGTTGACGTCGAGGAGCCGGAAGCTCCGCAGCTCGGCGCGATCGTGATCGGTGGTGGCACCGGCTCGGTCGTGGCGCCCACCACGGCTTCGGTGCAGGCCGCTTCGGCCAACGCCGTAACCGCTCCGCTGGCCGGCTCGGTTGCCCGGGTGCTGGTCGAGGAGGGTCAGGAGATCGACGCAGGCCAGGTCCTGCTGGTGCTTGAGGCCATGAAGATGGAGACCGAGATCACCGCGCCGAAGGCCGGCAAGGTGGCCCGGATCCTGGTCGAGAAGGGCACTCCGGTTCAGGCCGGGGAAGGCCTCATCGAGCTCGACTGACCGCTCAATCCCACGCATAGTGGACCGGAACCGCCGACGTCGGCGGTTCCGGTCCACTTGCGTTGGCCCTGCGTCGGCAGGGGACGGGTCAGGCGTAGGTGCCGCGGAACAGCTTGTGCTGCGCGGCCTGGGCCACTGGCCGGATGGTCAGCCGGTCGATGTTCACATGGGACGGCCGGGTGGCCATCCAGGTGATCGCGTCGGCGACGTCGTCGGCCACAAGCGGGTCGGGCACGCTGTCGTACACCGCGTCCGCCCGGGCCTGGTCGCCGCCGAAACGGGTCAGCGAGAACTCCTCAGTGGCCACCATCCCTGGGCTGATCTCGGTGATCCGGATGGGCTGGTCGAAGAACTCGAGCCGCAGCGCACCGGCGATCATCCGTTCGGCCGCCTTCGCCCCGCAGTAGCCGGCGCCGCCCTCGTACGGGCCGTCGGCCGCAACTGAGGTGACGAAGACGATCACGCCGCGGGCGCTGACCAGCGCCGGCAGCAGCGCCCGGGTCACCTTCTCGGTGCCGATAACGTTCACCCGGTACATCCGTTCCCAGGCGTCCACGTCCGCGCTGGCCACCGGCTCCAGGCCGAAGGCGCCGCCGGCGTTGTTCACGAGGATCGCCAGTTCCGGGCCGACGGCTGCCGTCAATGCCGCGATGTCAGCGTCGTCGGTGACGTCGCACCGCAGTGCCCGGCCACCGATCTCCTCGGCCAGGGCGGCGATGCGGTCGGTACGGCGCGCGGCGCAGATCACCTCGAACCCCTCGGCCGCCAGGCGGCGGGCGGTGGCGGCACCGATCCCGCTACTTGCTCCGGTGACAACTGCTATCCCACGTTGAGTCATGCACTGATTCTGCCAGCCTCGAACACCGCCGATCCGGGACGGCCGATGGCCGATAGGCTCGGATCCATGACTGAAACGCTGATCCTGCTCCGCCACGGTGAGAGCGAATGGAACGCCAAGAACCTGTTCACCGGTTGGGTGGACGTGGACATCAACGAGAAGGGCATCGGCGAGGCCAAGCGCGGCGCCGAACTGCTCAAGGCCGAAGGACTGCTGCCCGACGTGCGTGCACACCTCGGTGCTTCGCCGCGCCATCCACACCGCCAACCTTGCGCTGGACGGCTGCGACCGCCACTGGGTCCCGGTGCGCCGGTCCTGGCGCCTGAACGAGCGGCACTACGGCAACCTGCAGGGCAAGAACAAGGCTGAGACCCTTGAGGCCTACGGCGAGGAGAAGTTCATGCTCTGGCGCCGTTCGTACGACACCCCGCCGCCGCCGCTGGAGGCCGACAACACCTACACGCAGTTCGACGACGCCCGCTACGCATTCCTGCCCGCCGGAGGCGCGACCGCTCACCGAGTGCCTCAAGGACGTCGTGGTCCGGATGCTGCCCTACTGGTACGACTCGATCGTCCCGGACCTCCGGAGCGGCCTGGTGACCATCGTGGTCGCCCACGGCAACTCGCTGCGGGCCCTGGTGAAGCACCTCGACGGCATCAGCGACGCCGACATCGCCGGGCTGAACATCCCGACCGGTATCCCGCTGCTGTACGAACTGGACGACGACCTCCGTCCGGTAACCCCCGGTGGCCGTTACCTCGACCCGGCAGCCGCTGCCGCCGCGATCGAGGCGGTCAAGAACCAGGGCAAGAAGTAGCCCGCGACACCGAACAAGGGGTGACGTTAATCCGCTCCCCACCGGCAAAGTGGACCGGAACCGCCGACTGCGGCGGTTCCGGTCCACTTTGCTCTGGGTTGGGGTGTGGGATCAGGCGACCGGCCAGTTCTCGCCCTCCGGCAGCAGGCCGGTGATCACGTAGATCACCCGGGCGGCCATGATCACGGCGTGGTCGGCGATCCGCTCGTAGTAGCGGCCGAGCAGCGCGACGTCGACGGCGGCCTCCACCGAGTACGGCCAGTCCTTGCTGAGCATCACCCGGAACTGGCTCTTGCGCAGCTCGTCCATCTCGTCATCGCTGTCGGCCAGCCGGCCGGCGTCATGGGCGTTGCGTTCCTGCAGGGAGCGGCCGGCGGTTTCCACCATCTTCTCGGCCACCCGGGCCATCAACGTGAAGTTGGGCACCAGGCCCTCGGGGACGGCGCGCTCGGGGTACCGCAGCCGGGCGATCTTGGCCACGTGGGCGGCCAGGTCACCCATCCGCGCCAGGTCGGCGACCATCCGCATCGCGGCCACCACCGTACGCAGTTCGCCGGCCACCGGGGCCTGGCGCGCCAGGAGCGAGAAGCAGCGCGCCTCCAGGTCGTCGTGCAGTTGGTCGATGGCCGAGTCGGACGAGATGACCGACTCGGCGGCGCCGAGGTCGGCCTCCAGCAGGGCCTTGGTCGCTTCCCGGACCGCCGTCTGGACGGCCTCGGTCATGTTCACCAGATCGGTGACCACACTCTGGAGGCTCTCGTGGTAGCTGTCGCGCATACAGGCTTCTTCCGTTCAGGTGGCGGAACAGCCCGCCTTGGGACATTGTCTCGTGATCACCCTAGGATCGCAGTCGACGCTTCGATCCGCCTCCTGCCCAACGCCGGGTGAACAGTCGGTGAAATGTTGGCCTCAACTGGCCTCGATGGGGCCCAGCGGTCATCGCCGGGATCCTCCGGTGTCTAGACTCCCCAGCATGACGCCCTTTGTCGCGGCCCTGCTGGGCTTGGCCGCAGGCTTGGTGGTTGGAGCCATCGTTACCTGGCTCATCCTCCGGGGGGTAGCTGCCAAAGCCGGCCGCACGGCACTGGTCAGCGACCATGTCGATGAGGTGATTCTGAACCTGCGGGCCGCTGCCGCGGTGGTGAACAGCGAGGACGCCGTGGTTGTGGCCAGCCCCCTTGCCCGCGGGAGTGGCCTGGTCCGCGGCTCGGCGATCGTGCCGAAGGCTGTGCGCGAACGCATTGAGGAGGCACGCACCTCTGGCCGCACCACCGAACTTGAGATCCAGCTGTCCCGCGGGTCCGCGATTCCACCAGTACTGCTCGGGGTGCGAATCGTCCCGCTGAGTGACGGCAGCGCTGTGGTTCTCGGCGAGGACAGATCGGCGGACCTGCGGTTCACCGAGACGAGACGCGACTTCGTTGCCAACATCACGCACGAGCTCAAGACACCGATCGGAGCGATCTCGCTGCTGGCCGAGGCTGTCGACGCTGCAGCCGAGGACCCGGTCGCTGTGCGGGAGTTCATCGGCAAGTTGAGCAGTGAGTCCGCGCGGCTGAATGAACTGGTCTCCCAGATCATCGCCTTGTCGAGGCTGCAGGCTGAGGACCCAATGCTGGCCGCGCAGGTGGTGTCGCTCGATGAGGTGGTCGACGCGACCATCGCCAGGTGCGGCCAGATCGCCCAGGCCCGCAACATCACCATCACCGTCGGGGGCGAACGCGGTTGCGAGGTACTGGGTGACCAGGCGCAACTCGAGGGTGCCGTGACCAATCTCGTGCAGAACGCGATCGCCTATTCCGAGCCGGGAGCACGGGTCGCGGTGAGCTGTCAGCGCTCTCCAGAGACCGGCGAGATCGAGATCCGGGTGACCGACAACGGCATCGGCATCTCGGAAACCGACCTGCCGCGGATCTTCGAGCGGTTCTACCGGGTTGACTACGGACGAAGCCGGGCCCACGGTGGGACTGGCCTCGGGTTGTCGATCGTGAAGCACGTGGCGGCCGCGCACGGGGGCGACGTGACGGCCTGGAGCAAGCCGGGTCGTGGCTCCACTTTCACCCTGAAACTACCCGACCTGAACCGCCGAGAAGGAGGCGCAGCGTGACCACGGTCCTGATCATCGAGGACGAGGAGATCTACCGCGACACGGTTTCCTACATGCTGAAGCGCGAGGGCTTCCAGGTGGTCGAGGCGGCCGACGGCCCGGCGGGGCTCGCCGCTTTCGACCGAACCGGTGCAGACATCGTGCTGCTGGACCTGATGATGCCCGGCCTGCCCGGCCTCGAGGTCTGCCGCCAGCTGCGGATGCGAAGCACGGTCCCGATCATCATGCTGACCGCCCTTGACTCGGAGATCGACAAGGTGGTCGGACTGGAGGTCGGCGCCGACGACTACGTGACCAAGCCGTTCAGCCACCGGGAGCTGGTGGCCCGGATCCGGGCCGTGCTGCGCCGTGGCCAGGACGTCGAACTCATCGCAGACGTGGTTGAGGCCAGCGGGGTGCGGATGGACGTCGAGCGCCATGAGACCACTGTCAACGGGCAGACGGTCAAGCTCGCCCTGAAGGAATTCGAGCTGCTCGAGCTGCTGCTGCGCAACTCCGGACGGGTGCTGACCCGCGGTCAGCTGATCGACCGCGTCTGGGGGCCGGACTACGTCGGTGACACCAAGACCCTTGACGTCCACGTCAAGCGCCTGCGGGCGAAACTCGAGCGGGACCCGGCGAATCCGGAGCTGCTGATGACCGTCCGCGGGCTCGGCTACAAGTTCAACGGCTGAAGTCAGGCAGGCTTTTCCTCGCGGTTCGTGCCTCACCGCTCGTCAAGACTCCTCCCTTCATAGTCGCTGACGCGCCTATGGCGGTCGTCGTCTCGTCGCATCGTTCCGGAGACGCTCCGGTGGCGTCCACGGTTAGGGTTCAGCCTGTGACCGACATCACCGTCTTCTCGGGCCATGCCCACCGCACGTTCGCTGAGGAGATGTGCAGCATCCTCGGGGTCGAGCTCTCGGCTTCCCGGCTCTCCCGGTTCTCCAACGACTGCCTGCAGGTGCAGCTGCGCGCCAACTGCCGCCAGCGGGACGTCTACATCGTGCAGCCGCTGGTGCCGCCGGTGCAGGAGAACCTGATGGAGCTCCTGATGATGGTGGACGCGGCCAGGGGCGCCTCGGCGGCCCACGTCACCGTGGTGATGCCGCACTACGCCTACGCACGTTCGGACAAGAAGGACGCCCCTCGGATCAGCATCGGCGGGCGGCTGGTGGCCGACCTGATCGACACCGCGGGTGCGAACCGGGTCCTGACCATGGCCTTGCACGCCGAGCAGGTGCACGGGTTCTTCTCGATGCCGGTTGACCACCTGACCGCACTGCCGGTGATCGCCCGGCACTACCGCAGCCGCGACCTGAGCAATGCCGTTGTGGTCTCGCCCGACTTCGGCAACGCCAAGGACGCCAACCATTTCGCCCGGATGCTGGGCGTGCCGATGGCCGCCGGTTCGAAGCGTCGCCTGGCCGACGACCGGGTGGTGATCGACACCATCGTCGGTGAGGTGGCCGGCAAGGACGTCATCATGCTCGATGACGAGATCGCCACCGCCGGTTCGATCGTCGAGCTCATCGAGACGGTGCGCCGCTACGGGGTCAAGTCGATCTCGGTCGCCTGCACCCACGGACTGTTCTCCGGCAGGGCCATCGAGCGGCTGAACGCCCAGCCCGGCATCACCGAGATCGTGGCAACCAACACTGTGCCTGCCCCGACCGGCCTGGAGCGGCTCAAGGTCATCTCGGTGGCGCCGATGTTCGCGGAAGCCGTCCGCCGGATCAATTGCGGCGAGAGCGTCTCCGGTCTGTTCTCCGACGAGACCACCTACGGCGAGTAGCCGTTCCCGGCCGGCTGCGTCCGGCTGAACCACTCCCTACTGGAGTGACGCTGAAGCGTCCTCGTGGCTTCGTCATGCCCGCAGGAGGCCCCAGGCGCCCAAAGATCCCTGGAAATACCACAAACTCGTGCCCAGACCCCTTGCTATCGGGCACGAAACAGGGTAAAACAATACATATCAACATGGATGTTGGTGGGAATGAGGATCGGGGATGTACGCAGAGGAGCGGCACCGCACCATCGTCAACCTGGCGTTGCGATACGACCGGGTCGCCGTCGCCGACCTGGCCACGCGCTTCGACGTGACCACGGAGACGATTCGGCGGGACCTGGATGCGCTCGACAAGCGCGGCATCCTCCGCCGGGTGCACGGCGGCGCAGTCGTCGCAGAGAACGTCGCCCTGGTCGAGACCGCGCTCACCGAACGCGAGCCGACCTTCGTCGCCCAGAAGACGCGAATCGCCCAGGCGGCACTCCAGTACCTGCCTAGGCCCGGTTCCACCGTGCTGTTCGACTCAGGGACCACCGTGGCCCGGCTCGCTGCCGCCGTCCTGCCCGGATCGTTGGGCACGGTCGTCACCAACTCGGTTCCGGTGGCCGCGCAGCTGGCGGCCAGCAGCGCCGGCACCCTGGTGCACCTTCTCGGCGGACGGGTGCGCGGCATCACCCAGGCCACCGTTGGTGGCGAGACTGTCGCCGCCCTCGGCCGGCTGCGCTGCGACGTTGCCTTCATCGGCACCAACGGGGTCACGATCCGCCACGGATTCTCCACTCCCGACCCCGACGAGGCCGCTGTCAAGGAGGCGATGGTCGCAACCGCCCGCAAGGTGGTCGTGCTCGCCGACAGCTCCAAGGTCGGCGTCGAGCTCCTGGTCACCTTCGCCCCGCTGTCCGCGGTTGACGTCCTGATCACCGACGACGGCATCTCCGCCCACGACCGCGCAGAACTCACGGCCGCCGGAATCGAGGTGGTGGTGGCATGATCGTCACTCTGACTGCGAACCCATCGCTGGACCGCACGGCGACCCTCGACCGGCCCCTTGCCCGCGGCGAGGTACACCGGGTCAGTTCGGTCACCGTCGAGCCGGGCGGCAAGGGCATCAACGTTGCCCGGGTCGCGCACTACGCCGGGCACCCGGTACGCGCGATCCTCCCGGCCGGGCTCGGCGACCCGATCCTGCGCGGCCTCGATGAACTTCGCGTCCCCTACCGCACCGTCTCCCTGGCCGTCAGCGTGCGCACCAACCTCACCCTCACCGAGACCGACGGCACCACCACCAAGATCAACGAGCCCGGGCCGACCCTTGACGCGACGTCCGTCGAGCAGCTGGCCCACCTGCTGGTGCTGGAGTCCGAACGCGCCGACTGGGTGGTGCTGTCCGGCTCGCTGCCCCCAGGTGTGCCGGCCGACTGGTACGCCGACCTGGTCCGGGCCCTGCGGCCCTGGGGCGGCCGGATCGCCGTCGACACCTCGGACGCACCGCTCCTTGCCCTTGCCGCCCAGTTCCCCTCCGCGGCCCCTGACCTGCTCAAGCCGAACTCGGAGGAACTCGCCCAGCTCACCGGCGTCGATCCCGAACTGCTGGAGGCGGCCGCGGCCGCCGGCGACCCGAGCGCGTGCGTCGAAGCCGCCCGAAGCCTGCTCGCCCGGGGAGTCGGCGCGGTGATGGCCACCCTCGGTGCGGCCGGAGCCGTCCTGGTCACCGCCGAGGGCGCCTGGCACGCCACCCCGCCACCGATCACGCTGCGCAGCACCGTCGGCGCCGGGGACTCCTCCGTTGCCGGCTACGTGCTGGCGCACACCCGGGACCTGAACCCCCCGGACCGCCTGCGCCTGGCCGTCGCCTACGGCTCGGCCGCGGCCTCCCTTGCCGGGACGGCGCTGCCGCGTCCCGAACAACTCAATACCGCCGCCGTCACGGTTACCGCCGTCGGCTGAAGTCCCGCCCACCAAGAGAAGGAACCACGTTGTCCGAACCGCTCATCACGCCCGAGCTCGTCCTTCTGGACGCTGATCTCGGCAGCACCAAGACGGAGGTCATCCAATCGCTGGCTGCCCTCGTCGCCAAGACCGGACGCGCCGATGAGGCTGGTCTGGCCGCGGATGCCCTCGCCAGGGAGGAGAAGGCGGTCACCGGCCTCGGGGGCGGGATCGCGATCCCGCACTGCCGCTCGGCCGCCGTGCACACCAACACCCTCGCCTTCGCCAGGCTCAGCCCAAAGGTCGAGTTCGGGGCTGCCGACGGTCCCGCAGACCTTGCGTTCATGATCGCAGCGTCCGAGGGTTCCGACGACGCCCACCTGACCCTGCTGGCCATGCTGGCCCGTTCGCTGATGCGGGCTGAGTTCCTCGAGGGCCTGCGCAGCGCCACCACCCCGGAGCAGATCGTCGCGCTGGTGAACCAGGCCACGGCGCCGGAGGAGAAGGTCGCTGCCGCTGCTCCCGCCGTCGCTGCCCCCGTTGCTGCTGCGGCGAGCGCGGAGAAGCGGAAGCTGATCGTTGCGGTCACCTCCTGCCCGACCGGTATTGCCCACACCTTCATGGCTGCCGACGGCCTGGAGCAGGCGGGCAAGTCCGCAGGCATCGAGTTGATCGTTGAGCCGCAGGGCTCTGGCAGGATCGACTGGCTCGACCCGGCCGTCATCGCACGTGCCGACGCGGCCATCTTCGCCGCCGACGTCCCGGTCCGCGAGCGTGAGCGCTTCGCCGGCCTGCCCGTCATCGAAGGCAGTGTGAAACGCGCCATCAACGAGCCCGCCAAGATGGTCTCGGAAGCGCTGGCCGCTGTGGACAACCCCAACGCCCGGAAGGTGGCTGGCACGGCTGGTGCCGGCGCGGCTGCCGCAGGTGGCGGCTCCCAGCTGAGCATCGGCAAGCGCATCCAGCAGGCACTGATGACCGGCGTCTCCTACATGATCCCGTTCGTCGCGGCCGGCGGCCTGTTGCTAGCCCTCGGCTTCCTGTTCGGTGGCTTCGACATCGCGCTTTCGCCGGGCGTCAATGGGGCACGAACCTGTGCCCAGCTGACCTGGCTGAGCGCGGACGCCTGCCAGGCCGGCATCGATGGTGGGAAGTCGATCGGGGCCCTGGCAATCGCTGGGGGCTGGGGTGCCGGGGTGGACTACCTCGGGGCCGTTCTCTTCGCCATCGGCGGCGCTGCCTTCGGCTTCCTCGTGCCCGCTCTGTCGGGCTACATCGCCTACGCCCTCGCCGGGCGCCCCGGCATCGCCCCCGGATTCGTCGGTGGCGCGATCTCGGTGACCCTCGGCGCCGGCTTCATCGGCGGCCTGATCACCGGCCTGCTCGCCGGCGTGCTCGCCCTGTGGATCTCGAGCTTCAAGGTGAAGCGCTGGCTGGCCGGCCTGATGCCGGTCGTGATCATCCCCCTGGTGGTTACAGCCGTCGTCGGTTGCCTGATGTACTTCCTGCTCGGCCAGCCGCTCGCCAACCTGACCAAGGCCATGCAGGACGGACTGACTGGGATGTCCGGTGGTTCGGCGATCCTGCTCGGCATCGTGCTCGGCCTGATGATGTGCTTCGACCTCGGTGGCCCGGTCAACAAGGCGGCCTACCTGTTCGCCACCGCCGGCCTTTCCGCCGCGACCGTGGCCAACTTCAACGTGATGGCCACCGTGATGGCCGCCGGCATGGTTCCGCCGCTGGCGATGGCCCTGGCCACGGTCGTCCGCAAGAAGCTGTTCACCGAGGTCGAACGGGAGAACGGCACGGCAGCCTGGCTGCTGGGCGCTTCCTTCATCTCTGAAGGCGCCATCCCGTTCGCTGCGGCCGACCCGCTGCGGGTGATCCCGTCCATGATGGTCGGTGGCGCGGTTACCGGCGCCCTGAGCATGGCTCTCGGCGTCGGCCTCAGGGCCCCGCACGGCGGCATCTTCGTCCTGTTCGCCTTCCAGCCCCTGCCCGCAGCCATCTTCGGATTCCTCTTCGCCCTGGTGGCCGGAGTCGTCGTCGCGGCTGCAGCCGTGATCACGATGAAGACCGTCTGGCCCAAGAAGGAGGTCGCGGCTGTGGCGTGATTCGCCACTGCGCCATCGAGCCCGTCGGGAATCCCGGCGGGCTCGTCGGCGTTACCTACATGGGTCTGGCAAGGAGTGATTGTGCACCCGGACGCGGCCGGTGCCGGAAGCACAGAACGCCTTTTCTGTCAAGACCTCAATGGGCCTCTGGCTAGGAGAGATGTACCGGATCGCGGTCGGATCGTGCTAGACTTGGCAGTCGGGAAAGGTGGTCGAAACTGATATGACGTTCACAATCGGTGAAACGGTGGTCTACCCCAATCATGGTGCGGCAGTCATCGAGGCTCTGGAAACCCGGAAGATAAAAGGCGAGGACCAGCTCTATCTCGTGCTGCGGATCGTCGGCCAGAACGACCTGGTCGTCCGCGTCCCGGCCTGCAATCTCGACCTGGTCGGGGTGCGCGACGTGGTTGACGCCGACGGTCTCGAACGGGTGTTCACCGTACTGAGGGCGCCGCACGCGGAAGAGCCCACCAACTGGTCCAGGCGCTACAAGGCCAACCTCGAGAAGCTGCACTCGGGCAACGTGCTCAAGGTCGCCGAGGTCGTGCGCGACCTGTGGCGGCGTGAGAAGGAGCGTGGCCTGTCCGCCGGCGAGAAGCGCATGCTCGCCAAGGCACGCCAGATCCTGGTTTCCGAGCTCGCTCTTGCCGAGAAGGTTGCCGAGGACCGCGCCGAGCTCCTGCTCGACGAGGTGCTCGCTTCCTGAGCCTGCCAAGGGCACACTTCTTCATATGGAACCGGTCGTCGCCATCGTGGTGGCGGCCGGTTCTGGTTCGCGGCTCGGCGGTGGGGTGCCCAAGGCCTTGCGCGAACTGGCCGGCCGTCCGCTGGTGAGCCACAGCCTCGACGGCCTGGCTGCCGGCGGTGTGGACCGGGTTGTCCTGGTCGTCGCCGCCGGGCTTGCCGAAGCGTTCGCCGCTGTCGTCGCCGAATCGCCGATCCCGGCCAGCTGCGTTACCGGGGGCGCCGAACGCCAGGACTCGGTGCTCGCCGGCCTCGCTGCGATCGCCACCGACCCCGACCTTTCGGCCTCACGGTTCGTGCTGGTACACGACGCCGCCCGCGCGCTGGTGCCACCAGAGGTCGTCCACCGGGTGGTCGCGGCCCTCAGGGCCGGGGCCGTTGCCGTCATCCCGGTGCTGCCGGTCGTGGACACGATCCGCGAAGTGACCCCCACCGGCTCGGCGACCGTCGACCGCGGCAGGTTGCGGGTGGTCCAGACCCCGCAGGGCTTCATCAGGGCAGCACTGGCGGACGGGCACCGGCTGGTGCGCGAGACTGGGCTGCGGGTCACCGACGACGCAGCGGTGATCGAGGCGCTCGGGAAGCCGGTCACCCTGGTGGCCGGGGCGCGCGAGGCGTTGAAGGTAACCGAACCGCTCGATCTGCTGTTCGCCGAAGCCATCGTCAGGAGTCGCTCATGAAGATCCGGGTCGGTATCGGCACCGACGTCCACTCCTACGCTCCGGGTTTGCCGATGTGGGTCGCCGGGGTCGAGTTCCCCGAAGAACCGGCCGGCCTGGCCGGCCACTCCGACGGTGACGTGGCCGCGCATGCTGCCTGCGACGCCCTGCTCTCAGCGGCGGGCCTAGGCGACCTCGGCAGCAATTTCGGCACCACCGAGCCGCGGTGGGCCGGCGCCAGCGGGACGGCCTTCCTCACCGAGACCGTCGCGAGGCTGGACGCAGCCGGGTTCCAGGTGCTGAACGTTGCCGTCCAGGTGATCGGGAACCGGCCGCGGCTGGCCAGCCGGCGGGCCGAGGCCGAGGCAGTGCTGTCCGCTGCGGTAGGTGCTCCGGTCAGCCTCTCCGGGACCACAACCGACGGACTCGGCCTGACTGGCCGCGGCGAGGGGCTGGCGGCGATCGCCACCGCCTTGATCAGCAGCTCCTGATCGCGACGGGCCCAGACCGGACCAGGCTCAGCGGACGGCCGCGGCCGGGACGGTGTAGGTGTTGCAAGTGCCCATCAGCGAGTTGTCCTGACCGGTGGTGAACCAGGTCTTGCGGGACTTGCCGAGGCCGTGGTCGCCGTCGTAGTTGGCCTTGCCGCTGAGCACGTCGTCGCCGAGGTTGTACATGACCTCCCGCAGGTTGACGAGGTCGTCGTTGCTGAGTCCGGAGGACGCGCCCACAGCCGAGGTGAACATGCCGGCGAAGCAGTCGGCCTGGACCTCAAGGCGCCGGGAGAAGACCCGCGCCTCAGCCTTGGAGGCCTTCTGCTCCCAGGCGATCGAGGAGATCAGGATGCCGGTGCGGGCCTGGATGGCGTGCCCGAACTCGTGGGCGATGATCGTGTCGGCAACGAAGGCCATCCGCTGCTGGTCCTTCGGGAAGATCTTGTAGAGCGGCTTGGCGTAGTAGATGCGCTGGTCGGCGGCGCAGTAGACGGCGTTCACGTCGTCCTGGTCGCCGCAGGCGGTGGTGATCGGCTCGGTGTAGACCGTGACCGGCGGCCTTGGCATCTGGAAGCCGGCGGCCTCAAGGGGGGCGGACCACACCCTCCAGAGGCAGCCCGTCAGGGCGTTCATATGGTCGGTCAGTTCAGTCACCGACGCTTCGGGCAGGTCGATCCCGGGAACCTGGCAATCGGTGGGAATTGGCGCCGACTGGGTGTAGGCCGCGTTCTCCGTCAGCCACTTCTCGGCTTCCTCGTAGGTTTCCGGCTGCGGCACCGCGGGCGGGTCGAAGTCCGGTTCGGGAACCGCCACCGGGGGAGCCGTGGTCGGGTTCGCCGACGGCCAGTTCCCGCCGGGCACGTCGGCCCCAAGGTAGTTGGTCAATGCGATGGCGAAGAAGCCGACCGCGATCACGAGGATCAGGCCGAGCAGCAGGTTGCGGAACGGATTGCCTCGCCGGGGACCGCCGGGCTGGACGCCCTGACCGGACGGCTGGAAGCGGCCCGGCTGGCCGTAGCCGGGCTGACCGTACTGGGCTTGCGGGACGTATTGCGCCTGCGGATACGCCTGTGGGTACTGCGCCTGTGGATACTGCGGCTGGCCGTACTGCTGCGGGCGGCTCCCGGTCACCGGCGGCCCCCAGGCTTGGGCCGGCCGGTTCCAATTCGACTGCGCCGGCCACTGCTGACCGCCCTGACCGGGCTGCTGCCCCTGGGTACCCCACTGCTGCGTCACGCGGGCAGCCTAGTTGCTCACCAGCCTCCGCGGCAGCCCAAGGATGCGCAGTTGGGAAGTGGCCGACGACCAGGGGCCGCAGGGGTCCGTCGTGGTCGGCTGGCACCGCCGCCGGAGCCACGCTCAAGAGGCTGCGGTGCGGACCCTCTGGCGCAAGGGCATCGCGGCACTAGTGTGTGTCCTGCCTGCTGCTGGAAAGCAGGACTGGAATGAGCATCGCGCCAGCGAACAGGAGCGGGAATGGCCTCGAATGTGACCGGTTATCGGCGGCTGGCGGCGGTCGTCGTCACAGCTCTTGCCCTCTTGACCTGCCTCGCCCCATCGGCGCACGCCGCAGACCAGGTGGAGACCTACGCTGTGAACGCGACCATCAGTGCCGACGGGACACTGGCGGTGAAAGCGACGATGACCTTCGACGGGGCTGCGCCGGCCACCATCGAGCAGCGGCTCGCTACCGCCACCCGGACCGCCGACAACATGGAGTACCGCTACCGGATCACCGATATCGCAGCCACCAGCGGCGCGAGGGCGCTTGAAACCAGGGTGACCACCGGTCCGTCCACCACCTCGGTGATCATCCCAACGGCCGGGGCGACCGAGCCGGTCGAGCTGTCCTACATCGTGCACGGTGCTGCCGTCCGCACCGACGGGGACAGCACAACAGTGGAGTGGCCGCTGCTCCAGGGTCTGAGCGTGCCGGTGGCGATCTTCGACGCGACCGTCGGGGTGCCGGCGCAGTTCAACATGATCGACTGCGCCGCCGGTGACCCGGTGACCCCCGGCGCCTGCACCCTTTACGGCGGCGGCACCCACGAGTCGCCGAGCCCCTTCTTCCACGACGAGCGCCGCGCCCCCGGCGAGGTGGTCATCGCCACCATCCGCTTCCCGAAGGGGGCGGTCGCGGTGAACGAGGACCTGCGCGAGGTCTGGACGCTGGATCGCGCCTTCTCCGCTGCGCCGTTGCCGCTCGGTGCTGCCGCTGCGCTGCTGCTGCTGAGTGGGCTGGCGCTGTGGCTGGCTCACCGTAAGGTCGGCACGGACTCGGGTGCCGGCCTGCCGCCGACCCCGGTGGCCGAGTTCCATCCGGTCGGCCCGGACCAGAGCGAGTTCCGGGTCATCGACGGTATCCGTCCCGGCGAGATCGGCACGGTTGTGGACGAGCGGGTGGACCCGGTCGACGTGACCGCGACCCTGCTGGATCTTGCGGTCCGCGGTCACCTGCTGATCACCGAACTGCCGGCGGAATCGGCGCATGCGCCCACCGAGTGGACGTTCTCCCGGCGGGCCAGCGACGATCCGCTCCTTGACTACGAGCGCACCCTGCTCGACGCGGTCGCCCCGGTGCAGGGCGATCCGGTGAAGGCGTCCAACCTTGCCGCCAGCGTCGCCGCGGTGATCGGGCAGGTGCAGTCGGAGTTGTACGACGAGGTCGTGGGGCGCGGCTGGTTCGCCCGGCGCCCGGACGCCACCCGCACCCGGTGGAGCCTGATCGGCTGGATCGGGCTGGGGGTCGCGGTCGTGATCACCCTGCTGCTGGCTGCCTTCACGAGTTACGGCCTCAGCGGTCTCGCGCTCGTCGCACTGGCCCTCGGCGTGCTGTTCGTGGCCCAGGAGATGCCTGCCCGGACGGCTGCCGGCACGGCGATCCTTGGTGGCCTGGATGCCCTCCGGGGCAGCCTGCTGACCCAACCGGTGGACACGCTCCCGGCCGGGCAGGAACTCAGCCAGCTGTCGTCGATCCTGCCGTACGCGATCGTGCTCGGCGGCAAGGACCGGTGGCTGGGGGCGCTCGCGGCCGCCGACACTGACGCCGATCCCGACTCCACCGACCTGGACTGGTACCACGGCCCGGACGACTGGCACCTCAATGACCTGCCTGCCTCCCTGGCGAACCTCGTCACCACAGTGCAGGGAACGCTGTTCAGCCGGTAACGGCGTCTTGACGAGCGGTGCGGGCGGACCGCGAGGATCAGGCGACGACCACCTGGATGCCAGCCTCCCGCAGGGCCTCGGCGGACTCCTCGCCGATCCCGCGGTCGGTGATCAAGCCGGTCAGATCGCGCAGCGGCAACACGTTCACGAAGCCCGCCCGGCCGTACTTGGACGAATCGGCGAGCAGCCAGGTCTCCTCGGCGCGGGCGTGCATGGCGCGGATCACGTCGGCGCCCTCGGCGAATTGGGTGGTCAGGCCACGCTCGACCGTGAATCCGTCGGTGCCGATGAAAGCGCACCGGACGTTGAAGTCGCCGATGGTGCGCAGGGCGCCGTAGCCCACCAGCGATTCGGATTCGGCATGGAAGTAGCCGCCGGTCAGCAGTAGTCGCAGGGATGGGTTCAGCCGGGCCGCCGCGAAGGCGAGGGTCGAGTTGGTGACCACCTGAACCCCGCTGCGTCCAGCCAGGTAGCGGATCGCAGCCGCAGTCGTCGTGCCGGCCTCGACCATGATGCTGTCGGCGTCCCGGACCATGCCGGCGGCGGCTTGGGCGATGCGTTCCTTCTCGGCCGCGTGGTGTCGTTGCCGTTCCAGTACCGACTGGAAGGTGCTGGCCTGGGCGCCACCGTGGGTGCGGGACAGCAGCCCGCGGCTCTCCAGCTCGCGCAGGCTGGTCCGGATGGTCACCTCCGATACCCCGAGGTCGCGGGAGAGGGCCGAAACCGACAGGCTGCCGTCCCGGGCCAGGCGGTCCAGGATGTAGGCCTCCCTCGTCTGCTTCTCGGCCATCGCTTCCCTCCCGGTCTAGGCTGCCAGTTCGCCTTCGTAAGGAGTTTCCCATGCTTCGCATCGCCACCATCGGCACCAGCTGGATCACCCGTCAGTTCGCCGCAGACGCCGCGACCATCGAAGGGCTCGAGCTGACCACCGCCTACTCGCGTGACCCGGGGCGGGCCGCCGCCTTCGCAGCCGAGATCGGGGCCGCCGGATCGACAGCTGACCTGGCCGAACTGCTCGGATCTTCGGAGATCGACGCGGTCTACGTCGCCAGCCCGAACAGTGCACACTTCGGCCACGCGCTGGCGGCGATCGAAGCCGGCAAGCACGTCCTGGTCGAGAAGCCGGCCACTCCGACGGTTGCCGAGTTCCGGTTGCTGGTCGAGGCCGCCGCTGCGAACCGGGTCGTCCTGCTGGAGAACATGCGCACTGCCTACGATCCGGGCCTGGCGCGGGTCCGGGAACTTCTCGAGGGCCTGGGCGCCCTCAGGCGGGCGTCCTTCCGGTACTGCCAGCGCTCCTCCCGGTACGACCAGGTGCTGGCCGGCCGGCGGGTGAACATCTTCGACCCAGCGCTCGCCGGCGGCGCCCTGAACGACATCGGCTTCTACTGCGTCAGCGCCATGGTCGCCCTCTTCGGAGAACCCGATCAGGTTCAGGCGAGCTGGATCCAGGTAGCCGGCGGCGCCGATGGTGCCGGCACAGCCCTCGCGACCTATCCGGGCCTCGTCGTTGACCTCGGCTTCTCCAAGATCACCGCGTCCAGCCTGCCCAGCGAGATCCAGGGCGAGCTCGCCACGATGACCATCGACCAGATCACCGCGCCGCGGGTGCTGACCCTCACCCGGATCGACGGCAGCAGCGAGGTACACCAGGTGCCGGGGCCCGAGTTCACTCTCGCGCACGGAATCCAGCGGTTCGTCGAGGCGTGCCTCGGCGGGGCCGGGACGGACCCGGACCACCGGCGGACGCTGGACGCGCTCCGCGTGATCGAGGCGATCCGCGCCGCAGCCCGATAGGCCCAGAAGTGGGGACGGTTCCCATTCCGGTCCAGATCGCGCCGCCACCGCCTGCGACGAGTCCGATTCCGGCACCCGAGCGCGCGGAGCGGACGACGACCGGGAATGGGGACGGTTCCTATTCCGGTCCACCTTTGAGAATGGACCGGAATAGGAACCGTCCCCAGGTGGGGCTGGTGGTCCGGCTAGAGCTCCAGGCCTGGGTAGAGCGGGTTCGCGTCCAGCATTTCGGCCGCAGCTGCCCGCGTGCGATCAGCTATCCCGTCCGCAAGGGAGTACCTGGCCTTCCCGGGGGCGCCGGCGGCTGTCGCAACCGGCACGGTGTTCTTCAGCACGTCTGTGATCAGCTCGGCCACCCGGTCGAACTCCGCTGCGCCGAAGCCACGGGTGGTCAGCGCGGGGGTGCCGATCCGGACGCCGGTGGTGTACCAGGCGCCGTTCGGGTCGTTGGGCACCGAGTTGCGGTTGGTGACGATGCCTGAGTCCAGTAGCGCCGACTCGGCCTGGCGTCCGGTCAGTCCGAAGGAGCCAACATCCAGCAGGACCAGGTGGTTGTCGGTGCCACCGGTGACCAGGTTCACGCCCCGCCGCAGCAGGCCGTCGGCCAGGGTCTTCGCGTTGTCGGCGATGGCCTGGGCGTAGGTCTGGAAGGCCGGCTGCCGGGCCTCGGCCAGGGCGACGGCCTTGGCGGCCATCACATGACCGAGCGGACCGCCCAGCACCATCGGGCACCCGCGGTCGACGCTGGGCGCGTACTCCTTGGTTGCCAGCACCAGACCGCCGCGCGGGCCGCGCAGCGACTTGTGGGTGGTGGTGGCCACGACGTCGGCGTAGGGGACCGGGTCCTCCTCGCCGGTGAACACCTTGCCGGCCACCAGGCCCGCGAAGTGGGCCATGTCGACGAACAGGGTGGCGTCGACGGCGTCGGCGATCTCGCGCATCTTCGCGAAGTTGACCCGACGTGGGTAGGCGGAGTAACCGGCGACGATGATCAGCGGCTTGAACTCCCGGGCGTCGGCCAGCAGCTTGTCGTAGTCGATCAGCTGGGTTCCGGGATCGGTGCCGTAGGAGCGCTGGTGGAACATCTTGCCGGAGATGTTCGGCCGGAAGCCGTGGGTGAGGTGCCCGCCGACGTCCAGGCTCATGCCCATGACCCGCTGCTCGGCGAATGAGTGGCGCAGCACCTCCCAGTCGGCCTCGGTCAGGTCGTTGACGGTCTTGGCACCCAGCCTCTCCAGGGCTGGCGACTCCACCCGGTGAGCGAGGATCGACCAGTAGGCCACGAGATTCGCATCGATGCCGGAATGCGGCTGCGCGTAGGCGTACTCGGCACCGAAGAGCTCCCGGGCGTGTTCGGCCGCTACCGCCTCGACGGTGTCGATGTTCGCGCAACCGGCGTAGAAGCGGTGCCCGATCGTGCCCTCGGCGTACTTGTCACTCAGCCAGGTACCCATGGTCATCAGCACTGGCAGCGACGCGTAGTTCTCGCTTGCGATCAGCTTGAGGGAGGCCCGCTGGTCGGCGAGCTCGGCCCGGGTCGCCGCGGCGATCCGCGGTTCCACGGACTCGATGACCCCGAGTGCCTGGCTGTAGATGCTGGATACGGTGCTCGCGAAGTCGGACACGGAAGTTCTCCTGGGATCGGCGACCCGGCAACTCTATCGAGCCTGAGTCCGGACGCGCTGTCGGCAAGTGGTCCTGGCTGGCCGGAGCAAGTGCGTCGCCCGTACGACCCGGGCGGTGCGCCGGGGGCTGCCCTTACCGGGCCTTAGGGTGGAATCGAAAACCCACCGAGCTGGAGTCGCCATGAGTACACCCGATCAGTCCACGTCCCAGCCTGCAGCCGTCAACCCGCCGGAGTACCCCGGGCAGGTCACCCCGGCGGCCGGCGGGCCCCAGCAGTACCCGGCTCAGGTCATGCAGCAGCCGGGTTGGGTCGCCGCAACAATCGACCCTTCCGGCGCAGCCGGCTACCGGTGCCTTCAGGCGGGGCTTCGGTGCCGGTGCCGGTGTGGGGATCGGCCTCGGCGCCGTCCTCGCGGTCGGCATGGTGATCTCCTCCCTGGTGTTCGGCCTGCTGGCCGGCGCGGCGGCGCTGAACGGCGGGGCGGCTTCGAGCATGCAGACCATCTGGGGCAGCCCGACGGCGAAGAACACCATCCGGGCCATCCGGGTTACCGGCACGATCCTTGCCGACGCCGGTGACGGCTCGACCCTGACCGGGGGCACCTACGGCTATGAGGTGGCGGCCGAGATCGACGCGCTGAGCACCACCGACGCCGCCGGCCTGTTGCTGCTCATCAACACCCCGGGCGGTTCGATCAACGGTTCCAAGGCGATGGCGGACGCGATCGCCCGCTACCAGCAGCGAACCGACCACAAGGTCGTCGTCCACGTCCAGGGCATGTCGGCCTCGGGCGGCATGTACGCGATGGCCGGCGCTGACGAGATCATCGCCGACTACGGCTCGCTGGTGGGCAGCATCGGAGTGATCTTCGGCCCGTTCCAGCGGTACAAGGATGTCAAGGCCACCACCGGGACCTTGTTCACCGAGGGCTACGTGACCACCGGCGGCATCGACTACGAGTACCTCACCAAGGGGACCGACAAGGACTTCGGCAACCCGTTCCGGGAGATGCGTCCCGAGGAACGGGCCAACCTCCAGGCCGGGATGCAGAACGTCTACGAGGACTTCGTCGGCGCGGTCGCCGACGGCCGCGGCCTGGCGCCAGAGGTGATCACCGGAACCCTCGGCGCACACATCTTCGATCCGGAGACCGCGATCCGGAACGGCCTGATCGATTCCCAGCTGGGCGTCGACGAGGCCTACCATCGCGCTGCCACCGTGATGGGGGTCGCCCCCGAGGACACCAGGATCGTCACTGCGGCGGCGCCAAGCGTGTTCGAGCAGTTGCTCGGCGCCGAAGCCAGGGTGCCCGGGCACAGCCCGGTCCTGAAGTCGGGGGAGGTGCCCGCCGCGTCGATCTGTGGCAGCACGCCAAGGGCCCTGGTGTTCCACGGCGAACCCGCGGCGGTTTGCGGCTGATCCTCCCGGACCGGCCGACCGTCGATCCTTGCGGGTAGCGAACGGCCCATTTGCTTGAACATTGGTTGAGACGGTTCAATGATCCGTTTTTGTGATCTAATCGTGACCAACAACGCCGATGGGAGCGCGATGGGGCCGAGAAGCTCGGTGAGCATGCGCGATGTGGCCGTGCTTGCCCAGGTGTCGGTTGGCACGGTCTCCAATGTGCTGAATTCCCCGGATCGGGTCTCCGAGGTCACGAGGCGCCGGGTCGAGCAGGCCATCGAGAAGCTCGGCTGGGTGCCGAACGAATCCGCCCGCCAGTTGCGGGCCGGCCGCAGCCGATCGATCGGCATGGTCGTCATGGACATCGCCAACCCGTTCTTCACCGACGTGGTCAAGGGCGCAGAGGACCTGCTCTACGGCAAGCAGTACTCGGTACAGATCGGCAACAGCGACCAGGACTCGAAGCGCGAACTGACCCTACTTGAGCGGTTCGAGCAGCAGCGCGTCGGGGGCGTCCTGTTCGCACCCATCGACGACAGCGCCGAACGCGTGCTGCGACTCCGCGTGCGCGGCATCCCGGTGGTGATCGTTGACCGCGTGGGCACCGGCTCGGACTTCTGCTCTGTGGGCGTGGACGACCTGACCGGCGGCCGGCTCGCCGCCCAGCACCTGCTCGACCAGGGCCACAAAAAGCTGGCCTTCGTCGGCGGGCCGAGTTCGCTGGCGCAGGTACGGGATCGGCGCAAGGGCATGGAACTGGCCGTCGAACAGGCCGGCGGGGGCGTGAGCCTGCTCGCGGTCAGCACGCCGACCCTCAGCCTCGAGGCCGGCGTCAGCAGCGCGGGCGAGATCGCGGCGCTGCCGGAGGCCGAGCGGCCCACCGCGGTGTTCGCCGCCAACGACCTGGTCGCCATCGGGCTGCTCCAGGGCTTCGTCACCGCGGGCCTGCGGGTGCCGGACGACATGGCAATCATCGGCTACGACGACATCGCTTTTGCCGCAGCCGCTGCCGTCCCGCTCTCCTCTGTCCGGCAGCCGCGGGGGGACATCGGACGCAAGTCTGCTGAATTGCTGATCAGCGAGATCGAGGCCGCGGAGAGCTCGGTACCACACCGGCACGAGTCCGTCCGGTTCACGCCGCAGCTCGTTGTGCGGCGCTCGACCCAGCGCCGCAAGGCCAAAAAGGGTTGACATCAGCCCTTCCGGTCCGTAATGTCTTGAATCGTTCGTATGGAACGTTTCAATGCCAATGGAGGCCCGGTGCAGAGCAACGAAGCGAGCCCCGTACTCGAACTCAGGGGAGTATCAAAGAGCTTCGGGGCCGTGATCGCGCTGCGGAACGCCGACCTCACCCTGTACGCCAACTCGATCCACGCTGTCGTGGGGGAGAACGGCGCCGGCAAGTCCACGCTTGTCAAGATCATGGCCGGGCTCTACCAGCGCGACACCGGCACATTCGAACTGGACGGCAAGCCGGTCGAGTTCCGGACCACGGCCGAGGCCAAGGCCGCCGGCATCGCTGTGATCTACCAGGAACCCACACTGTTCCCTGACCTCTCGGTCACCGAGAACGTGTTCATGGGACGCCAGCCGGTCGGCCGCTTCGGCCGCATCGACCGCACCGCCATGCGGGCCGAGGTGTTGGAGCTGATGGCCCGACTTGGCGTCCGGATGGACCCCGACCGTCCCGCCGAGGGTCTCTCCATCGCCGACCAGCAGATCATCGAGATCGCCAAGGCCATCTCGCTTGATGCCCGCGTCCTGATCATGGACGAACCCACCGCTGCCCTTTCCGGAGTCGAGGTCGAGCGGCTGTTCGCTGTCGCCCGTAGCCTGCGCGACGAGGGTCGCGCGCTGATGTTCATCTCCCACCGCTTCGACGAGGTCTTCGCCCTGTGCGACACCGTCACCGTCATGCGCGACGGCAGCTACATCTCCACCGACGCCATTGTCGAGACCTCCGTGCCGGAGATCGTCCGCCGGATGGTTGGCCGCGACGTCAACGAGTTGTTCCCCAAGCAGGCTGCTGAGATCGGTCGCCCGCTGCTGCAGGTGACCAACCTCACCATGCCGGGCGTCTTCCACGACATCTCCTTCGAGGTGAGGTCGGGCGAGATCGTTGCCCTGGCCGGCCTGGTCGGGGCTGGTCGCAGTGAGGTGGCCCGTGCGGTCTTCGGCGTGGACCCCTACCAGAGCGGCTCTGTTGCGCTCGACGGCAGGAAGCTGCCGGCGAACAGCCCGAGCGCCGCCATGAAGGCCGGGATCGCGCTCGTGCCGGAGGACCGCCGCAAGCAGGGCCTCGTCATCGACGCCACGGTGTCGACCAACATCACCGACGCCATTCGCGGCACCCTCACCAGGTTCGGCCTGGTCACCACCAAGCGGGAGTTGACCGCCGCTCAGGTCTGGGCCGGCAAGCTCGAGGTCAAGACCGCTGCGCTGGACGCGGTGGCCGGCACCCTTTCGGGTGGCAACCAGCAGAAGGTTGTCCTCGCCAAGTGGCTGGCGGCGAACCCGAAGGTGCTGATCATCGACGAACCCACCCGAGGCATCGACGTCGGCACCAAGGCCGAGGTCCACCGGATGATGTCCGAACTCGCCGGCATGGGCCTGGCCATCCTGATGATCTCCTCGGAGTTGCCAGAGGTGCTGGGCATGGCCGATCGCGTCCTGGTCATGCACGAAGGCCGCATCACGGCTGACATCCCGCGCGCGGAGGCCAACCCCGAGTCGGTCATGTTCGCAGCAACCCATTCGCCGAAGGAAGTTGCATGACGACCCTGACCGCCAGCGACCAGAGCCTCGGCGCCCTCATGCGTGGCCGGCTGGGTTCGCTGGTGCGCTCCCGTGAGGCCGGGATCTTCCTCGCCTTCGCCCTCGTGGTCATCCTGACCACAGTGAAGAACCCGTCGTTCCTGTTCAGCTCCGACGGCTGGCGGAACCTGCTGATCACGCCGGCAATCCTGATTGTGGTGGCAGTGGGCCAGGCAGTGGTCATCATCACCCGCAGCGTCGACCTGTCGGTCGGCTCGATGCTCGGCCTCACCGCCTACCTGGTCGGGACACTGTTCGTCTCCTTTCCCGGCATCCCATGGCCGCTGGCCCTGCTGATCGGCGTCGCCTTCGGCGCTGTGCTCGGCCTGGTCAACGGTGCCCTGGTCGCCTTCGGCAAGGTGCCGGCAATGGTGATCACGCTCGGTACCCTCTACGCCTTCCGCGGCATCAACGTCTGGTGGACCGGCTCCAACCGGATCAACGCCGACCAGATCCCCAAGGATTTCCAGGCGATCGGGCACGAGTCGATCCTCGGTATCCCGATGCTCACGATCATCGCGCTCGTGGTGCTGCTGGCGGTCGCCTGGTACATGCGCAACACCCGGGCCGGCCGCGAGTTCTACGCCATCGGCTCCGACCCGGATGCTGCCGAGCTGTACGGCCTCGCCAAGCGCAAGCGGGTGCTGATGGCCTTCATCCTCTCCGGGGCGCTCTCCGGTCTCGGCGGCGTCCTCTACGTCGCCCGTTACGGCACGGTCAGTTCCCAGGCCGGTGACGGGTTCGAGCTGGACGCGATCGGTGCGGCAGTCATCGGCGGCGTCGCCATCGTCGGTGGCAGTGGAACTGTTGTCGGTGCTGCGATCGGCGCGTTCCTGCTGTACACGATCAACCGCGCCCTGCCGGTGATCAGCATCCCCGACTTCTGGCAGCGCGCGGTTGTCGGGGCCCTGATCCTCGGCGCCATCGTTCTCGACCGTGTGCTGGCGGTTCGCCAGTCCCGCAAGCTCTCGAGGGAGATCTGATGACCTCCATCACCCGGCCAGCGACCCGCACCTACGCAAACTACGGCCTGCCGGCCTGGCGTCGCCTGCTGCTCACCCGCGAGATGGCCATCATCGGACTGCTCCTCGTGGTGCTGGCGGTGGCGTCGGTACGGCTGCCAAGGTTCGCCAGCCCGCTGACGATGACCAACCTCCTGCTGGATGTGACCCCGATCCTCCTGATCGCCCTCACCATGGCCCCGGTGATGATCACCGGCGACATCGACCTCTCCGTCGGCAGCATGGTTGGGCTGTCCAGCGTCCTGGTCGGACTGCTGACCAGCGCCGGATGGTCGATCCCGATGGCGGCCCTCGTGGCCATCGTCGTCGGCGCGGTCGGCGGGCTGGTGAACGGACTGCTGGTCACCCGGTTCGACCTGCCGGCCCTTGCCGTGACGATCGGCACCCTCGCTCTCTACCGCGGCATCGCGATCGGCTTGCTCGGCACGACCGCCATCACCTCCTTCGACCGGTTCTGGACCACCCTGGCCAAATCGAAGCTTGGCACCACCGGCATTCCAACCGTGATGATCCTGTTCGTGGTGCTGCTGGCTGTCTTCGTACTGCTGCTGCACTTCACGCCCTTCGGTCGCGGCGTCTTCGCGATCGGTCTCAGCAAGGATGCCGCGACCTTCTCCGGAGTGAACGTGAATCGCACCCGGGTGACCCTGTTCATCCTCTCTGGCGCGATGGCCGCTCTCGCCGGGATCTTCTACACCCTGCGCTACACGAGCTCCCGCGGCGACAATGCCACCGGCCTGGAACTGGCCGTCATCGCTGCGGTGGTGCTCGGCGGGGTCTCCGTCTTCGGCGGACGGGGCGCTCTGCACGGCGTGGTCGCCGGCGTCCTGCTGATCGGTTCCCTTTCCAGTGCGCTGCGGCTCGCCAGCGTCACCTCGGACGTCATCAACATCATCACGGGGGTACTGCTCGTGCTCTCCGTGATCACCGGCAGTGTCCTCAACTGGTTCCAGTCCCGGCGGGTTCGCCCAGCCACCCAAGTACCCACCCCAAGCAAGGCCTCCTGATGAAACCGGGGCTCGCCCCACCACTCGTCGAGTCCAACGCCGGACCGACCAAATGAAAGGAACACCATGATGCTCGGTAAGTCCCCCATGGGTCTCCGCGCAGTCGCAGCAATTGCGGCAACCAGCCTTCTGCTGGCTGCTGGCTGCTCCTCCGGTGGTGCCGCTCCGTCGGCCGCCACCTCCGGCTCCGCCACCGCCGCTTCGTCGGCTCCGGCGAATCTGGCGATCACCTTCCTGCCGAAGAACCTCGGCAACCCGTACTTCGACACCTCCTCCAAGGGTGGCAAGGCAGCCGTCACCGAACTGGGCGGCACCTTTGCCGAGGTCGGCCCGGCGAAGGCAGCCCCGGATGCACAGGTCCAGTACATCGACACCCTTACCCAGCAGGGTGTCGGCGCGATCGTGGTCTCGGCCAATGACAAGGCAGCCATCTGCGACTCCCTGAACGCCGCCCGCGAAACCGGCATCAAGGTGGTCACGTTCGACTCTGACACCAACCCCGAGTGCCGCGACCTCTACGTCAACCAGGCCACGTCCGAGGGCATCGCCAAGGTGCAGATCGACATCATCGCCGCCCAGATCGGCGACACCGGTGAGATCGCGATCCTTTCCGCTTCGGCCAACGCGACGAACCAGAACTCCTGGATCGAAATGATGAAGGCCGAGCTGGCCGCGTCCCACCCGAACATCAAGCTGGTGGACACCGTCTACGGCGACGACGACGACCAGAAGTCCTTCGACAAGACCGAGGGCCTGCTGCAGTCCCACCCGAACCTGAAGGGCATCATCTCCCCGACGACCGTCGGCATCGCTGCTGCCGCTCGTTACCTGTCGACCTCGAAGGCCAAGGGCAAGGTGGCGCTGACCGGTCTGGGCACCCCGAACCAGATGCGCGAGTACGTCAAGGACGGCACCGTCGCCGAGTTCGCGCTGTGGAACCCGGAGGACCTGGGCTTCCTGGCTGCCTACGCGGCCGGCGCGCTGATCAAGGGCGAGATCACCGGCAAGGAGGGTGACAAGTTCACCGCCGGCAAGCTGGGCGAGTACACCGTTGCCGCGGACAGCTCGATCCTGCTCGGCGAGCCTTACAAGTTCAACAAGGAGAACATCGACAACTTCGACTTCTGATCGAAGCGTTCGACTCCTGACCGTGGTGCCCGGCCTCCGGGCCGGGCACCACGGGAACCAGCACTGCCCGCAGCTCCCCAGACCCACTGCAAAGGGAAGAACGAACCCCGATGACTACTTTCGCTTCCATTACTGACCGGCTGGCCCTCCAGGCCATCGAGTTGCCCTCCTGGGCCTTCGGGAACTCGGGGACCCGCTTCAAGGTCTTCGGCACCCCCGGCACCCCGCGAACCGTCGGCGAGAAGCTGGCCGACGCTGCGCAGGTGCACAAGTTCACCGGTCTTGCCCCGACCGTCGCCCTGCACATCCCGTGGGACAAGGTGGACGACTACGCCGCCCTCGCTGCCTACGCCGCCGACCTCGGCGTCGCGCTTGGCACCATCAACTCCAACACGTTCCAGGCCGACATCTACAAGTTCGGTTCGCTGACCCACGCCGATTCACGGATTCGGCAGACCGCGATCGACCACCACCTCGACTGCATCGACATCATGGACGCGACCGGTTCGCGTGACCTCAAGATCTGGCTGGCCGACGGCTCGAACTACCCGGGCCAGGCTGACCTGCGGGCGCGGCAGGACCGGCTGGCGGACTCGCTCGCCGTCATCTACGACCGTCTCGGCGATGACCAGCGAATGGTGCTGGAGTACAAGTTCTTCGAGCCGGCGTTCTACCACATGGATGTGCCCGACTGGGGCACCAGCTACGTCCAGGTGGCCGCGCTCGGACCCAAAGCGATGGTCTGCCTGGACACCGGGCATCACGCCCCCGGCACGAACATCGAGTTCATCGTCATGCAGCTGCTGCGGCTGGGCAAGCTCGGTTCGTTCGACTTCAACTCCAGGTTCTACGCCGATGACGACCTGATCGTCGGGGCTGCCGACCCGTTCCAGCTGTTCCGGATCCTCTATGAGGTGGTCCGCGGCGGCGGCTACGGTCCGGACTCGACGGTGGCGTTCATGCTCGACCAGTGCCACAACGTCGAGGACAAGATCCCCGGCCAGATCCGTTCTGTGCTCAACGTCCAGGAGATGACCGCAAAGGCGATGCTCGTCGACTCCGAGGCCCTCGCTGCTGCCCAGGCCGCCGGTGACGTGCTCGGCGCGAACGGGGTGTTCATGGACGCCTTCTACACCGACGTCCGCGCCGACCTGGCCGCCTGGCGGGAGTTCCGCGGGCTGCCGGGCGACCCGATGGCGGCCTTCGCCGCGTCCGGCTACCTGGGCAGGATCGCCGCCGACCGTATCGGCGGCGCCCAGGCCGGCTGGGGCGCCTGACCCAAAACCACCATCACCGAGGACCAGGCCCTCGGCAGTTCGAGGGGACGCGGGCACTGCAGAACGGCCTGGAGCTTGACAGTTCAGGTGGCCCCAAATAGCATCGGTGAAACGATTCATTAGCCCGCGAGGAAGCGTAGATGGACACCGATCGCCAGCCCGCCCAGATGGCCGGGAGCAGCCGATGACCGCCAGATACTTCGCCGCGGCCGACCTGGGAGCCTCCAGCGGTCGGGTGATCCTCGGGGTGCTCGAGGACGGCCGCTTCCGCCTGGCCGAGACCGTCCGCTTCGAGAACGGCCCGGTTCCCGGCGACGACGGAAGCATTCACACCGACGCCGGTGCGCTGTTCGAACACATCCGCACCGGGATCGAGGCGGCCATCGCTGCGAGCGGCGGTGCCCTCGAATCGGTTGGCGTTGACACCTGGGGCGTCGACTACGGCCGGCTGGATGCCGCTGGGCAGCTGCTGGAAGCCCCCTTCCACTACCGCGACGACCGCACCCAGGGGGTGCCGGACCTGGTCTTCGCCGGGTTGCCGGCCGAGGAGCTGTATGCGGCCGCAGGGCTCCAGGTGATGCCGTTCAACACCATCTTCCAGCTGGTGGCCAGCAGGGGCGACCCCCGCTGGGCGGAGGTGTCCCGGGTGCTGCTCATGCCCGACCTGATGGCCTACTGGCTCTGCGGCCGCGAGGTTGCTGAGATGACCATCGCGTCCACCACCGGCCTGCTCGACGTCGCCGCCCGTACCTGGTCGGACGCGGTCTGCGCGCACCTCGCCGAGAACTACGGCCTGCCGTTGCCGCAGGTGTTGCCCGAGCTCGTCGAACCCGGCACGGTGCTCGGAGCCACCACCGTGGGCCTGTTCAGCACGCCGATCAAGGTGATCGCCGTTGGCGGGCACGACACAGCCTCTGCGGTCGCGTCCATCCCGGCCACCGCAACGGACTTCGCGTTCATCTCCTCCGGAACCTGGTCGCTGGTCGGCCTCGAGCTGGAGCACCCGGTGCTCACGGCCGAGAGCCGCGCGGCCGACTTCACCAATGAGTTGGGCATCGACGGCACCGTGCGGTACCTGAAGAACGTGATGGGGCTGTGGGTGCTCAGCGAGAGCATCCGCACCTGGAAGGCTGCCGGACGCGGCGTGGACCTGCTTGAACTGCTGGCAGCCGCCGCAGAGCAGCCCGGCCTGACCTGCACCCTGGACATGACCGACGAGCGGCTGCTGCCCCCGGGAGACATGCCGGGCCGGTTGCAGGCGATGGCCGCGGAGACCGGTCAGGACCTCGCCGACGACCCGGTCAGCATCTGCCGCTGCATCCTGGATTCGCTCGCCCTGGCCTACCGGCGCACCATCGCCAGGGCCTGTGCCCTGGCCGGACGCGAGGTCTCGGTCGTCCACATCGTCGGCGGCGGCTGCCAGAACACCCTGCTCTGCCAGCTGACCGCTGAAGCCACCGGCCTGAAGGTGATCGCCGGTCCGGCCGAGGGCACGGCGCTGGGCAACCTGCTTGTCCAGGCGAGGGCCTGCGGAGCGCTGGCCGGCGACCGCACGGCGCTGCGCCAGGTTGCGATCGCCTCCTCCGAACTGACCACCTACACCCCCGGCGTCCTGCCGTTCGGTCCGGAAGCCTGGGCTGCCGCGGAGCGCCGGGCCGATCAGCGCAAGGCCTGACCCATCGGGTCCCCGCCCCGCCGTCCCCGGTGAACAGGAAGGAACCGTCCCCGGGATCCCTGAGCCACCCCCACCCCACAGAAGCCGCCGGAAAGCGCAGAAGCCGCCGATTGATCGGCGGCTTCTGCGCTAAGTGGCGGCTTCTGTGGTGGACGGGCGCTGCGTCGAAGGGCGAGCGGCTCAGCCGAGGTCGGTGAGCACCTCTCCGGCAAGGTGGACGTCGTAGCCCATGGCCTTGAACATGGCGGCCTTGGCAACAAGGGCCTTGTCAGCGGTCTCCGCGTCGGGGGCGTAGACCACGTTCATGTGGTTGGCCTTGTGCCGGGCCATCAGCTGGTCGCGGTTCACGCCGTGCAGGATCGCGTTCATGATCGGCCACTCCTTGTTGGTGGAGTTGAGCCGACGCTGCACCTCGGCTTCGGGCATTTCGATGCAGGTGCCGCGACCCAGGTCGACGTGCAGCCGCCGGTCCATGATGAAGACGCGCGACCAGACGATCTCGCCGGGCTTGGAGACCCCGGCGAGGGTGCCACCGCCGAGCGGGAAGTAGTAGTAGCTCTGCCGGTAGGAATGCGACTTGTCGTAGCCGCCAAGGTGGGAGGCCGGAACGGAGCCGGAGATCTCGAGGACCCAGACGAAGTCGTCGCCCCAGTCGTCGCCCCAGCGGACGTCGTGAAGGGTGGTTGCCGGGTCGAGGCCCATGGCGGTCCACACCCGGTTGGTCACGACAGCGTCGACGGCCACGCCCTCGTCCACCTCGTTGAAGTGCGGCATCGCCTTGCCAGGGAAGAGCACCCGGTCGCCCTCACGCGAGGCGACCGGGGACGCTCGACGTTGTTCAGCAGACCCTCGGCCAGGTCGGACGCAGGGACGAGGTCCTTCAGGCCCTGCTGGTACTGGATGCCGACCGCGTCGGCGCCGAAGTCGTCGGCGATCCGAAGCGCGGCGATGTACATCTTGAACTGGCTGGTGAGCTGGGCGTCGGTCAGGTTCTCCTTCCAGTCGCCGTCGTTGTCGACGTGGAAGGTCATCCCCGCAGCGTCGAGCCAGGCTCGCACGGCTGCTGCCTCTGCGTCGGTCACCTTGTTCATCTCGGCGACAAGGGCGCTCTGTGACAGCCGTTCCTTGTAGATGCCAGCCGGGTTCAGCAACTCGTCGTCGATGATCGCGTTGTACATGCCCATGCAGCCCTCGTCGAACACCGCAAGGATCGCCTTCTTCGCCTTCAGTTCGGCTGCCAGCGCCTCGCCCAGCGCCTTCTCCGGGGAATCCGGCAGGGCGGGCAGGTCACGGACGTGCGAGGTGTCGTGCACGATGGCGCCGGTCGTCAGCCATTCGGCGAGCTTGTCCTTGGCCCAGGTGTCGGTGAAGTCCTTGCTCCAGATCGTGGAGTGCGCGATGTTGGCCTTCGTCATCGAACCGTGCAGGTTGGCCATGCCGACCAGGCCGGGGAAGTTGCCGGCGAAGTTGGCGGCGAGCAGGATCGGTCCGGAGTGGTCGCGCAGGCCGGCCAGCACGTGGTGGCTGTACTGCCAGACGGCCTCGATGACGACCAGCGGGGCCCCGGAGGGGATGCCGGCGAAGACGTTCATGCCCTTGCGCTGGTTGTCGATGAAGCCATGGCCCGTCTTCGGGTCGACGCCGTGGGCACGTTTGACCTGCCAGCCCAGTTCGTTCAGGGCCGCGGCGAACTCACCCTCGACCTGCTGCTGCATGTCCCAGGTCTTCAAGTTGGTGGTGATGCGCAGGTCGCCGCTGGCCACGGTGTAGACCGTCTTCGGTTCGGCGGCCGGCTTTGTGGGTATTTCGGGCACGAGGTAGGTGCTCACAAGTGACTCCTTGGTCGGGTTCGGCAGCTCATCGCCGATGGCCCCGCGGACAACGCTGAACGCACGGGACGAGCTCCCTCCATGCTTCCAGCAATCGATTTCACAGTCAAGGCCACCGAAGCGTTGGGCCGCGCGAAAACAGCGGTCCACCCGGTCATCCGGGGTGATTCGCTCGCCGTCCGCAGGCGACAATGCAACACCGGCGCCGGCGCAATGTGGTGGCGGCTATTCCGCTGCGGTACTTCCGTAGCCGGCCCAGCCCGGGATGGTCCCATCCACGTCCCACAGGTCGAGCCAGGTGCCCGAGCCCTCCCAGAGGAAGACCTGGCCCTTGATCAGGCGGCTGTTCGCCTCCACCGAGCGCAACGCGTTGAGCATCTCTGGGGTCAGCGGCTTCTCGGTGACGCACTTCAGGTTCGAAAGGATCTGGCCCGGCTTCACCGAGAACGGGATCGCCACGTGCCCACGCTGCGCCGCCCACTTCAGGCACACCTCTGCCGGGTGGACGTCGAGGGTCTCGGCGATCCGGGTGATCACAGGATGTTCCATGTCGGCTACGTCGCCGTCGAAGCGGTCCCGCTCCGGACGCCGCGGCGAACCCATCGGGGAGAACCCGACGACCACCATGCCGTCGTCCTTGCTGAACTGGTAGAGCTCACCCTGCTGGAAAGCCGGATGCAGCTCCATCTCGTGCAGTGCCGGGGCGATCCGCGCGTCCCGCAGGACCAGCCGCAGCTTCGGGATGGTCATGTTCGAGACTCCGAGGTGCCGGATCAGGCCGGCATCCACCAGCTCCTCCAGGGCCCGGTACATGGCCATGTACTCGGCATGGATGTACGGCCGGGAGCTCGGGTTGCGGGCGTCGGGCGCGGCGAACCTCTCGTGGGTGTTCGGGAACGGCCAGTGGATCAGCAGGGCGTCCAGGTAGTCCAGCTGCAGGTCGGCGAGGCTCTTGCGCACCGAGGCAACGGCGGCCGAAGGCTCGTGGGCGTCGTTCCAGACCTTGGAGACCACGAAGACCTCGTCACGGGTGATCCCCTCGGCGGCCATCGTTTCGGCAAGCACCGGGCCGATCAGGTGCTCGTTGGCGTAGACCGAGGCGCAATCGATGAGTCGGTAGCCGGTGCGCAGGGCGACCCCGGCGGCAGCGGCGATCTCCTCCAGCGAGAACCGGTCCGAGCCGAAGGTGCCCAGTCCGATCGCCGGGATGCTGGCGCCGCCGGCGAGGGTGAAGGCCGGCACCAGGGCCGGGTCGATGGTGGTGGGGGCTTGGGTCATGGTCACTCCTGCGTGGACGGGTTGGGTGCGAAGAGGAGCTTTCCGGTCACGGCTCCGGGCTGCTCGAAGAGTTCGAAAGCTGCCATCACCTGGCTCAGGTCGAAGGTGCCGTGCACGAGTTCGTCGATGATCCGCAGCCGGCCGTCGGCAACGCACTCGGCGGTGAGGCTCCACTCCGGGCCGGGGAACGGCGCGCTGTAGGACATCCACGAGCCGGTGAGCCGGAACTCCTTGCGGTTCATCAGTTCGAAGGTGCCGTGGTCGAAGGTGAGGTCGGCGTGGCTGGTGCCGATGAAGCAGACTCCGGCGTGCGGCCCCGCCAGCTGGAAGGCCATCGTCATGGTCGCGTTCTGGCCAGCGGTCTCGAAGGCGTACCCGAAGCCGGTGCCACCCTGCCAGGCGCGGACGTGGTCGAGGAAGCCGTCCTCCCGGGAGTCGAAGGTGGCGTCGGCACCCAGCTTCGCCGCGGTGGCGAGGCGGGCCGGGTTGACATCCACCACAGCCACCCGGCGGGCGCCGAGGATCTTCACCCACTGCATTGTGAACAGCCCGATCGTCCCGGCGCCGAGGACGATGACGTCCTCGCCGCCGGTGAAGCCGGTGTGCCGGATGCCGTGCAGGGCCACCGTGGACGGCTCGAAGAAGGCGGCGTCGCGGAAGCTCACGTGATCGGCCACCAGGGTGAGGTTGCGCACCGGGGCGACCAGGAACTCGGCGAGTCCGCCGTTCACCCGCGACCCGATGAAGCTGTAGTCGGGGCACTGGGAGTAGCGGCCGAGCTGGCACTGGACGCAGTGCAGGCAGGGCATCAGGGGAGCTACCGCGACCTTGCGGCCGACCAGGGCAACATCCTCGGGCGCGCCGACCGCTGCAACCTCGCCGGCGATCTCGTGGCCGAGCACCAACGGGTAGAAGTGGGCGCCGCCGCTGAGGACCCGCGGAATGTCGGAGCCGCAGACCCCGGTCATCCGCACCCGGATCAGCGCCTCACCCGGCGCGGCCTCCGGGGTCGGGATCTCCTCCAGCCTTACGTCCCGCTGACCGCGGAGCACTGCTGCCTTCACTTGTCTCTCCAATCCGCGCGGACGAACGCCGCCAGTTCGTGCATGCCCTGCGACATGGCCGGGTAGAGCCCGGCGTAGGTGCTGTACAGCCGGTCGTACCGGGCGGCCGCGGCCGGGTCGGGGACGTACCCGACGCCGCGCTGCACCCAGCGGTCGACCAGTTCGGCTACGTCGCCCCCACCCGTGCCGATGGCAGCCAGCATCGCAGCCCCCAGCGGGGTGGCGTTGTCGTTGGCGCTGACCACAAGGGGCAAGCCGGTCACGTCGGCCTTGATCTGCATCCACAGCGGGCTCCGGGTGGCGCCGCCGATCGCAAGCAGTTCGGCCACGTGAGCGCCGGCTGTTGCCGCAACCTCCAGGTTGTGCCGAAGGGCCATCGCGACGCCCTCCATCACTGCGCGGTAGAGGTGTGCGCGGGAAGTGCCAAGGGTCAGGCCGACGAAGGCACCGCGGGCGTCCGCGTCCCAGATGGGGGAGCGCTCACCGGAGAGGTAGGGCAGGAAGACCAGCCCGTCCGAACCGGGGGGTGCGGTGGCGGCCAAGGCGGAGACCTCCTCGTAGAGGCCGCGGCCGGAAGCGTCCGCCGCAAGCCGCTCTGCCTCGCCGACCACCCGCGCGAGCCACGCGAGGCTCGCCGAGCCGGCGACGGTTCCGCCCTGGAGCAGCCAGCTGCCGGGCACGACGTGCCGGGAGAGGATCAGTCGCTCATCGGCCACCGGCGCGTCCATCGCGATGCTCATGCCGCCGGCCTGGCCGCCCTGCTCCTGGGTCTGGCCGGGGCGGTGGACGCCGGCGCCGAGGGTTCCGCACGCCGCGTCCAGGCCGCCGGCCACCACCGGGGTGCCCACCGGCAGACCGACGCGGCGCGCCACCTCCGGGATCAACCCGCCGACCACGGCGGATGGTTCCACCGGTGCGGGGATCCGGCTCGGGTCGCACCCGAGCCGCGCGGCCAGTTGATGGTCGACGAGGCCTGTGGCCACGTCGATGAAGTGCCAGCCGTAACCCTGGGAGTGCTCCTGGCTGGCGACTCCGGTGAGGGCCATCACCACGACGCTGTTGCACTGCAGGAACCAGCGTGCGCGAGCGAAGACGTCGGGCTTGTGGTGCTCGAACCAGAGCAGCTTCGCGGTTGAGTAGCTGGGGCTGAGCCGGTTTCCGGATACCCGGAGGAGGTCAGCGGCCGGCACCCTGGTGAGCAGCTCGTCGCAGATCGACTGCGCCCGCATGTCCATCCAGATCGGGGTGTTCGACAGCACGACGCCGTCCTCGTCCACGGGGGCACAGGCCCAGCTCTGGCCGTCCACGCCGATGCCGCGGACGGCGACCGGATCGAAGGCGCCGGACGAACACACCTCGGCGAGTGTGGCGAAGGCTCCCGAGACCCAGTCGTTGGGGTCCTGTTCGGCCCAACCGGGTGCCGGGGTGTAGAGCGGGTAGGAAGCCTCGGCGACCGCAAGCGTCCGTCCGTCGGCGTCGACGGCGATCGTCCGGCAGCCCGAGGTGCCGATGTCGACACCGAGATAGACAGCGGTCGCGGCTGACTTTGCGTTACGGGTCACGCCTCCCCCTTGAGAGCGAAACGTTTTGCCTAGGCTAACTCACGGCCGTGCCGACTCGCAAGCGCCTGAGCGAACCGTTTCGACCTTCGCTATAGAGTGGTTGACAAGGGATGTCCAAATTGTAGAGTGGTGTCCACGAAACGTTTCGTCACGGGGATGGATTCGCGGTGGCAGCAACCTACAAGGACATCCGGCGATTGACCGGGTTGTCCCTCGCGACGATCTCAAAGCATTTCAACGGTGGCAACGTCCTCTATGCGAACCGGGTACTGATCGAACAGGCCGCCCGTGATCTCGGCTACCAGGTGAACGACTTCGCCCGCGGGCTGCGCAGCCGCCGATCGATGACGCTCGGGGTGGTGCTGGCCGAACTCAACTCGACCTTCAACACCACCATCGTCGCCGGCATGGAAGAGCGCCTGCGCGAGGCCGGCTACGGAACGATCATCTGCGACTCCCGAGGCAGCGCGGAGGCAGAGACCGAGGCGTTGCGCTTCCTGGTCGGCAAGATGGTCGACGGGATAGTGATCGTCCCGGTGGGCGACGAGGTCGCCGGGCTGGAGGCAGCGGTCGAGCGAAAGGTGCCGGTGGTTGCGATCGACCGCCCGATCGCCAACGCCGTCGTGGACGCCGTCGTCATCGACAACCGCGCGGCCATCGGCTCGGCCGTCGACCTGTTGACCGGTGCCGGGCACACCGATCTGGCCCTGCTGGCCGGCCCGGATTCCATCTACACGATGCGCGAACGCCGGATCGGGTTCCGGGAAGCAGTGAAACGGCACACCGGCCGGTTCCCCCTTCGCGTCCTCACCCAGCCAGACCCGGTCAGCATCGAAGGCGGCTATGACGGGCTCAGCCGGCTGATGCGGCTGGAGGTGCCACCCACTGCTGTGGTGTGCGCCAACTACGAGTTCACGCTCGGAGCCACGATCGCCATGAACGAACTGGCCGCCGATACTGCTGCCCCAGCCCTGGTCGGGTTCGACAACCTCGAGCTGGCAAGGGTTATCCGACCGCGACCGACGCTCGTCGTGCAGCCAGTGGCCCAGATAGCGGCAAAGGCGGCCGAACTCATCCTCGAGCGGGTGAGTGGTCGAGCAGCCCCCGGGCCGCGGCTCGAGGTGCTTGGCACTGAGCTGATGATCGGCGAACCATCCACCTACGCACCCCGGGGGAGCAGGTAATGACCGTCCTGACCGTCACGCTCAACGCCGCGATCGACAAGCGGTACGACGTCAGCAGCGTTGAGATCGGCCAGGTGCGGCGGATCAGACGAGTGCTGGCCAGCGCCGGGGGCAAGGGGCTCAACGTCGCCCGCGGCGCCCAGCTGTGCGGGCAGGAGGTGCTGGCCACCGGCTTCGTTGCTGGTTTCGCCGGGCAGTTCGTCACCAGCGAGGTCACCCGGCAGGGCATCGGGGACGAGTTCATCCGGGTCGCAGGCGAAACCCGGACCTGCATCAACATCATCGACGACGCCGGGCGGTCGACCGAACTGCTCGAGCCCGGCGTGACGGTGACCCCCAACGACCTGGCGGCGCTCGGCGTCCGGTTCGAGGCGCTGCTCGACCGGGTCGATGTGGTGACGATTTCGGGCAGCGCTCCCGCCGGCTGCCCGGCAGACGTCTACGTTCCGCTGATCAGGGCGGCGAGGCTGGTCGGGAAGCCGGTGATCCTTGATGCCAGCGGAGCGCTGCTGGCGGCCGGGCTGACCGCCGGACCGACCGCGGTCAAGCCGAACCGTGAGGAGCTGGCGGCCCTGGTGGGCGCCGAGCTCGAGGACCTGTCCTCGGTGGTGGCTGCTGCGCGCCGGCTCTGCGCCATGGGACCCGAGTGGGTGGTGGTCTCCCTTGGTGGCGACGGGGCGGTCGCGGTGAGCCTGGACCGGGCGGTCCAGGTGCAGCCGCCGTCGATCATCGCGCTGAACGCCGTGGGCTGTGGCGATGTGCTGGTCGGCGGGCTGGCCACTGGGCTGGCCACCGGTCTCGCCGTGGACGCGGCCCTCCCGTTGGCTGTGCGGGTATCCGCAGCCGCCGCCGCGCATCCCGAGACCGGCAAGTTCGATCCCGAGTACGCCGGAACCCTCACTGTCCGCACCACGATGCTCTAGGCACGGAAGGAACCGCCAA
This sequence comes from uncultured Actinomycetota bacterium, assembly GCA_963848845.1. Classification (GTDB taxonomy): domain Bacteria; phylum Actinomycetota; class Actinomycetes; order Propionibacteriales; family Propionibacteriaceae; genus Propionicimonas. The sequence continues at coordinate 191,266 of CAWKFH010000004.1, forward strand.
ATGACCAGGAACCCAATGATCGGGGCCTGCTGATGCGCGCAGCATTGCGCGACCTCGCCGCAGCTGCCCAGGCAGCAAGGGTCGGACTTGGCGCGTTCAACGTGATCCACCTGGAGCATGCGACCGCCTTCGTCCGCGCGGCGGAGCTGGCGAACCGTCCGGTGATCCTGCAGATCTCGGAGAATGCCGTGAAGTACCACGGCGAGCTCGCGCCGATCTGTCTGGCCACCCTCGCCATCGCCGACCGGGCGACGGTGCCGGTCGTGGTGCACCTCGATCACGCCGAGGACACAAGGCTGGTCGCGGAGGCTGTCGAGCTGGGCGTCGGCTCGGTCATGTACGACGGCTCCCGGTTGCCTGACGCCGAGAACCGCGAGACCACCCGGGCGATGGTTGAGCTGTGCCATGCCGCCGGGGTCGACATCGAAGCCGAGCTGGGCGAGGTTGGCGGCAAGAACGGGGTACACGACCCCTCCGCCCGCACCTCGCCGCTGGATGCAGCGGCATTCGTCGCCGAAACCGGGGTGGACCTGCTGGCGGTTGCCGTTGGTTCGTCGCATGCCATGACCACAAGGGACGCGAAGCTCGACGATGACCTGATTGCTGCGATCCGGTCCGCGGTGCCGGTCCCGCTGGTCCTGCACGGCTCGTCCGGGGTTTCCGACGCCGGCATGCAGGCCGCCATCGCGGCCGGGATGACCAAGATCAACGTCTCTACCCACCTCAACAAGGTGTTCACCGGTTCGGTTCGGGACACCCTTGCCGCGGACCCGAGCCTTGTGGACTCGCGCAAGTGGATGAAGCCGGCGAGGGACGCAGTGATGCTCGAGGTGGTCCGACTGCTCCAGCTCTACGGCCAGCCGACTGAGCCGTCGGCTCAGGTGTAGGGTCCGGAGCGGCCGTCCATCAACGAAATGCCGCTGTCCTCATCGCTGATCACGACCGGCAGGACGATGTCGCGCGCCGGCGACTTCAGGCCGCGGATCCGTTCCAGCAGCATGCTGGCTGCGGTGAGTCCGAGTTCCCGGGTCGGCAGGTGGGTGACCAGTATCCCCATCGGCGCGAGGACGACCAGCGGCAGTCCCCCGAAGGCCATCACGCCGATCACTGGGGGCATCCGGTCGCGCTCGGCGAGCACCCGGATGACCCCGGCCGACAACTTGTTGTTGGCCGCGAAGATCGCGTCGGGCGGGTTGGGCAGGGCCAACAGTTCCCGGGTCGCCTGCTCGCCGCCCGCCACGGTGAACTCGGCGCGCCGCACCAGATCCGGATCCGGTGGCGCACCGGTCATTTCTTCGGTGGCGATGGCCCAGCCACGGGCGCGATCCTCAGCCGTCTCGACCCGTAGGGGTCCACTGACGCAGCCGACTCGCCGATAGCCGGACTCGAAGAGGATCCGGGTCCCGGCGACGGCGCCACCCACGTTGTCGGCGACCACCGAGTCCACGGCATTGCCCGGGGCCCGGCGGTCGACACAAACCACCGGCACCTGACGCTCAAGGGCGAAGTCGAGGCTGGTGGTGCGGCTGCTCGGCACGATGATCACGCCGGCCACCGGTTCGCTGACCGCAACCCGGAGGTACTCCTGCTCGCGCTCGGGATCCTCGTCGGTGTTGCAGAGCATGACGGAGTAGCCGCCGGCCCTTGCGACATCTTCGACCGCTCGGGTCATCACCGTGAAGAACGGGTTCTCGATGTCGGGCACCATCATCGCGATGATCTCGGAGGAACTCGTGCGCAGGCGGCGGGCGTTCCGGTTGGGGACGAAGCCGAGTTCCTCGGCTGCCCGGCGGACGGCATCAACGCGGTCGGGCGACACCTTGATGCCGTTGAAGACCCGCGAGACCGTGGCCGGTGACACGCCGGCCCTCGCAGCGACGTCGTAGATGGTGACCATCAGTGCACTCTCTTCCCTTCGGCAGCGAACCAGCCGCTCAAGGCGTGGTAGGCATCGGTGAACCGGGTCAGGTTCGCCGCCTGGACCGTCCGGTCACCGCTGGGGAGGAACTGCGCCTCCACGGTGGAGAGGCCAGGCGCGATCGAGAAGTCCGCCTCACCGAGTCCAACCAGGCCCGTTACGGCGGCGCCGAGGCTGTTGGCCTGATTGGTGACGCTGCGCCGCCGCACCGGCACGCCCCAGATGTCGGACAGCAGGGCAAGCCAGGTGTCGCTGCTGCTTCCGCCGCCGATCACGTCGATGCCGGTGTTGTCGCCAGCCGCACGCAGGGGCGCCATGCAGAGGGCAAGGCTGTAGCCGACGCCCTCAAGGACGGCCCTGGTCAGGTTCGGCAACCGGTGGTGCATCCGCAGCCCAACGAAGACGCCACTCGCGTCCGGGTCCCACCACGGGGAGCGCTCACCGATCAGGTAGGGCAGGAAGAACAGTCCCTCGGCAGCGGCAGCGCTGTCCGCGGCTGCGGCGATGCGCTCCCCGACATCACCGGGGTCGGTGGCCAGGGCCGCAGCAGCCCATTGCAGCGATCCGGCGCCGGTCTGGGTGGTCGCGCACGGGGCGAACAGTCCAGGAACGACGTGCCGGAAGGTGAAGGATCGCTGCAGCTCATCGAGGAGCGGGGCGGTGGTGCTGCACGAGTACCAGGCCGAGGTGCCGAGGCACACGTAGCCGGGGGAGTCAGGTGTGACGCAACCGGCTCCGACCGAAGCCATCGGGCCGTCGCCACCGCCGGCCACCACCCGGGTGCCCGGGCTGAGTCCGAGGGCAGCGGCTGCGGACGTGGTCAGGGTGCCGATCACGGCGGTCGACTCGACGATCTCGGGCCACAGCGCGCCATCGACGCCGGCGGCGGCGAGCAATTCGGCCGACCAGGTACCGGTGCTGAGGTCATAGGCGTCAGTCGAGGACGCGTCGGAGTGGTCGGTCACCAGGCGTCCGGTGAGCCGGAAGTTCACGTAGTCCTTGGCCATGCAGACAGCGCTGGCTCGCTGGTAGGCGTCCGGTTCATGGTCGCGGACCCACATCAGTTTCGGTAGCGGGTAGGTCGCGCCGATCCGGTGCCCGGTGATCCGGTAGGCACGGTCGGCGCCGACAGCCGCGGCGAGCGTGGCCGCTTCGACTGTGGCCCGCTGGTCGGACCAGATCATTGCCGGACGCACCGGCAGCCCGGCCCCGTCCAGCATGACCAGGCCCATCATCTGTCCGGAGATACAGATCCCGTCCACCCGTTCCGGGCGGACTCCGGAGGTGGCAAGGAGCTCAGCCGTTGCGGCCACGACGGCGCCCCACCAGTGATCCGGGTCCTGCTCGCTGGTGGTGTCGGCTGCGTAGTGGGTTGGGTAGGTCGCGGTGGCAGCGGCGAGCATGCGTCCGTCTTCCGCGTGCAGCGAGGCCTTGTTGCCCGACGTGCCCAGGTCGTGCGCGATCAGCATGTTTCCTCGATGGAAGAGAGGTGGGGGCGGGCTGTGTGCACAGACCGCCCCCACCGCGTGAGTTGCTACCTAGATCAGCGACTACCTACTTGTAGAGGACTGCCTGGATCTTGGCGTCGTTGATGGTGGTCTTGTCGTACCAGTAGAAGCCGGTGTCGATGACCTTGGGGACGGTCTCGCCCTTGAGGGTCTTCACTGCCGCGGAGACAACCTGCTCGCCGATGCCGACCGGGTTCTGGGTGATGGCGCCGGCCATCGTGCCGTCGGTGATCGCGTTGATCTGGTCGGTGCCGGAGTCGAAGCCGATCAGAACGAGCTTGCCAGCCATGTCCTTCTGCTGGGTGGCCTTGATGCCACCGATGGCGGTGCCCTCGTTGCCGAGGAAGATGCCCTTGAGGTCCTTGTTGGCCTCGATGATCGACGAAGCGATGTCCGCGCTGATGTTCGGATCACCCTTGCCGTACTGCGGGTCGAGCACCTTCACGTTCGGGCAGGTGGCCTTCATACCTTCGATGAAGCCGTCGCGACGGTCCTGGCCGGTCCGTGAGGTCTGGTCGTGAACCATGACACCAACGGTGCCGGAGCCACCGACCAGCTCGCACATGTGCTTGGCTGCCTCGCCTGCTGCGGCCTTGTTGTCGGTCGCAGCGGTGGCGACCGGGATGTCGGAGTCGACACCGGAGTCGAACGCAACGACCGGGATGTTGGCGTCCTTGAACTGCTGGAGCACCGGGGCGGCGGCCTTGCTGTCAAGCGCGGCGAAGCCGAGTGCGGCAGGCTTCTTCGCCAGCGCAGCGGTCAGCATGTTCATCTGGGCCTCGACCTCGGACTCGGTCGCCGGACCCTCGAAGGTGATGGTGACACCATCCTTCGCAGCCTGCTGCTCGGCGCCCAGCTTCACGGCTTGCCAGAACTGGTGCTGGAAGCCCTTGGAGACGATGGCGATGTACGGCTTCTCGCCGGTCGACGCCGCGCCAGTAGCGCTACCGCTCGCTGCCGGCGTCCCTGAGGAGCAGGCCGCCAGGGCCATCGAGGCTGCCGCTGCTAGCGCGACGAGCCCCACTGAATACTTCCGCATTTCTTCTCCTTCGTTGGGTTGTTTGCGGGAGGTCTTGAGGGTGGGTCAGGTGGAGGCGGCGCGACGGGCGCGCAGCTGGTCGATGAAGACAACGATCAGGATCACCAGGCCGAGGATCACGTTCTGCCACTCCTGGCGGACGGACATGATCTGCAGGCCGTTGTTGATCACCGAGATGATCAGGGCGCCGATGATGGTGCCGATGATCGTGCCCTTGCCGCCCGACAGTGAGGTGCCGCCGATCACGACGGCTGCGATCGCCTGGAGTTCGTAACCGGCGCCGGTGGCGGGCTGGGCCGATCCGAGCCTTGCCGAGATCATGATGGCGGCCAGGCCGACGAAGCAGCCGGCCACCGCATAGATGATCATCAGCCATTTGCGGGTGTTGATGCCCGAAAGGGCGGTCGCCTCCTCGTTGCTGCCGATCGAGATGTCGTAGCGGCCGAGCAGGGTCTTGTTGAGCATCACGTAAGCGACCACGGCGGCGAGTGCCAGCACAATGACGGCGTTCGGGAACCTGGTCCCGGGGATGATACTTCCCGTCGAGAGCCAGATATAGCCGGCGTGCTGGGTGGCGTCGAAGTAGATGGGTCGCGCGTTGGAGATGACCAGGGCGAGGCCCTGGGCGACGAGCATCATCGCCAGCGTCGCGATGAACGGCGGCAGGCGGAAGACCGCGACATTGATGCCGTTGACCAGGCCGACCAGACCGCCGAACAGGATGGTCAGGATGATTCCCAGCCAGACCGGGATGCCCCAGTTGACGATGAACGTTGCCGACATCACAGCGGCGAGGGTCATCGCCGTGCCCACCGAGAGGTCGATGCCGCTGGTGATGATCACCAGGGTCGCAGCCAGGGACAGCAGGCCGACCACCGTGGTTGAGAACAGGATGGTGGTGACGTTGGAGTAGCTGGGGAAGATCTGTGGGCTGGCGATGGAGAAGACCGCGAAGATCAGCACCAGGCCGGCCAGTGCCATCAACTGCTGGACCCGCTCGCGCCAGGACACACCCAACGTGACTGGTGGGGGTCTCAGGGGCTTTGGTGTCTGTGGACATCAGAGTTCTGCTTTCTCGGTCGCATGGGTGATCGCGTCGCCGCGGTGAGTGGCGAGGCGCATGATCGCCTCCTGGTGGGCATCGCTGGCGGGGAGGATGCCGGTGATGCGGCCGTCGGCCATGACGACCACCCGGTGGGACATGCGGAGGATCTCCGGGAGTTCGGAGGAGATCATGATGATCGACTTGCCCAGCTCGGCCAGTTGGTTGAGCAGTTGGTAGATCTCTTCCTTCGCGCCGACGTCGATGCCGCGGGTCGGCTCGTCGAAGATGAGGATGTCGCAGTCCTTGACGAGCCAGCGGGCGATGATCGCCTTCTGCTGGTTGCCGCCGGAGAGGTACTTCACCAACTGGTTCACCGACGGCGTCTTGATGCTCAGCTGCTTCCGGGACGCCTCGGCCGACTCCCGCATCGCCTTGTCCCGCATGAAGCCGGCGGTGGAGAACTTCTCTTCCATGGAGCTGATCGCGATGTTGTGGGACACCGACAGCGGCAGCATCAGGCCGAGCCCCTTGCGGTCCTCCGAAAGGTAGCTGATGCCCAGCGCGGCGGCACTGGCGGGGGAGTGGATGGTCACCGGTTTGCCGTTGAGCAGGACCTGCCCGGAAGTGATCGGGTCCGCCCCGACCAGCGCGCGGGCGACCTCGGTGCGGCCGGCGCCCATGAGTCCGGCGAAACCGAGCACCTCGCCGAGGTACAGGTCGAAGCTCACGTCCTTCAGCAGTGCCTTGGTGGAAAGGTTGGAGACGCTCAGTACGACCGGACGGTCGTCGCGGACGTTGTGCGGCTTGGCGCCGGTGTTGATGGCGCGTCCCACCATCTTCGAGATCACCTCATCAAGGCTGGTCTCGGCCATCGGCATCGTGTCGATGTAATGGCCGTCGCGGATCACGGTGATGCGGTCGGCGATGCGCTTCAGTTCCGCCATCCGGTGGGAGATGTAGACCACGCCGGTCTCGGGGGTGATGAAGCGCCGGATCAGCTCGTGAAGCTGTGCGACCTCCGCGTCGTTCAGGGCAGCTGTGGGCTCGTCCATGATCAGCACCTTGGTTGCCTCGAAGGACAGCGCCTTGGCGATCTCCACCATCTGCTGCTGCGCAACGCTCAGCCGCGCCACCACGGCCTTGGGATCGAGCGCAAGGCCCAGGCGGTCCAGCAGTTCTCGGGTCTTGCGCACCTGCTCGCCGGGTCGGAGGAAGAGGCGGCCGGAGACGGGCTCGCGGCCGAGCCAGATGTTCTCCGCAACGGTCAGGTGCGGGACGAGGTTCAACTCCTGGTGGATGATCGCCAGGCCGGCCTCCTGGGCCTCCTTTGGGTTGTGCACCTCGAGCGGACGGCCGTGCAGCCAGAAGTCCCCCGTCTCGCGGGTGTAGATGCCCGTGAGCAGCTTCATCAGGGTGGACTTGCCGGCACCGTTCTCGCCGACCAGGCCGAGGACCTCGCCCTTTCGCAGGTCGAAGCGCATTCCCTCCAGCGCCTTCACGCCGGGGAAGCTCTTGTCCACGTTCTCCACCTGCAGCAGCAGGTTCGGGTCGTGGGTCCCCTTCGCCTGCTCCTCCTCGGTGACGGTCATGCCTGCGGCACCGGGGTAACGCCCTTGCGGAACAGGGCGTTGCCGTAGATCCGGGTCTCACCGGTACGGATGATCAGTTCAGCCTGGGCGGCCAGGTCGTAGAAGGCGAAGCGCTCGATCATGCGGGCTTCGGCCATCTCCAGGCCGGCGGCCGCAACCAATTCGCGCTGAACCGGGAGGACTCCGTCGGGGCACTCCATCAGGTCGAGTGCCGGGAACGTGTCGGGCACCATGACCGAGCGGATCGCCTGCAGCACGCGCGGCGAAGAGAGGCCCGGCAGGTCAAGCAGGTGCTTCTTGGCCAACTTCGACGCCGTGAAATGAGCGTCTGCAATGACCACGGCGTCACCGTGTCCCATCTCATCGAGTGCCATCAGCAGTCGACCCGTGAGCACCGGATCCAGATTGAGCAGCATCATCGCCTCCACCTGAGAAATCGATTTCTGTTTCGTATCGTAGGGAGAGTAGCCGATGGTTGTCACCTGTCGCGACCGAATCGTAATCAATCTGAGATCGATTTCTGTTGCACCAGCGCAACGGAGGGCAGCGGACGGCTTCGTTGCTGCCGGCTGGGCGAACGCTGTTGCCGGGTCGAGGTGGGGTGCTAAGCTCTTGAATCGTTACAATCCAGCGGCGGGGCTGCCGCAGGCAGACATAGGACAGGTACGCAGATGACCGAAAGCGGCGTCAAGGAGGCAGCCGGAGTGGCGATTCCCCTGGTGAACACCCACGTCCACTTCCCGCCCAACTTCTCCGCCTTCAGCACGGTCGCCGACGCGGTCGGGGCTGCAGCCGCCGAGGGCGCCCGTGCGGTGGGCATCTCCAACTTCTTCGACCAGCAGGTCTACGCCGACTTCCGCGAGCAGGCCTCAGCGGCCGGCATCGTGGCCCTGTACGGCCTGGAATTCATTACGCTCGACGACGACCTCGCAGCGGCCGGCATCCGGGTGAACGACCCGGCGAACCCGGGCCGGATGTACCTGTGCGGGAAGGGAATCGATCCGTTCAAGGTGAAGTCGCCCACCGCTTCCCGGATCGCTGCGGGCATCCGGAACGGCAACGACGAGCGGGCCGGGCTGATGGTCACCAAGCTGGCCGACTGGTTCGCAACCTGTGGCCTGGACACCGGCCTCACCGCCGAGGTGATCGCCGGCGACGTCGCCTCTGTGGCTGAGGTCCCGGTGGAGTGGGTCTCGCTGCAGGAACGGCACGTGGCGATGGCCTTCCAGCGGGCGCTGGCCGAACTGCCGCAGGGTCGCCGCGCAGAGGTGCTCGAGCGCGCCTACGGCGGCCGGAGCCTGGTCGACCTCGACAACCCGGCCGCGCTGCAGGGCGAGCTTGCGCTCCCGGCTGATCAAGGTGGGCACTCCCGGCTTCGTGCCAGAGGTGGCCCTCGGCTTCACCGACGCCTACCGCTACGTCCTGGAGATGGACGGCATCCCCTGTTACCCGACGCTCGCCGACGGCGTCGACCCGGTCTGCCCCTTCGAGGACCCGGCCACGACACTCGCAGCCCGGCTCGTCGCGCGCGGCATCTACGCCGCCGAACTGATCCCGATCCGCAACACCGTGGCCTGCGTCGACGCCTATGTCGAGGCGTTCACCGAGGCCGGGATAGTGGTCATGGCCGGAACCGAGCACAACACCCCCGAGCGGATCCCGATCGAGGTCGCCTGCGTGGACGGGCCGGTCTCGGCCCGCGCCCGGCTGGCCTTCTGGGAGGCGACCTGTGTGGTTGCCGCGCACCAGCACCTGGTGGCAGCAGGCGAGCCCGGCTACGTGGACGCAGTCGGCGACCGAACCGGCAGCGACCCAACCGCGCGGCGCGCGGAACTGATCGCCATCGGTGCCAACCTGATCAACGCCTGAACGAGGAGTAGCGGTGAACCAACCCCTGGTCGAAGAACTGATCTCGGTCGCGAACAGCTTCGGTGCGGACCCGGAGTACTCACGAGCCGGGGGCGGCAACGCCTCCGTGAAGCTGGACGGAGTGCTGCACATCAAGCCGAGCGGCGTCCCGCTGGCCACCCTCACCGCAGCGGACCTGGTGCCGCTGCGGACGGACGTCCTGCTGGCTGCACTACGTTCCGATGCCGCGGTTGCCGGCGACCCGGTGCGCGCCGCGGCTGCGGCTGCCCAGCTGGGCGATGCCGGCGGCCGGCGGCCAAGCGTGGAGATCCTCTTCCACGCCCTGATCCCGGACGCACTGGTGCTGCACACGCACCCGCTGGTGGCCAATGCCCTCACCTGCAATGCCGACGCCGAGGCCCTGGTCGCAAGGCTGCTCGGTGACGAAGCGGTGCTGGTGCCCTACACCGACCCCGGGGTGCCGCTGGCCCGCGAGGTCGAGGCCCGACGGATCGCCTACACCGAACGCACCGGCCGGCCTGCCCCAGGGATCACCCTGCTGGCCAACCACGGGATCATCGTCTCCGGGAACTCCGCTGCAGAACTCACCGAGCGTGCCGAGTGGCTGACCGCGACCATCGCTGCAGCCATCGAGGCCAGCCCGTCGCCAGCCGTCGCCGACGTTGAACCGGGACAGCTGACCGCGCTGGTGAATGTGCTTGCCCCGACGCTGCGCGGCCTGCTGGGCACGACCGACCGGCTCGCCGTTGTCACCTCGGACACCTCGGAACTGGTGCGCTCGGTAACGACAACCCCAGCCGGGTACGCACTCCTCAACGACGGCCCGCTGATCCCCGACCAGATCGTCTACGCCGGCTCGTTCCCGCTGGTCTTCGCTCCCTCACCGGACGGGGACCCGGCCACCGAGCTGACCGAGGCCGTGGCCGAGTATCGGGACAGCCACGGCAAGGACCCGATCATCACGGTCGTCCCCGGTCTGGTCGCATTCGGCGCTGGCGCCGATCTGGCGGCCGCCCGGACTGCGCTGGCCACGTTCACCGACGCGTTGCGGGTGGCGCGGGACGCGGGACGCATCGGCACCGTCCGTTGCCTCGACGAAGCCGAGCGCGGTTTCATCGAGAACTGGGAGGCCGAGAGCTACCGCAAGTCGATCGCAGCTTCGGCCCGAGCCGGGCGAATGACCGGCAAGGTGGTGATGGTCACCGGTGCGGCCCAGGGCTTCGGCCTGGGGATCACCACCGAACTCCTCGCCGAGGGTGCCCAGGTGGTGCTCGCCGACCTGAACATCGACCTGGCCGAGAAGAACGCCGCCGAGCTCAGCGCACAGTACGGCGCGGGCCGGGCAGTCGCGGTGAAGGTGAACGTCTCCGACCCGGAATCGCAGCTCTCCGCGATCGCCGAGGCGACCGCGATCTACGGCGGTCTGGATGTCTTCATCTCCAACGCCGGTGTGCTGCGGGCAGAAGGCGTGATGACCCAGTCGGTGGCCGACTTCGATCTGGTCACTGCAGTGAACTACCGCGGCTACTTCCTCGGCGTCCGGGCGGTGGCGCCGGTGATGGCCGCCCAGCACGCCGCCCGTCCAGAGACCTTGTTCGACATCATCGAGATCAACTCCAAGTCGGGCCTGGAGGGGTCGAAGCGGAACTTCGCGTACTCCGGCTCCAAGTTCGGCGGCATCGGGCTCACCCAGTCCTTCGCTCTCGAACTGGTGGAGTACGGCATCAAGGTGAACGCCATCTGCCCGGGCAACTACCTCGACGGGCCACTGTGGACCGACCCCGAGCGGGGCCTGTTCGTGCAGTACCTGCGGGCCGGCAAGGTGCCGGGCGCAACCACCGTCGCCGACGTGCGCCGGTTCTACGAATCCAAGGTGCCGATGGGTCGGGGCTGCCTGCCGGCCGACCTCGCCAAGGCTGTCTACTACGTCGTCGACCAGTCCTACGAGACCGGCCAGGCTGTGCCGGTGACCGGCGGCCAGAACATGCTCAGCTGACCCATGTCGCTGATCGAGCCCACAAAACCGCTGATCGAGCCTGTCGAGATCACTCAAACCCAAGGACGGATCATGACCCAGAACCTCCCGGCCACCCAGCATGCGATCCAGTTCGTCGGACCCGACCAGGTCGTGCACAACCCGGCCAAGGCGATGTACGAGCTTGGCCCGCGCCAACTGCTGCTGAAGACCGAAGCGGTCGGCATCTGCTTCTCCGACACCAAGCTGCTGCACGCCTTCACCAACCACCCACGCAAGAGCGAGGTGCTCAGCGGGCTGACCGCTGCCGAGCTGGCCGAAATCCCGAGCTACCAGCCGGGTACCGCGCCGATCGTCCCCGGCCACGAGCCGGTCGGACGCATCGTCGCTGTCGGCGCCGACGTCCGCTTCCACAAGGTGGGGGAGCGGGTGCTGGTGCAGACCGACTACCGGCACCTGCCGACCGCCAGTTCCAACGCAGCCTTCGGCTACAACTTCGAGGGTGCATTGCAGGAGTATGTGGTGCTGGACGAGCGGGTGATCATGGACCCGGCTACGGGCGAGCGCTTCCTGATTCCGGTGAGCGACGGGCCCTCGGCTTCTGCTGTGGCCCTGATCGAGCCGTGGGCCTGCGTCGAGGCCGCCTACGCCTGGGGCGAGCGCACCACCCTTCGGCCCGACGGCCGGCTGCTGGTGATAGCCGACGCCGTCGACGGACTGGAGGACCTGCTCGCCACGGCGTCCCCGGAATCCATCACCGTCGTCGGTGCTGCGGACGTCCCGGGTTCCACCCGCGTCGCGTCGCTTGACGACCTGGAGGGCACCTACGACGACATCGTCTACGTCGGCGCCGATGCCGACGTCGTGGAGGCGCTCGGCCCACGGATCGGCTTCGGTGGCGTCCTCGACGTGGTGCTGGACGGCGGGGCCTTCGATCGTCGGGTCAAGGTCGACGTCGGTCGCATCCACTACGACCAGATCCGGTACACCGGCACCGCTGGCCGAAACGCCGCCGACGGCTACGCACGGATTCCCGCCCAGTGCGAACTCCGGGAGGGCGACCGCATCGCGATCGTCGGCGCGGCCGGGCCGATGGGCCTCATGCACACCGTCCGGACAGCCGTCAGCGGCGTCCCCGGCATCTCCATGGACGCCGTGGACGTCGATGATGCCCGTCTCGCGCACCTCGCAGCCGTCGTGGCGCCGGTCGCCAAGGCCAACGGCGTGCCGGCGACCTTCCGGAACTCGAAGAACGAGCCGCTGGACGGTGGCTACACCTACGTTGCCGCCATGGTGCCGGCGCCATTCCTGATCGCACAGGCCGTGGACATCTCCGCCGACGGCGCGATCGTCAACGCCTTCGCGGGCTTCGCGATCGGCACGATGGCCGAACTCGACCTGACCGCGATCGCCACCAAGGGCATCTACCTCGTCGGCACGTCCGGGTCCCGGATCCAGGACATGAAGACCATGCTCACCAAGGTGGAGGACGGCACCCTTGACACCAACGTCTCGCTGTGGGCCGTCACCGGCATGGCCGGCGTTTCCGAGGGCATCGATGCTGTGATCAACCGCACCTCCGGCGGCAAGATCATGGTCTACCCGATGCTGCCCGACCTTGGCATGGTCCGGCTCGAGGACCTGGCAGAGAAGCTGCCGAACAGTGGCTGCGGCGATGGTGGATGGCCGCTGGACGAACGCGGCGGAGGCGGCCCTGCTCGCGAGCCAGGCCTAGCCGCTCAGTACTTCGCGCCCGGCCCTTTTGCGGCCGGGCGCGAAACCGGCAGGCTGATGCCGGACGCCGCGGTCAGCCAGAGCGGTGCGCATCGGGCGGCGTCCGAGGGAGAGACCATGAGCGGCGCCGGCACGTCCGAAGACCCCTGGCTGCTGAAGACGGCACCCGGGTCGAGCGAGTACTCCATGTATCGCGACGAGGCCGTGGATCCACCGGTCCTGGTGTGCCAGGTGGGCTCCACAACCCTGCGCTACCACCTGCGGGCCGTCGAGGACCTGCATGCCTGGCTTCTGGAACAGGGCGACTGGGTGCCGCTCGGCGCCGCGGACGAGCTGAAGCCGGCTCCTCCGGGAAGTGTGGAGGAGTGGGGACGGGCCGCGGACAACCCGGTGGGCGGGTGGTACGGGCTGCGCAAGGGTTATCGCGGCCGGTTCGGGATGTACCTGCCGCCGCTGCTCGAGGAGCTCGGGCTGGTCGAGTTGACCCATCAACCAAGGAACAACGCCGTCCGCGCTCTCTGACCATTGCGTTCGCAGGCCGAAACGGTCCGCCAGGCCTGCCGGGAGCGACCCGGTAGCTGTTCCAACCTCCAGCACTCTCCAGCAACACGGTGCCACCCGGCTGCCCCCAGCTCGGTCGGCAGGCATCGTGCTCCCGGGGGCGGCGGAACCCCGCGGGAGAGGCCCGCGATCACGGTAAGCCCGGAAGGGGCGCGCCTCCCAGACCCCCCCTGGGGGACAAGGCAGCCCCGGCGCTTCGGCGTGGTGGACCCGCCGGCCCGTTTCCGCGACGGTCCGGGCCTGCGGCATCCGTGCCCGGAGAGCCGTTTCCATGCCGTTCGCAGCCGGGTTGTGGTCCCAAACGCTTGCGGCGTGGCGTCGAATGACTTACGATTGAATCGGTAAATGGCGCAGGCCGAAACCAAACCGAAAGGACGTCGATGTCGATCGAGCGCACGGAGCGTGAGACACACATCCTTGGTCGGCTGGCGCGAGACGGTTCCCTGCTGGTGGGGGCACTGTCGAAGGATCTAGGGGTTTCCGAAGTGACCATCCGCACCGACCTGCGGAACCTGGAGGAGCGCGGACTGCTGTCCCGCACCCACGGCGGCGCTGAGGCCACCGGCTATCGCAACGTCCTCGAGCGACAGTTGCAGCACGCCGTCGAGAAGGACCGGATCGCTGCGGCCGCCGCAGAACTGGTGGCCGACAACGACCTGATCATGATCGAGGCCGGCACCACCTGCGCGCGGATCGTCACCCATCTCGGCGCCCGCCGCGGCGTCCAGATCCTCACCAACTCGACCCTGGTCGTCCGGCACGCACGCGCACACCCCGGGCTGACGGTGATCCTCACCGGGGGCGCCTTCAACCGCACCAGCGAGTCCATGGTCGGTTCCGTCGCCCTGCGCACCATCGAGGACTTCAACGTCCGGCTCGCGTTCTTCGGCACCGACGGCTTCACGGCAGGCCGGGGACTGACCACCGGCTTCGCCGAGGGCGCGGAGGTGATCCGGGCGATGAAGGCCCGCGCCGCGGAATCCTGGCTGGTGGCCGACTCGTCGAAGTACGGCCGCGCCGGATTTGTCAGCGTGATGGGCCTTGCCGAGCTGACCGGCGTCATCACCGACGGCGGCCTGGCGGCCGAAGCGCTGAACGACCTCAACAACAGCGGCCCGCAGGTCCGCATCGTCTAGGAACTAGGAGAAGCAATGGCTCAGGTAGTGGTCATGCCACAGCTTGGCAACACGGTGGAGTCGTGCCTGATCACCACCTGGCTGGTGAAGGTTGGCGACGTCGTGGACGCGGCCACGCTGCTCTGCGAGATCGAGACCGACAAGTCGGCCATGGAGGTCCCCGCCGGAGTGCCCGGGACCGTGCTGGCCCTGCTCGCCGAAGAGGGCGATGACGTGCCGGTGAAGCAACCGATCGCCGTGGTCGGCCAGCCGGGAGAGAGCATCGAGGAGTTCCTGGCCGGGGCCGGGCTGCCGCCGGTCATGACCGGTGAGGCGGGCGAGGTCGACGAGTCCGCCCCCGAGCCACTGGTTCCCGCGTCCCGGGGAACAGTCGAGCCGCCGGTTGCGCCAAGCTCAACCAGCGGTTCGGGCTCAGCCAGCGGTTCCGGCGCGGTCTCGCCAAGGGCGCGCGGCCTGGCTGCTGCCACCGGGATCGCGGCGACCCAGCTGTCCGGCTCCGGTCCGGAGGGTCGGGTGATCGAGCGCGACGTGCGGGCGGCCATGGCTGCCGGTCCCGGGCTGACGGCCGGTGCCAGAGCCGTAGCCGAGGATTTCGTTCCCGGCGCAGCCGGCAGCGGCATCGGTGGCCGGGTGACCCGCGCCGACCTGGCCGACCAGTCGCCGGTCGAGACCTCCACGAGCGTGGCTTCGACCAGCCCCACCGGGCCGGACAGGGAGTTCCCGGGCGCAGTCACCGAGGCGCCGCTCAAGGGCATCCGCAAGGTGATCGCCGAGCGGATGATGAACTCGCTGGCCACCTCAGCGCAGCTGACCTACACCGCGACCGCCCCGGCGTCGGGCCTGCTGGCACTGCGCAAGCGGCTCAAGGGTGCCGCCGATCCCGAGTTGTCCTCGATCACGGTCGGCGACCTGGTCGGCTACGCCGCGGTGAAGATCCTGGCGAAGCACGCTGCGGTCAACTCCCACCTGTCAGACGGTGTACTACGCACCTTCGCCAGTGTGCACCTGGGCATGGCGGTCGACACCCCGCGTGGCCTGCTGGTGCCGACGCTGAGGTTCGCCGAGACCCTGACGCTGCGGGACTTCTCGCGGTTCTCCAAGCAGTTGGCGATGGATGCGATCGGCGGCTCGATCAGCCCCGACCTGCTCGGTGGCGCCACGTTCACCGTCACCAACCTCGGCGCCTTCGGGATCGAGTCGTTCACCCCGCTGCTGAACGTGCCGCAGGTGGCGATCCTCGGGGTGGACGCGATCTTCCCGCGGGCCGTGATCAACCCCGACGGCAGCGTGGGGGCCGAGCAGCGGATCGGGTTCTCCCTGACCGCAGACCACCGGGTGATCGACGGCGCGGACGCGGCCAGGTACTTGCGTGACCTGTCGGCGGCAGTGGCCGACATCGACCTGACCGTGCTGGGCTGAGAGGGATGTCGAATGGCTGACCATGACGTGATCATCATCGGCGGCGGCCCGGGCGGCTACCTTGCCGCTGAACGGCTCGGGCACGCGAAGCTGAAGGTGCTGCTGGTCGAGAAGGAGTTCCTTGGCGGGACCTGCCTGAACGTCGGCTGCATCCCGACCAAGAGCCTGCTGAACTCGGCCAAGCTGTACGAGCACGCCCGGCATTCCGAGCAGTTCGGCATCACAGCCGACAACGTGACCTTCGACTGGGCAAGGGTGCAGGCGTGGAAGGCCGACGTGGTCGGCAAGCTCGTCGCCGGCGTCGGTGCAGCCGAGAAGCGGGCCGGGGTCGAGGTGGCCAACGCGCACGGCACCCTGATCTCCGCCGGCGTGGTTGAGGTGAACGGTGAGCGCAAGACCGCCGACCACGTGATCGTGGCCACCGGCTCGGTGCCGGTAATGCCCCCGATCCCCGGCGCGAAGGACAACCCGTTGGTGGTCGACTCCACCGGCCTGCTGGCCGTTGAAGCGGTGCCACAACGCCTGGTCGTCATCGGCGGCGGGGTGATCGGTCTCGAATTCGCATCCCTGTTCGCCGCCTTCGGCGCCCAGGTCGAGGTGATCGAAATGCTGCCCGAGATCGTCCCGTTCATGGACGACGACCTGGCCGGTCGGCTCCGCAAGGCGCTCGGCAGCGTGAAGTTCCACCTCAACTGCAAGGTCACCGGCATCGAGGGTGGCACGGTCGTCTACACCTCGGCCAAGGGCGACACCGTCCGGGCCGAGGCCGACCTGGTGCTGATGGCGGTGGGCCGGCGTCCCCTCGTCGACGGCTGGGGCGCGAAGGAAGCCGGCCTCGAGGTCGGCCCACGCGGCGTCGTCGTTGACGACACCATGCGCACCAACCTTCCGAACGTCTGGGCAGTCGGGGACGTCACCGGACGCAGCCTGCTGGCCCATGCCGCCTACCGGATGGGTGAGATCGCTGCCGCCCACATCATCGACACCGTCAAGGCAAGGGCAGCCGGCCAGAAGCTGCGCACCGACACCATCCCGTGGGCGGTCTACTCCATGCCCGAAGCTGCTGGCGTCGGGCTCACCGAAGCCCAGGCAGCCGGGCGCGGCCACCAGGTGGCCACCGCCACCGTCCCGCTTGCCGTCTCCGGCAGGTTCGTCGCAGAGAACGGCGTCCGTGGGCCGGGCGCGGTGAAGATCATCGCCGACAAGGCCACCCGCGCCGTGCTCGGCATCCACATGCTCGGCAACTACGCCCCCGAAACCATCTGGGGAGCTGCGGTCCTGCTCGAAACCGAGCTGACCATCGACGACCTGCGCCAGGTCGTCTTCCCCCACCCGACCGTCTCCGAAGGCATCCGCGAAGCCGCCTGGGCTCTCAAAGACTGACTGACAACAACCACCGAAGGAAGAAATGCCCAAGTCACTTTCCGTGAACCCGGCAGAGGTTCGCAAGGCAGGCACGATCACCGTGCCGCCGATTCCCGTCAATCAGTACAGGCAGGATTTTGCCGCGGCGAAGAAGCGCTACGGCAACGACGGCCTCGTTGCGATGCTGCACGACATGCTGGCGATCCGCGAGTTCGAGTCGATGCTGAACTCGATCAAGATCACCGGTGGCTGGCAGGGCATCGAGTACAACCACAAGGGTCCGGCCCACCTGTCGATGGGCCAGGAGGCATCCTCCGTCGGCCAGGCAGCTGAGCTGGACGCCGACGACTTCATTTTCGGCTCCCACCGCAGCCACGGCGAGATCCTCGCCAAGAGCTTCTCCGCCGCCCGCAAGATGGACGCGGACAAGCTGTCCGGCATCATGAGCGGCTTCCTCGATGGCGACACCCTGCGCTACGCGGAGAAGATCGGCTACGACAGCGCCGAGGAGCTCTCCGAGAACTTCATCCTGTTCGGCACCCTCGCCGAGATCTTCGCCCGCAAGGTGGGCTTCAACCGGGGAATGGGCGGCTCGATGCACGCCTTCTTCACCCCGTTCGGCTCCATGCCCAACAACGCCATCGTGGGCGGCTCCGCCCCGATCGCCAACGGCTCCGCCCTGTTCAAGCGGGTCAACCGCCAGCCCGGCATCGTGATCGCCAACATCGGCGACGCCTCCATGGGCTGTGGCCCGGTGTGGGAAGCCATGATGTTCTCCGCGATGGACCAGTTCCGCCAGCTGTGGCGTGAAGAGGACGGCGGCAACCCCCCGATCCTGTTCAACTTCTTCAACAACTTCTACGGCATGGGCGGCCAGACCGACGGCGAGACCATGGGCTACGACATGCTCGCCCGGGTGGGCGCCGGCGTGAACCCCGAAGCCATGCACGCCGAGCGCGTGGACGGCTACGACCCGCTGGCGGTCGCAGACGCGATCATGCGCAAGAAGGAGCTCCTGCTCGCCGGCAAGGGCCCGGTGCTGCTCGACACCATCACCTACCGGTTCTCCGGCCACTCCCCGTCGGACGCGTCCAGCTACCGCACCCGCGAAGAGGTCGAGTCCTGGGAGGCCGCCGACTCGATCACCAGCTTCACCGAGCTGCTGGTGTCCAAGAAGGTCCTGGGCAAGAGCGAGGTCGAGGACCTGCACGCGCGGATCATCGAGCGCCTCACCCGGGTGCTGGCGCTGGCGTCCAACGACTCCGAGCTGGAGCGCGTCGACGCAACCTACATCGAGTCGAAGATGCTCTCCAACGGCCACGTCGAGGCCTTCGGTGAGGGTGAGCCCGAGTTGCTCGAGCCGCTCGCGGAGAACGCCCGCGTCAAGGCGATCGCCAAGAAGGTGCGCAGGACCACCGACGCGAGCGGCTTGCCGGTCTCCAAGGTGAAGATGTACCAGTTCCGCGACGGCCTGTTCGAGGCCATGGCGCACCGGTACGCCATCGACCCCACCATGTGCGCCTGGGGCGAGGAGAACCGCGACTGGGGTGGCGCCTTCGCCGCCTACCGTGGCCTCACCGAACTGCTGCCCTACCGGCGGCTGTTCAACTCCCCGATCTCGGAGGCCGCGATCGTCGGCGCCGGCGTCGGCTATGCCCTTTCCGGAGGCCGGGCCGTGGTCGAGTTGATGTATTGCGACTTCCTCGGTCGCGCCGGGGACGAGGTGTTCAACCAGATGGCGAAGTGGCAGTCCATGTCGGCCGGCCTGCTGACGATGCCGCTGGTGCTTCGGGTGAGCGTGGGCAACAAGTACGGCGCCCAGCACTCCCAGGACTGGTCGGCACTCGTTGCGCACATCCCGGGCCTCAAGGTGTACTTCCCGGCGTCCCCGGCCGATGCGAAGGGCATGCTGAACCGTGCGCTCGCCGGCACCGACCCGGTGGTCTTCCTCGAGTCCCAGCTGCTCTACGACATCGGCGAGCAGTTCGAGGTCGACGGCGTTCCGGAGGGCTACTACGAGACCCCTGAGGGCGAGCCGGTCGTCCGGCGCCAGGGCACCGACGTCACCATCGCGACGCTCGGCGCCACGCTGTACCGCGCGCTGGAGGCAGCCGACACCCTGGCCGAGAAGTACGGGATCTCCGCTGAGGTGATCGACCTGCGCTACGTGGCTCCGCTGGACTACACCAAGCTGGTCGCCTCGGTCCAGAAGACCGGACGGCTGGTGCTGGCCTCGGATGCCGTGGTCCGCGGGTCCTTCCTGCAGACGGTCGCAGCCGACGTGCAGAACCTGGCCTTCGACGCCCTCGACGCCCCGGTGGTTGTCGTCGGCGCCCGGAACCACATCACCCCTGCCCCAGAGCTGGAGGACCTGTTCTTCCCGCAGGCGGAGTGGATCCTCGACGCCATCCACACCCGGATCCTGCCGCTGCCCGGCCACGTCCCCGGTGCCAACTACACCGACGGCGAGCTGCTCAGGCGGTCAAAGCTCGGCGTGTAGGCGTCCGGCAACCAACGCCGAGGGCCAGCGTTAGCGTCGAGGGCTCGACCCCAGGGTCGAGCCCTCGACCGCAACGCTGGCCCTCGCTGTCTTGGGTAGGGTCAGAGCCAGACCCTAAGGAGCATTCTGATGACAGACCTGAGCGGCAAGAAGGTCGCGTTCCTGCTGAAGCGCGGCGTCGAGCAGCCCGAACTCACCGAGCCGTGGGCGACCCTCGAAAGCGCTGGCGCCACCCCGGTGCTGGTTAGTGAGGAACACGGCACGATCACGGCGCTGATCGGCGACTGGGACCGCGGCGACGACTTCATCGTCGACCTCACCCTCGACGAGGCCGATCCGGCCGACTTCGACGCCCTCATCCTTCCGGGCGGGACGCTGAACTCGGACAAGATCCGCACCAATCCCAAGGCGATCGCATTCGTGAAGGCCTTCATGGACGCCGGCAAGCCGGTGGCCTCCATCTGCCACGGTCCCTGGATCCTGATCGAGGCCGGCGTTGTCGCCGGCCGGACGCTCACCTCGACCACCCGGATCTCCACCGACCTGAAGAACGCCGGCGCGAACTGGGTGGACGCCGAGGTCGTGGTGGATCGCAACCTGCTCACCAGCCGCAGTCCCCGCGACCTGCCGGCCTTCAACGCCGCGCTGCTGGAGGCGATCGCCGAGGGCTGAGTCGCGACCGGCCTCCGTTACCGAGCAGCGGTCTGGAGCGGTCAGCCGATGCTGATCCGCCGCCAGGTGCGAAGCGCCGCCCGGTACCAGGCGGTGGGCAGGATGGCCCTCAGCACCAGCTGGCCGCGCCGCAAGAGCGGCACCAGCAATGGCAGGAGCCACCTGGAACGGGACACGCGCTCAGCGGGGTCCTGCGCCATCGCCGGCAGCTGGCGCCGGTGTCGACGAATGGTCACGCGACCGCTCAGGTACGGTCCCGCGGCCACGGTCCGCCCGGGCCGATCCGGCGGCGCGACGGCAGTCAGGTCGGTCACCCGCTGGACGATCCGGGCGACCGGGCGGGGACCGTCACCGACGAAGACGTCCTCGAGCCACTCGGGGTTCGGAGCCGGGATCCGATCAGCGATGACGTCATCGAAGGTGCCGATCAACCCCGAGGAGACCAGGACCTGGTTGCCATGTTTCTCGTGGATGCCCAGATCCGCTACGAACACCGTCCGGACCCCGTGCCCGATCGCCTCGAGCCCGGCGGTGGAGGAGACCGTGAGCACCAGGTCGACCGTGTCCAGCAGGTCGGTGATGCTGTCGTAGGTGATCGCGAAATTGGGCGGCAGCGCCCCCAGCCTCGCGAGGACATGCTCCGGGTGGTCCTGCATCACATGAAAGGTGCCCTCGTCGGGCCGGTGCCGGGGCTTGAGCAGTACCGTCCGACCGGGGTGGGTCCGCGCGTACTCGATCAGCCGCAGGTACAGGTAGGCACGATCCCAGCTGGCCTCGGGGACGGTGGGCTGGTCGGCGAAGAGCAAGGTCCGGATAGGTCCGCTCGCCTGGGGCGCCGGACGGGCCGGCAATAGCGGGAGTCCGCTGAGGAAGAGGTTGTCAGGCGGAATGCCGAGCCGACGCCCGGTGTCGGTGAAGTCGCGCAGGTTGTCGGCCGAGTTCACCGCGATCACGTCCGACCCGGCGCGGTCAAGGTAGCCGGCCACCAGCTTCTCGATGATGATCCCGACCCAGCCGGTCACAACCACCGGCTCGTGGCTGCTCGGGTCGGACCGGCGCAACAACTCCAGTTCGTCGGTGAAGCGGGCGACCAGTGGCCCCTGGACGGCGAGGACGACGCAGTCCATCTGACGTGCCAGCTGGAGCATGTCGTGCCAGGGAACCCGCAGGATCGCGACGTCACCGGCCGCTGCCAGCTGGGCCGGTGACAGCGCGCTGCGAATGTCGGATGGAACCACCAGCGTGTACTGCCAGCCTTGCGCCCGGAACTCGGCGGCGATGCTCAGCACCCACTTCAGCTGGGAGTCGTAGGCGGCGATCAGCATCACCTGCAAGGACAAGTCATCGACCCCTTCGACTGGCCCGGATCACCACGTGCCAGGCTGGGCCTTCAGGGTAGGACACGTGGTTGAACGCCAGCTGTCGCCTTGAAGACGCGCGGCTGAACGGCTCGGGACGGGCCCGCCCCCGGTGATCGAATCTCCGACCAAACGTTTCTGAGGTCAGGCGCGTGCGCGCCCGATCTCGTCGAATCGCTCGCGGCTTGCCGCGAGCTCAGGAAGAGGTCAGGCGCGTGCGCGCCCGATCTCGTAGAGCGCGATGGCGGCGGCGACGCTGGCGTTCAGCGACTCCACCGCGGAATGGATCGGGATGTGTACGAGCAGGTCGCAGTTCTCGCGTACCAGCCGCGCCAGTCCATCACCCTCGGAGCCGATGACCACCAGCACCGGACCGTCGATGCCGGGGAAGCCGGCGATGTCGGTCTCCGCCTCGCCGGCCAGCCCGACCACGGTGAAGCCGGCGTTGGCGTAGGCCTTCAGCGTCCGGTTCAGGTTGGTGACCTGTGCCACCGGCACCCGGGCGGCCGCACCAGCGGAGGTCTTCCAGGCAGCCGCCGTCATCTGCGCCGAGCGCCGCTCGGGAATGATGACGCCATGCGCGCCGAAGGCGGCGGCACTGCGCACGATCGCACCGAGGTTCCGCGGATCGGTGATCGAGTCGCAGGCCACAACCAGGCCCGGGGTCTCGGAGTCCAGGGCGTTGGCGAGGACGTCCTCGGGGTCGGTGTACTCGAACGGCGGCAGCTGCAGGGCCACGCCCTGGTGGACTCCGCCGCCGGTCAGTCGGTCCAGCTCGGTTCGGGTGGCCTGCAACAGCGGAATGCTGTGCTCGGCCGCGTACTTCAGGATGTCGCGCAGCCGGTCGTCGCGCTCCACGCCCTCGGCAACGTAGGCCCGTCGCACCGGCAGTCCGGCCAGGAGCACCTCGAGGACCGGATTGCGTCCGATCACCCAATCGCTGCCGGCGGTCGACGGGGCCCCGGCCCGCGAGCCGGCCGGCTTCCGTGCCCCGGTCGACCTCGGGGTGGTGGTCCTGGCCGGATCGTCGGCACCGCGGGAGCGGTAGGCCTTGTGGTAGGGGCGGTCCTCGGCGCGGGGGGTGGGCCCCTTGCCCTCAAGGCCCCGGCGGACGCGTCCGCCCGAGCCGGCAGCTGTGGTCTTGCCCTTCTTGCGGACGGCGCCCTTGCGCTGGCTGTTTCCTGGCATGACGCTCCTAGTTCTCCAACGACCAGCGAGGGCCGGTCGGGGTGTCGGTGACCTTGAGCCCGATGGCGGCCAGGTGGTCGCGGATGGCGTCCGCTGCCGACCAGTCCTTCCGGGTACGTGCCTGTTGGCGCTGCTCGAGCAGGGCGGCCACGAGGCCGTCCACCACCGGACGCAGGTTGGCTGGGGCGCGTTCGTCGGCCCACTCCGGTGCACCGGGATCGAGCCCCAGCACGCCCAGCATTGAGCGGACGGCGACGTAGGCGGAGGCGGCCGCCTCGTCGTTTCCGGCGTCGATGGCGATGTTTCCCTCCCGGATCGTGCCGAAAAGGGTCGCCATCGCTCCCGGCGTGCCGAGGTCCTCATCCATGGCTGCGCTGAAGTCCGCTGGCATCGCATCCTCAGCTGACCAGGCGAGCTGGCCCGGGTTGTTGGGCATCTCGCCGAACCGGTTCATGAAGGAGTCGATCCGCGCCAGCTGGGCAGTGGCCTCGGTTAGCGAGGTGTCGGAGTACTCGATCGCGGAACGGTAGTGGGGTGCCAGTAGGTAGAGCCGCACCGCCCGCGCCGGGTACTCCTTGACCACCTCGGAGACCAGGGCGCCGTTGCCGAGGGACTTGCTCATCTTCTCCCCGGACGCGGTCACCCAGGCGTTGTGCATCCAGTGCCGGGCGAACCGGTGCCCAGCAGCCTTCGACTGGGCGAGCTCGTTCTCGTGGTGCGGGAACCGAAGGTCGATCCCGCCGCCGTGGATGTCGAACTCCGAACCCAGGTACTTCCCGGCCATCGCCGAGCACTCCAGGTGCCATCCCGGGCGTCCCCGTCCCCACGGCGCTGGCCAGGAGGCGGTGATCGGCTCCTCGGGCTTGTGACCCTTCCAGAGGGCGAAGTCGCGCGGGTCGCGCTTGCCGCGCGGATCGGCGTCGGCGGCCGCCTCCATCTCGTCCACTCGCTGCCCCGAGAGCTCGCCGTAGGTCGGCCACGAGCGGACGTCGAAGTAGACATCGCCGGAGTCGTCCGCGGCGACGTAGGCGTGGCCGCGCTCGATCAGGATGGCGGTGAGCTCCAGCATCTCCGGGATGTGCCCGGTGGCGCGGGGCTCGTAGGTTGGTGGCAGGCAGCCGAGGGCGGCGTAGGCGGTGTGGAGTTCCCGCTCGAACCGGTAGGCGTGGGCGTACCAGGGCACGCCGGCCTGCGCGGACTTGGCCAGGATCTTGTCGTCGATGTCGGTGACGTTGGCGACGACGGTGACGTTCAGCCCGGAATAGGCCAGCCAGCGGCGCAGGACGTCGAAGACGACCTCCTTGCGGATGTGGCCAAGGTGGGGCGCCGACTGCACGGTCAGGCCACAGTGGTAGATCGAGACCTCGCCCGCGCGGAGCGGTTCGAAGGCCACGATCTGGCGCTGGGCGCTGTCATACAGGCGGAAACTCACCGGCGCAGTCTATTCCGTGAACGGCTGACGCCCTTCACGTCGAGCGGCACCCGCTCTCGCGTCCGTGAACGCTGCGAGTCGAGCGCCGACGTGGCGCGGCTCGCGCGCGGTCGGTCTATTCCGTGAACGGCTGACGCCCTTCAGGTCGGGTGGGCTTGCGAGGTGTGGTGGGTTTGCGGGCGGCGCGCAGGGCTTCGATGTCGAGGAAGCCGGGGATGACTGCGGGTTCGTCTGCCGCCTCCCACGGATCGGCCGGCATCGGGCCCTCGTCGTCGACGAAACCCTGGGACGGGTCGAACGGGTTGGCCAGCTGGCGCTCATCGCCGATGGCTCTGGTATCGGTCATGGCCTCGTCGGGCAGAGCCCGCAGCACGTCCTGGATGTAGCCCCAGGTGGCGTCCAGCAGGGGCACCTCACGGTTCGCCCGCTGGGAGGCGTACCAGCGGTAATCGAGCACCTCGTGGTAGATCTGGGCGCTCTCCCGCTTGCCGCGCAATTCGGGCGGAACGGCGGTGACGACCGGCTGGAAGGACTCGGTGAGCCACTGGTGGGCCACCACCGACTCGTCGGCCTGGGTCTGGTTCGTGCGTGCCCGGAACGTGTCGAGGTCGTTCAGCAGGCGGCGGGCCTGGTGTTCCTCGACATCGAGCCCGGTGAGCCGCAGCAGGCGTCGGGTGTGGTGGCCGGCGTCGACGACCTTCGGCTGGATCCGGATCTGGGATCCGTCCGCCGAGGTGTCGATCGCGAGCTCGGCGACGTCGAACCCGAGGGCGTTCAGCCGGCGCACCCGGTTCTCGATGCGGAAGACCTCCTGGTCGCTGAACTCCTCGGCGCCAGTGAGCTCCGCCCACAGCTCGCGGTAGCGGGAGAGGATCGATTCGACCAGCTTCAACGGATCGAGGGAGTCGTCCAGCAGCTGGCCGGCCTCCAGGTCGCTGAACTCGCCGTAGAGGTTGGTGGTCGCGATCGACAGGTCGTGCTCGCGCTGGCCTCGGGTGAGGCTCTCGTGCATCTCGGCGGTCTCGGCGTCGACCAGATAGGCGGCGAACTCGCCGGCGTCCCGGCGGAACAGGATGTTGGACAGGGAGACGTCGCCCCACAGGAACCCCACCAGGTGCAGCCGGGCGAGCAGCACCACCATCGCGTCGAGGAGCCGGCCGACCGTGTCGGGACGCACCCCCTGCGCGAACAGGGACCGGTAGGGCAGCGAGAACTCGAGGTGCCGGGTGACCAGCACCGGGTCGAGGGGCTCGCCGTCGATGCCGGTGCGGCCGGTGACCACCGCCAACGGCTCCACAGCCGGGGTGTCGGTGCGGTGCAGGTCGGTCAACATCCGGAACTCGTGGATGGCCATGCTCTCGATGACTTCCTTGGCCGCGTAGACCGAGTTGCCAACCTTGATGAAGCGGACGACGTGACGGGAGATGCCCCGGGGTAGCGCCACCAGGTGCTCGACCGGCCATTCGGCCAGCGGGATCTCCCAGGGCAACGGAATCAGTCGTGAGTCCGGGCGCGAGGAGAGGAATCGGGGCACCGCTCATTCTTGCATGCCACGGAGTTGGGATAGGAGCACCGTTGGCCCGAACGCACGAAGGCCGGCCGGGTTTCCCCGACCGGCCTTCGTGGTTGCTGCTCAGGCGCTCAGCCGCACCTGCGTCTTCTCGGAGAAGACGTGCATGTTGGACGGATCGGACGGGGCCAGCTTGACGGTGGTGCCGCGCTGCGGTGGCGTCCGGGCGGAGACGCGGGCAACGATCTGCTGGGCGGACATCTTCTCGTCCACGTCGAGCCCGGAGAGGGTGCCGTAGACGTAGGCGTCGGCGCCGGTCTCCTCGACCACGTCGACGTCGAGGCCGATGCCCTCGCTGGCGACCTTGAAGGCCTCAGGACGGATGCCCGAGCACCAGCGTCTTCTCGTCGGTGACCTTGGCCAGGATCTCGCGCGTGACCGGGACCACGTAGTCGCCGACCTTGACGCCGCCCTCCGTGATCATGCCGGTGATCAGGTTCATGGCCGGTGAGCCGATGAAGCCCGCGACGAAGAGGTTGGCCGGTTGGTCGTACAGGGTGAGCGGGCTGTCGCACCTGCTGGAGGATGCCGTCCTTGAGGACCGCAACCCGGTCGCCCATCGTCATGGCCTCGACCTGGTCGTGCGTCACGTAGACGGTGGTGACACCGAGCCGGGTCTGCAGGGCTGCGATCTGGGTGCGGGTGGAGACGCGGAGCTTGGCGTCCAGGTTGCTCAGCGGCTCGTCCATCAGGAAGACCTGCGGCTGGCGGACGATGGCACGACCCATGGCGACCCGCTGGCGCTGGCCGCCGGAGAGTGCCTTCGGCTTGCGGGCGAGGAACGACTCGAGGCCGAGGAGGTGGGCGGCTTCCAGGACCCGGGAGTCACGCTCGGACTTGGGGATGCCAGCCATCTTCAGGGCGAAGCCCATGTTGTCGGCGACGGTCATGTGCGGGTACAGCGCGTAGTTCTGGAACACCATGGCGATGTCCCGGTCCTTCGGGGGCAGGTCGGTGACGTCGCGATCGCCGATCATGATCTGCCCGGCGTTCACCTCTTCGAGGCCAGCGAGCATGCGCAGCGAGGTGGACTTGCCGCAACCGGAGGGTCCGACCAACACCATGAACTCGCCGTCCCCGATCTCGAGGTTCAGCTTGTCGACGGCTGGGTGGTCGGCGCCGGGATAGACCCGGGTCGCATCCTTGAAAGTGACTGTGGCCATGCCAAACAACACCTTTCCACGGGCAGGTACGTGCCCGACGATCCGTAGTGGAAGAAGCGGCCGCGGGGTGCGACCTCAGTTCATCTTCGCATGCCGGGGGGCGCCGATTCCATAGTCTCGTTTCAATCCCCCCTTTCGGGGGACTCCGGTCCCGCTGACTAGGCCCTCCGCAGTCTTGGGAGGAGACCGGCGCGGAGGGCGGGTAGGCTCCGGCAGGTGAGTGATGCCCAGCCCGACGGTCCGCAGGTAGAACCGACGGCCGAGCGCGAGTGGTGGGACGATCCGTCCCTGCCGTGGAAGCACAAGCCGAGCAGGGCCGACATCGTCTGCTTCAGCTGGCTCGGGGCTGTGGCCGTTTATTCGCTGGCCATGATGCCGCTGCGCCCGGCGCTGCTGGCGTCCGCGCCGCACGTGTTGGCATCCCTCGGTTCGTGGACCGGCACCATCCTGATCGGTGCGCGGGCGGCCGTGGGAGACCCCTGGTGGCCGCTGATCTGGGTGCTAGGCACCTTCGGGCTGATCAAGTTCGACTGGATCTACTGGTGGGCCGGAAAGCTCTGGGGCCGGAACCTGATCGAGGTGTGGTCGGGACGCTCCGACCGGGCCCGACGGATCAACGAGCGGGTCGAACGGTTCACCCGGAAGTACGAGACCTGGGCGATCGCGGTGACGTTCCTACCGATCCCGCTGCCCCGGGGAGTCATCTTCGCTGTCCTCGGCGAGGCCGGCACCAGCCTGCGCAAGTTCCTCACCGTCTCGATCGCGTCGGCCTTCGTTTCCACCGGTACCTACCTGTGGATCGGCTACTCCATCGGGGAGCCGGCGGTGGCAATGATGGACACCTACGGGCGCTACCTCTGGTACGTCTCGATCGCGATCCTTGTGGTCATGATCGCCAACGCGTGGTGGAAGCAGCGCAGGTCGGCCGGCGACTGAGGCTCAAGCCCGAGCCAGCACGGCGACCTGGAATTGGGCCTCGGCGGTGAACGGGTGCAGGTCCCAGGTGGCGAACCTCTCCTGTAGTGCAAGACCCGCCCTGAACGCGTCGGCGAGGAACCCGTCGAAGTCGTAGCCCCGGCCAGCCCCGAAGCCGATCACAGCGCGGCCTTCGGTGGCGAGCCGTGCCGCCATCCCGGCGAGGGCCGGCACCCGGGTGTCGGGGTGCAGGAAGGTCATCACGTTGCCGGCGCAGAGGATCGCGTCGAAGTGCTGCGGCAGTTCGGCTGGCAGGTCGAAGCCGGCCAGGTCGGCCACCAGGTAGTGCGGCCCCGGGGCATCGGCCTTCGCTGCTGCGATCAGCACCGGGTCGACGTCCACGCCGACCACCCGGTGTCCGGCCGCGTGCAGGTAGCCGGCGTGCCGGCCCGGGCCGCAGCCGGCGTCCAGGATCGTGGCGCCGCGTCCGACCATGGCGTCGATCAGGCGCGCCTCACCGAACAGGTCGCGGCCCTGGGCGGCGAGCATCCGGAAGCGATCGATGTAGCGGCTCGAGTGCTCGGGGTCGCGGGCGACGATCTGCTGCCACTGGCCAACGGGGTGGGTCATGAGCCTCCGACAGGAATCGAACCCGCGACCGTCCGCTTACAAGGCGGGAGCTCTACCAACTGAGCTACGGAGGCTTGGGGCTGTGCCCCGGCGTTCATTGTGCCAAATAGGTGGCCGGATGCCCCACTTGGGCCGCGCTGGGCCCGCCGACCGTCATTCGGCCTCGGCGTCCAGCACCAGGTCGGCGAGCTCGCGGGGACGGTCGGCCAGCCAGTGGGCGGCCTCCTGGGCTGCCCAGTCGTCCCAGTGGGTTGCGAACTCCTCGCCGTCCCTGGCCAGGGCCCGTCGGCGGCGCTGCGCCTCGGGCAGTTCGAGCCAGATCGCCAGCCCGGCGACGGGCCGGCTCGCCCTCGTGAGTGCCCCGCAACCCTCGACGATCAGGGCCCTGGTCGGGTCGAGCGTGCGCCAGGGTCCGGGGGCGCGACTCGCCCAGTCCCAGCTCCGGAAGCCGGTTCCGCCGATCAGCCCGGGTACGGCCGCCGACGCGGCTGCCAGCCCGTCCCAGCCCTGGTAGAGCTCATCGAGGCTCAGCAGCTGGACGCCACCGGGCGCCGGCCAATGCTCGACCAGAGCGTTGGCGAGGGTGGTCTTGCCCGAACCGGCCCCGCCGTCGATCACGACGACCGGCCGGGAGCCGCTCCTGGTGAGACGGCGCAGCGCGCCGGTCAGCGCAGCGTTCGGCGAGGACACTCAGCGCATGCCCGAAGCGGTCACGAAGGCCACGGCGTCCCCGCTGATGACTGCCTCCGCATCCGATGCGGGCAGGAAGGCGGCCTCGCCACGCTGCAACGACAGTCGCTCGGACCCGGTGACCACTTCGACCGCGCCGGAGATGACCAGCAGGATCCGCGCGGAGCGCCGTCCGGGGAGCTGGATCGGGGGGAGGGTGCTGCTCGGGGCCACCCGCCAGACGTCGAACTCGTTGCAGGGCGTCTCGTAGCGCTTCACGCCGGGCCGGACGGCTACCGCCTTGGTGAACTTCGGCGTTCGCGGCTCGAAGTCGACCACCTTCACCAGTTCGCTGACGTCGAGGTGCTTGTTGGTGAGCCCGCCCCGGATCACATTGTCGGAGTTGGCCATCACCTCGATCCCGGTGCCCTTCAGGTAGGCGTGCATCTGCCCGGCGGGGAGGTACATCGCTTCGCCCGGCTGCAGGGTCACCCGGTTCATCAGCAGTGCAGCGAGGATGCCCGGATCGGACGGGAACACCTCGTCCAGCTCCAGCACGGTGCGGGCGAACTCGCCCAGCTCGCCGGGGAAGTCCTTCTTCTGCATCGCTGCAGCGCAGACGAGTTCGGACAGCCTGGCGCGGTCGCCTTCGAGGCCGAGCACGTCGAGGAACACCTCGGCCAGAGCTGCTGGCCCCTTGCGTTCAGTCAGCGGGCCGATCACAGAGGCCAGTTGATCGGCGATACCGAGACCGCCGAAAAGGGCCGCGGTACGCACCGGGTCCCGGAAGCCGGAGAGGCTATGGAACTCCTCGAGCGCGATCAGCAGTTCCGGCTTGGGCCAGTCGTCGCGATAGGTGCGCTCGGGGGCGTCCAGCGCGAGCCCGGCGGCGTTCTCCTTCGCGAAGCCCTCGATGGCCTGGTCCCGGGAAGGGTGCGCCTGCAGCGAGAGGGGATGGCGGGCGGACAGCACCTTCACCAGGTACGGGAGCCGGTCGCCGAAGGTGGCCCGGCTGGCTTCGCCGACGACCTCTGGGTGCTGGGCGACCAGGTCGTCCAGCCGGACGCCGGCCACCTCGGACGGTGCCAGCGGGTGGGCGCCGAGCCAGTACTCGGCGACGGGGCGGCCATCCGCCGGTTGCCCGAGCAGATCGGGGATGGCATCGGTGGTTCCCCACGCGTAGTGCTGGAACGTGCCGTGCAACAGCTGCATCGAGCATCCTCATCTTGTCGACATCCAGGGGGCTTGAAGTCCGTCGTCGAGTCTATCCGAGGGTTACCAAGGTCCTGCACGAACGAATGACATCGATGTGGTTCGGGGGTACGCTGGCCCCATGTCCGACCCGATGGCTGTCACTTCCGCCGGCCTGTCCGAACAGCAGGCGAGACTGCTCGATTTCGAGAAGCAGTGGTGGGCGATGCCCGGGTCGAAGGAATCGGAGATCAGGGAACGCTTCGACTTGTCGGCCACCCGGTACTACCAGCTGCTCAACGCGCTGATCGACACCGAGGAAGCCCTTGCCCACGACCCCCTGCTGGTGAAGCGGTTGCGCCGGATGCGCGCCGCCCGGCAGAAGGAGCGCACGGCCCGCCGGCTGGGCGTGAACCTGCGCGTCTGATCCGGTCATTTGACCAGACGCAAGGCACGCCCGACCCGACGGAACCCGGCGTTGTCCACCGGCCGCTCCGCATAGCCTCCCCTGGCCAGGCCGGCTCGGCGTTCGAACCAGTTCGAGGATGCCGGGTCCCCGGTGCGCAGCCACGACCACGCGGACGCCAGTGCGTACAGCGGCAGGAACGGCAGGCCGAGGAAGCCGAAGTACTGCCAGGTGTGTGCGGCCTCATGGGCGAGCATGCCCGGTTGACGCAATTCCACCTCGGCCGCAGTGCCCCCGGGTACCAGTACGACGTTGCCGACGGTGAACGCCGAGGCCTTCGGCAACGGGAGCCGGTAACCGTCGGCCAGCAGCAGGGCTTCCGGTCCGCGGTGCAGGTGAGCCCGCCCAGCCCAGCACAGGACGAGCCCGAGCACGGTCGACAGGTTCAGGGCGTTGCCGGCGGCCCGCACCCAGTGCGCTGCGCTCACGTTGCCCGGCATGCACCCCATTCTGCCTTGGGCGGACACCCGGGTGTTCGCTCGGCCTCCGAGGGCGCCGCTACCCTCGTGCGCGGCGCTTCGTCCCCCCTGTGAGCGTTGCCCGCGAGCCGTCCAGTTGTTTGCACTCGCTAGGTGGGAGTGCTAAACATGTGGTTAGCACTCTCTGGTAGAGAGTGCCACCGTCTGACTCGATGAGATCGCCAAGATCGTCCGTCGCGGGCATCGAGAAAGACCGTGACCCAAGTCCACCCGTGGGGCTCCGGCCCCCGAGACGCCAAAGGATTGCCGAAAACACATGGCGAAACTGATTGAATTCAATGTCGAGGCGCGCCGCGGGCTGGAGCGGGGGATGAATATCCTCGCCGATGCCGTGCGGGTCACCCTCGGCCCCAAGGGCCGCAACGTGGTCCTGGAGAAGAAGTGGGGAGCACCCACCATCACCAACGACGGCGTCTCCATCGCCAAGGAGATCGAGCTGGAGGATCCCTTTGAGAAGATCGGCGCCGAGCTGGTCAAGGAGGTCGCCAAGAAGACCGACGACGTTGCCGGCGACGGCACCACCACCGCGACCGTGATCGCCCAGGCGATGGTCCGGGAGGGCCTGCGCAACGTCACCGCCGGCGCCAACCCGATGGGCCTGAAGAAGGGCATCGAGAAGGCTGTTGCCGCGATCGTCGCCCAGCTCACCGAGCAGGCCATCGACATCGAGACCCGGGAACAGATCGCCGCGACAGCGTCGATCTCGGCCGCGGACACCACCGTCGGCGAGATCATCGCCGAGGCGATGGACAAGGTCGGCAAGGAAGGCGTGATCACCGTTGAGGAGAGCAACACCTTCGGCCTCGAGCTTGAGCTCACCGAAGGCATGCGCTTCGACAAGGGCTTCATCTCGCCCTACTTCGTGACCGACGCCGAGCGGATGGAGGCCGTCCTCGACGATCCCTACATCCTCGTGGTGAACTCCAAGATCTCCTCGCTGCGCGACCTGCTGCCCGTCCTCGAGAAGGTCGTGCAGTCGGGCAAGCCGTTGCTGGTGATCTCTGAGGATGTCGACGGTGAGGCGCTCGCCGGCCTGATCGTCAACAAGATCAAGGGCACCTTCAAGTCAGTGGCCGTCAAGGCTCCCGGCTTCGGCGACCGCCGCAAGGCCATGCTCACCGACATCGCCATCCTCACCGGTGGCCAGGTCATCTCCGAGGAGGTCGGCCTCAAGCTGGACGCCGCCACCCTGGAGCTGCTCGGCCGGGCCCGCTCGGTCAAGGTGACCAAGGACGAGACCATCATCATCGATGGTGCCGGTGAGTCCGACCAGATCGCCGGCCGGGTCTCCCAGATCCGTCGCGAGATCGAGAACTCCGACTCCGACTACGACCGCGAGAAGCTGCAGGAGCGGCTGGCCAAGCTGGCCGGCGGCGTCGCAGTCATCAAGGTCGGCGCTGCCACCGAGGTGGAGTTGAAGGAGCGCAAGCACCGGATCGAGGACGCCGTTCGCAACGCGAAGGCCGCCGTCGAAGAGGGCATCGTCGCAGGTGGTGGCGTGGCGCTGCTGCAGGCGGCTGCCAAGGTCAACCTCGATGATCTTGTCGGGGACGAGGCGACCGGCGCCCAGATCGTGGTCACCGCCTGCTCGGCTCCGCTGAAGCAGATCGCGATCAACGCCGGCCTCGAAGGCGGCGTAGTGGCTGAGAAGGTGTCCCACCTGGACTTCGGCATCGGCCTGGACGCGGCAACCGGCGAGTACGTGGACATGGTCAAGGCCGGCATCATCGACCCGGCCAAGGTAACCCGTTCGGCGCTGCAGAATGCAGCTTCGATCGCGGCCCTGTTCCTGACCACCGAGGCGGTCATCGCCGACAAGCCGGAGAAGGCTCCGGCCATGCCCGGCGGTGGCGACGGCGGCATGGGTGGCATGGACTTCTGAGTCCGCATTGCTAGCGCCAAAGGGCGGCTCCGTTGGGGCCGCCCTTCGGCGTTCCCGGCCCGCCTCCACGCCGAGGGCCAGCCTTGACGTCGAGGGCCAGCACCAGGGCACTGGCCCTCGACGTGAAGGCTGGCCCTCGACGGTGAAGTGGAGCTCTCGCCGGGAACCCTTGCCGCCCAGGGGTGGCCCTCGAGGTGAAGTGGACGGGCGTGTCGGCGGGGCGTGGGCTCGCCCGGGACGCATCATTGACCCATGAGCGGCCTGCTCGAGGTGATCGCGCTGCACCCGGCCGATGCCGAACGTGCCGAAGCCGGTGGCGCGGACCGGGTTGAGCTGTGCGGCTCCCTTGACGACGGCGGCATGTCCCCGACCCCGGCAATGGTGGGCCAGGTCCGCCGCGCGACCAGCATCCAGGTGCGGGTGATGGTGCGGCTCCGCGCCGGATTCGGGACCGACGGCGGCGAGGCCGTCCGGCTGCGCGGACTGATGGCCAGCTACGCCGACGCCGGGGCGGACGGAATGGTCCTCGGTTTCCTCAACGGGCTCGGTGAGGTGGACGCCGGGGTGATCAACGAACTGATCGGCGACGGGCCGTGGCCCTGGACCTTCCACCGCGCGATCGACGCCTGCCTGGACGCCACGAAGGCCTGGGCGGTGCTCTCCACCCTGCCGCGGCTCGACCAGGTGCTAACCGCCGGATCGGCCCGCGACGTCGAGCACGGGCTGAACGACCTCCTCGACCGGGCGAAGAGCGACCCCTGGGTCGCATCGGTGATGATGGCGGGAGGCGGCCTGCGCCCCGATCACGTCCCCTGGTTGGCCAGGAGCGGCGTCCGCGCCTTCCACATCGGCAAGCCGGCCCGTCCGGGCGGTTCGTACAAGGCCTATGTCGACGAGGCTCTGGTCCGGTCCTGGCGGACACTGATCGACGACGAACTGCGGCACAGCCTGCGGTCGGCCTGAGGACGGTCGGCGACCCTTCGTAAGGGTCGCTCCGCTTCCTCCTCAGGGGGTCAGGGCTGCTCGGACGCTGGTTCGATGTGGACGAACGTCGTCGTGCCGGGCAGCGCGCCGTCGATGGCGTCCTCCACCTGATCGGCCACGTCGTGACTGCGCTTCACCGTCCACGAACCAGGCACAGTGAGGGTGGCGTAGACGAAGCGTTGGCGTCCCGATTCCCGGGTGCGAAAGTCGGCGAGTTCGACGCCGGGGTCCTGGCAGATCTGCCGCAGCGCGTTGGCGACCACCGCCACCTCCTCTGGCGGCAGGGTGCCGTCGAGGAGGCCGACCACAGAACGGCGGACCAGTCGGTAGCCGGTGAGCAGGATGTTCACACCGACCAGCAGGGCGATCACCGGGTCGAGGATCTGCCAGCCGGTGAGGACGACCAGGCCGATCCCCACCAGGACCCCCACCGAGGTCCAGACGTCCGTCAGGAGGTGCTTGCCGTCAGCCTCGAGCGTGATCGAGCGGTGCTTGCGTCCGGCCCGGATCAGGAGCAGGCCGGTGCCGAGGTTCAGCAGGGTCGCCAGACCGGAGAGCGCGAGGCCGAGACCGAGCTGTTCCAGTGGGGCCGGAGTCAGCAGCCGTTGCACCGCGCCGTAGATGATCACGCCCGCAGCGATGAAGATCAAGGTGCCCTCGACGGCCGCCGACATGTATTCGGCCTTGCCGTGCCCGAAGTCGTGGTTGTGGTCGGCCGGCTTGGCCGAGAGCCGTAGTGCCCAGAGGGCGACGAGGGCCGCCACGAGGTTCACTGTGGATTCCATCGCGTCCGACCAGAGGCCCACGGAGTTGGTCAGCCAGGCAGCGACCGCCTTGATCGCGACGGTGGCGATGGCAGTGCCGATCGAGAGCCAGATGAATCGTTCGAGCAGTTGTTGGTTGTCTGTTGAGGTCGATCCCGACGGGGTGGTCTCGAAGGCGCTATGCACTCTCACAAGGTTACCGGGAGGGTGGACTCCTCGACGCGACCGAGGTCCACCGGCCAGCGGCCCGGTTCGTCACCGAGGGCAACCAGGCCCGGCAGGTCGGCCGGCCACACCGGGTCGGGCAACTGGGCTATCCCGGCCAGCTGGTGCCAGCCCCAGCCGTCGAGAGTCAGCTCCTCTGCGGCGGTCAGCCCGGCCGGATCGGGCTCGAAGAGCTCGGCAACGAGCAGCAGGTAGAACGACTCGGTCTGGCTCAGTACCTGGTCGGAGTAGCCATGCACCACCGTGCGAACCGCCACCGGACCCAGCAGCTCCTCGGCAGCGACCACGAGCCCGGTCTCCTCGGCCACCTCGCGCACGGCCGCTGCCAGCGGGGTCTCACCCGGGTCGATCCCGCCGCCGGGGGTCACCCACCAGCGGCTCCCGGGCAGCCCAGGATCGGTGTCGGCCAGCAGCAGTACCACTTCGCGGTCGGTGACGATGACCCGGGCAGCCGACCGGGAACGCCGCGGCCGCAGTTCCGGGGCTACCGGCTCGAACCGCCGGGTTCGGAACGGTTCGCTCACGGTGCCGGGATCCTGAGCTCGGCCACCGGCCGGAGTTCGGCGTCCAGCAGGCTGATCGACAGCTCGCCGGGTGCCAGCGAGTACCCCAGCTGGCCGCGGGCGCTCTCGCCGTTCGTCAGCACCTGGCCGCCTAGCGGGCTCTCCAGCGCCGGGCCGAAGGCGGGAAGCTCCCGGACGTCGCGAGCGACGGCCAGGAAGAGCAGGGCGTCCACGGGAACCTCGCCGCTGGTGCAGGTGATGGTGACGTCGAGGATCAGATACCGCTTGCCGGCCGGCGGTGCCATCTCCCCGGTATCGGTCCAGACGGCGCTGTGGACGGTGACCTCGCCCCTGCCGAAGCCG
Organism: uncultured Actinomycetota bacterium; assembly: GCA_963848845.1. Taxonomy (GTDB): domain Bacteria; phylum Actinomycetota; class Actinomycetes; order Propionibacteriales; family Propionibacteriaceae; genus Propionicimonas. Next base: position 227,378 of record CAWKFH010000004.1, read on the forward strand.
GTCTGGAAACCGATCGGGGCGCCGAGGGCGCCACCGGTGGTCGCGGTACTCGTCGGACCGGGCTGCGCGGACGGGGCGACGGTCTCGAGCTGACCTGGCGTCGACGCGGCGTTCGGGAGCGGTGCCTGGCCCACCGGCATCAGCGGCAGGGCGCTGAGGATGCCGACCAGGACCAGCGCCCCGGCAAGTGCTGTGGCGACGAGCCGGGTTCGGGAGCGGCGGGCGGGTCGTGCTGCCCGGCCCTTCGGGGGCGGGGCGACGACCACCGTCCCCGGGGCCGGTGGTGCCCACTGCGCCGGCGCTGGCGCCGACGGCTGCGGCTGGGTGGCGTGGCCCGGCGACGGGGCGGACTCCTGCGGTGGCGGTGCGGGGCTCGCGGGTGGTGGCGAGAATCCCGGCTGGCTGCCCGAGGGCGTCCCGAAGCCCGGCGGCTGCCCGGGTCCAGCTGTCATCAGGAGATCCGGTCCGGTGGCTCACCTGCGCGCAGGGCACCGCCAACGATCAGCCCGATCACCACCGGCAGGATCAGGCAGGCCAGTTGCGCACTGCCGGAGAGGCTTTCGAACAGGACATCGCTGTCGTAACCGGTTGACATCATCGACATGATCCCGAGCACGCCCATCACGATCAGGGCGGCGAAGTAGGCCCGGCGGATCGCGGCGCGGCGGTAGGCGATCCGCGCAGAAAGGGCGAACGAGACCGCGAGCATCAGGATCGAGAGCCATGGCATGAAGATCCCGATGATCAGCGGGATCATCACCCCGGCGCCCGCCGCACGCCAGATCTGGGTGATCGTGACGGCTGGCGGCGCATCCGGGACGCGGGAACCTGGCGGCGGGGCGAACCACTGCGGGGTACCCGGTGCCGGGAACGGGGCCGGGTTGATCTGGGCGTTGTGCTGGACGGTCGGCTGCACCGGCAGATAGCCGGTCAACGACGGTCCTGGGGCGTTGAATGGCAGCTGCGGGGATCGTTGTTCTGCGGCCGGCTGCCCGGACGGTGCCTGGCCGGGCGACCAGCCGCCGGCTGTCGTCACGGCCGCGGTCGTGACTTCGAAGGGCAGGTGCGGGTTGCGTCCGGGGGCAGCCGATGGCACCAGGGCCGCCAGGGCAGGCTGTTCCGCCACCGGTGCACTGAAGGTCGGTTCGACATCCGGGGGAGCGGTCGGCGCGGTTGGTGCCGGGGCGGACGCGTCCGGGGCAGTTATCGGGGGCGCGTCAGGAACCACGAAGGCCGCTGGACGCTCCAGCGGCGCGTACTCGGGTCCGTCCCGCCAGGTGGCCATGGCGCAATGGTATGCGTGGTCCCGCCGGGGATCGCGAAGCTGCCCAAGCCCGGCTGGCCCAGGTGACGGACGGCGCCAACGGTGTGCCCCGGCGAGGTTGAGCCGTTAGTCTTGTCTGGCTGGTCGCTGGGAGCAGGCTGGCAACGACCAGAGTGAGGAAACATGCCGGTTGGCAAGGTGCGTTATTACGACGCCGAGAAGGGTTTCGGCTTCCTGTCGAAAGATGACGGGGGCGAGGACGTCTACGTCCGCGCTGCTGCCCTGCCCGAAGGCGTCACCACCCTCAAGCGTGGCCAGAAGGTCGAGTTCGGCGTCGTGGACGGCAAGAAGGGTGAGCAGGCGCTTTCGATCCGGCTCCTCGAAGCGCCGCCGTCGCTGTCCAAGGCCGCCCGTAAGTCGCCAGAACAGATGGCGATCATCATCGAGGACCTGATCAAGATGCTGGACAACCTCGGTAACGGCTACCGCCGCGGCCGCCACCCCGACGGCAAGATGGGCGGCAAGACCGCTTCCGTGCTTCGCGCTGTTGCCGACGAACTGGAGCTGTGACCTTGGCTGCCACCCTGGAACTCGACGGAGCTTGCGCTGAAGCTGTCGAACTCGCCCGCGCCGCCGCCGTCCGGAGGGCCGGAGTGCTGGAGGTCGGCGAGCACCGTGGTGTCCAGGCGGACGATGTCCGGGTGGCCACCCACCTGTTCGAGTGCGTGCACCCGGGCTACCCGGGTTGGCAGTGGTCGGTGACAGTCGCGCGGGCCTCCCGCGCCCGCGTGGTGACCGTCTCCGAAGTGACGCTGGTTCCGGGCGAGGGTTCCCTGGTTGCGCCCCGCTGGGTGCCGTGGTCGGAACGGATCGGCCCCAAGGACCTGACGGCTGGCGTGCTCTCGCCGGCGCCGGCAGAGGACGTCCGCCTCGAACCGGGCTACACCGGTGGCGAGCTTGCTGCGGACACCGACCCCGCCGAAGCCAGCCAGGTGCGCGCTGTGGTGGCAGAACTCGGACTTGGCCGGGAGCGGGTGCTGTCGGCGGAAGGCCGGGACGAAACGGTGGAGCGCTGGCTCGCCGGCCCCGGTGGGCCGGACAACGCAATGACCCAGCAGGCGCCGGCGCGTTGCCGGACCTGCGGCTTCATGGTCGGGATCAACGGCAGCCTTGGCAGGTTGTTCGGCGTTTGCACCAACGAGTTGTCGCAGACCGACGGGGCTGTGGTCAGCCGCGATCACGGCTGCGGCGGGCACTCCGACGTGAGCGAGCCGAGCAAGGGCGTTGACCTGTCACTGCCGGTCTGGGACACCATCAGCATTGAAGAAGGCCTCTTCGACTGATTTGGCGTCTTCCTCGTCAGTCGTCGAGACTCCTCCGCGGGCGCGTCTCGCGCTCCGGGAGGCTTTCGCCTGACGCGCGCTTCGGCAGGCCTTCGCCCGACTCGGGCTCTTCAGCCAGCCCGGCAGCTTCGAGGCGATACCGGCGGGACTTCCGGAAAAGGCCGAAGGCCAGACCGAGCAGGCCGAGCACCGTCCCGGTGACCGAAACCCCCAGATACCAGAGCCGACCAACGGCTTCGAGGTCGGCCCGGACCAGCCAGAAGGTCACCGCGGCGATCGCGAACGCGATCGTTCCGGCGCTCACCACCGCGACCCCGTCGGGATCGAGCGCACGAACGGGTGCCTGCACCATCAATGGGCGGTGATGGTGCATGTTCTGGGTCACGGACACAACCTTAGGGCCACCCTCTCCGGCCCTACCATTCGGGCATGGCGAACCCTGTAATGACAACGGCAGACCCTGCCCCGAAGCTCAACAAGACACTCGACGGATGGTTCGAAATCACCAAGCGTGGTTCGAGCCTCGGCCGGGAGATCCGCGGTGGCCTGGTGACCTTCTTCACCATGGCCTACATCATCGTCCTCAACCCCTTGATCATCGGCACCGTGCCCGACATCAACGGCAACCTGATCACCGGCGTCCCGATTGCGACGCCCGGGGCGGTGGTGACCTCGATCTCGATGGTGGCCGCAGCTACGGCGCTGATCGGTGGCCTGATGACCATCCTGATGGGTGTGTACGGCCGTTTCCCGATCGCGCATCGCGACCGGGCTCGGCCTGAACGCGCTGCTGGCCTACACGATCGCGCCGAAGATGACCTGGCCGCAGGCGATGGGCCTGGTCGTCTGGGAGGGCGTGCTGATCACTCATCCTCGTGCTCACCGGCTTCCGCAAGGCCGTCTTCAAGGCCGTGCCCCGTGCACTGCGCACCGGCATCTCGGTCGGCATCGGCCTGTTCATCGCCTTCATCGGTCTGGTCGACGCCGGCGTGGTCCGTCCGGCTATCGGCACCCCGGTCCAGCTCGGCGTCAACGGCGCCCTGAAGGGCTGGCCGATCGCCGTCTTCCTGATCGGGTTGCTGATCCTGATCGCGCTGTTCGTCCGCAAGATCAAGGGCGCGATGCTGATCGCGATCGCTGCCGGCACCGTGCTGGCCGTGATCGTTGAGGCAGTGCTGAAGATCGGCTCGGCGAAGGACGCCACCGGTGCGGTCGTGAACCCGACCGGCTGGATGTTGAACGTGCCGGCCATGTCGGAGTTCACCCTGCCCAACCTCGGCCTGCTGGGCCGGGTTGACCTCTTCGGTGGTTTCGCCACCGCAGGTGGCGCGGGTGCTGCTCTCGGCGCTGCTGCTGCTGGTCTTCTCCCTGCTGTTGAGCGACTTCTTCGACACCATGGGCACGATCGTGGCCGTCGGCGCCGAGGGCAACCTGCTGGCCGAGGACGGAAACCCGCCGCGCACCCAGGAGATCCTGGTCGTCGACTCGGTTGCCGCCATCGCCGGTGGCCTCGGTTCGGTCTCGTCGAACACCTCCTACATCGAGTCGGCGGCAGGCGTCGGCGATGGTGCCCGGACCGGCATTGCCTCGGTCGTGACCGGCGCCGCGTTCCTGCTGAGCCTGTTCCTGGCCCCGCTGGTCAACATGGTTCCGTCGGAGGCAGCCGCTCCGGCGCTGTTCTTCGTTGGCTTCCTGATGATGAGCCAGGTCGTGCACGTGAACTGGGAGGACCCGGAGGAGGGCATCCCGGCCTTCCTGACCATCGTCCTGATGCCGTTCACCTACTCGATCACCGTCGGGATCGGCGCCGGCTTCATCAGCTACGTGCTGATCAAGCTGATCCGCGGCAAGGTGAAGGACGTCCACCCGCTGATGTGGGGCGTGGCGGCAGCCTTCGTCGTGTACTTCGCCCAGGGGATCATCACCAGCCTGATCGGCTGATCCCGGTTCGCCGAAACGGGGCCACCGTCCACCCGGACGGTGGCTTCCGGCGTTTCCGGCGCTTCCCCAAGCCACACTCGATCTGCACCCTCGACCCGGGCGGAAGCTCAGGGCACGACGTTGTGGTTTCGGCAGAAGAGGTTTTCGGGATCCCATTCCCGCTTGAGCGCGCGCAGGCGCGCGAGTGTCGCCGGAGGGTACATGCGCTCCGGGAGGCCCGGCGCGACCGAGTTGGTGAAGTTCCCGTAAGCCCCAAGGGAGTGCTCGACGAACGGCGCCAGTGCCGCCTTGATCCGGGCTGCCTCGGTCCCGGCGCTGTCTGGCGGCACGAAGGCTGCGGTGAGTACGAACGCCTCGGCGCTGCGGAACCCGATGGCCGTCGCCTGCGGGTCGACCTCGCCGAACGCGCCGCCGAGCCAGCGCACCATCAGCATCTGCGCTCCCGCCTCGGCCAGCGCCGCGACCAGTGCATCGATCACCTCGTCGTCCAGTGACTCGAACCAGCCGTTCTCGTCCACGATCGTTGGCATCGCCATGCCGGGCGGGGGCATCGGCGGCTCCTGCAGCAGCTCGACGTAGGCCATCGACGCCACCTCCGTGGTTGAGACCTCCGCCAGGTCGACCAGCGGCGCGAACGCCGCCCGGGCCGCCGCCTCGTCCGTGCCTGCCCAGGCGAGCTCGATCAGGGTTTGGCTGGGAATGTCGGGCCCCATCGGCGGCGTGCGCAGCAGCTCGCCGTTGAGCTCGCGCGGAGCGGAACGCATCACATCCCGAAACGCCCGAATCAGCCCGGGGAGGCGTTCGCCGTCCAGCGTGATGGACGCATGCACGACTCCGGGCAGGGGATGCGCGAGGAAGTCGAACCGCGTGGCGACGCCGAGGTTCCCCCCACCCCCGCGCACGCCCCAGAACAGCTCGGGGTGCGAGGTCGCGGACAGCTCCAGCACCTCCCCGCCGGCGGTGACCAACTGGACGCCGACCAGCTGGTCGAGCGCCAGGCCCCAGCAGCGCACCACCCAGCCGATGCCCGCCCCGAGGGTCAGGCCACCCACCCCGACCGAGCGCGTGTCGCCGGAGCTGATCGCCAGGCCGTGCCGACCAAGTTCGGCAGCCACCTCACCCCAGGTCGTGCCACCGCCGAGGTGCACGAGTCGTGCGCCGTCGGACTCCGGGGGTGCCGCCTCGTCGACCTGCACATCGTGCAGGGCGCGCAGGTCGATCACCAGGGCGCCGGGAACCGACTCCCAGGCGCTATGCCCACCACTGCGTACCGCGACGGGCAGCCCCGCCTCGCGGGCTGCGCGCAGCGCTACCACCACGTCGTCGACGCCCGCGATGCGCGCCACCGCCGCCGGCTCGCCAGCCTGGCCGTGGTGGAGCCGCGCCTGGTCGAAGTCGGCGGAGCCGGGGAGGATGAGGGAGCCGGTTAGGGATGCGGTGAGTTCATCGAGCGACATGCCGGAAACCGTACGAGCGCGGACCGACATTTCGACAGCCCCAAGGCTACCGATACGCAAATGTCGGGTCTGATCCGGCTGGACTGCCGAAGGGCGGACGGCCTGCGCCGGGGCGGTGGCTTCTGGTCAACCGGAGGAATGGGTCAGCCCGGTCAGGATGCCGTCCGCGGCAGCCTGGAACCGGGTGAGGTCGCGGTAAGGCCGGGACAGGAGCATGGCTCCCTCCAGCCCACTGACGATCGCTCGGGCAGCATCCTCGACGGACCCGCGAAACTGCACCGCGCCGGAAGCCTCGCCTTCGCGCAGGACCCCGGCGAGCCATTCCTCGTTCTGGTCGAAGAAGGCCACCACCGCATCACGCATCGGGTCCGGGAGGGTCTGGTACTCCGCGGCCAGCATGCCGCAAAGGCACAATCGGTTGCCCTCGAGGACACCGGCGTACAGGGCCGTATAGGCGCTGAGTCGGGCCGGTGCGTCCGCACCCGAGGCGTCGATGCCGGCGAGCGCGTCCATGAAGCGCGCCGTGTAGCGGGTGATCAGCGCCTCTCCGAGTTGGGCCTTGCTACCGAAGTGGTAGTGCAGGTTGGCGTTGGTGACCTTGAGCCGCGCGGCTACGTCGGCGTAGCTGAAGCTGTTGAATCCCCGGACCTGGACGAGCTCCTCTGCGGTGTCGAGGATCCTCTCAGCCATGCCCGGTTCGCGCCGTGCTCCGTTGATCATCCGCAACTCTTCTCATCTAGTCACCTCTTGACAGCTTACTTACTAGTAAGTGAGTCTGGCAATGGTAGCCGTCAATGAGGAGGGACCGAGATGCAGGACACCGCGCATCGGAGCTTCGGGGCTCCGGACGAGACTCGCCAGTTCCCGAATGGACGAGCCGAGATTGTCATGATCGGGGACAGCGAAGTGGGTCGGCTGGTGCTCGAGGCAGGCTGGCGCTGGTCCAACGACGTCAAGCCGATCGCAGGCACCAGCAGTTGTGAGGCACCGCACTTCCAGTACCACGTGAGTGGCCGGCTGGGGATCAGGATGGACGACGGGACCGAGTTCGTCGCTGGTCCCGGGGATGTGACCTCACTACCCAGCGGGCACGACGCCTGGGTCATCGGTGACGAGCCGGTCGTGGTCGTCGACTGGTACGGGGCCAGCAACTACGCCAAGAGCCCAGCGACTGCACAGGGGTGAGTGGCATGAGCGAAGAGGCGAACCGTGCGGTGGTGGAGCGGCTCATCCAGTGCATCAATGACGGGCGGATCGAGGTGATGGACGAGCTGTTCCACGAGGACGCGGTAATGGACTGGCCGCAGTCCGGCGAACAGGTCGTCGGTGGCGACAACCGGCGCGGCGTCTACGGGGCTTTTCCCCGACTGCCGAAGATCAGCCCGCGCAGGATGCTCTCCGCCGGGGACCTGGTGATCGCAGAAGCGACCCTCGACTATGGCGGGCCGAGCTACAACACCGTCTTCATCTTCGAGCTTCGCGACGGCCGGATAGCCCGCGAAACCGCGTACTGGGCCGAGCCATTCGATGCACCGGAATGGCGCGCTCAATGGGTCCGGCAAACGGACGCCGCCCTGTCCAACTGAACACCTGGCGCCGGTTCCCTGTTGCCCGGGGACTGTTGCACGCGATGATGGAGACCGGCTCGACAGTGGCGGGGGCAAGCGGGGCATGATCAAGGTCGGCGGCATCGAGTTGTATATGGGTCCGGCAGTGCTCGGTGCGCCGGACGACCTGGAGGTGACCATCGGGTCGTTCATCGACGAAAGCCGGGACTCGCTGGCGGTCGCGGTCCAGGAAATCGACTCTGAACTGATCGCCCGGAAGATCATTGCCGCCAAGCAGCGCGGAGTTGGCGTCCGGGTGATCCTTGAGGGCGACTACCTCGTCGAGGCGACCGCGCGGCCCGACCCGTGGGTGGTGCTCGGGTCCGGCAGCAACAACGAGGGCAACCGGCGGATCCTGAACGCGTTTCTGCGCGCGAGGGTTGACGTGGTCAGCGATCTCAACCCGCGCATCTTCCATCAGAAGTTCATCGTCCGGGACGCGGGGGAGCCAACGTCTGCGGTCCTGACCGGGTCCACCAACTTCACCCTCACCGACACCGGCCACAACACCGACGGTCGTGGGAACAACCTCAACCACCTGGTGGTTCTGCACGGGGCGACTGCGGCCGGCCAATACCTGCAGGAGTTCGAACGCCTGCGTTCGGGCACCTTCGGGGACCTGCACGAACGAGTCGAGCCCAGACCGCGGGAGTTCAACCTCGGCAGGGTCAGGGTGAAGCCGCTGTTCGCGCCCCGCCACGGCCCCGAGATGGAAGTCATGAAGCAGATGCTGAAGGCGACCAGCAGCATCGACTTCGCGATGTTCACCTTCTCCAACAGCTCCGGCATCGACGACACCATGTTGCGGCTTGCGCAGGCCCTGCCAAGGATCCGGATCCGGGGGGTGCTCGACCGGGGCCAGGGCGGGCAGGGCTGGGCGCCCACCCAGGCGCTCAAGGCGGCGGGGGTCGAGTTGTACCTGAACAAGCCGGGCACCGAGGTGCGGAAGCTCCACCACAAGCTGATGGTGGTCGACGAGCAGGTCGTCATCGCCGGCAGCTTCAACTACACCGAGCCGGCGACCATGTTCAATGACGAGAACATCGTCGTCCTGGGTGACCTCGACGCCACCGGCGCCGACAGCATCCAGAACCAGCGGACTCTGGCCGCCTTCGCGCTGGCCGAGATCTCACGCATCATCAACGATCTGGCTGCGCCGGTCGCCTGACAATAGCTGAGTCTCCCGGCGGGCCCGGCCAGTCGTGGGTCTCGTGCTGGCGGAGGCACCCACGCCTGAGGCCTGGGCGCAGGGACGGCGGGGGCCTCTAGGCTCCTGCGCATGACAACCGAGCAGACCGCAGCCGCGCCAGGGGAGGATCTGACCTGGCTGTCCTGGCTGCGGTTCGTCGCGATCTGCTTCGTGGTGACCATCCACACCGTTGGCAGCGACGCCGTAGCCCCGGGTGCTCGAGACACCCTGCGGGGCCAGCTCGCCATCTACCTGGACATTGCCGGGATCTTCGCGGTGCCGGCCTTCGTGATGGTCAGCGGCGCGCTGCTGCTGGACCCGCGGCGCTACCCCGGTGACGGTCCGTTCCTGCGCAAGCGGGTGGTCCGCCTTGTGCCGGCGATCGTCTTCTGGCACCTCTGGTATTGGGCGGTGATCGTTTTCTACCTCGACCGGGATCTCACGTTCACCGAATTCGTGGCCTCCTCGATGCGTGGGGACCTCTACTCCGCGCTGTATTTCTTCTGGATCGTGTTCGGCCTTGCCGTGATCAGCCCCGTGTTGGTGCCGTTCCTTGCCGCGGCCAGCCGCCGCAAGGCGCTCATCGCCGGTGGTCTGGCGCTCGGTATGACCACGCTCATGCTGGCCACCATGGAATTCCGAGGATCCAGCATTGCCTTCGCCGACACCGCACTCACCTGGTGGGTCCCCTACCTTGGCTACTTCATCCTCGGCTGGGCGCTGCGTGGCTTGGTGCTCCGGTCCTGGGCACTCGCGCTGGTCGCTGTGGGTACTGCGGTGCTGACAGCCGTCCTGCCGTGGCAGTGGCGGAACCCCGATGGCTGGGAATGGTGGGCCACCTATGTGCCGGCCAGCTACTACTCGCTCTCGGTGGGGCTGCAGGCGATCGGCATCTTCCTGATCTTCCAGGCCCTGATCCGCCCGGGCGGCCTGCTCGGATTCCTCACCGGCCCACGCATCTCCAAGGTAGCCCGGTCCCTTGGGGACGCCACCCTCGGCGTCTTCGCGCTGCACCTGACCGTGCTGTTGGCCGTCCGCGAGTGGGGGGGTCTCGGCTCCGAACCGACCAGCGACGGGGCCCGGTTCATGCTGGCCCGGCTGGCCATGGTGATCGCGGTGACGTATGGGATCGTGCTGATGCTGCGGAAGGTTCCCGTGGTACGGCGCGTGGTCTGACGGCGATGCCGTCCGCCACGACGTCGGCGACCGCGATTGCCTGGCCTGCCGACAGGGCAGCGAACGATGATCTCAGGCCGAAGGTCTGGGAGAGGCATTGTGAACCGAGTTCGGTGCAGGATCCTGCACCTTGCGGCTCACTCCTGGCGCAGGGCTGCCACCACGTCCAGCCGGGCGGCGGAACGGGCCGGTCCGATCGCAGCGAGGACGCCGAAAGTGAGGCCGACCACGACTGTCGCCAGCAGGCCCGTCCAGGGGAAGGCATAGGGCATCTGCCAGCCGACAGCCCCCATGGCTGCAACCAGCGCGTAGCCGAGCCAGAGCCCCGCGATCGCGCCCAGCCCGGTGCCGATCACCGACAGCAGCAGGGATTCGGCCATCACCATCCGGCGGACCTGGCGCCGGGTGGCCCCGACCGCGCGCAGCATCCCGATTTCGCGGGTGCGGGCCAGCACGCTGATCGCCAGGGTGTTCATCAGGGCCAGCAGGGACGGCAGCGCGAGGGCCGCGACCAGGACGTCGAAGATGATGATCGTTTGGCTGAACGTCGTCATCTGCTCGGCCCGCCAGGTGGCCGATTCGTACAGCCGGAAGGCCGGGTAGTCGCCGACGATCCGGGCCAGGCGCTGCTTGGTGGCCACCGGGTCGGCCGACGGCGTCCGGTTGGCCATCAGCAGCAGGTCGGCGGTCACGTTGAAGTCGCGCTGCAGGTTGTCCTGCGAGGCGTACAGGGTGGACAGCTTGGCGTTCAGGTAGTCGTTGCCGATGCCGGCCAGGTGGTAGGTGCGGGGTCCCGTGGGGGTGTCCAGCAGCACTGCCTGGCCCACCATCAGGTTGTGCTGGGCGGCGTAGATGCCGTTGGCGATCAGCCACCTGCCGGTGCGCAACCGATCGACCGCTGCATCAGCGGAGCCGGCGTTCCAGTCGAAGGCAGCCACCTTCAGGTAATTGTCCGGGTCGATGCCGATCACCTGGACGTTTGCGCCGTCGACCCTGGCCTGGGTGATCCGCAGGCTCGAGACGGCCGCGATCCCAGGGGTCGCGCGCACCTGGTCGGCCAGCCGGGGCCCGGCGCCGACATTGCCCTGGCCGAGGATGATCGACTGCGGGATCAACAGGTAGTCGGCCGAAAGCGACTTGTCCAGGTAGCTGGTGAAACCGGCGAAGATCGAGGTGACCATGGTGATCATGGCCACGATGGACGCCAGGCCGAGCATGACGGCTGTGACCGTGACGGCGCTGCGTCCGGGGTTGCGCTGCAGGTTGCTGCGCGCGATCGCGCCCTCGCGGGCGAAGGCCAGCTCAAGTGGACGCGCCGCCCAGTCGGCAAGCGGGTTCACCACGGCCGGCGCGACGAGGGCGATCCCCACCAGGAAAACCACCGAGCCCAACCCCACGAGGGTCGCCGAGCCGGTGGTGAGCCCGAACAGCGACGCCACGATCAGGCCGAGTCCCACCCAGGCGCGGCGGCCGACGCGACGCTCGTAGACCACGCCGAGCTGGGGACGCATGGCTTCCATCGGGGTCACCCGACCGGCGGCGCGGGCCGGGACGATGGCCGCGGCCACGGTCACGCCGACGCCGAGCACGATCGAGGTCACCCAGGTGGAAAGGGTGAAGACCGGACCACCGATCCTGAAGTGCATGACCGACTCGTAGATCGGGCCCATCACAGCGAACAGGCCGGCGGCGAGCGCCCAGCCGGCGGCCAGGCCAACCGCCGTGCCGATCAGGCCCTGGAAGAGTGACTCGACCAGGAAGATCCCCATCACGGTGCGCCGGCGGGTGCCGATGGCCCGCAGCATGCCGATGTCGCGACGCCGCTCCGCGACGACCGTGCGGAAGCTGTTCAGGATGATGAACCCGGCGGTGGCGAGGGCGAAGATGCCGAACATGTTGAAGGCGAAGTTGCCCACCTCCAACGAGGCGAGCAGCGTGGATTCCGTCGACAGCCCGCCCACCTGGTAGTCCGGTCCGAGCGCTGCCCCAACGGCCCGTTCGGCGGCGTCACGGTCGGCGCCCGGGACCAGAACCGCCTCGACCTGGGTGATCCGGGTGCCGAGCCCGAACAGTTGCTGAGCGGCCGGTAGGGTCACGTACACCTGCTCCTGGCCGGGCACAGTGGTGGTGTCGAGGAGGCCGATCAGGCGGAACCTGGCCGTGCCCCCGGCGGCGGGCAACACCAGTTGGTCGCCGACCCCGAGCCCGAGGTCAGCGGCCAGGTCGGAGTTCAGCACCACCGCGGCATTGTCCCCGGGCGACAGCATCCGGCCCTGGCTCAGCGGGAAGTCGCGGACGGAATCCACAGTGGGCAGGTCGATGCCGACCACCACCACCTGAGCAAGGGCGTCCGGCGCTGCGTCGGCGCTCCGGGGTAGCGGTGCGGTGCGCTGGACGCCCGGACTGGCGGCGGCGACCTGCGGCACCCGAAGCAGCGTGTCGACCACGTCCGGCCGGAACGGCTGGTTGTAGGCGCTGGTGACCGTGAGGTCGACCTTGCCAGCAGCTGCCAGCAGGTTGTGCGTGAACGCGTCCACCATGGCCGGCAGGATCCCGTTCAACCCGAAGGTGAGCATCACCCCGAAGACCACTGCCAGGGTGGTCAGCAGGGACCGGGCGCCACGCCCCCGCAGGTAGCGGGCGGCCAGGGTGAGGACGAGTTTCACAGCAGGCCGGCCCTCTCCAGGGCCATCCGCGGTGCCTCGCGGCTGCCGTCCAGCCCCAGGTCGTCGACGATCCGGCCGTCCCGCATCAGGACCAGGCGCTTCGCGAAGCTGGCGATCCGCGGGTCGTGGGTCACCATCAAGACGCTGCGTCCCCAATCGGTGCTGACCTGGCGGAGCAGCCCGCCGATCTCGGTCGCCGACTTCGAATCCAGGTTTCCGGTCGGCTCGTCGGCCAGCACCAGCGCAGGGTTGCCGGCCAGGGCGCGAGCGATCGCCACCCGCTGCTGCTCGCCGCCGGACAGCTGGTCGGGCCGGTTGTGCAGCCGGTCGCCGAGGCCGACGCGCTCCAGCCACTCGACAGCCTTCGCCTCGGCTTCGGAGTTCCCGTCGAGTCGGAGTGGCAGCGAGGCATTCTCGGTGGCGTCCAGGACTGGGATCAGGTTGAAGAACTGGAAGACGAAGCCGATCCGGCGGCGGCGCAGTTCGGTCAACTGGTCATCTGGGAGGTCACCAAGGGTGTGGCCGTCGATGCTGACCGAACCGGCGGTCGGGGTATCCAGCCCCCCGAGGAGGTTCAGCAGCGTTGACTTCCCGCAGCCGGACGGGCCCATCACCGTCACGAACTCACCTGCGGCCACTCGCAGGTCGACCCCGTCCAGCGCGGTCACCTCGGCCGCCCCGGCGCCGTAGACCTTGGTCAGGCCGGTGATCTCGACGATCGCGGGAGTGGTCTCGATGGTCATCGGCGCCTCATCTGGTCCGCACCTGCTGGCCGTCGGTCAACGTCGAGGCGCCGGTGGTGACCACCCGGTCACCTGCGGAAAGCCCCGAGAGCACCTGCGCAGCGGAGTCGTTCGAAGCGCCGAGCACCACCTGGCGTCGGTGGACGGTTTCGTCGGCGGCCAGTACGAAGACCGACCGGCCGGTCCCGTCGGTGAGCACGGCCTCGATCGGCACGGTGAGCGCGTCCGGGATGCTCTGCACCTCGATCTCCGCCGAGCCGCTCATGCCGCTGAACAGCCGCGCCTGGCCCGGCTCGAACACGACCCGGACGCCGAATGCGATGGTCCCGGTTCCGGTCGTCTCCGGGGTCGCCAGCACCCGGGTCACCTTGCCGGTGAAAGCTTCGGCGAACGCGTCCAGGGTCACCGTCGCCGGCTGGTCCTTGGCCACGGCCGCGATGTCGGTCTCGTTGACCGAGGCAGCGAAGTCCATCCGGGCCGGGTCGACGACCGTAAACACGGCAACCCCAGGCGTGAGGCCCGAGCCGGGCTCGACCGTGCCGTGGAAGCTGACCGTGCCGGCGAAGGGCGCCGCCAATTCCGCCTTGGCGAGGTTTCGCTTCGCCTGGGTCAGGGCCCGGTCGGCAGCGGTCACCGCCTGGGCGGCGGCGGTCCGAGCAAGCGATACCCGCGCCGCGACCGAGAGCCGCGCCAGGCCGGCCTGGGCGGACTTCAGCGCTGCCGCGGCCTGTGACTTCGCCGTCCGCAGGGTGCGCAGCATCGAGCGCATCCCGCGTTTCACGTCGCCCTCGGCGTCCCGGTAGTCGGAGAGGTAGGCGGCGTAGTTCTTGGCCGCTGTCGAGACCTGGGAGCGGGCAGCGGACAGCGCTGCGCTTGCTGCGGAGCGGTCGATGGCGCCGGGAACACCGTTCCGCACCGCCTCCCCCTGGGCGCTCGCCGCCGAAAGGGCGGCCCGGGCCTGGGCGACCGCCAGTTTCAGCGGACCGGTCGCCATCACCGCGAGGGTCTGGCCGGCTTTGACGGTGTCGCCGTCGGCGACCCGCAGCTTCGCGATCGTGCCAGGGGCGGGTGCGTAGACACCTCGGGTGCGAGCTGCGACCAGGGAACCGGACGCGCTCACCGTGACGCTCATCGGGCCGACGGAGGCCTGCGCCGAGCCGACCAGGGGCCGGTTGTTCGCTGCGGAATAGGCGTAGCCGCCCCCGAGCGCCAGCACGACTGCGGTGCTGATGCCGATGGCCATGACCGTCTTTCGGTTCATTCCTGGTTCCTGTCGATTCGGGCGTGGAGTTGCTTGAGGAGTTCGACGACTTCTGGGCCGATGGCGATTCTGAGCGTGCCCTCCGACAACCCGAGGACGCGTTCCTGTGCTTCGAGGATCGAAACGTAGCCGTCGAGCATCACCTGGACGAAGTCATCGACATCGGTCGCCCGGAGGGCCCGGTTCCAGAGGTGGTCTGCTGCGTCGAGCCAGAGCAGCAGGACGATGTCGGTGGCGCCGTCGGGTGAACTGATCTGCATCGACCCGTCGGCCTGGCCATCCCGAATGATCGGCAACAGCACCAGGCGTGCCTGATCCCGCCAGGTCTCGAAGATCCGGTGCCGCAGGGCGTAGTTCTCCTCGCGGTAGAGGAAGGCGGCCTGCGAGACGTCCGCGTTCTGGGACTTGTAGACGGCCGCGGCGTCCATCACGGTCCGCAGCCGGTCAGCTGCCTTGCCGTCGGTCAGGTTCGCAGCCAGGCTGAGCTGGTCGAACAGCGAATTCCCGAACCGTTGGACCAGCTGCGCCTGGAGATCCGAC
Source organism: uncultured Actinomycetota bacterium (assembly GCA_963848845.1). GTDB lineage: Bacteria > Actinomycetota > Actinomycetes > Propionibacteriales > Propionibacteriaceae > Propionicimonas. The sequence continues at coordinate 242,565 of CAWKFH010000004.1, forward strand.
TTCGAGCTGAAGTAGTGGTAGAAGGTGCCTTTGGCAACGTTGGCGGCCCGGGTCAACTGCTCGACGCTCATCGCTTCGTAGCCGTTGGTGCGGCAGAGTTCGAGGGCCAGGTCGAGCAGTTCCTCGCGACGCACCTCGGGACGTTTGGTGACCCGGGTCATCGGAGGACCAGCCCGGTGGCGCCAGCCATGCTTGCTCCTTCGACTCGGCCGGGTCCCACTGACCGACCGTCAGTCAGTATATTTCATCGGCAAGCCCGGGGTGGGCAGGAGCCGCGATTCAGGTGGTGAGAAATGCCACCAGGTCCGGCGGCCGGCGCTGGCTCCCTTGGGCGCTCGCAATCCACTCGGGATAGTGGTCGAACCAGGCCAGCAGGCTGTCGGCGGTGGGTCGGTTCTCGGCTGACAGCATGGCCGCCGACGCCCGCCACGCCTCCGACATGGCGATGGCGTGGTCGCCGCGGGCGAAACCGGCGGCCAGGCCGGGGCAGGGGAGCATGGGGATGCCGAGGTCGGACCCGAGCAGATGGCGGAGCCCGTAACGGGAGGGCACCGATGCCCGGGCAAGGTCGAAGTCGAACTCGTTGAGTCCGGCCTCGGTGACCTGCCGGCTGGTGCTGCCCCAGGACATCGCATCGACCCAGGCCTCCAGCAGCGCCCAGCAGGCACTCAGCCGGTGCGGCTGGACGTATCGTCCGGCCAGCACGGTGTCCACGTCGGAACCGCTGGGGATCCCGGGACGCAGGACCGGGGCGTCCGGCGCCCGGCGGAACACCGGTCCGAGCTTCGCCAGCAGGCCGGGGGTGGAAGCCGGAGCTGGCGGGAATCTGTGGGCGGCGATGGCCCGCAGCGCGGTCGCCGTTTCCTCGGGGGCGCCAAAGATCTCGCGCACCTCATCGATCGCGATGGCGTAGAGCCTCAGTGAGCCCATGGCCCAACGCTAACCGTCCGACATAGGTTTGGGGCCGTGAACCCCAGATCCCGCCGGCTGATCGTCACTGGGGCGTTGCTGCTCCTGCTCGTCCTGGTGGTAGTCGGGACGGTCATTGGCCAGGGGGCGATAGGCTCCGCCCCATGATCCTGGGGGTTCGTCGTGCAGTGACCGGGCTGGTTGTCGGTCTGGTGGTTTCGCTGGGAGTGACCCCGGTCGCCCCGGCCGGCGCCGAGACCCCGAGCCCGACGCCGATCGCGGCCACCGCGACTCCGGCCGCCAGCGACCTGGACCTTCCCGACGTCGCGCTGGACAACTCCCGCCAGGTCTGGGCTCTTGGTGGTGCCGGAGTGGTCGCCCTGATCGCTGCCACGGTGGTGTTCCTGCGCCGGCGCTGACTTCAGGCGAGCTGATTCAGCTCGATGCTCACCCGCCGGAAGACTGCGCCGAAGCCAGCGAGCACGCCTGCATTCGGATCCGGGACAGCGATGACGCCACCACCGTGGCGCAACCGGAGTTCGGCAAGACCGGCCAGGTCCGGGTGGGCCAGCACCGCTGCGACCGCCGTCCGGTCGCCCCCAACCATCAGCGCTTCGAGGCGGCCGATTTCGGGCAGCAGGATCTCGGCGGCGTCCTGCGCCGCGGCGTCGAAGGAGCGGCCGGCCTGGTTCGCGCGGCGACGCGCGTAGCGCTGCTGGGACCAACCGCCGGCTTTGGTGCGTCCCTGCACGTAGTGACTGCCGTGCCGACCATCCACGAGCCGGTCGCCGTCGAAGATGCCGACGGCGTGGGCCTTCTGCCGGGCGATCAGGGCACCTACCCGCCGGGCCCGGGTGAACTCGGCGACCAGCCCGGCCACCGGATCGCCGTCCGGGAGCGGGCCCCAGACGAGTCCGAAGCCGGCTTCGGCCCCGTCGGCGGCCAGCAGCACTACCCGCTTGGGGGAGAGGTCGGCCACCAACGGCCCGTGCCTCGCCTCGAACCCGGCCAGCCAGCCTTCGAGACGCTCGGGTGCAACTGTGACGGTGCGCGGCCCCGGCTCCGGTGTCATGGCTATAGTCTGGCTTTCGATCGCAGGGGAGGAGGGATGATGAGCGACCTCATCGACACCACCGAGATGTACCTGCGAACCATCTATGAACTCGGTGAAGAAGGCGTACCGCCGTTGCGCGCCCGGATTGCCGAGCGGCTCAAGCAGAGCGGGCCCACCGTATCCCAGACCGTTGCCCGGATGGAGCGTGACGGCCTGGTCTCGGTGCACCCCGACCGGCACCTCGTGCTGAGTGCGAAGGGTGAGCAACTCGCCGCCCGGGTGATGCGCCGGCACCGGCTTGCCGAGCGGCTGCTCACCGACGTGATCGGACTGGAGTGGCACCTGGTGCACGAGGAGGCGTGCCGCTGGGAGCACGTGATCTCCACCGACGTCGAGCGGCGACTGGTGGCGATCCTCGACCATCCAGTCCGTTCGCCCTACGGCAATCCGATTCCGGCGCTCGAGGAACTCGGGGTCACCCCGGCCACCGAGTCGTTTCTCGACGGCACCGAATTGCTGGCACTGCGGCTGGCCGACGGCCGTGAGCACGAGGTGGTGGTATTGCGCATGAGCGAGTGGATTCAGAGCGACCCGCACCTGCTCGCCACCGTCCGTGACGCGGGGGTCGCGCCGGGGTCGCCGGTAAGGGCCGTTCTGGTCGGCCGGAGTCTGATCTTCCGTGGCGACCACCACGAGGCCGACCTGCCCGCGCTGGTGGCCGAGCACATCTTCGTCGCCGCCGACTGAGTCTGCGCGCGGCCTTGGCCTGCCTCCTGGCACCCCGATCGGGAATACCTGGAGGGGTGTGAGGCGTTCCTCCGACGTACCACGATCCTAAGGAAGCCAATGGCAACAATCGCTCTGACCAACGACGACTTCAGCCAGACCATAGGCGACAACGGCATCGTTTTCGTCGACTTCTGGGCTGACTGGTGCCCGCCGTGCAAGATGTTCGGCCCGGTGTTCGACGCGGCTTCGGAGACCCACGCGGACGCGGTCTTCGCCAAGGTCGACACCGATGAACAGCGGGAGTTGGCCGGCGGTCTCGGGATCAGTTCGATCCCGACGCTGATGGCGTTCCGCGAGGGCTACCTCGTGTACCGGGAGGCCGGTGCACTCAACAAGAGCCAGTTCGAGAAGCTCGTCCAGCAGGTCAAGGACCTCGACATGGAGAAGCTGAAGGCAGAGGCGAAGGCCGTCAAGGGGCGCTGAGAAACACCGGCGGCTTGTCACCCATTGGGGTGACACCACTCCCAGCCCGACCTATACTCGAATGTGGTTCCTGCCCCATCCCCCCGGGCAGGAACCACTTACTGCCTCAGGACCGGTTGATCATCAGCCGCTGGGCCTCCGGCTCGCGCCCGGCTGACTGGCTGGCCTGGCAGCGGGCTGCACCCGGCTGCCCCGCCTGCCCCGCTCGACCCGGCTCGACCCGGCCCGACCCGGCCCGACCATCGCAAAGTGGACTGAGACCGCCGACTGCGGCGGTCTCAGTCCACTTTGCGGGGAGAGGCGACCCAGCGCCTGGACGGGGGACCATGGGTCGTTGCGGGCGGCGGAGCAGGTTTAACGATTTAGCCAAATCCTCCCGCCGACGACCGTTGATGGCTAGGCTGCTGAAATCCTGAATCTGGTTGGGAGCAAAGGTAGGCGAACGATGGACGTTGACTTCCCGGACGTGACCGATCTCGAGGCCGTCCCGACCGGGGACATGCCCGGCGACAAGGTTCAGATCACCCCCGGGCATCTGGAGAAGGCCAAAACCATCTTCGGTGTCCTTTGGCAACAGCTCGAGCCGGTCCTTGCGGCCAGCCCGCACCGCCGCGCTGTGGTCTCGGTCCACGGTGGTTCGGGGGTGGGCAAGTCGGAGATCGGCTCGCTCCTCGCGTACGGGCTCAACGCGCTCGGCATCGGGGCCTACGTGATGTCCGGCGACAATTACGCGCGCCGGATCCCGTCCGCGAACGACGCCGAACGACTGCGCATCTTCCGGGTTGGCGGCGTCCAGGGCCTGGTGGCGGCCGACGTTTACAACGAGGCCATCCGCACTCAGCTCGCCGACGCTGCAGGCGTCCGACGTCGATGCCGACCCCGGGCAGGTGCCGGAACACCCTTGGCTGGCCACCTACCAGAAGGCGGGACGCAAGGCGCTGGCCGGCTACCTCGGCACGCCGAACGAATTGGACTTCGCCGAGATCAACCGGATCCTTGCGGCCTTCCACGAAGGCGCCCCGACACTGCTGCTCAAGCGCATGGGTCGGACACCGGACGCCCTGTGGTACGACCGCGTCGATGTCAGCGGGATCCAGGTCATCGTCGTCGAGTGGACCCACGGCAACAACGAAAACCTGAACGGGGTCGACATCCCCATCCTGTTGAACAGCACTCCGGAGGAGACGCTCGCGCACCGGCGGGCCCGCAGCCGCGACGGCGCGGTCGGCAGCCCCTTCACGACGATGGTGCTCGAACTCGAGCAGGCCAGACTGCGCTCACAGGCCGCCAACGCCGCGATCATCGTCGCCAAGTCCGGCGAGCTGCTGGACTACGACGGTTACCTGAAGGCCATGGTTGCAGATCTGCCCGGCGCGGGTCCGATGCTGAACGTCTATCCCGACAGCATCGGCGGGACCCTCGCCGACCTGGTGGCTTTCGTCAGGCGGCCAGAGCTGAAGGACGTCTTCGGCTCGGCCTACCTGCTGCCGAGCGTCTTCAACACCGACCTCGACCGTGGCTTCTCCGTGATCGACTACAGCCTCAGCGACCAGTTCGCCACCGAGGCCGACCTGGCCGCGCTGACCGAGGAGGGAATCGACTTCAAGTTCGACTTCATCCTGAACCACGCCTCGGTGTTGTCCCCGCAGTTCCAGGACATCATCGCGAACGGCGAGCGTTCGAAGTACGCCGACTTCTTCATCGACTGGAACAAGTTCTGGGCCGGTCACGGCGAACTCACGGCTGCGGGCTACGTCCAGCCGCGACCGGAACTGATCAAGGACATGTTCTTCCGCAAGCCGGGCCTGCCGATCCTGAACGTGCGGCTCCCCGATGGCACCGAGCGGCCGTACTGGAACACCTTCTACCAGGAGGTGCGTTACACGGCCCCGGACACCCAGGACCTGATGGCGGCCACTGGGCTGCAGTACGGCCGGGCCGATGTCCTTGCCGGACGGATCGCAGCCGTCCTCAACTCCGGCGGACGGCCGGCCGATGCCGACTTCAGCGGTTACGAGGAGGTCCGTGACCGGGTGGTCGACCTGGTTGAGGCTCGCCGCCGCTACCTGGGCCAAATGGACCTGAACATCTCCTCGCCGCTGGTCTGGGAGTTCTACGCCGACACCCTCGACCGGCTGGCCGGCTATGGTGCGCAGATCGTCCGACTGGACGCCTTCGCCTACGCCCCGAAGGAGCCGGGACACAAGAACTTCCTCAACGATCCGGGCACCTGGGACCTGCTGGCGAAGGTGAAGAAGCTGGCCGACCGGCGCGGGTTGAAGCTACTGCCGGAGATCCACTCCACCTACGCCGAGGGAATTCACTCCACGATCGCAGCCAAGGGCTTCATGACCTACGACTTCTTCCTGCCCGGATTGGTGATCGATGCCTTCGAGACCCGGGACGCGAGCGTCCTGAAGCGCTGGATCACCGAGTTGGCGTCGCGGAAGATCCGGACCGTGAACATGCTCGGTTGCCACGACGGCATCCCGGTCCTTGACCTCAAGGGCCTGCTCGATGAGGACCGGATCCAGCGGCTGATCGAGACCATCAAGGGTCGCGGCGGCTACGTGAAGGATCTGCATGGTGCGAAGAACATCTACTACCAGGTGAACGCGACCTATTTCAGCGCGCTGGGAGAGAGCGAACCGCGGCTGCTGCTGGCACGGGCCATCCAGTTGTTCATGCCCGGCAAGCCGCAGGTCTGGTACCTGGACCTGTTCGCGGGGCGCAACGACCACGCAGCGGTGGAGCGCGCAGGCGCCGGCGGCCACAAGGAGATCAACCGCACCAACCTGTCGGCCGACGACATCAGCGCCGGGCTCGAACAGCCGATCGTGCAGCGGCAGCTGGAGCTACTCAGGTTCCGCAACACCTTCGGCGCCTTCGGGTTCGACGCCGAGGTCGACCTGGCGGAGACCGGGCCACAGCAGCTTCGCATCACCTGGCGCAGGGGCGGCCGGTCGGCCACCCTCGACGCTGACCTGGCTGCCGAGACCTTCAGCATCACCGCCGTGGACGAGGTGGGCCGGGAGGTACTGATCGCCTGAGGGCCGGCTCACGGCTCAGATCCGGGCCTGGGACGAGTCGAATCGCGACGGCTGTGGGGACTTCTCCCGGAAACCGGGGTGTCGCGCGGCTGCGGTGCCGGAACGCGTCGCTTGACCGCGGCACCGACCCGGTCGGCCAAGCTCGCGCCCTGCCCGCGGTGAGTCCTCCGGCAGGCGCATAAGTATTGACTTATATAGCATCTCCTGGGATGGTTTCGGGGTGCACGCACTGGACATCCTCGGCGACCCGGTCCGGCGTCGCCTGCTCGAGTTGTTGAGCGCAGGCGAACGCTCGGCCGGGGAGCTGTCGGATGCCGTCGGGGCCGAGTTCGGGATCAGCCAACCGGCGGTGTCCCAGCACTTGCGGGTGCTCCGCGAGAACGGCTTCGCCACCGTGCGCCCGGACGGGAACCGCAGGCTCTACGCCGTCCGGTCCGAGCCACTCCAAGAGGTGGACGTGTGGCTGGACGGGTTCCGGAGCTTCTGGGTGCCCAGGATGGCGGCGTTGCACACCGAGATCAGCCGCGGCCAGCGTGCCCGGCGCACCGACAACCAGGAGGAATGATGACCGATCAACTCGACCTGGCCGCCAGCTCCCAACTCGATGCAGTTGACCGAACGCTGTCCGTAAATCAGCGCGGCTCGATGGTGGACGCCCGGCTGAGCATCAGCGAGGACTTCGAGACCGACGTCGCCGACCTCTGGGACGCCGTCACGACCGGCGAACGGATCGCCCGGTGGTTCGCGCCAGTGCACGGCGAACTGAAGGTCGGCGGCAGCTACCAGGTGGAGGGCAACGCAGGCGGGGTGATCGAGTCGTGCGATCCGCCGCACCAGTACACGGCCACCTGGGTGATGGGGGAGGGGATGTCCCGGATCACCGTGACCGTCGCCGAGCTCGGGCCGGGACGGTCCCGGTTCACCCTGGCGCACTCCGCCGAGGTCGAGGAGGCGTTCTGGTCGATGTACGGGCCGGGCGCTGTCGGTGTCGGTTGGGACCTCGGCGTCCTCGGGCTGGCCCTGCACATCACCACCGGCGAGGGCCGTCCGGCGGACGTGGACGCCTGGGCGGCCTCCGAGCCCGCGCGACAGTTCATGACCGGCAGCGGCCGGAGATGGGCGGACGCGGCGATCGCCGCCGGAACAGGAGTGGAAGCCGCGCGCTCGGCCGAACAGAACACGAACGCGTTCTACCTCGGGACATCCTGACGATGCCAGCGAGGGGGCCGGGATCGAGGCCGCGTCAGCGCCGTGATCGCCATGATCCGGGCCAAGGGGACAGCGGGCTACTTCGGCACGCTCGGCACGATGGTCGCCGACGTTCTGTCGGAGTGCTTCGCCCAGTCGGCCGGTCGGACCGGATCTGGGCACCTCACCATTGGTCGTGGATCTGACTGCGGAAGTGCCGGTCGTACACGCGATGGACGACCGCGTCGAACGCGGCCAGGTCGAATCCGGAGCCCGGCTCGAGCAGATCGGCCGCGGCAGAGTTGGCCGCTGCCTGGGCCGGGTTGCGTCCGCCCGGGATCACGGAAGTGACGCCGGGCAGGCCCGCGATCCAGGCGAGGCTGGCGGCCGGAAGGCTGATGCCTTCCGGCAGGGCGGCGGCCAGCTCGGCGGCCGCCGTGAGGCCGGTCGTGTAGTCGACGCCGGAGAAGGTCTCGCCCTTGTCGAATGCCTCACCGTTGCGGTTGTAGGCGCGGTGGTCGTCGGGACTGAAGGTGGTGCTGGCCGTGTAACGGCCCGAGAGCAGCCCGGACGCGAGCGGCACCCGGGCGAAGATCGCCACGCCGGCAGCTGCGGCTGCTGGCAGGACCGCGTCAAGTGGCTTCAGCCGGAACGGGTTGATGATGATCTGAACATTGGTGACACCCGGCCGGGCGATGGCGGAAAGGGCCTGGTCGCAGGTCTCAACCGAGACGCCGTAGGCCGCGATCGAGCCCTCGGCGATCAGTTCGTCGAGGGCATCGAAGGTGGCGGCATCCTCGATGACGGCAGTCGGCGGGCAGTGGAGCTGCACCAGGTCCAGGGTGTCGACGCCGAGGTTGTAGCGGGAACGGCTCGTCCAGGCCCGGAAGTTCCCCGGAGTGTAGTTCTCGGGCGCCTGAGCGACCCGGCGGCCCATCTTCGTAGCAACCGTGATGTGGTGCTCGCCACGTCCCTTGAGGAACTTTCCGATGATGGCTTCCGAGCGGCCGTCGCCGTACACGTCGGCGGTGTCGAACAGCGAAACGCCGCTGTCGGCGGCAGCTCCGAGGACGGCGAGGGCGTCAGCCTCATCCACAGCACCCCAGTCAGCGCCAAGCTGCCAGGTGCCCAGTCCGATCGCGGTGACGGACCTTCCGGTATGGCCGAGCGGGCGTTCGATCACGGGATTCCTTCGGTTGCGGGGCTCTTGGACGGGGCTAGGGAGTCTAGCCACCAAGTCGCCGGCGCCCACGAGGTGTGACAGCATTTCCTGCGGTCTGGATGTGGCCGGTGATGTGACCTGATTGCGGAGCGGAGCGTCGTGCTGGGGCACGTCTCGCGAAATCGGGTGATCTCCGACCTGGTAATCGGCCGCGCCTTCGGGACGCCATCGAACTCCCCATCAATCTACTTGAGACTCGACAACTGGCTGGTTCGCCAGGCCAACGACGGTCTCCTGATGGCGATTTCGAGGTCGGTTGGTGATGGTGTCGGCAACTCACGCCGCATGCCCGAACATCTCTTCAAAGATCGGGGCGAGTTTCTCGTTGTACTTGTCTGCAGCCGACAATAGCCAGCCAGTGTCGTGCCCACCGTCGTGGACCAGGATGTAACGGGTCTTTGCCATGATGGCGTTGTCGACCCGCTCATAAGCCTGGTTGGTGTTCACGGTCGTCTCGCTGTCGGGCGAGCCGAGGTAGTCGACCGGGATGTCGGGCCGGACTATCAGCATGCCTCGTCGGAGGCGCTCCAGTTCGCTCCACATGAGTACTGGTCGGGTCTTGGCGGCGTTGATGAAGGTTCTCTTCCACTCGACCGGATCGTTCAGCTGACCGCGTTGGCGTTGCCCGTTGATGGAGTTCCCGAGTACGACGAGCCCACCGAACCTCGGTATGTCCAGGCGCACATTCTTGATCCAAGGTACGGGTACACCGAAGACATCCTGAATTACGTCGTTCATGTCGACGGGCGACGCAATCATGATGATTCGCTTGAGCTCAATGACCCGGGAGTTTCGCACCACGGGTTCCGATGCGATGTCCTCGGCTGCAATACCGCCGAAGCTTGCGCCGAGAAATACGACTGCCTTCTCCCCGCCTGGTGGGGTCACTGCTTCGATGGCATTCGCCACCGATCTGGCAGAGGCCGGTGCGTCGTAGATTTGCCCGTACCAGTGGTACATCACACAACCGTTCAGGTCCTCGACTATGCGCTGGATCATGTTCGCCTGGTAGTGGCTCTCCTCCATGCCGGTCCCACTGAACGTGACGACAACGAATTGGCTTTCCCGGCATCGCTTGGCCAGGGATGGATCGACACTGCGGATCCTGGCTTCCCTTTGAGGATATGCGGCCCAGGTTATGGAGTGGTCCACCACGCTCGTCGTCGGCTCGTCGGGGGTGTCCAGGGCAATTGAGCGTTCGGCGTCAACCGTCAGGATAAGGGACACCCCGAACACCGTCCCCGTCAGGGAGCCCGCGATGGCCGTTTTCAACCATCGGGCGCGATCGAACACCCGCTCCGAAATAGGCCGCCCGCTCACGGTTCCCCCCCATTAGGTTGAGGATACTACCGCTTCGCAAGCGATATTGTTATAGGCCCGGGCGGGCGAGAATTGAAGTGCGAACCAGCAGCCGAGTAGACGAGGAACGACGCCTCGACCGGGCGGGGACTGCCTGTACGAGAGTGTACGGATCGTCGGAGATCGCAGCATGGCGTCCGTTGGGGTGTGACAGTGACCAGGCGCTGTGGAGACGGTGCTCGTTCAGGCTGTCGGGACCCCGATGCCCGGCCAGGTTTCAGCCGGGAGCGATCCCGACGATGGACCTTGTACCCGGGGCCAAGCCCAGAGCGTTGACGACACCAGGTTCACCGGAATCACGCCGCAGGCGGGAAAGGCAACTGAAATGAGTCACCTGATCAGGATCCGTCCCATTGGGACGACGTCGCCTCCCCGGGATGCCACCTGGCGGCGATCCACGGCCGTGTTGGCCGCGGCCGTCCTTGGCTTCGGTCTGCTGGGCACCGCGACCCCCGCCGCGCACGCTGCGGAGTCGTTCTTCTGCGCTGACGGCACCCAGCCGTACGCGCCCGCTGCCGAGGTCGAGGCCTTCGCTGCGGGCGAGTCGGTGGCCGGCCTGTCGGTCACCCACGGCACGACCCCCGAAGCCTTCAGCGGCGCCTACGTCGGCTTCATCGACAATGCGCTCGGCAAGGACAAGGACCTGTTGCTCTTCCGCCTCAGCAGCCCGGTCATCGACGGCACTGAGAGTTCGGGCGGGCTGAAGGGCACGGGGATCTGGGCCGGCATGTCCGGGTCTCCGGTCTACACCACTGACGGCCGCCTGATCGGCGCGGTCGCCTACCGGCTCACCTCCGAGAACCTGCCGATAGCGGGCGTCACGCCGGCGGAGTACCTGAAGTCCATCGGCACCACAGCGTTGGGCACATCCGCCCGGGTGCGGGTGACCAACTCGAACCTCAGGACCTCCGCTGCTGGCACGAGCGCCGCCGGCACCACGCTCGTGGGCAGCACCTTCTCGCAGGTGCGGACAGTGAACGTCGCCGGAAGTGCCGGGGCGAGGCAGAACGCCTTCGCGAACCGCACCCTTGCCCGCACCCCGCGCAGCGCCGATGCCGGGGCCTTCCTGCGCAGCGGCGGCTTCCTGCCTGCCGCGGCCGCGAACTCTTCCGCTGTCACCGCGCCGCTCGTGGCGGGCGGCACCCTGGCAGTCACCTACACCAGTGGCGATCTGCTCATCGGCGCGGTCGGAACCGTGACGGCGGTCTGCGGCGAAACCGTGTGGGGGTTCGGCCATCCAATGGCCTATGAGGGCGAGGCCAGCCTGTTGATGGCGAACGCCTCGACCGCGATGATCGTGCCCGACGGCGCCGGCTTGTCCGGCTCCTACAAGCAGGTCTCCCAGTTCGGTGCTCCGGTCGGCATGATCACCCAGGACCGCCGGGCGGGTATCCGTGGCACCGTCGGCGTCGTCAAGGCCTTCGGGATCGACGTGGATGTCGAGAACGCATCCGGTGCCCAGGTCGCCAGCTACCACGTCGGTGTCGCCGACCCAGAGGTCGCGGCGTCCGCCGCAGCCGGAATCACCGGCCAGGCCGCCTATGAGCAGCTCGACCAGTTCAGCTCTGGCACCGGTGAGGTCACCTGGACCATCGGTTTCCGTCGCGAGGACGGATCGGCGGGTAGCCTGACGAACTCCCAGGTCGTCGCCGACCGGTACTTCTTCCCCGATGTGGTTGCGACCGAACTTGCCGACCAAGTCTGGGCGATCGTGGACAACGAGTTCGAGGAAGTGGCCATCACCGGCATCCAGGTCACCCTCCGATTACTGGACGCCGATGCCACCAGCTACAAGGCCACCGACGTGCAGCTGCTCAAGAACAGCGGGTGGGCGTCGCTTTCGGGCACTCGCCTCAAGGCCGGGAAGAGCTACACCATCCGCCCCGAGTACCGAATCCAGAAGAACGGCAAGCTCCGCGCCTCGGTCTTCGGCGACCCGGTGAAGGTCAAGCTCGCCTCCACCGCACGCAAGAGCGGCACGTTCTCGGTCGCCCCGGCCAATGCCGTCAGCGAAGAATGCGAGGTCGACTCGAGCGGCAACGTCTTCTGCATCGAGTGGGGCGATGGAAGCGTAGAGAGCTACGGCAGCTTCGACGAGCTGATTGCCAGCCTCGACGAATTCGTGCCGGCCAGCAGCGTCGTGGGAGAACTGCGCTACCACCGCAAGAAGAAGGGCTCCGCGGTCCGCGAGTTCACGTGGACCGGTCCAGGTGTGGTGACCGGTGCGGCCGAGGCCGACTTCTCGATCCGGCGGTGACCCCGCAGATCATGGCCGGCGTTGATGGATGCCTGCCCTGGGGGCTGGACGGCTGATCTCGCCAAAGTCGCCTGAGCCGGGGTCCACAGCGTCGCCACCGGCCTGATCTACGGCCCACGCGACCACCGGCCACGGGCCGCAAGCGAGGAAGGCCACCCAGCGGCCCGTCCAGGCCCCCGACTACTGGTTGCTGTGGGCGCGGCGGCGGGGGACATCACAGCCATCCCCGGTCCCGTGCTTGTCGGGCCGCCGCGACTCGGTTGGCGGGCGGCAATTACACGGCCGGCACCGGAGGGGCTTTCCTCCGCGCTGGGGAAGTGCCGGGGAACGGACTGGATGGGTCTGCTACCCCATGAAACGCTGGTCGTGGACGTGCGGACAATTCCCTCCATTCGGGGAGCGGTGTGACCGCGCCGTCGCGGCGGCGACTGAGGATCGATGGGCGACGATAGGGGTATGACTTCCGCCAAGCGTGACCGTGTCGTGTCCGTGGTGGTGCCGGCCACCTCCGAACGTTGGCGGGACCTGGAGGTGGTGTTCGGCACGCGAGGCGATCCCTCCTGGTGCTTCTGTCAGTTCTTCCTGACCACCGGCAGCGGTTACAGGGAATCCGCCGAACCGAATCGACAGGCCCTTTGTGCCCAGCTATCCCACCAGCCGCCTCCCGGTTTGCTGGCCTACTCGGGAACTGAGCCGGTCGGCTGGGTGCAGGTTGGGCCGCGTTCCTCCTACCCCAGGATCACGAGCAACCGGCTTACAGCCGGTCTGGACTCTGAGGGCGTGTGGCGGTGCACCTGCTTCGTGGTGCGCGTCGGATACCGTCGTCAGGGTGTGGCTCGGGCGTTGCTGGCCGGGGCCATCGGCTTCGCCCTCGAGCACGGGGCCCAGGTGTTGGAAGCACACCCCGTCGACGTCGCCGCCAAGGGCGGGCGCGTGCCTAGCGCGAACCTTTACCACGGCACTCTCACCATGTTCACCGAGGCCGGATTCGCCGAGGTGGTCCGCACACGACCGGATCGACCCGTAGTCAGATTGGCACTGCGCTGAGGCTGCGCCCTTCAGCGGCATCTAGGTTGATTGGTGCCTCGGCGAGCGGTCTGATCTTGCTCCCGGTCTGCCTTGTGGTTGGTGGCGCGGGGCTCTGCCATTAGTAGCGGTGCCCTCCTGGCTCCATCCATCGGTTACGGATCGAGCAACAAGGAGGTCGTCATGGGTGTGCAGCGGCGGGTTGTGATCGGGATGGACCCGCACAAACGGTCGGTCACCGTCGAGGTGATGGAGGCCGACGAAACGATCGTCGGACATGGCCGGTTCGGTACCGACGTGGCCGGGTTCGCCCAGCTGGTCAGCTTCGCCGCCCAATGGCCGCAGCGGGTGTGGGCGATCGAGGGCTGTGAAGGGATCGGCCGCCACGTGGCGCAGCGGTTGCTGGCTGCCGGTGAGCAGGTGGTGGATGTGCTGGCGAAGCTGTCGGCCCGGATGCGGATGTTCGCCACCGGTCAGGGCCGCAAGACCGACGACACCGACGCGCACTCCATCGCCCTGGTCGGGGTCCGGATCAGCGGCCTCCAACCGGTCGTCGCCGATGAGCAGCTGGAGATGCTGCGGCTGTTGGTCGAACGTCGCCGCCGGATCGGTCAGGAGCACGTCACCAAGATCTGTCAGCTCCACCAACTTCTATTGGAGCTTGTCGCAGGCGGGGCGAAGAAGGATCTGTCCGCCGCTCAGGCCCGCAAGATCCTCGCCGGCGTCCGGCCCAAGGACGAGGTCGGCAAGCTCCGTAAGCGGGTCGCGCTGGAGCTGGTCGTCGACCTCGAGCGGATCTATCTGCGCAAGAAGCAAGCCAACAAGGAACTCGTGGCGCTGCTGAAGACCACCGGCACCGGGCTGCTCGACCTGCGCGGGATCGGACCCACCGGCGCGGCCCGGCTGCTGGTCGAGGTCGGTGACATCACCCGGTTCCCCAACCGTGGCCACTTCGCGTCCTGGACCGGCACCGCCCCCATCGACGTGTCCTCCGGGGACAAACAACACCACCGGCTGTCCCGCGGCGGGAACCGACAGATCAACATGGTGCTCCACATGATGGCCGTCGTGCAGCTGCGGAACCCGACCGAGGGCCGGGTCTACTACGACCGGAAAGTCGCTGCCGGGAAGAGCCCGAACGAAGCAATGCGCTGCCTCAAACGACGCCTCTCCGACATCGTGTACCGGGCCATGCTCGACGACTACGTCGCAACGAAAGCGACAGGTCCGGGAGGACACCGGGGAGCGGCACTGAAATCCAGCGCGGCCGGCTCACATCCCCACACCAGCACTTCGGAGAAGTCACTTCCCGGACCCATCACCACAAGGCCTACGACGGGGTTACCCAAGGCGTCTTGACACAGAAGGGAGCCAGATGCGCGTGCTTCCAAGTGAGGCCGCGACCGTGATCCTGGGCAGACCAGCGAGCTTCTAGAGTGGCCCTGTGAGCGAGGAAGCCTCGACAGGCCAAGGGGCAACTAGGGCACGCGCCACTGACGAAGGAGTCCACTTGCGCTCATCCCTGATGCGGGGCGAGGACACGGCGGCCGGTTTCGCTCTTCTCCTGGCCGGTTGCTCAACTAGCACCTCGGCCCCATCCGCCACTTCGGCGGCACCAACCGACGAGAAGGTCACCCTTACCGTCGCTACGTTCAACGAGTTCGGCTATGACGACCTCTACGCCGAATACAGCTTCGGGCCGGTGGGATTGCCAGCGGCGACCAGAACTTCGTAGGCGTGCTCGGCTTGTTCGGCGTTAGCGGTCTCGGCGTCGCGGCGGTCCCTGCAGTTGTACGCCGGCCGCGGGGTGCCGTGGAAACCGCGCCGAGACGGCTGCCCTGCAGCGAGTTCGAGCTTGCGGCGCTTGTGGGCAACCAGCCCGAGCCGGGCGAACGCGTCGTCCTCATCGTGGACGGCGAGATGCCAGACAAGGATGGTGAGCTTGCGGGCGGTCGCCACGATCGCTTTCGGGAACCCGCGACGGGCCTGGACCCGGCGATCGAAAACTCGCAGCGGTCCCGGGGCTCGGCAGGCCGACCAAGCCGCCTCGACTAGGACGCCGCGTACCTGCGCTCGTCCGGTCTTGGAGATCCAGCCATGGACTGCCTCTGATTGCGCGAAGAACCGTCCCGACAACACCGATTCAGCCTGGGCCCCCATCCGCCCTTCAGCAAGCTGTTGTGGCCGACAGCGCCGACGGCGTGGTCGTCGTTCGCCGTGACAACGTCTTCGTTCTGCTGACGCCGGCCCCACCCGAGGTGCACGATAGAGATGTCGGGCCTTTGGCTTTTCGCGGTAGTCCAGAAAGGAAAGACGATGACGTCCACTACCCAACCAAGTACGGCTGAGCAGATCGTCGAGAAGGTCGGCGGTCCCGGAAACATCCTGAGCTTGACCTGTTGCGCGACGCGGCTGCGGTTCGAACTGCAGGATGCCTCGGGTATCGACCAGAAAGCGGTGGAAAAGATCCCCGGCGTGCTGGGGGCGGTGCCGCAAAGCGGTGACCGGTATCAGGTGGTGATCGGCGGCGCCGTCCAGACCACGTTCCAGGACATCATGAACCTGCCCGCGATGGCAGGGGTGGGCAAGGGCCTCTCCGACGCGGACGTGAAGGCGCGCGAACGGGCCAAGGCCCGGGGCAAGGTGGCCTGGCTGGACGCCTTCTTCGAGTACCTGTCCGACTCGTTCCGCCCGCTGCTGGGCGTGCTGCTCGGCGCATCCCTGATCATCGCCTTCGCCGCCGTGCTGGACGCCCTCGGGGTCGTCGACTTCCGTGCTGCTGACAAGGCGGCCGGCTGGGTGTTCGTCGATGCGATGTGGCGGGCGGTGCTCTACTTCCTGCCGATCATGGTGGCCTACAACGCGTCGAAGAAGCTGAACGTGGATCCGTGGGTGGGTGCGACGATCATGGCTGCGCTGTTCACGCCGGAGTTCATGCAGCTGTCCGACCCGACGGCGACACCGTCCACCATCTGCACCACCAACCCGACGCTGGGCACGGACTCCTGCATCGCCAACATCTTCGGCCTGCCGATGCAGCTCAACGGCTATGGCGGCCAGGTGTTCGTGCCGTTGATGATGGTCGCGGTGCTCGCGGTGCTGTACAAGTGGCTGAAGCGGGTCTTCCCGGAGAACATCCAGATGGTGTTCGTGCCGTTCTTCTCCATGCTGATCATGATTCCGGTAACCGCGTTCCTGATCGGCCCGCTCGGTATCTGGTTGGGTACTGGTATCGGTTCGGGACTGGCGTGGTTGAACGGGAATGCCCCGATCGTGTTCGCGATCATCATTCCGATGATCTATCCGTTCCTGGTCCCGTTGGGGCTGCACTGGCCGCTGAACGCCCTGATGCTGGCGAACATCAGCTCGCTCGGCTACGACTTCATCCAGGGACCGATGGGTTCGTGGAACTTCGCCTGCTTCGGGGCGACCGCCGGGGTGTTGGTGATCGCGATGCGTAACCGGAACCGGGAGATGCGGGAGGTCGCGACCGGCGCGCTGGCCGCCGGCCTGTTCGGCGGCATCTCGGAACCGTCCCTGTACGGCATCCACCTGCGCTTCAAGCGGATCTACCCGCGGATGCTCGTGGGCTGTGCCGTGGGCGGCCTCCTCACCGGTCTGCTCGGCTGGGCCAGCGGCGGTGTGAAGACCGACGTGTTCGCCTTCACCTCACTGCTCACCATTCCGGTGTTCACCCCGATGTGGGTCTACGTGATCTCGATCACCGCGGCCTTCTTCACCGCGATGATCCTGATCCTCATCTCCGACTACCGCACCCCCGAGCAGAAGGCCGAGGAAGAGGCCGAACGGGCGCAGGCCGAGTTCGACCTGGCGCTGGAGCGTGAGCGCAAGGCCAAGGCTGCCGCTGGTGGAGCCGGCGTCGCGTCGGCCGCCAAGACCGTGACCGCCAAAACCGGTGGCGGAGTCGCGACCCTCGTGCGGACGGAGGTGGTGGGAGCTCCCGTCGCCGGGAAGGTGATTGCACTGGAGCAAGTCAAGGACAAGGTGTTCGCATCGAAGACCCTCGGCGAAGGGGTCGGCATCGAGCCGTCCGATGGGCATGTGACCGCCCCCGTTGCGGGCGTTCTGGTGACAGTACCTGCCACCGGGCACGCGTTCGGGATCAGGACCGATGACGGTGTGGAGGTGCTCGTGCACGTCGGCATCGACACCGTGCAGCTGGAGGGCAAGTACTTCAGCCTTGACGTGAAACAGCAGCAGCGCGTGGAGGCGGGGGACCTGCTGGCCAAGGTCGACCTCGACGGTGTGAAGGCCGCCGGCTTCGACCCCACGACGATCGTCGTCGTGATCAACACCGCGGCTCTCGGCGCAGTCAGCCCACGGAAGGCGGACCTGGTGGTGGCCGGGGACCCCATCATCGATGTGACCCCGTAAAGAGGCGAGCAACTGGCAGAAGGCGCTTACGCGAACGCATCCGGGCTATGGCGTCGCTGCGTCGCGTCCGTGGCGGTGACCGGCCGGTGGAACTGCGCAGGAGCACTGCTCTCATCTGGACTGCGATCCCTCGGACGCTGCCGGTGATGGTGTGGCTCAAGAGGGGACTGCCCAGCTCGTCGTAGCACTGCCCACCTCGCCAACCCATTGTTCAGCGAGGTGAGAGGCAGGGATATGTGATGGCTGTTGTCGATGACGTGATCATCGGGGTGGATCCGCACAAGCTGTCGGCGACGATCGAGGTGGTGAACCGGCGCGGCCTGCTGGTGGGTTCGGGACGGTTCAGCACCGATCGGGCCGGCTATGTCGAGATGCGCCGCTACGTGGCGGTGTGGCCGAAGAGGTTGTGGGCGGTGGAGGGTTCGGGTGGTGCGGGCCGGCCGTTGGCGCAGCGCCTGCTCGAGGCCGGGGAGCCGGTGGTGGATGTGCCGGCGAAGCTCGCCGCGAGGGCGCGGTTGTTCGACACCGGGCACAACCGCAAGACCGATGCCCTGGATGCGCACTCGATCGCCATGGTCGCGGTCCGCACGGCGAACCTGCGCCAGCTCAGCACCGACCCGAGCCTGGAGGCGTTGCGGATGCTCGCCGACCGCCGCGACGAGTTGTCCCACTTGCGGGTCCAAACCGTCAACCGGCTCCAACGCCTGCTCAGTGAACTTGTCCCTGGTAAGGCCAAACGTGACCTGTCCGCGCTTCAGGCGAAAGCGATCTTGGCGGCTGTCCGGCCGCGTGATATCGCCGGGAAGACCCGCCGCCGAATGGCCGCCGAACAGCTGGCCGACCTGGTTGTGGTCGACGCGAAGTTGAAGCGGATCAAGGCCGAACTCAGGGCCGAGATCGCCGCCCGCGGCTCCACGCTGATGGAGATCGCCGGTGTCGGACCAGCGGGTGCGGCCAGGATCCTGGCCGACGTCGGCGACGTCACCCGGTTCGCCGACCGGAACCGGTTCGCCTCCTGGACCGGCACCGCCCCGATCGACGCCTCCTCCGGAGAGCAGATCCGCCACCGGCTGTCCCGAGCAGGGAACCGCAGGATGAACCACGTGCTGCACATCGCCGCCATCGTCCAGCTCCGGCACAACACCCCGGGCCGGGCCTACTTCCTACGCAAGCTCGCCGCCGGCAAGACCCGCATGGAAGCCCTCCGCTGCCTCAAACGCCGGCTGTCCGACGTCGTGTATCGACACCTGGTGGCCGACGCAACAAAGCTCACCGACGACCATGACGAGCCCGTTGGCGCGAGCCCGGGAGGGCACTTCGGGGCGGCACTTCAATCCAGCGCGGTCGACTCACACCCGAACATCGACACTTCGGATCAGCCACTTCCCGGACCCGCACCCAAGACGCTACCCGCGACCACACCAGGCCGGAAGACGCCAAACGAAACGCTCCTCGAACCAGCCCATTGACACAGAGGGGAGCCAGATCCGGTCGTATCACGTGCATATCCCGGATGGGCGTTCGCCCAGCATCGGAGTGCCTGCACACTAGCCGGAGGCAAGTCTCGACAGCTCGTGTGCGAGTTGGCGGTCCCGTCCCTTTGCTGCGTGCTGGTAGATCATTGCGGCGTCGGAGGTGGTGTGCCCCAGTCGCGCCTGCAGCTCGGCCGTCGTGGCTCCGGCCTGCGCGGCGAGGGTGGCTCCGGTGTGGCGGAGGTCGTGGAAACGGAGGTCACGGCGACCCGCAGCAACCCTGGCAGCGTTCCAACGGCGGTAGACCACGGATTCGTGCAGATGCCCACCGGAGTCGCTGAGGAACAGGAGGGCGTCTCGAGATGGCCTCACATGATCCTTGAGGTGGTCTCGAACGGTGCCGTGAAGGTGGGGTGGGATGGCCACATCGCGGACACCGGCATCCGTCTTCGGCGGGCCGACGGTTGCACCTCCCGGGGTGAAGCTGACGGCACGCCGGACCTTGATGACACCGCTCGCCACGTCAACATCCTTTCGACGAAGCTCGGCCAGTTCCCCGTAGCGGAGTGCACACCAGGCGGCCAGCTGCACCATGAGACGCAAGCGTTCCGGCATGGCCTCGACGATGATCCTCAGCTCGTCGAGGGACGCAGGTTCCACACCTTGCTTGCGCCGCGTCACTCCGGCCCCGCGGATGCTCACCGGGTTGACGTCGATCAGCTCTTCCTCGACAGCCGAGTTCATGAGCGTGCGCAGCACGGCGTAGGCCTTGGCCTTGGGACGGTCACTCACGCTTCGCAGCTGATTGTGGTACCAGTTGCGCACATCGCCGCGGGTGATGTCAGAGAGAGGTCGCCCGCCGAGGTGTGGGTTGATGTAGAGGCGGAGCGCCCGCTCGTAGTCGACGATGGTGCTCGCCCGCAGGGGCTCTCCCTTCACCCGTCGTTGGACTAGCCAGCGTGCGGCGTATTCGCTCAAGGTCTCAACCCGCGTGACTCGCAGCGCATCGGCCCGGCGTATGGCCGGCGGGCGCCACTTGTCAGACTCGACGACCTTGCGTTCTTCGGCCAACCAGGCTTCTGCGTCGCCCTTGGTGGTGAACGTGACCGGTGCGACATGCCGGTTCAGGTCAGGGCCGGCATAGCTGGCCTGGTACCGCTTCGACGGCAATC
The DNA here is from genome assembly GCA_963848845.1 of uncultured Actinomycetota bacterium. Taxonomy (GTDB): domain Bacteria; phylum Actinomycetota; class Actinomycetes; order Propionibacteriales; family Propionibacteriaceae; genus Propionicimonas. Next base: position 262,881 of record CAWKFH010000004.1, read on the forward strand.
GTCGGATGTGGCCGAAGCCGCGCCTGCCCATTTTGCCTCCTGAGCCGCGGCCCGATCGAGGGAGATGTAGCACGACGTGCGATATTCGTGCGATATCTCGAGTCCTGAGTGATTAGTTGTGTCGCTTCGTGACCACATCGATCCAGGTCTCGGGAGTGCGTGTTAGTGCTTGTCAGAAGCATATGCCACGCTCAGCGTGGTTGGCGACCCCAGCAAGATTCGAACTTGCGACACAAGGTTTAGGAAACCTCTGCTCTATCCCCTGAGCTATGGGGCCATCCCGCCACCGGGGCCTGCACCAGCCTACCGCTTCCGCGGTGTCCCTCGAGCGGGTGACTAGCGCTCTGGCAAGGCGCGCGACCATTCCTGTGAGGTCCCGCAGAGTTGGTCGATTGGTCTTGCTTTAGCGGCGCCGTCCGCTAGAGTCTGCGTTGAGAGTGACGCACACGATGTTGTCTCCTGGGGGTGGGTAGACGGCTTTCAAGCCCTTCGCGGTGCGTCACTCTCACTCTGCCCGGGCTCTTGTTCCGGGGTTGGTGAACTCCCCAACCGCTGGTCCTCGCATCCGCTCGAACCCATTGCTGGGGTCGTGACGCCGCCGCCGATACCATCTGGGCATGACCGATAGCGCCCTGGAGCAGTGCCTGCAGAAGATGCGGGCGGCCGGCATCAGCCAGCCCGCCATCGACAACTTCGACCACTACTGGCGGCTGTGCGCGTCCGGCGCGAGCGGCCTGATCCGTGAGGACTCGATCCGGCCGCTGCTGGAGCCCCAGCAACTCGACCAGGTCGAGGTCAGCGAGGACGCCGCCCGAGCTGCCCTGCAGCAGACCGTGATGATCAAGCTCAACGGTGGTCTCGGCACCTCGATGGGGCTCGACCGGGCCAAGACCCTGCTGACGGTCCGCGACCAGAAGAACTTCCTCGACCTGATCGTCGATCAGGTGCGCTATGCCAGAGTGCAGTATGGCGCCCGCCTGCCCCTGGTGTTCATGGACAGCTTCCGCACCAGCGACGACACGCTCGCCCACCTCGCCGGCCACCCGGATCTGGCGGTGGACGGACTGCCGCTGGACTTCCTGCAGAACGCCGAACCCAAGATCCTGGCCAGCGACCTCAGCCCGGTCAGCTGGCCCGCCGACCCGACCCTGGAATGGTGCCCACCCGGGCATGGCGACCTGTACCCGGCGCTCCTCGGCACGGGACTGCTGGACGCGCTGCTCGACGCCGGATTCCGCTACGCGTCGGTCGCCAACGGCGACAACCTCGGGGCGGCACCGAACCCACGGCTGGCCGGCTGGTTCGCGGCGTCGGGAGCCCCCTACGCCGCCGAGGTCTGCCCGCGGACGGTCAACGACCGAAAGGGCGGCCACCTCGCGGTGCGGATCGCCGACGACCAGCTGATCCTGCGCGACACCGCGCAAACCGCCCGCGAGGAAATGGACTATTTCACCGACGAGCACCGCCACCCGTATTTCCACGCCAACAACCTCTGGCTCGACCTGGCCCAGCTGCGGGAGATCCTGACCGAGCGTCGGGGAGTGCTCGGGCTGCCGCTGATCCGCAACGAGAAGACCGTTGACCCGGCCGATGCCGGCTCGCCAAAGGTGATCCAGCTGGAAAGCGCCATGGGGGCTGCCATCGAGGTGTTCCCCGGGGCTACGGCCATCGCGGTCGGGCGGGATCGTTTCCTCCCGGTGAAGACCACCAACGAACTGCTGCTGCTGCGCTCCGATGTGTTCGACCTCGGTGCTGACGGCCGCCTGGTCGCGCAGGTGGAACGGATCCCGGAGATCGACCTCGACCCGGCGCATTACCGGCTGGTCGACGACTTCGACCGGCTGGTCACGGTGGTGCCGTCGCTGCGTGGCGCCGACTCGCTGGTGGTGCGCGGGGAGTGGCACTTCGACTCTCCGGCCGAGGTGGTCGGCGCGGTGCGACTGGCCGACGCCGGTGAACCTCAGCGGTACCGGTGAATGGCCGGTGGCAGTCAGCCCTCGGCTACGCACTGACCGGGTGCGACCTCGACCTGCCGGAGCCGGGCCGGCCTGACACGATGGCGCTGGTGGCCGGACTCGAAGCCGCCGGCTGGCCGGCGAGCCGGGTCGGCGAGCACGCCCGCGGCCGGGTGGCAGCTGAAGTTGCGTGGCCGCACGAGGTGCCGGCCGACCTGCGCGTCGGCTGCGGCGCCGCCCAGTTCGCGGCCGCGCTGGGACTGGCAAGGGAGGTGCTCAACCTGGCCAACCTGGAGGTGCGCCCACCCTCCGGGCGGCGTCGGCTGAACCCTGATGAGCTACGGCTGACACGGGATGTGCCCCCGCATCACGGCTCCTGACTCTTCGCCTGCGCCTTGAGCAGGTCGCGGATCTCACCGAGCAGTTCTTCGGTGGTGGGTGTGTCCAGATAGTCCTTGAAACCCGCCATGAGTCCTCCTCGTTGGCACTTGGTCCAAGGTCAGGCCAGGCACGAATCCGGTCATCTCAGGGCGAAGCTCAACGCTGAGACGGCGGCCGCGCCGGCGATCGAGGCAGCCTGGGTCTGGTCGACCTCGACGAGCGCAAGGGCGCCCTGGCTGCTGTCGAGCATGCCGGTCTCGCCGACTTCAGGGACGGCGACCACCCGCACGTCACTGGCGACGACGCCATAGTCGGAGCCGTTCGCTGCCGGTCCGAGGATGTCGATCCGGCCACCGACACGCAGCAGTGGCAGGGCGGACGACTCTCCGAAGCGGATCGGCATCGCCACCTTCCCTGCGGCCACCAGGCCGGCGGATTCGAGCAGGTCAGCATCCGTGAGCACCCTTCGTTCCGGTATCCGGGTCACCACCGTCCTGCCGATCAGCGATGCGCTGTCGGCGAACGAGCCCGCCGCTGCAAGGGCTGCGGGCAGCTTCACCACCAGCAGGTCGGCGGCGGTCAGTCTGGCGCCCCCGGAAATGCTGCGCGCGGCCACCACGGCGCTGACAGCGGTGGAGTCCCGGGCAGAGAAGGTGTTCAGCGCGGCCAGCACGGCGATGCCGGCGAACAGGGCGGCGAACCAGCGTCGGTGCCAACGGAACGCGCGGCGCAGGGAGCCGATCACTGGAATGGAGTGCACGCCCTGATCTTCGGGCGCACGGCCGCTGGCGGGTCAGCCGTCCACAGGCTCAGGCGGCGCTGGAGGCCCCTGTGGATGCCGCCGGCTTGGTCTCGGACTTCGGCTTGGCATCAGTGGCGGGCTTTGTCTCGGTTGCCGGTCTGCCCTCAGCCTTCTCGGCCGCACGAGCGGCAGCGGACTTGCCCTTCGTGCGGTTGTCGGTCGCGTAGAACCCCGAACCCTTGAAGACGACGCCCACAGCGTTGAACACCTTGCGCAGGTTGCCGTCGCACTCAGGGCAGTCGGTCATCGGGTCGTCGGTGAACTTCTGGACGACTTCCAGCTCCCGGTCGCACGACGTGCAGCGGTACTGATAGGTGGGCATGATCACTTCCTGCGGAACTTGCGGGTTGGGGCAATCTTAGCCAGCAGTCATTGGAACCGGAAAATCGCTGCCGCTATTCCGGGCAGTCCAGCCGCCGGCGTTCGGTGACCAGGAGGTGGACGTCGCGATCCCACGGGTCGATGGGGACCCGGTCGAGCACCTCTTCGTCGAACAGCAGGAGACCCAGCCGAGCATCCGCAGCGGCCCAGCCCAGGGCGCGGTCGTACCAGCCGCCGCCGGTGCCCAACCGGTGGCCGTCCCGGGTACCGGCCAGGCCGGGCAGCCAGACCCAGTCGGCCAGCCCGAGCGCTTCCGGGCCGAGTGGGGGACCAGTGGGCCGTGGGATGCCGAGCGGGCCCGGCGCGAGGTCATCGGGGCCGGTGTACCAGGCCCAGTCCGGCCTCGCAGTGAGCACCGGGAGCAGCACCTGGACGCCGGCGAGCCGTAGTCGTTCGATGAAGTCCAGCGTTGCCGGCTCGCGTGGCTGGGAGGCGTAGGCGGCGACAACGGACGCGCCGGAGCACGCTCCGAGGGCGCCAATGGTGCGGAGTTCGTCGCCGGTGGGGTCGGCTGGCCGGGCCGAACGTGCCGCCCGTAACCTTGCGCGAAGGGTCGGCTTGTCCGGGTCCGCAGATCGGGTGGCTCGCGGCTGGCCTTCCCGGGCGCCGGAAGTCATTGACTTATCGTAGGCCCATGCCCCTACTACTCGACCGCCACCAGGATGAAGTCCCGACGGCGCCTCCCACCCCTGCCACAGTCCCGCTCGAGTCCCCTGACCCATCCGGGGAGGACCCCGCGGTGCGGAGCCTGACTGCCCACCGCGAGTTCCTGCTCTCCCAGGTCGAGACCCTTCGCCCCTTCGGCATCGGCCTGCTCGACGCCGCCGGGCTGACTCTCTGCGAATCGATCGTCGCCGACCTCGACCTGCCCACCTTCACTGCTGCCACCACGCCCGGGTGGGCCGTCCGTGCGTCCAACCTGGTCGGAGCCGGACCGCATCGTCCGGTGATCCTGCCGGTGGTCGACCACATCGAGGCCGGCGGCTATCGCGGCGCGCCGCTCACCCGGGGAACTGCGGTACAGGTTGCTGCCGGCGCACCCCTACCGGAGGGGGCGGACGCGGTCGTGCCCCTTTCTGCCGGTCTCGCGATCGACGACGACGTCCAGTTCACCACCGAAGCCCGCTTCCAGCAGCACCTGCGGCTGGCCGGGTCGCGGATCGCGGATGGCGACACCCTGGTGGCAAAGGGGTCCGTGCTCACGCCGCGGATGCTGGCCTTGATCGCCGAGGTCGGTCACGACAAGGTGCTGGCGCGTCCACGTCCCCGCGTCGTCGTGCTCACCGCCGACGAATTCCTGACCCCGCCGGGACTGCCGCTGACCAGGCTCTCGGAGACCTACGACGCCGGCACCACCCTGCTCGCCGCAACCCTGCGCGATCAGGGCGTCCAGGTGTTCACCGCGAGTGCGTCCGGGGTCGAGCCGAAGGTCCTCGGGAATGCCCTCAGCGAGCAGCTGGTCCGGGCCGACCTGGTGTTCCTGATCACGCGGGTCACCGATGACCTGTTGGCCATGCTGGCCGGGCTCGGTCAGATCGACGTGGCCGAGGTGGACGCCCTTCCGGGTCGCCAGGTGTTCGCGCTGGTCGGGGACGAGAAAGCACCGGTGCTGGTGCTGCCACCGGAAGTGGTCCCTGCCTACCTGACCTACCTGGTGATCGGTCGGCCATTGGTGCAGAAGCTGTCCGGTCTGGAACCGTCCGGCCCGGTCGTGTCCGCAGCGCCAGTCACCCAGGAGGTGGCAGCCGATCCGGCGCGCACCAGGCTGCTGCTCGGCCACCACACCTCGCGAGGGGTGTCCCCGCAGCGGAGCGATCAGCCGGGTGCGGCGGAGCTGGCTGACGCCAACGCCGTCATCGTCCTGCCACCGTCGGCCACCCCGATCCCGGCCCATGGGGACGTGAACTGCTGGTTGCTGGACTAACCTGCCGCCATGGCAGGGTCCAAATGGCCGGTTCGGCTGAGTCACGGAGTGGTCACCCTGCGCCCGCTCCGCCGGCGCGACGAGGCCGAGTGGGCGGGCATCAGGCAGCGCTCGGGTTCTTGGTTCCGGCCGTGGGACTCGACCCGTCCGCCGGAAGCCATCGAGCCGGGAATGACATTCGGCCAGCTGGTCGCAACCTTCTCCGGACGGGCCCGCCGCGGCCAGATGCTGCCCTGGGCCGTCGAGTACACCCCGCCCGGGCAGCGGCCGGTGTTCGCCGGGCAGGTCACGGTCTCGGGGATCACCTACGGATCGGCGTGCTGGGCGCAGGTGGGTTACTGGATCGACCCGAAATGGGCCGGCCGCGGGATCATTCCCACGGCGGTGGCGATGGCTACCGACTACTGCTTCGAGGTGCTTCGGTTGCACCGAATGGAGATCGCCATCCGTCCGGAGAACTCCAACAGCCTCGCGGTGGCGCGCAAGCTGGGCTTCGGCTACGAGGGACGGCGGGAACGGTACATGCACGTCGACGGCGACTGGCGTGACCACGACGTCTTCGTCCTCACCAATGAGGAGGTGCCGGACGGCGTCCTGGCCCGATTGGAGCGCCGGCAGCGGATGGGCGAGTCCGGCTAATCCTCGACACTCCGCCGCTGGTCGGCCGGATGCACCGCGGCGGCCAATACGGTTCGGGTGTGGGACTGACCGGGTTGATCTTCGCGGCGATCGCCGCTGTCTGGTTGATGTACCTGGTTCCCTACATGCTCAGCCACCGCGGTGACGATGCTGTCGACGACGGCGGCGAAATCGAGGTCCCGTTCACCCCTTCGGTAACCATCGTCCGTAGTGGATCGTCCCTCGCCGAGGCGGACCCGGGGACCGCCCCGGTCTCGACCCCGCTGACCCGGAGGGCGCAGGTGCGGGAACTGCACGGCGTCGACCTGCGGGCAGCCCAGCGCCGTCGCCGCGTCCTCATCTTTCTGCTGATCCTGCAACTGATCGTCGGCACGCTGGTGATCCTCCGTCTCGGTGCCTGGTGGAGTGCATTGATCCCGGCCGCGCTGCTGGCGGCCTTCCTGGTGGTGTCGCGTTACAGCGTCCGGGCGATGCGGGCCGACCTGGCCCGCCGCGCCGAGCTGATCCGGGACTGCCCGGACGAGGAGACCGTCGCCATCTCGCTGACCGCGGCCGATGTGGCCGACCACGAGCACTCCATCGAGCTGAGTACGCCGATCGTCCCGGTGGGCTCCCTCTGGGAACCGATCCCGATCACCCGGCCCACTTACGTCTCCAAGCCGTTGGCCGCCCGGACGGTGCGCACGATCGACCTGTCGGCCCCCGTCTCCGCCGCCGGCAGCATTCCGGTGACCGCCGATCCGATCGAGTCCCCTGCGGCCGAGCCCGAAGCCCAGGAAGAAGTGGGCTGAGGCCTCAGCCAACCCTGGCCACGGCAGTCGTGTTGAATGTTGCCGACAACGTCCGCAGGGAGCAGCCATGGGCAAGGTAGCCATCGTCGGGCACCTGTGCGTGGACATCCGTCCGCAACTGTCCGCCCCGCCCGTGCTGGAGCCGGGCACGCTGATGGAGACCGGGCCGATGTCGCTGGGGCTCGGCGGAGCAGTCGCCAACACCGGACGGGTCCTGGCCGTGCTAGGTGCCCAGGTGGTCGGTTGGGGCGCCGTCGGCGTTGACGACCTAGGCGCGATCGTCCGCAGCCACCTCGCCCGGACCCCGGGCTTCGACTTCCGAGCGGTGACGGTGGCTGCGGGCACGTCCTACACCATCGTGATCGAACCGCCCGGAACCGACCGGGTGTTCTGGCACAACCCGGGGTCCAACGCGGAGCTGGACCTGGCCGCAATCCCCGTTTCCGGGGGCGAACTGCTGCACTTCGGCTACCCGTCGCTGATGCCGGGGGTCTGCGCGGATCGCGGGGCCGGGCTGGTGGACCTGTTCGAACGTGCGGTGGCCGCGGGGGTGGTGACCAGTCTTGACCTGGCCTGGGTGGACCCACGGTCGGCTTCGGCAGAGGTGGACTGGCTGGACGTGTTGCGCCGGCTGCTCCCGGTCACCGACATCATCAGCCCGAGCTACGACGACCTGGCCTGCATCTTCGGCGTGCCTACCCGGTTCGATCCGGACACCGCAGCGGAGCTGGTCGATCAACTTCTTGCCTGGGGGGCCGGAATCGTGATGGTCACCGCAGGACCCGACGGTCTCGTCCTGGCCGGCGGCGAGACCCGACGCCTTGCCCGCCTGGACGCGTGCGGGGCCGCGCCGGCGGGCTGGGCAGGCGCCAGGCTCTCGGTACCGGCCAGGCCGGTGTCCCAGGCGGCGACCACCACCGGCGCCGGCGATGCCGCCACAGCCGGCCTGCTGTTCGGACTGTGCTCGGGGCTTGGTCCGCAGGCCGCCGGGGAGCTTGCCGCCGAGGTGGCGGCAGCGGTGATCGAACAGGGCGGGACGGGAGCCTTCAGCGGCCTGGGCTGACATCGTTCGGCTTGCGCCGGTGCCAGCCGGGCCGTTTGACTGACCACGTGCCCACCCCGCCGGCCGACCGGATCGCCTTCGATCGAGGCCTGCTCACCCGCGTCCGTCTGGAGAATGCTGCGGAGTTCGCGGCAGCGGTGGCAGCCAACGCCGCGCACCTGCGGGACTGGGTGCCGTGGGCCGACGACCCGGAGGGGCGTCACCTGCGCACCGGTGGAGCGGACGCCGACTGGGCCGCCGGCCGCAGCTACCTGTACGCGGTGCGGCTCCTCGACTCGGGCCCGGTGGCCGGCGGGATGGGGCTGTACCGGCGGGTCGGGGACGGTGCGATCGAGATCGGCTACTGGCTGGACGGCGCCCACACCGGCAACGGGCTGGCCACCGCCGGGGTGAGGGCGCTCACCGCGGCAGCGCTCGCCCTTCCGGACGTCGATCGGGTGGAGATCCACACCGACGAGGGCAACCTGGCGAGCTCAGCCATCCCGCAGCGCCTGGCCTACCGGCTCGAGCGGGTCGACCAGGTCGCGCCGCGAACTGCCGCCGAAACCGGCCGGCTGCAGATCTGGGTCACCCCCTGACCTCCTCATTGGGTCGTTGGCTCACCAGCTCCTTGACCTCGCCGCGGCGTGGGGTGAGCATGGCTCATGGGCGGTGCGATTCAGGCTGACTACCTGGTTGTTGGGGCCGGCGCAACCGCGATGGCGTTCGTCGACGCGTTGGTCGACCATGCCGACGTGAAGGTGGTGATGGTCGACCGTCGGCACGCGGCCGGCGGCCACTGGCTTGACGCGTACCCGTTCGTGCGTCTCCACCAGGCGTCTGCGTTCTACGGAGTCGCCTCGACCGTGCTGGGGAGTGGTCGGGTCCAGATGACCGGGCCCGAGAAGGGCCTGCACGAGCGTGCGACCGGTGCCGAGGTGTCTGCGTACTACCAGCGCGTGCTCGAGCGAATGACCGCCTCCGGGAAGGTGGAGTTCCACCCGGGCTGTGAGTACCTCGGTGATCGACGGTTCGTTTCGCTGCTCTCCGGCAGGCACAGTGAGGTGAGCGAGTCCTGCCGGGTCGTGGATGCGCAGTACCTGGCTCCAGACATCCCGGCCCGGACTGCTGCACCGTTCGGGGTAGCGGATGCTCGGGTGATCCCCGTCAACGACCTGGTCCGGGTTATCGATGCCCCCAGCCAGTTCGTTGTCGTGGGCTCGGGCAAGACCGCCACGGACGCCTGCGTCTGGCTGCTCGGCAACGGTGTCGACCCGGACTCGATCTGTTGGGTCCGGCCACGCGAGCCGTGGATGCTCAACCGTGCGGTGGTGCAGCCGGATCCGGCCGTCTTCCTCGGCATGGTCGCAGACACCATGGCCGCCGCCAGCGTCGCGGCCTCGCTGGACGACCTGTTCCTGCGGCTGGAAGCCGCGGGCATAATGCTCCGCATCGACGAGTCGGTCACCCCAACCATGGCCAAGACGCCGACCATCGCCCAGTGGGAGATCGACCTCCTGCGCACTGTCGAGCGGGTGGTTCGGCTGGGCCGTATCCGTAACGTGGAGAGGGGTCGGATTGTCCTCACGGGCGGCGTCGTCGAAGTGGCAGGTGACGCCGTGGTCGTGGACTGTTCCGCCTCGGGCCTGAGGTACCCGCCCGTGATCCCGGTGTGGAGCAGGGAGGCGATCACACTTCAGCCCGTCCGCTCAGGCTTCCCCTGCTTCGGCGCTGCCATCATCGGCTACGTCGAGGCGACGCGCGACAACGACGCGGAGAAGAACCGGACGTGCCCTTCGTCCTGCCTGCCGGACACACCGACCAGCTGGGCCCGGATGCAGGTGCTGGGCAATCGGGCCGCCCAGGCCTTTGCAGCGGAACCGGACATCAGGGAGTGGGCCAACCAGACCACCCTCAACCCAGGCAGGATCGCGCCCGACCGGATCGGTGAACCCGCCGTCCAGGCGGCGCTCGAGCGGTATCGGATCCACGCGGCCGCCGGCATCGCCCGGCTCACCGAGTTTGCGACGTTGTCCTGATCGGATACCCGCGGCCGCCGGGAAGGCTGCTCCAGCTGCCGCTTCCGTGCGCTCCCTGGCTCGGGCCGGTCGTCTCGGGCCTCGTCTTAGGCGTTGGCGTCGTTCTGTCCGTACTCTGCTGGTCGTGACCAAGTCCTGGCCCGAACCGGTGGCGTGATGCCTCCCCGCTCTCCGCTGCCCCAGCGGCAGGGGCTGGATGCGGCTTGGCTGCGCACCCCCGACAACGATCCGGAGGCCGATCCGCGGTGGGCCACGATGCGCGACTTCCTCCTCGACCGCCTCCCGGCCGAGGCGCTGGTCGCGGAGATGCTGGGAGCCGGTGAGTTCGTCGACCAGTCCGGGCGATCATGGGCTTCTGAGGCCCCCTACCGGCCCAACGCGTTCGTGTGGTTTCACCGGCCGCTGTCGCCTGAGCCGGTGGTGCCTTTCGGAGTCGACGTGCTGGCAGCGGACGCGCGCATCGTGGTGGTCGACAAGCCGCACTTCCTGGCCACCACCCCGCGCGGCACGCACGTCCGGGAATCGGTCCTGGTCAGGCTGCGCGACTCCCTTGGCCTGCCCGACCTGGCGCCGGCGCACCGGCTGGACCGGCTCACCGCGGGCGTGCTCGTGCTCACCGCGCACCGCGAGCACCGCGCTGCCTACGCCGGCATCTTCCAGACACGCATGGTGCACAAGACCTATGAGGCGTTGGCGCCGTTCGACCCGACGCTCGAGTTCCCGCGCAGCGTAACCAGCCGGATCGAGAAGCGGCGGGGCAGCCTGCAGGCCGAGGTGGTGGCCGGGGAACCGAACGCCGAGACCCTGGTCGAACTGGTCGAGACCCGCGGCTCGCACGCGCGCTACCGGTTGACTCCCGCCACGGGCAAGACCCATCAACTGCGGGTGCACATGGCAGCTTTGGGGCTGCCGATCCTTGGCGACCAGCTGTACCCGACGGTCCTGGACGTCGATGCCGACGACTTCACCACGCCATTGCAGCTCGTAGCCCGCCGGCTCTGCTTCACCGACCCGATCGACCAGACTCCACGCGACTACACGAGCCGGTTCGCCCTCGGGTGGCCCGGGGCGGCACGCTGAGTTGGTGACCGCCGTGACCCGTCCGCTGCGCATCCTGTTCTGTTCGCCCCAGATCCCGAACAACACGGGTGCGACGATGCGGCTGGCGGCGGTGACCGGCGCCGAACTGCATCTGGCGCGACCGCTCGGGTTCGACATGGACGACGCCAAGCTACGCCGGGCGGGCGTCGACTATCGCGACAAGGCCGCAACCTTCGTCCACGAGTCACTGTCGGCCGCCTACAGCGCTCTGCTGCCAGCAAGGGTCTTCGCCTTCACCGCCCACGCCGAGACCTTCCACACGGACGTGACCTATCAACCCGGCGACGTCCTCCTGTTCGGCCCGGAGCCCACCGGGCTCGACCCCGCCGTGCTGGCCGATCCTCGGATCACCGCCCTCGTGCGGATCCCGATGCTGCCCGGAATGCGGTCCCTCAACCTCGCCAACGCTGCAGCCATCGCCGTCTACGAAGCATGGCGCCAACTCGGCCACCCGGGCGCCGGCAGAGATCATGCTTGATTGACTCCGGGATGCTGCAACGGATGCCCCGTTGGCTGCGTGGTTCAGCTGTGTCGGCACTGAAGGAGGCGCTGTGAATCGGCGGGAACTGCTTTCCCTGGTTGGCTTCATCGGGCTGGGATCTTTGGTCCAGGGCTGCGGGTCGGCGGCGCCGCATGCCTCACCTGCAGCGCCGGCCACTGCGGAGCAGGACGAGGGCCCGGGAGCAGCGGCTGCGCTTGCCGGGTTCGCCGGCCAGTTGTACGCGGGCCTCACCCCCGATCACGGGAACCTGGTGTTCTCCCCCTGGTCGATTGCGATGGTGCTTTCGATGGTTCGCGAAGGCGCTGTCGGGGAGACGGCGGGGGAACTGGACACCGTTCTGGGTTCTCCCTGGCCGGGGTTGGGTGACGGACTCGCCGCCGGAGCGCGGGCGTTGCGGTCGGCGCGCGGCACGCTCAATTACGGCAACTCGCTCTGGGGGCAGCGGGACCTGGCCTGGAAGGACCCGTTCCTCGACCGGCTCGATCGGGTGTACGGGGCGCCCCTTCGGCGTTCGGACTTCCGCTCCGACCCTGAAGCAGCACGGCGGGAGATCAACGACTGGGTCGACCAGCAGACGAAAGGCAAGATCCCCGAGCTCCTCACTCCAGATCTGGTCGACGCGGCCGTCAGGCTGGTGTTGGTCAACGCCCTCCACTTCAAGGCCCCGTGGGCCGAGCCGATGGCCGAAGCCGGGAAGCTGCCGTTCACCACTGCCGCCGGAGCGAAGGTGAAGGTGCCGACCCTGGCTGGCGCCGGCACCTGGCCCTGGCTCAGTAACGACGAACTCGACGCAACCGCCCTGCCTTGCGATGGTGGTGACTTCGCGATGGTCGTCATCCTGCCGAAGGACCAGACTGCAACCGCAGGGCTGAACGCTTCAGTATTCGGCGAAGTTCTCGCAGCTCCTGCGATGTCCGTGACGGTGCAATTACCCGCCTGGAAGTTCAAGCAGCGAGTGCTCCTCAACGAGCTCCTGCAGCACCTTGGGGTCGAGCTAGCCTTCGACCCCGACCGAGCCGACTTCAGCGCCATGACCGACCAGGAGCGGCTCTACCTGGCTTTCGTGGTGCATGAGGCGCTCATCGAGGTCAACGCCAAGGGGATCGAAGCCGCAGCCGCAACAGCCGCCGGCATGAGGGTGGGCTCCGGTTCGGTGCGCCCAGAGGTGCTCGTCCTTGACCGGCCCTTCACCTACGCCCTCATGCACGTCCCAACCACAACCCCCCTGTTCCTTGGACGCGTGGCCGACCCCACCCAACAACTCGCCACCTAGCCCCGCGCCACCATTCGTCGGGTGGGCGGAGCTGCCGTCCGGGCGGTCAGCGGTCGTGCCAGGTCAACTGGTCTCGGTCTCGGAAACGGCTTCCTCTTCGGGCGGTTGGGGCACCGGGCGGGTAGCGGTTCGGGCCCGCGTCCGGCGCACCGGTTGCTTGGGGGCGACGGTGGTCACGGGTTCGGAGAGGGCTGGCAGGTCCGCGTCCTCGGGATCGACGTACTTCTCGGGGATGCTCGCCGGAGCGCTCGAGCTCGGCTGCGAAGTCGGCCACATAGTGCTGCAGGTCGCGTTCGGTCCGGCGGTAGCCGGTGGACGCTGGGGCGCTTCGGCAGCTTGAGGTCGGGGCGCTCGACCTTCTCGTAGGGCACCGAAGCCAGCAGGTCGGCGATCATGTTGAGGCGGGCACGCTTCTTGTCCTCGGCCTCGACCACGCGCCAGTGGTTGCCCGGCAGGTCGGTGTGCACGAACATCTCGTCCTTCGCCCGGCTGTACTCCTCCCAGCGGGTCAGCGACTCCAGATCGGTGGGGGAGAGCTTCCAGCGGCGCATCGGGTCGGTCAGGCGCGAGCGGAATCGCTTCTCCTGCTCCTTGCCGGAGACCGAGAACCAGTACTTGCGCAGCATGATGCCGTCCTCGGCCAGCATCTGCTCGAAGATCGGGCACTGCCGCAGGAAGCGCTGGTATTCGGCAGCTGTGCAGTAGCCCATGACCCGTTCGACACCGGCACGGTTGTACCAGGACCGGTCGAGCAGGCGGATCTCGCCGGCGGCAGGCAGGTGTTCGATGTAGCGCTGGAAGTACCACTGCGTCCGCTCACGCTCGGTGGGGGCCGGCAGCGCGACGATGCGGGCGACGCGTGGGTTGAGGTACTCCATGATCCGCTTGATCGCACCGCCCTTGCCTGCTGCGTCGCGGCCCTCGAAGATCACGACCAGGCGCTTGCCCTCGGTGCGCATCCATTCCTGCATTTCGACCAGCTCGGCCTGGAGCTTGGTCAGTTCAGCCTCGTAGAGCTCGTTGTCGAGTTTCGGGCGCTTCTTTGATCCCATGCCGTCAATCGTGGCAGCTGTCGGCCTCTTTCGGGCGATCTGGGCAGTCGTGAGGGCCGGGAGGGTCCCTCTTCCTCTTGTCGCAGGCAACCACGTCGCCTAGCATCGCGTGATCCGCCGATCGGAGGGCTCGATGCGTCCCGTCCGCTACAACGTCGCGGCCAGTCTGGATGGCTACGTAGCCGGGCCCGACGGCGATTTCGACTGGATCCCCGACGACCCAACCGTTGACTTCGACGGCATCTTCGCTCGTGTCGACACGGTGCTGCTCGGCAGGAAGACCTTCGAAGCCGCCCAGGCGATGGGCGGGTCGGCCTGGGGCCGGAAGACCCGCGTCTTCGTCTTCTCCACAACGTTGCGGGCCGAGGACCACCCAAAGGTGACCGTCGTCAGCGAGGACGCGGCTCAACGGGTCCAGGCCTTGCGTGAGGAGCCGGGCGACGGCGAGATCTGGCTGTTCGGCGGAGGTGAGCTGTTCCGGAATCTGCTCGCAGCCGGGCAGGTCGACCGGGTGGAGATCACCCTCGTGCCGGTTCTCCTCGGCGGCGGCACCCCGCTGATCGCACCCGGCGGGCCTCGATCCCGGCTCAAGCTTGACAGTACGCACGCCTACCCCAGCGGAATGGTGGGGCTTTCGTACTCAGTTCTCCGCTGACTCAGTGAGGGGATCACCGAGATGGCTCCCGGTTCGCAGCAGGGCATCCAGGTGGTCGTCGCCGATGCCGAAGCGGCCCGCGCGGCGTTGATCGCGAACGGTGTCGAGGCAAGCGACGTTGGTGATCAGCCCTGGGGGCGTTTCGTCTTCTTCACCGATCCTGACGGAAACGGCTGGGCCCTGCAGCAGCTGCCTGCCCGCTCCTAGCTGGCCGAGCGAATCGGCTGGGTCCCGCCCGACCTGGGCTGGGCCGTGACCCGGGTGGGCAGCGCGAAGCTCGTCGCGTGGACCTCTTGTCCGGCATCTCCCCCAGTCGTAGTGTCGCCGTGGGACTTCTTGCTGAGGGGGGCGACCATGGGTGACGTCTCGGCCCCCACCGGCGGTGGGCGCGCTGGCTCGGGAACGTGCGATGCGAGCGGCATGATCGAGATCCATCGCATGTATCGCGCCGGCTTTGGCGAGGGTCTGGCGCTCGTCGCTGGCGTCGCCGAAGGTGATGCCGCGCATGCCGACGTGGTCGGCGACCACCTCAGCATGCTGTCGGTCAGCCTGCACGCGCACCACGAGTTCGAGGACGAGCGCTTGTGGGACACCCTCGACCGACGGGCACCCACGTGCGTTCTGCACGTTGCCCGCATGAAGGAGCAGCACGCGGAAATGCTGGTCCACCTCACGGCGCTCGACAGGGCACTGCCACCGTGGCGGGCGAGCGGCCGTTCAGCGGACGCCGCGGCCGTGACCGCTGCGCTCACCGGCGTCAACGCCGCCCTGGCGTTGCACCTGCCGGACGAGGAGGAGCACATCGTGCCGGTGATGGAGCGGGTGCTCACCCAGCGCGAGATCGACGCCGCAGGCGAGCACGGCCGCCGGGCGACGCCCAAGGGCAAGACCTTCGCCCAGCTCGGCGCCATCCTCGCTGCTCAGCCCGACGGCGGCCGCGAGTGGCAGCGCAAGAATCTGCCCCTGCTGTTTCGGCTGGTATGGCGGCTGGTTGGCCGGTCACGCTACGAAGCGGGCCGGGCGGCCCTTCGCGGAGCCGGCTAGGTCCGCGGCGCGCGGCTGACGTCACGGCCTCGCCCAGCCTCGCGACGGTCGCACCTCATGCGGCCGGCCGACGGGCCGCGTCCACGAGTTGCCGGGCGGTGGCGGCTGCCTGGCGGGCGGCGTCGGGGTCGGCGTCAAGGGCGCCGGATGCGAGCCCGCCGTCGAGCAGCAGGGTGAGGGAGCGCGCCAGCCCTTGTGGGTCGTCCACGCCGGCGCGGCGGGCGAGGTCGGCGATCCAGGCGAGCACGGCCTGTTTGTGCGCGACTACGAGGTCGTGGACGGGTGTCCCGGCCGGGGTCTCAGCGGCGGCGTTGATGAACCCGCAGCCGCGGTAACCGTCACGTCGGCAGGCGGTCGTGAGCGCGTCGAACAGGCCGACGAGTTGCTCGGCGGGATCGTCACCGGCAGCGTCAGCTGCGGCGTGCAGTTGCCCGGTCCAGATCCGGTCGACCTCTTGGATGTAGGCCAGGACCAGGCTGTCCTTGGTGGGGAAGTGCTTGTAGAACGTGGCTTTCGCCACGCCGGATTCGGCGATGAGCAGGTCGACCCCGGCTGCGCGGATGCCGCGGGCGTAGAACAGCCGGAACGCGGTGTCGAGGATGCGCTGCCTGGCGGTGGCCGGGCCGGGTGGAACGTGCACCCCTTGATAGTAGACAGATCTGTCTGCTACCGTCCACTCCGAGGTAGACAGACTTGTCTACCAAGGAGGGATGCATCGTGAACATCGCCGTACTTGGCACCGGAATGGTCGGACGGGCGATCGCCGGACGGCTGGCCGAACTCGGCCACCTCGTGGCGATCGGCACCCGCGACCCCGCAGCCACGCTGGCCAGTGCCGAGCGTGACCAGATGGGCAACCCGCCGTTCAGCCAGTGGGCGGGCGAACACCCCCAGGTCCGCCTGGTCACGTTCGCCGAGGCCGCAGCCGGCGCCGAGCTGGTGGTCAACGCGACCAGGGGCTCGGCCACGCTCGCCGTGCTTGCCGAGGCGGGGGAGACGAATCTGGCTGGGAAGGTGTTGGCCGACGTCTCCGTCCCGCTCGACTTCAGCCGGGGGATGCCGCCCACCTTGTTCGTGCACAACACCGACTCCCTGGGTGAGCAGGTGCAGCGGGCCCTCCCGTCCACCCGGGTGGTGAAGACGCTGAACACCATGAACGCCGCC
Organism: uncultured Actinomycetota bacterium; assembly: GCA_963848845.1. Lineage (GTDB taxonomy): Bacteria > Actinomycetota > Actinomycetes > Propionibacteriales > Propionibacteriaceae > Propionicimonas. The sequence continues at coordinate 279,626 of CAWKFH010000004.1, forward strand.
CTGATGGTGCACCCCGAAACCCTTCCCGAGGCGACCTCGGTCTTCGTCTCAGGTGACGACGCCGAGGCGAAAGCTGTGGTCGCCGAGTTGCTGCGAAGCTTCGGCCATACCGACGTGATCGACCTCGGCGGCATCGACACCGCGCGCGGCCCCGAGATGTGGCTGCCGCTGTGGCTGCGGATCATGGGCTCCCTCGGCACCGCGGCGTTCAACCTGCGGATCGTGCGCTGACGGCTCCCCGGCGTCCGCGTGGACCTTGTTCTCGTGGCCTGACTCTCGGGCCTCAGTGCCGGCGTACGCCGCGGACGCAGAGGTAGCCGACCATCCACAGCTCACCGATGGTGGCGGGGATGGTGAGCAGGTCGAGGGCGAGGCCGGCGCTGGGGAGCAGGTAGCTGAGGAGGGCGTTGGCGACGTACCCGACGCCGCCGATCATCAGGATCCAGCCCAGCAGGTTGGGCATCCAGCCGGACCTCCGGGCGAGCCAGCCCATGGGGATCAGCCACAGTCCGAAGAAGATCCCGCCGATGGTCCACAGGTGGCCGCTCACGACGTACAGCAGCTGCGCAGTGGCGGCCGCCCCGCCGCTGACCGTCAGTGAGGCGTCCTGGCCGACCGTCAGCGCGGTCGCCAGCATCGCCGCGCTGACGAGGATCGCCACGGCGTTGACCAGGCCGAATGCTGCGATCGAGCCGGCGGCGAATGCGTTGACGCTCCTGAAGAGGCGATAGAACCACAGCGCGACGAGCGCCTGAGTGATCACGACACCCATCTCCATGACGATGCCGAAACGTGCCAGCGACTCGAGCTGGGTCAGGTTCGCCAAGGTCGCCCCGGGGTCGTTGGCGACGAAGAGTTGGCTGCGGATGAGCATGTAGCTGAGCAGCCCGGTGATGGCCAGCCCCAGGTAGAGCAGGCCGGTCGTGCGGGCGGTGCGCACCGTCTCGGGCGTGGTCGCCTCAGGTCGAGGCGGTGGTGGCGGTCATGGTCATTGGGATCTCCTTCGGTTGACCTTACTCTGTAAGGTTCCCATACGGTGTAAGGTTAGCGCAAGTGGCAAGGAGATGAATGTGACTACAGGTGCGGTGCGTACACCGCTCAGCCGGCAGCGCGTGCTCGCGGCCGCGATGGAACTGGCCGACGACGAGGGCATCCCCGCGATCACCATGCGCCGGCTCGCCGCCGACCTCGGCGTCGAAGCGATGTCCCTCTACCACCACGTGCCCGGCAAGGAGCGCCTCCTCGACGGGCTCACCGAAGCCGTAATCGCCGAGATCAACGCTGCGGTCGCGGCTCGGGTGCGGGCCGACCACGATTGGCGGACGGCGCTGCGCCACCGCTGCCTCGCCGCCCGCGAAGTGATGTTGCGCCACCGGTGGGCGCCAGGTCTCCTGGGCTCACGCTCGAGCATCCCTGCGGGCCTCTACCCCTACTACGAGGACATCCTCGCGACCATGTTCAGCGGCGGACTGAGCTATCACCTCGGCCACCGGGCCATCCACGCCCTCGGCAGCATGGTCCTCGGCTTCACCCAGGAGCTGTTCAGCCCCGCCTCGGAAGGCGGGGAGCTGGACGAGGAGGCCGCCGAAGCCGAGTTCGCCGCCATGGCCGACGTCCTGCCCCATCTGACCGCGATGGTCGCCTCCGAGGTCCACGACAACGACGAAGATCCCCTCGGCTGGTGCGACAGCCAGAACGAGTTCGAGTTCACACTCGACCTGTTGCTGGATGGGTTGGCGAGGGCTGCTGAAGGGTGAGCGGGGCGAGCCGTGCGCACGTCCACAGCGGGTGTTCCGGCTTGCCCGGCGCGGGGCTCGCCCGGCCAGGAGAGGATGATGGGCAGCATGCAAGCTGAGAGCCCCCTGGCCGACCGGTACGTTCTTGAGCGTCGACTGGCCTCGGGGGGCATGGGCGAGGTGTGGCTGGCGCGCGATGTTGTTCTTGATCGGGAAGTCGCAGTGAAAGTCATCGCTGTCGGAACCGAGGGCGACCCACAAGCGGTCGAGCGGTTCCGCCGGGAGGCCAGGATGATGGCGGCGCTCGAGCACCCGAACATCGTGACGATCTTCGACGTTGGGACCCACCACGGCTCGGCCTTCATCGTGATGGAACTGCTTCCGGGTCCGACGCTGGCTCAGTTCGTGGCTGACCGGGGTCAGCTTCCCGAGGTGGAGGCGGTAGGCATTGGAGCACAGATTGCAGCCGGGCTCGCGGCGGCGCATCGAGCCGGTGTCGTACACCGTGACATCAAGCCGAGCAATCTGATGTTCAGCTCGTCCGGGATGCTGAAGATCCTCGATTTCGGGATCGCGCGCCTGTCGCAGACCACCGCCCCCGCCTTGACGACAGCGAATGCCGTGATTGGCAGCGCGCCATACCTGTCACCGGAACAGGCTGTCGGAGCCGCAGCCGACGAGCGGAGTGACCTCTACTCCCTCGGCTGCGTCCTGGTGACGATGGTGACGGGACGCCCCCCGTTCATGGGAGAACACCCGATGGCGGTCCTTCACCAGCATGTCCACGATGCCCCTCCCCTGCTCCGCGAGCGGCAGCCCGGGGTGAGTCCTGCTACGGAGGCACTTGTCGGCCAACTGCTGAACAAGCGTGCAGACGCGCGGCCGGCCTCCGCCGACGAGGTCGAGGAGCGACTGACCCGCATCATGGCTGCCCGCCGGGACGAGGCCGGCCTGGCCGCGACGGCAATCCTCGCGACCGGGGGTCCGCCGCAGACCAGGATTGCTGAGCCGGCTGCCACCCGGGCGTATCCCGTCGCGTCCAGGACACCGGAGATCGCCGACGCGCGCCAGCGTGAGGTCCGGCCCGCTGGGTCGGCCAAGACGCGACCCCGGTCGTGGTGGCTGCTTGCCGCCTTCTTGGTCGCGGGTGTCGTACTCGCAGCGGCGGTCATGATGCCACTCCTGAGCCGCAGCGGCGTGGTCGCCGCCCAACCTTCCGCACCGGGAACGCCTTCGGTTCCCAAGACGTCCACGGCTCCGGCCGCTTCGCCTTCGCCGAGGACGACCCCTCAGGCCTCCGCCACCCGACAGACGACAACACCCCTGGCCAACGTGCGCGCGGTGGTCGACGACCTGGTCGCCGACGGTCAGATGGATCCCGAGGCGGCCAAAGAGTTCGGCCACCTTCTCGACGACCTTGCGAAGGGGTCTGACAAACGCGACCGGAAGGACGACCGGAAGGATGACGGCGATGACGATGGCGGGACGGTGGACAACCTCTCCGAATACCTCAGCGATCTGGTGGAGGAAGGCGAACTGACCCAGGACGGGTTCCGCCGCATTGAGGCCGCCCTCGCGAGCGTCTGACCACACACCAGCCGCCGTACCTGGCGGGGGTGAGCCGGGAGGCCAGGCTGGCGGACGGCGAGTTGACATGTCACCTCAATGGTTCCTAACATCGAGGTGACACATCAACTCAACCAAGGATCTTCCCTCATGTCGACTGTTCACGTCGTGCTCGTGGTCACCGGTGCGGTGACCGCCCTGCTCATGCTCGCGGCCGCCCGCCGAAAGCTCACCGGGGATTCCTCGACGCACGAGTCCGCCGACCACCCCCCGGTCTCGGAGTCCCAGTACCGGCTCCTCGGCTACCTCGAGATCCTCGCGGTGATCGGGATCATCCTCGGCATCTGGTTCCCCGCCATCGGACTGGCCGCCGGTATCGGCGTTGTCGCCCTGCTGGTCGGCGCCCTCGGCCTCCACCTTCGGTCCCGGCACTCCGTCAAGGCGATGGTGCCGGCACTCCTGGGGCTCGCTGCCTCCGCGGGGTTCGCCGCCGCCCAAGTCGTCATGATGCGGGCCTGAGTCCCGCCGCCGTCGAGCACTGCGCTCCCCGTCGGCGGGCCGGTAGCCCGGCGCGTGAACCGAGCTACTTGTTGTGGTGGCCGTTCCTGACCCATGGGACTCGGATGATCTGGAGTTGGCCGTTCTCCACGAGTTCCGGATCAGCCAGAGCCTGGTGGACCTGGGTGGTGATCAGGTAGGAGCCAGGCCCGAAGTACCTCGAGACGTCGATGGTGCCTGAGGATTCCTCATCAAGGGTGAGGAACTGGCTGCCGCCTTCGGTGAACCGGTTCGGGTCGTGTTCGGCCACCTTGGTGAGGCGGTCGGAGCGCAGGTTGTAGCTGTACACGCTGGCCAGGTAGGCGTTGTTGCCGGGATCCTCGTTGAGGATCAGTTGTTTGCCGTTGTTGGCGGACGCCATGTTGTCGAGCATGTGCTGGCCCTCGGTGCCGTCGAGCAGCATCTTCACGTTGCCGCCGAGTTCAGGCTTGCGAGCGTCCCGGAAGGTGAGCTTCCACAGCCGTGAAGAGCCATCGAACTTGGCGGTGGTGTTGAAGTAGAAGACGTTCGGGTTCTTCGTGTCCCAGGCGCCGTCCTCGGGACGCCACCACTCGGTCACTCCGTTGCTCTCAGAAAGTGCCTGGAGGCCCGCGGCGTCGAGACCGCCCGCGTCGCCCAACCCGGTGAGGGTGAAGGTCTTCGGGTTGAAGCCCACGACACCGCTGCCGGTGACGGGGTCGTACTCGTCGGTGAACCCTGGCGTCGTAATGCCGTACAGCTTCCCGCCCACCAGGCCGGCCTTCTCGACGGCGTTACCGGTTGCTTTCTTGGCGCCGACGTAAACGTAGACCTGGCCGGGGGTGGAGTCATCGGTGCCGATCACCACGGTCTTGTCGCCGGTGGCCGGACTTGCCAGCGAGTTCTCCCAGGCGAAGCGGCCAAGGTCGGGCAGGTCCCAGGACGTGCCGTTCATTTCGTGCGCGAAGGCACGTCCGGTCGCGGCTTCCTCGCCGTTCATGAACAGCCGGCCGTTGTAGCCCTTGCCGGTCCTGGCGTTGTAGAACGCTGAGCGCGGGGGCAGGTCGGCCGAGCACAGCCGGTCGATGGCTGTCGGCCCCGCGGTGTAGGTGCCGTCGGGATTCCTGAACATGATTCGCTGAATCAGGTCCGAACCGGAAAGCACCGAGTGATCGGACTTGCGGATGATCCACCGCGACACGAAGGAACCCTTCGAACCATGAGCCCGCACCACGCCCTTGGTGGCGCCGAGCTCGTGGTTCATCAATACCGTGATGGTGCCGTTGCCGTTGTCGAAGGCGCCAAGGCCGTCGGGGATGCCGACCAGTCGGTAGCCGTTGCCCGCGCTGTCGCCGACGGTGATCAGGGATTCGGTGGAGACGCCGGGTGCGGTCGGGACAAGGAACGGAGACTGCGAGGAACTCGGACCTGTGACGGTCCTAGCTCCCCTTGCCTCGGCGACGTTGACCGGGAGCAACAGGGAGGATCCAACCGCGACGGCCGCAGCAGCGGCGAACCAGGGGAGAATGCGAGCCATTGGGACGCCTTTCATCGGGGATGCGTTCTGCGAACACGTCACCACCCGAACGTGACATTCAGTGAAAGGAGTCAGGACTGGCAGGCGAACGTGTCATGAACCCGGGTCATGGGCGGGCACAGCCGAGGACCGCCGAAGCGCCTGACGGTATCGCGGCTACTGCTTGAAGGTGACGGCCTTGAAGTCCTCGGTCTGCTTGCGGATGCCGACCTCGGTCGGGAAGCGCTCGATGGAGGACGCGCCGTAGAAACCGACGATGCCTTCGGTGTTGTTGAGGATGTACTGGGCGTCCTCAGGGTTGGCAATCGGGCCACCGTGGCACAGGCACAGGATGTCGGGATTGACGCTCTTGGCTGCGTCGGCCAGTTCCTGCACCTTCACCGCTGCCTGCTCGAGGGTGAGGGCGGTCTGGGCACCGATCGTTCCGGATGTGGTCAGGCCCATGTGGGGAACGAGGATGTCGGCGCCGGCGGCGGCCATGTCCTTGGCCTGGTCGGTGTCGAACACGTAAGGCGAGGTGAGCAGGTCCATCTCGTGGGCGAGCCGGATCATGTCGACCTCAGGGCCGTACCCCATGCCGGTCTCCTCGAGGTTGGCCCGGAACACGCCGTCGATGAGGCCGACGGTGGGAAAGTTCTGGACGCCGGCGAAGCCGATCTCCTTCACCTGCTTGAGGAAGTACCCCATGATCCGGAAGGGGTCGGTGCCGTTAACGCCGGCCAGTACCGGGGTGTGCTTGACGACGGGCAACACCTCGTTGGCCATATCCATGACGATCGCGTTCGCGTCGCCGTAGGCAAGCAGGCCGGACAGCGAACCGCGGCCGGCCATGCGGAAGCGGCCGGAGTTGTAGATGACCAGCAGGTCGATGCCGCCGGCTTCGGCGGACTTGGCGGTGATGCCGGTCCCGGCACCACCTCCGATGATGGGGTGGCCGGCCGCGACCTGAGCCCGGAAGCGGTCAAGGATCTCCTGGCGTGACATGTCCTGCTCCTTCTTCGATTGAGTGGCGCTTGTTGTCTGGTTTGAGGGTTACTTGCTGGTGATGCTGGTGTGGAGCGCTTCGGCCATGGCGCGGCCGAAGCCGGGGTCGTTGATGGCTTGGTCGACTTCGTGGACGACGACGTTGCTGCCGGCCAGGCCATCGCGGAGGGCGGCGAAGAGGGCCTCGTCGGCTTCGGCGTCGCGGAACGGTGCGCCGTCGACGTCGATGGCACTGACGCCGTTGAGCGGGATGAACAGCTCGGTGGGTGCGGTGGCGGCTGCGAGCTTGGCTGCAATCCGGTGTCCGAGTTCGCCCATCTCCGCGGTGGTGGTGCGCATCAGGGTGACGGTCGGGTTGTGGACGAACAGGTTCCGTCCGGCGAACTGGGGCGGGACGGTCTCGATGGGCCCGAAGTTGACCATGTCCAGGGCACCGAGGCTGACCACCTGGGGCACGCCCTTGGCGCCGGCCATCTCCAGCCGGTGCGGCCCGGCGGACAGCACGCCGCCGACCAGGTCGTCGGCCAGTTCGGTCGTGGTGAGGTCGCAGACCCCGGCCAGCAGCCCGGACTCGACGAGTTTCTCCATCGCCCGACCTCCGGTGCCGGTGGCGTGGAAGACGAGTGCCTCGTAGCCCAACTCGGTGAAGGTCTTCCGGGCCTCGTCCGCTGCGGGCGTGGTGACCCCGAACATCGTTATGCCAATCAGGGGCTTGTGGTCACCGGCGGGTTCGGCAAGACGTGCCTCGTACGCCTTCGCCATCCCGGCGATGCCGGCGGCCGCGTTGCCAAGAACCACAGCGGAGATCGAGTTGATCCCGGCAACGTCGACAACCGAGTAGGTCAGCGTCGAGTCGACCTCGCCCACGTACGGCTTGACGTCGCCGGAGGCCATGGTCGAAACCAGCAGTTTGGGGAACCCGATCGGCAGCGCCTGCATCGCGGGCGCTGCGACCGAGGACCCGCCCGAGCCGCCCACCGACAACAGGCCATGAATCCGGCCCTCATCGGCGAGCCGCCGGACGACCTTGGCGGCACCCTTGCCCATCACCGTCATCATCTCGCCCCGGTCCTTGCGTCCGCGCAGAGCGGCGGCGTCCGCGCCAGCGGCGGCGATGACTTCATCGGATGGCACGTGGGCCATCGGGCTGGTCGAGAACGCCCCGACATCGATGGCCAGGACCTGAACGTCCAGCTCTTCGAGACGATCCTTCAACCAGCTGTACTCCTCGCCCTTCGTGTCGAAGGTCCCCAGCAGGGCAACCGTGGCCATGAACACTCCTTCGTGTTGGTGTACCTGTCACGCTATAAGCCCACCGGCCCGCGCGACGGCCCAGAATCGAACGCGGTCGCGTCTTGCGCCGCGCAACATCCGCTCCTGCCTGCCGGGGGCTTCATGTGCCAGCCCCCTACCGCGCTGTGGGCTGGCCCGTACTGTTCTTGCATGGAGCGAGTGCTGCAGATGCGGCTTGTCGTTGAGGCTGACGACTACGAGGCCGCGATCGCCTTCTACCGCGACGTGTTGGGCTTGCCCGAGGAACTCGCCGTTGCCGGCCCCAACGGGGCGCAGGTCACGATCCTCGAGGCCGGTCGCGCCACGCTCGAGATCGTCAATGCCGCGCAGAAGGAGTACATCGACCACGTCGAGGTCGGACGTCCGGTCGCGCCACGCTTGCGTCTCGCATTCGAGGTCTCCGACACGGCCCGCACCACCGCTGCGCTGGTGGAGGCAGGTGCGGGGTTGATCGCAGAACCGACCCGAACCCCGTGGCGCTCTCTCAACGCACGGCTCGCCGCACCGGCAGGCCTCCAGATCACCATCTTCCAAGAACCCGATGAGAGCCAGCCTTAGCCGACCCCGAGGGTTCGAGAAGGGCTGAAGGAAGACCCGGTCCTGAATCGGTCGGGGTCGGCTTGCCGGCAAGCGTCTGGTCTGTGGGTGCGCGGCCGAAGGGTCGAGGTCGGGCAGCGTCCGAAGCCGTGAGATTCGTACCCTCACGTAAGAGTAGACTGCCCCTGAGTTATGCACATTGTCTGGTAGGGAGGCGGGTCGGATGCGGATCGGTGAGCTGGCCGAACTGACGGGGTTGAGTCTGCGCACCATCCGGTTCTACGAAGAGGTGGGGGTTCTCGCGCCGGCTCCCCGTACGAAGGGCGGTTTCCGGTCGTTCACTGACGGCGACCTGCAGCGCCTGCTGCTGGTGCGACGGATGAAGCCGCTGGGGTTCAGCGTCGAAGAGATGCGGGCTCTCGTTGCGGCCGTCGACGTACTGGCGGGCGGGACGGCTGATCCGGTTCGGGCTGAGGCAAAGCTTCTGCTGCGTGACTACCAGATTCGAGTGGGGGAGCGGGCTGCTGCGCTTCGTGAACAGGCCGGTCAGGCCCAGGAGTTCGCTGAGGATCTCGATGCGCTCATTGCCGATCGAACCGTTGAGGTTGCGCCGTGATCGGAGAAGATCCGGATAGTGGCGCGTCCGACGCCGCTGGGCGGCGGCGGACGTTCGCGGTGATCAGTCATCCGGATGCGGGCAAGTCCACTCTCACCGAGGCTCTGCTGTTGCATGCCCGGGCCATTGGTGAGGCGGGAGCAGTCCACGGGAAGGCCGGTCGTCGGGCCACTGTTTCGGACTGGATGGAGATGGAGCGCGATCGGGGGATATCGATCAGCTCCTCGGCTCTGCAGTTCACTCATCGGGGCGTCGTGATGAATCTGGTGGACACGCCGGGCCACGCGGACTTCTCGGAGGACACCTATCGGGTGCTGACGGCGGTCGACTGCGCCATCATGCTGCTCGACGCGGCCAAGGGCATGGAAGAACAGACGATGAAGCTGTTCGCGGTTTGCCGGGCGCAGGGTATTCCGATCATCACGGTGGTCAACAAGTGGGATCGTCCGGGCCTTGACGCACTGGCTTTGATGGATGAGATCGAGGCGCGAACGGGTCTGCGGCCGACTCCGTTGACCTGGCCGGTGGGGACAGCTGGCGACTTCCGAGGAGTGCTCGATCGCCGCAGTGGCGACTTCGTCAAGTTCTCCAGGACTCCTGGCGGCAGTTCCCTGGCCGGGCGGGAGGTGCTGGACGCAGCGACCGCTCGCCGCAGCGAAGGTGACGAGTGGGCAACGGCTGTCGACGAACATGAACTTCTGTCAGCTGAGGGCTATGACCACGACCAGGACGGTTTCCGGGGGCAGTTGTCCACCCCGGTGCTGTTCACCGCAGCAGTGCTGAACTTCGGTGTTGGCGCTCTGCTGGACGTGATCCACGAACTGGCCCCGGCTGCCGAGCCGCGTGTCGACGCAAGTGGTCGCACCAGGCCCCTTGAATCACCGTTCAGCGCACAGGTGTTCAAGGTCCAGGCCGGCATGGACGCCGCGCATCGCGACCGATTGGCATTCGCAAGGGTGTGCTCGGGGGTGTTCCGGAGAGGCGACGTGATCACCCACGAGCCAACCGGTCGGGACTTCGTCACGAAGTATGTCCACACCGTCTTCGGGCGGGACCGGGAAACCCTGGAGGTCGCCTACCCCGGTGACATCATCGGCCTGGTGAATGCGGGTGATCTCCGGGCCGGAGACACCCTGTTCAGCGGTATGCCGGTACGTTTCCCCGCCATTCCCAGCTTCGCGCCGGAGCACTTCCGGCAGGTGAGCGCGAAGGACCCTTCCCGCTTCAAGCAGTTCCAGCGGGGTATTGAACAGCTGGACCAGGAGGGGGTGATCCAGGTGCTGCGCTCGGAGCGCCGCAGTCAGCAGACCCCGGTCCTGGCCGCGGTCGGGCCGATGCAGTTCGAGGTGGTCAGCCACCGCATGGAGCGCGAGTTCCGGGCCCCCGTCCGTCTGGAGTCGTTGCCCTACACTTTCGCGAGGCGAACCCGCACCCAGGACATCAGCCTGATCGAACGTCGAGCCGGCGTCGAGGTCGTGGCCCGTCAGGATGGCACCCACCTGGCCCTGTTCAGTGATCAATGGCAGGTGAAATGGGTCCTTCGCGACTACCCCGAGGTCGTCCTCGAATTGCTAACCGAAGAACTGATCGGCTCAGCGGCCGCCGGCCCTGCACGCCGATGAACCACCTGTTCCTGAAAGGAAACCCCACATGAGCCACCCGAATCCTGGTCTTGGCACCCCACCCCCACTGCCCGCCAACGGGCTTCGAATCGTCGCGCTGGGAGGGCTGGGCGAGATCGGGCGCAACATGACCGTCTTCGAGTACGCCGGACGGCTACTGATCGTCGACTGCGGCGTCCTGTTCCCCGAGGACAGCCAGCCCGGCGTCGACCTGATCCTGCCCGACTTCACCTCGATCAGTGACCGGCTCGACCAGGTCGAGGCGATCGTCCTCACCCACGGCCACGAGGACCACATCGGCGGTGTGCCCTACCTGCTGCGGCTGAAGCCGGACCTGCCGGTGGTCGGTTCCCGCCTGACCCTTGCCTTCGTGGAGGCCAAGCTCAAGGAGCACCGGATCAAGCCGGTCACCATCGAGGTGGCCGAGGGTGACCGGAAGAAGTTCGGCCAGTTCGATTGCGAGTTCGCCGCAGTGAACCACTCCATCCCCGACGGCCTCGCCGTGGCGATCCGGACCCCCGCCGGGATGGTACTGAACACCGGCGACTTCAAGATGGACCAGTTCCCGCTGGACCAGCGGATCACCGACCTGAGGGCCTTCGCCCGGTTCGGGGAGGAGGGTGTCGACCTGTTCATGGTCGACTCCACCAACGCCGAGGTGCCCGGGTTCACCACTTCGGAGCGGGACCTGGCGCCGGCAATCGCCGAGGTGTTCCGGACCGCGCCGCGCCGCATCATCGTGTCCAGCTTCGCCAGTCACGTCCACCGCATCCAGCAGGTCCTGGACGCCGCCCATGAGCATGGTCGCAAGGTGGCCTTCGTCGGCCGCTCGATGGTGCGCAACATGGGGATCGCCCGCGATCTCGGCTATCTGAAGGTCCCCGACGGCCTGGTGGTCGACTTCCGCAAGCTCGGCAAGCTCCCCGACGACAAGATCACGCTGATCTGTACCGGCTCCCAGGGCGAGCCGATGGCAGCGCTGTCCCGGATGGCCAACCGTGACCACGAGATCCACATCGGTCCCGGCGACACCGTCCTGCTGGCCAGCTCACTGATTCCCGGCAACGAGAGCGCCATCTACCGGGTGATCAACGCCCTGACCCGCTGGGGCGCCAACGTCGTCCACAAGGGCAACGCCAAGGTGCACGTCTCCGGGCATGCCAGCGCCGGCGAGCTCGCCTACTGCTACAACATCCTGCGACCGCGCAATGTGCTGCCGATCCATGGAGAATGGCGGCACCTGACCGCTAACGGGGCCATCGCTGTCCGGACCGGCGTGCCGGTCGCCAATGTGCTGGTCGTCACCGACGGCGTGGTGATCGACCTGGTGGACAAGAAGGCCACCATCACCGGCAAGGTTCCGGCCGGCTACGTCTACGTCGACGGCATGACCGTCGGCGGCGCAGATGACGCCTCACTGAAAGACCGCCGCACTCTCGCAGAAGAGGGCGTCGTCACGATCGTCGCCATGCTCGACGCCGACACCGGAAAGCTCACCGAACCACCCGAGTTCATGGCGCGTGGATTCGTCCAGGATGGAATCATGTTCACCGAGGTCGTCCCCCGTATCGAAGCCGCCCTGGCGAAGGCCGCCAAGGACGGCATCGGCGACCAGCGCCAACTCGAACAACTCATCCACCGAACCGTCAGCACGTGGGCTTTCAAGACCTACCGACGCAACCCGGTCATCATCCCGATCGTCATCGACGCCTGACCCCGACTGGCCCACGATCTGGGGTTCAGAGGCTGCAGAACTCCGCACCACCCGCGTCGGGCCTGGCGGCCAAGCGGACCCAGGCACTGTCCTGCCGCCGACAGCGCGGTCGATCTTGCCGAGGTGCGGACGTTCAGCACGCTGCGTGACGATGCCCCCTAGGCATCGGCCAAGTCCCGGGTCGGGCGGTTGGGCAGGTTCAGGCCGGCTCGACCGTGCGGCGCATGACGGTGTTCTTCATCCCCTTGGAGCGAACGAACCCGAAGCCGGCCTCCTCATACATCGCTCGTGTGCCGTTGTAAACGAAGGAGTTGTTCATCCTCTTCTCACCGATCTCGTGCGGGTATCCCTCGACCACACCGCCACCCTGCGCCGCAATCAGATCCAGCGCACCGGCCAGAGCCACTTTGGCGTAGCCCTCTCGGCGGTAACGCTTGTCGACGAAAATGCAGGTGATGCGGTAGTCCGGGATGACGTCGGCCTCGGCGAGGTACTGCTTGCGGTGGTGGATGGTCGGTAACTCGTCGGGAGTGCCGTACTCCGCCCACGCGATCGCCTCGTCGCCGAGCATCACCAACGCAGCATGAGCCTGTCCGGCCTCGACCAGCCGTTTCTTCAGTGCGCGGTTGCCCTCGTAACTCTGGCCCCGCTCGGCACATTCGGGATGGAACCAGATGCACCAGCACCCACCGAAGATCCCGTTGTGCCGCACCACCAATCCGGCGAACGCGTCCCACGTGTCGGCGGTCAACGGCTGGATCGAGTAGTCACTGGTCACCATGCTGCCGATCACAACGCGCCAGTAGCTCGTAACCACTCCCTCGGACCACACCCATTGTGTGCACGCGCCGAGCCTCCCTCGGTGGCTGGTGATTCGGACTCTGGACACGCTACCCGGCGTCTGGAGCCCTGGATGGCCAGGCCTTCTGCGGCTCACGACATTTGCTTAGCATCGACGGACAGCAGGCGCCGACATCGACAGACAGCCGTATCCATCCCTTGCGCTCAAGCTCCCGCGCGAGGGTCGACTTCCCCGATCCTGCCGGGCCGCACATCAGGACAACGCGACTCATCAGGCAAGCCTAAGACCCGCCGAGAGGGAGACCGCGATCGTCGCTCACCACCGGCAGGTCGCTACCCCTATCCGCTCATGCCGCCGTTGGCGTGGTGTTGGGCGGGATGATGGCTTGGTGGTTCGCGGCCTCGTCGTCGCGGAGCCTTGCTGGCCTCGTTCAGTCGTGAGGGCCTGGAGGCAGGAGTTGTGGGGGTTTGCGGGATGGAGCTGCAACGTAGTGGTGGCCGCGGGCGTGGAGGAGGTATGAGTCCACTGTTCCGCGCCGGGTTGGTCGGCTTGGTCCTCGTTGGAACGCTCGCTGCTACCGGGTGCGCTGGTGGTGATCCGGATGCCGGACTGTTGCGGGCTGATGGTGTGAGCGCGCGGCTCGTGCCGGTCGGTGATGCCGCGGCGCTTCCCGACGTCGTCGCAGCGACCCGCCGGATCGGCACCACCTCCCTCAGGCTCGCACCTGGCGACACCAACACGGTGGTGTCGCCCTCGAGCCTGGTTCTCGCGCTCGGCATGCTCACCGAGGGTGCCCGTGGTTCGACGCTGGCCGCTCTGGACGCGGCGCTCGGCGCGACCGGCGAGGACCGGCGGGACGCGCTCGCCGCGCTCCGGGGTGCCCTCTTGGCCAACGACGGCGATCCTGCTGCGGCCACCGCTGAGGAGCTACCGGAGCGGCCGATCATCCACCTCGCGAGCCGGATCGTCACCGATGACGGCTTCGAGGTTTCCCCCGCCTACCTCGACGCCTTGGCGGACGTCTTCGACGCCGGCGTGCAGCGGACCGACCTCGGCTCGCAGGCCGGGATGGATGTCCTCAGCGCCTGGATCCGGCACCACACCGGCGGACTAATCGAGAAGACAGCGATCGAGCCCAACCCCGACCTGCGGCTGGTGCTGCAGGACGCGATCCTGCTCGCCGCCCGCTGGCAGACACCGTTCGAGCACCACGCCACCGCCCGGCGACCGTTCACGCTGCCCAACGGCAGCGCGGTGGACACCGAGACGATGGCCGCCATGACCTCGTTCGCCTACGCCGAGGTCGCAGGCTGGCGGGCGGTCCGACTGCCGTACGTGGAGGCCCTCCACGCCGACGTCCTGCTGCCGCCCCAGGGGACCGATCCCGCCCAGGCCACCCCCGAACTCCTCGCCGAGGTGTCAGCAGCGCTCGATGCCGCCGCGCCGGAACTGATCGACCTGACCCTGCCCACTCTCGACATTGGTCCGGACACCCTCAACCTGCTGGATGTGCTGCCCGCGATCGGTGCCCCGGTGCTCTGTGCCGACGCCCCCGACCTGTCCGGGATGGGCCCCGGCGACCTGTGCGTGCTGCAGGCCGTTCAACAGGCCGTCCTCCAGGTCGACGAGGACGGGACGGTGGCGGCCGCGGTGACCGAGATCGGCGTCGGCGAGGCGGCCGCACCGGTGCCCGACCACCAGTTGCACTTCGACCGCCCCTTCCTGCTGACGATCTCCCACACCGAAACGGCATGGCCACTGTTCCTGGCCGCCGTCCGCGATCCGCGGCACTGACCAGGCCAGCCGCCCAGCCGGATCACGCACCAGGCGACCCAACAAGCCGCCATGCAAGACGCACTGCCTTGCCGCGTATCGCCCGCGCCCTCTGGTGAGCCAATCCATCGGGGTTTCGTGGACCTCGGGGTGCTGCTCGCAGAAGGGCCGTTTGGGCATGTCTCGTCGTGGACTCATCGGTGTTGGTCCCCGATGTGGCTCGGGTGGTGCGCAGCGGCGGGCGCGCCGAGGAGGAGATGGGGGCCGACGGCAACGAATCCACTAGTCAGCAGCAGATTCACCCGATGGAGCTAAGGGGATTCGAACCCCTGACCTTCTCATTGCGAACGAGACCCACGGGCCGTGACGCGGTGGTTTCTCGCTCAGCGAGGGTGCGCCAGACCCCCTTTGACGGCCCCTGATCTCGTCCTGGTGGTGCGCGGGTGGTGCGCGATCAGAGCCGGTTGTTCCGGCAGATGCGTCGCCAGCGCCGGCGCTGCGTGTGCTGTAAACAAACATCATGCCGATGAGGGTCGAACCCTGGCCACCGGCAAGGCCTTCCGTCTGGAGGGACGCACACGCAGCTACCTGAAGCCCCACCGATGACCGGTGGCCATCAGGAAAGGCCATCGCGGTTCGGTCGTTGCGGGAAGAGCTGAGCGTACGGGTCGAGCGAATCGCAATAGCGGCGCAGCCACGGCGGGGCGTCCACGTGGCCGCCCGCCTGAGTTGGCCGGCGACGCTGCGACATGGGCTGACGAGGGCGACGGCTCCCCCGGATCAGGCCACCGGGGGCCGCGCCCTGCCGCGCGGTGCCGCCCGGTGCACCCAGGTAGATGCCGATTTCGGCCCCGCGCGCGGGCGCGGAACTAGAGCGAGCGGCCGCCCTCGGCGGAGTCGGCCTCCGCCGCCGCTCGCACCAGCGATCTCGCATCGGCAGGTACGGGCCGGGGCCGTCCGTTGGTGTCCACGGCAACGTAGTGGAAGGTGCCCTCCGCGACGAAGGCCCGCTCCGGCTCGTACACGTGCACGACATCTCGCGCCCACACCTCCAGAGCGATCTCCATGGAAGTACGGCCCACCCGAATGAGATCCGCGTAGATACAGATGGTGTGCCCCACCGCCACCGGGCTGTGGAAAACGACGTTCTGCACCGAGACCGTGGCGGACCGACCCCGGGCGACTTCTCCCGCCATGAGGCCGGCCGCGATGTCCATCTGGGAAAGAAGCCAGCCCCCGAACACATCGCCCCACGGGTTGGTGTCCTTCGGCATGGCGAGGGTCCGCAGCACCATCACCCCGCGCGGCGTGCGCGCCCTACCTGCATAGGCATCCATCAACTCCCGCTCACCTTTCCTCCTACCCGTGTCGCCTGAGAGTAGTTCGCGCGCACAGCCGACCGGAGCACTGTCCGCCCGGCCCGGTACAACTGTCGGTGGAGCCGTTGTCGGTTCACGTCGGAGCCAGGCTCGGAACGCCCCGTCGTAGCGGGCCGCCCGGCACGGTGAGGACGCGAGGGGCCTGCCTGACCGGCGGCAGACGCAGCACCTTGGCCGGGCACACGCCAGGAGCAACACGGCAACTGAGGTAGACGCTCGGCCGCCAGGACAACGAGCCAGAGAGTCCAGCCCGCCCACGAGCCGAGCACCCGGGGGACAAGCGGTAGGAGACGAGCGCATCAGCATGCGATGGTCGCCTAGCCACGCCGAAAAGGCTTGCCGCAAACGACCGGAACTCCCGACGTGCGCACGCTCCTCGGGGATATGCACGTGATACGACCGGATCTGCTTGTTATGCACGCCGACCGCGAGTTCTTTCTCGTGGACGGGTCGTCAGCAGTCCGGCGATTGACGGCGCCGCGCTGGCTGGCGACGCCGCCGGCACCGGGGTTGCGTGGTTCTCAAGCCACCAGAACAGCACTGTTGCGATGGCCGCTAGCAGGCAGATCACGACGGTGAAGTAGCCGGAGCCCGGCGGAGCGTCCCAGTTGGCGTCGCTGAGGGTACCCGCCACAATGTACTCGGCGGTTTGGTGGACCAGACCGGTCGACGTCGCTGTGAGGGCCACGATTGCGACGCGGGCCAGCAGCAGCCCAGCCACCCCGGCCGCACCGATAGCGATCAAGGCGAGCAGCATCGTCACATCGCCCAGAACCGCCAGTGCACGGCCGAGCCCATCGTCAGCCAGTTCCGGACCGAACGACAACACGACCGCGTTGACGACAAGAGCGATCCCCAGGACTCCAGGTATCGCGACGGCCAGCCTGACCACCATCGGGACCCGCAGTGCAGGCAACAGCACCAGCCAGGCCGCCGCCAGAACGACGGCCGCCGCGGCGCCCAGCGAACCCATCAGCGTCCAGCCCGAGCCCGGGGGAGGGAGGACGAACATCGACGCCCGGTCCATCGCGGCCAGGCACTCCGCGGTGAACTCCGACTCATACCGGTAGCCGCGCCAGATGCTGCCATTCAGCATGCTTCCCGCACACGGCCGCCAGTAGAGCATGACAGCGGCCGCCTCCAGGGCGGCGCCAGCCGCGATCAGGGCCGCAGACAGCAGCCAGAGCTTCGACCTTCCCCCCACACCGAAAGCCTAGGCACGGCCCGGCCGCCGCGCGAGGGCGGCGACCGTACGAACCTGGCCAGCCAACGCAGACCCGACGCGGACGGCGCTGACCCCGAGCCAGGCCAGCCCTGCCATGAACCGGCCAGCAAGACATCCGCTCTTGCCGCGGTCAGCGCGGTCGATCTTGCCGAGGCGGGATGCTAGCGGGGCGGGCGCAGTCCTCAGACTCGCGTGACCGAGGTGGCCCGTGCCGGATGAGCCGACTCCTCGATCGCTCGTCCGTGGCTCCCGGCGCCTAGTGCTCCTTCCCGTACGAAGTTCCGGGCTTCGGCACCGTCCTTGTCCACATGCAGGCGTTCGCCGACGTTGTCATCCTGTCGAGCTCAGTGCTGTGGTGGACTCTGGTCGCGATCAGCGGGTCGATGGCCATCCTGCTGATCGTCAGTTGGCCGAAGGAAGAACGGCCGGGTCGGCGCACGCTGGTGCTGATTGGAGCCGGTTTGATCGCGTACTCGTCCTGGAAGTTGCTGGATGGATCACTCGACCTGTGGGGGACCAAGAGTTCCACGAACGCCACGCCGGAAATAGTCCGCCTAGCCACCATGGACCTGATCCTCAGCCACGCGATCACGATCGTCTCGGCTGGCCTGATCATTGCTGGCGCAGTCCGGTTGAATCGTGCTGGATCGCAGCTTCAACCGAGCAGCTGATTGGTCGGGTCCCGTCAGCGGGCAAATGATCACCCGAGCTTCAGCCCCAGTTCCAGAGGCACCGCGGCCCCCGACCAGAAGCTCGCTCATGCCGCACGTCCGGGCGGCCGATCCTGCCGAACAGCGCGCGTTGTCAAGACCACCGAGGAGTGAACCCCCAGCAAGACACGCCGGGTGGTCCCATGACTGGCAATCCAAGTGGTCCCATGAACCTGGCAGAAGACCCGCTACCGCGGTCCCCTGCTGATGACAGGCGACACCCGTTCAGGTGCTGCGGTGCGGGATCGAGGAGTCAACATGACCATCAGTACCAACATGAAGCCTGGTCCCGCGATGACACCTGACAGTGAAGCGGCCGTGGACTGGCGATCACTGCCCCGGGGACGTGTCTGTCGAAGATCCGTCTTAGGATCGGATCGACAGAAGGGACGCCTTCCATGGGCACGCGGATGCACTGCCTGTTGGTGTTGCTGTTCGGGCTGGCGTTCACCGGCTGCTCGCCCCAGGTGACTCCGACACCGACGGCACCACTGCCGGCGGACCGGGTGGTGTTCCAGGCGATGGCCGGCGGCGGCGGGCTGCTGCCGCCGGTGGTGTACGTCCTGGAGTCGCCGTCCTTGGTGATCTACGGCGATGGCCGGATTGTCACAGCGCAGGGCTCGACACACGGCACCGTGCCGGCCCGCTACGACGTGGCACGTATTGATCCGATGGTGGTGGCAACCTTCGTGGCCGGGGTCGAGGCGAGCGGGCTGGTCGGCGCCGCAACCGACTTTGGCAGGCCCGACGTCACGGACCTCGATTCGACGATGGTGACAGTGCACGGGGAGAAGGGCCCGGCCACCGCGAGTGCGTACGCTCTCTACCCGCAGTTCGAGAACCGGCTCAGCTCAACCCAGCGCGCGAACCGAGACGCACTACGCTCGCTGATCGAGCAGGCGCAGGCGTTGGCGGGCGATGCCGCCCGGACCGCTTTCACCCCAGATCAGGTGACGGTCTTCGAGCTGGACCCGGGTCAGGACAGCGGGCCGGCGACCGTTGACTGGCCTGGCCCCGCGCCGGCGAGTTTCCTGCATCCGGCGAGCAGGAGCCGCTGGGTCGCCTGTGGTGTGCTCACCGGCCAACAGGCTGGCAGCCTGTACCAAGCTGCCCTGAACAACCCCGGCGCAGGTTGGCTGGTGTCAGGAACCAAGCGGATTCTGGCGGTGAACCCGATGCCCGGTAACAAGGAGTGCGCCGCGGGCTGAGCGGAGCCCCGCCCGGGTCAGCCCGCGTCGACCAACGGAATCCGCGCGGCGAGGGTCGCGCCGCGGCCGGGTCCCGGAGTGGACGCCGTCAACTCACCTCCATGCAGCGCCTGGATTCCCAGGAACGGCCAAGAGCACAACGCAGCGTTTTCGTCGACGAGGGCGGGGACAGTTGCGCACCCATGGCCAACTGAACCTTCGCCGGTCGACCCACGACAAGACGCACGCATTTTGCCGCGTTGTGCGCGACTCGCGTTTCTCGGTACATCCAACTCAGTGTGCTCGGCGCCACCAACGGCCGTACCTCATGGCCGCCCCATGATCGCGATGGCACCACCTCCCAGGGCCGCGCACCTACCTCGCCTGGCGGATAGTCAGAGTGGGTGAAGCCGCCGCTGATTGCCCGGCTCACCACCAGCGGCGCGGGCGAGATGCCTCCCACGATTCGTCCAAGTCGGGGGGAACGAGGTGCGATTCGGGGCCTCGACTCTCGCCGGCCCGCGGGGTCCCAGGAATGATAGGCCCGGTTGAGAGTCGGTTCAGTTCTGGAGTCAGCCTACGGCGGGCCGGATGACGGTCCCGATGAGATCGTCGACCTCATCCAACAGGTAGTCGCCGTGATTGGTGGCGCAGAGGGTGATGATTACGGCCCTCTTGTCGGGGATGACCACGATCCGCTGTCCCTCGAAGCCGCGGGCCGCGAAACCGCCCTCCCACTCGCGCCACCACAAGAGCCCGACGGGGCCCACCGAGCCGGGTGCCGTGGCTTCGGCGACCCAGACCATCGGGCAGGAGCCGAGCCGCCTGCCAGATGCCGTCGTCGAGGTACAGCTGGCCCAGCTTGGCCATGTCTGGGGCAGTGAACCGCAAGCCCCACCCGCCCAACTCCACCTTCCGGGCCCGCGCCCAGCCGAACCCGGGCCCGTCGAATTCCGGGTCGGTGTCAGAGAAGCCGGTGACCTGGACCGCGGGTCGGGTGGTGATCTCGAGCGGGTCGAACAGTCTGACCTGGGCGTAGTCGAGGATCGACTGGCCCTTGGTCCTGGGATCGCGCTGAAGGGCGCTGTACAGCACGGCAGCGACCAGATGGGCGCCCAGGCTGGAGTACCGGAAGACGGTCCCTGGGGGATTGAGTTGGGCCTCCTCCTTCGACAGGGTCCAGGCCACCGGGTCGGTTTTGCGAGTGGCGAACGTCCATTGAAGCGGGGAGTCGTCTCCTACGAACCCGCTGGTGTGGTTCATCAGCTGGCGCAGCGTGACCCTCGCTGCCGGTGCTGTCATCACGTTCCGGTACTCCGGCAGCAGATCCTTCAGCGAGGTATCCAGATTCGGAATCAGGCCTTCGCCGATCGCGATGCCCACCAGCGTTGAAACCACGCTCTTGGTGACCGACCAGAGATGCTCGTGATCGCCGGCGGTGAACCCGTGACGGTAGTACTCCAGCTTGGCCCGTCCGTCCACCATCATTAGGACCGCACGGAGATTGTCCATCGGGGCCGGCTGTGTGCCGATGAAGTCCTCGATCTGCTGCTGAAGTGCCACCCCGTCGAGACCGGCCGGAGACGAGACCGACCGGGGCGAGACGGGCGCCGGCTCCGCCACGCAGCCGGCAAGAAGCATTAGACCCATCAGGAGAACGGTCAGCCTTCGACATGCCTGGCTCACAGACACCCCCAATCCGCAGGTGACCTCGGTCAACAATGAATTGTCGAATCCGTGCGTCCCGTCAGGTCCCCGGCAGAATTGCTGCCTGGTGACAACCACACCTGCATATGTCGGGCAATCGCCAAACGCGCGCAACTGCCGCCAGCAGTGCGTCGGCGATTGCCTAGGGCGTGGGCTTTCGTTGGAGGCCGTTGGTGTGTGCTTCGCGTTCGGCGGCGCTCATCGAGGCCGTGACCCGCATGTCAGTTCCCGTTGGGAAGTACGATCGGCGTCTGTGCTCAAGCGCCAGGAGGTACCACCACGGCGGCCGCATCGCTGCCTTGCGCCGGTTGTGTCCGCGGCACAGCGCTTGCCCGTTGCTCGTGGTCGTGGGCCCGCCTCGAGTCCATGGGTAGACGTGATCGGCCTCGGCCGCGACCTCGCTGCAGCGACCCCAGGCCAGGAAGACCGAGCCTTCACATCTGTGGCCGGCACGAGACATCACCACCCGGCGCGCCTCGTACTTGAACAGCCGCCAAGGATCCTGGGCCTGGAACATGCGCGGGCCTCTTCCCGGCATCGGGCAGCTAAGGACGATCACCAGCGCAGCGATCCCGATGAGTTGTGGAAGCACCGGGGTGAACCCGGCGAGTACCGCCGCAAGGATCCGTTCCCATTCCACGCCAGTTCTCCTTCGGGTCGCCTTGAAGCACGCTATCGGTCGGCTGTCTCGTTGTTCGTGCCGCCCGCGCCACTTGGGCGAGCGCAGCAGCCCTGCGTCCCAAGTGCGTGGTCGACCGATACATCGCCCTGGGCGGGAATGACTGACGGGCAGCCTATGAGGAGCCGTATCGTCTCGGCATGCAGGGTCTTGCGCACATCGATACCGGGCTATGAGGCGATGGCGTTGACGCTGCAGGAATTCGACGTCGGCAGGGTGACGTTCGGCTGGTGATGGGTCGGTACTCGCGGACGCATGTGATTGCCCGAGTTGGGGACCTTCCTGTGCAACCAAAGGCGTCCAAACCCAACCTGGCTGCGTCACCGGGGCCGCCTGGATCAGGCTGGTGGTGCGCGGTCATGGCGAAGGGAGTGTCCGGAAACGGCGAAACCCCTAGCTGACTAGGGGTTTCATGGTGGAGCTAAGGGGATTCGAACCCCTGACCTTCTCATTGCGAACGAGACGCGCTACCAACTGCGCCATAGCCCCAGGTGCCTCAACAGCCCGTTCAGATTAGCATCGCCGCGCTGGCACGACGAAACCGGGGACCGGCCCTCCGTGACGACTCGCTCGTTCCTCGCGGGCCTCCTCAGGCTCGTGGTTGGTTCCTCAGTCGCGCAGACCGAGACCTACGACCGCACCGATCACGGTCAGCGCGGGTGGCTCCACGCCTGCCTCCTCGGCCAGGCCGGGGAGGGACTCAGCTGTGCCGGTGACCACGAGGCTGCCCGGCAGCGTGGCCCGGGCGACGATGGCAGCCGGGGTGTCCGGCGCGAGCCCGCGGGCGATCAGCCCGGTGCAGATCTCACCGAGGTGCGCCACTCCCATCAGGATCACGATGGTGCCGCCGCCGGTGGCCAGCGCAGTCCCAGTTGACCATGGACGCCGGATGGTCGGGCCCCAGATGGCCGGAGACGACGGTGAAGCTCTGGCTGAGCCCCCGGTGGGTCAGCGGGATGCCGGCCAGTTCCGGCCCGGCGATCGCCGAGGAAACCCCCGGAATCACCCGGACGGGAACGCCGGCCTCGGCGCAGGCCTGCCACTCCTCGCTGCCACGGCCGAAAACGAAGCCGTCGCCACCCTTGAACCGGACGACGGTGGCTCCCTGCAAAGCATGCTCGACCAGCAGGGCGTTGATGTCCTCCTGGGTGGTCTGCGGCCCGCGCGGGACCTTGCCGACGTCGATCAGCACAGTGCCGGGCCGAACCTCGCCCAGGCAGGCCAGCGGCGCGAGGTGGTCGTACAGGACGACGTCAGCTTCCTGCAGGGCTCTCAGCCCGCCGATGGTGAGCAGGTCGGGGTCCCCGGGGCCGCCGCCGACGAGGATCACCCGACCGCTCGCCGTCGGTCCGGACGGCTCCTCACTCACCTTCGGCCCCGAGCAGTTCAACCAGCCGGTCCCGCAGCGCCCTTGCATGTGGTGGGTCATGGTCGGCCTGCACCGCGATGGTCGCGCCGGGAACAGTGGCGGTCGCCGGCGTCCACGCCGAACCGGCCTCGCCCCGGTCGGCCCGGACGCAGAAGGTGTGCCGCGCCTCGGCTGCCTCGGCTACCCGGGCGTTGACGGCCGGGTCGTCGGTCGCCGCCAGGACGTACCAGGCCCCGTCGAGGTCGGCCTCGGTGAAGGCCCGCTGGTGCCAGGTGAGCCGTCCGGACGCGGCCAGCCCGGCCAGGTCCGGGTGCAACTCGGGAGCCACCACCACCACGTCCGCGCCGGCAGCCAGAAGTTTCGGCACGCGCCGGGCGTGGACGTGACCACCACCTACGGCGACCACGAGTCGCCCGGCCAGCAGCAGCCCGGTCAGGTAGGCCGGCGAGCCCGAACCGGTCGGGTTCGTCGGGGAAGGCGGTTGCTCAGGCATCGGCTCATCCGGTGGTAGGCGCGTCAGGGTCGCACCCTATCCGTTGGGGCATCGGTTCGCTGTCCCGGGCGGCCACTCAGGCCAGCGGGAAGACCAGCCGGGTGACGGTCTCGGCGGGGTCGACCTCGGGCGGGCTGTCGTAGAACTCCAGCATGGAGTCGGCCAGCTTCAGGTGCTGGCCGGCCAGCCACGGCATCAGCTCGCCATAGCTCTGCTCCAGCAGTTCGTAGGGGCCGACGTGGGTGCCGATGGCCGCCTGCGTCGCCGGGTGCTCGTTGACGGCCAGGCTGGCTGCGGCGACTGGACGGTCGATCCCGAAGCCGATCTCCACGTCGACGGTGTCCGCGGGCATCCCGAAGTAGCGGGCGTAGGCGGGGCCGATCACCCGGCCTCCTGCCGCGGAGACCTGTGCCGCGACCTCCTCGAAGGTCGAGGGGAAGACCTGCTGCAACTCAGCCATCGGCACCACCTTCCTGATCCCGGCACTTACCCAGGGTTCGATGGTTTCCAGGTGCGGATTCAGTCCGGACATGTGCGCCTCCTTGCGACACGGAAGATCCGCAACAACGCTACTTCTGGTGTGCCCGGTCGTCCATGGTGGGCTCGGTCTCCATCCGGCCAGGCGTAGCCGCCGGATCAGGAACGGAGGTCGAGATTGGTGAAGATCGAGGCCTGTCCGTTCCAGTCTCCCGAAGCGACTCCGACGCCGGCCTTCACCCAGCTCTTCCCCATCACCGACTCGCAGTGACCACTCTTGCTGGACATCCACTGGGCAACCACCTGTGTGGCCGAGGAATCGACGGGGGAGAGAGCAAGATCCTCGCCGAGGCCGCCCGTGGTGAACCCGGCGGCGACGAAGCGGTGGATGAACTCCTTGAGCCCGTAGGTGACGTGATCGAGACCCTTGTAGACGTCCTGCCGGGCGGCGAGGTCACGGGCGTGGGAGAGCGCGAGATCGGAGAGTTCGCCGTCCCAGGCAACCGACCGCACGGCTGGCATGGACTTGCCGTTGCACGTCTGCGATTTGGCACGACGGAGGTTCACCTGATCGAGGACCGCCTTCTCGAACGTCGACGCCTTCCTGCTGGTCCTGGCGTAGGTCAGCTTTGTTACAACCGTTTTGGTGGGCGTGTAGATCCGGACCAGATTGGTCCCGCCGAGACTCGCCGGTGGCGTCACTTCGATCGTGTTGTCGTCGGTCACCGAGAAGGTCGCGAGGAGTTCCGGGAGGGCACCCGTGCCGTCTGCGATGTGGGCGGCCGGTACCTGCGGAGTCACGGTTACCTTGGTTGTGCCGGTGAACCCTGAACCGACGATCGTGACGTTGCGGCCGCCGGACAGCGGCTCAGCGACCGGGTTGACCGCCACCCGGACCGCATTCGAGTAGCCGGCTTTCCGCGTGGAGGTCTTCGGCTTGTAGACCCGGTAGTAGCGATCGCGGTCATTGCCGAAGCCGGTCGCGACCGTGTACCTCCCGGTCCTGGCCGCGGAGAACTTCTTGACCGTGCTCCAGCCGGTGGAATCCACGTAGCGCCGCTGCAGGTAGAGGGTGCGACTCGAGGGCTTGGGGGAGACAGCCCCGCTGAAGGTGATCTTGCCGCCGACCTTCACGGTGGTTGCGGAAGCGGTGACGGAGACGGCGAAGGTGGCTGCCTCTGCCGGCGGAGTCGTCAGGGTGAGGAGCCCGGTCGACAACGCGACACCGGTCACGACCGCTGTCAATCGTCGCAGTAATCGCCCACTCATCTAGTCCCCCCCTCTGCTGGACGCTTGAGTCTCGCATCGTGGGCCGCGGCCGGAAAGGCCCCTCGCCGGGTGACAGTGGGCCCACCGAGGGCAGATTCGGCCACAGTTTCGTCAGCGGTCTTCCAGCACTCTGCGCAGCCGTTCGGCGTGCTCGGCCTCCTCGCCGGCCGCGTACCGGGTGCGGGGCCAGAAGAACCCGCGCAGGCCGTCCCCCTTCGACCGGGGGACGACGTGGACGTGCAGGTGCGGAACCGACTGGCTGATCACGTTGTTCACCGCAACGAACGTCCCTTCGGCACCGAAAGCTGGTCGCATCGCACCGGCGATCGTCCGGGCGACACCGAAGAGCGGCTGGAGGAGCGGATCGGGCAGGTCCAGCAAGGTCTCGACGTGGCTGGTGGGGCAGATCAGGACGTGCCCCTTGAACACCGGACGGTGGTCGAGGAAGGCCACCACGTGCTGGTCGCGCCACACTTCGGCAGCGGTCACTTCTCCGGCGATGATCTGGCAGAAGACGTCGCTTGGCATGCGGCGATTCTCCCAGAGTGCCGCGATCTCGCCGCGCCGAGCGGGTTCTGCAGACAGGGGAAAGCAACCGGCCCCCTCGCCGAAGCGAGAGGGCCGGTCGGATGGTTGATCAGAGAGGGGTGATGTTTGAGGCCTGGGGACCCTTGGGACCCTGGGTGATCTCGAACTGCACCTTCTGGTTCTCTTCGAGCGAGCGGAACCCGGAGGTAGCGATCGCGCTGTAGTGGGCGAAAACATCCGGCCCACCGCCGTCCGGGGCGATGAATCCAAAGCCCTTCTCGGCGTTGAACCACTTCACGGTGCCAGTGGCCATTCAAAAACTCCTTCTTGTGGGTGCGGTCCCGACTGCCGGGACCGACATGTTGTCCCCGCACCCCCCGATGGAGTTCTTGGCTCACTTCCCGGCTGGGAAGTGAGCCGGTACAGCGACTACGAAGGAAACACTACGGCATGCCCCCGCAATGGGGAACAAGCCAAAGCGATCAGTTCGCCCGGCGAGTCTCGACGTCGATCGGTCGGCTCAGCGCTCCGCCGGCAGCCTCACCGGCAGGGCGCCGGGCTGGACTGTGCAGGTCATCAACCGCCGTCGACCGACCGCGTCGCCGTCGAGTTGAGCCTCCACCAGCTCCCGCGCAGCCACCTGGACGCGTTCGGAGACCAGCCGCACCAGGTTCGGGTGCCCGCGCCGCCGGGCGGTAACCACGTGCAGGCCGAGCGCCAGCCAGGCCGCGATCGAGTTGGGCGAGGCCAGCACTGTGTCCAGCCGCCCGTCGGTGAGCGAGGCCTCCGGCATCAGTTGCAGGCCGCCGGCGAGTTCGCCGCAGTTGCCGACGACCACGGCGCGGGCATGCTGGCTGACCACCCGCTCCTCGGCCGCCCGTACCCGGACGGCGAAGCCAAGGCGAAACAGCGCCCGGGCGCCGGACACCGCGTAGGCGAGCCAGCCCACCCGACGTTTCAGCCCTTCGTCGACGCCGGCCATCATCTCCGCGTCCAGCCCCATGCCCGCCATCACCAGGAACACCGCCGGCTTGCCGCCGTCCCAGCTCACCTCCCCGACGTCGATGTGGACGTCGCGTCCGGTCAGGGCAACAGTGAGGGCGGCTTCGAGGTCATCCACCGGCAGTCGCAGGTTGCGGGCTAACAGGTTGCCCGTCCCGCCGGGCAGGAGTCCCATCGAAACGCCTGAGCCGATCAGACCGGCGGCAACGCTGCGGACGGTGCCGTCCCCGCCCAGCGGGCAGACCAGGATCGCACCGTCGGTGACTGCCTGCCGGGTCTGGCCCTCGCCGGGATCATCAACGGTGGTCTGGTACCAGCCGGGTTCGGGCCAGTCGTGGCCGGCGCACAGTCGCGAGAACCGGTCCTGCACCGCAGCCAGGTCGTCGAACTTGGTCGGATTGACCACGACGGCCCAGTGCCCAGGTGTCGGCGCGCCAGAACCCGTCGCCGGTTCCTGCGGCCGGGACTCCCCAGCCGGTTCGCGAGCATTCACGTGTGCCTCCTCGGCGACTCTGGCCACGCCGGGAAAGCGGTCAGGTGATCGAGGCCGCGTAGATCGAGCCGATGGACGCCGCCAGGGCAGCATCGAACTCGGCGTCCGACATCGAAACCAGCAGCCCCTCGGTGAGGGCCCGGCTGAAGCTGGCGATCAGTCCGGTGTTGGCCGCGAGCAGCCGGTTGGCCTCCTCGCGGGAGTAGCCGCCGGAGAGGGCAACCACCCGCAGCACCCGCGGATGGCCGATCAGCTCGAGGTACAGGTTCGTCTCAGTCGGGATGGTCAGCTTCAGCATCACCCGCTGGTCTGCCGGGAGCTGGGCCAGCCGGTCCATGATGCCCGCGGTGACCATCGCCTCGGCCACCGACTTGTCCGGGGCGTGGATGTCGACTTCCGGCTCGAGGATCGGCATCAACCCGGCGGCCAGGATCTGCTCGCCGAACTCGAACTGCTGGTCGAGCACTGCGTCGATGCCGCGCTGGTTGCCGGTGAGCACCACCGAACGCATCTTGGTGCCGAACACGTTCCGCACCCGGGCGAGGCCCAGCAGGCCGTCGAGGTCAGGGATGGGTTTCATCAGCCGGACGCCGTCAGCCTCGTCAACCAGCCCGCGGTCGACCTTGAGGAAGGGCACCACCTGTTTGCGCTGCCACAGGTAGTCGGGGATGCCGAGTCCGTCCAGGTCGCGCTCCATCGTCCGCTCGAACAGGATGGCAGCAAGAATCCGGTCGCCGGTGAACGCTGGGCTGGTGATGATTCGGGTCCGGAAGGAGTGCATCAACTCATACATCCCGGCCTGGGACGACCAGGCGCCCTCCTCGATGCCGTACCGGGCCAGGGCACCCGGCGTGCTGCCACCGGACTGGTCGAGTGCGGCCACGAAACCCTGGTCCCGCCCGACCCTGGCGAGCTGCGCGTCGTTCATGGCTCCTCCTGCCGTTGGCTGCGCCTGCGGTCATCCCGCCGCAGGCCGACACCCATTTGTTTGCAGCCTATTCCCGCTGCGCCGCCCCGGAGGACGAACTAGGGTCAGGCCATGAAGACCAACACTGCGCTACAGATCATCTTCGCCTTCTTCCTCGGCCTCGTCGTGGTGGCCTTCGTCGGGATCGGGGTGAACACCTTCTTTCCCGAGCCCAGCTACGTGGATGGTCGGCCCGAGCAGTTCGCCAGCTGGCAGCTGACCACCGGCATCATCCTGCTGGTCTGTGCCACGCTCGTCCTTGCGATCTCCCTGTTCCTTCCGGAGAGCCAGGCCGTGCTCTCCAACGGGCTGCTCCTCGGCGGGGTGTTCACCATGATCTACGCGGTGGGCATGACGGTCAGCTCCACAGCCAGCGTCCTGCGGTTCGTCGTGGTGGCGGTCGCGCTGGCGGTCACGATCGCGATCGGCTACCTGAAGTTCGTGCGGGGTCGGGCAGCGGCAGCGGCGGCGGCCGGCACCACCGCGTCCGCCGATGTTCCCGGTGAGCTGGGCGAGCGGCTGGCAGCGGTCGAACGGAAACTGGACGCCCTGGGCAGGGCTCTTCAGGGCTGATCGTCATCCCTGCGGGCACGCTTCTCGGGCCGGCGGTGGCGGAATCAGTGCTGGATGGTTGCCAGCAGGTGTGGCTTTGCGCCGTCAGTGGTGGTCACCGCCCCCGTCCAGCCGTCCCCTTCGGGTTGCCACCAGGCGCCGACGATGGCCGGCAGCAGGATCGGCCGGGTGAACCGGACCTCGGCAGAGTAGGCCTCCGGCAGACGCGGCTCGATCGCCGCCAGCAGCCTGGCGTGGGTCCACATGCCGTGGATGATCGGCCGGGCAAAGCCGAACGCTCGTGCCGCGAGCCGGTTGGTGTGGATCGGGTTCGGGTCGCCGGAGACCCGCCGATAGTCGACCCCGAGCCGGACCGGCAGCCGCCAGGTTGCGATCGGCCGAACTGGGGTGAACCCGGCTCGCCCGGTCGTCTCCGGCGTGCCAGGGGTGACGGCACCGGGCGCCAGATAGGTGCTTGTCCCGTCCCAGACCAGTTCGTCGCCGACCCGGACCTCGCCGACCACGTCCAGCAGGGCACCCCGCACGTGCGGACGCAGGTTGTCCACCCGCACCGCCACATCGAGCACCTCGGTGCCGGCGACCGGGCGGTGCAGCCGCATCCGGTTGGACACGTGCGACACTCCGGCCAATCGGACGGTGGAGCCAGCGCTGGACAACAGATGGACGTGCAGCGGGAAGGTGAGGACGTGCAGCCAGGTCGCCGGCACCCGGTCGCGCAGGGCGAAACCGCACACCCGGTCGTAGTCGGCCAGGCGAGCCGGATCGGTCCGGATTCCGGTGACGACGGCCGTGGTGCCCGGAATCCGGGCCTGGCCGCGGTCGAAGCTCGGCAGCAGTGCCTTGGCGAACAGCACCGCCAGCGGGGGCATCGCCGGCAGCAGTTCCACTGCGCGGTCGGTCATCACGCACCAACCAGGTTCTGGCCGCAGACCCGGACCACCTGGCCGGAGACCCCGCCGCTGGCCGGGTCGAGGAAGTAGCCGATGGTCTCGGCGACGTCGACCGGCCGTCCGCCCTGGCCGAGGCTGTTGGCGCGCCGGAACACCTCGCGCTGCACGAACTGGATCTTCGCTGTCATCTCCGTCTCGATGAACCCCGGCGCAACGGCGTTCACGGTGATTCCCCGTCCGGCAAGCTCGGGGGCGAGGGCGCGGACCAGGCCGACGACCCCGGCCTTGGAAGCCGCATAGTTGGCCTGGCCGCGGTTGCCGGCGATACCGGAGGTGGAGGCCACCGAGACGATTCGGCCGCCGTCGGCGAGCCCGCCCGGGCGGCCGTCCAGCAGCACCGGGTTGATCCGCAGCTGCGCGGCCAGGTTCACCTGCAGGACCTGGGCCCAGAGCTTCGCGTCGGTGTTCACCAGCAACTTGTCCCTGGTGATCCCGGCGTTGTGCACGACACCGTGGATTGGTGCCCCGCCGTGTCGGGAGGCCACATGAGCCGCGATCCGCTCGCCGGCGTCCGGGCTGGTGATGTCGAGCTGGAGGGCCGACCCGCGCAGCTGGTTCGCGAGTGCGGCCAGGGACTCCCCGGCCGCCGGAACGTCGACGCAGACCACCGCGGCGCCGTCGCGGGCGGCGACGGTAGCGATCTGGGTGCCGATCCCGCGCGCGGCACCGGTCACCACGACCACCCGTCCGCTGAGGGGCGATGGCAGGTCGAAAGCCACCCCGGTGGTGGGCAGGGCGTTACGGGCCGGGCCGACAGTCCAGGCCTGGCCGTCGACGAAGGCCGACCGGCCCGCCAGCAGGAAGGAAAGGGTCGAAGTCAGGTCGGATGGGTCGACTCCGGGCGTCACGTAGAGCAGGTTCGAGGTGGCTCCGCCCCGCAACTCCTTGCCAACGGTCCGGTTGATGCCGTCAAGGGCCTGGCGGACGGCGTTCGCCTCCGGGCCGGACACCTCGGCGTCGGCGACCAGCACCACCCGACCCGAGCCCTCCAGTGCCTTCGCAGCCGGACGCAGGACCGCCCGCAGCTTCTCCAGGCCGTCGATGGTGACGAGTCCGCGGGCGTCGACGAGGATCGCGCCGATCCGTTCCGGATAGCCGGGGGGATCCTCCGAGTCATCGAGCACCGGTTGGGCAGGGACGATGCCGAGCAGGGCGAGGCTGGCGCCCACGAGCCCGGAGCCGGCGACGGAGGCCAGGACCACCGGGCCGGCGGGCAGTTCCGTTCCGCGGCGCAGGCGCGGCGGTTCGGGCAGGCCGAGCAGGCCGGCCACAGCCTGGCCCGGGCCCGAGTTGAACGCCCGCTCGAGCAGTCCGGCCATCACACGGCCTCAAGGATCGCCACGACGCCCTGACCGCCCGCGGCGCAGACCGACACCAGCCCGCGAGCCCCGGGGCCACGTTCGTGCAGCAGCTTGGCCAGCGTGGCCACGATCCTGCCGCCGGTGGCGGCGAACGGGTGCCCGGCCGCCAGCGACGATCCGGCCACGTTCAGCCGATTCCGGTCGATGCTGCCCAGCGGACCGTCCAGCCCTAGCCGGTCGCGGCAGTAGTCGGGAGACTCCCACGCGGCCAGGGTCGCGAGCACTGTCGAGGCGAAGGCCTCGTGCAGCTCGTAGAGCTCGAAGTCTCCCAGCCCCATTCCCTGGCGGGCCAGGAGCCGGGCGACGGCGTGGGCCGGAGCCAGCAGCAGGTCGTCGCCCATGGTGTGGTCGACTGCCGCGACCTGGGCGTCCACCACCCGGGCCAGCGCCGGCAGGCCGTTCGTCTCCGCCCAGCCCTGCTCGGCCAGCAGCACGACCGCCGCACCGTCGGTGAGGGCGGTGGAGTTGCCTGCGGTCATGGTCTCGCCGAACACCGGCTTCAACGCGGCCAGCTTCTCCAGCGAGGTGTCCGGACGCAGGATCGTGTCCCGCGCCACCCCGAGATAGGGGGTCACCAGGTCGTCGAAGAAGCCGGCGGCCCAGGCTGCGCCCAGGTTGTGGTGTGAGGCTGCGGCCAGCTCGTCCTGGGCCTCCCGGGAGATGCCCCAGGCAGCCGTGGTCGCGGCCTGGTGCTCACCCATCGACAGCCCGGTTCGTGGCTCTACCACCTGCGGGGCCACCGGCGCCAGGTGCCCCGGCCGGATCCCGGCGAAGGCCCGCAGCCGCTGCGGCAGGGTCCGGGCGCGGTTGGCGGCCAGCAGCGCCCGGCGAAGGCCTTCGCTGACCGCGATCGGCGAGTCGGAGGTGCAATCGACGCCGCCGCCGATGCCAACATCGGCCTGGCCGAGGGCGATCTTGTTGGCGACGTAGATGACCGCCTCCAGGCCGGTCCCGCAGGCCTGCTGGAGGTCCACGGCCGGGGTGGTTGGCGCCAGTGCCGAACCGAGCACGGCCTCGCGGGTGAGGTTGAAGTCGCGGCTGTGCTTCAGCACTGCCCCGGCGGCCACCTCGTCGAGTTGCCGTCCGGCCAGGCCGAACCGTGCCACCAGACCATCCAGCGCCGCGGTCAGCAGGTCGCCGTTCGATGCGGAGGCGAACGCGCCACCGGCCTTGGCGAAGGGCGTCCGGTTGCCGCCGACGATCACTGGGGTACGGGCCCCTGCAGGTTTGGGGAGTGCCATCGAAAACCTCCTCGAAAATAGCCGATACCGACGGTAGCAGATACGTCTGGTACTGGGTACCCTTGGGTCATGGTCACAGACGGTCGCGACAGCCGCTGGGTCGAACACCGGGAGGCCCGCCGAAGGGCCCTCGTCGAGGACGCCCTGCGGGCCATCCGCCGGCATGGCGCCGGGGTCGGCATGGACGAGATCGCCGCGCAGGCGGCAACGTCGAAGACCGTGATCTACCGGCACTTCGGGGACCGGGCCGGGCTGTACGCGGCCGTCGTCGACAGCGTCCACGACTTCATCCACCACGACCTGGAGGCCGCGCTCGAACTCACCGATCCGGGGGATCTCTCCATCCTTGCCCGCGACCTCGCCGACGCCTACCTCGGCCTCGTGGAGCGCGACCCGGAGATCTACCGCTTCGTGTTGAAGGCGCCCGAGGCCGACCCCGGCGGCTCCATCGACGCCTGGGGCGGGCTGCCGGAACTGATCGGCGACCACGTCAGCCGCGCGATCGCTGCGCACCTGTCCCGGCAAGGTCAGAACCCGGCCTGCGCCCCGACGTGGGGTCACGGCCTGGTCGGCTTCATCCGGGCCGCTGCCGACCAGTGGATGGCGGCGGAGCACCGCGAACCCAAGGCCGTAGTGCTGGCCAGAATCGATGCCTTCTTCACCCCCGCGCTGGCCAACGGGCTGGCGGCCGTACCACAACTAAAGGAGCAGCCATGACCCTGTTGGTGGACCCTTCGACAAGCTCGGGGAGCGGGAAGAGTTCAGGGAGCGAGAAGCCGAGCTCCGGTGGCGAACGGCGGAACTTCTGGGGAGAGAGCGGCAGTCCGGTCACCGCTGAACAGCTGACCGAACTCGGGGGCGCCCTGCGATGGGCCCTTGACGGGCAGCTGGCAACCGAGCGTGCCGCAGCCCGGGCGTCCTTCCCGGCCGAGAACCTGCACCGCGAGCCGGGCCAGTCCCTTGACGAGGCGAGGGCCTGGGTGTTGGCCAGGCTGACCGAACTGTCCGCCGCCGGCTTCGGCGCCGCGGGCATCATCACGAAGGCCGACGACACCCCGGACCCCGCCGCAGCGGTCCTCGCCTTCGAGATGCTCTCCCACGGGGACCTTTCGACGCTGATCAAGTCCGGGGTGCAGTTCGGGCTGTTCGGCGGAGCTGTGAGCAACCTCGGCACCAGCTGGCACCACGACACGTTCATGCCGGATATCGCCAGCATGAAGACTCTCGGCTGCTTCGCCATGACCGAACTCGGCCATGGCTCCGATGTTGCCGGGATCGAGACCACGATCACCTATGTCCCCGAGACCGACGAGTTCGAGGTGAACTCCGAGACTCCCGCAGCCACCAAGGCCTACATCGGCAACGCGGCCAGGGACGGGTCCCTGGCTGTGGTCTTCGGCAAGCTGCTGGTTCGCGGCCGCAACCACGGCGTGCACGCCATTCTGGTGCCGATCCGGGACGCCGACGGAGGCGGCCTGCCGGGCATTGGAATCGGCGACCAGGGCCTGAAGGGCGGGCTGGTCGGCGTCGACAACGGCACGATCCGCTTCGACCGGGTCCGGGTGCCGCGCCGGATGCTGCTGGACCGCTACGGCGGAGTCGACGCAGCCGGCAACTACCACGCCGAGATCGACAACCCGAACCGCCGGTTCTTCACGATGCTCGGGACGCTGGTGCGCGGCCGGGTGTGTATCGCCGCCGGTGGCGGGATCGCCGCGCGCCGGGCGCTGTCCATCGCCACCCGTTACGGGCTGAAGCGGCGCCAGTTCACAGCTCCCGGACGTCCGGACGGCGTCGTCCTGCTGGACTACCTGACCCACCAGCGGCGGCTGCTGCCCGCGATCGCCAGATCCTACGCCTTCGGGTTCGCCCAGAACGAGCTCACCGCCGCCCTGGTCCGCATCCAGGGTGGCGGCGAGCACACCGAACGCGACCAGCGGGAACTCGAGACCCGGGCCGCCGGCCTGAAGGCAATGACGACCCGATTCGCCAACGACACCATCCAGGTCTGCCGGGAGGCCTGCGGCGGCGCCGGCTACC
Source organism: uncultured Actinomycetota bacterium (assembly GCA_963848845.1). Classification (GTDB taxonomy): domain Bacteria; phylum Actinomycetota; class Actinomycetes; order Propionibacteriales; family Propionibacteriaceae; genus Propionicimonas. The sequence continues at coordinate 313,972 of CAWKFH010000004.1, forward strand.
TGGCTGGAAACGGGCTGGTCGGACTGCGGGCCGATGCCGACATCTTCGCCACCTTCGAGGGCGACAACACGGTGCTGTTGCAGCTGGTGGCCAAGGCCCTGCTGACCGAGTACAAGCAGGTCTGGGGCGACCTCGACCGGGTGGGGATGGTCCAGGCGACCGCACGGGTGGTCGGCCAGGCCGTGCTGGAACGCACCGCTGCCAACGTGCTGATCGAGCGGCTGGTGGCCACAGCAAGGCGCCGCCCCGAGGACCTCGCCCTGGTCGACCGCGGCTGGCACGCGCTGGCGTTCGACGAGCGCGAGCGGCACTCCCTCGAGTCACTCGCGCGCAGAATGCGGCGGGCGTCCCGGGGCGAATTCGATGCGGTCAACCGGCTGCAGGACCACATGCTCTTCGTCGCGCGGGCGCATCTGGAGCGGGTCACCCTGGAAGCCTTCATCGCCGGCATCGAGGCCTGCACCGACCCTACGGCCCGCAAGGCCCTGGAACGGCTGTGCAGCCTGTACGCACTGAGCAGCATCAACGATGACCGGGCCTGGTTCCTCGAGCACAACCGGATCTCCACCGGACGCGCCAAGGCCATCGGGGCCCAGGTCAATGCGCTCTGCGCGGAACTCCGTCCGGTTGCGCTGCCCCTGGTGGAGGGCCTCGGGGTTCCGGAGTCGTGGCTGGGGGCCGGCTTCCTGAGCGAGTGAGCTGGACCGATTAGCCGGTCCACCGGCTCGGGGAGCAGGATGGACGCATGCATCTGGCCGACATCAACTGGTTGCCGGTCCTTCGCCGGACGGTAGGGATCGCCGCCATCGTGATGGCGCTGGCGGTAGCAGCGGTCTGGGCGGTGAACCTCTCCATGACGACGGCCGCGGTTGCGGAGGCCGGTGCTAACGGGTTCTACTTCGCGCTGTTGACGCTCGCCTGGCTGGAGATCATCACTGCGTTCGCGGTGCTGGCCGGGCTGGCAGTCGGCGGGTGGCTGCACCGGCCGCTGTGGGCACCCGGCGTCTTCGCCGTTGTGGTGGGCATGGCGATGCACTGGGGTTGGTGGGTCCTTGACCGGAAGGTGGACCTCTTCGGGACCTCCGGCTTCAACGACCCCGACCCGGAACTTGTCCGTCGGGCGGCGGTACGGATGTGGGTGATGCTCGGCTTCGACTCCCTCGCTGTGCTGTTGCTGCTCCTCGGGGGGGCGTTGCTGTTGCGACGGGCGAGGCCGGCCGGTCCGGCTCCGGACGTTGCCGACGATGAGGCGCTGGACGGAGCCAGCGCAGGCTGATCCCCTGCGAGCCGAGCCGGCCGATCAGGGCAGGCCGGCCAGCCGGCCGAGTGCAGCGGCAAGCGCGCCGACGATCACCACCACGATATAGGGCGACTTCAGCTTCAACGCGATGCCACCGGCGACCAGCGCGAGCAGGCGGGAGTCCAGCCCGATCCCCGGGCCGTTCGTGCCGAAGGTGTTCATCACCGTCAGCGAAGCCAGCAGGCCGACGGTGACGGCGGCCGCCAGTTCGTGAATCATCGGACGATCCAGCAGGGACTGGGGCAACAGGTACCCGGACAGCTTCAGGGCGTAGGCGGTGACGGCGGCCAGCAGCACCCAGGCCCACCACAGGTTCATGCCGCTCCTTCCCTGCGCCGACGCAGCGCCCACCAGGCTGCCGTCACGGCCGCCGCCAGCACCACCGGGATACCGGGCGGGACGAAGGGCATCGCCACCAGGGTCGCCAGCGCGGCGACCACAGCCGTGGCCACCGGGTCGCGACCCTTCAAGCGGGGCCAGAGCAGGCCGAGGAAGGCAGCGACCGCGGCTCCGTCCAGCCCCCAGGCGCCCGGGTCGTTGATCTGGCTGCCCGCCAGCGCCCCGACGAGGGTGAACGTGTTCCACAGCACGTAGACGCCGAGGCCAGCAGTCCAGAAGCCCCGGACGCGCTCGTCATGATCGTCCTGGGCGGTGGCGGTCGCGGTCGACTCGTCAATGGTCAGCTGGGCCATCAGCGGGATCAGTCGCCCCGGCGGCCGGATCAGCGCCTTCAGCTGCATGCCGTAGATGCCGTTGCGCACGCCCAGCAGGGTCGCGGCAGCCCAGGCGGCGCCGCCCGTCCCGCCACCGGCCACCACGCCGATGAAGGCGAACTGCGAGCCGCCGGTGAACATCAGGGCGCTAAGCGCGCAGGTCTGCCAGACCGTGAGGCCGGCCGCCACCGACAGGGCGCCGAAGGAGATCCCGTAGACCCCTACGGCCGCGGCGATCGACAAGCCCATGCGGGTGGCGGGAGTCAACACCTGCGCCAAGTTAGCCCACCTCCGCCCGCCGCCTCATCCGGATCTCACGAGGCCCAACACCCACCAGGCTCGCCGAGGCGGTGACCTCCCAGGCGCGCGCCTCGCTACCCGTAATGCACGACGCTACTTGTCTACGGGTAGCGTCCCGGCCGGAACGTAGCGAAGCGGGTCCTGGAGCGGGCGTCGACTAGCGTGCTTCCTCGACCGGCACGGTCTCGAAGTCGGCCGGGCTCACCGGGGCGTCCTGGGCGGTGCCGCGGGCCTTCGCGATCGCCTTCATCAAGTGGTAGAGCGCGAGGGCGGTGATGGTGCCGACGGTGACGCCGCCGAAGGTCATCGAGCCGAGGGTGAAGGTGAAGTTGGCGATGCCCATGATCAGGCCGACAGCAGCCGGGATCAGGTGCACCGGGTTGGTGAAGCTGACCTTGTTCTCGATCCAGATCCGGGCGCCGAGCAGGCCGATCATGCCGTACAGCACGGTGCCGGCGGCGCCGATCACCCCGGCCGGGATGGTGGCGATCGCCTGGCCGAACTTGGGGATGAAGGACAGCAGGATCGCGATGAAGCCGGCGATCCAGTAGAGGGCGGTGGAGTAGACCTTCGTGGCGGCCATCACGCCGATGTTCTCGGCGTAGGTGGTGGTGCCGGAGCCGCCGCCGAGGCCGGCGAGGGTGGTGGCGACACCGTCGGCGAGCAGCGCCCGTCCCATCGACTTGTCGTAGTTCTTGCCGGTCATCAGGGCTACCGACTTCACGTGGCCGACGTTCTCGGCGATCAGCACCAGCACGACCGGCAGGAACAGGGCGGCGACGCCGAGGTCCGGCGTGGGAAGGGTGAACTGCGGCAGGCCGAGCCAGGCGGCGGCGCCGACGGCCTCGAAGTTCACCTGGCTCTGGAAGAGCGCTGCGATGTAGCCGACCAACACGCCCGAGCAGGATCGAGAGCCGCCCGATCAGGCCGCGGAAGAGGACGGTGATCAGCACGATCGCGATGATGGTGATCCAGGCGGTGAGCGGGGCGGCCCGGAAGCCGGAGGTCTCGTTGACCCCCCAGGCCGCGCTGGCCAGGTTGAAGCCGATCAGCATCACGATGGTGCCGGTCATCACCGGGGGCATCAGGGCGTCGATCCAGGCGGAGCCGGCCAGGTGCACGACGCCGCCGACGATGGCCAGCAGGATGCCGGCGAGCATGATGCCGAACAGCGCCTTGCCGATGTCCCCGTCGACCTTGGAGGCCAGCACCGGGGAGATGAAGGCGAAGGAGGAGCCCAGGTAGCTGGGCAACTTGTTGCCCGGTGATCAGCAGGAACAGGATCGTGCCGACACCACTGAAGAACAGGGTTGCCGGGATCGGGAAGCCGGTGATCAGCGGCACCAGGAAGGTTGCGCCGAACATCGCGACCACGTGCTGGGCCCCGAGTCCGACCATCTTGCCCCAGCCGAGGCGTTCATCGGGGGCGACGACCGCCCCCGGTTCGAGAATGCCGTTGTTGTGCAGCGTCCAAAGAGCCATTAGTTCCCCTTCACCGAGCAGCCGGGCGGCCGTGCGAACTCTATGCGCGACCTGAGACCGCCGAACGCCTCGACATTTCCGGTGAGATGGGCAGCATCGGAAGGCGGACTGCACTAACTTCTCGAACGGTATTTCCTCCGCGCGGGCAGCAGCTCAGCTCAGATCCAGGAGCGCAACCACATGCGCGCCAGCCAGTCCTTGTAGAGCATCAGCTGGTCGGTGAGCACCGGATAGATGAACGCGAAATTGGCTGCCACCAACGCCATCAGCACCCCGACGATGATTGCTCCCCGCCTGCGGTTGGGACTGTCCGCCGGCCCGATGATCAGTCCGAAGACCATTGCCAGCAGGGTGACGGTGAACGGGATGATGCAGATCGCATAGAAGAAGAACAGCGGCCGGTCGGCGCTGGCGAACCACGGCAGGTAGATGGACATCGCAGCGATCACCGGCACCCCGAAGCGCCAGTCCCGACCGCCGAGCCACCAGATGATGGCGACGACCAGCGCGATGGCGGCCAGCCACCACAACACCGGCGTGCCCATGCCCGAGATCACCCGGATACAGGTGTCATCGCCGGTCGCAGCGCAACCGTCCACACCAGGCTTGATGTCGTTGACCGCGTCGATGCCGATCGGACGGGCCATGATCAGCCAGCCGATCGGGTGCGCCTCGTAGGGGTGGGTCACCCCCCTGATGTAGTCGCCGGTGTGGAAGTTGTAGATGTCCTGCTGGTAGTTCAGGAACGATGCCCACATCGTGCCGAGGTGCACCGTCCACGGGTGGTCGGGATTCTGCGCACCCCAGTCCCGGCCGTAGCCGCCGCTGGTCAGCAGCCAGCCCGACCAGCTGAGCACGTAGACCAGGGCTGAAACCACGACCAGCCGGACGAATGCCGGCACGCCGTCAGCGAGCAGGGCGAACCAGCTTCGCCAATCGGAGCCGGCCAGCCGGCGCGCACCGACATCCCAGAGCACGCACAGCACGCCCATCGCCGCCAGCATGAACAACGAGTTCCACTTGGTCCCGATGGCCAGGCCGAACAGCACGCCGGCAGCCAGTCGCCAGGGACGCAGCCAGACCATCGGGCCGAACCGGCCACCGAAGTCGGGCACCCCCAGGCCCTCCAGCCGGTCGGCCAGCCGGTGGCGGTACCAGTCCCGGTCGGCGATCAGGCAGGAGACCGCCGCTACCAGGAAGAAGGCCTGGAAGATGTCCAGCAGGCCGATCCGCGACATCACGAACGCCAGCCCGTCCAGGGTGAGCAGGATGCCAGCGATCGCCCCGACCATGGTCGAACGGGACAGTCGCCGGGCCATCCTGATCGTGATGAAGACCAGCAGCGCGCCGAAGACCAGCGGCATGAAGCGCCACCCGAACGAATTCATGCCGAACAGTTGCTCACCGAGCCCGATCAGCCACTTGCCCACCGGCGGGTGGACGACGAATTCTGCGCTGTCCTTGAAGATGTTCACGTCGCCGGCCACGATCTTGGAATTCGCCACCTCGGCAGCGGGCCAGTCCCTTTCGTAGCCGAACTTCCACAGCGTCCAGGCGTCCTTCGGGTAGTAGGTCTCGTCGAAGATCACCTTGTTCGGGTAGCCAATGTTCACCAGCCGGATCAGGAACGCGATCACCGTGATGCTGATGGTGACCACCCAGCCGGCCAGGCGGTCACGCAGCTCGGACTGGCCGTCGCGCAGTCGCTCGATGGTGCTGAGCTCCTCGCGGTTCACCGAACGGCGCAACCGGCGCCACGGCGTAACCGTTGGCGGCGCCCAGTCCTCCTGGTCCCCCGGCTCGGCATCGAAGCCTTCCGGATCACTGTCGAGGTCGTCGCCCGCGAGCTCCGGCTGCGGGGCAGGACCGGGGGTGGTGATCGTCGGGGCTTCTGCTGCGGAACCGGGTTCCGGGGTACCCGCCGGGTCGCCGGGGCCCCATTCCGCTTCGGTCACCCCTGCATCCTAGGTGGCCGGGACGCTGCGAACGCCGAGGGCGTCCCGATCGGGGATACTGCACTGGTGGACAACACCCCTGGGGCCGGACTGCTGGTGCTGGCCGGCACCCCCATCGGCAACGTCGACGATGCCTCGCCGGCGCTGCGACGGGCGTTGGCTGAAGCTGACCTGATCGCTGCGGAGGACACCCGCCGGCTGCACGGGTTGCTGGGCCGCCTCGGGATCACCACCGGCGCGCGGGTCCTGTCCTACTTCGACGGCAACGAGTCCTCCCGGGTGAGCGAGTTGCTCGCCGCCCTCACCGATGGCCGGACGGTGGTGGTGGTCAGCGACGCCGGGATGCCGACCGTCTCCGACCCGGGCTACCGGGTGGTGGCAGCTGCCGTGGCGGCCGGGTTGCCCGTCCGGGTAGTGCCGGGACCGTCGGCGGTGCTGGTGGCGCTCGCGATTTCCGGCCTGCCCACCGACCGGTTCTGCTTCGAGGGCTTCCTGCCCCGCAAGGGCGGCGAACGTCGGCGCCGGCTTGCCGAACTGGCCGGAGAGCCACGAACCATGGTCTTCTTCGAGGCGCCGCACCGGCTGCCGGAGTTCCTCGCCGACGCAGCGGCCGTCCTTGGCCATGACCGGCGGGCGGCGGTCAGCCGGGAACTCACCAAGACCTACGAGGAGACCCGCAGGGGAACGCTCGACGAACTGGTTGCCTGGGCCGCTGACGGGGTGCGGGGCGAGATCACCGTCGTCGTCGCGGGGGCGGCACCGGCCGAGCTCTCGGTCATCGACGCCCTGCCCCTGGTGGCCGAGCGGGTCGCCGGCGGCGAACCGTTCTCCGCGGCGGTGGCTGGGGTCGCTGCTGACTCCGGCCTGCCGCGCAAGGCGCTCTACCAGGCGGCGCTGGCGGCCCGCAAGGAGGTTCGGTGACCGAGCTGCCCCCATCCCCGGACCGGTTGCCGGCCCCGACCACCGACGCCCACACCCATGCGTTGAGCACCCTCGAGTACAGCGGACTTGCAGTGTCGGACGCGCTCGCCATGGCCCGCGCAGTGAACGTCACCCGGCTCGTCGAGGTCGGCACCGACGTCGAGTCCTCCTGCGCTGCGGTGGCACTCGCCGAGGAGTACGGGGAGGTGGTGGCCGCGCTCGCCATCCACCCCAACGATGCTGCCCGGCTGGGGGATCGGCTGCCGGCCGAACTTGACCTGCTGGCCGGACTGTTCGGCTCCTCCGACCGCGTCCGCGCAGTGGGGGAGACCGGCCTGGACTACTTCCGGACGCCGGACGCCGCCGGTCGCGCCCGCCAGCAACGAGCGTTCGCAGCGCACATCGCCTGGGCGAAGCAGCACGACCTGGCCCTGGTCGTCCACGACCGGGAGGCGCACGACGACATCCTCGCGGTGCTGGCGGCCGAAGGGGCTCCGGAGCGGGTTCAACTGCACTGCTTCTCCGGGGACGCGGCGTTCGCCCGCGTCTGCCTCGACCGGGGCTACTGGTTGTCCTTCCCGGGAACGGTGACCTTCAAGGCGAACGAGGCGTTGCGCGAGGCCCTGGACGTCACCCCCCTTGACCGGCTGCTGGTGGAGACCGATGCCCCGTACCTGACCGCGATGCCGCACCGCGGCAAACCGAACTCCAGCTACCTGCTGCCGCACACCGTCCGGTTCATCGCCGAACGCAGGGGCGTCGACCTGGCCGAGCTGTGCGCAACGCTGGCCGCCAACGCCACAGCGCTGTTCGGTGACTGGGGGAGGGCTGACAGCGATGGCTGACGGACTGCTCGACCCACGCACGATCCGGCAACTAGCCGCTGAACTCGACCTGCGGCCAACCAAGCAGCGCGGGCAGAACTTCGTCCACGACGCCAACACCGTTCGGCGGATCGTTGCCGCTGCCGGGGTTACCGCCGATGATGTGGTGCTGGAGATCGGCCCCGGTCTTGGCTCGCTGACCCTTGGCCTGTTGGAGGCTGCGGCCGCAGTGGTGGCGATCGAGATCGAGCACAGCCTGGCCGACCGGCTGCCGCGAACGGTGGCCGAACGGCTGCCGGCCCTTGCCGACCGGTTGCAGGTTCTGGAGGCCGACGCCCTGGCAGTCGATGCACTCCCCGATCCCCAGCCGACCCTTTTGGTGGCCAACCTGCCCTACAACGTCAGCGTGCCGGTGCTGCTGCACGTTCTCGCCCGATTCGACGGCATCCGCGCCGGACTGGTCATGGTCCAGTCCGAGGTTGCCGACCGGCTGGTCGCCCCACCCGGGTCGCGCACCTACGGGGTGCCGTCGGTCAAGCTGGCCTGGTACTGCTCCGCGCGGCGGCTCGGCAGCGTCCCGCCGACCGTCTTCTGGCCGGTGCCGAACGTCGAGTCCGGGCTGGTGGGACTTGTGCGGCGGGACCCGCCGGCCACGACCGCCACCCGCCAGCAGGTGTTCGCGGTGATCGATGCGGCGTTCGGCCAGCGCCGCAAGATGCTGCGCTCGGCGCTGTCCGGCGTGTTCGGGTCGTCGGCAGCGGCTTCGGCGGCCATCGTTGGTGTCGGGTTGGATCCGCAGGCCCGGGGGGAAGTACTGACCGTCACCGACTTCGCGAGGATTGCTGAGGCTCGCACGCTGGCCGGGTTGGGATAGCCTCGCGGCATGGCAACACCGGTGACCGAGCCTGAGGTCGTTCGTGTCCGGGTTGCGGGCAAGGTCAACCTGGTCCTGCGGTCCGGCCCGAAGCGCGACGACGGCTACCACACCCTCACGACCGTCTTCCAGGCGGTCTCCCTCTTCGACGAGGTTGATGCCAGCTGGGCCGAACCGGGCCGGTTCTCGGTGAAGGTTCTCGGCGACCAGGCCGACCTGGTGCCGAGTGGCGAGGGAAACATCGCCGTCAAGGCTGCGCGGCTGTTGGCCGCCACCGCCGGCGCCGGCCGATCCCTTGGGGCTTCCCTGTTGATCCGCAAGGCGATTCCGGTGACCGGGGGAATGGCTGGTGGCTCGGCGGACGCGGCCGGTGCGCTGCTGGCCTGCGCCGTGCTCTGGGACCTGGACATCTCGCCGGACGAACTGCGTGACCTCGGCGCCCAGCTCGGCGCGGACGTTCCCTTCTGTCTCGCCGGCGGCACCGCTCTCGGCACCGGGCGGGGCGACCAGCTGGCTCCGGTACTCAGCCGCGGCTCCTACCACTGGGTGCTCGCGTTCAGTGACGGCGAGCTGTCAACGCCCGCGGTCTTCGGCAAGTTCGACGAGCTCGGGCTGGGCGACGAGCCGGCCGGGGTGCCGCCGGAACTGCTCAACGCACTCGTCAGTGGCGACGCGCCCGCGCTGGGCCGGTCGTTGACCAACGACCTGCAGGTGGCGGCGCTGGCGCTCCGTCCGCAGCTGGCGCAGGTGCTGGAGGCCGGGACGGAACTGGGCGCTGTCGGCGCCGTGGTGTCCGGTTCGGGACCGACGATCGCCTTCCTCGCCGCCAACGAGTCGGCAGCTGTCGACCTGTCGGTGAAGCTCTCCAGCGAGGGCCTGTGCCGCTCGGTGAAGCGGGTCACCGGGCCGGTGCCCGGAGCCCGCCTCGTGGTTTGACCTGATCTCAGTCGGTGGTCTGGGCGACCAATCCGGGTTCGACCTCCCGGCCGGGCATGATCCTTGCCAGCACCAGCAGCCCGGACAGCAGGATCGCGGGCGCCAGCATCGTGTTCTGGATGCCGACGGTGCCCACCAGCAACCCGATCAGGGCAGGGGCGATCAGGAAGGTTGCGTAGCCGAAGGTGACCACCACCGCCAGTCCGCGTCCGCCGGCGGTGTGCCCGGCCACGGCGTAAACCTGCGGCGCGATCATGCCGATCCCAAGGCCGACCAGGGACCAGCCGACGAGCAACACCGGCAGGCTGGTGCCGGTCGCGGTCACCAGGTAGCCGAGCGCTGAGCAGGCGCCGCCGAAGCGGGTGACCGCCCGGCGGCCGAAGCGGGCAACGAGGAAGTCGCCGAGCAGCCGGATCACGACCATGAAGGCTGCCACTGCGGTCACGCCGAGGGCGCCGGTGGTGGCGTCAACCCCGGTCACCTGGGTGACGTGCACGCCGGACCAGTCCATCGCGGTGCCTTCACCCAGACCGAAGGCGATCGCCATCAGGCCCAACAGGTAGGCGGACCGCGGGATCGGGGTCTTCGTGCCGGACTCGTCATGGTGGCTGACCACCTTGGTCTCCGGGATGATCCGCAGCGCGACGCCGGTGGTGACCACTCCGAGAGCAGCTGCGATCGAGGCCGCAGCCAGCACTGTCGGCTGAGGCGCGCGGCCGAACAGGGGCGCCAGCACCACCAGCAGGGCTGACCCGATCAGGCTGCCCACCGACCACATCCCGTGGAAGAAGCTCATGATCGGTTTCGTGCGGTTCTGTTCCACCTGCACGCCGATCGCGTTCATCGCCACGTCGATGCCGCCATTGCCGATCCCGAGCGCAATTCCTGCCGCGAACAGTGCCGGCACGTTGGGGGCGAGGGCCACCCCGAGGATGCCGAGCACGAGCACCGGGATCATCGCGAGGCTGACCCTCCGGGCGCCGTAGCGGTCGGCCAGCCGCCCGGAGATCTGCATGGACGCGATCGCTGCCAGCCCGATGCAGATGAACAGCACCGCCAGGTCGGGCCAGGCTGCGAGGGAGAACCTGGCCGCCAGCGACGGGATGGAAGCGGCGTAGACGCCGATGACCACGCCGTTGTAGCAGAACAGGAGCACGACGGCGACGACCGCGCGGGCGGCGGAGAGCGGATTCACCCGCTCACTCTATTTGGCGCTGCTGACCCTCAACCTGCGTCCGGGACGCCCGGTTCACCTGCTGGATGTACAGCGTTGGCTTGGCCCGCAGGTTCCGCATGCCATACCAGGCGAGGTTCACCAGGTGCGCTGCGACCACCGGCTTGGCCAGTTCGTGCTGCTCGCGGGTGTCCATCCACCATTGGCCGGCCAGCGTGACCAGCCCGACCAGCATCTGCGCGTACAGCGGGGCGGTCTCGGGATCGAGCTCGGTCTTGGTGAACTCGTTGGCCAGCAGGTCCTCCACCCGGGAGGCGATGTCGGAGAGGATGGTCGCGAACGACCCGTCCGGTGAAGTCGCCGAGGAGTCCCTCGACAGGATCCGGAAACCGTTGGGGTTGTCGTCGATGTAGTCCAGCAGGGCGAGGGTGCCCAGTTCGATCAGGGCACGAGGGTTGGCCCGCGGTGTGGTGATCGCGGTGCGGATCGCGTCGTGCAGGGTGCGCACCTCGCGATCGACAACCACGGCGTAGAGGCCTTCCTTGCCACCGAAGTGCTCGTAGACCACCGGTTTGCTGACCCCGGCGTGGGCCGCGATCTCCTCCACCGAAGTGCCCTCAAGGCCTCGTTCGGCGAACAGCGCGCGGGCTACGTCGATCAGTTGCTCCCGGCGTTCGCTGCGGGTCAGCCGGACGCGGCTGCGCCTGGCGCGCGCGTTGGCCGGGGCAGTGGGCATGGCCCAAGTCTGGCCCCGACCGGGCATGATTGCGAAACCGCGTGCCGTTGGCGCAATCTTCGCCTTCCGGCTAGGCGTTGGACACCCGGAGTCCTGCACGCGGATGCGGTGACCCGCTGCGAACCGTAAAGTTGGCCTCGGCCATCGAAGGATGGCCATTCCCCGGTTGGTCTGCCGGCAGGGCCCGCCTGACTTTGAATCAGGACTAGCGACGCAGGTTCGACTCCTGCCCGGGGAGCGCATACCAACCAACGCTGGGAGTGCCCGTGGCATTGCAGGACGACGTCGTCGACAACCGGGTGGCAGCCGTGGTGATCATGGCCGCCGGAGCCGGAACCAGAATGAGATCAGCCATTCCCAAGGTGATGCACCGGATTGCCGGCAAGTCCCTCCTTGCCCTTGCCATCGACTGCGCCGACGCCCTCGCGCCGGATCGCCTGGTGGTCGTGGTCGGGCACCAGCGCGAACAGGTCATCCAGCACCTGGCGGAGGTGGCACCGCATGTCACCGTCGCCACCCAGGAGCTTCCGCTTGGAACCGGCGACGCCGTCCGGGCGGGGATGTCTGCGCTGCCGGGCATCACCGGCGAAGTGGTGGTCACCTCCGGCGACGTGCCGCTGCTGACCGGCGAGACGCTGCAGGAACTGGTGGCGGCGCACCGGGAGGGCCGGAACGCGATCACACTGCTCACCGCTGTCGTGCCGGACCCGACCGGCTACGGCCGGATCGTCCGGGAGGGCGACGACGTGGCCAGGATCGTGGAGCAGGCGGACGCCACCGACGCCGAGCTCGACCTGACCGAGATCAACTCCGGCATCTACGTTTTCGACGCCACCACTCTCGCCGAGGGGCTGGCAGCGTTGCAGGCAGGCAACGCCAAGGGGGAGCTGTACCTGACCGATGTGGTCGCCCACGCCAGGGCAGCCGGACGGCGGGTCGGTGCGCGGATCCTCGCCGACCACCTGCAGACCGAGGGCGTCAACGACCGCGCCCAGCTGGCCGAGCGGGCCGCCGAGCTGAACCGGCGCATCCTGGCCGGCTGGATGGCGGCGGGTGTGACCGTGCTCGACCCGGCGACCACCTGGGTGCAGGCCGGTGTTGACCTCGCCGAGGACGTCACCTTGCTGCCCGGTACCTCACTGGAAGGTGCGACCTCGGTCTCCCGGGGGGCGACCATCGGGCCGGACACCACGCTGATCGACGTCGAAGTGGGCGACAATGCCCGGGTGCTGCGCACTCACGCCGAACTCGCGGTGATCGGCCCCGACGCCACAGTCGGACCGTTCGCCTACCTGCGTCCGGGCACCGAACTGGGCGCCCGGGTGCATGTCGGCGCCTTCGTGGAGACCAAGAAGGCGATCATCGGTGAGGGGGCCAAGGTGCCGCACCTGACCTATTGCGGGGACGCCGAGATCGGCCCTGGCAGCAACATCGGCGCCGGCACGATCTTCGCCAACTACGACGGCGTCACCAAGAGCACCTCGATCGTCGGCGCGCACTCGTTCATCGGCAGCGACTCGGTCCTGGTCGCACCGGTGCACATCGCCGACGGTGCCTACGTCGCCGCCGGCTCGACCATCACCGGCGACGTCGGACCCGGGGAGCTGGCGGTCGCCCGAGGTCAGCAACGCAACATCGCGGGCTGGGTGGCCCGCAAGCGATCAGGGACCCGGGCGGCAGCAGCAGCCGAGGCGGCGCTCGCCGCCGAGGCGACCGGCAACGAGACGGCTGAGACGGAGCCCGGCGAGTGAGCGGAATCAAGCGTCCCAACGAGAAGCACCTGATGCTGTGCACCGGGCGCGCGTTCCCGGAGCTGGCCGAGCAGGTGGCCACCCTGCTCGGGGTAGAACTGGTTCCGACCAGGGCGCTCACCTTCGCCAACTCCGAGATCTATGTCAGGTTCGAGGAGTCGGTGCGCGGCGCCGACGCCTTCGTGATGCAGTCCCACCCGGCACCGATCAACGAGTGGCTGATGGAGCAGCTGATCATGATCGACGCGCTGAAGCGCGCCTCGGCGAAGCGGATCACAGTGGTCTCCCCCTTCTACCCCTACGGGCGCCAGGACAAGAAGCACGCCGGCCGTGAGCCGATCTCCGCCCGGCTGGTTGCCGACCTCTACAAGACCGCCGGGGCGGACCGGCTGATGTCCATCGACCTGCACGCCGCCCAGATCCAGGGGTTCTTCGACGGTCCGGTGGACCACCTGATGGCGCTCCCGATCATGGTGGACTACATCAAGAAGTCCTACGACGTCTCGGAGATGACCGTCGTCTCCCCGGACGCCGGCAGGGTGCGGCTCGCTGACATGTACTCCGACCAGCTGGGCACGCCGCTGGCGATCATCCACAAGCGGCGCGACCCGAACAAGGCCAACGAGGTGGCGGTCGGTGAGGTCGTCGGCGACGTCCGGGGCCGGGTCTGCCTGCTGGTGGACGACATGATCGACACGGCCGGCACGATCTGCCAGGCAGCTTCCGCGCTGAAGTCGCATGGCGCCAAGCGCGTGATCGCAGCGGCCACCCACCCGATCCTCTCCGGGCCAGCGCCGCAACGGCTCAACGAATCCGACTTCGAAGAGGTGATCGTCACCAACACCCTGCCCATCCCGGACGGGGTGCACGTCCCCAAGCTGACCGTGCTCTCGATGGCGCCGTTGATCGCCGCTGCGATCCAGGCAGTCTTCGAGGACGGCTCGGTGGCCTCGCTGTTCAACGGGACCCACTGAGCAGGTCAGGCGGATTTCCGGCTGTCCACCTGGAGGCGATATGGTTGCCCGGTTGCCTCGGCGAGGGGCCCACTGGCCCGTGATCGACAAGGCGTGCGCGTTGAGCGCCGCTGGTCATTCCTCGTTGAGCCCGAATCTGTACGAGGTTGAGGAGTAACTACAAGTGTCTGAGAGCAAGATCGCGGCCGTTTCCCGCACCGAATTCGGCAAGGGCGCTGCCCGCCGCACCCGTCGCGCCGGCCTCGTGCCCGCCGTCCTGTACGGACACGGGACCGATCCGGTCCACCTGTCGATGCCGGGTCACGAGGTGCTCCTGGCCCTGCGCGTCGCCAACGCCGTGCTCGAGATCGAGGTCGATGGCGGCAAGCCGCAGCTGGCCCTGGCCAAGCAGGTGCAGCGCGACCCGATCCGCGGTGACATCGAGCACGTCGACCTGGTCATCATCCGCAAGGGCGAGAAGGTCACCGTCGAGGTAGCCCTGGTCGTCGTCGGCGAACACCCGGTCGACGGGATGATCCTGATGGACCAGCAGACCATCACCCTCGAGGTCGAGGCCACCAATATCCCGGCCTCGATCGCGATCGACGTCACCAGCCTGCAGATCGGCGACACCGTCGCGGCCAGGGACCTCAAGCTGCCTGCGGGCGCAGTGTTCCCGGGCGAGCCCGGTGACCTGATGCTGTCGGTCGCTGCCACGCCGAGCCAGGAGGCGCTGGACGCCGAACTCGCCGGCACCCCGGCTGAGACCCCCGTCGAGGTCCCGGAAGAGACCGAGGAGGTCTGAGCCCGGCTCATGTCCAACTGGCTACTGGTCGGGCTCGGTAATCCGGGCCCGACCTACGCAGCTCAGCGGCACAACGTCGGCTACCTGGTGGTCGACGAGCTCGCCCGCAGGGCCGGCGTCCGGTTCACCGGGGCCGGGCAACTGCGGGCAGAGGTGGCCCAGACCCGGCTCACCGCCACGGGCGGAATGGGCGGTATCGGCGGTGAAGCCGAGCAGATCGTCCTGCTGAAGTCGCGGACGTTCATGAACGAGACCGGTGCAGCCGTCGGCAAGGCGCTCGCCTACTACCGGATCCCGCCCGAGCGGATGGTTGCCATCCACGACGAGCTCGATCTCGACTTCGGCCAGCTGCGGCTCAAGTTCGGGGGCGGCGACAACGGGCACAACGGGCTGAAGTCCATCCGCCGCAGCATCGGCACCGGTGACTACTTCCGCGTCCGCCTCGGCGTCGGTCGCCCGCCGGGCCGCCAGGATCCGGCCGACTTCCTGCTCAGCAACTTCCCGGCCAGCATGGCAGAGGATGTGGCCGTCGAGGTCTCCCGCGGCGCGGACGCGGTCGAGGCCCTGTTGGTCGTCGGCCTGGATAGCGCCCAGAGCCGCTTCAACTCCTGATCGGGAGCCCGGCAACACGGCCGGCCATCCGACTGGCCGGTCACCCGGCCGGCCGCTAGTAGGGTGATGCGGTGATTCTCAGCGGCCTGGTCGACTTCGTCGGCAGCGAGCCGGTACTGGCCGAGGCCATCGCCGATTGCGACTCCGGTCGGCTGCCCACCCTCGACATCACGCTGCCGGAGGCGGTCCGGCCCCTGTTCGTCGCCGCCCTGGCCGGCCACACCCGGCGGCCACTGCTGCTGGTCACGTCCACCTACCGTGAAGCCGAGGCAGCCACAGCAGCCCTGGCGTCCCTGCTCGGCGAAGACGAGGTCGTGTACTACCCGGCCTGGGAGACGCTCCCGCACGAACGACTGAGCCCGCGCTCGGACACGGTCGGCCGGCGGCTGGCCGTCCTCCGCCGGCTGGTCGGCAACGATCCGCTGCCGATACCGAGGGTCGTGGTCGCCCCGGTGCGCTCGGTGCTGCAGCCCCAGGTGACCGGGCTCGGTGACCTGCTGCCGGTGCAACTGGTGGCAGGCGAGGACTACGACACCGAGGAAGTTGCCCACTCCCTTGTGGCCGCCGCCTACGTGCGGGTGGACCTGGTCGAGCGGCGCGGTGAGTTCTGCGTCCGCGGCGGCATCATCGACCTGTTCCCACCGACCCTCGAACACCCGGTCCGAATCGATTTCTTCGGTGACACGGTCGAGGAGATCCGGCCGTTCGCCGTCGCCGACCAGCGCTCGTTCGAGTCGACGCTGCCCGCAGTGATCGCCTCGCCCTGCCGGGAACTGCTGATCACCGATGAGGTGCGCGCCCGTGCTGCGGCTCTGGCCCGGGACCACCTGAACACCCCCGGCAACCTCGGCGAACTGTTCGAGCGGATCGCCGCCGGGCACGCCGTGGACGGTATGGAGGCGCTCGCCCCGGTGCTCGTCGACGGGCTGGAACTGCTCATCGACGTGATGCCGACCGACACCCAGATCCTGCTCAGCGATCCGGAACGGATCCGGGCAAGGGCCCACGAGCTGTTCGTCACCAGCGATGAGTTCCTGAAGGCCTCGTGGGCCGCGGCCGCCGAGGGTGGCAAGGCCCCGATCGACCTCGGCGCCTCCGCCTACCGCAGCCTTGCCGACGTCCGGGCACACGCCATGGCGCTCGGCCAATCCTGGTGGAGCTTCTCCCCGTTCAGCTCCGGCGCCGACTCAACGCTCCCCGAGCACGGCGAAGGACTGAGCGCCGCCGACGTCTCCGCCGTGCCCAGCCGGGTGGTGGACGCGGGGGAGGCCCCGGTCTGGCGCGGTGACACCGAGGCAGCTGTGGCGACGATCCGGGACTCGGTCGCAGCCGGCCGACGGACGGTACTGGTCGCGGACTCCAGCGGTCTCGCCGCCCGCATGGTCGAGATCCTAAAGGGCGCCGACATCCCGGTAGCCCGCCCCGACGAGGTCACCGACCCCCCGCAGGCCAACCTGGTCAGCGTCGTCCGCGCCGAACTGCGGCACGGCTTCAGCCTTCCCGGCATCGCGCTGGACCTGTTCACCGCCGGGGACCTCTCCGGCCAGCGGGACGCCGACAAGGCGTCCCGGAAGATGCCCGCACGGCGCAAGAACCAGATCGACCCGCTCGAGCTCAGCCCCGGCGATGCTGTGGTGCACGAGACGAACGGGGTCGGCCGCTACGTCGAGATGGTGCAACGGACGGTTGCCGGCGCCACCCGCGAGTACCTGGTGCTCGACTACGCCCCGTCCAAACGGGGCCAGCCCGGCGACCGGCTGTTCGTGCCGATGGACCAGCTGCACCTGGTCACCCGCTACATCGGCGGTGAGAACCCCACCCTTGACAAGCTCGGTGGCGCCGACTGGGGGAAGCGGAAGTCGCGGGCGCGCAAGGCGGTGCGGCAGATCGCGGCAGAGCTGATCAAGCTCTACGCGGCCCGGCAGGCGTCCCGTGGCCACGCGTTCGGGCCGGACACCGTCTGGCAGGGCGAGCTCGAGGATGCTTTCGCCTACGTCGAGACCCCGGACCAGCTGTCCGCGGTCATGGAGGTGAAGAGCGACATGGAAGAGGTGGTCCCGATGGATCGCCTGATCTGTGGCGACGTCGGCTACGGCAAGACCGAGATCGCGGTCCGGGCGGCCTTCAAGGCGGTGATGGACGGCAAGCAGGTGGCCATCCTGGTGCCGACGACCCTGCTCGTCCAGCAGCACCACGCCACCTTCGCCGACCGCTACGCGGGCTTCCCCGTCACCGTCGCAGCCCTCAGCCGGTTCTCCAGCCCCGCGGAGAAGCGGAAGGTGATCGACGGCATTGCCGACGGCACGGTCGATGTCGTGGTCGGCACCCACGGCCTGCTCGCCGCCGACGTCGGCTTCAAGGACCTCGGCCTGGTGGTCATCGACGAGGAGCAGCGCTTCGGCGTCGAGCACAAGGAGCAGCTGAAGAAGCTCCGGCTCAACGTCGACGTCCTGGCGATGAGCGCCACCCCGATCCCGCGGACGCTGGAGATGGCGATCACCGGCATCCGGGAGATGAGCGTCATCGCCACCCCGCCTGAGGACCGGCACCCGGTGCTCACCTTCGCCGGACCCTACGACTCCGCGCAGATCCGGGCCGCCATCCGCCGCGAGCTCGCCCGCGAGGGCCAGGTGTTCTACATCCACAACCGGGTGCAGTCGATCGAGAAGACGGCCAGGCAGATCGCAGAACTGGTGCCGGAAGCACGCATCGCGGTGGCGCACGGCCAGATGAACGAGCACACCCTCGAACAGGTGATGGTCGACTTCTGGGAACGGCGCTCCGACGTGCTCGTCTGCACGACCATCATCGAGGCCGGCCTGGACATCTCGACAGCCAACACCCTGCTCATCGAACGGGCCGACCTGCTCGGGCTCTCCCAGCTGCACCAGTTGCGGGGCCGCGTCGGCCGTGGCCGGGAACGTGGCTACGCCTACTTCCTCTACCCGCCGGAGAAGCCGCTAACCGAGACCGCGCACGACCGGCTCGCCACGATGGCAGCCCACACCGACCTCGGCTCGGGGATGGCGATCGCGATGAAGGACCTGGAGATCCGCGGAGCGGGCAACCTGCTGGGCGGGGAACAGTCGGGCCACATCGCCGAGGTCGGGTTCGACCTATACATCCGGCTGGTCGGCGAAGCGGTCGCCGACTTCCGGGGCGAGGAGGTCGAACCCGAGCCGGAGATGAAGATCGAACTCCCCATCGATGCGCACCTGCCGCCGGAGTACGTGGAGTCCGAACGCCTGCGGCTGGAGATGTACAAGCGGCTCGCTGCGGTCAGCAGTGACGCCGACATCGCCGCGGTCGCCGAGGAGCTCGCCGACCGCTACGGCGAGCCACCGCCGCCGGTGGCTGCCCTGCTGGCGGTGGCGGCATTCCGGATGGAGGCCCGCCGTCGCGGGATCCACGAGGTTGTCGCGCAGGGCAGCATGATCCGGTTCGCCCCGGCCGACCTGCCGGACTCGGCGCAGCTGCGCCTGGCCAGGCTCCACCCCGGGGCGCAGGTGCGGAAGGCGTCCGGCCACATCCTGGTGCCGAGGCCGATGACCCAGCCCATCGGTGGGCAGCCGGTCACCGACGCGCCGCTGCTCGCCTGGGCCGCGAAGGTGCTGAGCGACGTCTTCGGCCCCGCCGGCAGCCGGTAGGATCACGCAGGACGCGAGAAGGTGGGCAGGATGAGCAAGGCACGGGTGATGGTTGCGACACTGGCGACGGCCGGGCTGCTGGCGTTCGCCGGCTGCAGCAGCAGTCCGCAGGTGGCGGCCTACGTGGGCGGGTCGCAGATCCAGCAAACCAGGGTGGATGACGTCTCGCAGGTGCTTGCCGATGCCAGCTCCGACGCCTCCGACACCGCCGGTGCGTTCAGCGCCACCGTGATGCAGATCATGGTCCAGACCAAGGTCGCCGAGCAGGCCGGGGTGGCGAAGGGCCTCACGGTCACCGATGCCCAGCGCCAGCAGATCTACGCCCAGAACGAGCTCTACGACGGCCTGGTGAAGAACCCGCTGACCACCGATTTCATGACCGGCTACGCCAACACCTCGGTGATCCTGAGCAACGAGGCTGCACTTGCCGCCTACAAGGAGCTCATGGCCAGCACCCCGATCCGGGTGAATCCCCGCTTCGGCACCTGGGACGCGGCCGCCGGCGCCCTGGTCGAAGGCAGCTCGGGCTCGCTGTCCTCCGTCGCGCCGATCAAGCAGGGGTGACCGGCTCCCAGCCAGAACTCAGCCGGCTCGTTGCGGTGATGCACCGCCTGCGCACCGGCTGTCCCTGGGACGCCGAGCAGACCCACGCCAGCCTGGTGCGCTACCTGGTCGAGGAGACCCTCGAAGTGGTCGAGGCGATCGAGGACGGCGATGACGCGCAGCTGGTCGAGGAACTCGGCGACCTGTTGCTGCAGGTGGTCTTCCACGCCGAGATCGCCAGCGAAACCGGCCGCTTCGGAATCGAGGACGTCGCCCGCCGGATCAGCGACAAGCTGATCGCCCGGCATCCCTACGTGTTCGCCGAGGCAGCAGTGCCGAGCGACCTCGTCGGCTCCTGGGAACGGGCCAAGGCGGTCGAGAAGGGCCGCGACTCGGCTCTGGAAGGCATCCCGCAGCGGATGTCGGCCCTGACCCGGGCGCACAAGGTGATCGTGCGGGCGCGCAGCCACGGCCTTGCTCCCGAGACGATCGGGGTCGCCCCGAGCGAGCTGCCGGCGTCCGACCTGGGCGCGGAGTTCCTGCGCCTCGTCGGCCGGGCCGAAGTACTCGGCATCGACCCCGAGCAAGCCGCCCGCGCGGCGCTGCGGGACCTCGAGGAACGGGTCCGCCGGGCCGAGACGCAGGCCTGAGCCGGCCGAACCGTCCTCGCCTGCGCATTTGTACGTCTGGTGCCCCGGTGGTGGTTTCTTCCACGCTTTTCGGTCGAGGGGTGTCCATCCCCGGCTTGGGGGAGCCGAAATGAAGCGTGTCTACGCTGTGCTGGCATTCGTGGTTTGCGGGCTGGTGGCCGTCCAGGCTGCCGTCGCCGTCTGGGCCGAGTCCGGCCTGTTCCTCTGGATCACCAGGGACGGCGGCGCGATCGACCAGGCCACGCTCGAGTCCGATTGGCAGCCGCCGTTCCCGGAAGCCGCCGGCTTCGTGGTCCACGGCATGAACGGCATGATGGTGATCCCGGTGGTGGCACTGCTGCTGCTGGTGGTCTCGTTCTTTGCGAAGGTGCCGCGGGGCGTCGCCTGGGCTGTCGGCGTCGCGGTGCTGGTCGCGCTCCAGGTAACGCTGGGCATCCTTGGCCACAGCATGTCGATCGCCGGCCTCGCCCATGGGCTCAACGCCCTGCTGCTGTTCACGGTCGCCCTGCTCGCCGGGCTGAAGGCGTGGCGCGCCGAGCGGGTTGCCCCGGTGTCCGCGGACGCGGTGTCCGCCACGGTCTAGGTGTCCATCGAGCCCACGGCCCGGTCGAGAAGGCGACGCCTCCTCAAGCTGTGGCTGCCGGCCGGGCTGGCCGCGTGCCTGGTGGTGCCGCTGGCCGTGCTGTGGTGGTCGAGCCTGTTGCCGGCGTCGTTGTCCGTGATGGAGATGGGCGAGGCCGACTTCGGGGACGGACCACCCCTTGAGCACCAGCACGGCCACGGCCATGGTGGCGACGGCGTGAGTCTCACCGAGCTCGTCGCTGACCAGGCCAGGCCGGCCGACGTCCGGGTGGAGTTGCGCGCTGAGGCGGCAGAGCTCACGATCTCGGACCGCGAGATCGCCGGCTTCACGCTGAACGGCACCTCTCCCGGTCCGGAGATCCGGGCCATCGAGGGGCAGCTGGTGGAGGTCCGGCTGACCAACGTCTCCGTGGCCGGTGGGGTCACGCTCCACTGGCACGGGCTGGACGTGCCGAACGCGATGGACGGGGTGGCCGGGGTGACCCAGGACGCCGTCGCTCCCGGCAGGGACTTCACCTACCGCTTCGTCGCCGACCAGGTCGGGACCTACTGGTACCACTCCCACCAGGTCTCGCATCAGCAGGTGGCTGGCGGCCTCTTCGGCCCGCTGGTCGTCGAACCGGCCACACCCGGCCCGGAGCCGATCCGGGACGTCGTGGCCCTCGCCCACACCTACGCGGGCATCCGCACCATCAACGGATCCCCCAACGACCTGGTGGTCGCCGCGGCACCCGGCGAGCGGGTCCGGGTTCGGGTCGTCAACACGGACAACGCAGCGCTCCCGGTCTGGACCGGCGAGCCGGTGGTCGTCGCCGCCGTGGACGGCGCCGAGGTCAACCGGCCGACGCCGGTTCTTGACCAGCGGGTCGGCGTTGCCGCCGGGGGTCGCATCGACCTGCTGGTCACCGTCCCCGCCTCCGGTGCCGTCCGGGTGCAGCTGTCGATCGCGACCGCCGTCCTGGTCGGACCGCCCGGCACGGTGCCGCCAGCGCCCGCGCAACCCGGGAGCTGGCTCGACCTGCTCACCTACGGCGCCCCGGCGGAGGTTGGCTTCGATCCGGCCCGCACCGACCGGAACTTCAGCTACATCGTCACCCAGCGTCCTGGCTTCGTGAAGGGCCGTCCGGGAGTCTGGTGGGCGATCAACGATCGGCTGTACCCCGACATCCCGATGTTCGTCGTCGCCGAGGGTGAACTCGTCGGGATGCACATCGAGAACCTGACCAGCGATGCCCATCCGATGCATCTGCACGGCCACCACGTGCTGGTCGTGGCGCGCAACGGCGTCGCCGGCCTCGGGGAGCCCGTGGTGGACCGACTCCTTCGACGTCCTGCCGGCGGAGACCTTCGACATCGTCTTCCGGGCCGACAATCCCGGCATTTGGATGGACCACTGTCACAACCTCGAGCACGCCAGGGACGGGATGGTGGCCCACCTCGCCTACACCGGAATCGCCACCCCCTTCCGGTTGGGCGGCGACGCAGACAACGAGCCCGAATAACACCCACAACCGGCGTCCCAGCGCCGCGATCAACGACCAGCAACCGCCCCGCGCGGAGGTCGGTGGGCGATAAGGTTGGCAGCGATGACTTGATCCCAATCGAGAGGTACAAATCGTGGCAAGTATCGAATTCGTTGACGCGCGGCAGATCCTGGACTCGCGTGGCAACCCCACCGTTGAGGTCCAGGTCGTGCTCGACGACGGTGCCGAAGGTCGCGCCGCCGTCCCGTCCGGCGCTTCGACCGGCGCTTTCGAAGCTGTCGAGCTGCGGGACGGCGACGCCGCGCACTACGGCGGCAAGGGTGTCCTGAAGGCCGTTGAGAACGTGGTCGAGCAGATCGCTCCCGAGGTCATCGGCATGGAGGCCGACGAGCAGCGCATGCTGGACCAGGCGATGATCGAGCTGGACGGTACCGACAACAAGGGCAAGCTCGGCGCCAACGCCATTCTCGGCGTGTCGATGGCTGTCGCCCACGCGGCCGCAGAATCGGCCGGCCTGCCCCTGTACCGCTACCTCGGTGGCCCCACCGCGAACGTGCTGCCGGTCCCGATGATGAACATCCTCAACGGTGGCACCCACGCCGACTCCAACGTCGACATCCAGGAGTTCATGATCGCCCCGATCGGGGCAGCCACCTTCGCCGAGGCCTTCGAAATGGGCGCCGGCGTCTACCACGCCCTCAAGTCGGTGCTGAAGGCCCGCGGCCTGTCCACCGGCCTTGGCGATGAGGGCGGCTTCGCCCCGAACCTGGAGAGCAACCGGGCCGCCCTCGACCTGATCCTCGAGGCCATCAGGAAGGCTGGCTTCGAGCCCGGCAAGGACGTCGCGCTGGCTCTCGACGTGGCTGCGTCCGCCTTCGTCACCGAAGGTGGCTACACCTTCGAGGGTGGCACCAAGACCGCGGACGAGATGATCGCCTACTACGAGGAGCTCATCGACGCCTACCCGCTGGTCTCCATCGAGGATCCCCTCGACGAGGAGGACTGGGAGGGCTGGGCCAAGTTCACCGCTCAGGTCGGCCACAAGATCCAGGTCGTCGGCGACGACCTCTTCGTGACCAACCCGGTTCGGCTGTCCCGCGGCATCAAGGAGAACTCGGCCAACTCGCTGCTGGTCAAGGTGAACCAGATCGGTTCGCTGACCGAGACCATCGACGCGGTCGACCCTCGCCCACCGCAGTGGCTACACCACCATGATGAGCCACCGCTCCGGCGAGACCGAGGACACGACGATCGCTGACCTGGTCGTCGCGCTCGGCTGTGGCCAGATCAAGTCCGGTGCGCCGGCCCGTTCCGAGCGGGTCGCGAAGTACAACCAGCTGCTCCGCATCGAGGAGGACCTCGATGAGGCGGCACGCTACGCCGGCGCCGCTGCCTTCCCCAGGTTCAAGGCCTGAGGAACCTATCCTTGACCCGATGAGGGTCGAGGATCATGGCGCGCGCAACGCGTAGCCCACGCAGCACCAGTACCGGCCCGGGACGCCCCAACAAGCGATCCCGGGCCGGTACTCGCACGTCCGGCCCGGTCACGCCGGACGCAACGCCGGTCAAACCGGTCGTGATCCCGGTCTGGCAGCGCGGCCTGCACTTCACCAGGCGGGCGCTCGTGCTGGCCCTTGTCGTGGTGGTGCTGGCGATCTCCTTCGGCGGCTCGTTGCGGATCTACCTCTCCCAGCAACACGACCTCGCCGTCGCTGAACAGCAGATCCGCGACCGGTCGGCGGAGATCGCCGACCTGGAGGCGGAGCTGGCCCGGTGGGATGACCCCGAGTTTGTGAAGGCCCAGGCCAGGGACCGGCTGGGCTGGGTGATCCCCGGCGAGACCGGCTACCGGGTGATCGGCGCGG
Source organism: uncultured Actinomycetota bacterium (assembly GCA_963848845.1). GTDB lineage: Bacteria > Actinomycetota > Actinomycetes > Propionibacteriales > Propionibacteriaceae > Propionicimonas. The sequence continues at coordinate 338,079 of CAWKFH010000004.1, forward strand.
ACGGAAAGCCGTTGGGTGGCGGAGTGATGATCGAGTCCGAGCAGCAACTGCCCGCCGGCGAGCACGACCCGGTGTGGTGGGACCGGCTGTGGGGGTCGGTCCGGGCCGCAGATGCGCCGGTCCGCAAGGTCTCCGTCCCCTGATCCACGCGGGCTGACCAGTCCGCGCTCTGCGCGCCCTTGCCGTCGAGGGCCAGCCTTTGGCGCCGAGGGCCACCCCTGTCGTCGAGGGCCAGTCCCTGGGTACTGGCCCTCGACGCCAACGGTGGCCCTCGGTGGGTGGGGCTGGGACGGCGCCGGGTGGGGTTGGGCCGGGACGGCGTGGAAGAATGACGGCCGTGCCGAGCCTCGAACCCCTCACCCGAGCAGACATCGAGACGGTCGCGGCCCAACTCGGGCGCGAACCCAGGGGGGTCGCCGGTGTTGCCTGGCGCTGTCCCTGCGGCAAGCCCGCAGTGGTGGCCACCGTCCCCCGGCTCCCCGACGGCACCCCGTTCCCGACCACCTACTACCTCACCTGCCCGCGGGCGATGGCCGGCTGCTCCACCCTGGAGGCGGAGGGGCTGATGTCCGAGATGGCTGACCGGTTGGTCACCGACGCTGAGCTGGCCGCCGGCTACAGCGCTGCGCACGAGGCCTACCTTGCCGACCGGGCCGAGCTCGGCACCGTCGCCGAGATCGAGGGCATCAGTGCCGGCGGGATGCCGAACCGGGTGAAGTGCCTGCACGTGCTCGCTGCGCACGCCCTCGCCGCCGGGCCCGGGGTGAATCCGCTGGGTGACGAAACCCTGGCCAGGCTCGGCGAGTTCTGGTCCCGGCCCTGCCTTGCCGGCCATGAGTGAGCCACTGCTGGCAGCGGTCGACTGCGGCACCAACTCCGTCCGCCTGCTGGTCTGCCGGCTGAGTGACGGCCGACTGGTGGAAGTCGACCGACGCCTGCACCTCACCCGCCTCGGCCAGGGTGTGGACGCAACCGGTCGATTCCACCCCGATGCCCTGGCCCGCACGCTGGCCGCGATGGCCGACTTCGGCGCCGAGCTGGACTCCCTCGGGGTGACGCGTCGCCGGGTCGTGGCCACTTCGGCTGCCCGGGACGCAGCGAACTCGGCTGAGTTCTTCACTGGCGTCCGCGACCGGCTCGGGGTGGAAGCCGAGATCATCCCCGGCGAGGAGGAGGCCCGGCTGTCCTATGCCGGGGCGGTCTCTGCCCTGCCCGACCTGGCCCAGCCGGTCCTGGTGATGGACATCGGTGGCGGGTCGACGGAACTCGTCAGCGGCCGGGATGGGCAGGTGGGGCGCGCGATCTCGCTCGACATCGGCTCGGTGCGGCTCCGTGAGCGCTTCCTGCATGGCGATCCACCAGACGCAGCCCAGGTCGATGCTGCGACCCGGCACGTCGACGGACTCCTCGACGACAGCGGGATCGACTTCGGCGCGATCGCCAGCTGGGTCGGCGTGGGCGGCACCGTAACCAGCCTTTCCGCGCTGGCGCAGGGACTGCCGGTCTACGACCGCTCCCTGGTGCACGGGTCGGTGCTGGACCGGGCCTCGCTCGGCCGGCTCACCGCCTTGTTGCTCGCGATGCCGGTTGCCGAGGTCACCGGGCTGCCGACGATGGTGCCGGGGCGGGCAGACGTCATCGGCGCCGGCGCCCTGATCTGTGCGCGGGTCGGTGCCCGCGTCGGCGGTCGGCTCACCGTCAGTGAGGCCGACATCCTGGACGGTATCGTCAACGAACTTGCCTGCTGCTGACGCCGGGGACCGAGCCAGGGGTGGATCCGGACCTGACCGACCACTTGGTAACGACTTCATAACGGACGCCGTGCGCTAGTGCGCAGGGTTGTATGTGATCGTTAACATTTCGACATCGGGGGGCAGGACCATTCCCTCCCCAGCTGTACCTACCGGACGAGATGGGAAGTGATGCCGAACAGCGCGAAGACCCGGGCCCCAGCGCCGGCCGGTGATCCGGCTCCCGTGGTGGAGATGTCGAACATTTCCATCTCCTTCCCCGGGGTCAAGGCGCTGGACAATGTCGACTTCCGGATGTTCCCCGGCGAGGTGCACTCGCTGATGGGCGAGAACGGTGCCGGGAAGTCGACTCTGATCAAGGTCCTGACCGGCGTCTACGGTGTCGACTCGGGGGTCATCCGGCTCAATGGCAAGCAGGTGACGTTCACCGGCCCGGCGCAGGCGCAGGCGGCCGGGATCAGCACCGTCTACCAGGAGGTGAACCTGCTCGGGAACCTGACCGTTGCCGAGAACGTCATGCTGGGCCGGGAACCCCGACGGTTCGGCGGGATCGACTGGCGGGCCATGCGCCGCCGCTCGGTGGAGATCCTGGCCGACCTCAATCTGGACCTGGACCCGAACTCGCAGCTCGACTCCCACTCGCTGGCCGTCCAGCAGCTGATCGCCCTTGCCCGGGCCATCGACGTCAAGGCCAAGGTGCTGATCCTGGACGAGCCGACCTCCAGCCTGGACGCGGAGGAGGTGGCCGAACTGTTCCGGGTGATCCGCACGCTGAAGGAGTCCGGGGTGGCGATCCTGTTCGTCAGCCACTTCCTCGACCAGGTGTACGAGATCAGCGATCGCATCACGGTGTTCCGCAACGGCCAACTCGTCGGCGAGTACCTCACCCCGGAACTGCTGCGCATCGACCTGGTCCAGGCCATGATCGGCCGGGAACTGATCGTGCTGGAGGATCTCGCAGCATCGGGTGCACTCGGCCGACCGGGGGGTGGCCCCGGACCTGGACGCCGAGCCCTTCCTCGTTGCCAGGCAGATCACCCGGCGTGGTTCGATCGCACCGATCGATCTGGACATCGGTCCGGGCGAGGTGGTCGGGTTCGCCGGACTGCTCGGTTCCGGCCGGACGGAAGTTGCCCGCCTGATCGGGGGGATCGACCGTGCCGACTCCGGCCAGCTCATCGTCGGGGGCGAGGAGATCCGGCTGCGCAGTCCCCGGCAGGCGATCCGGCACCGGATCGCCTACTCCTCGGAGAATCGGCGCTCGGAGGGGATCGTCGACGAACTCAGCGTGCGCGAGAACATCATCCTGGCGCTGCAGGCTGACCGCGGGTGGATGCGCCCGATCCCGCGCAAGCGGCAGGACGAGCTGACCGCGAGCTACATCGAGGCGCTGAACATCCGGACGCCGAGCGCGGAGACGCCGGTGCGGAACCTCTCCGGCGGCAATCAGCAGAAGGTGTTGCTGGCGCGCTGGCTGGCGATCGCTCCGCGGCTGTTGATCCTGGACGAACCGACCCGAGGTATCGACATCGGGGCCAAGGCAGAGATCCAGAAGCTCGTCTACTCGCTGGCCGACAACGGCATGAGTGTGATCTTCATCTCCGCCGAACTGGAGGAGGTGCTCCGGCTCAGCAACCGGATCATCGTGTTGCGGGACCGGCGGAAGGTAGCCGAATTGGAGAACGAGGAGCTGGACGTCTACGCCCTGCTGGCGCTGATCGCGGAGGGCGAAACCGCCGACGACACCGTTGCCCTGGAGCCGGCGGTGCCGCCAGAGCCCGCATCGGCGAAGGTCGGCTCGCGTCGCCCACGCTGGCTTCGGCGGTGATGTGGATCGCCACCGGAAGGCCAGCGCAGGAACGGCCGACAGCGGTCCCTGGTGCCGCGAAGCGCCCCGAACGTATCGATACCATCAGGGTCGACCAGGCCCGCCAGGAGTAAGGCAGGAAGCGCACCAACGTGATCGGGGACGATCGGGCGAAAGCGGCCACCATCTTCGATGTGGCACGCCTGGCTGGGGTGTCCCATCAAACCGTCTCCAGGGTGTTGAACAACCTGCCGAACGTCCGGCCAGCCACCCGGGAGCGGGTTGACCGGGCGATCAAGCAGCTGCGATACATCCCCTCGCCCGCCGCGCGGGCGCTGGTGACCCGGCGCTCCCGCACGATCGGCCTGATCACCACCGGTGCCCCGGAGTTCGGTCCGTCCACGACGGCCGGCCACTTCAACGAGGCCGCAAGGGAAGAGCGCTACGCGGTCATCATGGCCAGCCTGTTGCAGGCGGATCCGGCAGCGTTGCGGCAGGCGGCTGAGGTCCTGGTGCGGCAGAACGTCGAGGCGATCGTCCTGATCACCTCCAACCGCTCCACGCTCGGCGTCCTGCAGGGCATGGAGCTGGGGGTGCCCTTCCTCGGGGTCGTCTCCCAGGGTGCCGGGCTGCACCGGGTCTCGCTCGACCAGTACCAGGGTGCCCGGCGGGCCGTCCGCTACCTGATCGAACTGGGTCACTCCGACATCCGGCACATCGCCGGACCGGTTGACTCCATGGACTCGCTCGAGCGCGTCCGCGGCTGGCGCGACGCACTCGGCGAGAAGAGCCTTGTGGCCCACGAGCCGATGATCGGGGACTGGTCGGCGGCCAGCGGCTACGAGGCCGGCCGGCGGTTGCTCGCCGAGTCCTCGTTCACCGCCGCCTTCTGCGGCAACGACCAGATGGCCCTTGGCCTGATCCATGCGCTCACCGAGGCCAATCGCTCCGTGCCGGCCCAGGTGAGCGTTATCGGGTTCGACGACATCCCCGAGGCCGCGCACTTCTCCCCGCCGCTGACCACGATGCACCAGGACTTCGCCCAGCTCGGCCGGGACGCGATGGAGGTGGTGCTGGCCGTGCTCGGTGACGAGCAGGCGCCGAACCCGTTGCTGCGGGTGCCCCAGTTGGTCGTCCGGGCCAGCACCGCGCCGCCACCTGGGCGCTGAGCCCCGCCACCGGGTCCGCAATAGGGTCGGGACGCCGGAAACCGCCGGCGGCGGAGTGGCGCGCGGCTGGGGACATCTAGAATCGCGCGCAGGCCCCCATGGCCCAACTGGCAGAGGCAGGCGGCTTAAACCCGCCAAAGTATGGGTTCAAATCCCATTGGGGGCACCGTCCGGACCTCGCGCGCGGCGCGGATTGCCCCTGGTCCCTTGACAAGTGTCCGCTCCCGATCGATCATTGGACCTGGATTTGATCGATCAAACAATCCCTTCAAGGTTGAGGTGGGCGCCCGTTGGGGGCGTTCTTGATCGATCCAAGCGGGAGAATGTGGGCATGAACCCAGAACTGAAGGCAGCGCGGCCGACCCTGATGACCCTCGCGCGCGAGCTGGGCGTGTCCCGCCAGACGATCTCAAACGTGATCAACAACCCCGGGATCGTCCGGCCCGAGACCAGGGCGCGGGTGCTGGCGGCCATCGAGGCCAATGGCTACCGGCCGTCAGCGGTCGGCCGGGCTCTGCGCACCCAACGCTCGATGAACATCGCACTGCGGCTGTATCCCGCCGTCGATGGGGTCAACGGCGCGGTCATGGACCGCTTCGTGCACAGCCTTGCCGTGGCCGCCCAACAGGAGGGCTACCGGATCACCCTGTTCGCCGCGGACAGCGAAGCAGGTGAGGTCGACGTCATCGACTCCCTGCACCGGGCCTCCGCCGTCGACGTCGCTGTGCTCACCGACACCCTCACCGGCGACTCGCGACCCACCGGGCTGACCAGCTGCGGGGTGCCGTTCGTTGCTTTCGGGCGGCCGTGGGGCGCCCTGGACGACAGCACCCACTATTGGCTGGACGTGGACGGCGGCGCCGGCACCGAGGCGGCAGCCAGGTCGCTGCGCGCCGACGGGCACACCCGGATCGGCTTCCTCGGCTGGCCGGTCGGCTCCGGGGTCGGCGACGACCGCCGGTCCGGCTGGTGGCGTGCGGTCTCCGACCTTCCGGGCTCGGCCGGGCTGGAGCTCAGGATGGTCGACGGTGCCCAGCCCGGTGCGGAAGCCGCCACCGAACTGCTCGCGCGGGGCGCGACCGCCCTGGTCTGTGCCTCCGATTCCCTCGCGCTCGGTGCGTTGCGCGTCTGCCGGGGACTGCAGACCGACGGGCGGCTTCCGCTGGTCGGGTTCGACGACACCCCGGTGGCCAGGGCCCTCGGCCTCTCCAGCATCCATCAGCCCGTCGAGCTCGCTGCAGAGCGGCTGATCGGGATGGTGGTCGACATCCTCGACGGGCGGACGCCGGCCCACCCACAGCAGCTGCTGACCCCGGAACTCGTGCTGCGGCACCTGGCCGCGTTCGCCCAATAGCAACCAACCAAGAACCCCAGGAAGGGACCGAAAGATGCATCCGTCACCAAGTCGCATTGCCATTACCGCCATCGCTGCTGTCGCGTCGTTGAGCCTCGCGGCCTGCGGCGGCGGCTTCTCCTCAAGCCAGTCGGCGTCCACGTCGGCATCCGCGAACCAGAACCCGGTGACCGTGCTGATCGGTAGCTCCGGGGAAGCCGAGACCACCTCCGTGAAGACAGCGGTTGCGGCCTGGTCAGCCAAGGCCGGCGTCCCGGCTGAGGTGAAGGTCGCCTCCGACCTCGTCCAACAGGCGACCCAGGGCTTCGCCGGCGGCAAGCCCGACGACGTGCTCTACGTCTCCACCGACAGTCTCTCGGGCTGGGCCAAGAACGGGTCGCTCGAGGCCTACGGCGACCAACTCGCCAACAAGGCGGACTTCTACCCCGGCCTGGTCAGCGCGTTCACCTATGACGACAAGTTCGTCTGCGCTCCGAAGGACTTCTCCACCCTCGCCCTCGTGATCAACAAGTCGATGTGGGCCGATGCCGGCCTCACCGACGCCGACCTCCCGACCACCTGGGACCAGCTCGAGGCCGTCGCCAAGAAGCTGACCAAGGGCAAGCGGGTCGGGCTGGCTTTCGGCCCGGAACTCCAGCGGGTCGGGGTGTTCATGGCCCAGGCCGGGGGCGGTCTGCTGAGCGCTGACGGCAAGGCGCAGGCGAACTCGCAACAGAACATCGACGCGCTCGCCTTCGTCAAGAAGCTGATGAACGACGGCGTCGCAGCGTTCTCCAGCGAGCTGGGTGCAGGCTGGGGCGGTGAGGCCTTCGGCAAGAAGATGGCGGCGATGGTGATCGAGGGTAACTGGATCACCGGCGCAATGAAGAACGACTACCCCGGCGTCGACTACACCGTGGCGGAACTCCCGGCCGGTACCCAGCCGGGCACGCTGCAGTACACCAACTGCTGGGGCATCGCCACCGACGGTGACAACAAGGCCGCAGCCAACGACCTGGTCGCTTTCCTGACCACAACCGAGCAACAGCTGACCTTCGCAGAGGACTTCGGCGTGATGCCGTCGGTGCAGTCCGCAGCCGAGGGCTACAAGAGCGCCAACCCGACGATGGTGCCGTTCATCAACGGTGCCGCCTACGCCCAGAACCTGCCGGCGATGGCCGGGGCAGCGGACGTGATCAAGGAGTTCAACAGCCAGCTGGTCGGTCTGAAGTCGAAGGATCCGAAGGCGATCCTCGACGCCACCCAGACCGATCTCCAGGCAATCGTCGACTGACATGACCACCGCAGAGGAGATGGTGCGGGCACGCGGCCCCGCACCGGCTCCGAAGAGCCGGCGCCGGCCAGCGTTCAACCGCCAGACCGGTGCCGGCTGGCTCTTCATCAGCCCGACGTTGCTGATCCTCGGGGTCTTCATGCTGCTGCCCGTTGCGATGGCGGCCTGGGTGTCCGTCTCGGACTGGGGCGGACGCGGTTCGCCCTGGGGATCCGGGGTCAACTTCGTCGGAACCCAGAACTACGCCGACGTGCTCGGCGGTCGGGGGCTGGCCGCCCGTGACTTCGGGACCTCGATCCGCAACAACCTCTACTACGTGCTGCTGGTGGTGCCGCTGCAGACGACGCTGTCGCTGACGCTCGCCTTCCTGGTGAACAAGCGCGCGCTCCGCGGAAAGGGCTTCTTCCGCACGGCGTTCTACTTCCCCTCGGTGACCTCGTCGGTGGCCATCATTGTGCTCTGGATGTTCCTGTTCTCCGCCTCCGGAGCGGTCAACGCCGTGCTGGCCTGGTTCTCCATCCAGGGTCCCAACTGGTTCGAGGATCCCCGTGGGCTGATCCACCTGATGCTCGGCGGCGGGGCTGCCCCGCCGGCACTGGCCCAACCCGGGCTGTTCGGGATCAGCGCCTGGGAATGGCTGGCCGGACCTTCTGTGGCGATGACGGCACTCATCTTCATGGCCGTCTTCACCACCTCGGGCACTTTCATGCTGCTCTTCCTCGCAGCCCTGCAGGCGATCGGGGAGGAGACCGACGAGGCGGCCATGGTGGACGGCGCGAACACCTGGCAACGGTTCTGGTTCGTCACCCTGCCGATGCTGCGGCCCACCCTGTTCACCGTGATCACGCTGGGGATGATCGGCACCTGGCAGGTGTTCGACCAGATCTACATCAGCAACCAGGGCGGGCCGTCGAAGACGACGCTTACCCCGGCCTACCTTTCCTACGACGCTGCCTTCATCTCCCAGGACTGGGGAAGGGGCGCGGCGATCGCCTTCGTGCTGTTTGCGATCATCGTTGCGTTCACCCTGCTCCAGCGAGTCATCCTCGGCCAGGCCAACCCGGCGTTGCCCAGCCGGAAGCAGGCCCGCGCCGACCGGAAGCAGCAGTTGGAGGTGCGCAATGGCGCGAAGTGAAGCCAAGGCTCCCGGGCGCGGAGTCGGCCTGACGGCCCCGCTGACCTATGCCGCCCTGATCGCGGTGGCTATCGTCTACATCTTCCCGTTCCTGGTGCAGGTGTCGAACTCCTTCAAATCCGACGAGGAGGCCACATCGGCCGGCCTGGCGCTGTGGTCGCCATCGTGGACCACCGCGGCCTACGGCACCCTCTTCGCGAACTCGAACTTCGCGCTGTGGACCATGAACTCGTTCATCGTCACCATCCTGGTGACCCTCGGACGGGTGTTCTTCGTCTCGCTCGGTGGCTACGCCCTTGCCCGGCTGCAGTTCCGCGGGCGGACGGCGATCTTTGCACTCCTGATCGCGGTGATGGCTGTGCCGTCGGTGGTCCTGATGATCCCGAAGTTCCTGGTGATCAAGTCCCTTGGCATCTATGACAGCTACCCGGGCATGATCCTGCCCCTCCTGGTGGACGCCGCCGGCGTCTTCATCATGAAGAACTTCTTCGAGTCCATCCCGGTGGCGGTGGAGGAGGCTGCCCGGATCGACGGCGCCGGGCCGTTCCGGACGTTCTGGTCGATCATCCTGCCGATGGCCCGGCCGGCCCTGGTGACCATCACCATCCTGAGCTTCCAGGGATCGTGGAATGAGCTGAACCACTTCATCATCTCCACCCAGAGCCCCGAACTGACCACGCTGACCAGGGGTGTCGCGTCGCTGGCCTCGGGCCAGCTCTCTTCCGGCAACCAGTTCCCGATCAAGCTGGCAGCTGCAACGCTGATCACTATCCCGGTGGCCATCATGTTCTTCGTCTTCCAGAAGCGGATCATGAACGCCTCCGGCGGAGCAGTCAAGGAGTAACGCCCGACCTGGACGCTGGGTCCGCCCTGCGCCATGGGCCCGGCGTCCGCTCAGGCTTCGACCACGACCTGCTGGCGGACGCCCCGGTGGCAGAAGTTGAACGTGACCCGCAGCCAGTGGGACGGCAGCATCGGTCGGGTGTGCCAGCCGTCAGCGGTCAGCTCCAGGCCGGCGAAGCCGAAGACGACCGCCTGCCAGAGCCCGCCGGCGGACGCCCCGTGGATGCCGTCGCTGGCGTTGTGCCGGACGTCGAACAGGTCGGCCCGGGCCGCCCGCAGGAAGTGCTGATAGCCGACCTCGGGCTCGCCGGCCCGGCAAGCCATCACCGCACTGATCGCCGGGCCGAGGCTGGAGCCGTGCTCGTGGTCGGTGCGCGGGTCGTAGTAGGCGTAGTTCCGGGCCAGGGCATCCCCCGGGAACACTTCCGGCAGCAAATAGGCGAGCATCAGCACGTCCGGCTGTTTGAGTACCTGGGTCGCGGCGATCCCGTCGATGCCGTACAGCTGTTGCATCGACGTGGTCCGTGCCGGGTCCCGGAGTTCAGCCGGGTCCACATCGGTGAGGTCGAAGTAGCCAGCGAACTGCTCCAGCAGCCCGTCCGGGGGGGCCGGGTTGAAGATGGCCTCGGCGACCTCCACCCAACGTGCGAGCTCGGAGGCGTCCAGGCCGAGATCGGCCGACAGCTCAGCCCAGCGTCCCGGGTGGGTGTCAGCCAGCCAGCGCGCCACCGTGCCGGCCGTGCGCAGGTGCCAGGCCGCCAACTGGTTGGTGTAGGCGTTGTCGTCGACCCGGTCGTGGTACTCGTCCGGCCCCACCACATTCCGGAAGTGGTAATGACCATCGGATTCCAGGCCGGCGGCGGACGCCCAGAAGCTGGCGCCGTCGAGGACGATCTCGGCCCCGTGGTCGCGCATGAACGCGTCATCGCCGGTGACCTGCCAGTACTGCATCACCGCGAGCGCGATGTCCGCGGTGATGTGGATCTCGATGTCGCCGGTCCAGATCCGGATCAGCTTCGTCCGGTCGTCGGAGTCGGGGACCCACGTCGGGGTGACCTCTTCGCCGGTGCCCGCCGACTCCCAGGGGAACTGGGCGCCGCGGTGCCCGTTGGCGATGGCCTTCTGCCGGGCCCCGGACAGCCCGTGCCACCGGTACAACAGCATGTTCCGGGCCACGTCTGGCTGGGTGTAGCTGAAGGGCGGCACCATGAAGGTCTCGGTGTCCCAGAAGACGTGGTGCCGGTAGCCGAAGCCGCTGAGGGTCTTGGCGCCGATGCTGGCCCGGTCGGTGAATCGCGGCGCGGCGACGATGAGCTGGAAGCTACTGAACCGCAGGGCGATCTGGGCCTCCGGGTCGCCATCGATCACCACATCGGTGTGCTCCCAGCAGTCCCGCCAGGCGGCGTCGTTGGCGGTCCGAACCACGTCCCAGCCGGCCACCGCAGCCGCCTTCGAGAGCTGGACGGCCGTCACCACCGGGTCGGCCGAGTCCAGCGTTGGCACGACGGCCACGTGCTTGGTCAGGGTCACCGGGCTGCCGGGCCGCAACTCGAAGGTGTGCTCGACGGTGGGCACCCCGTCGGTCCCGCCGCCTTGGCCCGTGGCCGCAACGCCGTCGATCGTCACAGCGCAGGCGCTGGCCAGGCCGATCCGCGTCGCCCGGGTGCGGGTGTGCAACCAGGCCGAATCCGCGCCGGCGTCCTGGGCGAGTACGTCCCAATGCACCAGGCCGGTGTTCTCGACGTGCGCGTCCAGGCCGGCCCGCGTCCGCACGGTCACGGGACGGTCGCTGCCCAGTTGCACCCGCACCGCTGCCCGGTGCGGCTGGGACAGGTCGACGAAGCGCTCGAAGACCAGGTCGAGGACAGTTCCGCCTGGGGACTGCCAGCGGACCTTGCGGGTGAGTACGCCGGTGCTCAGGTCCAGATGCCGGGAGAAAGCGAGCAGATTGCCCTGGTCGAGCCGGAACCGGTCCTGGTCGAACCACAGGTCAACGCCCCACCAGCGGGGCAGGTTGGCCAACTCGGTGACGGCCACCGGCATGTCGTCCCAGACGCGGTGCATGAAGGCGGCCGGGTGGTCGCCGGGGAAGCCCTCCTCGAAACTGCCGCGGACGCACTGCTGGCCGTTGCCGATCGTGAATACCGTCTCGCTGTGGTGCTGGGCTGCGGGATCGAAGGACTCCTCCCGGATTCGCCAGGCGGCCTCGCCGATGGCGGCCAGGATCTCCTTCAGCGCGGACGGGCGCTCCAGTCGCGCGTGGGCGTGACCGACTTCGGTCGCCGGACCGAGGCCGACCACCCAGGTTCCGGCGGCGAGCGCGGTGTCAACGCCGGTACCGGAATCGGCGACCACAGCGCACAGGCCCGGGGGGACGCCGAGCCGGGTCATGGTGGCAATGAGGCCATCGGCGCCAACCGGCGCCGAGAGCAGGCCGGCCGCGCCGGCTTCGGCCACCAGCCGGGCGACAACAGCTGGCTGTTCGGGGGACCCGCCGGCCCGGAGCACACCAAGGTCGACGATGAGGGCACGCAGCTCGTTCATTGGGCAGCTCGCAGGGACGGTCGCAGTTGGATTCCTAGAGCACCATAGCAATGTTGTTGGATCGATCAAAGACGTTGGCGCGCCAAGCTTTCCGGCCAGATTCCGGTCGGGGTGGCGTCAGGGACGGCTCAGGGAAGGGAACACAGCCGGTTCTCAGGAGCGTTCCGTAACATGGAAGCCGACGACGGTCCGCCGTCGCCCAGCCAAGGAGGAAACAAGCATGCGCAGTAGCAACCCGGTTCTGTCGAGGCCCGACGCCTGGCAGGTCGAACCCGCCGCCGCCCAGAATCCCCAGTACCAGGGCTACCAAGGCCAGCAGTACCCCGGCCAGGTTCCCGGCCAGAACTTCGAGCAGCCGGCCCTGGCCGGCCGGATGACCATCGATGATGTGATCACCAAGAGCGCGATCACCATGGGCACGGTCGTGGCCGTCGCCGGTCTCACCTTCGTGTTCCTTCCGCAGGCACTGCTGTTGCCGGCTGCCATCGTCGGCGCATTGGTGTCCTTCGGCGTGGTCCTGCTGGTGAGCTTCCGGCGCCAGATCAACCCGGGGTTCGTGCTCGCCTACGCTGCCATCGAGGGCGTCTTCATCGGGGCCATCAGCAAGGTCTTCGAGAACCTGTACAGCGGCATCGTTCCGGCGGCGGTCATGGGCACCCTGGTCGCAGCGGCCACCACCCTCGCGGCCTACAAGTTCTTCCGGATCAAGGTAACCAACAAGTTCCGCCGGATGGTGATGATCGGCACGATCGCCTACGCGGGCGTGCTGTTCGTGAACTTCATCATGTCCCTGTTCGGGGTGAACTTCCTTTTCGGCACCGGCACCAGCCTCGGCCTGCTGCTGCTGTTCTCGGCGCTCGGTGTCGGCCTGGCGGTGTTCAACCTGATCCTCGACTTCGACTACATCGAGCAGGGTGTCGCCATCGGCGCGCCGGCCTCGGAGTCCTGGCGGGCAGCGTTCGGCCTCACCGTGACCATGGTCTGGCTCTACATCGAGATCCTGCGGCTGCTGTCCTACTTCCGGCGGTAACCGGCAGCACCTGGCCAGAGGGCCCCCGCGACCGCGGGGGCCCTCTGCCACGTTTGTGGACTTATGGGGCCTGCCCAGGTCCCGCCGAGTCCTGGCTGCCACGTTTGTCGGGTAATGAGGACCGGTTAGCCGTCCGTATCCCGACAAACGTGGCTCGCCACGGCCGGGTCAGCCTCGACCCTTCCGATAACTCGACAAACGTGGTCAGGCGGCCAGCGCCCGAGCCACCCGGTGGACGACGGTCCACGGCTCGGTCATGATCTCCCGGCCGAGCCACCGGACCATTCCGAAGCCCAGGTCGCGCAGCACCTGCTCCCGCTGCTTCTCCTGGACGTAGGCGTCGGCGCGGGTGTACTTGATCGCACCGTCGCACTCGCCGATCAGCCGCTGCTCCGGCCACAGGCAGTCCGGATAGAGGGTGCCCATCGGCGTAGCCAGCGGTGCCTGGAACAGCGGCCGAGGCAGGCCGGACACCTCGAAATGTCCTGCCGAAAGGGATTCGGCCGGCGATTCCCGGCCCGGATCCGCCAGGTCCACGGCCTCCAGAAGGGAGGCCGGCTGGGCAGGCGCCGCCTGTCGCAGGGACTCCCGTGCGGCCCGCACCAATCGCGGGTTGGCGAAGTCCGATCTGCGCGGGCTGGTGACGAAGGCTGCACACAGCGACCGTGCGGCGGCGTCGAGGATCACCAGTGCCTCCGGCAGTTCCAAACCAGTCGCCAGGTCCACAGCCGTGCGGGCAAGCGAGGTTACCGGGTAGCCGCCGGCGTCCCTGGCGACTTGCTCGGCAGGTAACCACGCAGCCCGGTGCACAGCGTTGGTCAGTCGTGAGCGCCTGCCCTTGCCGGCCGGGACGGTGAGGGAAACCGGTAACTCGTGCCACGAGACCCTCCCGGGTGAGGGCAGCGCCCACGCCAGCGCGGCGCTCTGATGGGACAGCACCGCATGGGGATTGGCCACCTGCTCGGCGTGGGCCAGCACCAGGTGCCTGGCCACGGGGTCGTCCGGCCATGCAGCGGCCGCCAGGTAAACCCCTTGCCTCAGTCGAACCAGCTCGCCGGTGCGCAGGCGCGTCTCGATCATCCCGACGCTGATCCCGGCCGCCACGAGCAGGCCTCGGGTGACGGGTTGAGTGGGCAGGGCCCACGGTTTCGGCGTCCGCACCGGGCAAGCCTGCACCATCGCGCTGCGCTCGGGTAAGGCGTAGCCGGACCAACTGTGGACAACCAGGCCAGGTGTTCGCCCGGGCCGGCTCAGCTGACGGGCAACGTCCGGGTGAGGTCGCGCAGGTGCCGGTCGAGCAGGGCCCTCGCCCCGGACGACCAGGCCAGGTGCGCCCAGCGGTCCAGCGATATCCAGGCCGCGTCGGCGGTGGTTCCGCCGCTGTCGTTCACCACCGGGTCGGACGGGACCGGGCAGCGGGCTGCGTAGATGATTCGCACCGCGTGGAAGTCCTCGACCACGCGGGTAGGGGAGCGCCCGATCCAGTGGTCGGTCTGCACATCCAGCAGGTGCGAGATGTCCGGTTCCTGGCCGGTCTCCTCGGCCACCTCCCGGATCAGCGCCTGGCTGGGGCCCTCGCCCAGGTCGATCCCGCCGCCGGGCAGACCCCAGAGGCCGGGCACAGCGGTGAGGTCGGAGAACTGGGTGGCCAGCAGGCCGCGTCCGGAGAGCACGATGCCGTAGGCGGCAAGGCGTTGCCGCACCACCGGCGGGGATTCCACGGCCAGGTCGAGGTCGGGATCCATCGAACGGGTCCTGGGTGACTGCAGGACGCTGTTGCGGCCGTGGCGGCCAACCTGCACGGTGAGCGTCAGATCTGGCGCACCGCCGGTGGCCGAAAGCGGCCGGACGATTCGGTACCCCTTCTCCCAGGCGAGGCGATACGGATCGGCGCCGTGCGGGAGGGTACCGGTGAACACCGGCGGCCCCCCGGGCATCTCGACTCCGATGATCCGCATCCGTCCATCATGTCCCCCGGATATCGGCTATCCAAGTCGGCTCCCCGGCAGTAACCCGCCGGTAACGGGTACCGCTGGGTAAGCTGCGCTCGCAGACGACGGAGGTGGAACGGATGCAGTACAGGTCAGGGGCCAGTCTTGACTCCTCCCAGATGGGCTCCGGCGGAGGTCGTCGCGGCGGCACGGTCGCCCTCGGCGGCGGGGCCGGCATCCTCATCCTGATCGTCGCGCTGCTGTTCGGGCTCGACCCGTCAGCGCTCCTCGGCGTCGGTTCCCCGGAGGCCTCGTCCGGCCCGGAGACCAACCAGACCAACCGGTTCGAACACTGCCGGAACGTGACCGACATCTCGACCGACCGCGACTGCCGGTTCGTCGCCTACACCAACTCGATCCAGGGCTATTGGGCCAACACCTACTCGGGATACCAGCAGACTGAGACGACCGTCTTCGACGACCAGGTGGCCACCGGCTGCGGCACGGCCACGGCAGAGGTTGGCCCCTTCTACTGCCCGGACGACCAGGTCGTCTACCTCGAGGACACGTTCTTCGACGAGATGCTCGAGGGCCAGCTGGGTGCGAAGGGCGGGGACGCGGCTGAGGCCTATGTGATAGCCCACGAATACGGCCACCACATCTCCAACCTGACCGGCGTTCTGGCGAAGGCGCAGAGCATGGAGGGCACCGGACCGAAGTCGGCCCAGGTGCGGCTGGAACTTCAGGCCGACTGCTACGCCGGCGCCTGGCTGGCGAACGCCAGCTCAGACCCGTCCTCACCGATCGAGAGCATCACTGAGGACGACGTGAAGCGGGCTGTCGACGCCGCCATCGCTGTGGGTGACGACCGGATCCAGATGCGGTCCACCGGTCAGGTCTCGCCGGAGTCCTGGACCCATGGCTCATCGGCAATGCGCAAGAAGTGGCTGGCCATCGGCTTCGAATCCGGCGACCCGTCCAGGTGCGACACCTTCGCCGCCGGGGCGCCTTGATCAAGTACCTCGGCTCGAAGCGTCGCCTGGTCGATGAACTGGGCCGGTTGTTCTCGGTGGCCGGCGCCAGCACCGCCCTCGACCTGTTCACCGGGACCACCCGGGTCGCGCAGGAGTTCTGCCGGCGGGGCGGGTTCACCACCTGCGTCGACACGGCCGCGTACTCCGAGGTGCTGGCCCAGTGCTACGTGGTCACCGACGCCGCCGACGTGGACGCCGACGAGCTGGCCGAGGCGCTGCAACGGCTGCAGGCCTTGCCGCCGCGCCGCGGCTACGTCACCGAGGTCTTCTGTGAGCAGGCCCGCTACTTCCACCCGGACAATGGCGCCCGGATCGACGCCATCCGGGACGGCATCGACGAGCTTTTCGGCGACCACCCGTTGCGGCCGGTACTGCTGACCGCGCTGCTGGAGTCCGCCGACCGGGTGGACTCCACGGTGGGGCTGCAGATGGCCTACTTGAAGGAGTGGGCGCCGCGGGCTCTGCGTCCGCTGCGGCTGAAGGCCCCGATCCTCACCCCGGGCACCGGCCGCGCCCTGCGTGGCGACGCAGCAGCCGTGGCGTCGGAACTGGCGCCGGTGGACCTGGCCTACCTCGACCCGCCCTACAACCAGCACCGCTACTTCACCAACTACCACGTCTGGGAGACGCTGGTGCGTTGGGATTCCCCCGAGCACTACGGCGTGGCCTGCAAGCGGGTGGACGCAAGGGACGACGCCACGCGGAGCCCGTTCAACTCGAAGAAGACCATGCCGGCGGCGCTCGCAGCGGTGATCGCCGCCGTGCGCGCCGACACGGTGGTGGTCTCGTTCAGCAACGAGGGCTTCGTGCCGTTGCCGGACCTGCTGGAGATGTGCGAGGCCCGGGGCCGTCCGGTGGAGGTGCTGGCCTACGACACCCGTCGCTACATCGGCCAGCGGATTGGGGTGTTCGCCCCGGACGGTCGCCGCGTTGGGGTTCCCGGTCCGGAACGCAACATCGAGTATGTGCTGGTCAGCGCGCCCGAACCGGTCGGCGAGGCCGCGCTCAGCCGACCAGCCCTCGAGTCGCTCAGCGAGTGAGAGCGAGGAGTCTGACGGGCAGTAGTGAGGCCAGGAACTGCGAGGATCAGCCGGTGACGGTGCCGTTCAGGTCGGTGACCAGCGACTTGGAGCCGATGGTGAAGTGCATCTGGGGGGAGCCGGTGTTCTCGCGGAATTCGATGACGACCCCCCATTTGGCGTCCTCGGGTGCGTCGCTGGTGCCGCGGACGCCGTCCAGCACGCTCCAGATCACGTCCGGCCGAATCCGGGAGGCAGCGAAGAGCGGCAGGTCGACCACCTCGTTGCGGATGTTGGTGGTGACCGGGACCTTCGAGGTGCGGGTGCGCCGGACGGTGGTGCCCTCCTCGGTTCCGGGGAACTCGGTCCAGGCTCCCTGGTCGGACTGCACCGAAACCGAGTAGACGGTGATCCGGTCGCCGAGCACCTCCTGGATGCCGTCGGCTATGCCACCTGGAGCGTCGAAGTTCAGGACCGCCAGCAGGGAACCGTCGGGATTGAAGAAGACCGTCCGCGACTCGGGGAAGGTGGAGACGGACATCATCACCTCGCCGCCGGAGTAGTCGACGATGGTCAGGCCCTGTTTCTCCTCCGAGCCGGACATGTTGGCCGCTGCCCGGAAGAGGCCGCCGACGTCGGAGATGTTGAACCCGGAGATGTCGAAGGTGGCCTGGTCGACGTAGGCCAGGTCGCTGGGCACCTCCTCGGACTTGCCGTCCCGGTGGGCCCAGGTGACCGGCTTCCCCTCCGCGGTGAGCACGCTCACCTGCACACTGGTTTCAGCGATCTCGACCAGCAGCGCCCGCCGGCTGCCGGCGTCGGCGAGCAGGGATTCCACCATCTCCGCTGCAGCCCCGGGCTTGGTGAAGTCGGGGGCTGCCGACGTGGACGGTCCGCTGGTCGGGGTGGCGCCGGCCTGCACGCACCCGGCAAGGATCAGCGCAAGCAGCCAACCCAGCATCGCGAGGGTTCGCGGACGGCTGGTCACCCGTCGAGGGTAGCGCGGCCGGGGGCAGACTGTAGCCGTGCCCGACCTCACCCTGAGCGCCGTCGAACTGGCCCCGCTGCTGGTTGGCGCCCTGCTCAGCGACCACGGCGTGACCGTCCAGCTCACCGAGGTCGAGGCGTATGCGGGAGCAGACGACCCGGCGGCACACGCCTTCCGCGGACCGCGTCCGCGCACCCTTGACCTGTTCGGGCCGCCGGGAACCCTCTACTGCTACCTTTCCCACGGCCTGCACACCTGCGGGAACGTGGTCTGCGGATCCACGGGTGGTGGCTCTGCGATTCTGCTGCGGGCCGGGCGGGTGGTGGCCGGGCTCGAGCTCGCCCGGCAGCGTCGGCCGGGGGTGCCGGACGTGGCCCTGGCCCGCGGCCCGGGGAATTTCGGTCGGGCCATGGGATGGACGCTCGCCGACTCCGGCCGCAGCCTCGGTCCGGGTGGGCCGGACCTGGTGGCCGGTGCGCCCCCGGCGCTGGTGGTCTCCGGTCCGCGGGTCGGGGTGAGCGTGGCACATGGTCGGCCGTGGCGGTTCTGGGCCGAGGGGAACCCGACCGTCTCCGCCTACCGGGCCAGCCCCCGGATCGTGCCCGGCGGCGGCTGGTGAGCTAGTCCTGCTGTTTGGCCTGGTCGTCGGCGAGTTCGTCGACAACCGCGTCCGCTGAATCCCACTGCCCGGTGCGGTGGGCCGTGCGGGCGACCAGGTGGCCAGACACCGGCGCGGTCATCACCTGCATCAGCATGGCGAAGGTGAGCAGGGTGATCACCTTCGCGTCCCGCAGGGTGAGGGCCACGCCGAACAGCACCAGCAGCATCCCGAACACTGCTGGCTTGGTGGCGGCGTGCATCCGGCTGAGCGAGTCGGGGAAGCGGACCAGGCCGAGCGCGGCAGCCAGCGAGAACAGCGCCCCGGCGGCGAGGCTGAGGGCGCCGAGGTAGTCCAGCACCAGTTCAACGGTCATCGTCGTCCTTCATTGCCTTCCGGCGGTCGAACAGCCGTTGGACGCCCGCCGAGGACGAGATCAGCCGGGCGACTCCGACCGCGCCGGTGAAGCCAACCAACGACAGCCCCAGCAGGATCGGCAGCCCGGTCGCGTTGCCGGCGATGACCGAGTACAGGGCGACGGCGGCGATGGCGATGGCGACGATCACGTCTGAGGCGATGATCCGGTCCAGCGGGGTCGGCCCGGCAACCATCCGCCACAGGGTGAGGATGGCGGCCACGGTGAGCATCACAGCGGCGCCCCCGAGGATCACCATCATCGCCGCACCGCCTCGATCTCGGACTGGCTGCCGATGGCTTCCACCAGCTGGCGCTCCTTGTGCAGCGCGTGGTTTCGCTCGGTCTCGATGCTGGCGGCGTCAGGCAGGTCGAAGACATGCAGGTACAGCAGCCGGGGTCGCCGGACGACCTCAACCACCAGCGTGCCCGGGACGATTGAGATCAACTGGGCGAGCCCAACCTGGTACAGGTCGCTGTTGGAGCGCAGTTCCACCCGAACCAACCCTGGCCGCAGGCTCAACCGGGGACGCAACGCGACCGCAGCCAGTTGGACGGAAGCGACGGCCAGCTCCTTCAGCTGGGTGGCGACGAGCACCAGCAGCCGCCAGGGATGGACCCGGCCGTAGTAGCGGATCGGGGCCAGCCAGAACCCCACCGTCACCATCCAGCCGAGCAGGGCGCCGTAGAGGATGTTCAGCAGGGACGCATCACCCCAGAGCAGCACCCACACCAGGGTGAGCAGGATCACGGCCCGCCACTGGAAGCGGAAGCGCAGTCGGTTGGCGGTGTTCATCTGGTCCCCTGCGGTAGCACGGCGGTGATGTAGCTGGAGTCGAACAGGGCGGACGCCGAACGCTGCACGTAGCCGTACATGCCGCCGGCGACGAAGGTGAAGACCAGTGCGAGCCCGATCAGCCCGACTGTGGAGCCGATCATCAGCCGCGGCAGGAGCCGGCCCCGTTCCGGGGAGTCGTAGCTGCGTGCGGACTCGAGCACGGATTCGGGGGCCACCCCCCAGAAGGCCCGGTTCCAGACCTTGGCCATGGCGTAGAGGGTGAGCAGCGAGGTGGCCACGCCGGCCGCCACCAGCGTCCAGGCGATCGGTGTGCCGTCGGCGACGCCGGACTGCAACAGGGCCAGCTTGGCGACGAAGCCGGAAAGGGGTGGGATGCCGGCCAGGTTCATCGCCGGTACCAGGAACAGCGCGCCCAGCAGTGGCGAGACCCTGGCCAGACCACCCAGGTGGCCAAGCGAAGTGGAGCCACCGACCCGTTCGATCAGTCCGGCCACCAGGAACAGGGTGCCCTGGATGGTGATGTGGTGGGCGGCGTAGAAGATGGAGCCGGCGAGTGCTCCCGGGGTGGCCAGCGCGACGCCGAAGACCATGTAGCCGATATGGCTGATCAGCGTGAACGACAGCATTCGCTTGATCTCGATCTGGGCGATCGCGCCGAGGATGCCGATGAGCATGGTGGCGACACCGGCGATGCCCAGCACCAGGGTGAGCGGCTCTGCGGAGAAGAGCAGGGTCTGGGTGCGGATGATCGCGTACACCCCGACCTTGGTGAGCAGGCCGGCGAACACCGCCGTGACCGGTGCCGGGGCGGTCGGATAGGAATGGGGCAGCCAGGCGGACAGCGGGAAGATGGCGGCCTTGATGGCGAAGACCGTCAGCAACATCACCTGCAGGACGCCGCGCACCTCCACCGGGAGTTCGCCCAGCCGTAGCGCCAGTTGGGCCAGGTTCACCGTCCCGGTAGCGGCGTAGGTGCTCGCGATCGCGACCAGGAAGAGGGCCGAGGAGACCAGGTTCACCACGACGTAGACGCTGCCGGCCCGGATCCGATCCGCGGTACCGCCCATCGTCAGCAGCACGTAGGAGGCGAAGAGCAGCAGTTCGAAGCTGACGTAGAGGTTGAACAGGTCGCCGGCGAGGAAGGCGTTGGACACCCCCGCGACCAGCAGCAGGAAGGTGGGGTGGAAGATCGACACCGGGGTCTCCCGGCGCATCTCGTCCTCGTCCTGGCCGGTGGAGTAGACCAGTACCGCCAGCGAGACCACCGTTGCGACCAGGAGCATCAGAGCAGCCAGCCGGTCGGCGACCAGGACGATTCCGAGCGGTCGCGGCCAGTCGCCGACCCACAGCACCAGCGGGGCGCCGTCGGTGACCCAGACCAGCAGGGCTGCCACGGCACAGACCGCGGCGACCGCGGTCACCGAGACGGCGCGCTGGAAGGCCGGGTGCCGGCCGGCAAGGAAGGTCACCGCCGCGCCGAGGAGGCAGAGCAGGGTGGGGACGGCGAGCAGGTTGTTCATTCGCTCACCACGTCCTCGCCGGTGTCGGAGAAGCCCAGGTCCTCGTAGGTCTCGGAGGTCAGGTCGGCCTCGGCCAGGGCGGCGATCCGGGCGTCCTCGATGTCGTCGGCCACCTCGTCGTTGCCGTTGATCTGGAAGCTGCGGTACGCCATGGTCATCACGAACGCCGCAACGCTCAAGGTGATCACGATCGCGGTGAGCACCATCGCCTGCGGCAACGGGTCGCTCATCGCCTCAGCGGGGGTGAGGCCGATGATCGGGGCCCCCCCGGCCGGCCCGGACGCCACCAGGAAGAGCACGCTGACGCCGTTGCTGGCCAGCACCACCCCGACCAGGATCCGCGACAGCGACCGCTCGGTGATCAGGTACACCCCGCAGGCGATCAGGGCGCCCGCGACCACGGCCAGGGTCAGGTTGGCCGGCATCACGTCCACTTCCTTCCCGGAATCGCGTGGTGGGAGTCGGGGGCCGGCGCCGGGGTCAGCTCGTCCCGGGCCTGGGCGTCGATGCCAGTGCCGAGGCTGCGGCCAAGGTCGAGCATCATGCCGATCACGACGAGGTAGACCCCGACGTCGAACATGGTTGAGGTCACCAGGTGGATGTCGCCGAGCAGCGTCCAGTCGCCCCACGGGGTGACCAGGCTCTCCCAGCCGGGGATGCGCAGGTGGACGTCATAGCTCTGGAAGATCAGGCCGCCGAAGGCGAGCGGGAAGAGCGCGGTCAGCACCGAAAGGACCAGGCCACCGCCCAGCAGGGCGCCGGCCGGGACCGGCAGGGCCTCGTTCAGTTCCTGGCCTCCGCCGGCGAGGTAGCGGATCAGCAGGGCCGTGCCTGCGACCAGGCCGCCGGCGAAGCCGCCGCCGGGCAGATTGTGGCCGGCTACCAGCAGGTAGACCGAGACCATGATCATCACCGGGAACAGCAACCTGGTCACGACCTCGAGCACGAGCGACCGCTGAGCCGCCGGCAGCGAGCGGCTGCCCTGGAGCCACCCCCGGGTCAACTCCTCCGGAGACACGGTGGCCCGCAGCAGCGGGCTGATCCGTCCCCGCAGGAAGATCAGGCTCGCCACCCCGGTGGCGGCGATGCTGAGCACTGCGATCTCACCGATGGTGTCCCAGGCGCGGGTGTCAACCAGCACGACGTTCACGATGTTGTTGCCGTAACCGAAGGAGTAGGCGGTCTCGTGGTACGGCTCGGAAACCGGGGTCGCCGTCCGCGAGCCCAGCATCAGCAGCGCGACGAGGCTGAACGACAGCCCGGTGCCGGCGGCGATCACGATCCGCCACCAACGCCCGGAAGTCAGCGGTCGCTCGGTGAAGAACTTGGGCAGCTTGCGCAGCACCAGCAGGAAGACCAGCAGGGAAACCGTCTCCACCAGCACCTGGGTGAGGGCGAGATCGGGGGCGCCGTGCAGCAGGAACAGCATTCCGGTCCCGTAGCCGGTCACGCCGAGCAGCAGGACGGCCCGGAGGCGTCCGCGGGAGGAGGTCACCAACAGGGCGGCGGCCACGGTGAGGACGCCCACCGCCAACTGGCCCCAGTTGTCGGCCAGCCGCACCGCCGGCCAGACCCGGATCCCGGAGAGGGTGATGAAGATCGAGGCGGTCAGCACCACCAGGATCGTGGCAACGTAGTGGTTCAGCGAGCCGCGCTGGGTGCGGTCGGTGATCTCCACGGCCAGCCGGTCGATGCCCTCCATGGTGGCCCGGTAGAAGTCCACCGCACCGGGGACCTTCGGGAAGGTCTGCTGGATGGCCGCGATCTGCTCCCGTTGCCAGAACAGGATCGCCCCGCCTGCGATCGCGGTCACCGAAGCCAGCAGGGGCAGGCTCACGCCCGGCAACAGCTTCAGGCCGTGGCTGTCCGAGCCCAGCCCCAGCGACTCGGCGTAGGGGGTGAGGGCAGCCGTGAGCGGGCCGCCGAGGAAGGCGGCCGCAAGGCTGGCCAGGCCGAGCAGTGCCGGGGCGGCCACGAACCCGGCCGTCGGGCGGTGGCTGACCGTCGATTCGGGGACGCCGGGCTTCGTGCCGAATGCGCCCCACCAGAACCGGAGCGAGTAGGCGACCGTGATCGCCGAGCCGACGACGACCACCACAACGAGTGCCCAGGCCGGCACCGGTGCGATGCCGGTGCCGTCTCCGGTGAGCGCAAGGTTGGTGACTCCCTCGAGCCCGGCCTCCTTGGCGATGAAGCCCAAGGTGAACGGTATGCCGGCCATGGAGGCGGCAGCGATGCCGGCGATCGTCGCGGTTACCGGGAGCCGGTGACGAAGGCCACTGAGTTCGCTGACCTGTCGGGTTCCGGTCGAGTGGTCCACCACGCCGACAACGAGGAACAACGCTGCCTTGAACAGGGCGTGTGCGATCACCATCGCCAATCCACCCAGCGCCGCAGCCCTGGTGCCGGTGCCGAGCAGCAGGATCAGCAGCCCGAGCTGGCTCACCGTCCCGTAGGCCAGCAGCAGCTTCAGGTCGTCCTGGCGCAATGCCCGCCAGCCGCCGAGGAACAGGGTCATGGCGCCCAGCACCCAGACGGCCGGGCGCCAGCCCGGGACTGCCGCCAGTGCCGGGGCGAGGACGGCGACCAGGTACACCCCGGCCTTCACCATGGCGGCAGCGTGCAGGTATGCCGAGATCGGGGTGGGGGCGGCCATGGCGCCGGGCAGCCAGAAGTGGAACGGCACCAGGGCGGACTTGCTGAGCGCCCCCGCCAGCACCAGGAGGGCGGCCACCGTCACCACCGGGCCGGACGGCGGCGCGGCCACGATGGCGGCCAGGCTTAAGGTGCCGGCGGTGTGCCCCAGCATCAGGAAGCCGACCAGCATTGCCAAACCGCCGGTCGTGGTGACGATCAGGGCGGTAAGGGCGGCCGACCGGTTGGCGCGGCGGGTGGGGTCGTGGCCGATCAGCAGGTAGGAGAAGACCGTTGTGGCTTCCCAGAAGACGTAGATAGCGATCAGGTCGTCGGCGGTGACCAGACCGATCATGGCTGCGCAGAATGCCGTCAGCAGGCTCACCACCCGCGACCGGGGCAGTTCGGCCTCGAAGTACCAGCGGCAATAGACCAGGACGAGCGCACCGATGCCGGTGACGATGAGCGCCAGCACCCACTGCACGATCCCGATGTTGAAGCTGAGGGACACCCCGAGGCCGGGGATCCAGGGCATCGATTCGGTGATCGGCGCTCCCGCCAGGACCGGCGCGCCGATGACGACCAGCCACCCGAAGGTGACCGCCGGGGCCACCGCTGCCAGCAGGAACGCCCGCTGCCCGAGAACGCGGGTGAGCAGTGGCGCCGCGAGTGCAAGGACGAGGTGGACCGAGATCAGGAGGACCAGCATGACCCCACCACCTCCGCCCGGTCGTGTTCGTCCGACCCTACCGGGCCGGGCCGAACCCGGTCAGCCCGGCCACCAGCCCGGAAAGGGTGTCTGGGTGGCGCACGCCGGAGTCGCACAGCGGCGATCCGGGCCGGGGAATCGACGGAACATGGGCGAAGGCCGGACCAAGTATGAGTTGGTCCGGCCTTCAGGTTCGTCCGGGGCGAACGACTCCCGAACCCGGCAGCCCGCCTTGCCCCACCCCCCGTCCGGGGGCTCCAGCGGATTGCTCCGCCGGCTGAGGACCTCGATTGCTATCCGGCCGCTGACCCGGTCTTACGTTCCCTCTCGGGTCCGTCTCCGTGATCGGCGTAGGACAGTTCTACGCCGCTCGACCACATGTGCGCAAGGGGTTTTCCGAAGATTTTGGGGTGAGTTTCCGCAGGCTGTCTCAGGTGGTCACACCCGTCCCAACGGCCCCAGGGAACCGGATCCGGGGCAAGGAAAAGCCGGACCATCTCATACCTGGTCCGGCCTGAGTCCATGTCTACCGGGTCTTCCCTGGCTGGCCCGGGAGCGACACGCTGGGGGGCAGCAGAACCTGACCGAACCGGCTTTTTGAACCCCCTTCCACCGGTCCAGAACGCGAGTAGGGTGTCGTTACTGGCCCCCTCGGGGGGCTTTCGAACCACTGAGTGGAACGAGGTTTCACATGAACGAACTGAGCCAGGGCGACACTCTCGTGAACCCTGTGGACACCACCGTCACTGTCAGCCGGTCGGTGTCCCAACCTGTCAAGGAAATCTGGAAACTGCTGGTGACCCGTGAGGGCGCCGAGGCCCTGCTCGGGGCCGGCGGCGAACTTGGCGACAAGGGTGACAGCTGGCACGCAGCGGACGGCACCTACGGCGTCATCCGGTCCTACCACCCGCTGGAGCAGATCCGCTTCAGCTGGCACGCTGCCGAGGAAGCCCCCAAGACCATCGTCGAGGTGGACCTGTCCGCTTCCGCGGATGGCAGGACCACGGTGGAGATCCGGCACGAGCACATCCCGACCTACTTCGACGCCAGCGCCATCACCCGCAAGTGGGAGCAGGCCCTGGACAAACTCGCCGCTGCCGCAGGCTGATTCTCCTCGGGACACCGGCCGGACTCCGCAGGATTCCGCGCCCAAGCTGAGAAGTCCGACAGAACGTCGGGTCCCGGCCCACAACGTCGCGGGCCGGGACCCCGCTAGGGGCTTCGGGGCCGCCGGCATCACGGCCGGAGCCTGTCTGACTCCCGGCCGCCGATCAGCTGATCAGCGCGTACCTGCCGGCCGACCTCGCCTTCGCCTTCTCGGCCTCCTCCTCGCGGTTCTTCGGCGGGACAGAGCTGGTCAGGTGGTGCAACAGGTGCTGGGTGGCGTGCGCGATCTCTGCCACCGCCTCGTCGAACGCTGCCTGGTTGGCCCTGGACGGACGGGTGGTCCCGGCGACCTTGCGGACGTACTGGAGGGCGGCGGCATTCACCTCGTCGCTGGTGGCCGGCGGATCGAAGTTGTGGAGCGTGTGGATGTTTCGACACATGCCGGCGAGGCTAACCCGGCGCGGCGCGTAGGCCAACCATCGGGGGGTCGGTTGAAATACCCACGCCGTTTCCGGCCCGGCCAGCGAGTCAGGGCCGACCGCAGCAACCGCCTCGCTACGCTCCGGCCGGGACGCTACCGGTAGACGCGTAGCGTCCCGGCTGAAACGTAGCGTCGGGCGCCGAAACGTAGCGTCGGGGCGCGGTGGCTCACTCGCCGGGCGGCGGGTTGGTCGAGGACCGGTGGATGATCGTGCACGGCTCGAAGGTGCGCGGCGGCAATTGGCCGATGGTGCCCGCAAGGGTGTGCTGGGCGGCGATCCGTCCCATCTCGTAGAACGGGATCCGGACAGTGGTCAGGGCTGGGGCCAGGTCGGCGGCGATCGGCTCGTCGTCGTAGCCGACCACAGAGACGTCGTCGGGGATTCGCAATCCCATCCGGGCCAGCGCCAGGTAGGCCCCGATGGCCATCTGGTCATTGCCGAGAAGCAGGGCCGTCGGCGGCTTCTTGACCCGCATCACCCGCATGGTCAGCTCGTAGCCGCTGTCGATGCGGTAGTTGCCGTGGAGGATGGGGTGACGGTCCGGGTCAAGGCCGGCTGCGACCATGCCGTCCCGGAACCCCTGGATCCGCATCCGGGTGGCCCAGGCGGCCTCCCGTCCGGCCACGAAGGTGATCCGCCGGTGCCCCATGGCCAGCACGTGCTCCACAGCCGCCCGGCCCCCGGCCAATTCGTCGGGCAGGATCGAGGGCAGCCGTCTGTCCGGGGTGAACGCATTCACCAGCAGCGTCGGCACACGACCGGCGATGTCGGGGAAGTCGACCTGCCTTGTGCCCATGGCTGCGAAGATCAGCGCGTCCACCTGCCGGTCGAGGAGGTCCTCCACCGCGGCCTGTAGCCGGGTGGCGTTGCGGGTGGTGTTCACCATCAGCAACAGCGATCGCTGCTCCCAGGCGAGGTCGTGGATCCCGGCGATCATCGGGCCGGAGAAGGGCTCGATGGCGATCTCGTCGGTGAGGAAGCCGATCGTGCTGGTCTTGCCGAGGCGCAGGCCCTGGGCCGCCCGGTTCGGCCGGTAGTCCAGGTCCCGCACCGTGGCAAGGACGCGTTCCCTTGTGGCCTCGCTGATCTTGCCGTCGCGGCCGTTCAGGATCAGGGAGACGGTGGTCTGCGAGACGCCGGCGGCGCGGCTGACGTCGGCCATGGTGGGCCGGGGCGCGTCTTTGGCGGCGTGCTGCTTCATGGTTCTCCGTGGCTTGCGTCGCGGTCAGTAAACCGCCGCAACCCGGGCCGGTCAACCGTCCGGCCCGCTCCGTCGGCGCACGCCCGTCCGGGAGGCGGTCCTTGCTGCTCAGCCCGCCGCTCGGCAGGTCACGCCGGTTGCGTGGATCGGGCAGTAGCCGTTCGGGTTCTTGTCCAGGTATTGCTGGTGGTAGCGCTCGGCGTAGTAGAACGGTCCGGCCGGGACGACCTCGGTGGTGATGGTGCCGAAGCCGGCGCCAGACAGCCGCGGCTGGTAGTCGGCGATCACCGCGCGGGCGGCCGCCTCCTGCTCCGGGCCGGTGAAGTAGATCGCCGAGCGGTACTGGGTGCCCTTGTCGTTGCCCTGCCGCATCCCCTGCGTCGGGTCGTGGTTCTCCAGGAACACCTTGAGCAGGGTGGCGTAGGACACCTTGGCGGGGTCGTAGACCACCATCACCGCCTCCGCGTGCCCGGTACGACCCGAGCAGACCTCTTCATAGGTGGGGTTGGGCGTGAAGCCGCCGGCGTAGCCGACAGCTGTCGTGATCACGCCGTCGAGTTGCCAGAACAGCTTTTCGGCACCCCAGAAGCAGCCGAGCGCGAAGTAGGCGACCTCCGCACCCGCGGGGACCTGGTCGATGCGCGTCCCGAGGACCTCGTGGAACGCCGGGAACGTGAGCAGGCCGCGGTCACGGCCGGGCAGGGCGGCCTCGGGGGTGATCATCTGGGACTTCATTGATCCGAACACGTCGGTGGAAACGTCGATCGGCTCTCCGACATTCCGGCCGCTCACGTCAGCCGCCAGTCGATCGCGGTGCCGCCCTGGGCGAGCAGGGCTGAGTTGGCCCGACTGAACGGACGCGAGCCGAAGAACCCGGCGTGCGCCGACAACGGGGACGGATGGGCGGAGGCGATCTGCGGGATCCCGGCCAGCTTCGGCGCCAGGGATTGCGCGTCGCGTCCCCAGAGGATCGCTACCAGTGGTCCGCCGCGTTCGGCCAGGGCGTCGATCGCGCGCTCGGTGACCTGCTCCCAGCCCTTGCCGCGGTGCGAGGCCGGCGCTCCCGGGCGGACCGTGAGCACCCGGTTCAGCAGCAGCACCCCCTGGTCGAACCACGGCGTCAGGTCGCCGGCTTCAGCCGGCTCGACGCCAAGGTCGGACTGCAACTCGGCGTAGATGTTCACCAGGCTGCGCGGCAGCGGCCGCACGTCCGGTGCCACCGAGAAGGCCAACCCGACCGGGTGGCCACGGGTCGGATAGGGATCCTGGCCGACGATCAGCACCC
The DNA here is from genome assembly GCA_963848845.1 of uncultured Actinomycetota bacterium. GTDB lineage: Bacteria > Actinomycetota > Actinomycetes > Propionibacteriales > Propionibacteriaceae > Propionicimonas. The sequence continues at coordinate 366,706 of CAWKFH010000004.1, forward strand.
GCACCCCGGCCAGTGGTCGGGAGAAGGCCCGCAGCACATTCGGCCCGGCCGGAAGGTAGTCGCGACCGGCTGCCAGCTCGGCCCGCAGGAAGTCGCCCAGCTGTTCGATGACAGGAGCCACCGGCGCCAGGGCCTGCGCCCAGTCGGGGGCGATCAGCTCGGTCAAGGGCTTCCTCACCCGCGTCACCCTAGCCCCGTCCACCACGAGCCGAAGGGGCAGCAGGGGTAGCGAGGCCCGGGGCGCGGGACGGGCAGGGCTGGCTAGAGTTCACCCGTGCGCGCCTCAAGAACCACACGTGACCGGACCCGGATCCCGAAGGGGTTGGTGACGGCCGGGGAGTGGGCCTGGCGGGCGCTGGTCATCGCCGGTGCGGTCGCGGGGCTCTGGTGGCTGCTGCGGTACTTCTCCGGAGTCGCGGTGCCGCTCGCCGTCGCGGTGCTGCTGACCGCACTGCTCTCGCCGGCGAACGGACGGTTGCGGAACTGGAACTGGCCGCCGGTGCTGGCGGCGATCAGCTGCCTGCTCGCCAGCGCGCTGGTGATCGTCGGGGTCCTCGTTTCGATCGGAGCCCAGGTGTCCCGCGAACTACCGGAGCTGATCGACCAGTCTGTGATCGCCTTCGGCACGGTGGGCGACTGGCTGGCGACCGGCCCGCTGCAGATCGACCAGGCCCAGATGGACGGCTACCTGCAGCAGCTGACCAGCTGGATCAACGACTCCCGCTCCGAGCTGGCGGCGCTGGCAGCCAGCGCCGGGGTCGGAGTCGGCCACTTCCTTGCCGGTATGGCGATCGCCTTGATCGCAACCTTCTTCTTCCTGTCGTCCGGCCGGGAGATCTGGACGTCAGCGGTCTCGCTGGTACCCCGGCACTACCAGGTGGGGACCATGCGGGCGGCCGAGCGCGGCTGGAGTTCGCTGATCGCCTACATGCGCGCCCAGGTTCTCGTGGCCCTGGTGGATGCGATCGGCATCCTGATCGGTGCGCTCGCCCTCCAGTTGCCGATGGCCTGGGCACTGTTCGCACTGACCTTCATCACAGCCTTCATCCCGGTCGTCGGCGCAGTGCTTGCCGGCACGGTGGCCTGCGCGCTGGCACTGGTTACCCACGGCCCGACGAGCGCCCTGATCATGCTCGGCATCACCGTCCTGGTCATGCAGCTCGAGGGTCACTTCCTGCAGCCCATCCTGCTCGGCCGGGCGGTCTCCCTGCACCCGCTGGCTGTGCTGATCGGCCTGGCCATGGGCGCGACCGTCGCGGGAATCGTCGGGGCGCTGCTCGTGATCCCCCTGATGGCCTTCTCGGTGGCCTTCATCCGGGCCCTCGATCCCGACCGCTTCGTCGAGTCGTCGACCGAAATTCTACCAAAATAGAAAGATCGCTTTCATTATTGGAAAGTCTCACCTAGCATGAAGGCATGAGCACTCCTGATCTCGGTCCCATCCTGGAGGACCTAGCTGCTGGCCGGATCGACGCCTCCGAGGCCGCCCGCCGGATCGACGCCGCCAGCCTCGATTCCACTCCGGTCGAGCCGACCAACGAGGAACTCGGCGACGACACCGACGACTACGAACCGGGCCGCCGCCAGTTCCCGCCCTACGCCCGTGAGGTCTTCGGCCAGTCCGGTTCCGAGCCCACCGCCACCACCGGACGCCGCCGGCCGACCGGAAGCAAGGGCGTCGACCGGATCTCGGTGCACGCGGTGGGCCGCCGGGTCAGGATCGTCGGTGACCCGACGGTCGCAACGGCTTCCGCAGAAGGGCCGCACGTGCTGCGCCGCAACGGTTCGGTCCTCGAGGTCACCAGTGACGGCGAGATCGGCCCGAACCTGGACGGGTTCAGCATCCTGCGTCCGCCGCGCAGCCTAGACGAGCTGCGGGCGATGGGGCTGGGCAAGGAGCTCTACCTGAGGATCAACCCGGCCATCATCGTCGATGTCGAGGTCACAGCCGGCCACCTCAGCTGCACCGACCTGCCCTACCTCGGCAAGGTACGGGTCACCGCCGGTGGCGCAGAGCTCTCCGGGGTGGCCGAAGCCAACGACGTGCTGGTGCAGGCGGGGTCGGCGACCCTGAAGGGAACGATCACCACCGGACGCTCCCGCGTGCGGGTCGAATCCGGCCAGCTGACCATCGAGCTGGCCGACGACTCCAACGTAACCGTCCACGGTGAGGCCCAGTTGGGCAAGGTGAGCTGGAGCGGTGCGCACACAGGCCAGGTCGACGAGGTAGTTCTCGGTAACGGCTCCGCCCGTCTCGACGTCGGCGTGGTGATGGGTTGGGCCAACATCATCGCCGGCAGCGCAGCGGAAGAGCAGCAGTGACCGCCGCCGAGCCCAGGTACCGCGCGCCCGCCGACTGCCCGGTTTGTGGCGGCGAGCTGATCACGACAAGGCTCGGCTGCCGAAACTGCGGCTCCGAGCTCGCCGGTGAGTTCGGGCATTGCGACTTCTGCGCACTCGAGCTGAGGGACGTCGAGTTGCTGCGCGTGTTCCTTGCTTCCCGGGGCAACCTGCGCGAGGTCGAGAAGCACCTCGGGGTCTCCTACCCCACCGCCCGGATCCGGTTCACGGCGCTGCTGATGAAGCTTGGGCTGGCCGGGGAAGCCGAACCGAACACGGTGATGACCCGCGACCAGGTGCTCAGCGAAGTCGCGTCCGGGGCCTTGTCGCCGCTCGAGGCAGCCGTGCTGATCGCCGGGCTGAAGGACTAGACGCCGAAGGCCTTGACCTTGGCGACGGTGACGTCGATCTTGCGTCCATTGGGAGCGTTGTAGCGGACCGTGTCGCCGACCTTGTGACCGATGATGGCCGCGCCGAGCGGTGACTGCGGCGAGAAGACCTCGAGGTTCACCGAGTCGTCCAGGTTCATCAGTTCCCGCGAGCCGAGCAGGAAGGTGTCGCTGTCGTCCGGATCGTTGTCGTAGTAGACCGTCACCTCGGCGCCGGGCGTTACCTGCTCAGAGCCGACCGGCGCCTCGCCGACCTGGACGTTCTCCAGCATCGCTGTGATTTGCCGGATCCTTGCCTCCTGGTGCCCCTGCTCCTCGCGGGCGGCGTGGTAGCCGCCGTTCTCGCTGAGGTCGCCTTCTTCGCGGGCCTGGGCGATCTTCGCGGTTACATCAGTTCTGCCATCGGACCTCAGGAAGGCCAGTTCCTCGGTCAGGCGGTCGAACGCCTCCTGGGTCAGCCAGGAGGTCGGGAGCTCAGTCATGCTTGAAGGTTATCCGATCCGGGTCAGCCGGTCGCACGGCACGATTCGACGGCAGCGGTGGTGGCACGCTTGAAAGTACGCAGCTCGAGCTTCATCGTGGTCAATCCCGAGCCGCCTGGATCGACCCGCAGCCGGGTTTCACCCACCCGGTCGTAGGTAACGGCCTGGGCGTACAGCAGGCATTCGGCGCCGCGCGCGGGGTCGGGCCGGTCGACGGTCACGGTCACGGCGATTGTCGTGTCGGAGCGAACCTCGAAGGCATCCACGCGTGCGGTGATCGTGCCGGTGGCACCGTAGGCGCCGGCCCACACCAACCAGATCGCGCCGGCAGCAGCCAGGGCCAGGGCCGCCGGGATCCACCATCGCCGAGGTCGTGGTCGCGGGTACCTGCGGGCAAGGCGGGCAGCGGCATCATCGGTCACGGCGTCCATTCTCCACTGCGCGGATTGGCCCGGCGCCCGGGCTTGTCCAGAATGGGGCCATGAACCTTAGGCTCCTGCACGTCCATGCCCACCCGGACGACGAGTCGAGCAAGGGTGCTGCGACCACCGCCTACTACGTTGCCCAGGGCGTGCAGGTGATGGTGGCCACCTGCACCGGTGGCGAGCGGGGATCGATCCTGAACCCGAGGATGGACAGTCCGGAGAACTGGGCGAACCTCGCTGAGCTGCGCCGGGCGGAAATGGTCAGGGCAGCCGAGATCCTCGGCATCGAGCAGGTTTGGCTGGGTTACGTCGACTCCGGATTGCCCGATGGCGAGGAGGAACTGCCGCCGGAGGCGTTCGCGCGGCTCGACCCCGAGCAGGCCGCCGGGCCGCTGGTGAAGGTGATCCGCGAGTTCAGGCCGCAGGTGCTGACCACGTATGACGAGAACGGCGGCTACCCGCACCCGGATCACATCATGTGTCACCGGGTCTCGATGGCGGCTGTGACGGCCGCTGCCGATCCGGAGGCCTGGCCGGAACACGGCAAGCCGTGGCAGGTGGCAAAGGTCTACTACGACCGGTCGCTGCACCGTGGCCGGTTCGCCGCCCTGGACGCTGCCATGCACGCGGCCGGGCTGGGCCGCCCGTACGCCGACTGGCTGAAGGAGTTGCCGTCCGAGGAGACCAACGAGAGCCGCCTGACCACCTTCGTGCCGTGCGCGCATTACTTCGAGGTGCGCAGCGCGGCCCTGCTGGCCCACGCCACCCAGATCGACCCGGACGGGACGTGGTTCGCGGTGCCGCTGGAGATCCAGCGGGCGGGCTGGCCGACCGAGGACTATGAACTGGTCCGCTCGACGGTGCCGGTGAAGCTGCCGGAGTCGGACCTGTTCGCCGGGCTGCGGGACGCGACCGGGGCTAGCCTTGGGGCATGGTGCTACTCGATCTAGGTCCGGGACCAGCCACGCCGTCGTGGCTGCCGCTGCTGATGGTCGTCATCCTGCTGGCCCTGATCGGGTTCCTCTACTGGAGCATGCGGCGCAACCTTGACCGGATCGACTTCGACGAATCGCCCTCCTCGCCCGCATCCCCGGTGCCGCCGACCTCCACGGCCCCCCCGATCGACTGAGGTTTGCCTGCGTAAGCTGCCGGTGTGAATCGCCTAGCTGAGGCCACGTCCCCTTACCTGCGGATGCATGCCGACAACCCGATCGACTGGCGCGAATGGGGGGAAGCTGCGCTCGCGGAGGCTCGGGCGACCGACCGCCCGATCCTGCTCTCCGTCGGCTATGCGGCGTGCCACTGGTGCCACGTGATGGCGCACGAGTCCTTCTCGGACCCCGCGATCGCCGAACTGGTGAACCCCAACTTCGTGGCCATCAAGGTGGACCGCGAGGAGCGTCCCGACCTGGACGCGGTGTTCATGAAGGCGACCCAGGCGCTCACCGGCTCCGGCGGTTGGCCGATGACGGTCTTCCTCACCCCCGACGGCAGGCCGTTCTTCGCCGGCACCTACTACCCGCCGGTCCGCACGTCCGGCATGCCGTCCTTCGGCGAGGTCGTTTCGGCGATCGACACTGCCTGGAAGCAGCGGCGGGACGAGGCGGACGCCAGCGCCGCAGCGATCGCCGGACACCTGGTCGATGCCTTCGAGCCGCCGCCGGCCGGTCCCGGCAAGGTCGATGTGTGGGCAGTACTGGATCGGCTCAGCGGCGACTTCGACCCGATCCACGGCGGCTTCGGGACCGCACCCAAGTTCCCGGCGCCCCTTGTGGTCGACGCCTTGGGAGTGAAGGGCGAGCCAGGCTCGCTCGATGTTGCGCAGCGCACCCTCGACGCCATGGCGCGGGGCGGGATCCACGACCAGATCGGCGGTGGTTTCGCCCGCTACAGCGTCGACGCCGGTTGGGTGGTGCCGCACTTCGAGAAGATGCTCTACGACAACGCGCTGCTGCTGGGCAGCTACACCCGCGGCTGGCGGCGCGTGCCCGACCATGACCCGCTGCTGCGCGCCCAGTTCGAGCGGGTGGTGCGTGGCATCGTCGGCTGGCTGCAGCGGGAGCTGCTGCTGCCCTCCGGCGGGTTCGCCTCCAGCCTGGACGCCGACAGCCTGGACAGCCGCGGTATGCAGCATGAGGGCATCTACTACTGCTGGACGCCTGACCTGCTCACCGACGCGCTCGGCGAAGAGGACGGCGCCTGGGCAGCCGAGGTGTTCCATGTGACCAGCACTGGCACGTTCGAGCATGGCCTCTCCACCCTGCAACTGCGCGGGAACCCCCACGCCGGCCGGCTGGCAGCGGTGTCGGCGAAACTGCTGGCGGAGCGGCAGCTCCGGTTCGCGCCGGCTCGGGACGACAAGGTGGTGGCGGCCTGGAACGGCTGGGCCATCGACTCCCTGGTCTGGGCTGCCGGGGTCTTCGACGAGCCGGGCTGGCTGGAACTGGCTACCGGAGCCGCCGATTGCCTGTGGCGGGATCACTGGGACGGCCGGCTCCGGCGCAGTTCACTAGCAGGTCAGGCATCAGCGGTGGCCGGGTTCGCCGAGGACTACGGCGCAGTGGCGCTTGGCTTCGCGCGACTGGCCGGGGCGACCGGCGACGCCGAGTGGCTGCACCGCTCGCAAGCCCTGCTCGCCCAGGCGCTGGAGCTGTTCGATTCAGCTGACGGGGGCTTCCACGATGCGGCCGCCGATGCCGAGCAGCTGTTCGCCCGCCCCCGCGATGTCAGCGACAACCCGACCCCTTCCGGCACCAGCTCGTTGATCGCCGCCCTGCGGCTGGTCGGACTGCTGGCCGATGACGCCGTCCTGATCGAGCGGGCCGACGTGGCCAGCCTCACCGTTCGCGGGCTGCTGGAGCAGGCGCCGCGGTTCGCCGGCTCGGCCCTGCTGGACGCCCTGGTGGCTGACGAGGCCCGCACCGGCCTGCGCCCGGCAGTGGCTGTGGTGATCGGCGAGCCACTCGGGCAGGACGCCCGGGCCACCTGGCGGATGGCGCCGATCGGTACAGCCGTTCTCGTCGGCCCAGCCGGGACACCGGGATTCGCCCACCACTTCGAGGACCGGGTCGAACCTGGTGTCTACGTCTGCCGGGGAACCACCTGCTTCCCGCCCGCCTCTGACCTCACCGAGCTGCGCACAGCGCTGTGGAGCCGGGTCTGATCGCCGGGCCACTTCGTCGTCAGCTGAAGACGGCGACCGCGATGGCGGCCAGGTGGCAAAGCGCTGCGGCGATCGTGCAGGCGTGGAAGATCTCGTGGAAGCCGAACCATTCCGGGGAGGGGTTCGGCTTCTTCCGGCCATAGACGACGGCGCCAACGGTGTAGAACAGTCCGCCGAGGCCGATCAGGCCGACCACAAGGGGGCCGCCGTTCACCCAGAACGCCGGGAGCCAGGCGAGCCCGGCCCAGCCCATGCCCAGGTAGTAGACCACGTCGAGCCAGCGCGGCGCGCCCTGCCAGAAGACCCGACCCAGCAGCCCGACGAAGGCGACGGACCAGATCAGCACCAGCAGCTTCTGTGCCTCGCCGCCGGGCAGCAGGGTCAACGCCAGCGGCGTGTAGGTGGCAGCGATGAAGATGAAGATGTTGGCGTGGTCCCACCGCCGGAGCAGTGCAGTTGTGCGAGGCGCCCAGTCGCCGAGGTGGTAGGCGGCGCTGGTGCCGAACAGCAGCAGCGCGCCGCCGGTCCACACGGCGCTGCCGAGCTTCCCCGAAAGGCTGGGGGCGAGGATCACCAGCAGCACGCCGCCGACCACAGCCAAGGGGGTCATCCCCAGGTGCAACCAGCCACGAAGGCGCGGCTTGTCCGGGGTCACCGGAACTGCCATCGCCTGCTCAGTCAACTCGCCCCCAAACCTACGGTTCAGTAACTTACGTTAACGTAGGTTCGGTGGGCGAAGCAAGCTCAGGATCCGCAACGCCGCCAGCCGAAACGGCGCCAGCGGGTGCCGCCTGCCACCGGTGAGGCGGGACCGGGCGGCGGTAGGGTGCTGCCATGAAGCTGCGGGTCCGCGAGAGGCTGAACAAGCTGCAGCCGCTGGGCTTCCTCTACTCGGCCTACGAGACCCAGGTGCTCGCGCAACTCGACCGAAAGGCCCTGCCCCGCCACGTCGCGGTGCTCGCTGACGGCAACCGTCGCTGGGCCCGGACGAACGCGCCCGACCAGGCGCTGGTGGTCGGCTACCAGGCCGGCGCAGACAAGCTGCGCGAGTTCGTCGACTGGTGCGCCGACCTCGGCATCGGCGTGGTCACGCTCTGGGTGCTTTCCACCGACAACCTGACCAGGTCGGAGGCTGAGGAGGTCGCCCCGCTCCTGAAGGTGATCGAGAACCTGGTCATCGACCTGTCGGCGAGCTACCGGGTGCAGGTGGTCGGGGACCTGAACCTCCTGCCGGACGAAATGGCCGATCGCTTGCGGGCGGCCGAGATGCAGTACAAGCCCGGCATCCACGTGAACGTCGCCATCGCCTACGGCGGTCGCCGCGAGCTTCGTGACGCCTTCCGTTCGCTGCTGGCCAGCGAAGCGGAGAAGGGCACATCGCTGCACGAACTGGCCGAAACCCTTGAGATCGACCAAATCTCCGACCACCTGTACACCGCCGGCCAGCCCGACCCGGACCTGATCATCCGGACGTCGGGGGAGCAGCGGATGTCCGGCTTCCTGATCTGGCAGTCGGCGCACAGCGAGTACTACTTCTGTGAAGCCCTCTGGCCCGACTTCCGCAAGGTCGACTTCATCCGCGCGCTGCGCTCCTACGCCCAGCGCGAGCGCCGCTACGGCCGCTGAAACCCGCTGGTCGAGTGCCCGAACCGTCGGGTGCCCGGGTGGGCGCACTCAGGCGTCGGCGAGCAGCAGCTCACAGATCGCGGAGTGCAGCGGCACGTCCAACGCAAGTGCCTGGAGTCCGGCCAGCCTGGCCAGCGGATCCGCCATGTCCATCAGGCGCCAGATGAGGTCCTTGGTCCCGTACTCGATCTGAGCCGCCTCCAGCAGGGCGAACACCCTTGATTCCACCCGGTTGTCGGCCGGACGCCTGCTCCCGGTGAGGGTGATGACCGTGCCGCTCGCGGTCGGCACAGCGGGAACGTCGATCACCAGCGGGCCGGAGGCCACCGTCTCGGCCAGCCCCGCCGCGCCCACGTCGTCGAGCCCGTGGAGCACGAACCGGTAGGGCCGGGTCTCGGGGAGCAGGTCAATGGCGCCAACGGCCGGATCGACGGTGATGGTGTCGAGATCGAACCGCAGCCGGGTCGTCACTACCCTCGGGTCGGCCGCGTCGTCGTCCTCGTAGAGGGTGAAGTCGCCGTCCGCTCCGGCGAACAAGTGGACCTCGAGGGCTTCCGGAGTGCCAGTGCCGTACTCGTCCGCAACGGTGAGCGGGACGATCGCCCCGGCCCTTGCCAGCACGGGGTAGCCGGAGATCGGCCGGTGCAGCTGCACGGACCGTCCACCGGTGTAGCGCAGGCCGGTGAAGAAATCGATCCACTCCCCTGCAGGGAGCCACGTGACTACCTGGGCGAGGGTCGTTCGCCGGTCGGCAGGGCTGGTGATGGGGGCCACGAGCAGCTCGCTGCCGAAGCAGAAGGAGTTCTTCGCATCCAGTGACTCCGGGCGGGGGTCGAGGTGGTAGAGCGGCCGCACCAGCGGCTCACCCAGACGGTGCGCCCGCTCGGCCATCGTGTAGAGGTAGGGGATCAGGCGGTGGCGCAGGCGAAGGCTCGCGTTCATGGCCTCCCGTGCCACCGGGTTGTACTTCCACGGCTCCTTGCCTGCGAAGACGTCCTTCGTGGAATGCAGCCGGTTGATCGGGGAGAAGGTGCCGAGCTGGAACCACCGGGTGGCGAGCTCGTCGTCACGGACGCCGAAGCAGTGACCGCCGACGTCGTGGCTCCACCACCCGTAGCCGATGTTGGCGGCTGTTGCTGTGAAGTAGGGCTGGAAGTCAAGGCTCGCCCAGGTGGTGAGGCTGTCCCCGGAAAAGCCGACGGGGTAGCGGTGCGAGCCCGGTCCGGCGTACCGGGAGAAGGTCAGCGGGCGTTTGCCGTCCCTTCCCGAATCCAGGAAGTGGAAGTGGTTCAGCATCCACAGCGGGTCGAGCCCCGGCATGGTCGTGTAGCTGCCCTGTTGCCAGTCCAGCCACCAGAAGTCCACTCCCTCTGCCTCCAGCGGGTGGTGCAGTTCCTCGAAGTAGGGCTGGAGGAAGTCACGGTTCGCGATGTCGAAGTTGACCGCCTGCTCCGTTGCCGGATCGATGCCCATCCGGGCTGCGAACGCGGCGTAGCGGTCTTCGTAGGCGCGCACCCCGTCCGCCGGGTGCACGTTCAGCGACACCTTCAGCCCGTGGTCGTGCAGCCAGGAGAGGAAGGCGGGCGGATCCGGGAACAGGTCGGTGTTCCAGGAGTAGCCGGTCCAGCCGGAGCCGTACCTCGGGTCGACATCGACCCAGTGCCAGTCCATGTCGACGACCGCGACGCTGAACGGCAATCGCTCGGCCTCGAAGCGCTCGACCAGCGCCTGGTATTCCGTGGCCGAGTAGGCGTAGTAGCGGCTCCACCAGTTGCCGAGAGCCCAGCGCGGCAACAGCGGTTGCGGCCCGGTGAGCCGGTAGAAGTCGCGCACGGCGTCGGCCGCTGCGTAGCCGTAGCCGAAGAAGTAGAGGTCGGTGTTCCCCGCGATGCGGGGAGCCACCCAGCCGTCGTCGGCCAGCGCCAGCGTTGCGGAATCCTCGATGACCGCATACCCGGTGGTCGAGACGAGTCCGTCCTCGAGGGCCACGGCACCGTCGACCCCGTCCAGGGTGCGCGCTGTGCCGCCGAGATTGCCGGCCTGCCACACGCTGCGCTCGAAGCGGACGCCGTAGCGCCACTGGCTGTGATAGCCGAACCCCCCAGTGAGGCGGATGGTCAGGCCGGACGCGGTGAAGGGACCCTCGTCGTAGTCCAGCACCAGGTCCTCGGTGAACAGGTGCAGGCCGGCGGCGTCCCGCACCACCTGGAAGTCGACGGTGCCCAGGTCCCGGTTCAGAACCGTCTGGGTGGCGCGATCCTCGAACCGGCCGGTGGGGGAGTACTCGAGCCGAAGCATGCGTGAGGTCAGCACGGTGATCCGGTAGTTCTCGCCGACCACCTGGTTGGCTTCCGGGGCGATGGGGGCAGTCTCCAGTCGCGGGTGAGGCATGGCAGGAGTCTATGACCGCGTCCGGACGAGGTCGCCTGCCAGCAAGATTACGACTGCGCCGGGCGAGCCCCGCGGGCGGCGTGTCGCCAGCGGCGGCGGCCGAGGGTCGGCTTAGTCTCGGGTCAAGCCGGACGCAGATGCCGTGCGGCTCGGACAGGATCGAAATGCCACGCTCCTCGACCCGGACAGCGTTCACCGGCACCCGTGAGTTGGCGCTGGCGTTGAAAACCTACGTCATCGACACCTCGGTGCTGCTGAGCGATCCGCACGCCTTGCGGAACTTCGCCGAACACAACGTAATCGTGCCGGTTGTGGTGATCACTGAACTGGAGGCAAAGCGCAACCACCCCGAGCTGGGTTACTTCGCCCGAACAGCGTTGCGCGATCTCGACGAGCTGCGGATCAAGTTCGGACGCCTGGACGCGCCGGTGCCGGTGAACGAAGTTGAAGGCACCCTCCGGGTAGAGCTGAACCACACCGACCCGGACGTGCTACCGCCGGGATTCCGGCTGGGCGACAACGACTCCCGCATCCTTGCCGTTGCGTTGAACTACCGCGCCGAGGGCGAGGACGTCGTCCTGGTCAGCAAGGACCTGCCGCTGCGGGTGAAGGCATCAGCTGTCGGCCTCACCGCGGAGGAGTACCGCCACGAGATCACCCCGGACTCCGGCTGGACCGGCATGGCCGAGGTGGACGTGCCCACGGCCACCATCGAGCAGCTCTACAGCGAGGGCAGCGCGGTCGTCGCGGCCGCGGTCGACCTGCCCTGCCACACCGGCGTGGTGTTGCACGGCACCAGCTCTTCGGCCCTGGGCCGGGTGCAGCTCGACGGCTCCGTCCGCCTGATCAAGGACCGCGAGGTGTTCGGCATCCACGGGCGTTCGGCCGAGCAGCGGGTGGCCCTCGACCTCCTGCTGGATCCGGAGATCGGCATCGTCTCCATGGGTGGACGGGCCGGCACAGGCAAATCGGCGCTGGCCCTGTGCGCCGGCCTGGATGCCGTGCTCGAGCGGCGCCTGCACTCGAAGGTGATCGTGTTCCGGCCGCTGTACGCCGTCGGCGGTCAGGAACTCGGCTTCCTGCCTGGCACCGAGGGCGAGAAGATGTCGCCGTGGGGGCAGGCCGTGTTCGACACGCTCGGATCGGTGGCCAGCAAGAACGTGATCGACGAGATCATGGGCCAGGAACTCCTCGAGGTACTGCCGCTGACCCACATCCGTGGCCGCTCGCTGCACGACGCGTTCGTGATCGTCGACGAGGCCCAGTCGCTGGAGCGCAATGTGCTGCTCACGGTGCTCAGCCGGATCGGCCAGAACTCCCGGGTGGTGCTCACCCACGACGTCGCGCAGCGGGACAACCTCCGGGTCGGCCGGCACGACGGCGTGGTCGCTGTGGTCGAGCGGCTCAAGGGACACCAGCTGTTCGCGCATGTCACCCTGACCCGTTCGGAACGCTCGCCGATCGCAGCCCTGGTCACCGACCTGCTGGAGGACGTGGGAATCTGATGGACCGCAATGTCCTCGGTGGCGAGCTGGAGCCCTGTGGCACCGACCCGATGACCGGGTTCTTCCGGGACGGCTGCTGCCGCACCAGTTCTGACGACGTCGGCAGCCACACCATCTGCGCTGTGGTCACGAGGGAGTTCCTTGACCACCAGCGCAGCATCGGCAACGACCTGCCTCACCCCGATGCCGGTCTACGACTTCCCGGGACTGGTGGCCGGCGATCGGTGGTGCGTCACGGCTGTCAACTGGGCGCGGGCCTACTCGGCCGGGGTGGCCGCCCCGGTGGTGCTGGCTTCCACACACGAGGCCGTGCTGCAAATCGTGCCGCTGCACGCTCTGGCCGAGCACGCCGTCGACGTCCCGGACGATCCCAGCTCGCTCGCCTAGCCGGCCTGGTAGATGGCGTAGTCGAAGCTGCGACCCTGCCGGTTCACCCCGACGCTGATCAGCTCCACCCGGCCGGCAACCCGGGCGAGGGTCGCGGCCAGTTCCGGGCTTGCGGTCTCGCACCAGATCAGCAGCCGTCCGTCTGGGGCAAGGGACTGGACACAGGTCCTGAGGAAGTCCTCGCTGTAGATCCGTTCGTTGTGGTCGTGGATCAGGAAGCTTGGGCCGTTGTCGACGTCCAGCAGGATCGCGTCCCAGCCGGGGGTGATCTGCTCGGCGATGTCGCCGGCGACCAGTTCGACCCGCGGGTCGGACGCCACCCGTCCCAGCTGATCGGTGAGGCCTTCCCTTGCCCAGTCCAGCAGCGGGCCGGCGAGCTCGACGACCCGCACCAACTCCGCGCCGGCGTCCAGCAGCCGGACGGCGGTGTAGCCGAGTCCGAGCCCGCCGACCAGTACCCGGCCAGGGTGGCTCCCGGCGGCTTCGGCCAGTGCAAGTTCGGAACTCACCTCCGCCGAGTCCATGGCGAAGACCCCGTTGACCACCAGTTCGACCACTTCTTCGCGCCGGCGCAGGACGATCTCGCCCGCGGGAGTCTCGGCTCGGGCCAGAATCACGCCATCATTCAACAACGCTCGGTTGCTGGCTGGCCAGGGTGGCGACGTGGATCGGGCTGGGTGGGTTCCCGACATAGCCGAGGCAGGCCCACATGACCAGTCCGCGCAGCTGACCCAGCCACAGGGTCCCCGCGTCCCGCGCCAGCTGCCAGGTCGTCCGCACGGCCCGACCTTAGCCAAGGCCAGCAGTACTGCGAAGAACTCCGGGGTCCCGAACCACCGAGTGCACGCTACGCTCGCGCGATGAACTACAACCCCGACCCAACCTTTGGACCCGAGGACCTGGCCCTGCGCGCGGCCGCCGCGGCTGACCCGGTCGGCTTCTGGGCGGACCGTGCCTCCGAGCTGGAGTGGTACCGGCCCTGGGACAAGGTGCTGGACGACTCCAACCCGCCGTTCTTCAAGTGGTTCACCGGCGCCAAGACGAACATCGTCCACAACTGCATCGACCGGCACCTCTCCGGTCCGTACAAGAACAAGCTGGCCCTGATCTGGGTCGGGGAGAACGGTACCGACTACCAGACCTTCAGCTACTTCAGCCTGAACCGTGAGGTCAACAAGATGGCCAACGTCCTGAAGGCGATGGGTGTCGGCAAGTCCGACCGGGTGACCATCTACCTGCCGCGGATCCCGGAGGTGGTGTTCGCGATGCTGGCCTGCGCGAAGCTCGGCGCGGTGCACTCGGTGGTCTTCGCCGGCTTTTCCGCGGACGCCCTTGCCGACCGGATCGACGACTCCGAGTCGAAGGTGGTGATCACCGCCGACGGGTCGTGGGTGAACGGCGGCATCTTCAAGCTCAAGGACATCGTGGACTCCGCGATCCGGTTCTCGCCGTCGGTGGAGAACGTGATCGTGGTGAAGCGCACCGGGCACGAGGTGACCATGGACCCGCTGCGCGACCACTGGTACGCCGACCTGACCGCGCTCCCGATCGCCAACGGGCCGTGCCCGACCGAGCAGATGGACGCCGAGGACCCGCTGTTCATCCTGTACACGTCGGGTTCGACCGGGAAGCCGAAGGCCATCCTGCACACGCACGGCGGCTACATGGTCGGTACGTATACGACGTTGAAGTACACCTTTGACATCCGTGACGAGGACCGCTGGTGGTGCACCGCCGATCCCGGCTGGATCACCGGGCACTCGTACCTGGTCTATGGGCCGCTGCTGAACGGCGCGACGTCGTTCATGTTCGAGGGCGGGCCGACGTACCCCTACCCGAACCGGTGGTGGCAGCTGATCGAGTACTACGGCATCACCACCTTCTACACCGCGCCGACGGCGATCCGGTCGCTGATGAGGTTCGGCGAGGCCTGGCCGAACCGCCACGACCTGTCGAGCCTGCGGCTGCTCGGGTCGGTTGGGGAGCCGATCAATCCGGAGGCCTGGCAATGGCTGCACCGGGTGGTCGGCAAGGAGCGCTGCCCGATCATGGACACCTGGTGGCAGACCGAGACCGGAATGTTCCAGATCACCCCGGTGCCTTCGATGCCGCTTAAGCCGGGTTCGGCCGGCAAGCCGTTCTACGGCCAGGAGGCCGAGATCCTCAACGAGGCCGGCGAGCCGGTGCCGGACGGCGAGGAGGGGTTCCTGGTGCTGAAGAACCCGTGGCCGGCGATGCTGCGGACGCTGTACAAGGACGACGAGCGGTACGTGAGCACCTACTGGTCGAAGTACCCGGGCAAGTACCTTGCCGGGGACTCGGCACGGCGTGACGAGGACGGCTACTTCTGGGTGATCGGGCGAACCGACGACGTGATCAAGGTGTCCGGCCATCGGCTCGGTACGGCCGAGGTGGAGTCGGCCCTGGTCTCGCACCCGGCGGTGGCCGAGGCTGCCGCGATCGGACTGCCGCACGAGGTGAAGGGAAACGCGATCCACGTCTTCGTGGTCCTTCGGATGGGTTTCGAACCCAGCCAGGAACTGGCTGAGGACCTCCGTAAGCACGTCTCGGTGCACCTGTCGCCGATCGCCAAGCCGGACGGGGTCGACTTCGCCGACAAGCTGCCGAAGACCCGCTCGGGCAAGATCATGCGCCGGGTGCTGAAGGCGCGAGCCCTCGGCCAGGACGAGGGCGATCTCAGCACCATGGAGGAGTAGCACTGCTTCTGGGGATTCACGCTGGCTGAGCCTGCGACCGTCGGGTTGGACGCCCCGGTCCGCGGGATACTCACTGGCTGAGCCTGTCGAAGCCCGCTCAGGCTCGGTCACGACAGGCCTGACCGACCGTTGGCTGGCCCCCGCCTACGATCTGGCCATGACTTTCGCAAACGTAGGATCGCTCGGCGCACTGCCGGGCAAGCGGGACGAACTTGTCGTGCACCTGACCCGCCGCAACGCCGTCCTGGTTGACGCCGGCTGCCTGCTCTACGAGGTCGGGGTCAGCGCGGAGGTCCCCGACTCGGTCTTCGTTGTGGAACTGTGGACCGACGACGCCGCCCATCGCGGCTCCCTGGGGCTGCCGGAGGTGCAGGCGGCCATAGCGGCTGCCCGGCCGCTGCTCTCGGGTGAGTTCGGCGGCTTCCGGTTCGAGGTGGTCGGCTCACCGCTGCGCGACTAGCGCGATTCCCGGGGCCGGCCGCCCCAAAGGGCCGACCCCCCAGCACCGGTTCGCCGTGCAACGAGCGGGCGCGGCTCGCAGGTTACCTGGCCCTCTCAGCCGCCAGCCCAGCTCGGCCGGCTCACCCCTCCGACCGGTCGGCGCTACGAGCTCGCGGCCGGCTCTCGCCCGGCTCACGCCGCCGTTCGTGGGCCGGCCCTGCTGCCGCCCTCCCCAATGCCGGCCTCGGCTGCTGCGAACCGGCCGTGTCGGATCGGTCTTCGGTCGGGGTCCAGCCGCGCCGGCGGGATGAACTCTGGCGCCCCGTTCAGGGCGATCCGCACTTCCCATTGATCGCGAGTGCCGTACTTCGCTGGCTCCACGAGGGCGTGGTGGTGGTGGCAGAGCAGGACGAGATTGGAGAGATCGGTGCGACCGCCTGCCCACCAGGGTCGGATGTGGTGGGCCTCACAGACAGCCGGACGGGTGTTGCAGGTGGGGAACGTGCAGCCGCCGTCACGGACGCGGAGGGCAGTGCGAATCGCCGGGGTCACCAGCCGATGCTCGCGACCGACGTCGAGAACCTCGCTCGCTCCGCCGAGCACGGTCGGGATGAGGCCGGCATCACAGCACAGCCGCCGCAGTTCCCCAGCCGAGACCGGCTCGCCGTCGCCGATCAGCCCAGCCCCTGCTGCGTCGCCGTGCAGTTTTGCGAAGTCGAGCAACACCTGTACCCGTGGCCGATCACCGCCCGAGGTCGGCGCCTGCCTGGTGACCTGGTGCTTGCCGATCATCGCGATCAGGGCATCAGCGCGCCGCTGTTCGGGGGTCAACGCCGCGGCGAGCGGATCCCGTTCCTCGATGGCTGTGCGGCGCAGCGACTCGGCATGGGCGTCGAGCAGCACCAGCCAGGCTTCGGCCTCGACCCGGGGCAGGGAGCCGTCGAAACGTACCGAGCCACCTTCCCGGAAGAACCGGAGGGCGCGGTTCCGGTGAGCGGCCTCGGACTCCCGTTGAAGTCTGGTCTCGAACAACTCGTCGGCCGTGCCCGGTGCCACCGCCTCAAGGACCCGCCCGGCCGCCCGGGCCAGCTGGTCGGCGTCCATGGTCGCGGCGAGGTCGACGAGCACTTCTTCGGCCCGTCCTTGTTGGCCGGGGTTGAGCCGTGGCGACAACTGGTCGAGCATCCGGGTGATCGCCCTCGCCTGCCCCGAGCCGATCCGGCCAGTGGACGCGGCTTGTCCGACGTGCGGATGCTGGGCCAGTTCCCTGGCGCGGTGCAGTGCACCTGCGGCCTCCCGCTTGGACAGCTTCTGATCGAACCCCAGCCAGGACGAGGTCGGCGTACCAGTCGTGCGAATCGCGGACTGGGTCTGGTCGGCCTCTGCCAGCAGCAGGTCCGCCAGGGCCTCGATCCGTCCGGTCAGCCGCCGGGCAAGCCTCGCGCAGTCGAGCCGTGCCCGCGGGTCCATTGCCGAGCGATCCGGGTCGATCCGGTCCAGCAGCGTGGCGATCTCGGCCAGCGCTTGGCTGGTCGGGAGTTGCTCGTTGCTGGTCGTCATGGATCCAGTGAACCAGTCGCCACTGACAGTTTTCGAACAAGTGGGCTAATCGAGTGTTGTCCCAATGTTGCGCCGGTTGCGGCCACGGATGGGTCATCCAGCGCGGATTCCGCCGCGGGTCGGCAAGGATGCTGCCATGGTCGAACGAGAGCTGACGGCGCGGGTATCGCTCACCCGGCCCGACGGATCCTTGAACCCGGACGCCGTCGGCTGGGCGCGACGTCCGGTGGTGGACACCTCGGGGATCGGCGGTCGGCGCGGCTGGGGCAGGAACAAGCGCTGGGAGTACTGGAACGTTGCCACCCCGAGCCATGTGCTCGCGCTTACGGTCTCCTCGATCGACTACGCAGCCGTCCACGAGGTGTGGGTGCTCGACCGGGCGAACTCGCGGACCTTCGGGAAGGCGGTGACCGTGCTGCCCGCCCGCGGGGTGGAGCTGCCGCCATCGCTGAACGGTGGGCCCGTGCGGGCCTGCGCCCGGGACCTGGCAATCGACGTCGGGGTGGAGGGCGACACGATCCGGCTGAGCGCAGCGACTCCGGACGCCGGCTTCGACGTGACGGTCGCCCGACCCGAGGATCAGGATTGTCTCGCCGTGGTGGTGCCGTGGTCGCGGCGCAGGTTCCAGTACACAGTGAAGGATGTCGCGCTGCCGGCGACCGGTTCGGTGACCATCGGCGGAGTGACCCACAACGTCCCGGCAGGGGAGTCCTGGGCGGTCCTCGACCACGGCCGCGGCCGCTGGCCCTACGACGTGCACTGGAACTGGGGTGCGGGCTCGGGGCGCTGGGACGGCCGGACCATCGGCGTCCAGGTTGGCGGCAAATGGACCGTCGGCAGCGGATCGACCGAGAACGGCATCCTCGTCGACGGAACGCTGCACAAGATCTCCGACGAACTCGACTGGACCTACGACCTTGCCGATTGGCGGCACCCCTGGCGAATCGCCGGTGGCGGACTCATCGCGACGTTCACCCCGGAGTACAACCGGCAGGCCCGCACCAACCTCGGGGTGATCTCCGCTCGAACCGACCAGTGCTTCGGGTACTGGTCAGGGACTTACCGCGACATCGAGTTCGAGGGGATCTTCGGCTGGGCCGAGGAGGTGCACAACCGGTGGTGAGTCGCGCTGTGCAGGCCGCGATCGGCCTGATCGGCCTGATCGGGCTTTCGGCCTGCGTCCCGCCGGGCGCGGTCCCGCCCCCGACACACACAGTCAGTCCCGCCACGCCCGACCCGAGCGGACGGCCGCCGGCCGCTGCACGGTCGGACCTCACCACGCCGGCGAAGAAGGAGATCGCCATGGAGCTGGTCTCCAGCGCAGAGAACTCCTCCCTCGACTGGCAGGTCCAGTACGGCTACCTCGAGGACATCGGGGACGGCCGCGGCTACACCGGTGGCATCATCGGCTTCTGCTCCGGCACGGGCGACATGCTCGAACTCGTCCGGGCCTACGCTGCCGCCAGCCCGGCCAGTCAGCTCGCCGGCTTCATTCCGGCATTGCAGAAGGTGAACGGCACGGCGTCCCACCGTGGCCTTGGCGCGTCGTTCGCTCGCGCCTGGCGGACGGCTGCGAAGGACCCGGCCTTCCAGCGGGCGCAGGACGCCGAACGCGACCGGGTGTACTTCGACCCGGCCGTGGCGCAGGCAAAGCAGGACGGGCTGCGCGCGCTCGGCCAGTTCAGCTACTACGACGCGATGGTGATGCACGGGCCCGGCCCGGATCCGGCCAGCTTCGGGGGCATCCGCGCCGAGGCGCTGCGGCACGCAGAACCGCCGGCCAAGGGTGGCGACGAGGTTGCGTTTCTGAACGCCTTCCTCGACGCCCGCGCTACCGCGATGCAGGCTGAGGAGGCACACGAGGACATTTCGCGTGTTGAGGATGCGCAGCGGGTGTTCCTCGCCGCGGGGAACCTCGACCTCGAACCGCCGCTGGTCTGGAAGGTCTATGGGGATGGCTATCGCATCGGTTGATCGTGGTGCGCAGGTCTAGCATCTGTGCGGCACTTGCGTATGTGCAGAAACTGCATATGATGGCGACATGGATGACAACGGATGGCGTGACAGTGCCCAGCAGGCGGCCCAGGCAATCGTCCGCGCAGTCGGCGCGGCCGAGCCGGAGCAGGTGGTGGCTGAGCTGAGTGCTGCCAACAAGGCGCTCGACGATGCCCTTCGAGAGGCGATGGCGGCAGCTGTGCTCGACGGCACCAGCATGCGCCGGGTGGCCGAGATCACCGGAATGGCGCCGAACTCGGTGCCGCCGCGGCTCGCCCGGAGCAAGTCGCTCAGCCCCTACGCGGGCGAGGGCGGCATCACGTCGGCCGGCATCGCCGTCGCCCGCTACGAGGCCGCCTCCGGGCGTCCGCCAATGAGCTTCAAACCGCGACGAAAGGACAGCAAATGACCAATCCCGAACTCACTCACATCGAGTTCGTGCTCGACCGCTCGGGTTCCATGCACTCGATCAAGGCGGACATCGAAGGTGGCTTCGACGCGTTCATCGCCGACCAGCGCACCCACCCGGGACGGTGCACGGTGAGCCTCGCCCAGTTCGACAACGAGTACGAGACCGTCTTCACCGCCAGGGACGTCCACGATGTGCCGGCACTGGACCTGGTGCCGCGAGGCTCCACCGCGATGCTGGACGCCATCGGCCGCAGCATCAGCGCGCTCGGCTCGCGGCTGGCCGCGCTGCCCGAGGCGGAGCGGCCCGGCACGGTGGTTTTCGCGATCATGACCGACGGTATGGAGAACTCCTCAAGGGAGTTCACCTACCAGGCGATCAAGGAGCTGATCACGCGCCAGGAGCAGTCCTACAACTGGCAGTTCCTTTACATGGGAGCCGACCAGGACGCCATCGAGGTGGGCGCAGCGATCGGCGTGCGCGCCGACCGGTCGCTCACCTACGGCCGCGGCAAGTCGAAGGAGGCCTACGCTGCGAGCTCGAAGCTGACCCGGAGCCTGAAGGAGGCTGCGAGCAGCGGCGCATCGATGGCAGCGGTCGCCTTCAGCACCGAGGATCGGGAGTCCACCAAGGACTGACCCTCCGGTGACCGAGCCGGTCGAGATCGGGCGCGGTTCTCGACAGGCTCGACCAGCGCTTGGGGGCTGGCTCGACCAGCCATCCCCGACCTGAAGATGGGACAAACCTGCCAACAGTTGCCTTCAGCGGGCCGTCTCGGCCCCGCGGGGCGATCGGGCGGCAGGTTTGTCCCGTTCCCGGGTCGAAGGTGGCGGCGAAAGTGCCGGGGAGGCGCAGCGCAAGGCGGGCGAGAGCCGCGCAAGTACCTATGCCGTCACTTCCTGCGGGCCTTTCGGCTGTCAGTGGCGGCGATCAGAATGGCCGGAGACGACGATTCGGGAGGACCAAGATGGCACTGCTCAACCCCTACCTCAGCTTCCGCGGCAACGCTCGAGAGGCGATGGAGTTCTACAAGTCGGTCTTCGGCGGCGAGCTGGAGGTGTCCACGTTCGGCGAATACGAGATGCCCGGCATCACCGAGGCCGAGGCCGACAAGATCATGCACGGCCAGCTGACGACCCCTGCCGGCTTCACGGTCATGGGCGCGGACACGCCGCCGGGGATGCCGTACGACGACAGCAGCGGAAGCATCACCCTCTCCGTCAGCGGCGATGAGGCGAACGAGCTCCGCGGCTACTGGGACGGACTCGCCGACGGCGGCGAGATCACCATGCCGCTGGAGCAGGCTCCCTGGGGCGACTCCTTCGGCCAGCTGACCGACCGGTACGGCACCCCCTGGATGTTCAACATCTCTGGTGCGGGGGCCCCCGGCCAGGGGTGATGCCGGGGCCGGGTAACTGGCCCGACCCAGAGCCTGACCAGGCCAGCCGAGCCCGAACGGTCAGCCTCACCTTCACCAACCGCAACCGCAACCGCATCCGCGCGACGGGTTACTTCGAGCCTCAGGGCTTGTCGCCCGAAGCCTGCGAACGGGCAGACTCGATCTTGGCCCGGGCGCCGTCCAGCCACTTCTGGCAGATCGTGGCCAGCTCCTCGCCACGCTCCCACAAGGCCATCGACTCCGACAGCGGGACGCTGCCGGCCTCGAGCTTGCGAACGATCTCGACCAGCTGCTCGCGGGCCTCCTCGTAGCTGAGTTCGGACTTGGCCATGGCTACTCCTGCACTTCGATGTCGTTGACGGTGAGGCCCAGGCGGCCGTCGGCCAGCCGGGCGATGACTCTGGTGCCGGGTTCGGTGTCGGCGACGTGCTCGATCGAGTGGCCGTTGGCATCGGAAAGGATGGCGTAGCCACGCTGCAAGGTGGCGAGCGGGGACAACGCCCGCACCCGATCGATGGTGTGGCTCAGGCGAAGCCGCTCCTCGCGAAGCCGGCCATCGATCGACCGTCCCAGCCGGTCGCGGGCGGTTTGCAGCCGCTCGTCGTGGCCGGCGAGGGACGCCGCCGGGTCCCGTAGCACCGGGCGGCTGCGCAATTCGGCCAGCCGCCGGTCCTCGCCGTCGATCCGCCCGCTGATCGCCACCCGGACGCGCCCCAGAGCCGCCCGCACAAGGTCAGCCTCGGCCGCTGCGTCCGGCACCACCCGCTTGGCTGCATCGGTAGGAGTGGACGCCCGGACGTCCGCGACGAGGTCGAGGATCGGGGTGTCGGTCTCGTGCCCGATGGCGCTGACCAGCGGCGTCCTGCAGGCGAACACCGCCCGGGCCAGCGCCTCGTCGCTGAACGGCAGCAGGTCCTCCAGCGATCCACCGCCGCGCGCGACGATGATCACGTCCACCTCGGGTAGGGCGTCCAGCGAGCGGATCGCGTCGATCAGCTGCTCGACCGCCTGCTGGCCCTGCACCAGGGCATGCCGCACCTCCACCACGGCGGCCGGCCAGCGACGGGCGATGTTGTCGATCACGTCCCGCTCGGCGGCGCTCTTGGCGCCGGTCACCAGCCCGACCCGCCGCGGCAGGAACGGCAGCCGCCGCTTGCGGGCCGGGTCGAACAGCCCTTCTGCCTGCAGCATCCGCTTTCGCTGCTCAACCGCGGCCAGCAGCCGGCCCTCGCCAGATGGCCGCAACTCCCGGCACTCGAAGGTGAGGCTTCCCGACTTGCTCCACACTGTCGGACGCACCCAGGCGGCAACCACCGTGCCCTCGGTCAGCGGGCCGGCAGCGTCAAGGACCGCCTGCGAAGTGGAAAGGGTCACCGAAACCTCGGCCAGCGTGTCCCGCATGGTGAGGAACTGGGTGATCGCGCCGGCTCGCCGCTTGATCTCGATCAACTGGCCCTCGACCCAGATCGGGCTCAGCCGCTCCACCCAGTTCTTGGTCGCTGCCACAACCGCGCGCAGAGGCTGCGGCGCTTCGGGCGAGTTGGGCAGGGGCACAGCGGCAGGCTAGCCGACGGCTCGGACCCCCCGGGTAGGCTGGCCACAGTCTTCACTCGTGGCCGTGACCCTATTCCCGGCCGCCAGTTCCAAAACCCCCTGAAGTTGGGAAGTGCCCGGCATGGACCCCGTCATCACTCATCCCCCGGCCGGTGCCCGCGCGGCAGCTGCGGCCTCGATCTTCACGCCGCTGTCCCAGCAGGTTCGCGATGCAAAGCTGCTGGCCAGGACCCAAGGCTTCTACCTCGGCCTCCTCGGGGTGCTCACCGGGGCGACGATCGCCCTTGTGGTTGGCTCCTTCCTGCTCGGCCCGTCCTGGTACCAGCTGCTGCTGGCCGCGGCGCTCGGAGTGCTCCTCACCCAATTCGCGTTCGTCTCCCACGAGGCCTCCCACCACCAGGTCTTCCAGCCGGGCAAGGCGAACGACCGGCTCGGACGGTTGCTGGCCAACGGGGTAGTCGGCGTCAGCCACTCCTGGTGGGTCTCCAAGCACAACCGGCACCACGCGAACCCGAACCAGCTCGGCCGCGACCCCGACATCGACTTCGACACGATTTCGTTCACCGAGGCTGACGCCGCCAAGAAGAGCGGGTTCATGGGTGCCCTCACCCGGCGCCAGGGCTACCTGTTCTTCCCGTTGCTGCTGCTCGAAGGGCTGAACCTGCACGTCGTCTCGGTGCGCTCGCTGATCGCGTCACCGCGTGGCCGTGACCGTACCTGGGAACTGGCGATCATCGCCGCCCGGCTCGGCGTCTACCTCGGGCTGATCTTCTGGCTGCTGCCGGTAGGCATCGCTGCGGCGTTCGTCGGGGTGCAGCTGGCGGTCTTCGGGGTCTACATGGGGGCGTCGTTCGCCCCGAACCACAAGGGGATGGCGATCATCCCGGCGGGCAGCAAGCTCGACTTCCTCAGCAAGCAGGTGCTCACCTCGCGCAACGTCAGCGGCGGATGGTTCATGACCCAGCTGATGGGCGGCCTGAACTACCAGATCGAGCACCACCTGTTCCCGAACATGCCTCGACCCCAGCTGGTGAAGGCGCAGGCGCTGGTGCGTGCCCACTGTGCAGAGCACCAGCTGCCGTACACCGAGATGAGCCTGTTCCGGTCCTACGGCAGGGTCGTCAGCTACCTCAACGAGGTGGGCCTCTCGGCGCGGGATCCGTTCGACTGCCCGACCCATCGCAACCTCGGCGGCTGGTGACGAGGAGGCCCTCCGGGCGGCCCGTAGACTGACCCGCATGGATGAAAGCTCAACCAGGCGGGTTGTCGTCGCCGCTCCCAGGGGTTACTGCGCCGGTGTAGACCGGGCCGTGATCACGGTGGAGAAGGCCCTGGACGTGTACGGCCCGCCGGTCTTCGTCCGCAAGCAGATCGTTCACAACCGGCATGTGGTCGAAGACCTCGAGGCGAGGGGAGCCATCTTCGTCGAGGAGCTCGCGGAGGTACCCACCGGCGCCACCGTTGTGTTCTCCGCGCACGGCGTATCGCCGGCTGTCCACGCCGAAGCCGCCGAGCGCGGACTGAAGACCATCGACGCCACCTGCCCGCTGGTGACCAAGGTGCACAACGAGGCCAAGCGGTTCGCCGGGCAGGGCGTCCAGATCCTGCTGATCGGGCACGCCGGCCACGAAGAGGTCGAGGGCACCACCGGTGAGGCTCCAGAGCACATCACCCTGGTGCAGCACCCCGACGACGTGGACGGCGTCGAGCTTGCCGATCCGACGAAGGTCGCGTGGCTCAGCCAGACCACCCTCAGCGTGGACGAGACCTACCAGACCGTCGGCCGGCTGCGGGAGAAGTTCCCCGCCCTGATGGACCCGCCCAGCGATGACATCTGCTACGCCACCCAGAACCGCCAGTCGGCGGTGAAGCAGATCGCAGCCCATTCCGACCTGGTGATCGTGGTCGGCTCGCGCAACTCCTCCAATTCGGTTCGGCTGGTCGAGGTGGCACTCGAATCCGGCGCCAGGGCCTCCTACCGGGTGGACAACGCCGGCGAGATCGATCCGGCCTGGCTCGAGGGCGTTGCTTCGGTGGGCGTCACCTCCGGCGCCTCCGTGCCGGACGCACTCGTGCAGGGCGTGCTCAGCTACCTGCAGGATCGCGGCTTCCCGGTGGCCACCGAGGAGCGCCTCACGGAGGAGAACCTGGTTTTTGCCCTGCCGCCTGAGCTGCGCAAGGACCTCCGCCGCCAGACCATCGGCGACTAGCACCAGGAAGACGGCCCACCCGGAGGTCCAACCCGGGAGGGCTCGGGAAATAAACCGCGCCCTGTGGCGTTAAGGCCAACGTGAGTCACGCTGCGGCAATCCGGGCGCTGCCGTCCTCGGTCGAGGGCAGCGCGCCTCCGTCGGCATGGCCGCAGGTCCGTGCGGCCGCTCGTGCCCCGTCGAGGTCGCTGCGCGGGCCCAGGTCCGCGGTCGCTTCCGTACCCCCTGCTCGGACGAGTGTCGGGGGTGGGGTGGATGATCGAAGCTGGATGGATCTGCCATCGATCTCGGCGGTATCCCGGCACAGACGGGTGACTGCCGCCGGTAGCCGACCACGACCAGGAGGTTGCCAGGCATGATCAGCTTCGCTGAGGTGACCAAGGTCTACCCGGGCGGCACCACAGCCGTTGGCGGGCTCAGCTTGACCGCGCCGACGGGGAAGATCACCGTGCTGGTTGGCCCGTCCGGCTGCGGCAAGACCACCTCGCTGCGGATGATCAACCGCATGATCGAGCCGACCAGCGGCACGATCGAAATCGACGGTCGAGACACCGCCGGCCTGAATCCCAATGAACTGCGTCGGGGCATCGGCTACGTGATCCAGAGCGGCGGGTTGTTCCCGCACCGGACCATCCTGGACAACATCGCGACCGTCCCGCTGCTGCTGGGCTGGGACCGGGCAAGGGCACGGGCCCGGGCGCACGAACTGCTGGAACGGGTTGGTCTCGACCCGGTTCTCGGCAAGCGGTACCCCAACCAGCTCTCCGGTGGGCAGCAGCAGCGCGTCGGAGTGGCGCGGGCGCTGGCGGCAGATCCGCCAGTCATGCTGATGGATGAGCCGTTCAGCGCCGTGGACCCGGTGGTGCGCGAGCAGCTCCAGGACGAGTTCCTGAGATTGCAGGGTGAACTGGGGAAGACCATCGTCTTCGTAACCCACGACATCGACGAGGCGGTGAAGCTCGGTGACCAGGTGGCCGTGCTACGCATCGGCGGGACGCTGGCCCAGCTGGCGAGCCCGGCGGTGCTCCTGACCGATCCGGCGGACGACTTCGTCGCCGACTTCCTCGGCCGTGACCGCGGGTACCGGGGGCTGGCCTTCGCCGAGTCGCCGGAGCTCCCGATCACAACCGAGCCGACCGTCGTGCTCGGCGCAACCGCGGCGCACGCCCGCGAAGAGGCGTCCGGCGAGCGCTGGCTGCTGGTCGTCGACGAGGCCGGCGCCCCGGTGGGCTGGGTTGAGCCCGATCGGCTCACCGCAGGAGTTGAGCGCGACCACCTGCACCGCGGGGGCACGGTCGCCCGGGCCGGCGGTTCCCTGCGGGAGGCCCTTGACGCCGCCCTGTCCGCGCCGAGCCGGCGCGGGGTGCTCGTGGACGACACCGGGCGTCTCCTCGGCACCGTTCGCGCCCAGGATGTGCTCGCCGCGATCGAGCGCCGGCCGGCAGGTGCAGTGGCGTGAAGTGGTTCCTCGGTCACCTCGACGACATCGCTCAGCTGATGCTGAACCACGCCCTGCTCGCCCTGATCCCGCTGGTGGTCGGGCTGTTGCTCGCCCTCCCGCTGGGCTGGCTGGCGAAGCGCTACCGGCTGTTGTACACCCCGCTGATCGCCGGCACCGGCCTGCTCTACACCATCCCGTCGCTGGCGCTGTTCATCCTGATGCCGCTGGTGCTGGGCACCGGCATCCTCGACCCGGTGAACGTGGTGGTCGCCCTCACGATCTACACCATCGCGCTGCTGGTGCGGACGGTCGCCGACGGGCTCGGCTCGGTGCCGGACGAAGTTGTGCAGGCCGCCACAGCGATGGGGATCGGACGGGGGCGTCGCTTCTTCACGGTTGAGCTGCCCCTTGCCGTGCCGGTGATCGCCGCCGGGCTGCGGGTGGCTGCCGTGAGCAACGTCTCGATCGTCTCGGTGGCTGCCCTGCTCGGCATCCCGCAGCTCGGGTCGCTGTTCACCGACGGGTTCGCCCGCAACTTCCTCGACCCGATCATCGTCGGCCTGCTCAGCTGCATGGTGCTCGCGTTGGCGCTGGACCTGGCCATCCTGGCGCTCAGCCGGGCGGTCACCCCGTGGCTGCGGACGCAGGTGCCGGCATGAACCTGTTGTGGACCTGGCTGACCGACCCGGCCAACTGGCAGGGCAGCTCCGGTATCCCGGCCCGGGCGCTCGAGCACCTGGCGTACTCCGCCGCCACCCTGGCGCTCGCTGCTCTGGTCGGCGTCCCGCTCGGGCTGTGGATCGGCCACACCGGACGCGGTCGAGTGCTGGTGGTGAATCTGGTCAATGGTGTCCGGTCAGTGCCGACGCTCGGGTTGTTGTTCGTCGCCGTGCTGGTGGTCGGCCCGATGCTGGCCGGCGACATCGCGTTCCTGCTGCCGTCCATCTTCGTGCTCGTGCTGCTCGCCATCCCGCCGATCCTCGCCGGCGCGTACGCCGGGGTGGAGGGGGTCGACCCGGGAGCGCGGGACGCGGCCAGGGGCATGGGCATGAGCTCATGGGAAGTGCTGGCCAAGGTGGAGGTGCCGTGCGCGCTGCCGCTGATCTTCAGCGGGTTGCGCTCGGCAGCACTCCAGGTGGTCGCAACCGCGACCCTGGCCGCCTCGGTCAGCCTTGGCGGACTCGGCCGCTTCCTGATCGACGGTCAGGCCTACCGCGACTATGGCCAGATGGCCGGCGGCGCCCTCCTCGTGGCACTGCTCGCACTGCTGGTCGACCTCGTCTTCGCCGGAGTCCAGCGGCTGGCGGTCTCCCCGGGGCTGAGCGCGACGCCGGTCAACCGTCGAAGCCTGAGACCGACCCAAGAACCAACCCCTGCAACAACCTGATCCGAACCCAAACGAAAGGAAACCTGATGAACAAGCTCACCACGGCCGTCGCCGTGACAGTCGCGTCGCTGTCGTTGGCGGCCTGCTCCTCCGGCAACCCGCTGGCAAGTTCGTCCGCGCCGTCGGCGCCCGCATCCTCGGCTGCGGTCGTCTCGGTGGTCGTCGGCTCTGCGAACTTCCCCGAGAGCGAACTGCTGGCCGAGATCTACGCTGGCGCGCTGAAGGCCAAGGGGGTGAACGTCTCCACCAAGCTGAATATCGCGTCAAGGGAGACCTACGTCCCGGCGCTTGAGAACGGCGAGATCGACCTGATCCCGGAATACACCGGAGCCTTCGCCAAGTACCTGAACGCCGATGCCGACACCTCGACCGAGGAAGCCGCGCTGGCCTCGCTGAAGGCTGCACTGCCGGCCACGCTGGAGGCACTGGAGCCGTCGAGCGCCCAGGACAAGGACTCGATCAGTGTCACCCGGGCCACGGCTGACCAGTACTCGCTGAAGACGATTGAGGACCTGGTGCCGCACGCTGGCGGAATGGTGCTCGGCGGCCCGCCGGAGTGGAAGAACCGCGCAGCCGGCGTGCCCGGCCTGGAGAAGGTCTACGGCCTGAAGTTCAAGTCGTTCAAGGCCCTGGACGTGGCCGGTCCGTTGACCGTCCAGGCGCTGAAGAACGGTCAGGTGCAGGCAGCCAACCTGTTCACCACCGACCCGGCGATCAAGGCCAACGACTTCGTCGCGCTCGAGGACACCAAGAGCTTCTTCGGTGCGCAGAACGTGATCCCGGTGATCACGAAGTCGAAGGCGACCCCTGAGGTCGCGGCCGCCCTGAACGCGGTCTCCGCCAAGCTCGACACCGACGCCCTGGCCACCCTGGTCACCAAGGTGGTCGTCGACAAGGAGGACGCCGAGGCCGTAGCCGCCGAGTGGCTGGTTCAGCAGGGCCTGGCCTGAGTGCAGTTGAGCAACACCGCTGGTTGAGGCTGTCGAAACCTCTCGAGGTCTCGACAGGCTCAACCAGCGGCTCGAGCGGGCTCGACCAGCGGCTCTGACTACACCAGGAAGCGGTAGAACGGGGTGTCGGAGGAGACCACCTCGAAGGTGATCGGGCTGGCGTCCATCTTCAGCAGCAGGTCGGTGAAGGAACCCGGATCGCCGAGTTCGATGCCGACCAGGGCCGGACCGGTCTCCCGGTTGCTGCGTTTGACGTACTCGAAGTGCGTGATGTCGTCCTCCGGGCCCAGGACCTCGTCGAGGAAGCGGCGCAGCGCGCCCGGCTCCTGCGGGAAGTTCACCAGGAAGTAGTGCTTGCGGCCTTCGTAGACCAGGGATCGTTCCACGATCTCGGCGTAGCGGGACACGTCGTTGTTGCCGCCGGAGACGATCGCCACCACCGTCTGGCCGGGCTCGGGCCGGAACAACCCCAGGCTGGCGGTGGCCAGGGCTCCGGCGGGCTCGGTGACAATCCCCTCGGTCTGGTAGAGCGCCAGCATCTCCGAACAGATCCGCCCCTCCGGCACGGCGTACAACTCGGGTCGGTGGCGTTGCACCACTTTGAAGGTGAGCTCGCCGGCGCGACGCACGGCGGCACCGTCGACGAAAGTGTCCATTCGGTCCAGGTCGACCGGTGAGCCGGCGGCAAGGGCCGCGGTCATCGACGCGGCCCCGCCGGGCTCGGCGCCGACCACCCGAGTTCCGGGATGGCGCTCGGCGAGGTAGGTCAGGCAGCCGGAGATCATCCCGCCGCCGCCGACCGGTGCCACCAGCACGTCGGGCGCCCTGCCGAACTGCTCGACGATCTCCTTCGCCACGGTGCCCTGGCCGGCGATCGTGCGTTCGTCATCGAAAGCCGGCACCAGCGTCGCGCTGCTGGTCCGCGCTTCCAGCTCGGCGGCCGCCGCGGCATCGTCGTAGCTGTCGCCGGTGACGATGAGATCCACCCGGCCCTCGCCAAGGGCGAGGATGCGTTCGCGTTTCTGGCGCGGGGTCGTCGCCGGGACGAAGATGCGGCCACGGATCTCCAGCCGGGCGCACGCGAACGCTACGCCCTGGCCGTGGTTTCCGGCGCTCGCGCAGATGACGCCGGCGTCCCGCTGGGTCTCGTCCAGCTGGGAGATCAGGTTGTACGCCCCGCGGATCTTGTAGGAGCGCACCGGTTGCAGGTCCTCGCGCTTGAGCCAGATGAACGCCCCGGTTGCGGCGCTCAGCCGTTCGTTCAGTTGCAGCGGCGTGCGGGTGGCCACACCTGCCAGCCGCTCGGCAGCCTCGTCCACGGTCCTGGCATCGATCGTCACCGGGTCATTGTGGCACCGGCGCCCGGATCTCAAGCGGTCTGTGCTCCGGCGGGGCCGGTTCCGCCGGCCTCCGGAGCCAGCAGCTCCTCCAGTTCGGGCTGCGCGCGCGACATCAGTTCGTCACCGCGGGACCGCGACCGGCCGATCATGGGTGCCACCCCGGCGGCGTCCTCCACCAACTCCGGTGCGCTCAGGTGTCGTACCGACACGTCGGTGCCGGAGACCTGGTCGAGCTCCTTGGTGACCACCTGCAGTTCGCGCAGCTTCCGTGCGGTCGGGAACACCCGGCCCTCGATGGAACCGACAGCTTCGTTGTACGCGCTGACCGCGCCAGTGAGCGACCGGCCCACCTTGTCGAAGTGTTTGCCCAGGGTGCCGAGCCGGTCGTACAGCTCCCGACCGAGGTCGAACACTTCCTTTGCCGAATCGGCGAGCGCAGCCTGCCGCCAGGAGTACGCAACCGCCCGCAGCATCGCGATCAGGGTGGTCGGGGTGGCCAGGATGATGTTCCGCCGCGCGGCGTAGTCATGCAGGTCGGGCAGCTGGCTGAGCGCTTCGGCCGCTAGGGCCTCGCTGGCCAGGAACAGCACCACGAACTCCGGTGAGGACGGGTCGGCCTTGAAGTAGTCCTTGCGGGACAGCTGGTCGATGTGGTTCTGGACGTTCTTGGCGAACAGCTTCAGGCACCGTTCCCGGTCGCCGTCCGAGTTGGCCTCGTGGGCGTCCAGGAATGCACTCAGCGGCACCTTCGAGTCGACGTAGACGAACTTGCCTTCGGCAAGGGTCACCTTCATGTCGGGCCGGATGATCGCGCCCGAGCTGGTCTGGGTGGTCTCCTGCTGGACGAAATCGCAGTACTCCAGCATCCCGGAGATCTCGGCCACCCGCTTGAGCTGCAGTTCGCCCCAGGCTCCGCGGACCTGCGGCTTCCGAAGCGCCGTCACCAGGGCTGCGGTCTCCCGCCGCAACGCCTCGCCGGTGAGTTTCACTTCTGCCACCTGGTTGCGCAGGTCGGTGCTCATCGCTGCCCGCTCCTTCTCCACCTCGGTGAGCCGGTTGTTGAACCGGTCGAGGCTCTCCTGGACCGGGATCATCAGCTGCGCTGTGGCCTTCAGCCGCTGCTCTGCGACCGCGTCCCCCTGCTTGGCCTGCGTCGCGGCGGTCTCGGCGGACAGCACCTTGAACTGGTTGATCAACGACTCCCGGTCGGCGGCCAGCTCCCTCGCCCTTGCCACAGCTGCGTCGCGTTCGGCGATCGCTCCGTCGGCCTTCGCCTTGGCATGCGAGAGCGCAGCCCCGGCTTCGGCTGCTTCTGCGCGCGCCGTGGCCGCGTCCTCCCTTGCCTGGGCGACATCAGCGGCCAGCCGGGCCAGCTCGGACCTGGCCTGGGCGGCTTCGGCGCGGCCTTCGGCCGCCTGGGTCTGGGCCTGGGCGGCTTCGGTGCGCGCCCGCTCCAGGGTGGCGATGTCATGGGCGCTGGACTCGCCGGACCTGGACCGCCAAAGCACCCAGGACGCGATGGCGCCAACACCCGTTCCGATGATCAGGGCCAGGAGCAACCAGCCGAAGTTCTGCATGAGTTGATCCTGCCCGCCGGCACCGACACTTTCCCGCACCGACTCGGGCCGCGGCCGGATTGGGCTCCATACTGGTCAACATGCCTGCCCAGTCACACATCGAGGATCTGTCCGCTTTCGTCTCGGCGAGCCCTTCCAGCTACCACGCCGCAGCCGAGGTTGCCCGGCGGTTGCAGCTGGCCGGTTTCGCAGAGCTGGCCGAATCGGACGGCTGGCAGCCTGGCGCAGCCCAGTTCGTGCGCCGCGACGGCGCGATCATCGCCTGGCAGGTGCCTGAGGACACCGCCGGGCCCGTCGGTTTCCGGATTGTCGGTGCCCACACCGATTCGCCCGGCTTCAAGCTCAAGCCAGAGCCGTCGGCCTACGCCTTCGGCTGGTCGCAGGCTGGCATGGAGGTGTACGGCGGGCCACTGCTGAACTCGTGGCTCGACCGCGAATTCGGGCTGGCGGGCCGGGTGGTGACCAGGACGGGGGAGGTGCTGCTGGTCTCGACCCCGGCCTGGCTGCGGATCCCGCAGGTGGCTCCGCACCTGGACCGCAGCGTCAACGACAACCTGCACCTGGACCGGCAGACGCACCTCAAGCCGGTGTTCGGCACGGGCTCGGTGGACGTGCTTTCCGCGGTCGCCGCCAGCCTTGACCTTCACCGGGACGAGATCGACGGCCACGACCTGTTCGCAGCCGTCGCTGAGGCGCCGGCCGTGATCGGGGTGACCGGCGAATTCCTTGCCTCGGCCCGGCTGGACAACCTGTCCAGCGTCCACGCCGGCGTGGTCGCACTGGCCGGCGGCCGGCCGCAGGGACAGGTGAACGTGCTGGCCTGCTTCGATCACGAGGAGATCGGCAGCTCGTCAAGGACTGGCGCATCCGGTCCGCTGCTGGAGAGCGTGCTGCGCCGCATCGCTACCGGGTTGGGCTGGAAGGGTGAGGACTACGAGCGGGCGCTGGCCGCATCATTCGTCATCTCAGCCGACGCCGGGCATTCCGTGCACCCGAACTACCCGCAGCTGCATGATCCCGACCACCGGCCGAACCTGAACGCCGGACCCCTGCTGAAGGTGAACGCCAACCAGCGCTACACCACAGAGGGGCCGTCGGCGGCGCTCTGGATGCGGGTCTGCCGGGCGGCGGGGGTACCGACCCAGCCGTTCGTGTCCAACAACGCCGTGCCGTGCGGCTCCACCATTGGCCCGCTGACCGCGACCCGGCTGGGCATCGCGTCGGTGGACGTCGGCATCCCGCTGCTGAGCATGCACTCGGCCCGGGAACTGTGCGGCGTCCAGGACCCGCCCTGGCTCGCCCAGGCGCTCACGGGCTTCTATGCCGGGGAGGACGCCTGAACCACCCGATCGATCGGCAGCGGCTCGAACAGGTGGGGGTAGCCGTTCTCCACCACCAACGGCAGGTCCGGAGCCGGGTCGAGGCGCAGTAGCACCAGGTCGTCGGCATCGACGTCGGCGTAGAACTTCCGCCGGCTTCCGGCCACCTGGCCAACGAAGGAGCAGTGCACGAAGCCGACCGCCTCGTACGCGACGCCCCGTTCCGACCACGGGTAGCTGCCTGCCTTCTTGGCGGCCAGCCAATCGGTGCGCAGTGCCAGGTGGAACACAGGTTCGGTGACCGGCTGCCGCGGTCCGAGCAGCCCGAGCGCGACCAGGTCGGCGCGCAAGGTGTCCGCGCTGGTGAACACCAGGCCATGCAGCCCGACCGCCTGGGCCGCGACCACGTTGGCGGGGGAGTCATCGATGAACACCGCGTCGGCAGCGTCGACTCCAGCGCGGCGGCAGGCCAGTTCGTAGATTGCCGGGTCGGGCTTGACCAGCCCCTCCTCGCCGGACACCACGATGTCGCTGAAGCGCTGCAGGATGCCGAAGCGCTGCCGCCCGATGGCGAACATGTCCGCTGCCCAGTTGGTCAGCGCAATCGTCGCCACGCCGGCGGCGGCAAGCTCGGCGACGATCGCGGCCGTGCCGGGAACCATCTGCGTGATCGTGTGCAGGAAGTGCTGCCGGTAGGCGCGGATCGTCGCCGCATCCTCCGGGAAGCTGGCCGCGAGGTCGGCTTCGGCCTTGGCGATGCTTCGCCGGCCGTCGTTGCGGCGGTTCCACTCGTCGAACCCGACCCGTTCCATGAACGGACGGACCTGGTCCGCGGGCAGCACCTGCTCGAAGGCGCGCTCAGGCACCCACCTGACCAGAACCCCGCCAATGTCGAAGATGACCACATCCACCAGACAAGCATGGCGGAAGTCGGCTGGCGCTGCCCGCCGCCGACCCGTCACTTCCAGAATGGGACAAAGCTGCCGCCAGACGCCCGAACCAGGTCGTAGCCGTGAGATCGGCAGAACTGGCGGCAGGATTGTCATCTACTCCTCAGGCCGCTGGCGCGTCCTCGTCACGCTGCCGCCGCTGGCGCGGCTGCACGGACTCGTCATCTGCTCCTCAGGCCGCTGGCGCGTCCTTCGTCAAGATTCCTCGCCGTGCCGCCGCTGGCGCGGCTGCACGGACTCGTCATCTAGGCTAGGCCGACGTGGCTCTTACCATCGGCATCGTCGGTCTCCCCAATGCGGGCAAGTCAACCCTCTTCAATGCGCTGACCCGCAACAACGTCCTGGCGGCGAACTACCCGTTCGCGACGATCGAGCCGAACGTCGGTGTGGTCGGCGTCCCGGACGAGCGGCTCCCGGTGCTCTCGAAGCTGTTCAGTTCGGAACGGATCGTGCCGGCGACGGTGAGCTTCGTCGACATCGCCGGCATCGTGAAGGGTGCCTCCAAGGGTGAGGGAATGGGCAACGCCTTTCTCGCCAACATCCGGGAAGCCGACGCGATCTGCCAGGTCACCCGGGTTTTCCGCGATCCCGACGTCACCCACGTTGACGGCGCGGTGAATCCAGCCGACGACATCGAGACCATCCGCACCGAGTTGATCCTCGCCGACCTGCAGACGATCGAGAAGGCGCTGCCCCGGTTGGAGAAGGAGGTCCGGTTGAGGAAGGACCGGCTGCCGATCCTCGAGGCGGTCCAGCACGCGCAGGCCGTGCTCGACGGCGGCACCGGTGTGCACGACGCCCGGCTCGACCTGGAACCGCTGAAGGAACTCTTCCTGCTCACAGCCAAGCCGTACCTGTACGTGTTCAACTGCGACTCCGACGAGCTCACCGACACCAAGCTCATCGACAGCATGCGCGCGCTCGTCGCACCGGCGGAGGCGATCTTCCTCGACGCCAAGATCGAATCCGAACTGGTGGAGATGGAGGCAGAGGAGGCCCGGGAGTTCCTGGTGGAGATGGGCATCGCCGAGCCCGGCCTGGACACCCTGGCCAGGGTCGGCTACGAGACCCTCGGGCTGCAGAGCTACCTCACCGCCGGGCCGAAGGAGTCCCGGGCCTGGACGATCCGGAAGGGTGCCACGGCTCCTGAAGCCGCCGGGGTCATCCACACCGACTTCCAGAAGGGCTTCATCAAGGCTGAGATCGTCGGCTACGACGACCTGGTGGCTGCCGGCACGATGGCTGCGGCGAAGGCCGCCGGCCGCGTCCGGCTGGAGGGCAAGGACTACGTGATGGCCGACGGTGACGTTGTCGAGTTCAGGTTCAGCTCGTAGCTGACCGGACCCGGCGAAGGCGGGCTCCCTGTCGGCAGCCATGGTGAGTCAGGCGTGGCGCTGGATCGCCTTCAGCGTCTTCAACCCCCACTGGTAGTGGCTCGACGTCGCGGACACGAAGTACGCGCCAAGGGTCGTCGACCTGGTCCAGCCGTAGACACCCTTGCCGAAGAGCTGTTCATCGGTGTGTTCGGCGATCAGGCCGAGCACCTCGGTGTGGGAAGCGGCAAGAAGGAGGGT
Organism: uncultured Actinomycetota bacterium; assembly: GCA_963848845.1. Lineage (GTDB taxonomy): Bacteria > Actinomycetota > Actinomycetes > Propionibacteriales > Propionibacteriaceae > Propionicimonas. The sequence goes on from CAWKFH010000004.1 coordinate 402,237, forward strand.
GCCCTCGCGGTACGGAGTGGCCGCATACCTGGCCCAGATCTCGGCGTTGATGACCGGGGTTTCGCGCCAGGTGCGTCCCGGTGCCGGGACCTGCGGGACGCCGCCGCTCTCACCGATCCGACACCAGTCCGCCACCATCAGGTGCCACGCGTGCAGGTGGGTGACCACGTCCCGCGGGTTGCGGGACTGGTCAGCTATCGGCGCGACCCACGCGATGTCGTCTCTGCGGGCGACTGGGAAGTCGGCAAGCGCCTCGATCAGCTTGGCGTAACCGGAAGCAGCTGCGTCCAGCAGGGTCCCCCTGGTCGTTGGTCGGGGCATGGCTTCACGCTACGGCAGGTCAGTCGGCCGCGCTGCCCGACAGCCGGGGATGAGTCAGCGTGCCCGGGGTCGCTACTTGACCTTTGCGGTCTTCGCTGTCCACGTGTTGCAGGACCGGAGGGTGGTGGCGTCGAGCCCGCGCTGGCCCCAGTAGCGCTCGGCTGCGGTGCTGCCGTGGCCCTTCGGGTCGTTGCTGTAGTCCCACTGGTACTCGATCGAGCGGTTGTCCCGCGCGCTGAGGCCGACGCCGGAAACGGTGAGGCCGTAATGGGCGATGCAGTGCGCCTGCAGCTCGACCCGCCGGCTGGTCACTGCTGAGCTCTCCTTCATCGCCCAGGTCGCGCCGAGGATTCCGGCCAGTGACTGCACGTGGTGGGCGTACTCGTGCATCACGAAGTGGGCCACAGAGAGCCGGTAGAACCTGCCCTGGAGGTAGGAGGCGCGGGAGAAGTAGATGGTCGAGTCGCTGGTGCAGTAGCTGGCCGGAAAGGTCGTCCCGAGCTTCCCGCACGGCGTCTTGACCGAGGTGCTGTAGAACTTCACCTTAGGTTTGGTGAACCTGACCGGGGTCGTGCTGAGGGCCTTCTTCCAGGCGACATTCTCGCAGCTGACCAGGCTGCGAACCTGCTTGCGGAAGGCTGCCTGGCTAGCGGGGACAGCCTGGTAGCCGCAGTTTGCCGGTACCTTCAGCCGGTAGATCGGGTTCTTCTTCAGCAGCACCTTCGAGTCAGTGGGCATCGAAGGTGTCGGCGTGGGCGCCGGGGTCGGTGAACTCGCGGACGGCTGCGGTGTCGCGGACCCGCCGGCCGACGTCGACGGGAGCGCGGTCGGACCGCCGCGTCGGGTGGGCAGGTCAGCCAGCACAGGGACGGCAAGGGCCGCGATCAGGCTGACCACGACAACCATCGCGAGCGTCAGCAGGGCAACCAGCCAGCCACGGCCGCGCGGCGGCGGCGCCGCCGGCGGCGGATAGCCGGCCAGAGGTGGCGGCGGCGCGGCCGCCCAGTGACTCGGGGGGCCGGCTGGCTGACCCCAGCCCGGCAGGGTGCCCAGGCTTGGCGGACCCCAGCCCTGCTGCCCGCCGACGAAGGTCCCGGCGGGCTGGCCGGGCTGGGCGAGGTTGGGCCAGCCGCCTTGCTGCCCGGGCGACGGGAACGGCTGCGGGTTGCCCGGGAACGGCTGAGGGTAGGGCTGCTGCGGAGCCTGATCAGCCGGTGGGCGAGCCTGCTGCGGGTCCTGGACCTCTCCGGGATACGGCTGGGAGCCATCGCCGGGGTAGCCCTGCGGACGCCACATCTGCGCCTGATCTGGTGCGGGCCACTCCGCCGGGCCGGATGCCCAGGAGCCTGCGAACGGCTGCGGGTCGGGACCGTGCGGGATCGGCTGGGTGGGCTCAGCGGGAATCGGCTGGGTGGCGTCCAACGGCTGGATCGGGCGGGTTGGCTCGACCGGTTCTGCCCACGGCGCGTCCCCGGCGGCGGGACCGTCCGTGGGTGGCCGGTCAGTACTCATGCCACTCCCTGGGATCTGGGTGGGTCCAGCCTAGGCGGCCAAGCTGACAACTTCGCAACGGCTAGCCGATTGCTGCCAGCAACCTGTCGACGGCCTCGTCGATCGCCGGCCGGGCAGGACTGGGCAGCGATTCGGCCAGCACCAATTCGATCCGGGCGGCACCGCGGCCGCGCGTCCGTTTCCAGGTGCCGACAGCCTCCATGGCGAAGATGACCACCCCACCGCCGGCCTCGGCGAAGCGGAAGACGTCCGCGCCGGCCGGATACTCGGCTGAGAGCGGCCACCCCACTTTTCGGTAACTGAGGAGCGCCTCATCGAAGGTCGAGAGGAGCCAGGCCCCCTGCTGACGCTCCGCGGGAAGCTGGCTGGCCGGGGCGTACCAGAGCTCTTCACCGTCCACGGTTAGCCGGGCCACCTCTTCGCCAAGGCCGGACAACGCGGCCCTGGCTTCAGCGAGGGTCACCCGGGCCCACCGGGTCAGGTCCGGGAGCGCCACCGGCCCGTGCCCGGCGACGAAACGACGGACCAGCTGCGTTATCGCCGACTCCCGGTCGAGGTCCGGGGTTTTCGGAACCACTTCCTCGACGAGCGCGTAGCGGTGCTCGGCGGTCGCCACCGGCGCCGAGCAGATCAGGCCGCGCAGCTCGGCGAGCATCAGCAGATGGCCGGCCTGCTGGCCGAACAGCGGGTTGTCGCGGGTGAGCACACCGGCTTCGGCGAGCACGGTGCCGAGCCCGGCTCGATTGGTGAAGCCCAGCCCCGCGAGCCGGCCGGTCACCACAGCCATCCCGGCGTCCACCCGGGGTTCGTCGAGTCCAAGTTGCCGATGGCGCGCCGCCATCGCGGATTCCACCTTCGGCGAGGTCAGTCGCAATAGCCAGACCAGGTCGCGCGCGGCAACGTAGTGCCAGGTGGGGCGAAGGACGTGGGTCCGGACGATCTCGCCCGCCGCCAGCGCTCCCCGCACGGTCTCGTCGGTGGCGCCAGCGCAGCGGAGCGCGATCATCGCCCGGGCCAGCGGTGCGTCCTGGGCCTGGACGCAGAGCAACTCCCGAACCACCTGTCCGGGGCTAATAGCCGGTGGCCCGCTCAGGCGCTGGGTGGCCAGGCGCGCGTTGAGTACTGCGGTGCGATCCATCAGTCCCGGAATCCGGCGGAGAACACGGCGAGCGCGAAGCCGAGTACGGCAAGGACCAGCCGCACCGGACGGATCGGTGACCGGAGGCCTTCGACCACCGTCCAGCCGGCAAGCACGCTCAGCGCAACGCTGACGGCCAGGCCGGGGAACGGGACCCGCAGGCCCAGCAGGGTGATCGCCCCGCCCGCGGCCACGGCCATCCCGCAGATGATCTCGAGGACTCCGCGCACCCGCCGAACCACTTGCTGCCAGGGCGGCTCAGCGGTGACGGCACGACGGCCGGCCGCGGGCGCCGGCAGCAGCTTGGCCACCCCAACGATCACGAACCACGCCGCGACCGCAACGGCAAGGAGCACTTCCGGTCCCAATCGGTCCAGCGGACTCACCTCCTAGAGCGGTTGAGAGTCTAGGGGGCTGCCCGGCCCGTCCAGCCGGTCAAGGATGCGGGCCAGCGCCACCCGGTCGCTCTCGGGCAGCCGGGCGAAGAAGTCCCTGCCCACCTCGGCGCGGATCCGGGTCACCGCAGCCAGCGCAGCCTGTCCGGACGGGGAGAGGGCGAGCAGTTGGGCCCGGCCGTCGGCGGGGTCGGTGCGCCGCTCCACGAAGCCCGCGGACACCAGACCGGCGACGGAATCGGTGGCCGACCTGGCAACGATGCCGAGCCGCCCGGCGAGCTCGGACGGCCGCAGGGGCCCCGAATCGCCGATCACCCGAAGGGCGCGGGACTGGTGCGGGTTCAGGCCGAGCGGGGCCGTTCGCAGGCCGGTTTCCCGACGCAACCGGCGCGCTGTCCGCAGGAAGCTCTCGGCGAGGGCCTCGGGGAATATCTCCATGAACACCGGCCTTATATGCTGTGGTTACCTCACTATATCGGAGGCCACATGGCAGAGCTCCACCCCACACCGGAATGGCGCGGCCCGTCGCGCATCAACCCGGCCGACCGAGCCCAGCTGGCCGAATCGCCGGTCGGCCTCCGCCGCGTCGCCGGGCTGTTCCGCGGCCACCGGCGCGCGCTGGTCACCGTCACGGCGATCATCGTGGTTGCCTCGGTGGTAGGTCTGGCCCAGCCCTTCCTGCTGCGGGAGATCATCGACGTCGCGCTGCCGACGGGCGACACCCGGCTGCTGGCGTGGCTGGTGACCGGCATGGTCGCAGTGGCAGCGATCACCGGCGTCCTCGGTGTCTGGCAGACCTGGCTGGCCACCACCATGGGCCAGCGCGTGATGCACACGCTGCGCACCCGGGTGTTCGGCCACCTGCAGGCCCAGTCGATCACCTTCTTCAAGCGCACCCGTGGCGGCGAAATCCAGTCGCGGCTGATGCAGGACGTCGCCGGCCTTCAATCGGTGATCACGACCACCGCAACGTCAATCGCCTCGAACCTCACCACAGCCATCGCCACGGCCGCGGCGATGGTGGCGCTGAATTGGCGGCTCGCGCTGCTGTCGCTGCTGGTGCTCCCGCCGGCCATCCTGCTCACCCGACGGGTCGCCCTCGTCCGCCGCGACCTCACCATGGCCAAGCAGGTCGCCCTCTCCGACCTGCACACCCAGGTGGAGGAGACGCTGAGCATCAACGGCGCCCTGCTCAGCAAGACCCTCGGCAGCGGCCCAGGCAGCCAGGAGCGGTTCACCGACACCTCCGCCCGGCTGATCGACCTCGAGGTGCGCTCGCAGCTCGCCGGGCGCTGGCGGATGGCGACCATGGGCATGGTGTTCGCTGCCATCCCCGCCGTCTTGTACCTGGTGGCCGGCTTCCCGGAGATCTCCGGAGGCATCACCATCGGGACGCTGATCGCCTTCGCCAGCCTGCAGTCCGCCATCTTCAGGCCGATCATGGGACTGCTGAACATCGGTGCCCAATGGGTGGCCTCGATGGCCCTGCTGAGCCGGATCTTCGGGTACCTCGACCTGCCGGTGGAGGTGCCGGAACCCGAGCACCCGACCCGGCTGGAGCCGGCAGCCGTTCGCGGAGAGGTGCGCTTCGAGAACGTGAGTTACCGCTTCCCCGACGGCGAGGAAGACACCCTCAGCGACATTGACCTGACCATCGGCGCCGGCCGGTCCGTCGCGGTGGTGGGGGAGACCGGTTCGGGCAAGTCGACCCTGGCCGCCCTGCTGGTGCGGCTCGCCGACCCGACCGCCGGACGCGTGCTGATCGACGGGGTCGACGTCCGGCAGTTGGCGGCGTCCGATCGTAGCCGGATCATCGGCATGGTGACCCAGGAGACCTACCTGGCGCACACCACGATCGCCGGAAACCTCCGGCAGGCAGCGCCGAACGCCACCGACGCCGAACTCTGGGCAGCGCTGGCCGCCGCTCAGGTGGATCAGGTGATCGCAGCGCTTCCGGCCGGGCTGGAGACGGTGGTCGGAGCGCGCGGCCACCGGTTCAGCGGTGGCGAGCGGCAGCGACTGGCTGTGGCCCGAACCCTGCTGGTGAACCCGCCCATCCTCGTGCTCGACGAGGCCACCTCGGCCCTGGACACCGAGACCGAACGCGAGCTGCAGGCCGCCCTGGACAACCTGATGGCCGGACGCACCACGCTGACCATCGCCCACCGCCTCAGCACGGTCAGGCACGCAGACGAGATCGTCGTACTGGAGGCCGGCCGGATCGTCGAGCGTGGCCGCCACGAGGAGCTCCTCAGTTCCGGAGGCCGCTACGCCAGCCTCAGCCGGTAGCCGGTAGCCGGTAGCCGGTAGCCGGTAGCCGGTAGCCGGTAGCCGGTAGCGGCTCTGACGATGGTCTCAGCCGGAATGGGACAAACCTGGCGCTTGTTGCTGCGGGACGAGATGCAGGCCGGTCTCCCTACAGCTGGTGTCAGGTTTGTCCCAAACCGTGGCCCGGCGCGACGGCCAGCCCCAGCCCCGGCCAGTAGCTGGTGAGAGCGGTACCACCGTTTCGGGCCAAGGGATGGCAGAATCGGGATCGTGGTTCGTCCGGCCGAGGAAGCCCGGGGCCTCGATCTGGCCCAGGGGCACTGGTTGCGCTCTGACCTGATCGCCTGGCCGACCTACGACCTGCCGCCCGGGGAGGATCCGGCCGCCCTGGACTGGCGACTGCACTGGTCGGCCGAGAACCACATCGACCCGACCGCCAGCGAACCGGTGCCGTGGGCCACCTCCTCGCTGCGGTTCGACCGGGGCGGCATCCCGGCACCGGTCGCAGCTCAGTTCCCGCACCTGCGCAACCACGTTGCCCTCCGCCTGCCACCGGAGACCGTTGCGATGGCAGCCGAGGCCCTGCGCTGCCAGATCGCGGTCAGCGTCCATCTGCCGTCGGGACGCCTCGTCGCCGCCGGGCAACTCCAGCTTCCCGGCGTGATCGATGAGCTTTTCGCGACCGCTGCCGACGCCGAACTCGGACCGGTCTGGCACCAGGGGACGCCGACGCTGCGGGTCTGGGCACCGACCGCCCGGACGGTCGGCCTGTTGCTCTGGCCGGCCAGCACCGACCTGCGCACCGATCCTCGCCGCCACCGGATGATCCCGGCTCCCGACGGCACCTGGACGGTCACCGGAGACCCCGGCTGGCTCGGCGCCCGCTACCGCTACGAGGTGACGGTCTACGCCCCACAGCACCGGCGCGTGGTGGTGAACCAGGTCACCGACATCTACTCGCACTCGCTCACGGTCAACTCGACGCACTCGGTGCTGGTCGACCTGTCCGACCCGGCGCTTGCGCCCCGGCAATGGCTGGAAGCTCCCTGCCCTGCGCTGGCAAACCCGGTTGACCAGGTGATCTACGAGCTGCACCTGCGCGACTTCTCGATCTCTGACAGCACCGTCCCGGACGAGCTGCGCGGCAGCTTCCTCGCCCCCACCGTGGCCAGTGCCGGGATGGCGCACCTGCGCCGGCTCGCCGAAGCCGGCCTGAACACCGTCCAACTGCTGCCGCTGTTCGACAACGCGACCGTTGAGGAGCACCCCGAGCAGCAGGTCCGCCCAGTCAATGACCAGCTCAAGCTGCTCCCCCCGGACAGCCCAGAGCAACAGCGCCGGGTCGGCGAGCTGGGCGGACGCAGCGGCTTCAACTGGGGCTACGACCCGTGGCACTACCTCACGCCGGAAGGGTCCTACTCCTCAACGCTGGCCACCGCGGACGGGCCCGGCCGGGTCGCCGAGTTCCGGGCGATGGTCGGCGCCTTCCACGGCATCGGCCTGCGGGTGGTCCTCGACCAGGTCTTCAACCACACCGCCGGCTCCGGCCAGGACAGCAAGTCGGTGCTCGACCGGACCGTCCCGGGCTACTACCACCGCCTGTCCGAGACCGGCGTTGTCGAGACCTCGACCTGCTGCCCCAACGTCGCCACCGAGCACCTGATGGCCCAGCGCCTGATGGTCGACGCCTGCGTCCACTGGGCCAGGCACTACCGGGTCGACGGCTTCCGGTTCGACCTGATGGGCCACCACAGCCGGGCCAACCTCGAAGCCGTGAGGGCGGCACTCAATGCCCTAACCCTCGAGGCGGACGGGGTGGACGGCACCTCGATCACCATGTACGGCGAGGGCTGGAACTTCGGCGAGGTCGCCGACAACGCCCGCTTCGTCCAGGCAACCCAGGGCCAGCTGGACGGCACCGGGGTGGCGACCTTCTCCGACCGGTTGCGGGACGCCGTCCGCGGCTCGGTCTGGGACGGTGACCCGCGCGGGCAGGGCTTCGGCACCGGCCTTCTGACCGCGGACAACGGCAGCGGCCGCAACGGCGACGAGCGGGCCCAGGGCGAGCGGCTGGCCTGGTACACCGACCTGATCCAGCTGGGCCTTGCCGGCAACCTGCGGAGCTTCAGCTTCGGCTCCAATTCCCGGCACGTCACGCTGCGCGGCTCCGAGCTCGACTTCGGCGGCCGTCCGGCCGGCTACGCCGCATCCCCGCACGAGGTGATCAACTACGTCGACGCCCACGACAACGAGACCCTGTTCGACGCCCTGACCCTCAAGCTGCATCCGTCCACCCCGATGGCCGCGCGGGTCCGGCTGAACACGGTCTGCCTGGCGCTGGCCACACTCGGCCAGAGCCCGGTGATGTGGCATGCCGGCACCGACATCCTGCGCAGCAAGAGCCTCGACCGGAACTCCTACGACTCCGGCGACTGGTTCAACTACCTCGACTTCACCATGGTCGACAACGGTTTCGCCGCCGGGCTCCCTCCGGAGCGCGACAACGGCGGCAAGTGGGAACTGCTGAGGCCGCTACTGGCCGACCCCAGCCTGAAGCCGGCCCCGGCCGACATCCGGACAGCCCACGCACAGGCACTGGACGTGCTTCGGCTCCGGGCGTCCACCCGGCTCTTCCGACTCGGTGATGCCGACCTCGTCCAGGCCAAGGTCACCTTCCCGGCGTCCAACACCTGGCACCAGGTGCCCGGGGTGATCGTGATGGCGATCGACGACCGCAGCGACCCGGTCGATGAGCGCTGGTCGGGAGTACTGACGGTCTTCAACTCCACTCCCTGGCTGGTTCGCCAGGGCTTCGTTGGCGACGTGAGCCACTTCGGGCTTCATCCGGTGCAGGCAGCCGGCAGCGATCCGGTGGTGCGGACCTGCGAGGTTGGCGCCGACTGGGTCACTGTCCCGGCGCGGACGGCTGCCGTCTTCGTCCGTCCACGCTGAGCCCGACCGTTGGTCTGGTCCAGACCCGCACTCCCCAGCATTGAGGGCCAGCCTTGACGCCGAGGGCCGGCCCCTGGGTACTGGCCCTCGACGCTAAGGCTGGCCCTCGATAGTGCGCGCTGGCCCTCGATAGTGTGGGGAGCTTCGCCCTAGATGAAGATGATCTGCCCGCCTTCGGAGATCTCCATGAAGTCGGACGCGCTGATCACAGCCTCGACGCCCTCGTAGAGGTCGGCCTCGTTCAGCTGCATCATGTCGAACGACATTCGGCAGGCCCAAAGGTGGCCGCCCATCTCGGTGATCTGCTCCAGCATCTCCGGGACGGTCGGCACCTCAAGGTCGGCGATCTGCTTGCGCATCATCTTGGTCGCCATTCCGGTCATTCCCGGGATCGCGCCCATCACTGCGGGTATCGGCATCCTCGGGGCCTGGTTGAGGTGCATGGCGGTATTGCCGAGCATGGTGAACTTCAGGTTGTCCATCCGCTCCTTGGTGACCATGTCCAGCCCCCAGAAGGTGAAGAACATGTGGGTCTCGATGCCCTCACCAAGGGCGGCGGCGCCGAGGATCAGCCCCGGGTAGGCCATGTCCAGGTTGCCCTTGGAGCAGATGATCACCAGCTTGCGGCCTGCGGGACCTGTCGTGGGCTCGTCGAAGGTAGGGACGATCAGGGTGTCGGTCATTGCAGTCATCCTTCCCTAGACACAGCCCTTTGGCTTGGGTAGCCCGGCGATGTAGGCCATCTTCTTTGCTGGCTTGCCGGGGAACAGCACGAACAGCTCCTTGATGGCGAACCCGCCGACCGTGCTGGCCCGGCGCAGGGTGGCGGTCTCGCCTCTGGCGGGGTAGTCGGCGCGCAGGAACCGGATCGGGGCCCAATGGGCCTCGGTCATCTCGATGCCGATCAGCCTCGCGAGCTCGGCGCCCAGCTTCTCGTCCCACTGGTCGTAGGAACTCAGGAATCCTTCGTCGTTCACGTCGATCGGGCGACCGGCGATCATGGTGGTGGGCATGCTTCTCCTTCGTACTTCAGAACTTGGGGACGATCGGAGTTGGCAGGACCTCGGCCTTGTCGGCCTTTGAGTCCACTCCTGGTCGGTCGGTGTAGCCGCCGGCTGGCTTGGGTCTCGCCGCTGCGGGCGCTGGTTGTGGCCTGGTCGCGGGGGCGGGCCGCGGCTTGGCCAATGGCTTGGTCTCCAGCTTCGGTCTGGCCGGACGCGGTGCGGGCGCGGGGCTGGACGGTGCCATCGCCGTCGGCATCCCGGTCCCGGCAGGGGTGACGTCCTTCTCGACCCGCTTGCCGGCGAGGCTCATGGTGGTCGGGATCATCGGGATCGGCCGGCCCGGCAGCAGCAGGTTCCAGTAGATCCAGCGGAAGGCCAGCTTGCCGAGGTGGTTGAGCCGGGTCTCCTTGAGCAGCTTGAACGGTCCCACCGCCGGGAGCGGGAAGTTGCCGGTGAACGGCTCCGTGGAGTAGTTGAAGTCCAGCAGCATGCCCTTGCCGTTGCCGGACTCGATGAAGCAGTTCGCGTGACCGTCGAACCCGTGGGTGGCCGGGCGGCCATTGAACTCGTCGAGGAAGTTGTGCACGAACACGTCCACGCAGAAGTGGGCGACCGAGCCGGCCTTCGAGGTCTGCAGGGTGCCGGCGTCGCCGAGCACGTGGATCTCCGGGTGGGCGAGGCTGACCATGGTGTGCTGGTCGCAGGGCACCAGGTTCAGCTCGTCGCCAAGTCCCGAGCGGGCGATGTAGTCGGCCCCCATGTTCAGTGGCACCGTTACCAACATGTCGAAGCCGATCCGGCGGCCGTCGAACGAGATCAGTTCCTTGGCGTCGTTGTCGATCTGCTCCACAGCGAAGTCGGTCTCCAGCCCGATCTGGCGGTCCACAAGCGCCGTGGCGAGTTCGCGCGAGGCCACCGGCTTCGTGAACGCACCGTCCAGCGGGGTGACGTAGGTGAGTTCGGTGCGCTCCCTGATCCCGTGCTTGCGCAGCCAGTCGTCGGCGAGGAACGTGAACTCCATCGGCGCGACCGGGCACTTGATCGGCATTTCGGTGATGTGCACCACCATCCGGCCACCGCGGAACCGGCGCATGGCTTCGGTCAGCGCCTGCGCGCCGGGGAGGCTGTAGAACTCGTGCACCGTCTCGCCCCAGAGCTTGCCCAGCATGCCGGGCGTGGCGTCCGGACGCGGGCTGACGCCGGTGGCGATCACCAGGACGTCGTAGCTGAGCGTCCGGCCGTCGGCCAGATGCACCGTCCGGTAGGTCGGATCAACGCGGTCGATCTCGGTGAGCACCAGGTCCACGCCGTCGTCGATGAACCGGTGCCGGGATCGGACGATGTCGGAGGTGTTGTAGATGCCGAATGGCATGAAGAGGTAGCCCGGCTGGTAATGGTGGGCGTCGTCGCGATCGACGACCGTGATGTGCAGTTCGTGCTTGCCGAGGGCCGCTCTCAGCTTGTTGGCGACCATGGTTCCGGCAGTGCCGCCACCAAGGATGACAAGTCGTTTCATCATTGAACTCCGAGTCCGCAAGATTGCCTACACCGTACCCCTATGGGTATCGTACTCGCGCATATTCGGAGAAGTCAGCACGCCCCTTGCTGCCGACTTCTCAGATCCGGGGGTGCCCTGGCGAGAGCGGAATCCGACAAGTCGGCGAGCGTGTGGACAGGGAATGGGCGGATCGATCCGCAAGCGTCCCGGCGGTGTGAAAAGCTGTCCGGAGTGCCGGAGCGAACTGTAGGGTTCCTCTTGTAACGTTTCAGAATCACTCTTTAGGAGAGGCCGACGATGACCGAATTCACCTGGACGGACCTGGACGAGCGTGCGGTGGATACGGCCCGCATCCTGGCAGCGGACGCGGTGGAGAAGGTGGGTAACGGTCATCCCGGGACCGCCATCTCGTTGGCTCCGGTGGGCTACCTGCTCTACCAGAAGGTGATGAAGAACGACCCGGCTGACCCCCTGTGGCTTGGCCGGGACCGGTTCGTCCTCTCCGCTGGCCACTCGTCGTTGACCCAGTACTGCCAGCTGTTCCTGGCCGGCTATGGCCTGGAGGTCTCCGACCTCGCCGCGCTCCGCACCGAAGGCTCGCTGACGCCGGGCCACCCGGAGTTCGGTCACACCCTTGGTGTGGAGGCCACGACCGGCCCGTTGGGTGCCGGCGTCGCGAACGCGGTCGGCTTCGCGATGGCCGCCCGCAGGGAGCGGGCATTGCTCGACCCGAACACCCCGCTCGGGGAGCCGTCGGTGTTCGACCGGACGATCTTCGCGATCGCGGGCGACGGCTGCATGCAGGAGGGTGTGACTTCGGAGGCGTCCTCGCTGGCCGGGGCGCAGAAGCTGGGCAACCTGGTGGTGATCTACGACGACAACCGGATCTCGATCGAGGGCGAGACCCAGATCGCGTTCACCGAGGACGTCGTGGGACGCTACGCCGCCTACGGCTGGCACGTGCAGCACGTCGACTGGACCAACGGTGGCACTGGCTACACCGAGAACGTCCAGGGCCTCTACGAGGCGATCGAGGCCGCAAAGGCTGTCACCGACAAGCCGTCCTTCATCAAGCTGACCACCGTGATCGGCTGGCCGCTGCCGACCAAGGCCGGGCACCACTCGGTGCACGGTGCCAAGCTGGGCGGGGAGGAGATCGGGGCCCTGAAGCGAGAGCTCGGCTACGACCCGGGCGCCACCTTCGCCGTCGAGAAAGAGGTGCTCTCGCACACCCGCAGGCAGGCCGCAGCCAACGCGGCCGCTGCGAAGGCCGACTGGCAGCCGAAGTTCGACGCCTGGCGTTCGGCCAACCCCGAGTCCGCCACCCTCTACGACCGGCTGGCAGCCCGCGAGCTCCCAGCGGGCCTGGCCGCGGCCCTGCCGTTCTTCCCGTCCGGCAACAAGGCCACCCGCGCCGCGTCAGGCGAGGTGCTGACCGCGCTCGCCGACGTGATGCCGGAACTGTGGGGCGGCTCCGCCGACCTCGCCGGCTCCAACAACACCACCATGAAGGGCGCGAAGTCCTTCCTGCCACCGGAGCAGTCCAGCCACGAGTTCGTCGGTGACTACACCGGCCGCACCCTGCACTTCGGGATCCGCGAGCACGCGATGGGCAACGTGATCAACGGGATCACCATCTCCGGCCTCACCCGCGCCTACGGCGGCACGTTCCTGGTGTTCGCCGACTACATGCGTGGCTCCGTCCGGCTCGCGGCACTGCAGAAGGTGCCCAGCATCTTCGTCTGGACGCACGACTCCGTCGGGGTCGGCGAGGACGGCCCAACCCACCAGCCGATCGAGCACCTCGCCAGCCTTCGGGCCATCCCCGGCCTTGACGTCATCCGGCCGGCCGACGCCAACGAGACCGCCCAGGCGTGGGCGCAGGCGCTGGCCCACACCGACCGGCCGAGCGCGATCATCCTCTCCCGCCAGGACCTGCTCACCGTCGACCGGAACAAGCCCGGCTACGCGCCTGCCAGCGACCTCGCCAAGGGCGGGTACACCCTGATCGACGCCACCGGGGAGCTGAAGGTGGTGCTGCTCGCGACCGGCTCCGAGGTCGGCGTGGCACTGGCCGCCCGCGACCAACTGGAGGCCGAGGGCATCGGTACCCGGGTGGTCTCGATGCCGTGCCTTGAGTGGTTCGACGCCCAGGCCGCTGCCTACCGGGCCGAGGTGCTGCCCGCCGGGGTGGCGAAGGTGGCGGTCGAGGCCGGCGTGCCGATGGGATGGCGCGAATACGTCGGCGACGCCGGCGAGATCGTCGCCATCGACCACTTCGGCGAGTCCGCAGCCGGCAACCTGCTGTTGACCAAGTACGGGTTCACGGCCGAGAACGTTGCGGCCCACGCGCGCACCGCGCTCGACCGGATCGCCTGAAACTGGTCACGTCCACCGCCGGCCAGCGGCTGCGCGCCAACGCCGCGCTGCTGCTGGCCTCTGCGCTCTGGGGTCTGGCCTTCGTCGCGCAGCGCGTCGGTTCCGAGCATGTCGGGCCGTTCACCTTCACCGGCGTCCGGTTCGCCCTCGGCTCGCTGGTACTGCTGCCACTGATCCTGATCCGTGATCGGGTCCGCAAGGTCCACACAGCCTGGCGACGGGCGGCCAATCGGGCGGTGATCCTGCCCGGTCTGGCGGCCGGAGTGATGCTGACGGTCGCGGTCAGCCTGCAGCAGGTCGCGATGGCCGACGTCCCGGCCGGCAACGCAGCCTTCATCACCGGCTTGTACATGGTCGTCGTTCCGGTGATCGCAGCCTTCCGCGGCCACCGCAGCAGCCTTGCGACCATCGGTGGCGTGGCGGCTTCCATGGTCGGCCTGTACCTGATCTGCGTCACCGACGACCTGACCATCGGACGCGGCGAGCTGCTGCTGCTGGCCTCGACGATCCCGTGGGCGGTGCAGATCCTGATCATCGAGCACTACAGCCCGCGGGTCTCCACGCTCCGGTTCGCGGTCACCCAGTTCGTCACCTGCGCTGTGCTCAGTTCCCTGGCCGCGCCATTCCTCGACCCGGCACCGTTCACCGGGCTCGACCAGGCGCTGATCCCGCTGCTCTATGGCGGGCTGGTCTCGGTAGGCATCGCCTACACGCTGCAGGTCGTCGGCCAGCGGCACGCCCTCGCGACCCACGCCTCGCTGATCATGGCAGCCGAGGCGGTCTTCGGTGCCCTTGGCGGAGCGCTGCTGCTGCATGAGTTCATGGGCGCGCGCGGTTACCTCGGGGCTGCCCTGATGATCACCGGGATCGTGGTGGCACAGTTCGGATTGCCGTCCGCACCATTGGACGAACTCACCGATGCCTCGGAGCCGCTCACGTAGCATTGGGCCCGCACGCACCCGAGAGGACTTCCCCCCGTGACCCCATCCAGCAAGAAGCCGTCGACCACCATGCGAATCGGCATCGGTGTCGGCGCGGGTCTCGTCGTCCTGCTCGGCGGGGCCTACCTGGCCGGACACTTCCTGGCAGGCGAGAACGTGCCGCGGAACGCCTCGGTGGCCGGCGTCCAGCTCGGCGGGCTGACCGTCCCGGCGGCCGAGCAGAAGCTGACCTCCGACCTGAAGGACCGGGCTGCCCAGCAGCTGGCCATCAGCGCCGGCTCGCAAACGCTGACCGTCACCCCCGCGGAGGCCGGGCTGGGCGTGGATTACCCTGCCTCGGTCGCGCAGGCCGGCGGCGGGCGCAGCTGGAACCCGGCCACCATCCTCACCGTGCTGTTCGGCGGGTCCGAGCACCGGGCCGTGCTGAAGGTGGACCAGGCGAAACTCTCCGCGACCCTCGCTTCGCTGGCCGAAAAGGTGGATGTGGAGCCGATGAACGCTGAGGTCACCTACAGCGCGCTGAAACCCGTCCGGACGGAGAGCAAGGACGGCGTTGCCCTCGACCGGCCGGCCACAGAGGCAGTCATCAAGGACGCCTACCTGAACACCACGGAGATCACGGCAGCGGTCGGCAAGGCCGAACCCGAGGTGACCACGGTTGAGGCGGACCAGACGGTTGCCGGTGTCGCCACCACAGCTGTCGCCGGTCCGGTGAGCGTGGCTGTTGGCGACAAGGGCAGGATCGAGATCTCGCCAGAGGTGATCGCAGCCAGCCTCCGGTTCGAGGCAAGGGACGGAACGCTGGCCCCGGCCTTCGACGCCAAGACCCTTGACTCCATGGTGACCGGTCAGCTGAAGAAGCTTGGCCTGAAGCAACCACGGGACGCCACGATCACCATGAGAAAGGGCAAGCCGAAGATCATCGAATCGGTGGACGGACTCGGCGTTGACCCCGAGCAGCTGGGTGCGGCACTGGTGCCGGTGCTGACGCAGCCCACCGCGCGCAGCGCGACGGTTTCGGTCAGCCCGCGGTCGGCGTCCTTCACCTCGGCGGACGCGAAGAAGCTCGGTGTGAAGAAGGTGATCGGCAAGTTCACGACCTACTTCCCCGGCACCACCTACCGGTACAACAACATCGGCAAGGCGGCCAGGCTGATCGACGGCACCTTCCTCAAGCCGGGCGAGGTGTTCAGCATGAACAAGGTCCTTGGTGAGCGAACCAGGGCGGCCGGCTGGATGGCCGGCGGTGCGATCGACGGCGGCCGGATCGTGGAGCGGCTGGGTGGCGGTATCTCCCAGGCGACGACCACAACGTTCAACGCCGTCTACTTCGCTGGGCTCGAGGACATCTACCACAAGCCGCACTCGCTTTACTTCAGCCGCTACCCGGTCGGCCGGGAAGCCACCCTCGACTGGGCCAGCGTCGACATGAAGTTCCGCAACGACTCGCCGTACGGGGTGGTCATGCAGGCCTGGATCACCGG
Organism: uncultured Actinomycetota bacterium; assembly: GCA_963848845.1. Taxonomy (GTDB): domain Bacteria; phylum Actinomycetota; class Actinomycetes; order Propionibacteriales; family Propionibacteriaceae; genus Propionicimonas. Next base: position 418,129 of record CAWKFH010000004.1, read on the forward strand.
GCGTCCTGGCACCAACGGTTCGATCACGGTGCGGGTCTGGTCGACGAAGCGCTACACCATCAAGGCCTCCACCCCGATCCGGTCGAACTACCGGGCGCCGGGCAAGACCATCTACGACGACTCCCCGAAATGCCTGCCACAGAGCGCGATGAGCGGCTTCGACGTGCGGCACTACCGGCTGTTCTACGAGGGCAAGAAGCTGCTGAAGCGGGAGCTCTTCAAGTGGAGCTACAACTCCCTCACCCCGGTGGTCTGCGGCAAGAAGCCGAAGGACTGAACAGCCGGCGCCTGCACGGCCGAAACCCAGCGCTGCTTCTGGGAGAAACCTGACGCCAGTCGTCGAGGCCTGCGTGGAACCGGGTCGGATGCAGAACTGGGGGCAGGAATGTCCCAGGAAGCCGCCACGCGGGAGGTTTACCGATCACTCCCTGCCGTGCGTTCGGTGAAGCCAGCTTCTAGCAGCCTTGCTCACGGTTCCCGGCGCTACGGTTCGTACCTGCAGGCTCCGCGCGTCGTTGTGGGCCGCCCACCAGGCAAGCCCGGTCAGGTCATCCGCTGTGCCGGTGGTCACCCACTCCCCGGCCAGGGCTGCGGGCTGCGGCGGCGGTGCCCCCGGCTCGGCGGGCGGCGGTGGCGCCAGGTGGTCCACCAGGTCACCGGTCCGCGCCACGAATACCCTGCCGGTGACGCCGGCCGCGGCCGCCAGTGCGTCCAGTTCGGCCAGCGGCGTCCGCAACGGATCGCGGCCGCGGGCCACGCCGACCGGGCGCCACGCGACTACCTGCTGCCAGGCCAGTTCGTGCACCAGCCCCCGCCGATCCCGGAGCCGGAGTCCCGAAGCCGAAGCGGACAGCACGAAGCCGATCAGGTCCCCCTGCTCCCCGTCCCCGCGGACGCGTCGCACACTCACCCGGCGACCGGCTTGTGGAAGGCGGCTGGCCATGTCACAACATCCTCTCTGGTGAGTTGTAGAGTGCTCCTGAGTTGGGCAAGTACCTCTTAACTAGGAGCCGGTTCATGACTTACGTCATCACTCTGCCGTGTGTCGATGTCAAGGACCTCGCATGTGTCGAGGAGTGTCCGGTCGATTGCATCTATGAGGGCAACCGGATGCTGTACATCCATCCCGACGAATGCGTGGACTGCGGCGCCTGCGAGCCGGTGTGCCCGGTCGAGGCGATCTACTACGAGGACGACGTGCCACCCGATCAGGCTGAGTACTACGACGTCAACGTCCACTTCTTCGACGAGGTCGGATCTCCGGGTGGGGCGGCCAAGCTCGGACCCATTGCCGCCGACCACCCTGTCGTCGCTGCCCTGCCTCCGCAGGGCGAGTGACCCGGGGGCTGGCCGGGCAGCTGCCCGACTTCCCCTGGGACTCGCTGGACGCCGCCCGGGCCCGTGCGAGCGCACACCCTGACGGCATCGTCGACCTCTCGGTCGGCACGCCCGTGGACCCAACGCCCGAGATCGCGCGGCTGGCGCTGGCCGCAGCTGCGGATGCGCCGGGCTATCCCACCACCTGGGGAACCCCATCACTGCGAACCGCCATCATCGGCTACCTCAGCCGCCGGTGGGGGGCGGCAGGACTGACCGACTCGGGGATCCTGCCGGTCATCGGTACCAAGGAACTGGTCGCCCTGCTCCCCACCCTCCTCGGCGTCGGCAACGGGCAGAGCGTCGTGATCCCAACGACCGCCTACCCCACATATGACGTCGGCGCCCGGATCTCCGGATCGACCGTCGTTCCCTGCGATGACCCGTCCCGGCTCGCGGAACTGCGTCCCGGGCTGGTCTGGATCAACTCGCCGGCGAACCCGCACGGCGAGATCCTTGCCCCTGGCCGGTTGCGCGAGTGGGTGTCGGCGGCTCGCGCCGTTGGCGCCGTATTGGCATCCGATGAGTGCTACGCCGAGTTCGGCTGGGACGCAGAGCCGATGTCGGTGCTGAACCCGGACATCAACCAGGGCTCGTTGGCGGGGCTGCTGGCCGTGCACTCCCTGTCGAAGCGCTCCAATGTCGCCGGTTACCGGGCGGGTTTCGTCGCGGGCGACCCGGAGGTGGTGCGGCCACTGCTCGAGGTACGCAAGCACGCCGGGCTGATGGTCCCCACCCCCGTCCAGGCAGCGATGGTCGCATTGCTGGGGGACCAGTCCCACGTGGCCGAGCAGCGCGTCCGGTACCGCCGGCGGCGGGCGCTGCTACGTCCGGCCCTGGTGGCGGCCGGCTACCGGATCGAGCATTCCGAAGGTGCCCTCTACCTGTGGTGCACCCGCGGTGAGCCCTGCCGCGTCAGTATCGACCACCTGTCGGGTCTCGGCATCCTGGTTGCGCCTGGCGACTTCTACGGCGAAGCCGGTCGGGAGTTCGTCCGGATCGCGTTGACTGCGACCGATGAGCGGGTGGCCGCGGCCGCCCGGCGCCTGCTCGGTCAGGTCTGACTTCTCGCCTCCGCCCGCATTGGGACATTTCTGCCCGGCGATGGGCCCCACCTGCCCGAAGGAGGGCTGGTCGGACGGCGAAGGTCAGAGTTGTCCCGGAAGTGCGGACGGTGCCGCCGTGGGCAGCGCGGCGCTGACCAGCTGGGTCGATCGGGCGTCAGCGGGGCGTTGCGGTCGAGAAGACCAGCTTGACCTCGGTGGCCGTCGTTGGTCCGTTGCCCTGCCACTCGTTGCGGGCGGAGGTGGAGTGGGTCCAGCTGTAGGCGCCGACCTGGACCGAGGCCAGCCCGTAACCGGCAGTGTTGGCGATCGCCAGGTGCGCGACGGCCCAGGCAAGACCTGCGTCCTTCGTGGTCACAGTCAGGGTGTCGTCCTGCCGGCTCACGTTGATCGGGTCGGTGCCGAGGGTCTTCCTCAGGAAGCTGGCCATCGCTGCCGGGTCGCCCGGCTGCGGTGCATTGACCACGCAGCTGAACGAGGCCGGCGTCTCCCCGGTCAGCGAGCTGGCCAGGGCGCGGGCATTCGCCTCGTGCCGGCGGTAGGCATCGGGAAAGGCGCTGCGCTGCACCGCCTGGGCGACGTCGTTGATGTCGCGGGTACGCCAATTCTTGATCCGCTCCATCGCCCGGTAGAACTCCCGCGTGGAGTACCAGGGGTCCATGATCTCCTCGACGGTTCCCCAGCCTTTCGACGGGCGCTGTTGGAAGAGCCCGATCGAGTCGGCGTGACCGTAGTCGAGGTTGCGGATTCCAGATTCCTGGTACGCAGTCGCCAGGGCGATCGACGCTGCCCGCGGCGCCAGCCCGCGCTTGATGGACGTGCCGGCGATGATCGCCGCGTTGCGGGCCTGCTCCGGATCGATGGTCGTGGTGTGGCCGCCGGCCGTGGCGACGCACCGGTCATCGATCGGCAGCGGCGCCTTGTTGTAGGTCGACCAGAGCACGATGCCGCCGGCCACAAGGGCGAGCACGAGCCCGATGCCGAGGATCGCCAACAGCCCTGCCCTGGCCCGCCTCATCGCCACCTCAATTGGCGTGCAGGGCGTCGTTCAGCTCGACTCCGGTGCCCGTCCGGCTCCTGGCCTCCACGGCGCCGGTCACGGAGTTGCGAAGGAACAGCAGCCCGTCGCGTCCGCTCAGCTGTGCGGCCTTCACCACCGCTCCGCCGGAGAGGGTGACCTTGGTGCCGGCGGTCACGTACAGTCCGGCCTCGACGACACAGTCGTCGCCGAGCGAGATCCCGACCCCGGATTCGGCACCCAGCAGGCACCGTTCACCGATCGTGATCTGCTCCTGCCCACCACCGGAGAGGGTGCCCATGATCGAGGCGCCACCGCCGATGTCGGAGCCGTCGCCGACCACGACCCCTGCCGAGATCCGGCCCTCCACCATCGACGAACCGAGGGTGCCGGCGTTGAAGTTCACGAAGCCCTCGTGCATCACGGTCGTCCCGGCCGCGAGGTGCGCTCCCAGCCGGACGCGGTCGGCGTCCGCGATCCGGACACTGCTGGGCAACACGTAGTCGGTCATCCTTGGGAACTTGTCCACGCCGTGCACCGACACGCGGCCGCGGGCCGAGAGCAGCGCCAGCCGCACGTCCTCGAAGCGGTCAACCGCGCACGGGCCGAAGTTCGTCCAGACCACGTTCGGCAGGACGCCGAAGATGCCGGTCAGGTCGATCGTCCGGGGAGCGCAGACCCGGGCGCTGAGCAGATGTAGCCGCAGGTAGGCGTCCGGAACGTCTTCCGGGGGCGTGTCCAGGTCGATCTCGACGAGGATCGTCCTGCTCTCCACCCGTCGCTCATCGTCGCGCTGAGCAGCTGCGACGAGGGCCTTTGGTGGCTGGCGGTCGGTCGCAGCTCCCAGAGTTGGGGCGGGGAACCAGGCGTCGAGTGCCTGGCCGGATTCATGGATGCTGGCCAGGCCCCAGCCGTGCGCGGGTCGGGTCATGGCGGCCAGCCTACCCGGGGCACCCTTGCCGGACGGCCGCCTGCGGACCCGTCAAGGGCGCTCCGCTAATCTGCGGCCATGAGTCTTGACCTGACCGGCGACCTGGTGAGCCTGTTCCGGCAGGTGGTGGACATCGAATCCGTGAGCGGCAACGAGGTCGGGCTGGCCGACGTTGTCGAGGCGGCCTTGCGGGGGTTGCCGCACCTGCGGGTGGTCCGCGACGGTGACACGGTGGTCGCCTTCACCGAACTCGGCCGCGCCGAGCGGGTCGTGATCGCCGGGCACCTGGATACCGTCCCGGTGGCTGGCAACCTTCCGTCCCGGTTGGAGGGTGAACTGGTCTACGGGCGTGGCACCGCCGACATGAAGGGCGGGGTGGCGGTGGCCCTTGCCTGCGCGGCGCAACTGCACGAACCCAACCGGGACATCACCTGGATCTTCTACGACCACGAGGAGGTCACCGCTGCGGAGAACTCGCTCACTCGGTTGGCCGCAGAGCATCCCGAATGGCTGGCCGGCGACTTCGCCGTGCTGATGGAGCCCACCTCCGGCCAGGTGGAGGGTGGCTGTCAGGGGACGCTGCGCTTCACATTGACCACAACCGGGGTGGCCGCCCATTCGGCAAGGGCCTGGCTGGGGCACAACGCCATCCACGACGCAGCCGACGTGCTGGCCCGACTCCTCCGGTACGAGCCGCGGCAGGTCGACGTGGAAGGGCTGACCTATCGGGAGGGCCTGAACGCGGTCGCGATCACTGGCGGGATCGCCGGGAATGTGATCCCGGACGCCTGCACGGTGACGGTGAACTTCCGGTTCGCGCCCGATCGGGACGAGGCGGAGGCGCTGGCCCATTGCCGGCAGGTCTTCGAGGGCTACGAGCTGGTGTTCATCGACTTCGCGCTCGGTGCGCGTCCGGGTCTTGACCGACCGATCGCCAAGGAGTTCCTTGCCGCCGTCGGTGGCCGGGCGCGAGCCAAGTTCGGCTGGACGGACGTGGCGCGGTTCTCGGCCCTCGGCGTCCCGGCGGTGAACTTCGGGCCGGCAGACCCGGGCAAGGCCCACGCCGACGACGAGTGCTGCCCGGTGGCCGACCTCTATACCTGTCGGGACGCCTTGCTGCGCTGGCTGCGCTGAGCCCGGCGCCCGCCGGTCACCTCGATCAGGGACGTCAGCACGGCGCCGACCGTCGGGACGGCCTCGGCGCCACGGGTGTGGATCGCCAGGACGCTGCGGTCGCTCGCCGGAAGGACTTCGTGGACGCCGGCTCCAGTCGGCACTTCCAGCGGCTCGAGGGCGAGCCTCGGCTGGAGCGCCACCCCGACCCCGGCCGCCACCAGGCCAAGGACGGCAACCGAGTTGTCCGTCGCGTGGGCGATCCGCGGAGTGAAGCCGAACGCCGCACTCGCCGCCAGCAGGTGTCCACGGCACAGCGGGCAACCGGCGATCCAGCGCTCGCCGGCCAGGTCGGCGAGGCTGATCGTCGGGGACTCGTCCAGCGGGTGGGTCGTGGGCAGCACGATGGCCACCGGATCGTCGAACAACGCCAGCTTTGTGGTGCCGACCAGGTCGTCGTGGGGATCGGCAGGGTCTCCGGGGTAGCTGAACGTAACCGCGACGTCGATGCGGCCGTCAGCCAGCATGGCCAGGGACTCGGGCGGCTCCGCTTCGATGTACACCACCTGCAGGGCCGGCCGCGACTTGGCGAGGCTGGCGATCAGTGCCGGGATGATCGTCGACGACGCGCTCGGGAAGGCAGCGATCCGGACGGTACCGGCGGAATGCTCCACCAGCCGGGTGAGCTCCTCCTCGGCTGCTGTCATGGCGGCGAGGATCGGTCCGGCGTGCCGGGTCAGCACCCGCCCAGCCTCGGTGAGCCGGACCCCGCGGCCCGCCCTGAGCACGAGGGGAGCCCCCAGGCGCAGTTCGGCCCGGCGGAGGTGCTGGCTGAGGGCCGGCTGGCTGTAGCCGAGGGCCATCGCTGCCGCGGTGATCGAACCGTGCTCCGCGATGGCGCGCACGATCCGGACGGTTTGCAGGTCCAGGGGTTCAGGCATGCGCTCAGATTATCTGTTTGAGCACAGACATGCTCTGGTGTGATGGCTGTTCAAGGCGGGAGGCTGGTCGCATGACCACATTTCTCCAGACCCCGAACCTGTCGGTGGCGCAGGTTGCCGGCCAGTTCGATGTCGAACCGGGATACCTTGCCGCTGCCACCTGCGGGGTTGCGCCCCGGCCAGCCGTGGCTGCGCTGCTGGCCGACCTCGAGAGCTGGCGGCGCGGTGGCGTCGACGCCGGGGCCTACGACGCGGTGGTCGCCCGGACCAGGTCGGCTTACGCGCGGCTGGTCGGTGTGGATCCGGGCCGGGTCGCGATCGGGTCCCAGACCTCGGCATTGGTGGCCAACGTCGCAGCCTCGCTGCCCGACGGCGCGGAGGTCCTGGTCGCCGAGGGCGATTTCACGTCGATCGTCTACCCCTTCCTGGTTGCGGAGCGGCTCACGGTCCGCTGCGTCCCGCTGGCCATCCTGGCCGCCACGATCACCGACAGCACTGACCTGGTGGTCTTCTCGCTGGTCCAGTCGGCAACCGGTGCGGTCGCCGACGCCGAAGCGATCACCCTCGCCGCCGCTGCGTACGGGGCGGCCACCCTTGTGGACACGACCCAGGCCGCCGGCGTCTTCCCGGTGGACGCCAGCCGCTTCGACGCTACGGTCTGCCACGCCTACAAATGGCTGTGCGCGCCGCGGGGGGTCGCCTTCCTCACCCTGTCGGAGGAGTTCGCTGGGCGGCTGCGTCCGGTGGCTGCCGGCTGGTACGCCGGCGACGACCCGTGGACAAGCATCTACGGCTCCCGGATGGCACTCGCGACCGACGCCCGGCGCTTCGACGTTTCGCCGGCCTGGCAGGCGTTCGTCGGAGCCGAGCAGTCGATCAGCCTGTTCGCCGGCGCCGACATCGCTGCCGTGTGGGGCCACGCGTCCGGACTGGGCGATGCCCTCTGCCGTGGACTCGGGCTGCCCAGCCACCACCAGGCGATCGTCACCTGGGCCGATCCGGACGGCTCGCAGCTGGCCAGGATGGCCACAGCCGGAATCCGGGCCTCCGGTCGGGCCGGCCGGGTGCGCGCAGCCTTCCATGTCTGGAACACCGATGCCGATGTCGAGGCGGTGCTCGCAGCTCTGGGCACTTGATCCTCCGAGCCGCCTTCCGGGACGAAACCGACCAGGGTCCTTCGGCAGGGCCCTGGTAACGCCACCTCGGCCCGCCGCGGGGTGGAATTGTCCCGGACCGGGCTGTGGACGAACTGGCGCACCTCAACTCTTTTCCACAGTCGGCTCTCCGGGTGACGCCCTGAGCCGGGCACTGCCGAGAATGCGGACATGATCGATCTGGATGCGCTGCTTGCGGCCAACGGCGGGATCCTGCTCGCCCGGGACCACCGCGCCCGGAAGTCCAGCCTGAGCCGGTGGTGCCATGCCGGGCGACTCACCCGCCTGCTTCCCGGTGTCTACGTGCATCCGCGCGCGAGCGAGGATCTCGCCATCCGGCTCCGGGCGGTACTGGCCAGGATCCCCGATGCCGTGATCGGCGGCGCTGCGGCTGCCCGACTCACTGCCTGGCCGAACGAGCCGGTGCCGGAGTTGACCGTGTTCACCACTGGGTATCGGGTGCCCCGGCCGGGATTCAGGATGGTCCGACGCCGGGTGCCGCCGGAACTGGTGCACCGGCGCGGCCCGCTGGCGGTGGTCTCCCCGGCCCTGGTGGCGGTGGACGCGGCCGCTGCGGACGGCGGCGACCGGATCGATCACCTGCTCCGGGCGCATCACCCGCTGGAGCGGATCGAAGCCGCACTGGCGGCCTGCCCGGGTCGGCCGGGCAACCGGATTCGTCGCCGCGTGATCCGCAGGTCCCGCAGTCTGCCCTGGTCGCAGGCGGAGCGGCGGTTCCACGAGATCCTCGACCGCCACCACATCCTGGGCTGGGTGGCGAATCAGCCGGTGAGTGCGGGTGACGCCGAGTACCTTCCGGATGCGTCCTTCGGGGCGTCCCGGGTGGCCTGCGAGGTCGACGGGTACGAACACCACAGCGGCCGCCGTGCGTTCCTGGCCGACCGCCGTCGGCAGAACGCCCTGACCCTGGCGGGCTGGACGATCCTGCGATTCACCTGGGAGATGCTCGCTGACGAGGCCGAGGTCGCCGCCACGGTCCGCGCCGCAGTCCACTTGCGGACCCGCAGCCGCTCGCCGGGGCGCGCCCGACAACGCGACGCGCTGGCCGCTGACTAGATTGCTGTGGTGAGCAAACGTCTTCGTACACAGGGTCCCGTCATTCGGCGCCACGACCAGGTGCAGCCGACCACGACCGACCAACGTCTGCTGAGCAGCCACGGGGACGGTGCCTGGGTCCATTCCGATCCGTGGCGAGTGCTGCGCATCCAGGCCGAGTTCGTTGAGGGCTTCGGCACCCTGGCCGAGGTCGGGCCGGGCATCGGCGTCTTCGGCTCGGCCCGGACGCCGCGGCGCGACCCGATGTACGTCGCAGCGACCCGGATCGGTCGCGGCCTGGCGGAGGCCGGCTACGCCACCCTCACCGGCGGTGGTCCCGGGATCATGGAAGCCGCCAACAAGGGTGCCCTGGAAGCCGGCGGCGTCTCGGTCGGGCTCGGCATCGAGTTGCCGTTCGAGCAGGCCCTGAACAAGTACGTCTCCCTCGGCATCAATTTCCGCTACTTCTTCGCCCGCAAGGTGATGTTCCTGAAGTACTCGCAGGGCTTCGTGGTCATGCCGGGCGGCTTCGGCACCTTCGACGAGGTGTTCGAGGCCATCACCCTCGTCCAGACCCGCAAGGTGACGTCCTTCCCGATAGTGCTGTTCGGCAGCGACTTCTGGACGCCCCTGCTCGGCTGGCTCGACGACAAGGTCCTCGGCAGCGGCTACATCTCGGTACAGGATCAGGACCTGATGAAGCTCACCGACGACCCTGATGAGGCTGTGGCTCTGGTCACTTCCCCCGGTCCGCCCAGCCCGCAGCAGTCCTCCGCCCAGATGTCCTGAGTCTGGGTAGAGTTCTGCGCATGGAGTGGGTGCTGTGGATGATCGCCGTCGCGATCCTCGGGGTGGCGGCGGTCGTTGCCAGCGGGCGGCTGGGCGAGATGCCCGCGACTGTCACCGACACGCCGCGCCCCCACCTGCCGTCCGGGCCGATCACCGGAGAAGGCCTGCGCAGCCTGCGTTTCGCAGTGGTCCCCCGCGGCTACTCGATGCAACAGGTTGATGAGCTGCTCGATCGTGTCGCCAGCCAGCTGGACGCCAGCGTCGACGCCGAAGTCTGACCCTTCCGAGCGGCTGCGCCGGGTCGTCGGTGCGGCGACTGCCCCCCGGGATGGAATAATGGGGGAGTTGGATCCGAACCAGCCAGAAATTGAGGTATGCGATGGCAGCGATGAAACCGCGGACCGGTGACGGCCCGATCGAGGTGGCCAAGGAGGGTCGCGTGATCGCGATGCGAATCCCGGCCGAAGGCGGCGGTCGCCTGGTCATCGAGATGAATGCCACCGAAGCGGCCGAGCTGAAGGCAGCGCTGGAAGGTGTTGTCGTAGCCTGACCAGGAGAAATTGAAACAGGGCCCCGGGTTGAACCCGGGGCCCTGCTGCTTGTCAGCGGGCGTTGTGGAAGGCGATCGCCTGTTCGTAGACCGCGACCGTCTCCTTGGCGATCTTCTCCCAGGAGAACTCGTCGATGCAGCGCTGGCGACCGGCCTTGCCGTAACGCTCGGCGAGGGCCGGGTCACGGGTGATCCGGTTGATCTCCTCGGCGAAGCGCGCCTCGAAGTCCGAGACGAACGCCGGATCCCCGGCCTGCTTGGGATCGTAGGCGACCAGGGTGCCGGTCTCGCCGTCCACGACAACTTCGGGGATGCCGCCGACAGCCGAGGCGACCACAGCGGTCTCACAGGCCATCGCCTCAAGGTTCACGATGCCAAGCGGCTCGTAGACCGAGGGGCAGGCGAACACTGTCGCGTGGGTCAGCACCTGCCGCACCGATGCCCGGGGCAGCATGTCCTGAACCCACGTGACGCTACCGGAGCGCGCTTGGCTCAACTCAGCGAAGGCTGCATCGAACTCGGCGGCGATCTCCGGGGTGTCCGGCGCCCCGGCGAGGAGCAGCAGCTGGGTGTCCGGGTCGAATTGCTGGGCAGCCCGCACCAGGTGGACCAGGCCCTTCTGCCGGGTGATCCGGCCGACGAAGACCACCAACGGACGGTCCCGGTCGACTCCGAGGGAGTCGACGACGTCGGTGTGGTAGTCGGGTTTGAACTCGTCGGGGTCGATGCCGTTCTTCACAACGAAGACCCGGTTCGGGTCGAGATCGGAGTAGGAGTCCAGCACGTCGGCGCGCATTCCGTTGCTCACCGAGATCACTGCCGCGGCGTCGGTGAAGGACGTCTTCTCAGCCCAGGAGGAGACCCGGTATCCGCCGGCCAGTTGCTCGGCCTTCCAGGGACGGTGCGGCTCGAGCGAGTGGGACGTGACCACATGAGGCACGTCCAGGAACTTCGAACCGATCAGGCCGGCGAAGTTGGCGTACCAGGTGTGTGAATGGATCACGTCGACATCTCCGATGGCGTTGGCCATGGCGATGTCGGCGCCCAGAACCCGCAGCGCGGCGTTGGCTCCGGGCGGATAGTCCTCCGGGTGTGCCGTCGCGCCTTCGCGCGGCTCGCCCATGCACTGGACCTCTACGGACTTGGTGAACTTGCGCAGTTGGGGCACCAGCTGGCCGACGTGGACGCCGGCGCCACCATAGATGTGGGGAGGGTATTCCCGGGTAAGGATTGAGACGCGAAGGGCCATAGTGCGATCGTGTCACAGAAACCCGGTGCTGGTCACGGGTTCAGGCATCCGCACTCACCACAAGGATGGGTTCAGATCAGGGGCGCCTTTTGGGCGGTTTCCTTGTGAGACGTCCCGTGAGGTCTTAGGTTCAAGGTCATGAGTAGCGGACCGAATGTCCTGTCCATTGTCCTGGCTGGCGGCGAGGGCAAGCGACTGATGCCGTTGACGGCCGACCGGGCCAAGCCTGGGGTCCCATTCGGGGGTACCTATCGGCTGATCGACTTCGTGTTGTCAAACTTGGTCAACTCCGACCTGACCAAGATCTGCGTGCTGACTCAGTACAAATCGCACTCCCTCGACCGGCACATCTCGCTGACCTGGCGAATGTCGAATCTTCTCGGCAGCTACGTGACCTCCGTCCCCGCCCAGCAACGGACGGGCAAGCAGTGGTACCAGGGCAGCGCGGACGCGATCTTCCAGTCGATGAACCTGATCAACGACGAGGATCCCGACTACGTGGTCGTCTTCGGGGCCGACAACATTTACCGGATGAACGTCGAGGACATGGTCAATTCGCACATCGACTCCGGAATGGACGCGACCATCGCCGGCATCCGGGTGCCGATCAAGGAGGCCAGTGACTTCGGCATCATCGACGCTGCGCCTGACGGCAAGATCAAGGACTTCCTGGAGAAGCCGAAGAACCCGCCGGGCCTGCCGGACAGCCCGGAGGAATCGTTCGCTTCCATGGGCAACTACGTCTTCACCCGCAAGGCGTTCGTGGAGGCGCTGAACGACGACGCTGCCACCGCCGACTCCCGGCATGACATGGGCGGCAACATCATCCCCGCCTTCGTCAGCAAGGGCATGGCCCAGGTCTACGACTTCACGCTGAACAACGTCCCCGCCTCGACCGAGAAGGACCGGAACTACTGGCGGGACGTGGGGACGATCGAGGCCTACCACGCCGCCCACATGGATCTGGTCTCGGTGGAGCCCGAGTTCAACCTGTACAACCGCAAGTGGCCGATCTGGACCTCCCAGGCCCAGCTGCCCGGCGCGAAGTTCACCTTGCGCGGCACCGCTGAGGATTCGATCGTCGGCTCCGGCTGCATCATTTCCGGCGGTGACGTCGACCGCTCGGTGCTTTCGCCGAACGTCATGGTCGACAAGTGGGCGAGGATCGAGGAGTCGGTGATCTTCTCCGGCTGCCGGATCGGGCGCAATGCCATCGTCCGCAGAGCCATCCTGGACAAGAACGTGATCGTGCCGGACGGCGTCGAGGTCGGCGTCAATGCCGAGCATGACCGCGCTCGGGGCTTCCACGTCGAGGGTGGTATTACGGTGGTCCCGAAGAACGAGGAGATTCCCGCCAACTGGTGAACCCGGGCCTGTCTAACGGGCCGCCGGCGCAGAGTGGCGCCGGCGGCCCTTTCATCTGTGGGCAAGCTCAGGGACGCCCCGGCCGCCGGTCACCTTCATCGCCGCGCTCGTTCTCCTTGCCACTCGCTGCTAGCAGGCCACAGCGCTCCGCTTGTCCCGGTAACCGGGGGTCGGGTCCTTCCCGGCGGGAAGGTCAGCCGCGGACGGCGACCAGCAGGCCGTCGCCAACCGGCAACAGGGCAGGAGTGAACGACTCGTCGGCGAGGACAGCAGCCAGCGCCTCGCGAATGATCAGGGGTTCGTCGTCGAAGTTCCGCTCGTCGGCCACCAGGCCCTGCCACAGCGCGTGGTGCAGGATCAGCAGCCCACCGGGGCGCAGCAGGCGCTCGGCCTGCGCGACGTACTCGACGTACTCGAGCGGGTCGCCGTCGACGTAGACGATGTCGTAGGCACCGTCGGTGAGTTTCGGCAGGACGTTCAGCGCCTGGCCGGCGATCAGCCGGACCCGACGGGTGGGAATCCCCTCGGCTGTCAGTACCTCCCGGGCGGCGACCTGGTTCTCGCTCTCGGAGTCGATGCTGGTCAGCACCCCATCGGGAGCCATCCCGGCCAGCAGCGCCAGCCCGGAAACGCCGGTCCCGGTGCCGATCTCGGCCACGGCCCGAGCCGCCAGCGTCCGGGCAAGGAAGGTCAGAACCGCGGCAACGCCGGTGCTGATGCACGCCACGCCGAGGTCATCGGCCCGCTTCCGCGCAGCCTCCGCCCCGTCCGACTCGGCGACGAAGGCCTCCGCGTACTCGAACGTGGCCGAAAGGGAGGTGGATCGAGCCGGGTTCTTCGGTGCTGAGTTCACGGCCCTCAGCCTAGACGACTGGTTTCTCCGGCGCGCCAGCGCCGGAGAAGCCAGTCGTCTCGACGAGCGGTGAGGAACGAACCGTGAGGACGACGAGCCCCCTCCGGCGCGCCAGCGCGGAGAAGCCAGTCGTCTCGACGAGCGGTGAGGAACGAACCGTGAGGAGCAGACGAGCCCCCTCCGGCGCGCGAGCGCCGGAAAAGGCAGTCGTCTCGACGAGGGCTGCAGCCGTGCGAGGAGCAGCGATGCCCCTACCATTGCGTCCCATGAGCCATGTGGTTGTCGCTGAGTTGGTCGCCAACGTCCTCTCCGTTGAGGTCGAACCCGGTCAGCGGGTGGGTCCGGCCGACCCGGTGGTGATCCTGGAGTCGATGAAGATGGAGATCCCGGTGCTGGCCGATGCCGCCGGCACCGTCACCGAGGTCGTCGTGGAGGTGGGCGACGTGGTTCGAGACGGTGACCCACTGGTCGTGATCGCCACCCTTTAGGCTGCCCCCATGACAGCGCTGCCCTTCGGCCGGGTCCTGACGGCCATGGTGACCCCGTTCAACCAGGACGGGTCCCTGAATCTCGCCGAAGCTCGCCGGCTGGCCGCCCACCTGGTCGACGTCCAGGGCAACGACGCCCTTGTCATCAACGGCACCACCGGCGAATCCCCGACCACGACGGACGGCGAGAAGCTGGCGCTGCTCGAGGCCGTCATCGATGAGGTTGGCGACCGCGCCCGGATCGTTGCCGGCGTCGGCACGTTCAACACCCACCACACGATCGAGTTGGCCAGGCAGGCCGAGCAGGTCGGCTCGCACGGCCTGCTGGTGGTCACCCCCTACTACAGCCGTCCGCCGCAGGATGCGCTGGCCGACCACTTCCTGACTGTCGCGGACGCGACCGGGCTGCCGATCATGATCTACGACATTCCGCACCGCTCCGGGATACCGGTCGAGACCGTGACCTTGATCGAAGTCGCAGCCCACCCGAACATCGTGGCCGTCAAGGACGCCAAGGGGTCCCCGGTCGCGTCGGCGCAGGTGATCGCCGCCACCGGGCTGGCCTATTACTCCGGTGACGACGCCATGACCCTGCCGTTGCTTGCTGTCGGCGGGGTCGGGGTGGTCGGCACCTCGACGCATTTCACGGGCCGCCGGACCCGGGAGATGATCGAGAGCTTCGTCGCCGGTGACGTCGGCGGGGCAACCGCGCGGAACGCCGCGCTCCTGCCGGTGTTCCTCGGGGTGTTCGCCACCCAGGGCTGCATGCTGGTCAAGGCCGGCCTGGCCGCTCGTGGCTTCGCGCCCGGCCCGGTGCGCAAGCCACTACTGGACGCCAGCCCCGAACAGGCGGCAGCCTTCGTCGCCATCCTCGACGCCAGCGGCCTCTGATTGGCGGCGGGCTACCCTGATCCCATGATCGACTTCAACATGTCCGAGATCCTGGTCTTGGGCGTGCTGGCGGTGATCATCTTCGGTCCGGAGAAGCTGCCCGAACTGGCCCGAAAGGCTGCCCGGGTGCTCAACTACCTGCGCAACATCGCCAACGATGCCCAGGGCCGGCTCCGCCAGGAGCTAGGTCCGGAGTTCTCCGACCTCGAGCTGTCCGACCTGAATCCACGGGCGCTGGTCAACAAGCACCTGCTGAACCCGGTGCAGGCCGAGATGGAGGTCCTGAAGTCGCAGCCGGGCGCCGCAACCGAGTCGTCCGGATCGGCTCCGGACGTGGCCGTTGGGGCGTCGCCGACGGCGGCTTCGAGCGCCCCGCACCAGCCGGACCCGGCCCTGAACGGCCTGCCGGGAGCGTCGCTCGCGGTCGTCGCGTTCGACACCGAGGCCACCTGAGCAGTTCAGGATGAGTTGGGCGGCCCGAAGGCGGTAGCCTGCCCAACGTGACCTCGGCATCGTCGATCTTCGTCTCGAGGATCAAGGGACTGCCCATGCTCGACCCGAATGGCGAGCAGGTGGGCAAGGTACGCGACGTCGTCATCCAGAACCGGTCCGGCAAACGGCCGCCAAGGGTGAAAGGCCTCGTGGTGGAGCTGTTCGCGCTGCGTCGGATCTTCTTCCCGATGGAGCGCGTGCACTCGATCGACGCCCATCAGGTGATCGTCTCCGGGCTGGTGAACACCCGCCGCTTCCAGGTGCGGGAGAGCGAGATCCTCGTGGTCGAGAACCTCCTTGACCGCACGGTGCACCGAAGGGACGCCAGCCAGCCGGAGACCATCTTCGATGTGGCCTTCAAGCGCAACCGGGCCAAGGACTGGGTGCTGGCCGAGGTCGCACTTCGGGAGGCCAGCCGGCGGCCGTTCCAGCGTGGCCACGTCACCATCGTCGACTGGTCGGAGGTGCCCGACTTCATCGAGAAGCCGGCTCCTCGCGACGCCGAGCAGCAGGCGATGCGACTGTCCGACCTGAAGGCCGCGGACGTGGCGAGGGAACTCCACGACATGGACCCGCTGCTCCGCGCAGCCGTGGTGCAGGCGATGGACGACGACCGGCTGGCAGAAGCGCTGGAGGAGTTGCCAGAGGACGAGCAGGTGGACGTGATCAACTCCCTCGACACCGATCGGGCCGCCGACGTCCTCGAGGAGATGGACCCCGATGACGCAGCCGACCTCATCGCCGAGCTGGACTCGGTGATGGCCGAGAGCATCCTGGAGCGGATGGAGCCGGAGGACGCCCGCGACGTCCGCACGCTGCTCACCTACGACGCTGCCACCGCCGGTGGCCTGATGAACCCAGAACCGGTCGTCCTGAGTGCAGACGCCACGGTGGCCGACGCCCTGGCCGCGGTGCGCCGCGAAGAGATCACCCCGGCCATGGCGGCGCTGGCCTTCCTCTGTCGTCCTCCCATGGACACCCCGACCGGACGCTATCTCGGCGCGGTCCACTTCCAGAGGTTGCTGCGTGAACCGCCGTCGATGCTGGTCGCCGGGCTGATCGATCCCGACATCACGCCGCTGAACCCGAAACACAACGTCGCCCAGGTGAGCCGCTACTTCGCCACCTACGACCTGGTCTGCGCCCCGGTGGTCGACGCCGAGCACCGCCTGCTGGGAGCGGTCACGGTTGATGACGTGCTCGACCACATCCTGCCCAATGACTGGCGCGGGGTTCAGCTGGACCGGCTGGATACGGAGGTGAACGATGGCTAGCCAGAACCGCCTCGACACCCCTGGGCGCCGGCGAAGTGAGTGGATCCCGCGGATGCGGATGGATCGCGACGCCTTCGGCAGCTTCGCTGAGTCCTTCGCCCGGTGGATGGGCACAGCCACGTTCCTGATCTGGATGACGATCCTGATCATCGCCTGGGTGGTCTTCAACGTGGTCGCGCCGGACCTCGCGCCGGACCCCTTCCCCTTCCTCTTCCTCACCCTTGCACTGTCCCTGCAGGCTTCCTACGCCGCTCCCTTGATCCTGCTGGCGCAGAATCGGCAGGAGGCGCGCGACCGGGTGAGCCTCGAGCACGACCGCGAGGTCTCGGCCCAGTCGCGGGCCGACATGGACTTCCTCGCCCGGGAGATCGCGTCCCTGCGGATGCGGATGAACGACGTCGCAACGCGCGACTTCATCCGCTCCGAGCTGCGCGAGCTGATGGAGGAACTGGACGGCCGGGAACCGGATGAGAAGCGCAAACACCTCGCCTGAGCCGACCTGGCTACCCGCTGACGCCGGATTTCGGTGGGCGGAATCCGCGGGATAACCTTCCTGCATGTCTGAACTTGAGAGCGCCGTCCACGCCGCCCTGGCAGAAGTCATCGACCCGGAGATCCACCAGCCGATCACCGACCTGGGCATGGTGGAATCCGTTGCGATCGACGCGTCGGGAGTCGCAGCGGTCACCGTCCTGCTGACCATCGCTGGGTGCCCATTGGCCAACACCATCGAGACGGACGTGACCAGGGCGGTGTCGACAGTCCCCGGCATCACCGGCGTGAACCTGACCCTCGGGACGATGAGCGACGAGCAGCGCACCGAGCTGAAGAAGCGGCTGCGCGGCGGCCGCGAGGACCGGGAGATCCCGTTCGCAAGGCCGGACTCGCTGACCCAGGTGATCCTGGTCGCGTCCGGCAAGGGCGGAGTCGGCAAGAGCTCGGTCACGGTGAACCTTGCGATGGCTCTTGCCGCGCGCGGCAAGACCGTCGGGGTGCTGGACGCCGACATCTACGGCCACTCGATCCCGCAGATGCTCGGCCTTTCCGAAGCCATGCCGACCTCTGTGGACGGGATGATCATGCCGGTGCCGAGCATGGGGCTGCGGGTGATCTCGATCGGCATGCTGAAGCAGAGCCGCGACCAGGTGATCGCCTGGCGGGGGCCGATCCTCGACCGCGCCCTGCAGCAGTTCCTCGCCGACGTGTACTGGGGTGACCTCGACTTCCTGGTGGTCGACCTGCCGCCCGGCACCGGCGACGTTGCCCTCTCCCTTGGCCAGAAGCTGCCGAACGCCGAAGTGATCGTTGTGACCACCCCGCAGCAGGCCTCAGCGGAGGTCGCCGAGCGCGCCGGCACCATGGCGTCCATGCTTGAGCAGAAGGTGATCGGCGTGATCGAGAACATGGCCTACCTCGACGTTTCCTGCCCGCACTGTGGCCAGGGCCATCGGGTGGACGTGTTCGGCAAGGGTGGCGGGATCGAGGTCGCGGGCACCCTCAGCACCCGCCTCGGCTACGACGTGCCGCTGCTGGCCGAGATCCCGATGGATCCAGCGCTGGCTGCAGCGGGCGACCTTGGGGTGCCCCTGGTTGCCACGGACCCCGACCGTCCGGCGTCAGCGGCGCTCACCGCCGTCGCGGAGCGTCTGGCCGGCCGCAAGCGGAACCTGGTCGGCCTCAAGCTGGGCGTAACCCCCGTCTGAGCCCTGACGCCCGCGCACCGCGTGGGATCCCGGCGGCGATAGGTCTTCGCGGCCGACCATTCTGCATCGTCCAATGCAGGTTTGCCTTTTTCCGGAGCGGGTACCAGTCTTTGTAAGCGCTTACATGCCCAACGAGGGGAAGAACCGCGGTGCCTGCACGGAAGCCCGGACCGGCGACGATCTATCAGGTCGCCGAGAGCGCTGGTGTGTCCATAGCCACCGTGTCCCGCGTGCTGCAGGGAACCGAGCGGGTGGCCGCGGCCACCCGGGACCGCGTCATTGAGGCCGCCCGGACCCTTGACTACCTTCCCCGGGATTCCGCCCGTGCGCTTGCCGCCAAGAAGCATGAAGCCATCGGCCTGGTGGTGCCAGAACTCACCGGACCGTATTTCGCCGAGCTGCTCTTCGGGTTCGAGTCGGCTGCAGCCGACCTCGGCCTTTCGGTGGCCCTGCTGCTGACCGACGGGCCGGGCCTGTCCCGCCAGCTGCGGCAGATGGCTGCGCGGGTGGACGGACTGGCCGTGATGGCCGGACGGGGCCAACTGGCCACCGGCGACCTCGACTCACTCGCGGGGCGACTGCCGCTGGTACTGGTCGCCTCGGGTCCGGGTAGCCACGCGATCGGCACGGAGAACACCGGCAACGCCCAAGCCCTCACCGAGCACCTGTTCGGTCACGGTCGCCGCCGGCTGCGGTTCGTCGGCGATCCGCACCTTGCCTCGGATGCAGCCGAGCGCTTCGCCGGCTTCGCCCTTGCTCATTCGGCCGCCGGGCTGCCCGTCCCGGAGCCGGTGCTGGTCGGGTACTCCGAGGCCGGTGGGCGGCAGTGCGCCAGACAGCTCCTTGAGGGCTCCGACGACCTTCCCGATGCCCTGGTCTGCGTCAACGACGAGGTGGCGGTGGCCCTGCTGGACGAACTCCAGCGCGCCGGCCTGGCCATCCCCGAGGACATCGCCATCACCGGCTGGGACGACGTGATGACAGCCCGTTACGTCCGGCCCGGCCTGACCTCGGTCGCCCAGCCCGTGCGCGACCTCGGCCGGCTGGCCGCGACCACCCTGCACCAACTCATCGCCGGCGGCGCCCCCGCAGCCGAACCCACAAGTCTGCCCACCCGGATCGTCTACCGCGGCTCCTGCGGCTGCGATCCCGGGCGGGAGTGAAACAAGGAGGAACAAATGAGAACACCCGCGATCGCCGCCCTCACCCTGGCGGCGGCACTGGCCATCACCGGCTGCGGCCGGCCGGCCGACAACCCAAGCGCAGCCCCACAACAGGCCAGCTCGGTCGCCGAAGGCCCGGCAACCGGCGAGCTCACCGTCTGGGCGATGGGGGCTGAGGGCGAGATGCTGCCCGACCTGGTCAAGGAATTCGAGGCCGCCAACCCCGACGTCAAGGTGACCGTCACCGCCATCCCCTGGGACGGGGCGCACGACAAGTTCACCACAGCGATCACCGCCCAGAAGACGCCCGACCTCGCCATGATCGGCACCACCTGGATGGGCGAGTTCGCCGACCTGGACGCCTTCGACCCGACTCCGGCGTCGATCGACAAGGGCACCTTCTTCCCCGGCGCCTGGGGCACCACAGAGGTCGGCGGCACGTCCTACGGCATCCCGTGGTACGTCGAGACCCGGCTGGTCTACTACCGCACCGACCTGGCCGAGAAGGCCGGGCTTCACGTACCCCGCCGACCGACTGGGACGGGCTGAAGGCCATGGCGAAGGCGATGCAGGACAAGGCCGGCTCCAAGTGGGGGATCAACCTGCAGCCCGGCGCTCACCGGCTCCTGGCAGAGCGTCATGCCGTTCGCCTGGTCCAACGGCGCCGAGCTCAGCGACGGCGAGCAGTGGACCTTCGACACCCCGCAGATGGCCGAGGCCGTGAAGTACTACCAGAGCTTCTTCACCGATGGCCTCACCAACAAGAAGCCGGTCGAGGGCCAGGGCCAGGAACCTGCCTTCATCGACGGCAGCGAGCCGATGTTCATCTCCGGGCCGTGGATGATGAGCGCGGTGGAGAAGGCCGGCGGGAAGGGCTTCGCCGACAAGTACTCGGTGATGCTGATGCCGATCAAGGAGAAGTCCGCCTCGTTCGTCGGCGGCTCCAACCTCGCCGTCTTCAAGACCACCAAGAACCGCGACAGCGCCTGGAAGCTCGTGAAGTGGCTCGCCCAGGCGGACACCCAGGTGAAGTGGTACAAGCTGTCGTCCGCCCTGCCTTCGGTCACAGCCGCCTGGCAGGATCCGGCGCTGGCCGCTGACGAGAAGCTCGCCACCTTCGGCAAGCAGCTCGAGACCGCCGTCGCGCCGCCGTCCTTCCCCACCTGGGAGCAGGTCGCGGCCAGGTTCGACGCCGAGATCGAGAAGGTCACCAAGACCGGTGCCGACGTGGACGCCTCGCTCAAGACCGTCCAGTCCGAGGCCCAGTCGATCGGCACCGGCAGCTGATCATGTCCGCACCCACCCTGCCGGCAGCCGTCCAGCAGCTACCCACCCCCCCTGCAGGGGGTGCTCCCGCCACCATCCGGCGGCGGGGGCGCCCCGCGGAGGTACGGGCGGCGTGGCTCCTGGCGATCCCGTTCATCGTGCTGTTCCTGGTCTTCACCGTGTGGCCGGTGTTCCAGTCGCTGTTCATGAGCTTCACCGACACCAGGCAGAAGGACCTGCGCACGCCGTTCTCGGTGAACTTCGTCGGGCTCGACAACTACGTGCGGGCCCTGGGCGACCCGGTGTTCGTCAAGGCCGCGTCCAACACCGCCTACTTCGTCCTTGTCGGGGTGCCGCTGACGCTCGCGGCCGCCCTGCTGGCCGCAGTGGCCCTCGACAAGGGCATCAACCGGTTCCGCAGCGTCTACCGGCTGGGCTTCTACACCCCGGTGATCACCTCGATCGTCGCGGTGGCCGTGGTCTGGCGGTTCATCCTGCAGCCGGATTCGGGGCTGCTGAACACCATGCTGTCCTGGATCGGGATCCAGGGGCCGAACTGGCTCGGCGATGCGCAGTGGTCGATGCCGTCGCTGATCATGATGGCGGTCTGGCGCAACTTCGGCAACGGGATGATCATCTTCCTCGCCGGGCTCCAGGCGGTGCCCTGGATGCTGCACGAGGCCGCCGCCATCGACGGTGCCAACACCTGGCAGCGGTTCTGGCACATCACCTTCCCGCTGCTGCGACCGACGATGCTGTTCGTCTCGGTGATCACCTTCATCGGCTACCTGCAGTTCTTCGAGGAGCCGTTCGTCATGACCAGGGGCGGGCCGCTGAACAGCACCCTGTCGGTGTCCATGTACACCTACAACCAGTTCGGCTTCGGCAACTACGGGCTGGCCGCCGCGATGAGCTACCTGATCTTCGTGGTCATCGCCGTGGTCACAGCCATCCAGTTCCGCCTGCTACGCGAGAAGGCCTAGGGGGCCACCATGTTGGGAAAGAGAAGCCGCTTCGGCAAATGGTGGGTCTACCTGGTCGTCACGATTGCCCTGGTGCTGGTGATCACCCCGTTCGCCTGGATGGTGCTGGGCAGCTTCAAGAGTGAGAGCGAACTGCGCCGGGTCCCGCCCACCTGGTGGCCGGAGGCCGCATCCCTGGACAACTACACCCAGCTGTTCACCAAGCTCGACTTCACCACCTATTTCGCCAACTCGGTGATCGTGGCGGTCGTGGTGACCGCCGGCAATCTGCTCTTCTGCTCAATGCTCGGCTACGCGCTGGCCATGCTCGAATTCCCAGGCAAGAAGGCCTTGCTGTTGCTCGTGCTGGGGACGCTGATGATCCCCGGGGTGGTCACCTTCGTGCCGCTGTTCGTGCTCGTCGCCAATGCCGGGTTGATCGACACGCTACCGGGCATGTTCCTGCCGTTCCTTGCCGCCCCGTTCGGAGTGTTCCTGATGCGACAGTTCATCTCCGGCCTGCCGCACGACCTGCTGGACGCCGGCCGGGTGGACGGCGCGGGCGAGATGCGCATCTTCGCCCGGATCATCCTGCCGCTGTGCGGGCCGGCGCTGGCAACGCTCGGCATCCTGACCTTCCTCGGCTCCTGGAACAACTTCCTGTGGCCTCTGGTTGTCGCCCAGACCGAGGCCACCTACACCCTGCCCGTCGCCCTCGCCCTCTACTCCATCGGGCAGAACAGCACCCAGTACGGCCTGCTCATGGCCGGAGCCTGCGTCGTCGTCCTCCCGCTGCTGATCGTGTTCCTGATCTTCCAGCGGCACGTCATCGAGGGCATTGCCACCACCGGAATCAAGTGAGGAATCCGATATGACAACCACATCCCCTCCCACGCCGCAACCTGCATCACCGGCGCCGTCGCCCTCGGGACTGGCCGCCAGCCTGCCCGCTGGCGCTGCGGCCGCTGCCCCGCGCCTTCGGCAAGGACGCCGCTGCTGAAGCCCGGGACCGAGCGTTCGACGCACCGCAAGGTGGTCGGCTGGGCGCGCGACACCTGGCGTCGCTGGTCGCGATGACCGATCCGCACACCGGGCTGCCGGCCGACAACATCCCGGCATCCCTGGCGGCCGGCGACCGCAGCGGCTACACCTCGCCCACCAACATCGGCGGCTACCTGTGGAGCGCCGTCGTCGCGGCGCGACCTCGGCCTGATCACCGCCGGGCGAGCTCGTCCGGCGCTGCCGACAGACCCTGCAGACCCTGCTGCGGATGGAGCACCACGAGCCGTCCGGGATGTACTACAACTGGTACGACGAGGCCACCGGCGACGTGCTCGACCATCTGGCCGGAGGACGGCAACGCCGGTCTACCCGTTCGCCTCCAGCGTCGACAACGGCTGGCTGGGCGCTGCGCTGTGGGTGGTGCGCAACGCCGTCCCCGAGCGTGCCGCAAGCTGGCCGACCGGCTGTTCACCCGGATGCGCTGGGACATGTTCTACGACCCGGCCGCCTCCGCGGCCCGGCGGGCTCATCCACGGCGGGTTCTACGACGCGAGCCGACCCGCCGACGCGGACCTGTCCGCTACGCCGGCAACCACATCGGGCGGCCCGGACGTCTGGTACACCAACCACCACTACGACACCACGGTGTCGCGAGACCCGGATCACCAGCTACCTGGGCATCATGACCGGGCAGATTCCCGCCAAGCACTACTTCGCGATGTGGCGGACGTTCCCTGCGTCCTGCGACTGGTCGTGGCACGAGTCGCAGCCGGTCGGCGTGACCCGCACCTACCTGGGCCTGGACGTGTACGAGGGTGCCTACCAGTACCGCGGCATGCGGATCGTTCCCGGCTGGGGCGGCAGCATGTTCGAGGAACTCATGCCCGACGTGTTCGTGCCCGAAGCGACGTGGGCGCCCCGGTCGTGGGGGATCAACCACCCGCTGCACGTCCGCGCGCAGCGTGAACACGGCCTGGTCGAGGCCGGCTATGGCATCTGGGGCTTCTCGCCGTCGTCCAACCCCGACGGCGGCTACCGCGAGTACGGCGTGGACGCGCTCGGGCTGAATCCCGAGGGCTACTTCTCCGACGTCGAGAGGACCAACTACGACCCTGGCTTCGGTGACTGTCGTCCGGCGACGAACCCGAACCCGGACTTCGGCGTCGGTGTGGCCACGCCGCACGCGTCCTTCCTCGCCATGGCGTACGAGCCGCGGCAGGCCTACGCCAACCTGGCGAAGCTGCAACACGACTTCGACGGCTACGGCGACGGCGGGTTCTTCGATGCCATCGCGAGTTCCGGCACAGTGGCGCGGCGCTACCTTTCGCTGGACCAGGCGATGATCATGGGCGCCGTCGGAAACGTCGTTGGGCGTGGCGTCGTCCGGAAGGCCTTCTCAACTGCCCTGGTCGAGCGGCGGTTGCGTCCGGTCCTTGCGATGGAGAGGTTCGGCGCCGGCATCGACTCCTAGAGTCGTGCCCATGCAACCTGTCACCAGCACAGCTCCGGACGGCACCGCCTACCGCGACCTCAACCACAACGGCCAGCTCGATCCGTTCGAGGATCCTCGCCTCAGCACCCAGCTGCGGGTCGAGGACCTGCTCGGCCGGCTGAGCCTGCCGGAGAAGGCCGGCCTGATGTTCCACACGGTCATCGAGGCGGGCGATGACGGGGAGGTGCTGGCCAGCCCGGGGAAGATCAGCAAGTCGGGCGCGGCCGAAGTGGTGCTCGGCCGGCACCTGAACCACTTCAACGTCCACCTGTTGCCCGAACCTCGGGTCGCCGCCCGCTGGGCGAACAACCTCCAGCTGCTCGCCGAGCAGGCGCCCCACGGCATCCCGGTGACGATCTCCTCCGACCCGCGGCACGCCTTCTTCGAGAACTCCGGCGTTTCCTTCGCTGCCCGTGGCCTGTCCCAGTGGCCGGAGCCGATCGGATTGGCGGCGCTGCGCGACCCGGCCCGGGTGCGCCGCTTCGCCGAGATCGTCAACGCCGAGTACCGGGCGTTGGGCATCCGGGCAGCGCTGCACCCGACCGTGGACCTGGCCACCGAGCCGCGCTGGGGCCGGCAGGCCGGCACGTTGGGTCAGGACCCCGAGCTGGTCACGGAGCTGGCGGTGGCCTACCTGGACGGGCTGCAGCAGGGCCGGGTGGGCCGGTCCAGCGTCGCCTGCACCACCAAGCACTTTCCCGGCGCCGGTCCCCAGGCCGGCGGTGAGGACGCGCACTTCCCCTACGGCCGCGAGCAGGTCTACCCGGCCGGCCGGTTCGCCGACCACCTGCGTCCGTTCCGGGCGATGATCGCAGCCGGGACGTCGGCGATCATGCCCTACTACGGGATGCCGGTGGGGCTTGAGTTGGACGGCGAGCCGATCGAGCAGGTCGGATTCGGCTTCAACGCCCAGATCACCACCGCGCTGCTGCGCGGGGAGCTCGGCTTCGACGGGGTGGTCTGCACCGACTGGGAGCTGGTCAACGACAACCACGTGGGCGAGCAGGTGCTGCCAGCCCGTGCCTGGGGAGTCGAGCACCTCGACCCGGCCGGACGGATGGAACGCATCCTGCAGGCCGGTGCGGACCAGTTCGGCGGCGAGGAGTGCGTGGAGCTGCTGGTCGGACTGGTCGAATCCGGCCGCGTTCCACAGTCCCGGCTGGACGAGTCGGCGCGCCGGCTGCTCGCGGTGAAGTTCGACCTCGGCCTGTTCGACAACCCGTTCGTCGACGAGGCCGCCGCCGAACTGGTGGTGGGCAGCGCGGACTTCCTCGCCGAAGGTCACCGCGCGCAGACGGAGTCGGTGACGGTGCTGACCAATGCCGGGCTGCTGCCGTTGCGTCCCGGCCTGCGGGTCTACGCCGAGGGTTTCGACGCCGCGGCGCTCGGCCCGGCTGTCGAGCGGGTCACCTTGCCGGAGGAGGCGGATGTGGCGATCGTGCGGCTGATGGCACCGTTCGAGCCGCGTGCCGACCTGTTCCTTGAGGCCTGGTTCCACCAGGGCGGGCTCGACTTCCCACCCGGCCTGGTGGTCCGGCTGCAACTGATCGCGGCGCACTGCCCACTGCTGGTCGACGTCACCTGCGATCGGCCGGCGATCCTGACGCCGCTGCTGGACATCGCCACGGCGATCACGGTCAGCTACGGCACCAGGGACGCTGCCTACGCCGACGCGGTCACCGGACGGGTGCCGCCGCTGGGCCGGCTGCCGTTCGACCTGCCCGCCTCGATGGCCGACGTCCGTGCCCACCCCGAGGACCAGCCGGGCTTCGACCAGCCGCTGTTCGCCTCCGGCCACGGCCTGCGCCTCTGAAAGGGGACGGTTCCTTTCCGGTCCAAATAACGGGTCTGGACCGGATCAGGAACCGTCCCCGATTCGGCCATTTGCGAGTCACTCGGGGGCCGGGGCCGCCTCTGAGCCAAACTGGGGACGGTTCCGATTTCGGTTCAGAGGGCGGTTCTGGACCGAAATCGGAACCGTCCCCGATCTCCGGCGGGGGTCAGGTGGCCGCAGTCACGGGGTGCCGCAGGATCGTCTTCAGCCGGTGCGGCGCGGTCTTCTTCGGGTCGCCGAGGTAGATCTCGTGGTGCTTGCCGCCGGCTGCGCCCACCAGGTCAACCAAGCCCTGTTCGTGAAGGTAGCCGGGCAGCCCGGCCAGGGTCTCAGGTTCGGTTGCGTACGGCCCGACGTGCATCACCTGGACGCAGCGGCCCTCGGCGAGCGTCTGCCGGCGCAGGCGCGCGAACTCCGGCTGGGCGCCGCGCTTGGCCAGCAGCGCGGCGATGCCGGTGGCGAAGGCTTCCTCGTCCACCTCTTCCGGCTGCAGGATCAGCAGGGTGTAGTGCCAGTTGTCCGGGCTGGCGAGGTCGAACTCGCCGTCGGTGATCCACCACAACCCCTCCAGGGGCATCACCGGGTAGTCCACCGGCGACTCGGTCCGCTTCTTGAGGGCGAACTTGATCGTGTAGGCGAGCCCGTAGAGGGCGGCCGTGTCGGCGGCGAACCCCGCAGAGCTCGCCGGTGAGCTGCCCGGCTCGATCCGGCCGCCGATGGACAGGAACGGCAGTTCCGGTACGTCCACGACTTCGTAGCGCCCGGCCCTTGGTCGATAGAGGTGGCGCCACCGGCCCTTGAGGTCAACGGTCTCCATGCGGCCAGCTTGCACCCTCCCCCCAGGGCAGGGTCCAGCCATCATCACCCAGGCGGGGCCCTGCGGAGGCTGCAATAGGCTGGACGGGTGACCGCAGCCAGCCGTGCCGTACCCCGCCGGACGATCCTCGCCGTTCCCGGATCGTCCGACCGGTTCATCGAGAAGGCCCGAACGCTGGAGGTGGACGGGCTCTTCCTCGACCTCGAGGACGCCGTAGCGCCAGCCGTGAAGGTCGAGTCCCGGCAACGGATTGTGGCTGCCCTCAGCGGCGGGCAGGGCTTCGCCGCCGGACTGGTCACCGTCCGGGTCAACGGGTGGGAAAGCCCCTGGACGTACGGCGACGTCATCGAGGTGGTCACCGGCGCCGGTGACGCCATCGACGCCCTGGTGCTGCCCAAGACCCAGTCGGCAGCGCAGGTGCAGGCTCTGGACCTGCTGCTCACGCAGGTGGAACACACCGCCGGGCTGCCGATCGGCCGGATCGGACTTGAGGTGCAGATCGAGGACGCGATCGGGCTGCTGCACGTCAACGAGATCGCCGCAGCCAGCCCACGCCTGGCCAGCCTGGTCTTCGGGCCCGGCGACTTCATGGCGAGCCTCGGCATGGGCGGGCTGAACGTCGGCGCGCAGCCGGCCGGCTACCCGGCCGACGCCTTCCATCATGTGCTGATGTCGATCCTGGTGGCGGCGAGGGCGAACGGATTGCAGGCGATCGACGGGCCTTTCGTCGCGATCCGGGATGTCGAGGGCTTCCGGCGGTCGGCCGAGCTCAGCGCAGCCCTCGGCTACGACGGCAAGTGGGTCCTACACCCTGGCCAGGTGGACGCGGGTAACGAGATGTACTCACCGAAACCGGCCGACTTCGAGCGGGCCCAGCGGATCATGGCGGAGTACGCCCACGCCACCGCGCTTGCCCAGGGCGCTGTTGGTGCCATCGTTGTCGATGACGAGATGGTGGACGAGGCGGGGGTCAAGCTGGCCGCCGCGATTGTGGCCCGCGGCCGGGCCGCCGGGATGGAGGAGATCAGATGACGCAACCGGTGCCGAAGCTCAGCACCCTGTTCAAGCTCGAGTACCCACAATCGGTAGCGGTCTTCAACACCTACGACGAGGCCCAGCGGGTGGTCGACTTCCTCGCCGACGCCCGCTTCCCGGTGGAGAACCTTTGCATAGTGGGCACCGAGCTGAGGTCGGTCGAGCGGGTGCTCGGACGCCGCAGTTGGGGCACAGTGATCGGGCAGGGTGTCCAGAGCGGGGTCTCCACCGGTCTGATGATCGCCCTGCTGATGTGGCTGTTCGTGCCGAACGAGAACCCTCTGCTGCTGGCCGCCTATGCCCTCGGAATCGGCATCGTGGTCGGGATCATCATGGCAACGCTCGGCTACTGGATGAGCCAGGGCAAGCGGGACTTCACCTCGGTGTCGCAGACCATCGCCACCAAGTACGAGGTGCTGGCCGAGCACAAGGTGGTCAGCCGGGCAAGGGAGCTGATCAGCGGCATGCCGGGCGCCCGGGCCGCCCAGTTCACCCCGGTCTCCGGTCCTGCCCAGCAGGCAGCGCCGAGCCAGCAGGCCGCACCCTACGGTCAGGTTCCGGGTGCCTACGGTCAGGTTCCGGGTCCGTATGGCCAGGCTCCGGGTGCCTACGGTCAGGCTCCGGGGCCGTATGGCCAGGCTCCGGGTCCCTACGGCCATCAGGGTTACCCGCAACAGCCCTACTACCCGTCCGGCCAGCCGCAGTATGGCCCCCAGTACGGCTACGGTCCCGAGGCCACCCCCAGTGGGCTGGGCTACCCGGAGCAGCAGCCCGCCGCGCCGGCCGCGTCCGACCCGGCACCGGAGGAGCAAGGACCGGCCGAGCCCAGGCCGTGACTGCCGGCCGCTCCCTGAGCCTGTCGAAGGGTCAGCTGTCGGCCATCTCCCCGGCCAGGAACTCGGCGTAGGCCGGCAGGTCCAGCTGGCCCGAGCCGGAGACACCGATCACGATCACCGGGGACTCCCCGGCAGCGGTGGCCTCCCGCGCCTGCCGGATCGCACCGGCGATGGCGTGGTTGGACTCAGAAGCCGGGACGATGCCCTCGGCGCGCGCGAACAGCACGCCGGCCTCGAATGCCTCGAGCTGCCGCACGGCTATGGCCCCGATCAGGCCCTCGTGGTAGCAGTGGCTGACCAGCGGCGACATGCCGTGGTAGCGCAGGCCGCCTGCGTGCACCGGGTCGGGAACGAAGTCCGCCCCGAGGGAGTACATCTTCAGCAGCGGCGTCAGGTGGGCGGTGTCGCCGAAGTCGTACCTGTATTCGCCCTCGGTCAGCGAAGGTGCCGCCTTCGGTTCGCAGGCGATGATCTTCGTTGCCGAACGGCCCTCCAGGTTCTCCCGAATGAACGGGAAGCTGATCCCGGCGAGGTTCGACCCGCCACCGGCGCACGCGAACAGGTAGTCGGCCGAATGCTCGCCGAACAGCTCCAGCTGCTTCAGCGCCTCCTGGCCGATCACCGTCTGGTGGAGGGTGACGTGGTTCAGCACCGACCCGAGGGAGTAGCTGGCGTTGGGATCCTTGGCCGCGGCCTCGACTGCCTCGCTGATCGCCATGCCTAGCGAGCCGGAGGTGTCGGGGAACTGCTCGCGCATTGCCCGCCCGGCCTCGGTCAGCTCCGAGGGGCTGGCCACGACGCTGGCCCCGAAGGTCTCCATCAGCACGTGGCGGTAGGGCTTGCCCTCGTAGGAGCTACGCACCTGCCAGATGTCGCAGGACAGGCCGAAGATCTGGCAGGCGAAGGCGAGCGCGGAACCCCACTGGCCGGCGCCGGTCTCTGTGGTCAGGCGGCTACGCCCGGCGACCTTGTTGAAGTAGGCCTGAGGCACAGCGGAGTTGGTCTTGTGGCTGCCGACCGGGGATGCGCCCTCGTACTTGTAGTAGATCCGGGCCGTCGTTTCCAGCGCCTTCTCCAGCCGGTGCGCCCGGAAGAAGGGGGAGGGCCGCCACAGCCGGTAGATGTCGTGGACTTCCTTCGGGATCTCGATCCAGCGCTCGGTGGAAGCCTCCTGCTCGATCAGCCCCATCGGGAACAACCCCTCCAAATCACTGGGCACCAGCGGCTGGTTGGTGCCGGGATGCAGGTGCGGCGGCGGGGGAGTTGGCAGGTCGGCCACGAGGTTGTACCAGTGCGTGGGCATCTGACTCTCGTCCAGCACCACTTTCGTCTGCATCGGATCGGGCACGTCCGGCTCCTTCGCCATCGGGTCGCATCAGTCGACCGGTCAGCTCCGACCGGTGTCGGCAGCACTCTAGGGCGAAAGCCGTAGCCGCCAGCCATGTCCCAGCCTGTATCCAGAACGTTGGGACGGTTCCCGTGCGGCCAGCGCGAAACGGGACAAAAGTGCCGGCGGAACGAGTGGCGGGTCCGTTGGTGGCCCGGGTCCGCAACTGGAGGCAGTCTTGTCCCATTCCGTTCCGTCGCCACCCGGGTAGGGTCACCGGATGGCACATCTCGAAGCCGTGAATGTCGGTCGGATCCGGACTACCCGGTTCGGGACGCTCGGTCGCACCGCCATCGACAAGCGACCGCTGGCCGGGCCGGTGCGCATCGGGATCTTCGGCGTCGATGGCGACGAGATCGCCGACCTCAAGCACCACGGTGGCACCGACCAGGCCGTCTACGCCTTCGCCCGCGAGGACTACGCGTACTGGGAGGTCGAGCTCGGCCGGCCACTTCCCGCCGGCTCCTTCGGCGAGAACCTCACAACTGCCGGTCTCGACGTGCAGGGGGCCCGGCTGGGGGAGCGCTGGCGCGTTGGCAACTGCCTGCTGGAACTCACCGGTGTGCGGATTCCGTGTGCGGTGTTCGCTGGCTTCGTCGCCGAACCGGACTGGGTGCGCCGGTTCACCGAGCACGGCGTGCCGGGGGCCTACCTGCGGGTGGTCGAGCCCGGAGTGGTCAGCCCCGGGGACCGGATCGAGGTGGCCGAGACCCGTCCGCACGACCTGACCGTTGGCTACGCCTTCCGTGCCGCAACCACCGAGCGCGCCAAGTTGCCGGCCCTCGCTGCTGAGGAGCGACTCGGCCGAGCCCTGCGCCGCCGGGTGGAGAAGTACCTCGCCGCGCCCAGCTGACGGACCCGCCACAGCCTTGGGTCAGGAGGCCGGGGCGTCGCCCCAGATCTTCGCCATCCAGGCCTCGACGGCGTCCGGGTCCCGCGGCAGGGCGTCGGACAGGATCTGGCAGCCGTCAGCGGTGATCACGATGTCGTCCTCGATCCGCACCCCGATGCCCCGCAACTCCTCGGGCACCATGAGGTCGGAGGCCTTGAAGTAGAGGCCGGGCTCGACGGTGATCACCATGCCGGGCTTCAGCTCGGCGTCCCGATAGTTCTCCTGGCGGGCCTGGGCGCAGTCGTGCACGTCGAGACCGAGGTGGTGGGAAGTGCCGTGGACCATCCAGCGGCGGTGGTGACCGCCCTGCTCAGAGTCGAGCGATTCGGCGGCAGGCACCGGCAGCAGGCCCCAGGCCTCGAGGTGCTCAGCGATCACGGCGACGGCGGCCTGGTGCACGTCGGAGAACCTGTTGCCGGGACGGGCGGCCGCGATCCCGGCCGCCTGCGCTGCCTGCACTGCCTCGTAGACCTTCCGCTGGGCCGGAGTGAACCTCCCGGAAACCGGCAGGGTGCGGGTGATGTCGGCGGTGTAGAGCGATTCCACCTCGACGCCGGCGTCCAGCAGCAGGAGGTCGCCGGGCCTGATGTCGCCATCGTTGCGGATCCAGTGCAAGGTGTTGGCGTGGTCGCCCGAGGCCGCGATCGTGTCGTAGCCGACCGCGTTCGCCTGGTGCCGGGCGTGCAGGCCGAAGACCCCCTCCACCCAGCGCTCGCCGCGACCCCGCCGGACCGCCTCCGGCAGCTCCGCGACCACAGCCTCGAAGCCGACGGCGGTGTCCGCGCAGGCCTTGCGCAGCTCGGCAAGCTCGAACTCGTCCTTCACCAGGCGGGCCTCCGAGAGCGCCACCAGGAAGTCCTCGTCCAGGTCGGACGCGGTGGCGACGCCCGCCTCGGCGCGCAGGACATCGAGGCGGCCGGTGATCAGCTGGTCGGCCTCGCGCAGCAGCCGGACGCCGGTGGCGCCAAGGTTCTTACCAAGGGCGGCGTCGAGCTCCGAGATCGGGGCGCAGGAGATGCCGGTCAGGGCGGTCATCTCCGCCAGTGACTCCCTGGTGCCGACCCACATCTCGCCGTAGCGGGCGTCGGCGTAGAACTCCGGGTCGGTGCGCGGGGCCCGCGGCTTGAAGTACAGGGTTGCCTCATGGCCGGCGTCGGTCGGCTCGATCAACAGCACGGCATCCGGCTCCCGGTCGCTGCCCAGCCCGGTCAGCCAGGCGAAGGCCGAATGCGGTCGGAACCGGTAGTCGGTGTCGTTGGCCCGCTGCTTGAAGCCGCCGGCTGGGATCACCAGCCGTTCGCCAGGGAAAGCCTCGGCCAGCGCTCGCCGCCGCTGCGCTGCCGGGCCGGCAGCGGCCAGCTCGGCCGGCGTCTCGGAGGGGTAGGGCGCCCAGCCCTGCGGGATGAACTCCCGGAACGCTTCCGAGAACGGGGTCTGCCGGTTGGGAAGTGGCTCTTCGGCCTGTGTGGGCTCCTCGGTCATGGCAGCGATCGTAGTCCCGCCGCAGTCGGACTCAGCGCTGGGGTGCCGCCACCCGAGCCGGACCAGCGACCACCCCGAGGGCCTGCACCGCCGAGCGGGTGAGGTCGCCGACCACCAGGATGGCGAACACCGCGGCCCCCGCGGTCAGCGAGTCGGCGAAGGCGGTAATCGCGGCAGTCAAGCCCAGCGACGCCAGGGTCGGCTCGATTCCCCCGGATGGCAGGTTCGCGACCGAGCTCACCACATTGCCGCCAATCCAGAGTCCCCACCAGAGCCGGTAGCTGGCCGGCGTTCGGTCAGCCAGGTACGCCGGAGTGACAGCTCTCCGCAGGTCCAGCATGTTCTGCAGCGGAAACCACAGCGCCACCACCGGGACCAACCAGGAACCCACATGCCACCCCGGAGATCGGCGAAGTGCTGCGCGGGGAACGGTGTTGGCCAGCCGGTGTTGCCACGAGACCCAGAGCACTCCGGCGACGATCAACAGCAACGCCGAACCGGCGGCGACGAAGCGGCCCATCTGGTCGTACAGCTCCAGCAACGGCATTCGAATGCTGGACGCGTCGTCGGCGGCCGCCTGCAGCATCGATGCGCCCCACAGCTCGAACCCGACACTCACCAGCGCGGCCAGGCCGCACAATCCGACCAGCACCTGGACGGAGCGACCGAGTCCGGCGAATCCCGCAGGGAGCCAGCCGGCCACGGAGGCGGGGGTCGCTGGGGCCGGTTGGGTGTTGGCGGTCCAGGCCTCGCCGTCCCAGTAGCGCAGGGCCCCGGATCCGGTCGGGTCGGGATACCAGCCTGCCGGCGTGCTGGCGGGGTGGCCGAGGTCCATGCGAGGAATCGTTGCACCTCGAACGAAGCCCCGAGGGAAAGCCGGAGAACCAGTACAGTCGGTGTCCACAACTTCAGGAGGCCCCAGATGAAGGCTGCCGCTACGGCCCAGCGCCGCCTGCTCGACCTGCAGGCAGAGGACACCGCCATCTCCCAGCTGGAGCATCGGCGTCGCTCCCTGCCCGAGCATGCCGCGATCGCGGAGGCGAGGACCATCCGGGCCAAGCTCGGCGAGTCGTTGGTGGCCGCACGAACCCGCGCAGGCGACCTGCAACTCGACGTCGACAAGGCCGAGGCCGATCTCGTCCCGGTTCGGGAGCGCCGCGAGCGTGACCAGAGGCGGGTGGACGACGGGACGGTCGTCGACCCCAAGCAGCTGAACGCGCTGCTCGACGAGATCGTCCACCTCGGCCGCCGGATCGGTGACCTTGAAGACGTCGAACTCGAAGTCATGGAGCAGCTGGAGGCAGCCACCGGCCGGCAAGACATGCTCGCCACAGAGCTCACCGAGCTGGAGAACTCCATGCGGGCCCTGATCGCTTCCCGCGACGAGCAATTGGCCCAGCTGGACGGCGAAATCGCCATCCACCGGGCGGCCCGGGAGGGGTTCGCTGCCGAGATCCCCGCCGACCTGCTCGCCCTTTACGACAAGATCCGTGACCGCTCCGGCGGCCTCGGGGCGGCAGCGCTGCGCGGACGCCGCTGCAGCGGCTGCCAGTTGGAGGTCACCCAGACCGCGCTGGCCGGCTACGCCGCCGCCGCCGACGACGAGGTGCTGCGGTGTGAGGAGTGCGAGCGCGTGCTGGTGCGCCTCGGTTCGGTGGACGCCTGATGGCCCGCGCCCCAAGGCTCCCGCAGGGCGGACCGTCCATCTTCGACGACACCGAGCCGGCCCCGGCGCCCGCGTCCGGCCGGCGGCTGGTCGTCGAAGGCGATGGTGGCTCGCGCGGCAACCCGGGGCCGGCGGCCTACGGCGCCCTGGTCCGCGACCCCGACACGGGTGAGGTCCTGAACTCCGAAGGCCTGGCCATCGGGGTGGCGACCAACAACGTCGCCGAATACTCCGCGCTCATCGCCGGCCTGGAGATGGCAAGGGTGATCGACCCCGCTGCCGCCCTTGAGGTCCGGATGGACTCCCGGCTGGTGATCGAGCAGATGGCCGGCCGCTGGAAGGTGAAGCACCCGGACATGCTGCCGCTGGCCCGCAAGGCGCAACAGCTGGTCCCGGCCCTTGTCACCTGGACCTGGGTGCCCCGGGAACAGAACAAGGCGGCCGACACGCTGGTGAACGCCGCCCTGGACGGCCACCCACGCTCGCGCAACTGAGGAGGGACCATGCCCAGCCGTCACGTGTCGTTGAGAGACGCGGAGCCACCAGCCCTGCGTGAAGGCCTGCGTCGGCTGCGGGCCAGTCTCGGGGTGCCCGGAGAGTTCCCGGCAGCTGTGCTGGCCGAGGCCGAGCGGATGGCGGCCAACCCGGTCCTGCCGACCCGGGACTGCACCGACATCGAGTTCGTCACGCTCGATCCGGAGGGGTCGATGGACCTCGACCAGGCCTTCCACCTCTCCCGGGTGGGCCAGGGATACCTCCTGCGCTACGCGATCGCCGACGTCGCGGCCTTCGTCCGTCCCGGCGGCGAACTGGACGCAGAGGCCAACCGCCGCGGCGAGACGCTGTACGCGCCGACCCGGCGGGTCCCGCTGCACCCGGCGGTGCTGTCCGAAGGGGCCGCCAGCCTCCTGCCGGACCAGACCCGACCGGCACTGATCTGGGAGCTGTCGCTGGATGGCACCGGCCAGACCACCGCGGCCCGGGTGGAACGCGGCCTGGTGCGCAGCCGGGCCCGGCTCAGCTACATCGGTGCCCAGGCAGAGCTGGACGCCGGTCGCGGCGGGGAGCAGCTGGAGCTGTTGCGGACCATCGGCAGGCTGCGCCAGGCGATCGAGGTGCAGCGCGGTGGGGTCAGCCTTTCGGTACCCGAACAGGAAGTGGTGGCCACCGACGACCATTGGAAACTGGCCTACCGGGCGCCGCTGCCGATCGAGGACTGGAACGCGCAGATGTCGCTGGCCACCGGGATGGCCGCCGCCGGGCTGATGCTGGCCGCCAAGGTCGGCATCCTGCGCACGCTTCCTTCGGCAAGGGACAACTCGCTTGCCAAGCTCCGCCTTACCGCAGCTGCCCTCGGCATCAGGTGGCCGCAAGCCATGGCCTACCCGGAGTTCGTGCGCAGCCTCTCGGCGTCAGTGCCGGCCCACGCGGCGATGCTGAACTCCTGCACGCTGCTGTTCCGCGGCGCCGGCTACCAGGCGTTCAACGGTTCGCTGCCGGAACAGTTGCTGCACGCGGCGATCGCCGCACCCTACGCCCATACAACCGCGCCGCTGCGGCGGCTGGTCGACCGCTACACCGGCGAGACCTGCGTGGCGATCAGCGCCGGGAAGGCCGTGCCGGAGTGGGTGGGGGCGGCGCTGTCGGAGCTACCGGCGGCAATGGCCGAATCGAGCCGTCGGGCCAAGAAGTACGAGCGCGGCACCATCGACCTGGTCGAGGCGATGGTGCTGGCGCCGCGACTGGGGCAGACGTTCACGGGGACGGTGCTCGAGGTGGACACCGAGGACGACTACGGCATCCTCCAGCTGCCCGATCCGGCGGTGGAGGCGAAGGTGAAGGGCGGCGACCTTGTGCTCGGCCAGCAGATCCCCGCCACCCTTGTGGCCGCCGACCTGCTGGCCGGCAAGGTCGAGTTCCGCGTCCTCGCTTCCTGACGCGGGCAGCCGCTCCGGTAGGCTGGACACGGACGAGTCGGCCGGGTGATCGCTGCTACCGCAGAGGAAAGTCCGGACTCCACAGAGCAGGGTGGTGGGTAACGCCCACCCGGGGTGACCCGCGGGAAAGTGCCACAGAGAACAGACCGCCCCGTTCCCGTGAATGCGGGATCGGGGTAAGGGTGAAACGGCGGTGTAAGAGACCACCAGCACCCCAGGTGACTGGGGTGGCTCGGCAAACCCCACCCGGAGCAAGACCAAGAAGGGCCCCAGGTCTTCGGACCCGGTGCCCGCGGACGCCGTTTGAGCGCTGCTCGCGCGAGGCGTCCGGGTAGGTTGCACGCCGGTGACGGCGAAGGGGGCTGGCAACAGTCCTCGCAGATGGATGATCACCGCCCGCGAGGGTACAGAATCCGGCTTACAGGCCGACTCGTCCCCGAATCTGTAGGAACGTTGCCGCTGCGCTCGCCGGTCCGGCGCCGCGCCTCTAGCCTTGGGCCATGCTCACCCCGCTGCGCTGGCTGGGGACGGTGCTGGCGGTGGCCGTCCTTTCGGGCTGTGGGCTGAGCAACGTCTGGAACGAGGTGCCGGCCCGGCAGCCGGAGTTCTCGGCGGCGCCGACCACCCCGGAACCTGACGAACGCAGCCTGCATCCCTACACCGGGGCGCTCGCTGAGGGTGCTGCGTGCGTCAAGGCGACCAAGCCGTTGCTGGCAGACCTGGAGGTGGCCGGCATCGTCGGCGGCGCGGTGACCTACCCCGTGGGGGTCGCGGTCCGGTCGAACGCCAAGTGGTGGACGGTGGCCGTCGCGACCGCCGTCGGGCCCAACAACGACGGGTTCACCAGGGCGAACGTCGAGCGTTACGTGTTCTACGCCACCAACGAGCCGTCCTACGGCGCGGACGACTGGGACGTGGAGACGTTCCGCTGGCAGGTCAACGGGCAGTCCGATTCGGGACGGAAGGCCCTCGCCTGCCTGAAGAAGCTCCCGATCCCCAAGCCCGAACCCAAGCCGGACGACTCACCCGCAGCCAGCTACACCGGCAAGCTCGCCCCTGGTGCGAGTTGCACGAACGTCTCCACAAGGCTGCTGGGCAAGCTGGAGCAGGTCGGCCAGGTGGGCGGCGCGATCACCTACCCGCGGGGCAGCATGGTTCGGGCCAACAAGAAGTGGTGGACGGTGGCTGTGGCCACGAAGGTGAATCCGAACAGTGACGGCTACACCACCGACAACGTGCCCGCGACCGAGCTGTTCGTCACGAACGCTCCCTCGTACAAGGCCTCGACGAAGGTCGCTGTCTACTACTTCCCGATCAGGGGGCATAAGGACAAGGCGGCGACGAAAGCGCTGGCCTGCCTTCACGGCTGACGGGGCCGGAGACCGGCGCGGCCCAGCCAGACACACCGGGGGGTTGGGGGCCTGGCGGGGCCTGACCCAAGGCGCTCCGGAGGTCAATCGGGGGATGATGGAGGCCCTTGGCTGGCATCGATGCTATCTCGTGGGTAGCCGAATCTCGAACCACCGGTGTGTTGCGTCCAGGCATCGAGCGGTGCCTTCCCACTAACTGGGACGCGGTGCCCGCGGCGAATCAGGAGGCCGGGCTCAGGGAACGGTCAGGATCTCTGCGCCGTCGGGGGTGACCACGATCGTCTGCTCGAACTGGGCGACCCGGCTGTGATCATTGGTCACAACGGTCCAGCCGTCGTCCCACAGGTGGGACCGCTGGTCGCCGAGAGCAAGCATCGGCTCGATGGTGAAGGTCATGCCGACCTCCATGACCGTGTCGGCAAGCGGCTCGTCGTAGTGCGGGATCACCAGTCCGGAGTGGAACGCGGAGTGGACGCCGTGCCCGGTGTAATCGCGCACCACGCCGTACCCGAACCGGCGGGCGTAGGACTCGATCACCCGGCCGATCACGTTCACCTGGCGGCCGGGCAACACCGTGCGGATGGCCCGGTTCATGGCCTCCTGGGTGCGTTCGGTGAGCTGCCGTGAGGCCGCGTCCACCTCACCGCACCCGAAGGTCGCGCAGTTGTCGCCGTGTACCCCGTCACGGAAAGCTGTCACGTCGATCTTGACGATGTCGCCGTC
The DNA here is from genome assembly GCA_963848845.1 of uncultured Actinomycetota bacterium. Classification (GTDB taxonomy): domain Bacteria; phylum Actinomycetota; class Actinomycetes; order Propionibacteriales; family Propionibacteriaceae; genus Propionicimonas. The sequence goes on from CAWKFH010000004.1 coordinate 456,301, forward strand.
GGCGAGCGGCCGGGTGTCCGGAATCCCGTGGCAGATCACCTCGTTGACCGAGGTGCAGCACGACTTCGGGAAGCCGCGGTAGCCCAGCGTTGACGGGTAGGCGTCGTTGGCGACGATGTAGTCGTGCACCACCTCGTCGATCTCGTCGGTGGTGACCCCGGGCGCGATGACGGCGGAGCCGGCGAGCATGGCCCTTGCTGCGATCCCACCGACCACCCGCATCTTCTCGATGGTCTCCTGCGACTGGACGTTCGGCCCGTCGTAGCGCTCCGGACGCGGCCTGCCGACATAATGCGGACGCTGGATGTGCTCGGGCACCGGCCGTGGCGGAGACACCGGAAAAGGCTTGATCGCGGTCACGGAGGCGATCATAGTGGCCTGAGTTGAGGCGATCGGAGGCATCGGGGATGGCGAAGGGCGAGTGGTACTACTGCCTCGACCACCACACTGTCGAGCCGTACGAGGCCTGCCGGAGCGAGACCCGGCTCGGCCCCTACGCCAGCCCGGCGGAGGCAGCGCAAGCCCTCGAGAAGGTGGCCAACCGAAACACCGACTGGGAGAACGACCCAAGGTTCAACGACGACCCCGAACCCGAGGACGAGGAGACCGAGGGCTGGGGCCCGTTCCGGCACTGATCCGAACAATCGGGGACGGTTCCCATTCCGGTCCAGTCGGGGTCTCACCCGAACAATCGGGGACGGTTCCCGTTTCGGTCCAGTCGGGTTCGCCGGACGGGGAAGCATGCTCTCTGCCGCTACCGGCCGACTGTGGACCGGAATGGGAACCGTCCCCCTTGGGCCGGGCCGAGGAGTTGGACCGGAATGGGAACCGTCCCCCTTTGGGCCGGGCCGAGGAGTTGGACCGGAATGGGAACCGTCCCCCTTTGGGCCGGGCCGAGGAGTTGGACCGGAATGGGAACCGTCCCCGAAGTGCCAGGCGGGTGCTCAGATCCAGGCGAACAGGTCCACCCGATTGCCGTCCGGGTCGAGCACTGTTGCGTAGCGCTGGCCCCAGAACGCGTCCCAGGGCTCGCGGTGCACGGTGAAGCCGGCCTGGGCGATCTCGGCGGCAAGGTGGTCGACGTCCGCAGCTGTGTCGCATTCGAAGGCGAGACTCATCGCCGGGCCGCCGACCGGGGGTTGCCAGTCCGGGTCGTAGCTGTGGACGATGCTGGTGCTGTCGAACATGATCCGCAGGCCGCCCGGCCCCTCCCATTCGACGTGTCCTTCGGCGTCATCGCTGGCCGGAATGCCCAGACCGAGCAGCCGGTAGAAGGCGAGCGACCGGGGCATCTCGGTGACCACGATGCCAATGGCATTGAAGGTTGGAGCCATGGCATCACGTTACCCATGGTGTCCGACAGGTGATGTAACCGGCCTGAAACATTTCCAGCGGCAGACTGGGCGACATGGATAAGCAGACCGAGTTCGTGCTCCGCACCATGGAGGAGCGTGACGTCCGCTTCGTCCGGCTCTGGTTCACCGACGTTCTCGGTTTCCTGAAGTCGGTCGCCATCGCCCCCGCCGAGCTCGAGGGTGCCTTCAGCGAAGGCATCGGCTTCGACGGATCGGCGATCCAGGGCTTCGCCCGCGTCTACGAATCCGACATGGTGGCCCACCCCGACCCGTCGACCTTCCAGCTGCTCCCGTGGCGGGGCGCAACCCAGGGCACCGCGAGGATGTTCTGCGACATCAGGCTGCCCGACGGGGCGCCGTCGTTCGCGGATCCGCGGTACGTGCTGAAGCGGACGCTGAAGAAGGCCTCCGACATGGGCTTCACCTACTACACCCACCCTGAGATCGAGTTCTACCTGTTCAAGCAGCCGATCGTGCCCGGCCAGCCACCGATCCCGGCCGACCAGTCCGGCTACTTCGACCACACCACCACCAGCCCCGGCGCCGACTTCCGGCGCCAGGCGATCACCCTGCTCGAGCAGATGGGCATCTCGGTGGAGTTCAGCCACCACGAGGGCGGCCCGGGCCAGCAGGAGATCGACCTGCGCTACGCCGACGCGCTCACCATGGCCGACAACATCATGACCTTCCGGGTGGTGATCAAGGAGGTCGCGGTGATGCAGAACATGTTCGCTTCCTTCATGCCGAAGCCGTTGACCGACCATCCCGGCTCGGGCATGCACACTCACGTCTCGCTGTTCGAGGGCGACAACAACGCCTTCTACGACGCAAGCGCCGAGTACCACCTGTCCAAGACCGGACGCCAGTTCATCGCCGGCCTGTTGAAGCACGCCGGTGAGATCACCGCGGTCACCAATCCGTGGGTGAACTCCTACAAGCGGCTCGTCTCCGGCGCGGAGGCGCCAAGCTACATCTGCTGGGGGCAGAACAACCGGTCCGCCCTGGTGCGGGTGCCGATGTACAAGCCGAACAAGGGCGCATCGGCAAGGGTGGAGCTGCGCTCCATCGACTCGGCGGCCAACCCCTACCTCGCCTACGCGATGGTGCTGGCGGCCGGCCTCGCCGGCATCGAGAACGAGTACGAGCTGCCCGAGGGCGCAGAGGACGACGTCTGGTCATTGACCGACCGGCAGCGCCAGGCCCTCGGCATCGTCCCGCTGCCCCGGAGCCTCGGCAACGCCATCGACCTGATGGAGAACTCCCAGCTGGTCGCCGACACCCTCGGCGAGCACGTCTTCGACTTCTTCCTTCGGAACAAGAAGGCCGAGTACGACTCCTACCGTGGCCACGTCAGCGAGTGGGAACTGCGGAACTCCCTGCCGTCGCTGTAGAAGGGCGGTGCGGCCACTTCCGTCCGGTCGCGACGCTACGTCCCTTCCCGCGACGCTACGTTCCGGTCGGGACGCTACGGGTAGACGAGTAGCGTCCCGGCCTATGCGTAGCGACGCGAGCCGGATCACCGGGCCGGATCGGTGCCACGGCTAGCTGAGATGGCGGACCATGACACGCCAGCGACGCGCTGCCTCCGGTGGGTGGCGCGGTGACCGGGAGTGTATGGATCTGCCCGAACCCCCGAACCGGGACGGCGAAGGCGGTTGAATGGTGCCAGCCACCGATCCCCGAAGCCGCTGGGCTGAGGGTCAGGCATCCACTTGTGTGGATCTGTGAGCGGGCCCGCAGGACAACCGGGGGGTGACTCCTGCGGGCTCGCGGAGCTGGCTCAGCGACAGGGTCGCAGTCGCCACCGTGCCTGCGACCTATCTGGTGGCCGCTGCCGTCGGTTGCGCGGACGCCTGCGTGCTTGCCCCGCTGGTCGGCTCGGCCGAGGCCGAAGCCGAAGCCCTGGTTGTCGAGGTCGACGTCGTGGTGGTCGTCCGCCGCTGGTTGGCGTTGGCCGGGATGTCGGCGGTCCGGTCGGCCAGCACCACCAGCTTCCCGGCCTCCAGGCCTTCGGTGATCTCCACCCAGCCGCCACCCACCGCGCCGGTCTTCACCTCGACACTGGTCGGGGTCTCGGCACTCGCGCTGGCCAGGACCTTCACGGTTGCAGTTCCGGTGCCGGTGGGGGTGACGGCCGAAGCCGGCAACCTGATCACCCCGGACGCGGATTTCACGGCGATCGTGACCGAGGCCTTCGCACCCGAGGCCAGCTTCTGGTCCGCGTCGGAGACTGCGACGGTCGTCGAGTAGGTCGGCGAGTCCCCGCTGGTCCCGCTGGTCTCAAGGACGCTGATGCCGGTCAGCTTGCCCTTCAGGCCGGCCGTGGCCCCGGCCGGGGTGACGGTCACTTCCTGGCCGACGGTGACCTGACCGCGGGTCTTCAACGGCAGTTCGATGGTGACCACAGCGGTTCCGGAGCCAACGATGGTGATCGAGCCGGAACTGGCGGAATCACCCTTGGCCAGGCCGACCAGCCCGACCGTGCCGGAGATGGGGGCGACCAGCGTTGCCGCGTCGAGGTCGTCGTTGGCGCGCTGGAGATCCTGCTCGGCCTGGAGCAGGTCGGCCTTGGCCGCAGCCACCTGCCGTGCGCTCACCGAGGTGGTGGAGCTGGAACTCGTGGACGACTTCTTGACGGTCGGCTGGGCGCCGCCGGGCTGCGGCGTGGTGAGCATGGCGACGACGGCCTGAAGGTTGCCGTTCGCTGCGAGCACTTCGGCCCGCGCGTTCGCGCAGTCCTGCAGCTCGGCCTTGGTCGGGTCATTGGCCTCGATCGTGTCGGCCAGCTGGGAAGCTGACGCGGTGGGCGTCGGATCGGCTTCGGCCTTGGCCGTTTCGGGCTCAGTGGTCTCAGTCGCGGCCTGCGTGGCCTCGGTGGTCGGCGTCTCGGTGGCGGTAGCGCTGGCTGTCGGGGACGCACTCGGGCTCGCGGTCGCGGATGCGGTCGCGGTTGCCGATGCGGTCGGGGTGGCCGATGCGGTAGCGGTCGGCGTGGCTGTTGGCTCTGGTGCGGGCAGGATCGAGCCGAACACCGGCTCACACTTCTCCGCTTCGGTGAGCACAGCAAGGTTGATCCGGGCGACGGCCTCGTTCAGCACCTTTGGGTCGATGGTGATCGTGGGGGAGCCGGTGCCGCCAGAGCCGGATCCGCTGCCGGAACCACTGCCGGAGCCGCTCCCGCTGCTGATGCTGGCCGGGTGCTGCGCGGAGTAGAGCGAAGCCTTCGCCTGCGCGACGGCGGTCTCCGCGTTCAGCACGGCGAGTTGCAGGGGGCCCTTCTTCAGGGTCGCCAGCTCGTCGCCGGCGTCAACGCTGTCACCGACCGCCACCGCAACCGACTTCACGGTCCCGTCGACGGTGAAGGCCGCCGCCTCGGTGTTGTTCCGGCTGATCGTGCCGGTGCCGGTGTAGGTCTGGACGACGTCACCGGTGCCGACGGTCGCGGTCACGTAGCGATCGCTGGCCGCCTGCGACGAGCTGGCCACCGTGATGCCGATACCGGCCACCACCACCAGGGCGGTACCGGCCGCGGCCAGGGCCCTCACCCGAGAGTTCGCGAACATCATTCACTCCTCAATGCATCGATGGGGGCGAGCTTGGCAGCCCGGGAAGCTGGGTAGACGCCGGCCACGAGCCCGATGCCCAGCGAGACGCCGAGCGCGATCAGGGTGGCGGGTGCGGAGATGGTCACCGGGATGCTGATGATCGGGGTGAGGATCGCGGCACCGGCGAAGCCGAGCCCGACCCCGACCAGTCCACCGAGGATGCCGAGGATGCCGGCCTCCACCAGGAACTGGCGCCGGATAACGCCCGGCGTTGCGCCGAGCGCCTTGCGCAGGCCGATCTCCCGGACCCGCTCGCTGACCGAGACCAGCATGATGTTCATCACGCCGATGCCGCCGACGAGCAGCGAGATCGCCGCGATTCCGCCCAGCAGCAGGGTCAGGATGCCGGTGACCGAAGCAGCCGTCTCCACCAGCGACGCCTGGGTGCTGACCGTGAAGTCAGCCGTGTCGGAGGTGACCTGGTGCGACGAAAGCAGCGCCGTCTTCACCTGCTGGTAGGCAGCAGAGAGGCTGTCGGCGTCGCGGCCCTCGAGGTAGATCGAGGAGACGCTGGTGGCACTCGAGGAGGTCGACAAGCGCGCGGCGAAGGTGGTGATCGGCACCACCACTGTGTCGTCCTCGTTGCCGCCAAGCGACGAGCCGACCTCGGCGAGGACGCCGATCACGGTGAACGACTGGCCGTTGATGCTGATCGACTGGCCCAGCGGTGAGCGCGCGTCGAAAAGCTCGGTGGCGGTCTCCGAACCGATCACGGCCACATTGGCTGACGAGTCGAGCTCGGCTTCGGTGAAGAACCGGCCGGACCCGATCTCCCGCGCCCGAACCGACTGCCAGTCCGGCACGGTGCCGACGACGGTGGAGGTCCAGGTGGTCGAGGACGACTGCAGCGAACCGGACACCGATGACGTCGGCGCGACCGCGGCAACGTCGGGAGCCACCGCCGGATCGGCCAGCATGGCCGCGTCCATGGTGGTCAGGGTCGACACCGAGCCGCCGCCACCGCGGAAACCGCCGGAAGTGGTGGACTGGCTCGGGCTGACGATGATCATGTTCGAGCCGAGCGAATTGATCTGGGAGGTGATCGCCGTCTGGGCACCCTGGCCGAGGCCGACGGTGAGCATCACGGCAGCGATGCCGATCAGGATTCCGAGCATGGTCAACAGGGACCGCATCCGGCGCGCGTTGAGCGCAGAGACCGCTGTGCGGATCGTTTCGGCCCACCCCATCATTTGGAGGCTCCGACCGTCGGGATGTTGCTCGTGAGCAGGCCGTCGTAGATGTGCACGGTCTCCTTGGCGCGGATGCCGACGTCGTGTTCGTGCGTGATCATCACGATGGTGCGGCCCGCCTCGTTCAGCTCCTGAAACAGGTCAAGGATCTCCGCCGTCGAATGCGAGTCGAGGTTTCCGGTTGGCTCATCGGCCAGGATCAGGGCCGGATCGGTCACCAACGCCCTGGCAACCGAGACCCGCTGCTGCTGGCCACCGGAGAGTTCTCCGGGACGGTGCTGGACGCGGTCGGCGAGGCCAACCTTCTCCAGGGCGGCCAGCGCCCGCTCGCGCCTGGCGGCGGCCGGGATCCCGGCGTAGACCAGGGGCAGCTCGACATTGCGCAGGGCGCTCAGGCTGGACAGCAGGTTGAACTGCTGGAACACGAAGCCGATCTTGCGGTTGCGCACCTCGGCCAGCTCCTTCTCGGTCATCGAGCTGACGTCGGTGCCATCGAGTTCGTAGGTGCCGGCGGTCGGGATGTCGAGGCAGCCGATGATGTGCATCAGGGTCGACTTGCCCGAGCCCGACGGGCCCATGACCGCCATGTAGGCACCCCCTTCGACTTCGAGGTCGATACCGCGCAGGGCTTCCACCTCGACGACGCCGGTGGAATAGGTCTTGCGGACCCCGGTCATCTTCAGCTGCGGGCTCATCGGCCAGCCCCAGTCGGCGGGGTGCCGCCGTCGGGCGGGCCGCCGTCGGCAATGCCGCCGCCGAAGCCGCCGCCGAAGCCACCACCGGAGTCACTGGATGAGGTGGCGCTTGGCCGGACGAAGGTGATCTGCACCGAGTCACCCTCGGCGAGACCGCTCTTGATCTCGGTGTCGGTGCCGAAGACCTTGCCGATCTCCACCTCTGTCGTGCTGGTGGTGGTGCCGGTGACCTTGGTCACGACGGTCTTGGAGTTCTCGGTGCGGATCGCCGCCGTCGGGACGGTCAGCACGTCGGGATAGGTGCCGGTCGTGATCACCGCTGAGGCGGTGGTCCCGGAGTACAGGTCGGTGTGCTTGCCGGACACGTTGACCACCACCGGGAAGGTGGCTGCCCCGTCGCTGGTGGAAGTGGCGACGATGCCGACCGAAGCGACGGTGCCCTTGAGCTGTTCAGTGGTGGCGTCGGTTGTGATCGCTACCGCCTGGCCGGCCTTCAGGGTGCTCAGGTCGGCGCTGCCGACGCTGCCTTCGAGCTTCCAGGTCGCGGTGGAGATGACCACGAACTGGGCTGTGCTGGTGCTGGTCGAGGTGGTGGACGCGCCACTTCCGGAGCCGGCGGACGAGCCGCTGCCGGTGACGCTGTCGCCGTCTTCGATGGACACGCTGGCGACGATCCCGGTGATCGGGGAGCGCAGCACCGCGTCGTCGACATCCTGTTCGGCGCTGTTGAGGGCAGCGGTGGCGGAACTCACCTGGGCCTTCGCCGAGGTGATCGCGGCGCTGCTGCCGTCGTTGTCGTAGACATCGCTGAGGTTCGCCTTGGCCGTGGTCAGGTTGGCTTCAGCGAGCGCGACCGCATCCTCGAGGTCGGAGTCGTCGATTGTTGCCAGCTTCTGTCCCTTGGTCACCTTTTCGCCGGATTTCACCAACACCCGGGTGACGGTGCCGGAGACGCCGAAGTTCACGTTCGACTGCTTGCGCGGGCTCAGCGTGCCGTCAAGGGCGACGGTGAGGGTCTGCGTGCCCTTGGTCACCTGCACCGTCCGGCTCGTGACCTGGCTCGTGGCAGCCTTGGGTTGCAGCAGGAACCAGGTGCCGACCCCTGCCCCGACGAGCAGGACGGCGGCCAGTCCGACGATCAGCCACTTGCGGTTGGACGGGTGGGAACGGCCTCTGGGCTTCGCCGGGGCCCCGGAATTCTCGGTTGTCATCTGAAGAGTTCTCCTCCGGGCACGCTGCCCACGGAAGAGACGTTATGGCCTGGACCTGTGCCAGATCCTATGCAAACCTGTGGCTCAGCTGTGCGGCTGCTCCTCAGCGGCGTCGTCGGGCTGCCGGAACCTGCGCGGGATGCCGACGATTCGCGGCTCGTCCTCTGCCGGATCGTGCACCTGGTCGGCCAGGGCGTTGTCCCGGCTCAGCTTCGCCAGGGCAGGACCGATGCTCAGATCGGCTCCAGTGCCACCACCGGCCGGTCCTACGGACATCAGGGGTTCCTTTCGCGAGTCCTGCCCTTCAAGCTAGCTCGGGAAGGGGCCAGATCAGGTCCAGATCGCTGCGGATCCCCGAAGCCCGGACAGCATGGGTGGCCAGGGCCTCTTCCCAGGTGAGGCTGCCGCCGGCCAGCCGGAGCAGGACCACCGGCTCCATCTGCACCACGTTCGGTGGGGTCCCACGGGTGTGGCGGCCACGGTCACCGATCCCGAGCTGGACGGCAGCGAACGGCGGGATCCGCAGCTCCACCGTCCCACCCGGATACCGCCGGGCGAGCAGGGCGCAGACCGTCCGCGATGCCCCGGCCAGCTCTGCTCGCTGGAGTTCGGTGCCCGGATCCCCTGCCAGCGCGCGGACGGTGGCGCGCAGGGCCGCCACATCGGCGACGGAGGGGACTCTCGACACGCGCCAGACGCTAGCATCGCCAGCGTGAGCCGCATCGACAGTCGGCCGGCCCGGCTGGCCCGGCTAGGGTTCGCGGACGCCACCGCCGCGGCCGCGATGGTCGATGCCTGGGCGGCCAGCGGTACTCCCGAGCAGGTCGAGCAGGCCCTCGGAGCGCTGCCCGGCACCGCAGACCCCGACCTGGCGCTGGCCGGGTTCAACCGGTTGGTGCAGGAACGGCCGGGGTTGTTCGCGGAGCTCGAGGCGAATCCGGACTTCGCGCGGCGGCTGATCGCCGTGCTCGGCGCCAGCATCGCGCTGAACCAGCACCTGGGGGGACACCCCGACGACGTCGCCGTCCTGGCCGGCAGCGTCGCACGGCGCCCGGTCGCGGAACTGCGCGCGGAACTGCTCGAAGCGGTCGGGGCCGACCCGGCCAGCGACGTCCCGGTCGCCGATCCCGGGCGTTCGGACGACCTGCGCCGGGCCTACCGGCGGTGCCTGCTCCGGCTGGCAGCCCGCGACCTGACCGCTGCCGACCCGCTGGCCGACCTGCCCGACATCGCCGGCGAACTCGCCGACCTGGCCGACGGCACGGTTGAGGCAGCCCTTGCGCTGGCCCGCGGCGACGTGCCCGGCTGGGAGAGGTGCCGGATCGGGATCGTCGCCCTCGGCAAGACCGGCGCCGGCGAACTCAACTACGTCAGCGACGTCGACGTGCTCTACGTGGCCGAACCGGCCGTCGACGCGGCGGGGCAGCCGGTCTGCGAAGCGTCCGAGGCGGTCACTCTTGCGACCAAGCTGGCCAGTGGACTGAGCCGGATCTGTTCAGCGCACACCGCTGCCGGCACCATCTGGCAGATCGACGCGGCGCTGCGTCCGGAGGGCCGGTCCGGGCCGCTGGTCCGGACCCTCGCCTCGCACCGCGCGTACTACGAGAAGTGGGCAAGGAACTGGGAGTTCCAGGCGATGCTGAAGGCCCGGCCGATGGCCGGCGACCTGGCCCTGGCCGCCGAGTTCGTCGACCTGGTGTGGCCGATGGTGTGGCGGGTGGCCGACAACGACCAGTTCGTGGGCGAGACCCAGGCGATGCGCAAGCGGGTGATCGAACTCCTGCCGGCCCGGGAGGCCAACCACGAGATCAAGCTGGGTGCCGGCGGCCTGCGGGACGTCGAGTTCAGCGTCCAGCTGCTCCAGCTGGTGCACGGCCGGGCCGACGAGCGGCTTCGGCTGCGGGGCACCTTCGAGGCCCTCACGGCTCTGGTCAACCACGGCTACGTCGGCCGGTCCGACGGCTTCGACCTGGGCACCGCCTACCGGCTGCAGCGGCTGCTGGAGCACCGGATCCAGCTGTACCGGCTGCGGCGCACCCACCTGATGCCGGAGGACGAGATCAACCAGCGCTGGCTGGCCCGAAGCCTCGGGCTGGCCGAGACCGGCGAGCTGATGCACCTGTGGCGGGCCACCACCAGGCGGGTGCTCACGCTGCACCAGCGGCTGTTCTACTCCCCGCTCCTTGAAGCCGTCGCGCGGATCCCTTCGGCAGAGGTCACCCTCACCACCGAGGCTGCCGAGACCCGGCTGCTCGCACTCGGCTACGCCGACCCGAGGGCTGCGCTGCGACACATCCAGGCGCTCAGCCAGGGCATGACCCGCCAGGCCGAGATCCAGCGCCAGCTGTTGCCGGCGATGCTCACCTGGTTCACCGCCGGCCCGAATCCCGACCACGGCCTGCTCGCCTTCCGGAAGGTGTCGGAGGAGCTGGGCAGCACGCCCTGGTACTTGCGGGCGCTGCGGGACGGGGACGCGATGGCCGAGCACCTGGCCCGGATCCTGGCGTCGTCGCGCTACGCGGTGGACCTGCTGATGCGGGCTCCACAGAACGCTTCACTGCTCGGCGACCCGCAAGGGCTGCGTCCGCGTCCCGGCGGTGAGGTGCTGGCCGAGATGCGCTCGGCTGCCCGCCGCCACGATTCGATCGACGCAGCGATCGGCGCCATCCGGGCATCCCGGCGCAACGAGCTGCTGCGCCTGTCGATGGCCGACCTGCTCGGCGAGCTGGACATCCCTGCCCTCGGGTCAGCCCTTTCCGAGCTGGCCGGCGCCACGATCGACGCAGCGCTGGAGGTGGCCTCCAGAGGCCTGCGGGTGCCGCCGATCGCAGTGATCGCGATGGGCCGCTGGGGTGGCCGCGAGCTGGCCTACTCCTCCGACGCCGATGCCATGTTCGTTGTGGCCGACACCGACGATCCGGACGCCACAGCCGCGGCCACCAAGGTGGTCAGCCGGCTGCGTGCCCTGCTGGCCCAGCCCGGGCCAGACCCGGCGCTGGAGATCGACATCGACCTGCGTCCGGAGGGCAAGGGCGGGGCTATGGTGCGCAGTCTCGGCTCGTACCGGGCCTATTACCAGCGCTGGTCGTCGACCTGGGAGTCCCAGGCGTTGCTCCGGGCGTCCGTCGGCGCCGGCAATACCGGGCTCGGCACGGCACTGCTCGACGACATCGACCGCATCCGGTACCCGACAGAAGGGATCTCAAAGGCGCAGGTGCTCGAGATCCGGAAGCTGAAGGCGCGGATGGAGGCCGAACGGATGCCAAGGGGCGATCCGGGCCGGCACGTGAAGCTCGGCCCCGGTGGCCTTTCCGACGTGGAGTGGGTGGTGCAGCTGGTGCAGCTGGAGCACGCCGGCGAGCTGCCGGAACTGCGGACGACCAGCACCCTGGACGCCCTCGCCGCGGCTACAGCAGCTGGGCTGCTCGGCGCCGGGGACGCTGCCGCGCTGCGGGCCGCCTGGCTGATGGCCAGCCGGATCCGCAACGCGGTGATGTTGCTCCGCGGGCGCGCCTCCGACAGCCTGCCCACCGACATCAGGGAGTTGTCGTCGCTGGCACTGATGCTCGGCTACTCCCCGGGCCAGTCGTCCCTGCTGGTGGAGGACTACCGCAAGCGGGCCCGGCTGGCCCGGCAGGTGATGGACCGTGTCTTCTGGGATCAGCCGGGTTCGGGAAGACCTTGACGCTCCCGGCGGGGCGTGCCAGTTTGAGCCCATGCCGAACGAACCGACGGTTGCCGAAATGCAGCAACGGATCAGTGAGCTGGAGCAGCGGATTGCCGAACTCGAAGCCCAACTGAGCGAAGCCGGCAAGCACCCGCATCCCGATCCTGGCGAAGACGCCACCTGGGGCGAGTTCAACCCGGGCTGAGCAGGGCTCTCGTCCCTCGACCGGCTGCCATCCACCGGGTCGGCGGCCGGATCCTCACGGCAGGAGCTCGGCCAGGTCGGCCACGACCAGGTCGGCACCCGAATCCAGCAGTGCCTGGGGGCCGACGCCGCGGTCCACCCCGACCACAAGGCCGAAGTCGCCGGCCCGGCCGGCAGCGGTGCCAGAGACCGCGTCCTCGAAGACCACAGAGCGGCCCGCTGGGACGCCGAGGGCTGCGGCGGCGTAGCTGTAGGTGTCCGGGGCCGGCTTGCCGGGCAGGCCGAGGGAGTGGGCAAGGTTTCCGTCGACGAGCACCTCGAAGCGGTTGCGCAGGCCGGCTGCGGTCAGCACGGCGTTCGCATTCTGGGAGGAGGAGACCACTGCCACCAGCACCCCCTTGGTGGCGAGGTAGTCCAGCAGTTGCACCGAACCGGGGTAGGGCTGCACCCCTTCGGTGGCAAGGACCTCGGCGAAACTGACGTTCTTGCGGTTGCCAAGGCCGCAGATCGTCTCGGCCTCCGGGAGGTCGGACGGGTCGCCGAGCGGCAGCACTATGCCGCGGGAAGCCACGAAGTCCCGGACCCCGTCGTAGCGGGGCTTGCCGTCGACATGCTCGAAGTAGTCGGCGTCGGTATAGGGCCTCAGGTCTTCGCCGGCCGGGCTCGGCGAGGTGGCCCTCGCGGCCAGGAAGTCGTTGAACATCCGCGACCAGGCGCGCATGTGCACCTCGGCGGTCGGGGTCAGCACCCCGTCCAGATCGAAGAGGGCGGCGTCGCAGACGCTCATCAGGGTCTCGTTTGCGCTCATCACCGAGATGCTAGTCCCGGTCCGCCCGCCTTTGGGGCCCTCGGCGGAGAGTAGTCTGAGCGGCGATGAGCGAAACCCTGGATCCTGACCTGCCAACGAGTACCGTCAGCCTGACCGGCTGGGGCCGTACCGCCGCCACAACGGCACAGGTGCTGTCGACGCCGGACACCGAACTGATCGCAAGGGCTGTGGCCTCGGTCGCCGCCCACAACGCCGATTCCCCCTCCCACCTCAAGCGCGGCATCGTCGCGCGCGGGCTGGGACGCTCGTACGGGGATGTGGCCCAGAACGCCGGCGGGATCGTCGTCGACATGACGCCGCTGAACCGGATCCACAGGATCGACCCGGACGCTGCCATCGTCGACGTCGACGCCGGCGTCAGCCTCGACGACCTGATGCGGGCGGCGCTGCCGTACGGGCTCTGGATCCCGGTGCTCCCGGGCACCCGGCAGGTCACCATCGGTGGTGCCATCGGCTGCGACGTGCACGGGAAGAACCACCACAGCGCCGGGTCCTTCGGCGACCATGTCGCGTCCATGCAGCTGCTGGTGGCCGACGGCCGCGTGTTGACCATCACCGGAGAAGGCTCTGCCGACGACCCGGACGCCAGCCTGTTCTGGGCGACGATCGGCGGGGTCGGTCTCACCGGCATCATCCTGCGGGTGGTGCTGAACATGACCCGCACCGAGACTGCCTACTTCATCGCCGACGGGGTGGTCACCCGCAACCTGGACGAGACCGTCGCGGTCCACTCAGACGGATCGGAAGCGAACTACGACTACTCCAGCGCCTGGTTCGACGCGATCTCGCCGGAGCCGAAGCTGGGCCGGGCCGCTTTGTCCCGCGGCTCGCTGGCGACGCTCGACCAGTTGCGCGAGCACGCCCCGAAGCTGGCCGCCGACCCGCTGGCGTTCAACGCCAAGCCCTTGTTCGACCTGCCGGACGTGTTCCCCAACGGTCTGGCCAACAAGCTCACCTTCGGCCTGCTCGGGTCGGTCTGGTACGCCAAGAGCGGCAACTACACCGGCAAGATCCAGTCGCTGACCGGCTTCTACCACCCGCTGGACATGTTCGGCGAGTGGAACCGGGCCTACGGCTCGCACGGCTTCCTGCAGTACCAGTTCGTCGTGCCGCCGGCCGCTGTGGCCGAGTTCACCTCTCTGATCCGCGACATCCAGGCATCGGGCCACTACTCGTTCCTGAACGTGTTCAAGCTGTTCGGTGAGGGCAACGCCGCGCCGCTGAGCTACCCGATGGCCGGCTGGAACGTCTGCGTCGACTTCCCGATCAAGGCAGGGCTGCACGAGTTCCTGCGCGGCCTGGACGCCAGGGTGCTTGAGTTCGGCGGTCGGCTCTACGCAGCCAAGGACTCCCGCACGACCGCCGCCGACTTCCACGCCATGTATCCCCGGATCGACGAGTGGATCGCCACCCGGCGCCGGATCGATCCCACCGGGGTCTTCGCCTCTGATCTGGCCCGCCGGCTGGAACTGCTCTGAGTACCAAGGAGAAATCGTGATCGACGCCACCGGCAACCCCCAGACGGTGCTGCTGCTCGGCGGCACGTCCGAGATCGGGCTGGCCATCGTCAATGAGTACCTCGCCAAGCAGGCCCTGCGGGTCGTGCTCGCCGTCCAGCCCGGGGACGAGCTCGCTGGGGCGACCGTTGCCGCCCTGAAGGCCGCCGGTGCGTCCGGGGTGGACGTGCTCGACTTCGACGCTGTCGACTTCGACTCCCACCCGGCTGTGATCGACGCAGCCTGGCGGATCGCCGACATCGACGTGGCGATCGTCGCCTTCGGCGTCCTCGGCGATCCCGAAGAGCTGTGGCAGGACCAGGCCAAGGCCGTCCAGGCAGCCCAGGTGAACTACACCGGTGCCGTCAGCGTCGGCGTCCTGCTGGGCCAGAAGATGAAGGCGCAGGGCTACGGCCAGATCATCGCCATGTCGACAGTCGCCGGTGAGCTGGTGCGCCGCTCGAACTTCGTCTACGGCTCCACCAAGGCCGGCCTTGACGGGTTCTACCGGATGCTCGGCGAGGCGCTGGCCCCATTCGGGCCGAAGGTGCTCGTGGTGCGGCCAGGTCAGGTCCGCACCCGGATGTCGGCGCATGTGAAGGAACCACCGCTCACCGTCGACGCCGAAGTGCTGGCCACCCAGGTGGTCGACGCCGCGCGCAAGGGCCAGAAGCTGATCTGGGTCCCGGCCCCGTTCCGCTTCGTGATGATCGCGCTGAAGCACATCCCCGGCCCGATCTTCCGCTTGCTGCCGCTGTAGACCCCTGACGCGAACGAGCTCAGGTGCATCCGGTTCGTCACGGAACTTTAACGATACAGACGCTCAACCGGTTGCGTTCTGTAACGATAAAGATAACCATTGAGGTAGAGCAATCGCGAAGGAGGTGGAACAGATGGCCAGGGTGACCCAGCAGGACATCGCCAAGGTGATGGGGGTGTCGGTGATGACCGTCTCGAACGCGTTCAACCGTCCGGACCAGCTGTCCACGGAACTGCGGACGCGGGTACTCGAGCGCGCCGTGAAGATGGGCTACACCGGCCCGGACGCGATCGCCCGCCAGCTCCGCTCCGGACGCACCAACACCTTCGCTGTCGTCTTCGAGGAGCGCTTGTCCTACGCGTTCTCTGACCCGTTCTCGGTGGCCTGGCTGGCGGCGTTCAGCGAGGTGATGGAGGCTCACCGGGCCAGCATCATGCTGCTCAGCGTCCCCGCGGGCGACAGCGAAGCACTCAACGCGATCCAGGATGCAGCGGTGGACGGCATCGCCGGTCTCTGCGGAAACCAGCCCGCCATGGCCCGGGCCCGCGAGCGGGGGCTGCCGTCGGTGTACTGCACGATTGCGCACCAGGTCGGCGAGAAGGGCGAGGGGGACTACGTGGTGATCGATGACAAGGCTGCTGCCGCGGACATTGCCGGCCACCTGCGCCGGCTCGGTCACCGCCGGATCTTCCTGCTGGTCGAGGCCACCTACCCCGGCCAGAAGACCCTCGTCGAGCACCGCCCGGCGGAATTCGCAGCACTTCTGGACGCCAACCAGCGCTTCGGCTTCGCCGGCGACCTGCGGGTCAGCGGGCTCGTCGAGGGCCTGGCCGGACTGGATGTGACCATCGTCCCGACCGGGCCGAACTCCACGGTCTCCGGGCAGGCCGCCGGCGCCCTGGTGCTGGATCGCCACGATCGTCCAACGGCCGTGGTGGCGGTCAGCGACGTCCTGGCCCTCGGCTTCATGGAGGCCTGTCGGCAGCGTGGTGTGACCCCTGGGGACGAGATCTCGGTTGCCGGTTTCGATGATGTTCCCGAAGCCGCTGCCGCTGGACTGACCACGATTCACCAACCCGTCCGGGACAAGGGACGCCTTGCCGCCGAATTGTTGCTTGATCCGGAACGCAGTGATCGCCGGATCGTCCTGCCGCACGAGTTGATTGTGCGCAGCAGCACCCGCCCTGTGGCCTGACCCGATCAAGCCACAACCAACAAATAGGAGATAACCATGTCCACATACCTGAGCTATGCCCCCGTACTGGAGAGCACCGCCGTCGAGAACACCTCGGCGTTCCCGGACTCCCCCCAGGTGGAGGCTGTGGTGCGGCCGGGCCGCGCCCGAGTCCTTGCTGCCGGTGTACTGCGTCGCGCGGCCCGGCTCGAGCTGGCCGCAGCTGCCCGGCTGGAGCGTCCGGTCCGCCGGCGCCTGGCCACCGCCTGAGCAGGCCGGCCGCCCGAGCAGTTCGGGACAAACCTGCCGCTGGATTCCCGCAGGGGCTTTCGTGGCCCCTCCCCGGCGAACTGGCGGCAGGTTTGTCCCATTTACTGGCGCGGGGCGCGCGCGCCCGGCCCCGACCAGGCAGGCGGGACGCGATCAGGCCAGCGCGATCAGGCCAGCGTTATCACGGAGCCGTCGGGGAGCACTTCGGCACCCAGTGCTGCGAGCTCCGCCCGCAGTCGGGCCAGCGGTGGATTGTCGTGGGCGAGGTGTACCGCGACCACCCGTGTGCCGGAATCCACGAAGCCGATCTCTCGCAGTTGCTGGAGCGTGGTGGCGAAGGTGGTCAGGTTCAGGTGGCGATCGCCCTTGTCCGTCCGGGGGCCGAAGGTCTCCTCCAGCAGCACCAGGTCGGCCCGTTTCCCGTCCAGCGCAGCCAGCGTCCTCTCGGGGAGCAGGCCGGTGTCCGTGGCGTACAGCAGCGCGGACTCCTGGTCCTCGATCAGGTAGCAGCAGGCCTCGCCGAAGGCCTCGTGATTGGCCGCGAGAACGCCGACGCTGTACCCGGCGACCTCCAGCGAATCGCCGGCGGTGACCGTCGTGAACCCGATCGCGGTCTGGTCGCCGTCCAGCCACTGCCGGCTCCAGGCAACCACCGGCGCAGGGCCAACCACCCGCAACGGGTTGTCGGTCACCCAGCCCCGGTGCATCAGCAGGGCCGGATCCAGGTGGTCGCTGTGCGCGTGCCCGGCGAGCACCGCCACCAGCCCGGTCAGGTCGCGGCCCAGCCGGGTCACCTGGCGCGGGGCCTCGGGTCCGGGGTCGATCAGCAGCCGCCCGTCAACCAGCACGGAAGTGGGGGTGCGGAGTTCGCCGCGCTCCCGGTGATCGGAGCAGGTGGCGCAGCGGCAGAACGGGTTCGGGATGCCATCGGCGGCGCCGGTGCCCAGCAGCACGACCTCCACGATCAGCGGGTCCGGAGCAGGCGGGGCATGGCTTCAGGCTAGGGGTAACGGACGGAAAGGCGGCCCCGTCGCGGGAACTGGACGGGGCCGCCTCGGCGGGAAATCTGGATCGCTACTGTCAGCTGCCTCCCGGTTGCCGTGCGTTGCTTGCTGGTGACTACTCAACCCCCGCCGGCTGTGGCCTCCCTGAACGAACCCTGTGAATCTCCTAAGGGAACATTCCGGTCACGGATGTGGTTGAATGGTCAACTAGCACAGGAGGAACCATGCCGACCGAACTGCTCCCCGCGGACACCCGGATGTCCAAGGTTGCGCTCGACGTCGCCGATCTGGACCTGATGACCCGGTTCTACAGCGACGTGCTGCTGCTGGAGCCGATCGGTCAGGCCGGGGGCGCCGTGAGCCTCGGCCGGGCGGGCCGCGAGCTGGTGGTGCTGCGGCACCGTCCGGACCTGCCGAGGGGGGAGCGGCGCACCGCCGGCCTGTTCCACACCGCCCTGCTGCACCCGGACACCGGAATGCTGGCGACCGTGCTGGCCTCGGTCGCGATGCGCGCGCCGGAGCTGTACACCGGCAGCGGTGACCACCTCGTTTCGCAGGCGTTCTACCTCGACGACCCGGAGGGCAATGGCGTCGAGCTGTACGTGGACCGGCCGCGCGACCAGTGGGGCTGGAACGGTGACCAGGTGCTCATGGACACCCTCTGGCTCGATCCGAACGCCTTCCTCACCGAGCACCTCACCGACGCTGCGAAGGAACTGCTGGAGACGGCGCCGGATCGCCGACCAGCCCTGGCGGGTAGCAACGCGCAGGTGGTCGGCCACGTGCACCTGAAGGTCGGCCAGACCGCGCAGGCCAAGGAGTTCTACGTGAACACCCTCGGCTTCGAGGTCACCGCCGAGCTTCGCGGCGCCCTTTTCGTTTCCGCCGGCGGTTACCACCACCACATGGCGATGAACACCTGGGGCACCGCCGGGGTCGGGCTGCGGGCGCCGGGCCTCGGCCTGGGTCAGGTCGCGATCGAGGTGCCGAGCGTCGCGGACGTGCTGGACGCTGCGCGCCGACTCGACGCACGCGGATTTCCGGTCGCGCTCGACACTGGAGCCGGAGCTGCGTCGCTCAGCGTCGAAGACCCCTGGGGCAATCAGGTGAAGGTGGCCACACCGGCCGCCTGAGCTGCGACAGCTGGTCGAGCTCAGAAGCCGGCGGTCGCGGCCAGATGGGCACTCAGCGCCGGGTCGTGGGGGAGCGGGACGCCGTCCAGCTCGACCAGCGGCAACACCCCGCGGACGGCGGAGACCAGCCACGCCCCGTCCGTTCCGGGCAGGTCCTCGGGACGGAACAGCGCCTCGGTGGCGCCAACGCCCTGCTCGCGGGCGGCCTCCAAGATCACGTCGATGGTGACGCTGGCCAGCACTCCGGTGGCTCCAACCGGGGTGGTCCACAACTGGTCGTCGGCGGCGACGAGCAGTCCAGCGGTCGGCCCCTCCAGCAGGTAGCCGTCGCTGGAGGTGAACACGACCTCGTCCACCCCACGGCGGACGGCCTCCCGCTTGGCGGCGACGTTCACCGCGTAGGAAAGGGTCTTGACCCCGCCGAGCAGCCACGGTGCGTCGGTGAAGACGGTGCTGGCGAAACCCCGGCTCAGCGTCACGCCGGTGACCCCGCGGCGGGCAGCGGACGCGTCCGTGGCCTCGGTGATGGTGAGCAGCGCGGTGACGCCGTCCGGTGAATGTTCCGGGCCGCGGGTGAGCACCAACTTGAGGACGGCTTCGCGCGGTCCGGCCCATTCGGCGAGCGCAGTCGCGATCAGGTCGCGCCAGTCCGCCTCGGCCGGCGCTGCCAGTTCCATGGCAGCGGCTGACCGGGCGAACCTGGCCAGGTGCCGGTCGAGGTGGTCGACCCGCGGCGAGCCGTCCACCAGCACCACCCGCGCGGCGTCGAAGCACCCGTCGCCGCGGGTGAAGCCGAGGTCGTCGGCGATCAGCAGGGGAGTCTCTGTGGGGACGACGCCGCGTCCCATGACGGCCACCACCTGGCCGGTCGCATCACTCACACCGAACACCCTAGGGACTCACCGCCCAAACTCCCCGAACCGCACCGAGGGCCACCCAACCTCGCCGAGGGCCACCCAACCTCTCCGAGGGCCACCCAACCTCGTCCGAGGGCCACCCAACCTCGCCGAGGGCCACCCTTAACGTCGAGGGCCAGCCCACTGTGGTGGCCCTCGACGTTAGGGCTGGCCCTCGACGCAGGGGGTAGGGTCGATGCACCCCAGCCTGGGCTTGCCGGAACCCACGAGGAGGAAGCAATGCCGCTCGTTGTCGCCGATCTGGCCGTCTCCATCGACGGCATCGCGGCGGGCCGCGACCAATCCCGCGAACACCCCTTTGGCCCGCACGTCGGGGAGCAGTTGGGCACCTGGATGTTCGAGCATCCCGACGAGAGCCGGGCCGAGATCGACGCCATAGTCGACGCCGGCGCGTTTGTGATGGGACGGAACATGTTCGGTCCGGATCGGGGCGACTGGGACATGAATTGGCAGGGGTGGTGGGGACCGGAGCCGCCCTACCACGGGCCAGTGTTCGTGCTGGCGCACCGTCCCCGTCCCGTCCTGGAGATGGAGGGCGGCACCAGCTTCACCTTCGTCACCGACGGTCCGGTCGCCGCCCTGGAACGCGCCCGTGCGGCCGCTGGGGCAGCCAACGTCGCGATCGCCGGCGGACCGACCACGATCAACAACTTCCTGGCGCTGGGTCTGATCGACGAGCTGCGCCTGCATGTCGTCCCGATCACGCTCGGTGAAGGGATCCGCGTCTTCGACGGCGTCCCGGACCTGCGGCTGACGCCGGTCTCCAGCCGGACGACACCGCACGTCACGCACCTCGCCTGGCGGTTGTACGCGAGCCGGCGAGCCCCGCTTCCCGCACCGAGCGCCGCCTCCCGCACCGAGAGCCAGCACTATCGCCCAGGGCCAGCCCCAGGGCGCTGGCCCTCGACGTGAAGGGTGGCTCTCGGTGCTAAGGGGTGGCCCTCGGCAGAGAAAGTGTCAGTCAGGGCGCCGGACGCAGGTCCCCGCGCTCGCGCAGTTCGGCCACGATCCGGGCGTGGAACTCCTCGTCGATGCGGTACTTCGCCCGGTAGATCAGGTAGCCGGCGATGATCAGGATCGGCGGCAGTACCAGCATGCCGAGTTTGATGGTCAGCAGGCCGCCGGCTGTGGTTTCGGCCGGCTGGTCGGGGTTGACCCCGGCGATCACGATGGCGACAGCGACGACCTGCGTGGACAGCGCCGCCCCCACCTTGTTGATGAACGGCTGGAGCGCGAAGGTGACCGCAGTGTTGCGCCGTCCCAGCTTCCACTGGCCGTACTCGATGGTGTCGGTGAGGAAGACCAGCATCAGCAGGGTGATGAAGGAGTCGCCGATGAACAGCAGCAGACCAGCCACCGCGATGAACCCGATCTGCGTTGGGCTGAAGAAGAAAACGACGTAGCCGACGAGGATCAACGCTGTGGCTGCCGTGTAGAGGGTGCGCCGCGAGAAGCGCCTCGACAGCGCCGGGAAGATGGCATAGCCCAACAATTGGCTGGCCACCAGCACCGCGCCGAACGGGGCGTACATGCCCTCGTCGCCGTAGACGTACTTGAAGTAGTAGGTGCCGAAGGTCGTGGTGGTGAGGTAGCCGGTCATGAACAGCACCATTGCGATCGCCGTCCACAACAGTTGGTCATTCTTGAAGACCACGCTGGCCAACTCCCGCATGCTGGTGCGCTCCTGGTCGAGCACGATGTCGGGTTCCTTCACCCCGAACAGGGTCACCGACTGGCTGAGCAGCATGATCACAACGACAGCGACCGCGAACCACGTCCAGGCCTGGGTCTCACCAAGCGTCCCGGCGAGCGCCTTGGTGACCGGAATCACCGCGACCACGACCGTGAACAGCCCGATCGTTGCGAAGATCTTCGCCAGGGCACCGAACCGCTCACGCTGCTTCTGGTCAAGGGTCAGGGCCGGCAGCAGCGACCAGTACGGGATGTCGTTCGCCGTCCACGACAAGCTCCACAACAGGTAGACCAGGGCGAAGACGATGACGAACGCTGGTCCGTTGAGACCAAGATCGGTGAACAGCAGGACGGTGCAGATCGCGGACGCCACCACGCCGGCTGCGATCCACGGCTTGTAGTGCCCCCAGCGCGTCCGGGTGTTGTCGACGACGGCTCCCATGACGATGTCCGCAACGGCATCGACGAGCCTGGCTACGAGAATCAACGAGCTCGCCCACAGGAACTCCTCCCGGGACGGTTTCAGCACGTCACTGAGGAAGAACACCAGGTAGATGCTGACCAGCGCGTAGACCATGTCGCGCCCGGTGGTGCCGACTGCGAACGTCCACAGGTTGCGCCGGTCGAGGTTTGCCGGCACCGGCTCGCTGGTCGTGGCCGGTTGGGTGTCGCTCATCGCCGTCCGGCCAGGGAGTTGTTGGGGTACTGCTGCCCGGCGACGTACTGGTCGTAGGCGGCCTCGGTGACGCCGCCGTTGGCGATGATGTCGGCATAGAACCGGCCGGAGTCCTTGATGGTGCGCTGCTGGGTTGGGTAGTCGAGGTGCACGAGGCCGAACCTGGCCGCCTCGCCCTCGGCCCATTCCCAGTTGTCGGTGAAGCACCAGTGGTAGTAGCGCTCGATCGGCAGGCTGGACGCGGCGACCTGGGCCAGGTGCTCGTACACGAAGCGCGAGCGGAAGCTGTCGCCGGCGTCGCAGGTGCCGTTCTCGGTGATGTAGATCGGGATGCCCGGGTGGTGGCGGTTCAGCCAGGCGGCCAGCTCGACCAGCCCGGCTGGGTAGATCTCCCAGCCCAGGTCGTTGACGTCCACGTCGGTGGCCACGCCGTCGACGAGTCCGCTGACGGTGCTGCGGGAGTAGTAGTTGATCGCGTGGAAGTCGCAGTAGCGGCCGGGCCGGATCCCCTTGGGCACCCACAGTGGCGGCGTGAACCGCCCGGTGGTAGCGGCTCGCACCACTGCCCCCTGGAACAGGTGGCGGGCGACGAGCGCGGAGATGCCGTGCACCGGGTTGCGGCGCTGTGCCGGCGCGAAGACCCGCAGGTGGTGGGCGATCGCGACCCGCGCGTGCGGCTGAAGCTCGTGGATGCGCAGATAGGCGGCGAGGTGCGCCGCGACGAGAGCCTGCAGCACGCGGATCATCCGGACGTAGGAGTGATCTCCGGGCGGCCATTCGGAGTCGACGTAGCTCTTGGTGGCGTAGATGCTCGGCTCGTTGATCGTGATCCATTCCTCGGCCAGGTCACCGAACTCCCGCACCGCCAGCTCGACGAAGCGCAGGAAGGTGGCCACCGAGTCCGGGGCCAGCCAGCCGCCGGCGTCCACGAACCACCCTGGCAGGGTGAAGTGGTGCAGGGTGACCAGCGGCTTGATGCCGGCCTCGCGGAGCCGGGTCAGCTCGTCGCGGTAGTGGGCGATGGCGTCCTGGTCGAACCTGCCGGGCGTTGGCTCCAGCCGGACCCAATCCAGACCCATCCGGTAGTGCCTGATGCCGAGCTCGCTGAGCAGGGCGACGTCTTCGGCCACCCGGTTCCAGTGGTCGGCCGCCCTTGCCGGGGACGTCTCGTCCCGGATCCGGCCGGCGTCGGCCCAGCGATGCCAATCGGTGTCGAGTTCACCCCCCTCGACCTGGGTGGCCGATGTGGCCACGCCGAGTTCGCACCGGGGGAGCGAGAAAGCAGGCATCACGGCCTCACTTCATTGGTCCAGAAATGGACGCTATCACCGGGGTTGCCGCCGCGCCCGCGAACCCGGCCAAGAGGGTGACCGGAGCCCCGGATCGGCGTGCCTCGGCGGTTAAGGGGTCACCACGAAAGACCACCGCTTGCAGCCTGCGTCCTTTTCATGGAAGCGCGTTGACTCGACGCGCGCGAGACTGAATTTCTCGCAGCACTCAAGCACGGGTTATGCGCACCCCGATGGCCGAGGCAGGCGCCGTGTTGGCCCGACGCAAGGTGCTCGAGGGGTGGATCGGCACTCGTTGCCCAGGGGAGGCGGCTATGAACGGCGGCACTCTAGCTGGAGAGGTCGCGTGGGGAGGGGCCGGCGGCCTGCTGGGCACAGCCGTGATGGATCTGGTCATCGTTGGGTTCTTCGCCGCCGCGGGGATGCCTCCGGGTCTGGTCTACTCATTCATCGGCGACCTCGCCCAGCAGTTCTTCCTCCGGATCGGTATTGGGGTGTCTGGTGGCGTCCTTCTCGGCGCGCTCGTGCACTTTCTCCTGGGACTGGTGCTCGGCGCCGTCTTCGGGCTGGCCGTCTCCCGGGTCAGGCGCCTGCGGCTGGATTCGGTCGTGAAGGGAGCGTTGCTCGGCGTTCTCTACATCGAAATCGTGAGCCAGCCCTTCCTCGTGTCGGCCCCGCTACTGGTGAAGATGACCACCCCGGAGGTGCTCCAGTGGTACGCGCTGTCCACCTCCATGCACATCATCTACGGGATCGTCCTTGGGGTGGTCATGGCCTTGAGGCAACGGTGGTTGCGGTCCAACTAGGGCATCTCCTTCGACTCGCACCTGGCCCGGCTCAATCCTCGAGGCGAGAGCCGGACGCAGGGTGGCCGGCCACATCCTGGTGAGGATTGACGGCCCGGGCCGGAGGGAGAATCGTTGAATCATGAGCGAGACTGAGCTGAGTCCGAGCGGGGTGCGGCCCCGGATTCTGGTGGGTGTGGATGGCTCTGAAGATGGTCTGCGGGCTGTCAGGTACGCGATGCGGGAAGCCCAGGCTGACGGGGCCGACCTGTGGGTTGTTCATGCTGTCGATGACGAGGAACCCGTTGCTGGGCTGTGGGCGATGGTGGCCACACCTGAGGCACTGCGCCAACTTGGGGGAGCGAAGGTCGCCGAGGCGCTGGACCTCCTGGCGAAGGAGGGATTCCCTGCCGAACGCGTGGTCTCCGAGGTCCTGGCCGGCCGCCCTGGCGAGGTGCTGGCCGACCTGAGCGGACGGGCCGAGTTGATGGTGGTGGGACGCCGCTCGATAGGTGGGCTGCAACGCATGTTCGTCGGCTCCACCAGCGTGACGGCAGCGGTCCATTCGAGTTGTCCGGTGATCGTCGTCTCCGCGGCTTCGA
The DNA here is from genome assembly GCA_963848845.1 of uncultured Actinomycetota bacterium. Lineage (GTDB taxonomy): Bacteria > Actinomycetota > Actinomycetes > Propionibacteriales > Propionibacteriaceae > Propionicimonas. Next base: position 480,855 of record CAWKFH010000004.1, read on the forward strand.
CCCCTCACCAGACCGGAGGGTTGCGGACGGTGGCGGTGGCAGTCAGTACCTGGCCCGTGCATCAGTCCGCGCTGGAATGGGGCGTGCGGGAGGCTGCTTTGCGGAATGCCCACCTTCGGGTCGTGCACGTGGTCCCGGAGACCCTTGGGGTGGAGGGGGCGGCGTTTGTGGCGGCAGCGACCGCAGACCTCGGGCAACAGCTCGCTTCACTTCGCAAGGAACATCCCGCGCTGTCCGTCGAGGTCGAGGTGCTGCTTGGGGACCCGGTCGATGCTCTTGTTGCAGTCAGCAAGACAGTCGACCTGCTGATCCTCGGGGTCCACCGCCACCGGGCGGTCATGGGAGGGTCGATCCGTGGGGTCATGGCCCACGCTCACTGCCCGGTAGGACTGACCAAGTGACGAAGTAAGCCGCAAATGTCAGGTCGGTCCTAGGGTTCTGTCATGGCGTTTGGTGTTGCTGACATCCCCGACCTGTCCGACCGCGTGGCTGTGGTCACGGGTGCGAACGGCGGGCTCGGGCTCCAGACAGCAAGGGTGCTGGTGACCAAGGGCGCACACGTCCTGTTGGCCGCTCGAGACCAGGACAAGACCGCCCGGGCCATCGAAGGGATCACCCGCGCGACCCCGGAAGCAAAGCTGACCGCCGTCCCCCTGGACCTGGGCAACCTGGCGTCGGTCAAGGACGCTGCGGCAGCGATCCTCGCGCAGGCCTCCCACGTGGATCTGCTGGTCAACAACGCCGGGGTGATGGGGACGCCCGAGGGCCGTACCGTTGACGGCTTCGAGACGCAGTTGGGCGTCGACCACCTCGGGCACTGGGCGCTCACGGCGCTCCTGATGCCCGCCCTGTTGGCCGCGCCGGCGGCCCGGGTGGTGACGGTCACCAGCTTCGCGCGCCTGACGAGCCGGCCCCTCGATCCCGACAACCCGCACCTTGACGGCAGCTACGATCCCTGGCGGGCGTACGGGCAGGCCAAGCTGGCGAACTACCACTTCGGGCTCGGTCTCCAGGACGCCCTCGAGGAGGCAGGGGCGTCGGCGTCCAGCTTCATCGCCCACCCGGGGTTGGCGCACACCGACCTGCAGCCCACCACAGTCCGACTCGGAGGTGCCGGCGGGCAGGCCAGCTTCTGGGCCTGGTATGCGGGCGTTTTCGGCATGTCACCGGAGGACGCCGCCCTGCCCCAACTGCGGGCAGCCACGGACCCGCGTGCGCGCGGCGGCGAGTTCTACGGGCCGCGTTTCACGACGTTCGGCCCGGCCGTCCGGCTCCGGGTCCTGCGCCGCGGTAACCCGGAGGCCATCCGTACGCTGTGGGAGGTTTCCGAGCGGGAGACCGGCCTCGCGATCAACCCCTGACCCCCGCGACCAGCGTGTGAAGACGATGGTTCCCGCCGGGGTCACCCGAGCCTGGGAACTCTCGTGCTGGCGGGAGCAGCTTCGCGTCCTGTCGATCGGCTCCGGCGATAGCCGCAACCAGTTGCCGGTCAGCTTCCGGGCCGGTGGTGTTCCAGTCCGTCGAGGATGAGGTTGAGGGTGAACTCGAACTCGGCTTTGGTGTCGCAGAGGCTCAGCGAGTCGGTCTGGTCGTGCGGTTGGGTCATCGCCAGGGCGCTGAGATACGGGAAGGCGGCTGCCAGTTCTGCCATTTCGTCGGCGGTAGTGCCCTCGTCGGCTGAGCCCGGTTCGAAGATTTCCTGGGTGAAGCCCATGATCATCGAGCCGAGGGAGTGGATGGCACTGTGGGCGGTTTCGAAATCGAAGCCTGCCTGAATCATGGTGGCCACGAGGGCTTCGAAGATGATCATGGTCCTGGGTGGGATGTCTGCCTCGGTGGCTACCAGGGGCGGGGCCCATGGGTGGCGCAGCATCACTCGGCGGGCGCCAAGGCAGCGGTTGCGGATCGTTGCCCGCCAGTCTGCGGCGTTGGCCGGAGTGGGTCGAGCATCGGAGGTTCCGCCGCGTTCGGGTGTGCCTGCTTCGGCTGGTCCGTCGTCCAGGGTCTCGGCGATGACTTCGTCGACGATCATGGCGGTCAGGGCGGACAGCAGCCCTGCCTTGTCCTTGACGTAGTAGTAGAGGGACATGGCCTCGCAGTCGAGCTCGTCTGCCACCCGCCGCATTGTCAGCGTCCCGATGCCGTCCTGGTCGGCTACCAGGAGGGCAGCGTCGAGGACACGTTCGCGGCTGAGTGGCTCTTTGGATGTTCTAGCGGGCATGTCCCACCTCCCTTGCGGATGCCTATCTTACGTCCTAAGATGTATCTTACAGACTAAGAAAGGATCTGCTATGACCATCCACATGACGAACCTGGCGCCAGCCGTCCCCGGAGTCGCCCCGCACATCGGCCCCCGCAAGGTGGTCTCGTCCCTGTGGCTCTTCGCCATCCTCAACTACCTCTACTGCGACCTGCTCGGGCTGATGTACCCCGAGGACCTGCAAGGTTTCCTGGACGGCAAGGTCGGAGGGTTGGTCATCGACCAGCAATTCCTGCTCTATGCCGCGATCCTGATGACCGTGCCGATGGCGTCGGTACTCATCGCCCGGGTCGCGACTCACCGGTTCGCGCGCATCGAGAGCATCGTGGCGGCGGTGTTGATGACCCTGGTGCAGCTCGCCACCCTCGGCTTCGGGACCGCACCCACATTGCACTACCTGTACTTCTCGGTCATCGAGGTGGCCACGACCATCGCCATCGTTTGGGTGGCAGGACGCAGCTGGAAGCTCGACTCCTGAGCGCAGGTGCTCCTGAGCGGGCCCCACGCCCCGGCCGGCGAAGCCCCCGCATCCGCCGGCCAAGGCGGGCTCCTAGGACTAGCAGGGCGCCCAAGAGCGGCAACTGCACACACTACGTGGCATGCGGGAGACTCCCCATCAGTACTTCGGCCCGCCTACTCAAGGCGTTGTGCCCCGACCCTTATTGTTGGGGCCGGGCGCCCGCCGGTGCCTACCCCCCCGGTCGCTCGGCGGGCGGTGCTAGGTGCACTTCCCTGCTCGCCCGAAGGGTGGCAGGGAACCCCAGCAAGGGCCGCAACACGATCAGATCCCCTTGAACGCCAGACCCCCGGTCGCGGGGGGCGTCCGGGGGTCACTGCCCATCGGGGGCGCGGCGGTTGGACACACCGGGGGGTGGCACCAACCGGCAATGAGGTTAGCACCGGGGCATCAACCACCGATGTCGCCTGAATGGGGTCTGGTCAGCGATCGGGTCGTACACCTAACATCACCATTGCCTTCTCCCTGGACTGGCCCTGTGCCTTTCAGGGAGCGTGACCACGCCGTGATGGGGGGCGCCGGCAAGTGGTCGCGCGCTGGGAGCGTCATCCGCGGTGTCGCTCCCAGCAAGGTCCACCAACTGGATACCCCGTAGCGAGATCTCCGGGCTCCGGGCTTCGGCTCGGGGCCGTTTTTCGGTGTTCAGGACCCGACGGGGGCCTTGGCCGCCTTCGCTACGGTCAGATGTTCCCGGACAAGGACGAGACCGCCCGGGCTGCGGTCGCGGATGCGATCACGGCCCGGACGGCCCCTGCGGACTCGGGGCGGTGGTAACCGTCCCTGACTAGGTAAGAAACCTCACATGTCGTAGTACATCTCGAACTCGTGCGGGTGCGGACGGAGCCGGATCGCATCGATGTCGCCACGCTTCATCTCGATCCAGGTCTCGATGAGGTCAGCGGTGAAGACATCGCCAGCGAGCAGGTACTCGTGGTCGGCCTCGAGCGCGTTCAGCACTGCGTCCAGCGAACCGGGGACGGTGGCCACCTGAGCGTGCTCCTCCGGGGGCAGCTCGTAGAGGTCCTTGTCCACCGGGGCCGGCGGCTCGGTCTTGTTCTGGATGCCGTCAAGGCCGGCCAGCAGCATGGCCGCGAAAGCCAGGTACGGGTTGGCCGACGGGTCGGGGCAACGGAACTCAAGGCGCTTGGCCTTGGGGTTCGAGCCGGTGATCGGGATCCGGATGGACGCCGAGCGGTTACGGCTGCTGTAGACCAGGTTGACCGGAGCCTCGAAGCCGGGCACCAGGCGGTGGTAGCTGTTCACCGTCGGGTTGGTGAAGGCGAGCAGCGACGGGGCGTGGCTCAGCAGGCCGCCGATGTACCAGCGGGCCAGGTCGGACAGGCCGGCGTAACCGGACTCGTCGTAGAACAGCGGCTCGCCGCCCTTCCACAACGACTGGTGGACGTGCATGCCCGAACCGTTGTCACCGAAGATCGGCTTGGGCATGAACGTCGCGGTCTTGCCGGCCTCCCAGGCGGTGTTCTTGATGATGTACTTGTACTTCATCAGGTTGTCGGCGGCGGAGAGCAGCGAGTCGAACCTGGTGGCAATCTCGCCCTGGCCGGCCGTGCCCACCTCGTGGTGCGCGCGCTCGATGACCAAGCCAGACTCGATCAGGTTCCGCACCATGTCGTCGCGGAGGTCGGCGAAGTGGTCGACCGGGGGCACCGGGAAGTAGCCGCCCTTGTACTTGACCTTGTAGCCGCGGTTGCCGCGGCCGTCGGTGTCGGATTCCGAGCCGGTGTTCCAGGCGCCGGCCTCGGAATCGATGTAGTAGAACGATGCGTTCTGCTTGGTCTCGAAGCGGACCGAGTCGAACACGTAGAACTCGGCCTCCGGGCCCATGAACGCTGTGTCGCCGATACCGGTGGACTGCAGGTAGTTCTCGGCCTTGCGGGCGATGTTCCGTGGGTCGCGGCTGTAGGGCTCCTTGGTGAGCGGGTCATGCACGAAGAAGCTGACCACGAGTGTCTTCGACTTCCGGAAGGGGTCGAGGTATGCGGTGGTCGCGTCGGGCATCAGGGTCATGTCGGACTCGTGGATCTTCTGGAAGCCACGGATCGACGAACCGTCGAACGAAAGCCCGTCCTCGAAGACCTCGGGGCCGAACGACTGGACGGGCACAGTGAAGTGCTGCATCACGCCAGGGAGATCGCAGAAGCGGACGTCGACAGTCTCGACACCCTCGTCCTTGATGAAGGCCAACAGGTCGTCGGCGCCTTGGAACATCTTTCCTCCACACGTCAGGGGATTGAACTCTGCTTACGCTAGGGACTGGCCGTAACCCCTGCGTTGCGTCCTTGTTTCAGCAGGGTTACGAGCTGAACCGCTGGCACCATGCTGGGTTCTCGACAGGCTCACCCAACGGTTGGTTAGGCTCGCCGGGTGAGTGTCCCCAGCGAAGCCGACGAGTACCCGGGCGCCAGCATCGGCCTGCCCGAGACCGGACGCGGCTCGCTGGCGTCCTGGTGGGCCCGGATCGCAGCCCTTGTGCTCGACTGGGGGGCGTCGATGATCGTGGCCACCTTCCTGTTCGGGACCGGGGTGCTTCGCGAGGGCGGCTGGCGGGCCTGGATGATCCTTGCGGTCTTCTTCGTCCAGAGCGCTGTGCTCACCGCCCTCACCGGCAGCAGCTTCGGCCAGCTCCTTGCCCGCATCGGCGTGCACCGGCTGGACGGGGAGCGGCTCGGCTGGGGAAGGGCTCTGGCAAGGGCAGGACTGATCTGCCTCGTGCTGCCGACGGTGGTCATCGGGGCCGAGCGGCGGGCGCTCAACGACCTGCTTCTCGGCACCGTCGTGGTGAACCGGCGCTGAGGCAGGTTCTCGATTTGGGTCGGATCCACCGCTGTGGGGTACCTTTCCCTCCATGCTTCGCTACATCGGACGGCGCCTGCTGAACTATGTCGTCCTGCTGTTCGTCGCGGTCTCGCTGACCTTCGTCCTGGCCGCGACAAGGCTGAATCCCCGAGCCCTGTTCCAGCTCCGCCAGCCGCCGCTCGACCCGAAGATCGTCGAGGCCTTGCTGTTGAAGTACAACCTCAGCGAGAACGTGCCGATCCTGGAGCGGTACTGGATCTGGCTGACCGGCGTCCTCCAGGGGAACTGGGGCTACTCCCCGCTCGGAGTGAGCGTTTCGGAACAGATCAGCACCCGGATGTGGGTCAGCCTCCGGTTGCTGGTGATCGGCACCCTGGCCGGGATCGTGATCGGCGTCGCCCTGGGGGCCTGGACCGCGACCCGGCAGTACAAGGTCAGTGATCGCGTGGCGACCGCGATCTCCCTGCTGATCATCTCCACCCCGGCGTTCGTGATCGGCCACCTGGCACAGATCGGGGCCACCTCGTACAACAACGCCAGCCGCACCCGCACCTTCGAGTTCATCGGGGAGACCGGGGACGTCGGCGACTACCCGCTGGCCGCTCTGGTCGACCGGGCCCAGCACCTGCTGTTGCCCACCCTGGTACTCGTCGTGCTTGGCGCAGCTTCGATGAGCCGGATCCAGCGCAACCTGATGCTCGATTCCCTCGGCGCCGACTATGTCCGGACCGCGCGGGCCAAGGGCCTGCCGGAGCAGAAGGCCGTGATGAAGCACGCCCTGCGGACCGCCCTGATCCCGACCGGAACCTACGTCGCGTTCAGCGTTGCCACCCTGTTCGTCGGAGCGACCTTCACCGAACGCATCTTCAACTTCCCAGGCATCGGCCAGTACGGCGTCGACACCATCACCAACCGGGACGTGATGGGCGTGGTCGCCGTGACGGCCTTCGCCGGGGTCTGCGTGCTGGTCGGAGCGGTGCTGTCCGACATCATGGTCGCCATTCTCGACCCGAGGGTGAGGCTCCAATGAGCGAGGCAGCAGTCAAGGTCGGGACCGAGGTCGAGGTCGTCAAGGATGCGAAGCGGCTCAGCCGCGGCCGGTTGGTCTGGCGGCGGTTCCTGCGCAACAAGACTGCCGTCGTTGGCGCGCTCGGCATCCTGTTCCTGGTGTTCCTGGCAGTGGTCGGGCCGTCGCTGCTGTACTGGAAGTTCGACGACATCGACACCTCGAGCTTCCTCTCCCCGCCGAGCGAGGCGCACCTCCTCGGCACCACGCGGGCCGGCCGCGACGTGCTCGCGCTGACGGCCCGAGGCCTGGGCAAGTCGCTGCTGATCGGCTTCATGGTCGCCCTGATGTCGACGACGATCGCTGCCATGGTCGGCGCCTCCGCTGCCTACCTCGGCGGCTGGTGGGAGAAGTTCGCACTGTGGATCGTCGATCTGCTGCTGGTCGTCCCCAGCTTCTTCCTGATCGCTGTGGCCTCCCGTGGGGCACCAGAGGGGGACGCTGCCTGGATCATCCTCGCGGTGCTGCTGGCCGCGTTCGCCTGGCCGTTGTCGGCCCGGGTGGTCCGCTCGCTCACATTGTCGATCCGGGAGCGGGAGTACGTCCTCGCTGCCAAATTCATGGGCTTGTCGTCGTTCCGGATCATCGTGCGGCACATCCTGCCGAACGCCTCATCGCTGCTGATCATCGACGCCACCCTCGGGGTTGGCTACGCGATCCTCGCCGAGACCGGCCTTTCCTACTTCGGGTTCGGCGTCCAGCCCCCGGACACCTCCCTCGGCACGCTGATCGGCGAAGGCGCCCGCATGGCAACCACCTTCCCGTGGGTCTTCCTCGGGCCGGCGACCGTGCTGGTCTTCCTGGTCATGTGCGTCAACGCGGTCGGCGACGGCCTGCGGGACGCGCTCGATCCCAGCTCAGCCTCCGGAGGTCACGCGTGAGCATCCAGACCCAGATCAAGGACCGGCGCACCAAGGCCGGCGACACCGTCCTGAGCGTCCGGGACCTGCACGTCACGTTCCCCAGCGAAGCCGGCCCGGTGCGCGCCGTCCGCGGGCTCAGCTTCGATCTGACCGCCGGCGAGACGATGGCCATCGTCGGCGAGTCCGGCTCGGGCAAGTCGGTCACGTCGATGGCCATCATGGGCCTGCACCCGAACACCACCAGGATCACCGGCTCGATCCGGCTGCATGACACCGAACTGCTCGGCCAGAGCGATGCCGACCTGTCAAAGCTCCGCGGACGCGACCTGGCGATGGTGTTCCAGGACCCGCTGTCCGCCCTCACGCCGGTGTACACGGTCGGCGACCAGATCGTGGAGACGATCCAGGCCCACTACGACATCCCGAAGGCCAAGGCGTGGGCGCGCGCGATCGAACTGCTCGACCTGGTCGGCATCCCGAACCCGAAGGTGCGGGTGAAGTCGTTCCCGTTCGAGTTCTCCGGCGGCATGCGGCAGCGGGTGATGATCGCCATGGCGATCGCCAACGACCCGGACGTGATCATCGCCGACGAGCCGACGACAGCCCTTGACGTCACCATCCAGGCGCAGGTGCTGGAGGTGCTGAAGACCGCCCAGCGGGAGACCGGGGCCGCGATCATCCTGATCACCCACGACCTGGGGATCGTCGCCGGCATGTCCGAGCGGGTGGTGGTGATGTACGCCGGACGCCCCGTCGAACAGGGCACGACCGACGACATCTTCTACCGGCCGCGGATGCCGTACACGATCGGGCTGCTCGGCACGGTTCCCCGACTCGACCATGCTGCCCATGGGGCACTGCCGGTGCTGGAGGGCAACCCGCCCTCGGTGGTCGACCTGCCCCCGGGCTGCCCGTTCGTGCCGCGGTGCCCGATGGTGATCGACGCCTGCCTCGGCACGGAGCCGGAACTCGTACCCACCGACGATCCGCAGCACGTCGCTGCCTGCGTCCGCACCGCAGAGATCATCCGCAAGGAACTGCGCCACAACGACATCTTCCCCGCGCCAGAGCTGGCCACGTCCGAGCTGGCCCGGATACCGCGCGAGGAGCGGCCGCCGGTGCTCGAGCTCCACGGCTTGAAGCGGCACTACCCGCTGATGAAGGGCGCGATCTACCGCCGCCGGATCGGCACCGTTTACGCAGTGGACGGCATCGACCTGGACATCAGGGAGGGCGAGACGCTCGGCCTGGTGGGGGAGTCCGGCTGCGGCAAGACCACCACCCTGATGGAGGTCCTGAACCTCGGCACGCCGACCGCCGGCACGATCGCCGTCCTCGGCAAGGACACGTCGAGGCTCAACCGCAGGGAGAAGAAGGCGCTGCGCCGGAACCTGCAGGTGGTGTTCCAGGACCCGATGGCCTCCCTCGACCCGCGGCTGCCGATCTTCGACATCATCGCCGAGCCGATGGGCGTGCACCGCATACCCAAGGCCGAGATCGAGAAGCGGGTCGCCGACCTGCTGCGCCTGGTCGGGCTGGAGCCCGCCCACGCCAGCCGGTACCCGCAGCACTTCTCCGGCGGTCAGCGGCAGCGCATCGGCATCGCCAGGGCGCTATCGCTGGAACCGAAGGTGATGGTGCTGGACGAGCCCGTCTCCGCCCTCGACGTCTCCATCCAGGCCGGCGTGATCAACCTGCTCGACGACCTGCAGGCGAAGCTGGGGCTCTCCTACCTGTTCGTCGCCCACGACCTGGCCGTGATCCGGCACATCGCCGACCGGATCGCCGTGATGTACCTGGGGTCGATCGTCGAGATCGGGCAGGTGGACGAGGTGTACTCGTCCCCCGTCCACCCCTACACCCAGGCGCTGTTGTCGGCGATCCCGATTCCGGACCCCAGAACCGAGCGGTCGCGGCAGCGGATCGTCCTCTCCGGTGACCTGCCCAGCCCGGCCGACCCGCCGTCGGGCTGCAAGTTCCGCACCCGCTGCTTCAAGTACGCAGCGCTCGGTGAGGCTGAGCAGGTGCGCTGCCGCGAAGAGGTGCCGGCGCTGCTGTCCTACGCCGATGACCACTCGGCTGCGTGTCACTACGGCGATCGGGCTGAGGCCCTTGCCGTGGGGGCGGCCCAATTCGTTAGCAGGTCGTAATCTCACCAGACGAGGACCCCCGAGCCTCAAAGGGTATTGTCGAGCAGATGCATGCACCGGTGGCCGCTACCGCGGGAGCCGGAGGGAACAGTATGAAAACGGAGGACAAGTGAAGCTTTCTAAACTGTTGATGCCGCTGGTGGCTGGCGGGTTGGCGCTGACACTGGCCGCTTGCGGCGGCCCGGTGCAGACCCCGGCCCCAGGTGCGTCCGGGACTACCGGCGCACCGGCCGGCAGCACTGGCTGGGACATCAATGAGACCCCCCGCGACCAGTTGACCGGCGGCGAGTTCGTAGGCTCGATCAGCTATCCGATCGCCACCTGGAACCAGCTACAACGCCACCGGCAACGATGCGGAGCTCACTCTGCTCGAGTCGCCGATCCGGCCGACCTACTACGACTACAACGGGATCGGCGAGCCGATCCTGAACCCCGATTACCTCGAGTCCGCCACCACCGAGACGAACCCGAACCTTGTCGTCACCCTGAAGCTGAACCCGAAGGCCGTCTGGAACGACGGCTCGCCGATCACGGCCGACGACTGGATCGCCACCTGGAAGTCGCAGAACGGCAGCAACGAGAAGTTCGCGGCCGCGTCCACCGACGGCTGGAACCAGATCGAAACGGTTGAGGCCGGCGCCACCCCGAATGACGTCATCATCAAGTTCAAGACGACCTACCCGGACTGGGTTGCCATCGTCGGCGACGGCCCGCTGCCGGCTGCTGGCGTGGCCACGCCCGAGCTCTTCAACGATGGCTGGACCGAGTACAAGGACGCCTGGTTCAGTGGCCCGTACAAGGTGACCAGCTGGGACAAGACCAGCGGCACAGTGATCATGGAGCCCAACGACAAGTGGTGGGGCCCCAAGCCGCTGATGACCAAGCTCACCTGGAAGCTGATCAAGTACGAAGCCCTGGCCGCTGCCTTCGCCAACCAGGAAGTCGACTACTACGACATCGGCGCTGACCCGGACGGCTTCCAGCAGGCCACCAATGCGCAGAACTCCGAGGTGCGCGTCGCCGCCGGCCCGAACTTCCGGCAGTTCACGTTCAACGCCGAATCCCCGATCATCTCCGACGTGAACGTCCGGCAGGCGATCGTGATGGGCCTTGACCGCAGCGTCATTGCGCAGTCCGACCTGGCCGGCCTGCCCGGCGACCAGGTGCCGCTGAACAACAACCTGTACGTCGCCAGCCAGAAGGGCTACGTCGATCAGGGCAAGGCCACCGGCATCGACTTCGACATCGACGGCGCCAAGACCAAGCTCGACGCGGCCGGCTGGAAGCTCAATGAGTCCTCCGGCTTCCGCGAGAAGGACGGCAAGCAGCTCGACGTGGTGTTCGCAGTCCTCGGTGGCGTCTCCGCTTCGGAGAACGAGGGCCTGCAGGCGCAGAAGATGCTCAAGGAGATCGGCGTCAACCTGAAGCTCAAGACCGTCGATATCCAGAAGGACTGGCCGGGCGTGCTCATCGAGCACAAGTTCGACATCGTCGCCTTCTCCTGGATCGGCACGCCGTTCCCGCTGCGGAACATCGGCCAGATCTACGGTGGCACGACCAAGGACGGCAAGTTCGTCGCGAACGACTCCAACTTCGCCCAGCTCGACATCACCAAGGTGAACGAGCTGATCCCGATGATCGACACCGAGATGGACGTCGCGAAGCGGACCGACCTGGGCAACCAGGCCGCGCAGGCGATCTGGGAGTCCGTGCACACCCTGCCGCTGTACCAGCGTCCGATGCTGATCGGCGTCCGGGAGAAGCTGGCCAACATCGGCGCCCTGGGCATGGCCCGGGTGCCGAAGTGGGAGAACGTCGGCCTCGTGAAGTGAAGCCAATGAAGTAGCCGGAAGTGGCCGGGTCCCGAATGGGGCCCGGCCACTTCGCGGATCCGGTAACTATCTAGTCACAATGTCGCCCAGTTGGCGGCCGGGCAGCCTGTATCTCAGTAACCGGGGAGATACTTGGGCAGCGTGCCACTAACCGTGCCGCACGCAAGCTCTCCCCTGTCCGGGGAGTCACGACCTATTAGGAGGTTAAATGCGAGTCAGCACTCGCGCTTTCGCGGTCGCTTCGATGGCAACCGTCGTGGGCCTGATGGCCACGGCTTGTTCGACCGGACCGACCAACACCGGTTCGAGCGCGCCCGCCGTGTCGGAGATCACGATCAACGGCTGCACGCCAGAGAACCCATTGATCCCCGGCAACACCTCCGAGGTGTGTGGCGGCAATGTCATCGACACGTTTGCTTCCAAGCTGGTGCACTACAACGCCGAAACTGCTGCGCCCGAGATGGACATCGCGGAGTCGATCGAGAGCACTGACAACCAGACCTTCACCGTCAAGCTGGTGCCGGGCTACAAGTTCCATGACGGCACCGTGGTGAAGGCCAAGAACTTCGTCGACGCGTGGAATTACGCCGCGAGCGGCAAGAACGGTTACGCCGGCGGCTACTTCATGTCCGTGTTCGAGGGCTTCGGCGACCTGCAGTGTGGCGCCGACGCCGAGGGCGCCTCCGACTGTGAGGGCAGCCCGCAGAAGGCCGAGGCCATGACCGGCCTTACCGTCGTCGACGACACCACCTTCACCATCAAGACCACCGAGAAGGTGTCGAACCTGCCGGTCCGCCTGGGCTACTCAGCGTTCGCGCCGATGCCCGACTCGTTCTTCGCCGACCCGAAGGCCTACGAGGCCAAGCCAATCGGCGCCGGGCCGTTCCAGTTCGTGTCCAGGAGCGACACCGAGATGGTCGTGGAGAAGTTCGCCGACTACTCCGGCAAGTTCGCCGGCAATGTCGACAAGATCACCTTCAAGATCTACACCGACCTGGCCGCTGCCTACGCCGACGTCGTGGCGAACAACCTCGACATCCTCGACCAGGTGCCGAACGACCAGCTGGTGGGCGACGCCTACCAGTCCGACCTGCCGGAGCGCAACACCCAGCTGGGCACCAGCAACTTCCGCTGGATCACCTTCTCCCCGATGGATGACCAGCTGAAGGACAACACCGACCTGCGCAAGGCGCTCTCCATGGCCATCAACCGCCAGGAACTGGTCGACCAGGTCATGAGCGGCGCCGGCGTCCCGGCCGACAGCTGGGTGCCGTCCACCCTCGACGGTGCCGTGGCCGGCACCTGTGGCGAGGCTTGCGTGTTCGACGCGGCCAAGGCCAAGGCGCTCTACGAAAAGGCCGGCGGCTACAAGGGCACGCTGACCTACTCGACCAACGTCGCCGAGAACCCGCTGAACAAGGCGATCGGTGAGGCCGTGGTGAACCAGCTGAAGAACACCCTTGGTGTCGACGCCCGGTTCAACTCTGTCGTCGACTTCGCCACCTTCAACAACGGCATCGACGCCGGCGAGTACAAGGGCATGTTCCGCTCCGGTTGGCAGATGGACTACCCGTCCATCGAGAACTACCTCACCCCGATCTACGCCAAGGGTGCGGACTCCAACTGGTCGAAGTACGACAGCCCCGAGTTCGAGGCGCTTCTGCAGCAGGCCGCTGCGGCCCCGGCCGGTGCCGAGTCCAACGCGCTCTACCAGGAGGCCGAGAAGGTTCTCGCCGCCGACTTCCCGACCGCTCCGCTGTTCGTGGGTGCGGCCACCATCGGTTGGTCTGATCGGATGGCTCCGGTTAAGATCACCGCGTTCGGGACTCCGGACCTGGTGTCGGCCAGTCTGAAGTAGCAATATGCTGACACGCGGTCAGTTCTCGGGCGGTACCGCCCCGGACTGACCGCGTGTTTGCTTCTTTCTAAGGGGTTGGATTGGGCACCTACGTGGTGCGGCGACTGCTGCAGATGATCCCCGTCGTGATCGGCGCCACTTTCCTGATCTTCGTGATGGTGTTCGCCATCGGCGACCCGTCGGTCGGCCGATGCGGCGAGCGGGCGTGCCCGCCGGCTTACATCGCGAAGTTCCGGGCCGACTACAACCTGGACGAGCCTTTGGTCGTGCAGTACGCGCTGTACGTCGGCAAGCTGCTGCAGGGCAACCTCGGTAACGCCTACAACGGTGACTCCATCGCAGCTGCGCTGGCCGACCGGTGGCCCACCACGGCGCGCCTGGCGCTCATCGCCCTGATCTTCGAGGCCGTGATCGGCATCGCCGCCGGCATCCTGGCCGGCATCCGACGCGGCCGGTTCAGCGACCACCTGGTCACCGTATCCAGCCTTGTGGTCATCTCGATCCCGGTGTTCGTCATCGGCTCGCTCGCCCAGATGGTGCTCGGCGTCCGACTCGGCTGGTTCCCGGTCACCTCGACCAACGGCTCGTGGAGCGAACTACTTTTACCGGGGCTTGTCCTCGGCTCATTGTCGGTGGCCTACATCTCCCGGCTGATGCGCGGCACGCTGGCGGAGAACCTGCGCGCCGACTACGTGCGCACAGCGCGGGCGAAGGGGCTCGGCCCCCAGCGCACGATCGGCGTGCACACCATGCGCAACTCGTTGATTCCGGTGATCACCTACATCGGGTATGACGTGGGCGCGCTGATGGGCGGCGCCATCGTGACCGAACGCATCTTCAACATCAACGGCATCGGCGGCTACCTGTACCGCGGCATCGTTTCCAAGGATGGCTCGATCGTCGTCGGCGTTCTGACCTGCCTGGTGCTGGTGTACCTGCTGGTCAACCTGCTCGTTGACCTGCTTTACGGGGTCCTGGACCCGAGGATCTCCCATGACTGACCCGATCGCTGCATTGCATGTCCCGGCTGGTGTCCAGGTCGAGCACCCTGGCAGCAGCATCCCGGAGGTGAGGGAGGAGCGCGCCCATTCGCTGTGGTCCGACGCCTGGGGCGAGTTGCGGCGCAACCCGTTGTTCTGGATCTCCGCAGCGCTGATCACGCTGTTCCTGGTGATGGCGATCGCACCGCAGCTGTTCACCAGCATTGACCCGACTTACGGAAACCTCTCCATCGCACGCCAGCCACCCTCGGCGGAGCACTGGTTCGGTGCCACCGCGCAGGGCTACGACGTGTACGCCCGCACCATCTACGGCGCGCGGGCCTCGATAACTGTCGGCGTGCTGGCCACGCTTGGCACGGTCGTCCTCGGTGGCGTGATCGGCCTGGTCTCCGGCTTCTACGGCGGTTGGCTCGACTCGTTGCTTTCCCGGATCGGCGAGATCTTCTTCGCGATCCCGCTGCTGCTGGCCGGCATCCTGTTCCTGTACGTCTCTCCCGCCCAGCCTGGACACCCCGTTCTTCGCGCAGGTGCTGCAGGTCGTGGCCGTGCTCGTGATTTTCGGGTGGCCGTCGGTGGCCCGGCTGATGCGCTCAAGCGTGCTTCAGGTGAAGCCGAACGACTACGTCAACGCCGCCCGGGCGCTGGGCGCCTCGTCCGGCCGGCTGATCTTCAACCACATCCTGCCGAACGCCGTCGCGCCGGTGATCGTGGTGTCGACGATCAACCTTGGCGTCTACATCGCGATTGAGGCGACCCTTGCCTACCTTGGCATCGGCCTGCAGCCGCCGGCGGTGTCGTGGGGTATCGACATCTCGGCCGGCTCCGCGCTGGGCCTGGTGCGTGCGGCCCCGCACATGCTGCTGTTCCCGTCCCTGTTCCTTTCGCTGACGGTCCTCGCCTTCATCATGCTGGGCGACGCGCTGCGTGACGCCCTAGATCCGAAACTGAGGTGAGCACCATGACACAGGCCCAACCGGCCGGCGCCGAGCAGGCCGAAGAGCTGCTGCTCGATGTCCGCGACCTGCAGGTCGAGTTCCGGATGCGTGAGGGTGTCGCCAAGGCGATCAACGGAGTGTCGTTCGACTTGCGCGAGGGCGAGACCCTGGCGATCCTCGGCGAGTCGGGCTCGGGCAAGTCGGTCACCGCACAGGCGATCATGGGCATCCTCGACACACCGCCCGGGTACGTCACCGGCGGCCGAGGTGTTCTTCCGCGGCACCGACCTGCTGAAGCTGCCGGAGAAGGAGCGTCAGGCGGTGCGTGGCGCCGGCATCGCGATGGTCTTCCAGGACGCGCTGAGCGCGCTCAACCCGGTGTTCCCGGTCGGCTGGCAGATCGCGGAGATGTTCCGCGTCCACCGCGGGCTGAGTCGCGCCGACGCGCAGGCCGAGGCGTTGACGCTGATGGAGCGGGTGCGGATCCCGGCGGCGAAGGAGCGGGTGCGGGCCTATCCGCACCAGTTCTCCGGCGGCATGCGGCAACGCATCATGATCGCGATGGCCATCTCCCTCGGCCCGGCCGTGCTGATCGCCGACGAGCCGACCACGGCCCTGGACGTGACCGTGCAGGCCCAGATCATGGACCTGCTGAAGGAGCTGCAGCAGGAATCGGGCATGGGGCTGATCCTGATCACCCACGACCTGGGCGTGGTGGCAAGCGTCGCCGACCGGATCGCCGTGATGTACTCGGGACGGATCGTTGAGACCTCCGGGGTCCACGGCATCTACGCCCGTCCGGCCCACCCGTACACCAAGGGCCTGCTGGAGTCGATCCCGCGGCTGGACATGAAGGGCCAGAAGCTGCGCGCGATCGGCGGGTTGCCGCCGAACCTGCTGGAGATCCCGCCGGGCTGCCCGTTCAACCCGAGGTGCCCGTACGCGATCGACATCTGCCGGGAGAAGATCCCGCCGCTGGAGCAGGTCGCGCCCCAGCGCGCGGCGGCCTGCCACCGCAAGGAGGAGGTGTTCGCCGGTGAGTAGGGAAGTGATCCTCTCCGCAGAGAACCTGGTCAAGCACTACCCGATCAAGAGTGGCGTGATCCGACGCACCACCGGCCACGTGCAGGCGGTGGACGGGGTGTCGTTCGACCTGTACAAGGGTGAGACGCTGGGCGTGGTGGGCGAATCCGGTTGCGGCAAGTCCACCCTGGGACGGCTGCTGATGCGGCTGGAGGAGCCGACCAGCGGTCGGGTGATCTTCGACGGTGTGGACATGTATGCGCAGAAGGGCGCAGCGATGCGGCGGATGCGCCGCGACATCCAGATCGTGTTCCAGGACCCGTACACCTCGTTGAACCCCCGCAAGACCGTCGGCGACATCATCGGTGAGCCGTTCGAGATCCACAAGGATGTGGCGCCGAAGGGTTCGCGCCGCAAGCGCGTGCAGGAACTGCTGGACCTGGTTGGCCTGTCGCCGGAGCACATCAACCGGTACCCCCACCAGTTCTCCGGTGGCCAGCGGCAGCGGATCGGGGTGGCCCGCGGAGTGGCGCTCAACCCGAAGGTGCTGATCTGCGACGAGCCGGTCTCGGCGCTGGACGTGTCGGTGCAGGCGCAGGTGGTGAACTTGCTCGAGCAGTTGCAGCGCGACCTCGGCCTTGCCTACATCTTCATCGCCCACGACCTGTCGGTGGTGCGACACATCTCCGACCGGGTGGCTGTGATGTACCTGGGCAAGATCGCCGAGATCGGCGACGACTCCCAGATCTACGAGCGCCCGACGCACCCCTACACCCAGGCGCTGTTGTCGGCGGTTCCGGTGCCAGACCCGGAGGTGGCGCACAACCGGACGCAGATCATGCTCGTCGGCGACGTGCCGTCCCCGGCGAACCCGCCGTCCGGCTGCCGCTTCCACACCCGGTGCTGGAAGGCGCAGGCGAAGTGCAGCATCGAGGAGCCGGTCCTGGTCGGCCGTCCCGACGGCGTCAGCGCCCACGAGAGCGCCTGCCACTTCGCCGAGCCGCTGGCCGTGGTGGAGACCGTCGGCTGACGCAGAACCGGAAAGGGACGGGCCCAGCGATTGCCGGGCCCATTTCTGGATCGCTGCATCGAGTCGTCGGGATGTGGTGGCCAGGGGCGGGCTCGAACCGCCGACCTTTCACTTTTCAGGCGAACGCTACTACCAACTGAGCTACCTGGCCGAGAGAAGCAATAGCGCTTCAGCGACCCCGACGGGACTCGAACCCGCGACCTCCGCCGTGACAGGGCGGCGCGCTAACCAACTGCGCTACGGGGCCTGGATAGGCCTCGCCAACCGGTACCCGGCCAGCCCCGAAACTATAACGTACGGCCTCACCCGGGCGAAAATCGACCCCCTGGAATAGCCTGTACGGCATGGGCCGACGGGTGATGATTCTTGCCGCCGGAGTGGGCTCCGGGCACAACATGGCGGCGGGTGCGATCGAGGCAGCTCTTGCCGACCTGGGCGGGGACGACGAGGTGCGCCGGCTGGACATCCTCGAGACCACCAGCGATGTGTTCAACCGGCTCTACGACGATGCCTACTTCGCGCTGGTCTCCGAGGCCCCGTGGCTGGTCGGCTGGGGCTACGACAACGCCGACCCGCCGTTCAAGATGGTGCCGTTCGTGAAGTGGCTGGAGCAGCTGAACACCATCGGCATGGTCCGGGATCTGCGCGAGTACGACCCGGACGTGGTGATCTGCACCCACTTCCTGCCGGCCCGCCTGGTGTCGCTGATGCTGGCCCGCAAGCACCTGCACGCGAAGCTGACCGTCGTCACCACCGACTTCGACTTCCAGGGCCTTTGGCTGACCAGCCCGTTCCACCACTTCTTCGCCGCCCGCGACGAGTCCAGGCAGTTCCTGATCAGCACCGGGGTCCCGGCCGACCGGGTGACCGACTCGGGCATCCCGGTGGGCCCGGGTCCGGCCGAACCGGTCGACCGGGAGGCGATCCTGCAGCGTTTCGACCTGCGTCCGGACGTGCCGGTGGTGCTGATCTCCGCTGGGGCCGCCGGCGGCCCGTACACCACCCAGATCGTGCAGCAGACGCTGCGGATGGCCAACCCCTTCCAGGCGGTGGTCGTCTGTGGCCGCAACACCGAGCTGAAGGACTCCATCGAGGCGCTGGTGGCCGAGAAGGCCGCGTCCTACCGGGTGCTGGGCTACACCACCGAGATGGCCGAGCTGATGCGGGTCGCGACCCTGTTCGTCGGGAAGCCCGGCGGGCTGTCGTCCTCGGAATGCATGGCCGCCGGGCTGCCGATGGTGATCATCAACCCGATCCCCGGCCAGGAGGTCCGCAACGCCGACTACCTGCTGGAGGAGGGGGCCGCGGTGCGCTGCAACTACGCCACCACCGTCGGCTACAAGCTGGACCAGTTGCTGGCCGACCCCGGGCGCGTGGAGCGGATGGCAGCCAACGCCAACCGCATCGGCCGGCCGAACGCTGGACGCGACGTCGCCATCACTTCGCTCGCCGCCGATCCGGCGCCCCTTTGGATCAGCAGGGACGCGCAGCGCTCGATGCTGCAGGCCGGTGAGCAGGGCGTCGCCCCGTCCGACCTGGAGCCGGGCAGGCGCCTGTGCACCCTCAGCGACCTGGCCAGCGGGGGATCGCTGGCAGTGGTCACCAGGGGCCAGCTGGAGGTCCTGGGACAGCCACCGGGAGCGACCACCGCCCGCTTGGCCCTGCCGTGGCTGAACGCCCTGCGCTGGCAACCCGAGAACGTCGACCTGGCCACGACCGGACGCTGGATTCTCGGGACAGCAGAGGAGCGGGTGGTAACGGTCAGCTGACGCTTCCCGGGCCGGTTCAGGCTGCCGAGTCCGGGTCTGCGGATGCTTCAGCTATTGGTGATCTTCCGGGCCAGCTTCGTCCAGTCCACGAGGGCGCCGGCGCCGGTGACCAGCGCCATCGCCACCGCGGTGGGGGTGTGGGCACAGCGGACGCCACGTTCCCGTCGGCGCTCCCCGAAGGCGTAGATGGCCTTCTCAAACCAGATTGTGCCGCCCACGGAGACCGCAGTGGCTGCCAGGGCCACGGCACCAAGTGCTGGGACGGGCAGGTCGGCAGGCGGCTCCGGCTTGAATTGGCTGGCTTCCGGGAACACCTGCGGGACCATCGCTACGCCCGCGGCGGTCACGCCGAGGAGCCCGGCCTTGATGATGCACCGGGCCCGGCGGCTGCGAACCGCATCCGGAAGGGCGTACCAGGTGAGCACCGTCAAGGCTGAGACGCCGGCGAACGCTACGCGACTGGTCCAGGGGTCAACCTTCTTCATCGACGGCTCCGATTCTGTGGCTGTGAAGTTGAAGGCCCTTGCCGAAGTCTACTTCGGCAAGGGCCTTCAACTTGGGTATCCCCAACGGGATTCGAACCCGCGCTGCTGCCTTGAAAGGGCAGTGTCCTAGGCCGCTAAACGATGGGGACCTGAGCCGAAACTATACGGGGCGGGCCCGACAAGGCTCAAACCGGGCTCTGGACGCTGAACGGCCTCCGCCCAGGGGGAAGACGGAGGCCGTTCAGTTCGGGGGGAGGTCGGTGCACTAACTCGGCTCGAAGGAGACGTGCACGTGGTCCATGTGGTTGGCGGTGTCGCCGCCGCGGTCGGACATCTTGACCCAGGCGCCGCGGGTGATCCGGTAGGTGCGCTGCCGCCAGATCACGTAGGTGACGTGGAGGCGCTTGGCGTTCGCGATCACGTACTCGGCCAGGGCGTCCCCGAGGGCCTTGTTGGTCTTGTAGGACGGGATCATGTTGTCGATCGCCCGGCCGTTCGGGTGGTCGCTGGAGTAGGAACTGGAGGACCGCCAGCCGTGGATCGTCTTGATCTGCGGGAACTTGGCGCGGATGTCGATCACTGCCGCCTTGCCGTAGGGCTCCAGCTTGTTCAGGCTCGATGAGCCGAGGTCAGCTGTCGGCAAGCTGGCGGCCAGGTAGCTGGTGGGCACCCACTTGGTGGTCCCGTCCCAGATGACCCCGGTGTAGGAGTTCTTGGTTGCGCCGGTGGTCCGCATCAGCGTCCCGGCGTCCAGGGTGGTGACCTTGGCCGACTCGGCGTCGGCCGCGGCCCGCATGGTCACGCCGGAGGAGGTCACGTAGAGGGTGGCCTTGCGCAGCGGCAGGACGAACTGGGCCGGGGTGCCGGCGTCGGCCTTCAGGTAGCCGGTGACCACCCAGCCGACTTTCCCGTTGTAGACGACCTGGCTGTAGGCGTCGGAGTGGATGCCGGTGGTGCCCAGCTTCGAGCCGGTGGTGATGTTGCCAAGACTGGTGGCGGTCACCGAAGCTGCGGTCCGCAGGGCGAGCTTGCTGGTGGTGGTGTGGCTGGCCACCGTGTCCGGCGTGGTGTCGGTGGCCGTGGAGACGAACTCGGTGTAGATCCAGCGCGCCTTGCCATCGTGGGTGACCTGGGTGAAGCCGGCGGTGGCCAGCCCGGTCACCTTCACCACGGTGGTCTTCTTCAGGACGGCGACGACGGCTGCGTCCAGGCTGGCGGTGGCGCGGACGTTCACGTTCACCGCTGCGGTCTTCTTGCCGGCCGGGCCCTTGCTGACCACCGTGGCCGTCGTCTTGTCGAGGGACACCTTGGCGCGGGCGACGTAGCCGGTGGTCGCGGCGTACTCGATCGGGAGCCAGTCGCCTTCGGTCGGGCCGGCGGCCAGCACGTGGGCGCCCTTGGCCAGTTGGCCGAGCACCTCGGCGGTCGTCGCAGCGGCCGAGCGGACTTCGACGGTGGTGGTCGCGATGTAGGTCTTGTCCGCGGCCCTTGCCTCAACCGCGAAGATGAGCCCGGCAGTCACCAGCGACGCGGTGACCACAACCCAGGTCACGGCGGCGTGGCTGGCGCCCAACAGTCTCTTCACGATTCGGCAGGTCCTTCCGGGTCAGCTCGCAAACGTTGAGGTGAGGCAGGGCGATGGGTCTTCCCCGTGACTTTCGTCACACCCGTCACGACTGCCTCAGATGTCACGGACTGTAATCACCGGCGGGATTGGCGTCACGGGAATACCCTCAACTCCCAATCCGGCTCCGGTTAATGACATTCGTGTGATTTATGGGCGGACGGGGCCGCTAGGGTGGATGCATGGCGCTGTCGGTAACGCCCGAGAGATTCGAGGAACTGGTCGATTCGGCGTTGGAGGAGATCCCCCAGCAGCTGTTCGACCTGGTGGAGAACTGCGCCCTGATCATCGAGGAGGAGCCGCCTGAAGAACTAGGCGACGTCCTCGGCTTCTACGATGGAACCCCCTTGTCAGACCGCACTTCGCAGTACTCAGGGGTGCTGCCCGACCGGATCCTGATCTTCCGCGGGCCCCTGCTCCGGCTGGTCGACAGCGAGGAGGAGCTGATCGAGGAAGTGCGCATCACCGTCCTGCACGAAGTGGCCCATTTCTTCGGCATCGACGACCACGAACTGGACGACCTCGGCTACGCCTGAACGCTCCAGCAGAGCCTAAGAATCACCTAGAGGATCACTTGAGACCTTTCGCCTCAATACGGTCTCTACCAAGCCGGTGAATCGCTGGTCGAGCGCCGGATTCGCTGGTCGCCTCAATCAGCCAGAATCCACAACCGCTCGGAACTGCTCACCCACGTAGGGCAGGTCCCGATGGCAGACTCCGGGAAGTAGCCGGCCTGCAGGTCCTGGTGCGAGAGTGGTTTGCCCCCGACCAGCGAGCACAGCGCCCGCCGCTGCCCGACGTCGGGCAGCAGCACCGCGGCGATATCGAGGGTGCCGCTCGTCGCGTTCACCCGCAGAGTGCCGAGGACGGCCTCATCGATCGCCGGGGCGACAATCACAATGGGCTCGGAACCAACGGAGGCCTTCTGCAGGAACGGCAACAGTTCGCGGATCGTGGTGATCGGCTCGTCGGCGACCAGGATCCGCGGCTTGGTGAGCACGCACAGTCCGCTGTCGGCGTCGGTGGCGAACTCGGCGGCCGCGTGGCCGTGGTGCAGGCTCGGGGCGCCGGTGAGGCGTTGCTGCAGGCTGGTGCGGGCGTCCGGGGTGAGCGCGGTCTCGGTGCGGGCGGCCTTCAGGGAGCCGGCATCACTGACGTAGCTGGGAGGGGCAGCCTGGGGACTCAGGCCAGGGATCGGGCGATCGGGCGGGTTGTCGAGGGCCGCCTGGCGGCGCTTGGTGTCGCTGCGGTCGGCCAGCCAGCCGTAGACGACCACGGCGATGCCGATGACCAGCACCAGTCCGATCCCGAGGTAGCGCGCATCCACGCATCCAGTGTGCACGGCCCGGTCACCCGCCGGTACGCTACGTGAGGCGCTCACGCGCTGGGCCTATAGCTCAATTGGCAGAGCAGCGGACTTTTAATCCGCGGGTTCTGGGTTCGAGTCCCAGTGGGCCCACAAGGGATTTCGGCTCCGTGACTAGGGATTATATCGTCGAAGTGGCGAAGCTCTGTTGGTCACGTATGGGCCGACGTAGGGTGAGATGTCGCACGATTCGGGGTAGATATCGCACGAAATGGAGGCCCCGCGATGCCTCGTCGGCCCGCCCAACGCCGAACTCCAGGCCCGCCTTGGGCACTCGACCTCGATAGCCGCGCAGCTCTGCCAGCACGCCGCGAAGGACCGCGATCGGCAGATCGCCGAGCGCTTGTCGAAGCTTGTCGAGCGCGCTGATTGAACTCGCGGGTATCGGGCTGGCGCCGCGTGTCCCGAACCGCTGTCGCATCGTGGCAAGACGCACGACTCTGCCGACGTGCGCACGCTCGTCGGGGATATGCACGTGATACGACCGGATCTGCCGAATGCAGGATGTTCGAGATCGGGTTGCCCTCGAGGCCATCGGCCCGCCAGCCGCGTCTGCGGGATTAGACCTATGCGAACCCCCTAATGCCGCGGGCACCGTTTGTGATCGCGGCGACCGACACATCCTCTGATGTTGTCAGCCGAGTGCCGGCACCACGACTTGGCCAACCAGTTCGTCGACTTCGTCGAGGGGATAGTTGCTTGTCTTGGTGTCAGTGAGGGTCACGATCAGTGCGCGCCGGTCGGGGATGACGTAGATGCGTTGTCCGCCCCAGCCGACCGCGCAGGGCCAACCTTCACGGGCGCGCCTCCACAGCAGCCCGTATGCCGGGTCGAGCCGGCTGGGTGCCGACACCTCAGCCACCCAACCTTGTGGCAAGAGCCGGTTGCCGTCCCAGACGCCGTCGTTGAGGAACAGTTGACCGAACTTGGCCATGTCCGGGGCGGTGAGCCGCAGACCGCCCGCACCCCACTCCAGTTTGCCGAGCCGGGCCCAGCCGAAACCTGGCCCGGCGAAGTCAACGTCGAGTTCGATGTTGATGCGACCTTCGACCCGGGGCCGGGTGTCGATACCGAGCGGGTCGAACAGTTTGGTCCGGGCATAGTCGAGCACAGACTGGCCCTTCGTCGACCCATGTCGCTGCAGAGCGCTGTACAGCACGGCGCTGACCAGGTGGGCACCAACATTCGAGTACACCACCTCGGTCCCGGGAGTCTTGGTGGGGCCTTCGGACAGCGCCCAAGCCACCAGATCACGGCGACCCGCCAGTACCTCCTGGGTCACGCCGAACATGGCTGGGCCGTCGACAAAACCGCCGCTATGGTCCATGAGTTGGCGAAGTGTTATCCGGGCAGCCGACGCGTCCATCTTCGACCGATACTCGGGCAACAGTTCTCGCAGCGGATCATCCAGACCTGAGATAAGGCCCTCCCCGATCGCTATCCCGATCAGGGCCGACAAGACGCTCTTCGTGACGGAGTGGACATGCTCGTGGTCGCTGGCGCCAAATCCGTGACGGTAATGCTCCAGCTTGCTCTGGCCATCGACAACGACCAACACCGCCCGCACCGTGTCCATTTCCGGCACTTGCGAGGCAATGAAGTCCTCAATCTTCTGCGCCAGAACACCCGAGTCGATACCGGCCGGCGACACCGCCGGCGCGGGGCCCGACGTGCAGCCACAGATGAGCAACAGGAAGGCCAGCGCAGCCGCCCACTTCCGGGTCTTCCTGCCCACCGAGTCCCCCCATCTCCCCGACCTCGCCCCACCAACGTCAATTCTCGGCCCGCCAGCCCCGAGAGATCTGCGGACAATTGCCGAGGCTCGACGGGCCACAAGAGGCAACCTGACAGGCTCAAGCGACGCCAGACCACGCCAGGGGACGCGCCACCCACCCGGGCTCGCCCGACCCTGGTCAGGTCCCCGTGACCAAGGAACATCCGGAATCGCCCGTGGATTGCGTCCGCTCGGGCCGCCGTGTGGACGACGCTCGAATCTGAGGCCGAAACGCGTCGAAGTGGCCTCATTTTCGAGCGTTGCCGACACGCCGGACGAGTGCCCCGGAGTAGTCAGCACTTGATTACCGATTGCTCGGTAGCCGGGCAGTCGTCAGGGGGAACTGCCGGACGGCAGATTTCGGCATCGACAGGCGACAGGACGGGAGCGAAGATTGGCTCAGCCCGTTGGGCACGATCGGAGGTGACGATCATGGTACGAGTGCTGCTGGTCGCCAACGAGACTCTCGGGAGTCTCGAGATGGCCGAGTTCGTCAAGAGTCGCATGGCCGATGCCGGGTGTCGGTTCACCTTGCTGGTTCCGGCTACGCCCCGCCGTGTCAAGGACGATCCGCCAGGTTGGCTTGCCGTTGCGGATTCAGTCCTGGGGCCGGCTGAGTTGTCTGCCGCGACGGAGGACGACTACGCACATGCTCGATCGCGACTGGAGTATGGACTTGAACTGCTGAGGAGCTGGGGCGCCGCCGTGGACGGCGAGGTCGGAAACCCAGATCCCGCCAAGGCCATCAAGGAAATCCTGACACGAGAACACGTCGACGAGGTCGCGTTGTCCACGCTGCCGCCGGCAGTGTCGCGCTGGCTGCGACTTGACATCCCTCACCGGGTCCAACGGAGATTCCACATTCCCGTAACAGTCATCAAGATGCAGTAGTCGAGCAATTGCTCGGTCGGCCCGCATCCTCTGCCGCCGTCCTCGCCCTGCGCCACCATCGCAGCGGGGTGATTGGTGCTCGCCGTCTGGCTGGGCAGGAGGACACGATCATCCTCGTCGCAATTCTGGCGGCAAACGCGTGCTGCGGACTCCTCGAGTCAGGACTGCAGCTTGCACTGCTGCCGCTGATGTTCTTTGCCGCCGTGCCCCTCGACCCACTACTCGGCGGCGAAACTGACCAGTTTTCGAGCGGCATTGACATGAGCCCGTGAAACGGGCCGCCGGAGCGGGCGCGCACCATCGGATGGGTCGCTCGAATCCGCGGTCCGGCCGTCCGGACCGAGCCCAGGTACCGGTGATTGAGCGGGCCTATGATCAAAGGGCGAGGAGACCTATGGGCAGGACGGTTTCGCTTTCTGAGTCGTCGGGCAGGCTCGATGGTGCGGTCCGCGATGCCCGCTCGGATTCCCAGGATCACCTCAGCGAGCTGGAGCCGAGCGAAGCGCTCGACGCATTGGATTCGCGGCCAGAGGGACTGACCGCAGCCGAAGCAGCCGAGCGCCAGGCCCGCTACGGCAAGAACACCATCACCGCCGAGCGAAAGACCCCGATCGTCCTGGTGTTCCTTGCCGAGTTCGTCAGTCTGATGGCCTGGCTCCTGTGGTTCGGGGGGCTGGTCGCCTTCTTCGCTGGCCAGCCGCAGCTGGGGTTGGCGATCTGGGCTGTGAACGTCATCAACGGCGTCTTCAGCTTCTGGCAGGAGTATCGGGCGGAGCGTGCGACCGCTGAGCTGAAGAAGATGCTCTCTTCTTCGCCCGCGTGGTCAGGGACGGTGGCGAGCTGCAGGTCCTGTCGGATGATCTTGTCCCCGGTGACGTGATCATCCTCGGCGAGGGCGACCGGATCAGCGCCGACGCCCGTCTGCTGGCAGGCGCCGACTTGCAGGTGGACCAGTCCACCCTGACCGGGGAGTCGAGCCCGCTGCGCAAGAGCCCCGACCCGATCCACGCCAGCGGACTGGCGGCGACCGACATTCCAAACCTGGTTTTCGCCGGCACCAGCGTCTCCAGCGGGACGGGCCGAGCCGCTGTCACCACCATCGGCATGGGAACGGTGTTCGGTAGTATCGCGCATCTGACTCAGTCGTTGAGGGACGAGCCCAGCCCTCTCCAGCTGGAACTCGACCGGCTGACCAAGCAGCTGTCGTCGATCGCTCTCGGCACGGGCGCGGTCTTCTTCCTGGCGGGCGTCTTCGTCGTGGCCGAACCCTGGCCGAAGGCATTCATTTTCGCCCTTGGCATGATCGTCGCGTTCATTCCCGAGGGGCTCTTGCCCACCGTGACACTGTCCCTGGCCATGGCGGTGCAGCGCATGTCGAAGCAGCACGCTCTCGTGAAGAAGTTGTCGGCCGTCGAGACCCTTGGCTGCACAACGGTCATCTGCTCGGACAAGACTGGGACGCTGACCCAGAACGAGATGACGGTCTGCGACCTTTGGCTGCCCGGCCGCTGCTTCGAGGTCACCGGACGCGGCTACGCACCGCTCGGTGAGATCCTTCTCGACGGACAACCCGTCCACGCGCAGCGCGACCCGAACCTGTATCGGTTGTTGGCTGGCGCGGCCTTGTGCAGTGATGCCCGGCTCCTGCCTCCTGGCGACGAGAGCGACCGCTATACGGTGCTGGGCGATCCCACCGAAGCCTGTCTGCCTGTGGTGGCCGCCAAGGGTGGGATCGACGTCGCGGCGCTACAGCACGACCAGCCCCGCATCCGCGAGTTACCGTTCGACTCAAGGCGCAAGCGCATGACCACAATCCACCAGCTGGTTCAACCGCTCGACGGGTACTCGCGGGTCGCCTACGTCAAGGGTGCTCCGAAAGAGGTGCTCGCCCTGTGCACAACCATCTCGCGGGACGGCGTCCGTTCGCCGATCAGCGAGCAGGATCGGCTCGACATCATGGCCGCCAACGACGGCTTCGCCCGCAGCGCACTGAGGGTCCTAGCCGTCGCCTACCGGCTCCTCGGTGGACCGAACGACCGGCTCCCCAAGCTGACCGACCTGACCCAGGAGGTGGTCGAACAGCAGCTCAGCTTCGTCGGCTTGGTAGTGATGGCCGACCCGCCGCGCACCGAAGTCGCCGAAGCCGTGGCCACCTGCCGCCGGGCGCAGATCCGGATCATCATGGTGACCGGCGACTACGGCCTGACCGCCGAATCGATCGCGAAACGAATCGGTATCGTCGAGGGCAGCCACCCCCGGGTGATCTCAGGCGACGGAACTGGAGTCGCTGCTCGGACGCCGACCTGGACGAAGCCCTCACAGGCGAGGTGATCTTCGCTCGGGTTGCGCCCGAGCAGAAGTTCCGGGTGGTGAGTCGGCTCAAGGCAATGGGCGAGGTGGTGGCCGTCACTGGGGACGGCGTCAACGATGCCCCCGCGCTGAAGAAGGCCGACATCGGCGTGGCGATGGGGATCACCGGCACCGACGTGGCCAAGGAGGCCGCCGACATCATCCTCACCGACGACAACTTCGCCTCCATCGTCCGGGCCATCGAGGAGGGCCGCGGTGTCTACGGGAACATCCGCAAGTTCCTCACCTACATCCTCACCAGCAACATGTCCGAAGGAGCCCCGTCCGCTGCCTTCCTGTTATCCAGAGGCGGCATCCCACTACCGCTCACGGTGATGCAGATCCTCGCCATCGACTTGGGCACCGACATGGTTCCCGCGCTCGGGCTCGGCACGGAGCGACCCGAACCCGGCGTGATGGATCGGCCACCTCGGGCTCCGACGGAGCGACTGATGAACCGGTCGGTCCTGATAAAGGCGTTTGTCTGGTACGGCCTGCTGGAGACGATCTTCTCCATGTCGGCGTACTTCTACGTCAACGTGCAGGAACGGCTGGCCAGCGGTGCCGCTGGCGGCCTCAGGGCCGGTTTACGAGCAGGCGACGACAATGACGCTGGCAGCGATCGTGTTCTGCCAGATCGGCGCAGTTCTGAACTGCCGCACCGACCAGCAGTCCCTGTTCAGGGTCGGACTGTTCTCCAATCGGCAGGTGCTGGCTGGCATAGCGGTCGAGATTTCACTGCTTAGCGCGATCATCTACGTCCCCGTCCTGCAGGGGATCTTCGGGACCGCAGCAATCGGTCCGTTCGACTGGGTATACCTGATCTTGCTGCCGATTCCGATGGTGTTCCTGGACGAACTGCGCAAGATCGTGGCGCGCCGCCGCGCCGCAACAGCCAAGAAGGGGCAACAAGGATGAAGGTCATCGTCATCGGCTGCGGGAAGCTGGGCTCCAGCCTGGCGCTGGAGCTGGCCCGCAGGGGAAACGACGTCACCGTGGTAGACACCAATCCCGCAGGCGTTCCGGCGGCTCGGCGCGGACTTCCTGGGCGAACCATTGAAGGGGTGGGATTCGACCGCGCCGTCCTGGATGCGGCCGGTATCGGCAGGGTGGAGGCCGTGGTCGCCACCACCGGCAGCGACGACGCCAACGCCCTGATCGGCAGGATCGGTCGCAGCCGCTTCAAAGTCCCTCAGGTGATCGCCCGGCTCCACGATCGCCCGCCAGGCGCACCTGTATCGCTCACTGGGAGTGCAATCGGTCTCGACCATCACCTGGGGAGTCGACCGGATCTGCGAACTCCTCAGCTTCGAGCAGTTCGAAGCCGTACTGACTATGGGCGACAGTGACCTCGACCTGGTGCGAATCGAGGTTCCGGCTCTCTTGGTCGGCGCGCCAGTCAGCGCATTGACGGCGATCGGGGAGATCCAGGTCGTGTCTATCGAGCGGGGTACCCATGCCTTCATCCCGATCTCGGGAACCAAGCTCCGCGGAGGGGACATCCTCTGCTTCGCCGTGATGTCGGCCTCAAAGCCTCGGCTCAAGTCCATGCTTGGGCGAAAGTGACCAGGGGGGAACGGACATGAAGATCGTAGTCGTCGGCGGCGGGCAGGTCGGCAGCCACGTGGCCGAGCTACTGGTCGCCACGGGATGCCAGGTCACGATCGTCGAAGTGCGCGCAGGCAGTCACTCGCCAGGCTTCCGCACGATCTTCCCGGAGCCGTGATCGTGGCCGGCAGTGGAACGGACTCGGCCGTTCTCGAACGGGCCGGCGCCGGATCGGCCGACGTCCTATGCGCAGTGACCGGCGCCGATGAGACCAACCTAACCATCGCGACCCTCGCGAAGTTCGAGTTCGGCGTCTCCCGGGTACTTGCGCGCGTGAACAACCCGCAGAAATCGGTGGCTCTTCGAGACCGACCTCGGCGTCGACCTGGCAGTGAACCAGGCCGAACTCATGGCGCACCTGGTGGTGGAGGGAATAAGCCAGGGCTAGAAGCGGTCCTTTCCAGGCCCCCTGGGACTGGGCCGGACGCTGGCCCGGATTCTGCTCAGGAGGAGCCCAGATCCAGAGCCTCCGAGCCTGCCCCACCTAGCGGGTCGATCAGGACGCCCGGATCTGACGCACCTGGCATGGGCCAATCTGCCGAGGAATGCCGGCTGACTCAGCACGGCAATGATCGGGCGGACCAACTGGCCAACCTCGCAGTCGACCAAGTCCGGTCCGGGGATGGAGACCAGCGACGGGATGGGACCGGCTGAAACCCGGCGCGGCTGCGCGCGGCCTACGGTGAAGTGGCGGCCATGACAATCGTCGCGGGCACCCCCGGTGACGGCTGAGGGCCCGGTCAACCGTTCCGCAGTGCGTCGGCAAGACCGACGGCGCCCGCCAGGGCCACCACGATCCACAGGATCCCCATCACGATCCCACCGCCGATCACGCCGGTGAAAGTCAGGATCGACAAGACCACCCCGAGCACGATCATCAAGATCGCTCCGACGCGATACCAGGTCCGGTTGAGGCCCGGCAAGTAACCACTGGGCATGGCTCTCCTCACTAGAACCGTTCCACTCTGCGCCCGGCAGCGCCGTACGGCAATGGGGATGCTTGCCACTTGGCTTCGGCCTGCCCGACCCCGGGCCATCGTGATGACGCAGGAGCGATCCTGTGACATCCCGAGTGGACCCTGCGCCTTGGCAACCCTTCAAGTCCACCTCGACGTATCGCGCACGGGACGTCAGGTTCTGCCGCCGATTGCGCGGAGGCTAGCGAGTCACCCGGGTGGGTGGCGATCCTGTGAGGGTCGCGGCCTGGCGGCCCAGTCTGGTACCTTCCCCCGATGGGTCAGAGCGTCGGTGGGCCTGAGGACTGGGCGACGCCACGCCTTGATGCCCTGATCGTGAAGTTGGACGCGATTGAGTCGGAGCTGGTCGAGGCCGGCGATCGTTGTCGTATCTTTCACCGCACCTACAACCGGACGACTCACGCTGTGCGCGAAGAGATCGCTCGCGGCGGATTCGTCGACAATCACTGGGTCGAGTCATGGGACGTGGCGTTCGCCGATCTGTATCTCGAGGCGTTGGATGCCTGGCGTCGGAATGGCGCTACACCTCGACCGTGGCAGGTGGCCTTCGAAGCATCCCGCGAGCGACTCCCCCCATTGCGACATGTCTTGTTAGGGATGAATGCCCACATCAACTACGACCTTCCGCAGGCCTTGGTGGCGGTGATCCCCGAGGCCGGTTTCAGCGATGACAAGGTTCTGGCGCTACGACATTCTGATCACCGTCACGTCGACTCCATTCTTGCGGGCCGGGTGGCGGCAGAAGACGGGTTGTTGCGCACCGAGGAGCTGCCCGGGGACCGCACGTGGATTGACACCGTACTGAGGCCACTGAATCGACTGGGAACCAAGCGGTTCCTCCGTGAGGCGCGAAGCAAGACGTGGCGCAACACCCGAGTGCTGGCCGCTGCCCGGCGAAGGGGCAGCGTTGAGTACCAGCGGGCACTGAGTGAACTGGAACTGCTCTCCGCCCAGAAGGTCAGCCAACTCCTGGAGCCCGGGCATGTGCTCCTCAAGCTGGCCCGCCAGGGATTCGGGGTGGTGTTGACCCCATGAGCACGGGGTATCGCCGCACGGTGCCGCTCATGCGGTTCGTGCTGATCCTTGGTGCAGTCCTCACCTTGGCCTCCGGCTTCCAGCTGTATGTTCTGACGAACCACACAGACGAGTTCTTCGCCTGGACCATCCCAGCCGGCTTCAGTGCGGCCATCATGGGCGCCTTCTATTGGACCGCGTGCACCCTGTCATTCCTGAGTTGGCGTCGGCCAACCTGGGCCTTGGCACGGGTAGGCGTGCCTGGCGTGACGCTGTTTGTGTGGCTCACGCTCATCACCACCCTGATTCATCTGGACAAGTTCCATTTCGTCGGCTCGGTCACGGCCCGATTTGCTGCGTGGGCATGGCTGGTCATCTACATCGTCGACCCGGTCCTCATCACGGTCGCGTGGGTCATTCAGTGGCGTTCTCCGGGAGAGGATCCGCCCCGTGCTCGCGACCTGGGCGCTGGATACCGCGGGCTGCTTTCCATCTCCGCCGCTGTGCTCGTGCTGTTGGGGCTGACTATGGTGGCCGTGCCGAATTCCATCGTCGACGTGACTGCGTGGCCGCTGACGCCCCTGACCAGCCGCTCCATAGGTTCGTGGGTACTGGCCATGGGTGTGACGTTCGTGGCAATGGCGTGGGAGGACGACGCCGAACGCATCCGTCCTGCGGCCATCGCCAGCCTCGTCCTGCCTGCCTTGCTGGTGATCGGGATGGCTCGGTACTGGAGCGAGTTCACATGGTCCCCATCCGCGTGGGCGTACATTGCCCTCATCGCCGACATCGCTGTCGTGGGTGCCATGGGACTACGTCGACTGGCGAAGCCTCGTCCCGTTACGTAGACGGCTCGCCCCGGTGGTTTCACCCTCGACCCCCGCCTGTCCACGCCTCCCTGGACAGGCGCGACCCGGCATCCCTAATCGCACTGCTTTGCCGCACTGAGCGCGTGCCTTCGGGTGTCGCGCGACCATCCCTATCGGACAGCGTGACGGACGTAGATCACGCCGTTGTCGAATCGCCGGTGGTCCAGCAGCTCGAGGTCGAGTCGCACGCCCCGAGGCAGCGCCGGCTTGCCGCCGCCCACAATGACCGGGCACAGCAGCAGCACGCACTCGTCGACCAGTCCGTGCCGGAAGGCCTCCGCCGCGATCCCCGCGCCTCCGATGCTCAGGTCCGAGGCGGAGGTCTCCTTGAGCCGTCGTACCGCCTCGGGCTCGAACTGCCGCTCGATCCTGGTGCGCGCGGTCGAAACGTCGGTGAGCGAGGAGGAGTAGACCACCTTGTCGGCGTCCCGCCAGATCTCGGCGTACTCACGCACCACCGTAGGCTCGTTCGTCAACCAGTCATCCTCCTCCCAGACCCGCATGGCCTCGTACATGCGTCGCCCGTAGAGCGATGTGCCGATGTGGCGCTCGTGCTCGTTCCAGAACGCGTGCACCTCCTCGTCGGGCACGGACCAGTCGAACGAACCGGTCTCGTCCTCGAGGAAACCGTCGAGCGAGGTGTTTGCCGCGTAGATCAACTTGCCCATGGAACCTCCGCTAGGTCGAGGGCTACAGCCTGCAACGTCCCGCCGACACCGGCAACACCGAGAAGACGCTTGAAGCCGTGGGCGAGCCCACCTCCGGTGCTGTTGGGCCTCTGCATCGGTGATGTGTTCGCGGGCGGCCAGGATGCGCCGGAAGTTCACCGCGTCGCGGGCAGGATGAACGGCCGGGTCGAGGTTGTCGAGGCC
Organism: uncultured Actinomycetota bacterium; assembly: GCA_963848845.1. Taxonomy (GTDB): domain Bacteria; phylum Actinomycetota; class Actinomycetes; order Propionibacteriales; family Propionibacteriaceae; genus Propionicimonas. The sequence goes on from CAWKFH010000004.1 coordinate 513,805, forward strand.
GGTGGTGTCGTGGCTGGTCTTGATGCTCATGTGGTCACCCCATCTCAGGTAGTCGTAGAGCTTCGGGCGGAGCAGGTCGGTATGGATGATCCGGGTCGGTGAACCCGCGGGGACCGCGACCAGTTCCAGAAGAGACCTCCGCTTAGGGGCTCAGCGATCGCCTCGGATTCGTTCTGCGGGAACTTTCTCGAGCCGCGTCCAGCCACGCCACCCGCGTTCCTCGAGGATCGCCAACAACCGTCGAGCGACTGGTGCGGACTCGCTCATGGCCGCGTCCAGCAGGGCCGCGAGCGGGTCGGTCCGATCGGTGCCGCCGATCTCCACCTCACCGCTGTGAACAGCGCGGATGCGGAGGCGCTCGACGAGGTCGGCGAGTTCGACCACGCGCGGATCGTCCGGCGACCACTCTGGTGCGGAGCCGAGGAGGCGGTAGAGCTGCGTCATATCTGGGTCCTCGTCCAGATGGCGGTGCTTCTCGGCGATCACGGAGTCGATGCTGAGCGGAATCTGCGCGGTGAGCATGATCCAGGCGTCCCGCTCGAGCTGGATGTAGGCCTCGCCGACGCCGAGCCCGCGCAGCCGGTCCAGGTAGTCCACGACGCTCTGGGGAAGAGCCAGGTGATCGCCGGCAGCGAGCTTGGCGATCCGCTTGCGGTTGCTCTGGAGGCGACGGATGTCGGCCCTCAAGGCCTTGTCGATCTCTTCGACAGCACGGGTGAACTCATCCGGGCCGGCAACGAGGAGGTCCTGCACTCGAGCAAGGGGCACGCCCGCATCCGCCAGCACGCGGATCCGGATCAGCCGCACGACGGCGGCTGCGTCGTAGCTGCGGTAGCCGGAGCGGTCCCGTCCGGGTTCGGCGAGCAGGCCGATCTGGTGGTAGTGACGGACTGCTCGCACCGTCACTCCGGCATAGGTTGCCAGTTGGCTGATCGTGAGCATGGCTCCAGACTGCCTCAACCGGCGACGCCGCGGACCGCCTCGGCGACCGCGCGGAAGTCCTTGCGGAGGATTGCGTCGTGATTGCTCGCGACCTTCGCGTGGATCGTGATGTGCGGGTTGCGTTCGACCACCGCGGGCACGCTCGCACGGATCTTCTCCTGCCCATCGCCTTTGCTGCCGAACGACGTTCCGGATGCGAGGACGTATCGGGTCGGGACGGTGATCCTGTCCATCACCGGACCGAGTTCCCGAACACGGGCGAGCCTGCCGACTTCGATGTTGCATTCGGCCATCTCCAGCGCGGTCATCCGCGGCGTCAGTCCGGTCACGCGGAGTGGCATCATCAGCCATTGCAGGCGACGGAAGACCGTCCGGATCCCCTGCTCCATCTCGTCGGTGAGCCAGTCGTGTGGCTGCGCCCCATCGACCAGCACCGCGCCGATCGCCCGGTCCGGATTGCGACTCGCCCAGTGCGCGGCGACGAACGCGCCGTACGACCACCCGACCACGAGCGCTCGGTCGACGCCCCGAGCGTCGAGCACGGCATCGACATCGCGGACGCTGGCCTCGAACGAATAGTCCGCGGAACGTCCCGACTTCCGCCCACGGGCTCGCTCGTCGTAGGTGATATGCCGCCACCCCGACCCCAGCTCGGCGATGACCCGCCGCCAGTAGCCCTGGGTGGCGAACTGTCCGTTGAGGTAGACCACGCAGGGCCCTGAGCCCCCTGAGTCGGTGACGGCAAGAGCCGTGTCGTCGACCGGCACCATGCCGGTCCAGGTCGGGGTCGTGCTGATGATGGGCGTCTCCATTCCCTCTGCGTCGTGCGATCCAGCGTGCAGGGTTGACGCAACGTCAGGGTCAAGCCCTCAGATGTCCCTCGTGAGGGGCGACTTGGCCGATCTCCCCAGCAGTTGAGGCAGCAGGGCGCCGACCTCGTCCGTGTTGATTCTGCTCCGCGCCCGCCCCGGGCACAGCACAATGGTGATCAAGCAGAAATGCCCAGATAATCGTCCACTTGGAGCCCGAAATGCCCGAAGCGCGTCGCGCTGTTGTCGTCGTCGATGTCCAGCAGGAGTACTTCACGGGTGCACTGCCCATTCAGTTCCCGCCGGTCGACCAATCGCTTGCGAAGATCCTGGCCGTACTCGATGTCGCAACCCGCGAGAGCATTCCGGTCGCCATCGTGCGGCACGAGAAACCTGAGGGCGCTGCACTCTTCGCCGCCGGATCCTCTGGGTGGGCGCTACAGCCGAAGCTCGACTCGCACATCGACGCCTCCTGGAAGCGAATTACCAAGAGCTACGCAAGCTGCTTCGATCACACCGATCTCACAGAATGGCTTCACCAGCACGACGTCAACACCGTCACCTTGGTCGGCTACATGACCAACAACTGCATCCTTGCCACGGCAGCCGCTGCCACGCCACTCGGCTTCACCGCCGAAGTTCTCTCCGATGCGACCGGCGCAATCCACTTGGCGAACCAGGCCGGTTCGGTATCCGCGCGCCACCTCCACGAAACCCTGCTGGTTCTACTCAATTCGAACTTCGCCGCAGTCGCCACCACCGAGGACTGGACGGCGGCTACCACCACCGGCACGCCGCTGCCCAAGAGCAACCTGCTTACATCGGCCACACTTGGGGCAACTGCTTCACGCTGATCAGTGGCCTCGTTCAAGAAGACAGACACGTGGCCCGCGATGCCGCCTCCCTCTTCCGTCAATGCGCGGGAAGGTGCAGTCTGCTGGATAGGACTCGTGGGAGGAGTTGTCATGCGTGCAGCAGTAGGTGACCGGTTGCGCGTGCACGGCCGCGCGGCAGGTGCGGCCGACCATACGGCCGAGATCATCGAGGTTCGTGGACCGGACGGGGCACCGCCGTACCTCGTACGCCACCCCGACGGGCAGGAGGCACTGGTCTTTCCTGGGTCAGACGCGCAGGTGGAGCACCCGCAGGGCCGCGAGCAAACCTGAAGTGATGGGCTGGGCCGTTCGAGCCCATGCCCGGGTCGTCGCCGCTCGCCGTCCTCGGCCGTCTTGCGGCAACGGCTAACCGGGGGTGTAGCCCCGGTCCGCGAGCCAGGCGCGAGCCCGGCCGAGCTTGCGTTCCTCGCTGAAGGCGTACCAGGCCTCAAGTTGTTCCGGCCACCTGCCGAGGGTGTCCTTGAACCGGCGGAACGCGCCCCTGCCCAGGATGGCGACGCCCAAGAGATCAGCGATCGTGGTGTCATCGAGGCGCGCGATGAAGGCCTCCATGTCCCGGTAGCCGTCGTGCGAGCCCAGGCCCTCCACCAACAACCACTCGCGCTCAGGGTCCTCTTCGTCATCCTCGTCGTCCAGATCGGCGTAGTCCGGGTCAAGCGTTGGCCAGAACTCGCCCGTGCCGAGGTCGATCCGTCCGCCGGTGGTGAACTCGCCGCCTTCCAGGGCCGTGGCCACGTCCTCCAGGCTGACCGGCACAGGGCGCAGCGAGGAGACCGTGCCCTCGCCGAGCCTCGCGTCGAGCGCGTCGGCGAGGACGTCGTCTCCCTCCCAGTCCCGTTCCCGCAACTCCGCAGAGCAGCGGTGTGCGAGCGGTTCGGCTTCCGGCACCCCTGAATCCAGCGCTTCACCCAACGCGTGCCCGATGAGTTGCAGGGCATCCTCGGGCCAGACGTCCGAGGCGAGCACGCTCAGCAGGGCGTCGGTATCGCGACGAACCGCCGCGCTGCGGAGCTGCCGCCGAAGTTCGTGGGCATCCACGATCCTCATCCTTGCCGATTCTGTGACATCAGTCACGAATCATCCGTTGCTGGGACTCTCGGCTTGCTGGTGCCGCTCCACCACAGACACCACCGAGGCAGCGGTCGTCGGCGCCGGGCAACCTGCGCTAGCGGACACATGGACGAGGTCCGCCCAGACAACATGGAGGCGTGACGGCCGGGACGGTCGCCCTAACCGCTGATCAAGCTCGTCGACAGCGGACGCCAGGTCGTACTCAGCCGTGCGCAGGTGAGAACGAGCGCAATCATGTAGGCATCGAGCACGGCTGGCTGGCTCATCAGGAAGTCGACGAGTTGCGATCCGTCTACAACCTGCACGTCGGACGGCTGCTCCTTCACGGTGAGGTCCGCGACGCCTACGGGCACAATCAGGCCTCGCACGCTGACCGCGGTGTTGGCCGTCGCGCTGAGGAGCTTGCTGGCGCTTTCAGCCTCGTGCCGGCTGTTGCGGACGTAGTGCTTCCAGATACCGCTCACCATCAGTGCGTCCTCGCCCACCCACACGTTGGCGTCGTGGTGATGCTTGGCGTTGATGGTGAAGACTCCGCCGGGGCCGACGGCCAGGTGGTCGATGTCGGAGTTGTTGGTTCCCACGGGGATCGAGTTGATGTAGGCCCAACGAGGATCCAGCGCGACCAGCCTGTCCAGTTCCTCGGCGACCTTTCGCTCGCCGAGCACGCCCAGCTCCGAGCCGGAGCAGCCGCGCTCGCCCGAAAGGCCCGTGCCTGAAGGCGTTGGCTCCTGCCCAGCCTGAAGGGCGGCAGCGATCTGATCCTCGAGCTGCTCGCCCGGCCGATTCCCGGTGAGGTCGGTGGGCTCCGGTTCAGCCCTCCGGGGTGACGTCGCGGCAGATCGGGCTTGTTCAGCGGGAGCTGCGATGCCCCGGCGAGGCAAGTAGGCGTCCTCAGAATAGCTCTGGATAGCGGCCTCGAATTCGGATGCGCGCCCCGACACGGCCAGGGAGCGTTCGCCGGTGTCCAGGTCGACCCAGCCGACCCGGTCTCCGTCGGCGGTGCTCACGTAGAGCCGGCGCTTGCCCCACTTGGACCAAGGGACGACGACCAAGGGCCCGTCGCCCTTAGCGTCGTCGAGCCCGTGCTGCGGGACGTAGTCCGCCGGCGCGCGTCCTTGACGCGTGGCTTCGACGATGGACCTCAACGGGGTAGCGACAGACACAGAACCAGAGTGCCGAACCGACACGCAGGTTCCCAGACCCCGTGCGGGCGACATGGGTCGCCGCGCAGCTTTTCGATCCCCGAAACGTGGGTATGAACCTCTGAAGTGAGCTCGCTTCGCCGTGGACGGCAACGGCGGTCGGGCCAGCAACCAGATGAACCTGAGGAGATTTGGATGACGACCAAGGTGGAGAAGACGGTGGTCGTGGACGTGCCGCTGAGCACGGTCTACAACCAGTGGACGCAGTTCGAGGAGTTCCCGCAGTTCATGGGCGGCGTGGAGAAGGTGACCCAGCTCGCCGATGACCGCCTGGAGTGGGTGGCGGAGCTGGGCGGGGTGCGCCGGCAGTGGGTGGCGAAGGTCCTCGAGCAGGTGCCGGACCACAAGGTGGCGTGGGCTGCAGTGGAGGGTGCGACGAACGCCGGCGCGGTCACCTTCGCCGCGGTCGGGCCGACGCAGACCGAGGTGCACCTGACGATGGAGTTCGAACCGGAAGGCTTCCTTGAGACCGTGGCCGACAAGCTGCACATCGTGGAGAACCAGGCCGAGCACGACCTGGAGAACTTCAAGCGGTTCATCGAGTCCGAGGGCTATGAGACCGGCGCCTGGCGCGGCTCGATCAACCAGGGCGCGACGGTCCGGACGCCGGGCGTCGAGGACGCAGCCTCCTCCTACGGTGACACCGGCAAGGTGGGCGACCCTGCCGAGCGGGAGGCGACCTTCCGCGACGCTCGGGGTATCGAGGACGACGTCACCGGCAACCCGGCGGCCGGTGAGGAGCGCGTCAACGACGGCAGTGGGCTCAACGCCACCGAGGCAGCGACCGCGTTCGGCAACGAGAACCTCCACCCGGACTCGGACTCGGACATGATCCGCCGGGAGGGTGGCCCGGCCTGACCGGCACGGCCGCTCGACTCTGACCACACTGTCGGTCGAGCAGGACCAACCGTCGGTCGAGCTTGAGACCAACGCCGTGAGCCGGTGCTCAGGTCACATCAGTGATCTGGGCGCCGGCTCACTGCTCGAGCGATCTCCACAAGCCGACAAGAATCGGTGGATCAGCACTTACGCGATCTCGAGGATGACCTTTCCGGTGGTGGCGCGTCCTTCGAGTGCGCGCTGCGCTTCGGCCGCCTCTGCAAGGGGGAAGCGGGCACCGATTCGGACATTCAGCCTCCCGTTGAGCACGGCGGCGAACAGCTCATCGGCTCGTCCCCGCAGTTCCTCGGTGGTGGCGGTGTAGTGGCCCAAGCGTGGGACGGGTGAGGTACAGCGAGCCGCCCGAGTTGAGCCTTTGGATGTCGAACGGCGGTACTGCCCCGCTCGAGGCGCCGAACAGCACCATGATCCCGCGTTGGCGCAGGCAAGCCAGGGAAGCGTCGAAGGTGGACTTGCCGACCCCGTCGTACACCGCCGCCACGCCGCCGCCGGCGAGCGCACGCACCAGAGACGGCAGTTCGGCAGTCAGGTCCTGGAGCAGGTCGTAGCGGATCACTGCGCAAGCCCCTGCGTCGCGGGACAGCTTCTCCTTCTCGCCGGTGGAGACGGTGGTGATGACGCGGGCACCTCGCGCAGTGGCGAGCTGGGTGAGGAGCAGGCCGACCCCGCCGGCACCGGCGTGGACAAGGATCACGTCGCCCTGCTGCACCGGGTAGGTGGACGTCACCAGGTAGTGGGCGGTCATGCCCTGCAACGGAAGGGCGGCCGCGACGTCGAGGTCGACACCATTGGGCACGCGCAGCGCGCGATCGGCCTTGACCCGAACCAGCTCGGCGTACGACCCGGGGGAGTCATTCCAGGCGACCAGGTCGCCCACGGCCAGGTCGGTCACATCGTCCCCGACTGCAGTCACCACGCCGGCGCCCTCGCTGCCCGGCACGTGGGGGAACGGCATGGGGTACATGCCCCCACGTCGGTAGGTGTCGATGAAGTTGATGCCGGCAGCCGCTGTCTTGACGATGACCTCACCGGGACCCGGCGTCGGGTCGGGCAGGTCGACCAGCTCGAGGACGTCCGGGCCGCCGGCCCGCTGTGCCTGGATCGCGCGCATGAGCCGAGGTTAGTCCACAGATCTCAGGCCGGACCCGGACTCTGGCTTGCCAGCAGGGCGTCGATTCGCTTCCTCAGGACGGGTTCGGGTTGGGCTCCGACGAGCCGGGTGACGGTGGTGCCGTCACGCAGGATGACCAGGGTGGGGATGCTCTGAGCGTCGAACCGGGCTGAGGTGCGCGGGTTGTCGTCGACGTTGACCTTGACCACCTTGACCCGCCCGGCGTACTGGCTGGCGAGGCGCTCCAGGATCGGTGCCACCATGCGGCACGGGCCGCACCACGGCGCCCACAGGTCGACCAGGACGAGCTGGGTGGTGTCGGTCGCGCTGGCGAAGTCGGTGTCGCCGGCGTCGACCAGCCAAGGCAAGGAAGCGTGACACGAGGCGCACTGCGGACGCCCCTTCGCAGTTGCCGGGACGCGATTCTTCGTGCCACACGACGGGCACACCGTGACGCGCGAACTCATGAACCGAACTTAGCGCGGCGGTCGCGATCACGTCGCGAAGATCGGGCCGTCCGCCCGATGATGGAGCCATGCTCGATCCGGACTCCGCCGACTACCCGTCTTCGGCCGCCGGCGCGTCGACCCTCGACGATCTGGAGGCGTCGCTGGTCGAGTGCCGCGCATGCCCTCGGCTCGTGGCGTGGCGGGAGAGCGTGGCGACCGAGAAGCGGGCCGCGTTCCGCGATGACGAGTACTGGGGACGGCCGGTGCCCGGCTTCGGCGATCCCGATGCGCGGATCGTGATCGTCGGCCTTGCCCCAGCGGCCCACGGCGCCAACCGCACCGGGCGCATGTTCACCGGCGACCGCTCCGGCGATTTCCTGTTCGCCGGGCTGTACCGAGCTGGACTGGCCAACCAGCCCGCCTCGGTCAGTCGCGAGGACGGGCTCGAGCTCAGCGGCGTGCGAATCTCCGCGCCGGTGCGATGCGCGCCGCCGGCCAACAAGCCGACACCGCAGGAGCGGCGACGCTGCGCGCCATGGCTGGCACGCGAGCTGCAGCTCCTGGGCCCGTCGACCCAGGTGCTACTCGCACTGGGCGCCTTCGGCTGGCACGCACTGCTCGCCAGCCTCACCGACATGGGCTGGGACGTGCCACGCCCGGCACCGGTGTTCGCGCACGGCGCCGAGGTCGGCCTGGTCACTCCCGACGGACGCACCGTCACCCTGCTGGGTTGCTTCCACGTCTCCCAGCAGAACACCTTCACCGGCAAGCTCACACCACAGATGCTCGACGACGTCCTCGACCGCGCAGTCCAGCTGTCACGAACTCTGACTCCGGCACGTGCAGACCGACGACCCCTTCAAGTCGCACAGACCTCATGCATCTGTGGTTAGAGGGCTGTGTCCCTGGCTTTGGGGCTAGGGTCCGTGGCGTCGCAGTAATGGCTCGACCTCATACTGCCGGCCCGGTGAGTTTGGCTCTCATGATGCCCATCCAGGAGATGGGCCATCTGGCGCGGTCGGTGTTGACGCATGGATCGTCTTGCTCCTTCTCATCAATTCGAATTTGGTCCGCGGACCGCGCAGGATCCTCCACCTTGGAGGGGGAGGCCCGGCTGAGTCCCCATAGGGAGGGACAGCGAGGTTCGGATCAGGACTCCCTAGACTGCAAGGAGTGACGAAGCACCTACCTACCGACGTGGGTAGGTAATGGCATCCCGAGAGGCGGTCGCGTCGGTGGACCAAGACTGGGACATCGCTGCGCCGAGCAGATGCCCTGATCGAATCGCTGCGCGCGTTCGGTTACTCACCGGAGGCTGCGATTGCGGACCTCGTGGACAACGCTGTTTCCGCGAGGGCCGAGCGCATCTCGATCGAGTTCGTTTGGAATGGCGCGGAGTCCCTGGTTCGCGTGACCAGTGACGACGGACGCGGGATGTCGGAAGCTGGCCTAGTGGCGGCTATGCGCCCGGGCAGCACCAGCCCGCTCGAGGAACGAGACGAGCGCGGACCTCGGTCGATTCGGGCTCGGGCTGAAGACAGCTTCCTTCTCGCAGGCACGCGAGCTCACAGTTGTGAGTCGGGATGCGGCCTCGCGGACCTTGGCCACCCGCCGCTGGGATCTCGCGACGGTCGCAGAGTCGGGCGAGTGGCGGCTCCTTCGGTCGGCACCTATAGGAACAGAGGTGGGCGCTCCACCGGACCTAGGTGGGACCATCGTGCAGTGGTCGAAGATGGATCGACTCGTTGGCCAATCAGCCTCCTCCGACCAGAAGGCACACAAGCGCTTTCTCCAAGTTGCCGATCGTGTGCAACAGCACCTCGAGGCGACCTTCCATCGGTTTATCACTGGTCCCGGCCGAATCCGCATCGATGTGAATGGTCGAGCCATTGGGCCATGGGATCCCTTCATGACTTCGCATAATGCAACCCAACCGCTGCCTGCCGAGGATCTTCCCTTCCGCGGCGCCCTGATCAGGGTCGCGCCGTACGTGCTTCCTCATCGGAGCAAGTTGTCCTCTGACGAGGGTGATAGTGGGGCGGGTGCGCACGGATGGAATCAGCAGCAAGGGTTCTATGTGTATCGATCTGGACGGCTGCTCGTGCAGGGGGACTGGCTGGGTCTGGGCTTGACAAAAGATGAGCACACGAAACTTGCGCGCATCGCGGTGGAGTTTCCCTCTGCGCTCGACCATGACTGGCAGGTTGACGTCAAGAAATCCACGGCGCGGCCCCCAGGGGAGTTGGTCGAGAGTCTTCGCCGGATAGCGCGGATGACGCGATCGCGCGCTGAAGATGTGTACCGCCACCGCGGGAAGGTGTCGGCTCGCAGGTCTTCACAGCCATTCCTCTTCGCCTGGCTCCAAGTCACCGGCCGCGATGGCGCGTTTAGATATCGAGTCAATCGGGAGCACCCAGTGATCGCCGCCATCCTGCGTGAAGCAGGTGAGTATCGGGGGCTGGTTCAGCGGGCACTGCGCTTCACGGAGGAAACCGTACCGACCTCACTGATTGGCATCTCCCTCTCCAACACTGTTGACAGCAAACCGCCTTTGCCCTTCGGAGAGTCCCCGAGAGATCCGCCCGATCGTGGATCTCGTCTTTCGTAGCCTGATCGGCGCCGGAGTGACTGTGGAGGATGCACTCGACCGCCTTTCGGTGGCTGAGGTGTTCAGCGACTATCCAGAGGTCATTGCAGCCTTCAGAGAGGAACAGCATTGAACCCCAATCAGCTCGTTCGACAACTTGTCTTGGTAATGGTGGACGGCGCAAAGGCAAACGGGGACGCGGTGACAACCGAACAATTGACGGATTGGGCGCGCTCGATGGTCGGATCTGCGGTCGCCGCGGCGCAACGCCGACGAGCTCGAGACAGCTCGTGCGGGACCTCGAGGCCGACTACAACGTGTATGTAGGCAACTGGACCTCCCTGGCCGACGACGGCGACCACGTCAAGTGGCTGGAGGACCGCGGCCCGAGATCAAGTGGGCCTTCTGGGAGCGGTACGAACGCTTCATGCGCGAGCAGCAGGGTCTGCCGCCGGCCAGCGTCACGAGCGTGGCCGACACCACCGACGACATCCTGGCCAGACTCGAGGCGCCCGACCGTCCGGGAGCCTGGGACCGACGAGGACTGGTGGCGGGACAGGTGCAGTCGGGCAAGACCGGCAACTACATCGGCCTGATGACCAAGGCACTCGACAGCGGCTACAAGCTCGTGGTGGTGCTGGCAGGTGTCCACAACAGCCTGCGCAGCCAGACGCAGGCTCGCATCGACGAGGGCATCCTGGGTTTCGACACCCGCAAGAACCTGCGCTTCGACCAGGCGGAGGGCAGCAGCATGATCGGCGTCGGGCGCGTCGGGGGCCGCTTCCTCCCGGTGAACTCATTCACGTCCTCCAAGCAGAACGGTGACTTCAACCTCGGCGTGGCACGGAACATCGGCGTCGTCGTCGGCGGCAACGACCCGATCGTGCTGGTGGTCAAGAAGAACAAATCAGTCCTCACCAACCTGTACAACTGGGCGACGGCGCTGCGCAAGGAGACCAACCCCGAGACTGGGCGGCCGATCGTGCGTGGCGTTCCCGTACTGGTCATCGACGACGAGGCGGACCACGCAAGCGTCGACACCAACGGGCCCAAGAGGGGTCAGGACGCCAACGAGACCGACCCGACCGCGATCAACCTGCTGATCCGCAAGTTCCTCGACACGTTCGAGCAGTCGGCATACGTGGCCTACACCGCCACTCCCTTCGCGAACATCTTCATATCCCGCGACAGAGAACACCGCGTCGCCGGCGAGGACCTCTTCCCCCGCAGCTTCATCATCAACCTGCCCGCTCCGTCGACCTACCTCGGCCCAGCCCGGGTGTTCGGTCTCCAAGGCGGCGGACCAGCCGCCACCGAACAGGTGGACCCACTGCCGATCGTACGAAACGTCACCGACTACGACACCTGGCTGCCCGACGGGCACAAAGCGGACGCCAGCCTCCAAGGCGACCTCCCTGCAAGCCTCCGGGAGGCCATGCTGTCCTTCCTCCTCGGCGGGGCCGTGCGGCGACTGCGCGGGCAGGGAACCAAGCACAACTCGATGCTCGTCCACGTCACGCGCTTCACCAAGGTCCAGACCCAGGTCGCAGACCAGGTCCAGGCGACCCTCGAGGACTTTCGAGACCGGCTTCAGTTCGGTGAGGGCAACAACCCGATTCTGCGAGCGGCGGCCCTCGACGCTCTACACCTCCGACCACCTGCCCACCACCCGCGAGCTGCTGGGCACAGACGATGTGGCAGGGCTCGCCGCGGAACTGCCCGCATTCGAGGACGTCTGGGCCGAGATGACCGCGGTCGCCACAAAGACGCTCGTCCACACCGTCAACGGCACGTCACAGGACGCCCTCGAGTACGTCGATCACCCGGACGGGCTCAGTGTCATCGCCATCGGTGGCGACAAGCTCTCGCGCGGGCTCACCCTCGAGGGGCTCAGCGTCAGCTACTACCTGCGCGCCAGCAAGATGTACGACACGCTCATGCAGATGGGGCGATGGTTCGGCTACCGCCCCGGCTACCTGGACGTGTGCCGCCTCTACACCACCCCATCACCTGGTGAGGTGGTACGTCGCCATCACCGCGGCGTCGGCGGAGCTTCAGTCGGAGTTCGAGGCGATGGCCGCTCGGGAGCGCTCCCGAGCAGTACGGGCTAAGAGTCCGGCAGCATCCGGACGGCCTACTCGTGACGTCCCCGTCGAAGCTGCGTCACGCGCAGAAGCTGAGCATTTCCTTCAGTGGCTCCAGTGCTGAGACGGTGACTTTCAAGGCCGCTGATCGAAAGCAGAACTTCGACGCACTTACCGCATTGGTGAATCGCCTTGGGCCGCCGCCCATCGAGTCCCCCAGGCACCAGGGTCTGGAGGGGCGTGCATCCCGACGACGTGATCGCATTCCTCAATGACTACAGGGCCGAACGTTCCGCGATCAAGGTCCAGCCGAGGGCGCTCACGAGCTACATCGCTGCGAGGGTTGCGGATTCCGAACTTAGGCGATGGACGATCTTGTTGGGTGACGCATCAGGTGGCACTCCCTGCGACATCGGCGGACTGTCTGTAGGGCTTGCGCGTCGACAACATCACAATCCGAAACCTGGTTCGGGCAGGTACACGGTTCGTCGAATCGTTAGCCCGGGCCACGATCTGGTCGAGTTGCCGAAAGGCTCTGTGGAATGGGATCAGGCACTCAAGGACACAGTCGCGTCTTCGGGGGGTCAATCGACGACGCAAACCCGGTGACACACCGCCAGATCGCCCTTCAGGGCTGTGGGAGCGTCGGCAGCGTTCGAGCGATGTCGGACTTCTGCTGCTGTACCCTCTTCAGCCGAGTGCGTGGGACGACTACGACGGTGACCCTACGCCATTCGTAGGATTCGCTGCGTCGTTCCCTTCGTCCGATCGAGCCGAACCGATCGAGTATCAGGTCAACTTGGTCGAGTTGAAGCGTGAGTTCGGCTGGGATGA
>CAWKFH010000005.1:0-51029 GCA_963848845.1 uncultured Actinomycetota bacterium
GCTGCGCCGGGCATCGGGCCCATGGCTGCGATCACCCCCTGGATCTGCGAAAGGCGGATGCCGTTGGCGTCGAGGAGGCGCAGGCGGTGCCGCATCAACTCGTCGTAGTCGGCGATGTCGCGGGTGGTCAGCCCCAGCTCCTCGATGCCGGTGGACTCGGCCACCCGAATCCAGATCTCGGGAACGAGGACGCCTTCGAGGTCGAGGCAGGCCAGGTCCATCAGGCCCCCTCGACCCGCATCACCGCGATGCCGGGTCGGACTTCGGCCATGCTGCGCAGGTCGGCAATCGCTGCCGCGACGGCGTCCTGGGTGGCCAGGTGGGTCATCACCCCCAATCGGGCCTCCACCCCCTGGCTTTCCTGGCGAACCGCCTGCAGGGAAACCCCGTGCCTGGCGAAACAGGTCGCCACCTGGGCGAGGACGCCGGGGGCGTCGGTCACCGTCATCGAAACGTAGTAGCGCGAACTGACCTCGCCGGCCGGGGTGATCCCGCGGGCGGAGTAGGTGGACTCCCCCGGCCCCCTGGCCCCGCGGACGCGGTTGCGGGCGGCGGTGACCAGGTCCCCCAGCACGGCGGACGCGGTCGGTGACCCACCGGCACCCGGACCCATGAACATCAGCCGGCCCGCATTCCTCGACTCGATGAAGACGGCGTTGTAGGCGCCGGGGACGGCGGCCAGCGGGTGCGCCAGCGGGACCATCGTCGGATGCACCCCGATCGCGATCGTGCCGTCCTCGCTCAGCGCGCAGCGGGCCAGCAGCTTGATCACGCAGCCCATCTCCTTCGCTGCGGCCATGTCGGCGCCGGTCACCCCGGTGATGCCTTCCCGGGAAACGTCGGAGAGCTTCACCCGGGTGTGGAAGGCGAGGCTGGCCAGGATCGCGGCCTTGGCCGCGGCGTCGTATCCCTCGACGTCCGCGGTCGGGTCGGACTCGGCGTAGCCGAGGCGTTGCGCCTCGGCCAGGACCGTGGAGAAGTCGGCGTCGTCGGTGTGCATGCGGTCGAGGATGAAGTTGGTGGTGCCGTTGACGATGCCCATCACTGCAGTCACCTCGTCACCGACCAGCGACTCCTGCAATGGCCGGATGATCGGGATCGCCCCGGCGACCGCCGCTTCGTAGTAGATGTCCACCCCGGCGGCCTCGGCGGCGGCGTAAATGGTGCCCCCGTCCTCGGCCAGCAGTGCCTTGTTGGCTGTGACCACGGACGCCCCTGCGCCGATCGCAGCAAGGATCAGGCTACGGGCCGGCTCGATGCCGCCCAGCAGTTCGATCACCAGGTCGACGTCCGGACGGCTGGCCAGTCCGAGGGCGTCGTCGGTGAGCAGGCTGCGATCGATCCCGGGACGCTCGCGGTCGAGGCGACGAACCGCGATCCCGACCAGCTCCAGCGGGCGACCGATCCGGGCTCGCAGGTCGTCTGCCTGCGAGATCAGCAGTCGGGCCACCTGCGAGCCGACCACCCCGCAGCCCAGCAGCGCGACCTTCAGTGGCGTGGACTCACTCATTGGGTTCCTCGTTCTCCGCCGCCCCGGCGTCCAGCGCCAGGAGGTCGTCCAGGGTCTCGCGGCGCAGCATGGTGCGCACCATTCCGTCCCGAACCGAGACGACCGGCGGCCGCGGCACGTGATTGTAGTTGTTGGCCATCGACCGGCTGTAGGCACCTGCCGCGGGGACGGCGATCAGGTCGCCGATCGCGATGTCGCCGGGCAGGAACTCGTCCCGGACCAGGATGTCACCACCCTCACAGTGCAGCCCGACCACCCGGGACACCACCGGCCCGGCATCCGAGGACCTCGAGGCGAGGGACGCGGAGTACTCGGCGGCGTAGAGGGCCGGACGGATGTTGTCGCTCATCCCGCCGTCGACCGAGATGTAGCGCCGGCTCAGCCCGCCACCCACGTCGACCGGCTTGATGGTGCCGACGCGGTACAACGCGAGCCCCGCCGGCCCGACGATGGCGCGGCCGGGTTCGATCGAGATCGCCGGGGTGTCCAGGCCGAACGCATTGCACTCGTGCGCGACGATCTCCCGCAGCCCTGCGGACAACTCTGCGGGCGTCGACGGGGTGTCCTCCTTGATGTAGGCGATACCGAAGCCGCCGCCCAGGTCTAGTTCTGCCAGCTCGATCCCGGTGGCTTCCTTGAACTGGGCGAACAGCTTCAGGGTGCGTCGGGCGGCGACCTCGAAGCCGTTGGTGTCGAAGATCTGGCTGCCGATGTGGGAATGGATGCCCATCAGCTCCAGACGGGGGCTGTGGTGGCAGCGGAACATCCCCACCAGCGCCTGGCCGCCGGCGATCGAGAACCCGAACTTCTGGTCCTCGTGGGCTGTGGCGATGTACTCGTGGGTGTGCGCCTCGACCCCGGTGGTCACCCGGATCATCACCCGTGCGGTCGTGTCCAGCTCAGCGCAAAGGCGTTCGAGTCGGGAGATTTCGTCCGAGGAGTCGACGATGATCCGTCCGACCCCGTGCTCGAGTGCCAGTCGCAGTTCGGCTTCGGACTTGTTGTTGCCGTGCATGCCGATCCTGGCCGGGTCGAACCCGGCCCGCAGGGCAACCGTGAGCTCGCCCAACGAACAGACGTCCAGGTTCAGCCCCTCCTGCCCGACCCAGCGGGCGATCGTGGTGCACAGGAAGGACTTGCCGGCGTAATAGACGGTCCAGCCAGCGAAGGAGTCGCGCCAGTCCCGGGCGCGGTTGCGGAAGTCGACCTCGTCGATGACGTAGGCCGGTGTGCCCACCTGTTCGGCAAGGTCCGTGACCCGGATTCCGCCGACGGAGACGACCCCGT
This sequence comes from uncultured Actinomycetota bacterium, assembly GCA_963848845.1. Taxonomy (GTDB): domain Bacteria; phylum Actinomycetota; class Actinomycetes; order Propionibacteriales; family Propionibacteriaceae; genus Propionicimonas. The sequence continues at coordinate 2,798 of CAWKFH010000005.1, forward strand.
CGTCCTCACGCTTGACCGTTTCACTCCACAGCTTCGCGGTGAGGGCGTTCACGTCCTCGGGCCGGGTCAGCCAGACCGGGGCCGGTGTGGTGACGTCGGCGTGCAGGGAGCCCGCCACGTGCATGTGAGTCATGCCCGCAACTGTGCCAGAGAGCGGCCCTCAGCCGCCGCTGGCCAGCCGGATCTGGACGTCGTTCGCTGTCGCCAGCCGCAGCGTCACCGGCTCGCTCACGACGGCGCCGTCCGCTGTGACCACCACCACGCCGCAGGCCGCCCCGAGGCAGTGACCGTCGAAGCGCACCCCCCACAGGGTGAAGAACTGGCCGAGCGTGACTTCCCGGGCGCCGGCGCCCTCCAGCCAGACGGTGCCGCTGGCGTCGTGGGTGTGAGCCGGGGCCTGCAGCGCCCGCGGACGATCGATCCCGATGTTGGGGACCAGCGCAACCTCGGCCCCGTCGATGTGGACGGCGATGGTCAGCACCCGCTGGTTGGAGCGATCGTCCAGGCGCGAGGACGGCACGCCGGCGAGCTCGAAGTAGGAGATGCCGTCACGGGGCGCGGCCCACGGTGGCGGAGTGGTGCGCAGCACCGGCGGCGCCGGCGGCGCCGGCTGCACGCAACCGGCGGCCAGCAGGAGGGCGGCGGCCAGTGCCACCCGCAGCGCGCCGGCCGACCCCTGGAACATGCCGATGAGACTAGTCGGATCAGACTTTGCTAAAGTCACCCTCGGCCCATTGCGGGCCGGGCCCCCGTAGCTCAGGGGATAGAGCACCGCCCTCCGGAGGCGGTGGCGCGCGTTCGAATCGCGCCGGGGGCGCCCAGGGTTTCGACCCAGAACCACCTGCCATGGCTGCAGGTGGTGACCCACCAGCGGTTCACCGCCGCAGCGCGCAGGCACGACGCCGGAACACGGCACCGCCCGGACCACCTTCGGGGCATGACCCACCGCCCCGTACCGGCATCCTGACCAGAATTCACCAATGCCGGTTCCGAGGTCTTCCGGCGGGTACGGTCGTTCGTGGCGCAGCCGTAGGTAACATCAATCCGGTACATCCGCGCCAACTGGGAAGAAGGCGAAAGTGGCCCCTGCGCCTCAGGACCTTAAGAACGGCGAGATCTCGACAGACTTCGGAGCCAATGACTGGCTGATCGAGGAGATGCGGGAGCAGTTCCTCGCTGATCCCGGTTCCGTCGATCCGGCCTGGGTTGCCTACTTCCAGGCGAACTCCGCTCCGAGCTCCGCGCCCGCCAGTTCACCGATCTCCGCGCCCGCCGGTGCACCGACCCGCGCGGCGGCCGGTCCAGCGAGCGTCCCGGCTGCCCCCAGCCGGCCGGCAGTCGAGCCGCCGGCTGCCGCCCCAGCCGCCCCCAGTGCCGCTCCGCAAGCCCCGGCGCAGTCGACTCCGGTTTCAGCAGCCCCGGAAGCGCTCGCCGAGCCGGCCCCGGCCCCGACCGGCATGGCCCCGGAGGGCCCCGGTTCTGGACGCGGCGTCTCCCCTGACCTGCCGCGCCAGCAGCCGGTGGTGACCAAGGAGCAGATCGAGCCCACCCGCACCCCGCTGCGTGGCGCGCCGCTGCGTACCGCGACCAACATGGACGCGTCCCTTGCGATGCCGACGGCGACCAGCGTCCGCGACGTGCCGATGAAACTCGCCATCGACCAGCGCCAGATCATCAACTCCCACCTGGCCCGATCCACCGGCGGAAAGATCTCGTTCACCCACCTGATCGGCTGGGCGATGGTGCAGGCGCTGAAGGCCGTGCCGGAGATGAACAACTCCTATGAAGTAGTCGACGGCAAGCCGACCCTGGTCACACCGCCCTCGATCAACCTCGGCCTGGCCATCGACATGCGCAAGCCCGACGGGACGCGGCAGTTGCTGGTCCCGAACATCAAGGACTGCGAGGACCTCAACTTCGCCCAGTTCTGGGCTGCCTACGAGAGCCTGGTCGCGAAGGCCCGCAACAACATCCTCACGGTGGCCGACTTCGCCCGAACCACTGCGTCACTGACCAACCCGGGCGGCCTTGGCACCAACCACTCGGTGCCGCGGCTGATGGGTGGCCAGGGCGTCATCCTCGGGGTCGGCTCGATCGACTACCCGCCGGAGTTCCAGGGGGCCAGCACCACCCGGATCAACCAGCTCGGTGTCTCCAAGGTGGCCACGCTCACCTCCACCTACGACCACCGCGTGATCCAGGGCGCGCAGTCCGGGGAATTCCTGCGCCGGATCCACGAGCTGTTGATCGGGCAGCACGACTTCTACGACGAGATCTTCGACGCCCTCCGGGTGCCCTACACCCCGATCCGGTGGGCCAGCGACGTCAGCGACGATCGGCTCGGCTCGATCCCGCGAAGCGCACGGGTCTTCTCGCTGATCAACGCCTACCGGAACCTCGGCCACTTCATGGCCGACATCGACCCGCTGGAGTACCGGCAGCGCACCCACCCGGAGCTGGCCATCGAGTACCACGGCCTCACCCTCTGGGACCTCGACCGCGAGTTCCCGGTGGGCACCTTTGGCGGGCATTCCGGAGAGATCGCGACCATGCGGGACATCCTGGCGATGCTGCGCGGCACCTACTGTCGCAGCGTCGGCGTTGAGTACATGCACATTTCGGACAACGAGCAGCGAACCTGGATCCAGGAGCGCTTCGAGCGTCCGTTCGTGCCCTGGCCGCGCGAGGAGCACCTGCGGATCCTGGACAAGCTGAACGAGTCGGAGATCTTCGAGACCTTCCTGCAGACCAAGTTCGTCGGCCAGAAGCGCTTCTCCCTCGAGGGTGGCGAGTCGACGATCGTGTTCCTGGACGAGCTTTGCGAGCGGGCAGCCGACGCGGGCATGGACGAGGCGATCATCGGAATGCCGCACCGCGGCCGCCTGAATGTTCTGGCCAACATCGTCGGCAAGTCCTACGGACAGATCTTCCGGGAGTTCCAGGGCAATTACGATCCCCGGCTGACCCAGGGATCCGGCGACGTGAAGTACCACCTTGGTTCGGAGGGCGAGTTCAAGGCGGCCAGCGGGAAGACCATCAAGACCTCGGTGGCAGCCAACCCGTCGCATCTGGAGGCGGTCAACCCGGTGGTGGAGGGCATCGCGCGCGCCAAGCTGGACCAATTGGGGGCAGAGGACTTCCCGGTGCTGCCGATCCTGATGCACGGCGACGCCGCGTTCTCCGGTCAGGGCGTGGTCTACGAGACGCTGCAGATGAGCCAGCTTCGGGCCTACAAGACCGGCGGCAGCATCCACCTGGTCGTGAACAACCAGGTGGGCTTCACCACCGCGCCGATCGAGTACCGCTCCTCCGTGTACTGCACCGACGTCGCGAAGACCATCCAGGCGCCGATCTTCCACGTCAACGGCGACGACCCGGAGGCGGTCGCCCGGGTCGCCCAGGTTGCCTTCGACTTCCGCGAGCGGTTCCACAAGGACGTCGTTGTCGACCTGGTCTGCTACCGGCGACGCGGCCACAACGAGGGCGACGACCCGAGCTTCACCCAGCCGTTGATGTACGACCTGATCGAGCAGAAGCGCAGCGTCCGCAAGCTGTACACCGAGGCGCTGATCGGCCGCGGGGACATCTCCACCGCTGACGCCGAGCAGGTCATCGCGCGGTTCCGCGACCGGCTGGAGAGCGTCTTCCGCGAGGTCCGTGAGGCCGTTGTCGAAGAGGACGACTCCTACCGCAAGGCGCCCTACTACCCAGCCAAGCTTGGCAAGGAAAAGGGTACGGCGATCACCTCGGAGCAGATGGAGGCTGTGGCCAAGGCCCACCTCACCTTCCCCGAGGGCTTCACTGTGCATCCGAAGGTGCGGCCCCAACTCGAGCGCCGAGCCGAGAGCATCCGCAACGGCCCGATCGATTGGGCGACCGCGGAGCTGCTGGCTTTCGGTTCATTGCTGATGGAGGGCCGGCCGGTGCGGCTGGTCGGCCAGGACAGCCGCCGCGGCACCTTCAGCCAGCGGTTCGCCGCCGTCGTGGACCGGGTCACCAACCAGGCCTACGTCCCGCTGAAGCACCTCACCGAGAACCAGGGGCAGTTCTACATCTACGACTCCCTGCTCAGCGAGTACGCCTCGATGGGCTTCGAGTACGGCTACTCGGTGGCTGCGCCGGACGCGCTGGTGTGCTGGGAGGGCCAGTTCGGCGACTTCGCCAACGGCGCCCAGACCATCGCCGACGAGTTCATCGCCACCGGCAACGCCAAGTGGACGCAGAAGTCCGGCGTCGTCCTGCTGCTGCCGCACGGCTCCGAGGGCCAGGGACCGGACCACTCCTCGGCACGGATCGAACGCTGGCTGACCCTGTGCTCTGAGGGGGCCCTCGCTGTCTGCCAGCCGTCCACCCCGGCAAGCTACTTCCACCTGCTGCGCACTCACGCCTACGTGAACTGGCACCGCCCCGTCGTCATCGCGACGCCCAAGTCGATGCTGCGTTCGAGGGCGGCGGTTTCGCCGGTCACCGAGTTCACCCAGGGACGCTGGCAGCCGGCGATGGGCGACCCGACGATCACCGACCACGCCGCCGTGCAGCGGATCGTGCTGTGTTCTGGCAAGATCCGCTGGGAACTGATCCAGGCCCGCAGCGAGGCGGGGCTCGACGGCCGGATCGCCATCCTTCCGCTTGAGCGGCTGTACCCCCTCCCGGCCCGGGAGCTCGCCGCCGAACTGGCCAAGTACCCGAAGGTCACCGACGTCCGCTGGGTTCAGGACGAGCCGGAGAACCAGGGTGCCTGGTGGTTCCTGCAACTCCACCTGCCCGAGGCGATCGCCACCTTCCTGCCTGGCTACCAGCTGAAGATGACCGGCATCTCCAGGCCCGCAGCTTCGGCACCATCGGTGGGCTCGGTGAAGGTGCATGCCGCTCAGGAGTCCGAGCTCCTCGCCCGCGCGCTGGCCGACTGATGTACTTCACCGACCGCGGCATCGAGGAGCTGGCGGATCGTCGGGGCGAGGAAGAGGTGAGCCTCGCCTGGCTGTCCGAAAAGCTCACCCTGTTCGTCGACCTGCACCCCGAGGACGAGAATACCGTCGAGCGACTGGCCACGTGGCTGGCTCGCCTCGATGACGAGGAGGACTGACCATGCTCACCCAGCAGGCCACCGATGCTTTCACTGCACTCACCGGAACCGACCCCGCCGGGGTGTGGGCAGCGCCGGGACGAATCAACCTGATCGGTGAGCACACCGACTACAACGAAGGTTTCGTGCTCCCGTTCGCGCTCCCGCAGGCCGCCTACGTGGCAGCAGCTCCCCGATCCGATGGCCGCTGGCGGTTCCGCTCGGTCGACCTGGACGAGACGGTGGAGATCGGTGAGGCCGAACTCCTTCCGGGCACCCCGGGCTGGCACTCCTACCTGGCCGGGGTCGTCTGGGCGCTGCGCCAGGCCGGACACACCGTTGGTGGTGCCGACCTCGTGCTCACCTCGGACGTGCCGCTGGGCGCAGGCCTGTCCTCCTCTGCCGCGATCGAGTGCGCTGCCCTCGCGGCACTGGCGGACCTGAACGCCCTCGACATCGCGCCGATGGATCGGGCCAAGCTCGCCAGGGTGGCCGAGAACGCTTACGTCGGAGCTCCCACCGGCCTGCTCGACCAGGCCGCGTCCACCCTGTGCGTCGCCGACCATGCGCTGTTCCTGGACTGCCGCACACTGGAAACCCGCCAGGTGCCATTGGCGGTCACCGAGGCCGGGCTGGAGATCCTGGTGATCGACACCCGGACCCGGCACAGCCACGTTGACGGCGAGTACGCCGCCCGCCGGGCAAGCTGCGAGGAAGCCTGCCGGATCCTCGGGGTGCCGGCCCTGCGCGACGTCACCGACCTGGACGCTGCCCTCGACCGACTCCCAGAAGGCGTCGGACGGCGCGTGCGCCACGTGGTCACCGAGGACGCGCGGGTGCTGAATGCCGTCGCTGCCCTCGGCGCCGGTGAGTACACCCGGCTCGGCGAGCTGATGACCGAGTCGCACGTTTCGATGCGCGACGACTACGAGATCACCGAGACCAGCGTCGACCTCGCCGTCGACACCGCCTGCGCGTCCGGGGCGCTGGGAGCTCGGATGACCGGGGGTGGCTTCGGTGGTTGTGTGCTGGCCCTGGTCCGGGCGGATCAGACCGAAGCTGTAGCCGCTGCGGTCCGGTCGGCCTTCGCCGAGGCCGGCGTCCGTGAGCCGGTCACCTTCCTTGGTCGGCCGTCGGCCGGGGCTCGTCGCCTGGCTTGATCCGGCGCCAGTGGAGGGCCCGGCTGGTGGACGGCAGGGCCGCCGCCACCACCGTGACCGCCGAGACGACCACCAGGAGCCAAACCCATGGAGCGGTTTCAGTGAAGGTGTAACCGGCGACCAGGTTGACCAGGGCCATCGCCACCACCGGTCCCCGGCCGAAGATGTTGAGCCGCCACAGCGCCCAGCTGCCAGCGATCATTGCCACGCCGTACCCGATCAGCGCCACCCCGACACCACCGCTGAAGCCGCCGTGGCCGGCTGCCATCGATGCGCCGGCCAGGCCGATCAGCAGCAGCCCGACCAGCACTGACCCGAGCGCTGCCACCACCACCCCCAGGGGTCGCTGGTCGATTGGCTGTGGCACGTCGGCCAGCGTAGTCTGACCCCGGACTGCGGCGCGCCTGTTCGTGCACCCGATGGGAGCGCATAACATCACATGTGCAATATCCACTCGCCATCTTGTGCTGAACAGGTAGAGTTGCGAGTCTGGACGCCGGGCGTTGGTTCTTCCGCGCCCGGTGACGTGTGCTGGGGCCCTCCCGAACGATGCGGCCCAACCTACCTAGGAGTGTTACTGCATGGACTGGCGCCACAGGGCTGCCTGCCTGACCGAGGACCCGGAGTTGTTCTTCCCGATTGGGAACACGGGTCCCGCCCTCATGCAGATCGCGGAGGCCAAGAAGGTTTGCCGCCGCTGTGACGTACGCGAAGCGTGCCTGCAGTGGGCGCTGGATGCCGGGCAGGATCACGGCGTTTGGGGCGGACTCAGTGAAGACGAGCGCCGGGCCATGAAGCGCCGCGCCGCCCGCATGCGGGTACGTAGCAACTGATCCTCGGGGCGCTGACGCGCCCATCGTCAAGACCCCTCCCTTCCCCGCCGCTGACGCGTCGGGGGCGGTCGTCGTCAGATGAGCGGAACGCGGACCGTGGCCGTCGTGGCCGCTGCGTCCGATTCCAGCCGGAACTCCCCGCCCAGGTCAGCGACCAGGGTGCTGACGATCGACAACCCGAGGCTCGTGGAGTTGCCGATCCGGAAACCGTCGGGCAACGGCTCGCCGAAGTTGGTGACCTCGACAACGAGTTCCCCGTCCTGCTGCTGCGGCCGGACCAGTACTTCGCCGGACTGCTCCCGCAAGCCGTGCTCCACCGCGTTCTGGCACAACTCGGTGAGCACCAGCGAGAGGCTGGTGGCCACGTCCGCGGGCACGTAGCCGAACGAACCCTCGCGAACCATCCGCACCTTGCCGCCGGTTGCGGCGACGTCGCCGACCATTCGCAACAGCCGGTCGGCGACATCGTCGAACTTCACCGACGAGTCGAAGGCCTGGCTGAGGATCTCGTGCACCACCGCGATCGCGGCTACCCGCTTCATCGCGTCACTGAGGGCTCCCTTGGCCTCCGGAGACGAGATCCGCCGGGCCTGTAGCCGGAGCAACGCCGCCACCGTCTGCAGGTTGTTCTTCACCCGATGGTGAATCTCCCGGATGGTGGCGTCCTTGGTGACCAGCTGACGCTCCCGGGATCGCAGTTCTGTGGTGTCCCGGCACATCACCAGCAGCCCCTGGGGACCATCGTCGCCGGTCAGCGGCAGGACCCGCAGCCGCACGTTCGCCAGCGAAGTCTCCAGGTCGATCTCGGCCGAACCGCGACCAGCGAGGCTGGCCGCGATCGGCCGCTCCACCGGTGCCCGTTCCTTCAGCAGCGATCGGGTGACCGCGACGAAATCCTCGCCGTACAGGTCGGTGGTGAGTCCAAGGCGCCGGTAGGCGCTCAGGGCGTTCGGGCTGGCGAACACGATCATGCCCGTCTGGTTCACCCGGATCATGCCGTCCCCGACCCGTGGCGACACCCAGGGCACCCGGCGATCCCCGCCGAGCGGGAACTGGTGCCGGTGCACCATGCCGGCGAGCAGCTGGGCCGCCTCCAGGTAGGCATCCTCCAGCGCACCGGGAGCTCGCACACCCATCTGGTTGGTGTGCATCTCCACGACCGCCAGGCACCGCTCGTCCACAAGGATCGGGATGGCCATCACGTCCACCGGGATGCCGGCATGCAGCTTGTTACCGCTGGTGTGGCTGATCTCCCGCGACAGGTACGCCTCGGTGACCAGGCTCTCTGGGTCGTAGGCGATCTCCTCACCCACGACGTCGTCCTCCAGCGAAGTGGGTCCGGTCGTCGGCCGCACCTGGGCGCTGGCCCAGAACACATTGTCGTCCGAGTCAGGCACCCAGAGGATCAGGTCTGCGAACGCGAGGTCGGCGAGCAGGGACCATTCATCGACGAGCTCGTTGAGCCAATTGCGATCCTCATCGGCGAGGACGCAGTGCAGTCTCAGCACCTGCTCCATCGTCAGCATGACCGCCACCATACTGACCGAGTTGGATCCCTTGTGCGGCGGCTGGCAGAATGGGTCTTCGCGCCATCCGGCGCCAAGAGTGCAACATGAGGAGACCGCGATGGGTAAGGGTGGCCGCAAGCGCCGTTCCCGCAGGAAGAACGCAGCGAACCACGGCAAACGCCCGAACGCCTGAGGATCGCAGCCTGAACGCAGAAACCCCCGCCTCGAGCGGGGGTTTCGCCGTTCCGGGGAGTCAGTCGGTGGTCTCGGTGATGATCATGGTTCTGGAGTAGGTGGCGCGCATCCGCATCCGGAGCTCGTCAGGGGCCTTCGCCTGGGCGCAGCAGCGGCGGACCAGCAGCCGGAGCGCATCCTCGACCTGGATAGTGGTCCAGGCACGGCTCGCAAGCCATCAGGTGCTCGCGGATGTCGTCGGCCTCGGCCTGGGTGAGTTCGTTGTCGTGGAACGCGTAGAGGCTCCGCAGCACATCCGTGCAGTCCTCGAAGTCAGGCGTCATGAACGCCGCCGATCAGTCCATGCTCGCGCGCGAAGTCGGCCAGCGCGATCCGCAACTGGTTGCGGCCACGATTGAGCCGCGACATCACCGTCCCGATCGGGGTACCCATGATCTCCGCGATCTCCTTGTACGAGAAGCCCTCGACGTCGGCCAGGTAGACCGCCAGCCGGAAGTCCGGGGCCAGCGCGTTCATCGCGTCGGTCACAGCGGAGTGGGGCATCCGGTCGAGCGCCTCCATCTCCGCCGAGCGAAGTCCGGTGGACGTGTGGGCCTCAGCCCTGGCGAGCTGCCAGTCCTCGACCTCCTGGCCGGAGGACTGGGGCTGCCGCTGCTTCTTGCGGTAGCTGTTGATGAAGGTGTTGGTCAGGATCCGGTACAGCCAGGCCTTCAGGTTGGTTCCGGGCGTGAACTGGTGGAAGGAGGCATACGCCTTTGCGAACGTCTCCTGCACCAGGTCTTCGGCGTCGGTCGGGTTGCGGGTCATCCGGAGCGCAGCACCGTAGAGCTGGTCGAGGTAGGCAAGGGCTTCGGTCTCGAAGCGGGCCGCGCGTTCCGCGTCGGTCTCAGCTGTGGCGAGGCCGACCTGGTCGGGCAATGTAGGCAGGTTCATCACGAAAGAGCCTAGCGGGTGCACCTGGCGGGGCCGCATCGTCGTGGCGTGCGTCGCCGAGTCCATGGTGTCGATCACGTCGTCCTCAACGAGCGGGCCGACGGCGATATTCCGTCGGAAGCTGCAACTAGGCCGGCAGCGGCTCCAGCAATTCCGGACCGTCGTTGGCGACCTTGTTCACGGCGGTGGACACCGGATAGTAGGTAAGCCGGCCGGCCGGCACGGTCAGCAACCCGCGGGCGTCGTGGCCGAACCCTGGGTCAAGCCAGGCTGCCCAGTTGTCGGCGCCGACACTCATCGGCATCCGGTCGTGCAGGTGCCCCACGTCATCGGTGGCCGAGGTCGTGATCACCGTTGCCGTGGTCAGCCACGAGCCGTCCGGGGCCTTCCAGAACTCGTACAGCCCGGCCATGACGAACAGCCCGCCATCGGCCGGCCGGATGAAGTACGGCTGCTTGACCGGCTTGCTGCCCGGACCGCCCGGCAGCGGGTACCACTCGTAGTAGCCGTCGGCGGGCAGCAGGCACCGGCGGGCGGCGAAGGCCTTCCGGAAGGCGGGCTTCTCCCCCACCGTCTCGATCCGGGCGTTGATCAGGCGGGCCGCGCCGTGGGCGTCCTTCGACCAGGACGGCACCAGCCCCCAGCGGACTTCGGCGAGCAGGCGGCGGCGGCCTTCAGGGCGCACCCGCTCGAGGATCGCCGGCACCGGGTCGGTGGGCGCGATGTTGTACGCCGGGCCGGGCAGCGGGCCGGCGACCTCGTCGATCTCGAATACCTCGGTGAGCTCCTCCCGGCTGGCGGAGGAGGCATAGCGTCCGCACATGCGACCGACCCTACGCCGCTGCTCCCACACGGCTGAGGGTTGACGGGACGGCTGACTTCCCGCCGCAAACCGGACTCGCTTGGCAGAGGCTGGCGATCGGGGTAGTAATAGGGCATGAGTCTTCTCCGGTTCGTTGCGCGTTCCATGCTGGCCAGCTACTTCGTCGTCAACGGGGTCAAGGCACTCCGGCACCCCGAGGAGTTCGTTGCCGAAACCCAGCCGCTGGCTGACAAGCTGCTGCCGCTGGTCAACTCCTCGGTCCCCGAGGGTGCGCGCAGTTACCTGCCTGAGGACGCGGCCGGTCTGGTCAAGTGCAACGGCGTGCTGCAGATCGTTGGCGGGCTGAGCCTTGCGACCGGGATCGGTCGCCGGATCGGTGCCGGGGTGCTGGCGGTGAGCATGTTCCCGCACGTCCTGACCCCAAACCCGCTCAAGGCCAAGGGCGCGGCGCGTTCCGCGGTCGGGTCGCAGCTGGGCACGAATGTCGCCCTGCTCGGGGGCGTCCTGATCGCTGCCCGGGACACCGAGGGCAAGCCGAACCTTGCCTGGCGGGTCCGCACCCAGAAGAAGTTGCTCGGTAAGGAGGCCGCCCTGAAGAAGGCCGAGCTGGAACGTGACGCCCGCGCCACCTCGGCCGATGCCGCCAAGTCGGTGCGCAAGACGGTCCGCAAGGCCCGCCGGCGCGTTGAGGGCGTGCTTTCTTGATCCTCTGGCCCGCGCCGGTGGCGTCCCAACCCGTCCGTGGGCTCGTTGTCGTACCCGGCTCGAAGTCGGCCAGCGCCCGCAGCCTGTTGTTGGCAGCCCTGGCCGCCGGGCCGTCGGTGCTCACCGGTGTCCTGGAATCCCGCGACACCGGCTTGATGCGCGCCGGCCTGACCACGCTCGGCGCCGGCTTCACCGACCTGCCGGACGGACGGGTTGGCGTCCAGCCGGCCGGAACCATCCGCGGCGGCGGCACCATCGACTGCGGATTGGCCGGCACGGTGATGCGTTTCCTGCCCCCGGTGGCAGCGTTGGCTGCAGAGGCGACCACCTTCACCGGTGACGAGGCGGCCAGGACCCGTCCCGTGGCCGGCCTGTTGGCGGCTCTGGCCACCCTCGGCGCCGTGGTGAGCAAGCCGCACCGGCTGCCCTTCAGCGTTGGCGGGTCGCCAGCCTTCCACGGCGGGACGGTCGAGGTCGACGCCAGCGCGTCCAGCCAGTTCGTATCCGCCCTGCTGCTGGCCGGTGCCAGGTTCCGGGACGGCATCGCGGTGTCCCACATCGGTGACTCCCTGCCCTCGCTGCCGCACATCGAGATGACGGTGGCGCTGCTGGCCCGCCGCGGGGTGCCGGTCGACCGCCCGGCCGAGTACACCTGGCGGGTGGCGCCGGGCCCGATAGCCGGCATCGACGAGGTGGTTGAACCCGACCTCACCAACGCAGCCACCCTGCTGGCGGCCGCCCTGGTCACCGGCGGTGAACTGAGTACCGCCTGGCCAGAGGAGTCGGTGCAGGCCGCCGACCAGCTGGCCGGTGTGCTGGCTGCCTTCGGTGCCCGGGTGAGCCACTCCACCGCTGGTCCCCGCCGGATCACCGTCTCCGGGCCGGACGGGGTGCGGGGCGCCGATGTCGACCTGCACGAGGTCAGCGAACTCACCCCGGTGGCTGCGGCCCTCGCAGCGGTCGCGGACGGGCCGAGCGTGATCCGTGGGGTGGCGCACATCCGTGGCCACGAGACCGACCGCCTCGCTGCCTTGGCCGCCGAGCTGACCGGGCTCGGCGCCGGCGTCCGCCAGACCGTCGACGGCTTGCAGATCACCCCCGCGCCGCTGCACGCAGGCACGTTCCACACCTACGCCGATCATCGGCTGGCCCACGCCGGTGCATTGCTTGGCCTGGTCACCCCAGGCGTCGAACTGGACGATGTCGGCTGCACCACCAAGACCCTGCCCGACTTCCCTGGAAGCTGGGCTCGCCTGCTCGGGGCCGGCTCGTGAGCCGCCGTCCGAGTGACTCGATCACCGACGATCCGCACGCCGGGTTCGGGCGGCCCGGCAAGCGCAGCCGTCCGCGCACCAAGGACCGGCCCAGCTTTCCCAACGCGGTCGACGGGACCGTGGTGACCGTTGATCGGGGCCGGTACCGCTGCCTGGTCGGCGAGCCGGGCTCGCTGGTCACCGCCACCAAGGCCCGAAACCTCGGACGCACCGGCGTGATCGTGGGCGACCGGGTGCGGCTGGCCGGCGACAGCTCCGGCCAGGAAGGGACCCTCGCCCGGATCGTCGAGGTCAACGAGCGGGAAACAGTACTGCGGCGCACAGCTGACGATGACGACCCGTTCGAGCGGCCGATCGTCGCCAACGCCGACCAGTTGGTCATCGTCGCAGCCCTGGCCGACCCACCGCCGCGGGTCGGCATGATCGACCGCATCCTGGTGGCGGCCTACGACGCCGGGCTCGAACCGCTGCTGGTGCTGACCAAGTCCGACCTCGCCGCACCGGACGGCCTGATGGCCACCTACCGTCCGCTCGGGGTGCAGGTCGTCGCGGTCGAACCCGGCTCCGACCTGACCGAACTGCGCACCGCCCTCGCCGGCCACCGCAGCGTCCTGGTCGGGCACTCCGGTGTGGGCAAGTCCACCCTTGTGAACGCGCTGATCCCCGGCATCGACCGCGAGGTCGGTGAGGTCAACGAGGTCACCGGACGCGGGCGGCACACCTCCAGCAGCGCGATCGCCCTGCTGCTGCCGCACGACGCCGGCTGGGTGATCGACACCCCGGGAGTCCGGTCGTTCGGGCTGAGCCACGTGACCGCGGATTCGATCATCTCGGCGTTCTCCGACCTCTCCGAGATCGTCAGGGACTGCCCGCGCGGCTGCCGGCACGACACCAATGCCCCGGAGTGCGCCCTGGACGCCGCAGTGGCCGACGGACGGCTCGCCCACGAGCGGCTGGAGTCCTTCCGAAGGATGGAGAAGGCGTTCGGATAGATTGTCGGACATGCCCGACCAATCCCTGCTGGACGATCTCAGGCTGGCCCACGTGCTGGCCGACCAGGCCGACGCGATCACGATGGCCAGGTTCAAGGCGTCCGATCTGCGGGTTGCGGCCAAGCCCGACCTGACCCCGGTGACGGACGCCGACACCGCCGTCGAGGACGCCCTGCGCAGCATGCTCTACCGAACCCGGCCGCGGGACGCCGTCCACGGCGAGGAGCGGGCCGATTCAGGTTGGGGACCGCGGCGCTGGGTGATCGACCCGATCGACGGCACCAAGAACTTCGTGCGGGGCGTGCCGGTTTGGGCGACCCTGATCGGCCTGATGGTCGGCGAAGAGGTGGTGGCCGGGGTGGTCTCGGCTCCGGCCCTCTCCCGCCGCTGGTGGGCGGCCAAGGGTGGCGGGGCCTTCACCGGCCGCAGCCTGCTGCAGGGTGTGGACTGCCGCACGTCGGCCGTCGAAGCTGTCGAGGACGCCTCGCTGTCGTACAGCTCGATCGGTGGCTGGGTGGATTCCGGACGCGGGCAGCAGTTCGTCGACCTGATGCGCGATTGCTGGCGCACCCGGGCCTACGGCGACTTCTGGAGCTACATGCTGCTGGCCGAGGGGGCAGTCGACCTTGCCGCGGAGCCGGAACTGGCCCTGCACGACATGGCGGCCGTTTCCATCGTCGTCACCGAGGCCGGTGGCCGGTTCACCAACCTCGACGGCGTGGACGGCCCGCACGGTCCCGGAGCTGTGGCCACCAACGGCAAGTTGCACGAAGAGGTCCTCCGGCGCCTGGCCCTTGACGCCAACTGACCTCCCGACAGCTGCACCATCAGGGCGCAGCGCCGGGAAGCCGAGCCACCGTCCTCAGACGACGGCGACGGGTTCGGTATGGGTGGTCACCCACAGCCGGTAGGTGACGAGGATCCCGATGCCCAGCAGGGCCGAGGTCAGGATGAACGGCCAGGTGCGGTCCATCCCGGACAGCCAGCCGGAGATCCAGCCGAAAGGCGCGGTGACCAGCATGACGCAGGTGCGCTGGATCGCCATCACCCGGGAGCGCTCGTGCTGGTCGACGTGCAGGGCTACCAGGGACTCGGCGAGCATGAACAGGATCCCGGCGCCGAACGCGTCGAGCACCAGGCACACCCCGAGCAGGGCGTAGGTCGTCGCGTCGGCCGCGACGTGCGGTGCCGGGATCACCACCAACAGCACCTGGCCGGCGAGGTAGGCAAGGAAGCCCCACAGCGTTGGCCGGCGGAGGTGGCGGGCATGCGTCATCCGGGGAATGAGCGTGAAGAAGAAGAGCACGGAGAGCAAGGAACGCACCATCGGGAAGAATGGCAGCAGCGGGTCGGGAACCAGCAGCTGCTGGCTGATCACCACCTGCCAGAAGATCCCGTTCACGAGCGCCACAGCGCCGACGATCGCTGCGATCGCCAGCGAGAAGATCGTTCCCTTCGACTTCAGGATCAGGCCGAGGACCCCCCGGTACTCGGCAAGGGAGCGCCAGATGCTCACGCCCCTGGTCTGCTCGCGTCTCAGCCGCCCGGTCGCCGTCTCGGTCGACCACCTGTAGAGGATGACGATCTTCGCCGTCATGATCACGAACGCATTCAGGTAGAGCAGCCGAACGGCCGGGACCAGCCCGAACTGGGAGACCAGCAAGGCAGCGATCGGGGCGAACAGGGCGGAGAACTCGGCTGCCACCTTGATCAGGGAGTACACCTTGGTGATCTCGCCGCGATCCACGTCCTCCACCAGCAGGCAGTCCCAGGAGTTCTGGGTCACCTGCCAGGCCCCGTTGACCACTGAGGCGACCAGGAAGTACCAGAAGTTCTGCGCAACGGCCCAGATCAGGCACGGGATCGCCCAGGCGATGACGTCGAAGATGGCGGTGGTCAGGCGCCGTCCGAGCTTGTCGGTGATGACACCGCTGAGCAGCCCGAACACCACCTGGGAGAGAACAGCGATGGTCGCCAGCAGGCCGATCTGCTGGTCCTTGATGCCAAGGGCCAGCATGAACACCGAAGCGTACGGCAGCACCAGCATCATCGAGAGCCCCCACATGGGCTCGGTGTAGACGCAGGCACGGCCGTTGCCGCGCAGGGCCAACAGGCTACTCAGCAACGGGTTCCGGGGGCGCGACACCGGATCAGTAAAGCACCAGGGGTCGGGTCAGTCCCCCGCCACCCGGATCCTCGGGACGGCGGCCAGCAGCGACCTGGTGTACCCGGTCTGCGGGTCGGCGTAGACCCGCTCGGTGTCGCCCTGCTCGATGATCCTGCCCTGGCGCATCACGGCGAGCTGGTCGCACAGGTGCCGCACGACCATCAGGTCGTGGCTGACTACGACCAGGGTCAGCCCCTGGGCGGCGACCAGGTCGGTCAGCAGGTTCAGCACCTGGGCACGGACCGAGACGTCGAGGGCCGAGACCGGTTCGTCGGCGATCAGCACCTCCGGCTTCGGCGCCAGCGCCCGCGCGATCGCGATCCGCTGCCGCTGGCCGCCGGAGAACTCGTGCGGGTACCGGTGGCCGGAATCGGCCGGCAGGTCGACCGCTGCCAGTACTTCCGCCAGCCGCCGCTGGTGATCGATCCCACCCGGCAACTGGCGGCGGACCAGCCGGGATCGCAGCGGCTCGGTGACGATGTCACCCACGGTCATCCTTGGGTTGAGTGACGAGCGTGGATCCTGGAAGACCATCTGCACCGCGGCCCGGAGGAAGCCGAGCCGGCGTTCCGGCAACCCGGTGATCTCGGTGCCCTCGAACCAGACCCGTCCGGAGGTTGGCCGGTCGAGGCCGGCGAGCAGCCGTACCAGCGTTGACTTCCCTGACCCCGACTCACCGACGATGCCGAGGCGGCGGCCGGGCTCGATGGTCAGGTCCACCGAGTCGAGAGCGAGCACCTCCGTCCCGCCGTTGCGGTAGCTGCGGGTGAGCCGCTCGGCCCGGAAGAGCGGTTCGGTCATCGCCGCTCCTCCGCATAGAAGTCCTCGACGGTTGGCAGCCGCTGTCCCGGCTGGGTCTGGTCGAGCCGGGCGGTGGCCACGAGGCCCCGGGTGTAGGGGTGTTGTGGGTTGGTGAACAGCTCGGCGACCGTGCCGGCTTCGACCACCTCACCGTCCAGCATCACCAGCACCCGGTCGCAGACCTGCGAGACCACCGCCAGGTCGTGGCTGATGAACAGGCAGGCGGCACCACTCGGCGGTTAGCACCTCGTCCAGCTTCTGCAGGACCAGGGCCTGGACGGTCACGTCCAGCGCGGTGGTGGGCTCGTCGCAGATCACCAGCTCCGGTGAGTTGATCAGGGCCATCGCCAGGATCACGCGCTGGCGCTGGCCGCCGGACAGCTGGTGCGGGAACGCGTCGGCGATCCGTTCGGGGTCGTCGAGGCCGACCTCGGCAAGCATCGCGACCACCCTTTGCCTGGCTGGGCCGGCTTCCGCGCCCTGGTGCAGCCGGAGCACCTCGGCCACCTGTCGTCCGACCCGCATCGTCGGGTCGAGGGCGGTCATCGGTTCCTGGAAGACCATCGACAGCACGTCGCCGCGCAGCCGGGCACAGCCCGCTCTCCGGCTCGCCGATGATCTCGGCGCCCTGCAGCCGGATCGAGCCGGCGACCTGCAGCGTTCTCCGGCAGCAGCCCCATGACGGCCAGCGCCGTCACCGTCTTCCCCGAGCCGGATTCGCCGATCAGGCCGAGCCGCTGGCCCTCGGCCAGGTCGAAGTCGATGCCGCGGACCGCCTCGATCCGCCGGCGGCCGAAGCTGACTCGCAGCCCGCGGACCTCCAGCAGGCTCATGCGGGGTCCCCGCGGAGTTGTTCGGGGGAGCGCAGCGGAGGAGAAGAACTCCGTGGGGTGTTCACGGCACCTCCCGCAGCCGCGGGTCCAGGTAGTCGCGCAGGCCGTCGCCCAGCAGGTTGAAGCCGAGCACAGCCAAGGCGATGGCCAGGCCCGGCCAGAGCGCCTGCAGCGGCGCGACGAAGAGGAACTGCTGCGCGTCGCGCAGCATGTTGCCCCACGTCGGCTCGGGTGGCGCCGTGCCCAGCCCGAGGTAGGAGAGGGCGGCTTCGGCCAGGATGGCCATCGCGAAACCGACCGAGGCCTGGACGCCGATCAGCGGCGCGATGTTCGGCAGCACGTGACGGCGCGCGACCCCCAACCGGGAGGTGCCCGAGGCCTCGTGCCGCAAGGACGAAGTCGCTGGCCATCACCTGCAGGGCCCCCGCCCTGGCCACCCTGGCGAAAGCCGGGATGGTGGCCACGCCGATCGCGACCATGGCGGTGACGGTTGAGCCCCGATAGACAGCCGCCAGCAGGATCGCCAGCAGCAGGGCCGGGAAGGCGTAGACGACGTCGGAGACTCGCATCACGGCTTCGTCGACCCAGCCGCCGGCTTGCCCGGCGAGCATGCCCAGCGGAACGCCGATCACGGCCGCAACACCGACCGAGATGATCCCGACGATCAGGACGGTCCGCGCGCCCACCATCAGCCGGCTGGCGATGTCGATCCCGAACCCGTCGGTTCCGAGCACATGCGGCCACCCGGGACCGAGCAGACGCTGGCCGGGGACGACCCGGATCGGATCGAACGGCGTCCAGACGACCGAGACGATGGCTGTGACCACCACCAGGGCCACCAGGACCAGTCCGGCGACGAGTTGGGCGCGTTTCATCACGGGACCTGGTTCTCATTGGCTGCTCCCGCCGCAGCCTGTCTCGGGTCGATCAGCAGGTAGGAGAAGTCCACAAGCGCGCTGATCGCCAACACTGCCAGCACCAGGAACATCACCGTGCCCTGCACCACCAGCAGGTCGCGTTGGTTGACGGCGGTCAGCAGCAGCGACCCCAGCCCGGGCAGCGTGAACACCGACTCGACCACGATCGCGCCCACCAGGACGGTGGACAGTTGCAGCCCGAGGATGGTCACAAGGGAGATCGCAGCGTTGCGCACCCCGTGGCGGTACAGCGCCCGCATCGGCGTCCACCCGATCGAACGGGCGGTCCGGTAGTAGTCCTCGTTGAGCACCTCGATGAACGCCGATCGCACGTAGCGGATCAGAACCGCCGCCTGGACCAGGGCCAGGGTGACCACCGGCAGCACCAGGTGCGCCGCCCACTGCCCCGGGCTCCTGGCCAGGGGCACATAGCCGTTGGCCGGTAGCCAGTGCAGCCAGACGGCGAAGACCAGAACGAGCATGATGCCGCCCCAGAACACCGGCACCGCCATGCCCACCTGTGCCGCTGCGCTGATCGTGAATCCCGGCCACGACCGTCGCTTCAGCGCAGCGACCATGCCGGCCGGTACCGCGATCAGCACCGACCCGACCATGCCGAAGAACACCAGCCACAGCGTGACCGCGATTCGGGGCGCCATCAGGGTGAGGACCGGCTGTCCGTTGAGGTGGGAGTGGCCGAAATCACCGACCAGGATTCCCCCGAGCCAGCTCAGGTACTGCACCGGCAGTGGCCGGTCGAGCCCGAGCTGGGCCCGCAGCTGGGCCAGCGCCTCTGGAGTCGCGTCGGTCCCCAGCAGCACCTGGGCCACGTCGCCGGGCAGGGCGTTGGTGGTAAGGAAGATCAGCAGGGAGGCGCCCAGCAGGCTGACGACGAACACCCCCGTCCGTCTGGCGATGCGCAGGGCGAGGTGCATGGCGGAGCCCTACCTGCCTTATCGGCTGGTGATCGTTGTCAGATCGAAGCTCAGCGCCGACGCGTTCTGGGCAACCCCGGTGATCGTGGACTTGGTGATCACCAGATTGGGAAGTGCGAAGAGCCAGATCGCGGCAGCGTCGTCGGCGAGGTAGCGGACGGCCTGCCTAATCAGGGCGTTCGCCTGCTCGTCGGTCGTCGCCTGGTCGGCCGCGTCGTAGAGGGCTGCGAACTTGGGGTCGCCGTAGTGCCAGTAGTACTCGGGGTTGGCGAACTTGCCGAGGTCGCGGGGCTCCACGTGGGCGACGATGGTCATGTCGTAGTCGCCCTTGAGGAACACCAGGTCGAGCCAGCGGGAGAACTCGAGCTCCTCCACGGTCACCTTCACGCCGACGTCGCGCAGTTGGCTGGCCACGAACTGGGCCGATTTCACCGCGTAGGGAATCACCGGGACGCGCAGGCGCAATCTCAAGCCGGAAGGGTAGCCGGCCGCCTTGAGCAGGGCCTTGGCCTTTTCCGGGTCGTAGGGGTTGGTGCCCGAGAGGTCCTCGTACCAGGGGTCGGTGGGCACAGCCATGCTGCCGATCAGGGTGCCCTGGCCGTTCCAGACCGTGTCCATCAGTGCCTTGCGATCGATCGCCATGGTCAACGCCTGGCGCACCTCGAGCTTGGCCAGCGCCTTGGAGTCGTGGTTCAGGCCGAGGACGACCTCGCCGTTGGTGGTGCCGGTGATGGTCGTGAACTGGGACGTGTCCGCGAACTGCGGCAGCGCGTCCGGCGCCTGCAGGTTCGAGATCACGTCGAGGTCGCCACCGAGCATCGCTGCGTTCATGGAGTTCGGGTCGCTGTAATAGCGGAAAGTGACTTCGTCGAACCTGGCCGGGTTGCCCCAGTAGTTGGCGTTGTTGGCCAGCACCACGCTCTGGCCCTGGTTGTGCGCCTTCACCGTGTAGGCCCCGGAGCCACCGCTGGCGGTGTTCAGGTCACCGGTGAAGGCCGGGTCGAGGATCATCCCGAGCGCGGATGACATGTCGTACAGCCACATCGTCGAAGGCCGGGTCAGCTTGATCTGCACCTGTCGGGCCTCGGTCGCCTCGGCGCTGGCGACGACTGCCATCTGGGCGCGCAGGGTCTCGGTGAGCTTGGCGTCAGCCTTGAGCCGCTCGATGTTGGCCACGACGGCTGCAGCGTCCACCGGGGCGCCGGAGGCGAACTTGGCTGCCGGGTTCAGATGAAAGGTGTAGGTGGTGCGGTCGCTGCTGACCTCCCAGGCCTGGGCCAGCAACGGCTTGAAGTCGCCGGTCGAGTCGACCTTCACCAGCGTCTCGTACACGTTGTAGAGCAGGACCTGCGGGATGGAGGCCGCCGAGTTGTGCCACGGGTCCATTGAGGCCGGTTCGAGGGTCGCCCCGACCGACAGCGTTCGCAGGGGCGCCGTGGTCGTGGGCGCGGCTGATGGGGAACAGGCTGCAAGGATCAGGGTGAGCGCCACGCTGACAAAGGCCGCGAGAGCCTTGGTCGAGGTGGAGCGGGAACGCCGGGACGAAGCGGCGGCGTAGGTCATCTGCCCTCCACGGAGTCTGTCCCCGCGGCGCGAGGAAGCGGACCGAGTCTAGCGGAGGGCCTCCCGGATGCCCGGAAGGGCCCGGGGGTGGTCGATTTGGGGATCCTGAAGGTCTCACCTAAGCTGGGTGAAGCGACGCGGGGTGGAGCAGCTCGGTAGCTCGCTGGGCTCATAACCCAGAGGTCACAGGTTCAAATCCTGTCCCCGCTACGACGAAGAACCCGCTTCTGACAAGGCATACCAGCCAAGTCGGAAGTGGGTTCCTTCATGCCTGCGCAACTCCTGTCGAGTCGGGCAATGTCGTTGCCATGAATTGCGACATCGCGGGCGCACCCCGCTACGGCCTTCGAGCTTGCTCCCGGCGAGCATGTCGCCACCGACTCGCACAAAGCCTCACGCTGATGAGAGTGCCTGTCGTAACCGGGCCAATAGAGGGTCCGCGCGGCGTTCTGCAGGTTTTCAGCCCCGCGAGTCGCCGGATGGGCCCGCGACGCGGAGTTTTGCAGCCTTTGAGGTCGGATTCGGGCCTCATCAGCCGCAATTCTCCGCGTTGACCCAAGAGCTTCCTGGATACGGCCCTGAGTCGGTGCAATTCTCCGCGTATCTCTCCGACGGCCCGCCCCCAGGTCACAGCCGCAGGGCGCGAAACCGGCTGCCATCGGCAGGAGCGAACATGCTGATATCGAGCTCACCGCCGCCGTCGAATGGGCCGTGAGGATGGCGCTGCGGAAGGTCGACCCCCAAACACCGGGGACGGATCCAGGGCGATCGCGCTCCTCGCCCAGGAGCCCCGCCCGCCTGGGTGTGTTGCGGTTGGCGGGGTTGAGCACATCGCACCGAGTCAGGCGAGGGTCAGTGGGTCGGCCCCGCCGGCGATGCGGATCAGTCGACGGACGGCATCGCGCAGGCCGTTCGGTAGGGCTGCCGACGGCGATGCGCCGGGGTGGTGCCGAGCGATGCGAACCCGAAGGGCGCCCGGACGGGTCCGGAACACCAGAGGCGTCGGGAGCATGAGGGCCTCGCCATCGACCCCGACGGGGACGTCTCCGTTGGCCTCGACAACGAACTCGCGCGTCGACCACTCGCCGATCAATTGGCGATGCCCCTTGGCGCCCGCGGCTCCGATAATCGCCACGCCGAGGACGCCCTCGTCCATGCGCGGACGAGTGCCCGCCCCTGGGACCGCGCCGAGTCGGTAGGCGTTGTTGGAAACCAGGATGATCGCCGCTGACTGGTTGGCCGATCCGTCCGGCCCGGTCCAGCTGAGCTCTCGGCTTCTTCCCGCACCATCTGGTCCGAGCATCTTCGGCACGGTGTCGAGGATCGTGCGGATCTTGGCGTCGCGGTACCCCGCGTCCTGGACGGCCTCCGCGTACAGGCCCAAGGAGGCGTTGTTGACGAAGACTCGGCCGCCAATGTCGGCAAGGTCGACCCGCTTCTCACCGCCGGTAACGAAGGCGTCGAGCGAGCCGATGACGTCGGTGCGATCCACCCCGAGGTCGAGAGCGAAGTGGTTGCGGGTTCCGGCCGGGATGCAGGCGAACGGCAGGTCGTGCTCGGCGGCGATGGTCGCCACCAGGGCCTGGGTGCCGTCGCCTCCCGCGGCCATGAGGCCGTCGGCGCCGCGTGCCACGGCCGCCTTGACGAGCGCGACCAGGTCGTCATCGGGTCCGAGCTCGATCGCCTCGATGCCTCGCCGGCGGGCCTCCTCGGCGAGGTTGTGCTCCTGCGCCTGGCCGCCACCGGATTTCGGGTTCCAGACCACGACCGCCCGGGACGGTGGCTGCGCCGGGGGTAGCTCAACGTGCACCGAGTAGACGTGCCGACCCAACACGACGGCGAGGCCGATGCAGGCCACACCGAGCAGGCCGCTCGCCTGCACACCGTCGGCGAGCATGAGCCACAGGGCCCCGACGACCAGCACCCCCGCGACACCGGCGGCGATCGCACGCTCCCGATCCCGGTGGAGCAGCATCTGCCAGGCCGCGTAGCACCCGACGAGCAGCAGGACCACCGAGAAAGGCCCGCTGGGCAAGGTCGTGATCACCTGGAGGATGAGAAGAACGGCTGCGCCCAGAACGCACATCAGCGCCAGGATGGCGGCCACTCGTCGCGACATGACTCAAGGCTAGGAGGGCAGGGACGCTCTGGCATCCCGATGCCGAGAGGAGGCAGCCGATCAGGTGTTGAAGATGCCGTTCGCGGGCGAGGTTCGACCCGGATACTTGGACTATGACGCCACCTGCGCCCACGAGGGCTCCCGGCCGCCAGCTCCTGGCCGAGCTGTCGGCGCTCGACCAGCGGCTCTACGAAGCGGTCGCGAGTTCGGACACCAGCCCGACCCTTGACGACTTCTTCCGGCGGCTATCGACGGCCGCCAACAACTCGGTGCTGTGGCTCGGCATCGCCGGCTTGATCGCCGTTGTCGGCGGACCTACCGGCCGCCGGGCCGCCCTCAACGGTGTGGTCTCGATCGGACTCGCCTCTGCAACCGCCAATCTCGTGGGCAAGCGGCTCACCGATCGGCGTCGTCCCGACCGGGGAGGGGCCGGTGTCCCCGACGAGCGGCACGTGCCAATGCCGGAATCCACGTCGTTCCCGTCCGGACACACCGCCTCCGCCTTCGCCTTCGCCGAGGGGGTGAGCAGTGTCCTGCCGGCGCTGGGTCTGCCGCTGCGCCTTGTTGCCGCAGCGGTCGGCTACTCCCGCGTGCACGTCGGCGTTCACTACCCCGGTGACGTCGCCTTTGGAGCGCTGATCGGGCGCTCCGCAGGGGAGGTTGGCCCGAAGTTGGTGAACGTCGTCCGGAGCCGAGCGAACCTCTCGTGAGGTGCTCGCTTGGTTCTGCCGGGAGCATCGGCAATGTAGCCGAGTGCGCTTGAAAGTAGTCAGTCACGGCTCGCTGATCGCTCCGTCAGGAGGCTCATGCCCAGTGAATTGGATCGTGATTGAGGATCGTCCCGGTGACTCGAGTAGCGCTGAACTACGCCGGCGATTGAGCCCGATGTCGACAAGCAGCCTGATGCCGACGTAGCGAGGTCGCCGTTTTCAACGACACCAACTCCGGTACCCCAGGCCAGGAAACACAGCGTGGCGCGAGTCGCCGGTTTGCTTTGGTCCTGGGCGCTGTCGCGCTTGTCTTCCTACTGGTCTTGGTTCTTCAGAACAATGCGCGCACCCAGTTCACGTTCTGGGCGTGGACGTTCACCTTGCCATTGGGCCTCCCCCGGTCGCCGACCTTGCCGAGGGCTCGGGCCGAGATCAGACTGGGACGGTCAGCGGCAGCACCCGACCAGGAGTAGCAATGGCGAGTCTCGTCGTCCACTTCGAGATCCATGCGGCCGAACCGCAGCGGCTCATCGACTTCTACTCGGCCCTGCTCGGGTGGACCTTCACCAAGTTCGGCGAGATGGACTATTGGGCGGTCACCACCGGAGAGGGTTCGATCCAGCAGGGCTCCACCGGGCAAGGAATCAACGGCGGGCTGGTCCAGCGGCGGGGGCCGAGCCCAGCGATCGGAGCCCCGGTGGCCGGCGCGAACCTGGTTGTCGGCGTCGACGACGTCGACGCCACCTTCAACAAGGGCATCGAGTTGGGCGCTGTCGGCGCCCTTCCACCCGCCGACCTGTCAGGCGTCGGCCGGCTCGCCTACCTGATCGATCCCGACGGGAACATCCTCGGTTTCATCTCCCCGGTCCTGTCCGACGGCACCAGTGTGATGGCCGCCTCCGAAGCCGGGTAACTCCCCGACGACTCAGACGATCGAGCCGATCCGGCGTCAGTGGGCCCGGTCGTAGGCTTCCTTGATCTCCGCGCTGATGCGGCCGCGGGCGGCGACGGTGTGGCCGTTCTGGCTGGCCCAGGAACGAATCGCAGCGAGATCCTCCTTGCCTCGTGAGGGAGCCTTGCGTCCGCGAGCCGAACTGCCGACCCGGGTCGCCGCGGCGAGGTACTTCTCGAGTGCCTTGTGGAAATCGGCAGCGTTCTTCTTGCCGAGGTCGATCGTGTAAGCCTTGCCGTTCACCGCGAATTCAATGGTTTCAGCCTGGCCGTCGTCGATCACCTCGCCGGTCAGATCGTCCTTGATAACTGCGACGAAGGTGCGAGCCATGCCGGGTCCTTTCTGGTGTACGAAGTCGTACGACTCTAGGGGCCGGAACGAGGATGAATCAAGCCGGGACAAATGGGTGATTGCCATGCCCGATATCTGTGACCTTCACCTCACCTACCGCCCTAGACTCGCCTCTGCCAAGAATCGAGCGGGAGCACCAAGATGACCTATGACGTCGCAGCCCTGCGCGCCCACTTCCCGTCACTGCGTTCCGGGACCGCCCACTTCGACGGGCCGGGCGGCACCCAGACCCCGCTGGCTGTTGGCCTGGCGATCGCGGAGACCTTGACCGCGCCGCTGTCCAACCGTGGCCGGCACAGCGACTCCGAGGCCAATGCCGACGCCGCCGTCACCGGCTTCCGATCCGCCTACGCCGACCTGCTCGGCGTTGCGTCCGGCGGCATCGTGCACGGCCGCAGCGCCACCCAGCTCACGTACGACCTTTCCCGCGCCCTCGCGAAGCAGTGGCAGGTGGGTGACGAGGTGGTCGTCACCCGCCTCGACCACGACGCCAACGTCCGGCCCTGGCTGCAGGCAGCCGAATCGGTCGGAGCCGTCGTGCGTTGGATCGACTTCGATCCCGCCACCTCAGAAGTCGACGAATCGAGCCTGGCCGCGGCCATCACCGGCCGCGACCCGCCTGGTCGCGGTCACTGGCGCGTCCAACCTGATCGGTACCAAGCCGCCGGTCCGGCTGGTCGCAGACCTCGCGCACCGGGTTGGCGCCCTCGTCCACGTCGACGGGGTGCACTACGCCGCCCACCAGTTCGTTGACGTTCCCGGCCTCGGCGTCGACTTCTTCGTCTGCTCGCCGTACAAGTTCCTCGGCCCGCACTGCGGAGTGCTCGCCGCTGCTCCCGAGCTCCTGGAGACCCTTTGGCCGGACAAGCTGCTACCGGCCACCGATCAGGTGCCCGAACGGTTCGAGCTGGGCACCCTGCCGTACGAGGTGTTGGCCGGGGCGACCGCTGCCGTCAACTTCATCGCCGGCATCGCCCCCGGGGACGGCACTGGGCGCCGGGAGCAGTTGCGGGCCTCCCTGCACGCTGTGGACGCCCACGAGCTCCGGCTCCGCGGACGCCTGGAAGCGGGACTGACCGAACTGGCTCCGCAAGTGGTGGTGCACTCCCGCGCGGCCGACCGGACACCCACCCTGTTGCTGACCCTGCCCGGCCGCCGCGCTTGGGACGCCTACGAATACCTGGCCGCCCGCAAGGTGCTCGCCCCGGCCGGCTCGTTCTACGCCTACGAACCGTTCAAGCGCCTTGCCCTGCCTGACCAGCACGGCCTGCGCCTCGGTCTCGCCCCCTACAGCGACGACGATGACGTTGACCGGGTGATCTCGGGACTGCGCGAGTTCCTCACGCGTTGAGGGATCGCTTCACCTCCGTCGGACCCGGCGGCCATACTTTCGGCCATGGCATACGACCTTGAGCTGGCCGGCCGGATCCGCGCGGCCCTTTCGTTCGAACCCGGGGTCACCGAGAAGCGGATGTTCGGTGGTTGCGCCTTCCTGCTCGCCGGCAGGCTGCTCGTCGCTGCCAGCGGCAGGGGCGGGCTGATGCTCCGCGTCGACCCAGCGGTCGGCAGCTCGCTGATCGACCCTCCGCTGGTGCGCCCCTTCGACATGAACGGTCGCCAGATGAGCGGCTGGCTCCACGTCGACGACACCATGGTCGAAACCGAGGACGACCTGCGCGATTGGCTCGGGCACGCGCTGGACTTCGTTCGCACCCTGCCGCAGAAGTGACCGATCGCGACCCGTCCCGGGCAGGCGTGCACGCGCACATGACCCAGGCAGCTCAGGCCCGTTCGGCCAGGTAGGCCTGTAAGTGCTGAACCACGAACGCGTGGTCTTCCAGTTGCGGCAGGCCGGAGACCCCGACCGCACCGATCACAGCCCCGCCAGTCAACCGGATCGGCACCACGCCGCCATGTGCGGCGTACTCGCCAGGATCAAGCCTGGAGTCGGTGTCGAAATCGCGGCCGCGAGCCCGGAAGCTCTCGCCCACAGCCAGTGAGGACTGCCCGTAGCGCAGCGCCACCCTGGTCTTTCGGGCCAACCATTGGTCGTTGTCCGAGCTCGAGCCGGGCAGCGCCGTGTGGAATACCCGCTGCTCGCCGAGCTGGATCCCGATCGCCACCGGCAGGCCGGCCTCGACGGCGGCAGCCCGCATCCTGCAACCGAGGACCCAGGCGTCCTCGAGGGTGAAGCCGGCGAAGCGCAGCGCGCTGTCCTCGGCCTGCAGTCGTTCGGTCAACTCACTCATCGGGGCTCCCTGACATTGCTGGACGACGCTGACGTTAGCAACCGGGGCGGCATCGCGCGACGCCGCGGCCCGGTTGCAGCCCGGGCTCCTCAGCCCGACTCCGCCTTGGTGGAAGACTGGCAGCATGCGCGTGCATCTTGGCTCCGACCACGCCGGACTCGAACTCAAGGCGACCCTGCTCTCCTGGCTGGCGGGACAGGGCTACGAACCTGTCGACCACGGGCCGTTCGTCTTCGACCCGGACGACGACTATCCGGTGTTCTGCCTCCGGGCCGCCGAGGCGGTGGTCGCCGATCAGAGGGACGGGGTTGCGGCGCTCGGCGTGGTGATCGGCGGGTCGGGCAACGGCGAACAGATGTCGGCCAACAAGGTGCGCGGGGTGCGGTCCGCCCTGGCCTGGTCGGACGAGACCGCCCGGCTGGCGCGGGAACACAACGACGCCAATGTCCTCTCGATCGGTGGCCGGCTGCACACGGTGCCGGAGATGACCGGGTTCGTCTCGGTGTTCCTGACCACAGCCTTCAGTGGCGACCCGCGGCACTCCCGCCGGATCGGGATGCTGACCGACTACGAAGTGACCGGCGAACTGCCACCGCTGCCGGCGTCCGCCGCGCAGTAGCCGTAGGGCTCAGCTGCTCAGTCGGCCAGCCGGTAACCGGAGCCGTCCCCAAGCCGGCTCAGCAGGCCGGCGTCAACAAGGTAGCGACGCAGGGTGGCCACATCGTCGGTGTACCGCGCCAGCCGCTCCCCCAACTCCCGCTCGGGCAGGGACTCCCCCGCGCTGACCACGCGCATGACGATGAGCTCGAGCAGCGCGGTCCGGTCGGCCGCCCTGGCCGGGTAGTCGGCCAGCCGGCCGTCCCGGGACAGGAAGCGCTCCGGGCCGGTGAGGGACGGCGGAGCGGAGTCTCGCAGTGTCGCCCGGAGCCTTGCCTCCGCGACCCGGGGGTGTCCGTCGGGGTCGGACTCGACCAGGCCGGCGGCGGCCAGCTTGGCCAGTGCCAGTTGCCGGCTCCGGGTAGTCAGCGAAACCGGGGCCGAGAGCTCGGCGAGGGCTGATCTGGTGTCGGCGTTTGCCAGCAACGCCAGTACTGAACGCCAGTCCAGCGGCTCTGCGGGATCGGTCATGGCCGCAGCGTACCCGGGACAACGGTCGCTCTCGCCGGGGTCGGGCAGCGGCGCGCTCGCCCCAGCTGTGGCCGCAAGGTTGCCGATATCGAGCGGGTTTGACGGCATCGGACGATTGCAGGTGCAGACATCGCCGCCTGTAGGTCTGCGCCCCTCCAACCCTTCGGAGGCAACATGCGGGTAGCACGCGTTATCATCGCAACCACGGCCATCGCGGCCGGGGTCAGCCTGATCCTTGCCAGCCCGGCTGGTGCGCACACCAGCAAGGCCGAACCCGAGACCACCGTCCTCACGACGGCGGTCGGGGCCCCGTTCAACCTGGAGATCCGTACCGGAACCGTGTTGGTCGCCGACGGCGGCCCTGGGATCATCGGCAAGGTCAAGGCGGACGGCACGGTGAAGACCCTCGTCAGCGGGGTGACCGGAGCCTCGGGGCGCTAGCTGCACGCGTCAGTGTCCCCGGTTTCAATCAGCCACCTACTCGGTCCGGCGGGGCGTGCGGCGACGCCCCGGCGGGACTGTCCATGGTGAGGCAACCTTGGCCGATGTGGTGAGATTGGCCCCGTGGCAACGTCGGACCAACTGAACTATCCGATTCACCAACGCATCCTCACCAACGGGCTGCGGGTGGTCGTCAGCCCCGACCGCAGCGTCCCGATCGTGGCGGTGAACCTCTGGTACGACGTCGGCTCCCGCGACGAGCGTCCCGGTGAGTACGGCTGGGCCCACCTGTTCGAGCACCTGATGTTCTCCGGATCGGAGCACGTCGCGACCGGCGAGCACCTGAACGCATTGCAGGCGATCGGCGGCTCGGTCAACGCCACCACCTGGTTCGACCGCACGAACTACTTCGAGACCCTGCCCGTCGGCGCGCTGGACCTCGCGCTGTGGATGGAGGCCGACCGGCTGGCCACCCTGCCCGACCACCTCGACGAGGCCAGCGTCGACACCCAGCGCGAGGTGGTCAAGGAGGAGAAGCGCCAGCGCTACGACAACGTGCCCTACGGCGACGCGATGAACCACATCTGGTCGAGCTGGCCTTCGGCGCCGGATCATCCCTACGGGCACACCACCATCGGCTCGATGGCCGACCTCGACGGCGGCCACCGCGGAGCGGCGCGGCCAACTTCTTCCGCAACCACTACCGGCCCGACAACGCGGTGCTGCACCCTGGTCGGCGACGTCAGCCCGAAGGACGGCTTCAAGCGGGCCGAGCGGGCCTTCGGCCACCTGCCCGCCTGGAACCGCCGGCTCCGGCCCGCACCGACGCCAGCTGCCACCGCTGGACGGCGTCCCGCGGCAGGAGGTCAGCGGGCGGGTACCGGCGGCGGCCACCTGGTTCGCCTGGCGCCTGCCGGCCCGCGACACCCCGGACTTCGACGCCTGCGAACTCGCCCTGGCCGTGCTCGGCGGCGGCCAGACCTCCCGGCTGCACCAGCAACTGGTCCGCAACCTCGAGGTCGCCGCCGGCGCCGGCGCCTCGGCGCTCCCGCTGATCGGCGGCAACTCCCTCGGCTTCGCCCAGGTGCGGGCCCTGCCCGGCGCGGACGCGGACGCGGCGATCGAGGCGGCACTCGTCGAGATCGACCGACTCGCCGCCGAGGGACCCACCGCTGCGGAGCTGGCCCGCGCCAAGGCCCAGTACGCGCGGGAATGGCTCAGCGAACTGGCCGCGCTTCGACACCCGGGCCGACCTGATCGGCGCCTACGCCACCCTGCACGGCGACCCGGAGCGGATCAACCGCCGGCTCGCCGAAGTCGCGGCGGTCACCGTCGACCAGGTGGCCGCGGCCTGCGCCGCCTACCTGCAGCCCGAGCAGCGGGCCCAGCTCGACTACCGGCAGGAGGACGTCGATGCGCAGGCCTGATCACCGTCCCGAGGTGAAGGCGCCGCCGCGCTGGCTCGTTTCCCGAACCCGCACCGGCTGTGGCTCGACAACGGCCTGCAGGTGCTCGCCTGCCACCGACCCGGCCAGCACATCGCAGCCGTCTCCCTGGTGCTGGACACTCCCGCTCAACGCCGAGCCGCGGCGAGGTCGAGGGCGTGGCGACCATCACCCAGCGCTGCCTCGACGAGGGCACCACCACCCATCCGGGCCCGGCCTTCGCCGAACGGCTCGAGGACATCGGAGCCGTGCTCAGCGGATCGGCAGGGTACGCCGCCAGCGACCTGCTGCTCGAGGTGCCGGCCACCCGGCTGGCCGAGGCGCTGCCGTTGCTGGCCGAGGCCGTCCGGGAGCCGGAACTGCGCGCCGACGACGTCCGGCGGCTCGCAGATCGCTGCGGCTGGCCGAGATCGACCACACCCTGGCCAACTCCGCCAGACCGGGCGCAGGTGGCCTTCCGCGCGGCCTGCATCTCCAGCCGCTTCCGGTCCTCCCGGCATGGCCGGCGGCACGCGCCGAGACCGTCGCGGCGATCACCGGCGACGACGTCGCGGCCTACCACCGCCGCAACTACCGCCCCGACGGCGCAACCCTGGTCATCGCCGGCGACCTGACCAACGAGGTCGTTCGACCAGGCCGCCGCGGCGTTCGGCGACTGGCAGGCGCCGGGAACGATGTCCATCCATCACCAGACGCCGGTCTCCCGCCGCCCGCACTGCTGGCTGATCGACCGGCCCGGCGCCGTGCAGGCCGACATCCGGCTCGGCGGCTTCGGCATCGACCGCGGCGACCCGCGCTGGGCGGACCTGCAGGTGGGCAGCCCATGCCCTCGGCGGCGCCTTCCTCAGCCGGCTGAACCGGGTGCTGCGCGAGGAGAAGGGCTTCACCTACGGGGTGCACCTGGTGAACTCGCCGATGCGCGACGGCGGCCTGCTGGCGGTGCACGGCTCGTTCCGGACCGAGGTCGTGCCGCGAAGCGCTCGACCTGGCCAGGAGCTGCTGGACGTACACCGACCGGCCGATCACCACCGCCGAGGTGACCGATGCCGTCAACTACGCCAACGGCATCACGCCGTTGCGGTACTCCACCGCCCAGGGGGTCACCGAACGGGTCGCATCGCTGGTGGCCGCTGGGCTCAGTGCCGAGTTCATCAACTCCAACGCCCTGGCGCTGACCCGGGTGACCCCGGAATCGGCCACCCAGGCGGTCAGCGAGCTGCTGCCTCCGGACGCCCTGACCCTGGTCGTGGTCGGCGACGCCGCGGCCCTCCGCGACCCGCTGGTGGCGGCCGGCTGGCCGGTGACGCTAGAAGCCCTGACCTAGCCGGGCGCCCAGCTTCGAGCAGCGCCTCGGCCACCGCAGCCTTCGCTGCAGCGATCTGCGTCTGGTAGCCGGCCAGGTCGCCCTTGCGGAGCGCCACGTCGGCGGCATCGAAGGCGACCTCCGCCTTCTTCATCGAGCGCGACCGCAGCCTGCCGGTCGGCCGCGGTCGGCTCGGTCGGCTCGGTCGGGTCAGTCGGCTCGGTCGGCTCGGTGGGCGTCTGGTCCGGGTCCTCACCGGTCTCGGCGCCGGCGTCCCCGACGAACACCTGGTCGAGGGCCTCCTGCAGGGTGTTGCCGATGCCGACGTGCTCACCGAACCGGACGACCACGAACCGCAGCGCCGGATAGGTGCCGGTACCGGTGCTGGCCTCGCGGGTGGTGTAGATCGGCATCACGTACAGCAGGCCGCTGCCCATCGGCAGGGTCAGCAGGTTGCCGTACCTGGCGGCGGCCGACCCCTGGTTCAGGTAGGACCGCAGCTCGTCGGCGAACTTCTGGTCGGTGGTCATCGCGTTCAGCGTCTGGCCCGGGCCGTCGATCTGCTGGGTGTCGGACATGCGCAGCACCCGCAGCCTCCCGTAGTCGGGGCTGGTCGCCTCGGCCACCACCGACAGGTAGGTGGCCAGGTTCGCCCGTCCGTTGGGCACGAAGACCGCGGTCTGGCTGAACACCGGGCGCCTCGTCGCCCGGCCACTTGATCGACAGGTAGTAGGGCGGCTCGGCCGGGCCGGCCTTCGTCGCCTCTGCGGTCTGGCCAGGGGTCGTCTGGGTGGTCGGGTCGGGCGGCACCTGCCACAGGTCGGACTGCTGGAACCAGGAGTTCGGGTCGGTCATGTGGTAGCGGGTCAGGACCTCGACGCTGCACCTTGAACAGGTCCTCGGGGTAGCGCAGGTGCGCCAGCAGGTCGGCGCTGATCGCGCTGCGCGGCTTGCACCGTGCCCGGGAAGGCCTTCTCGTAGGACTGCAGGATCGGGTCGCCTCCTCCCACGCGTACAGGTCGACGGAGCCGTCGTAGGCGTCGACGACGGCCTTGACCGAGTTGCGCAGGTAGTTGACCGTCTGGTCGACCTGGGTGCCGACCAGGTTGGACTGGGCGTCGTTGGTGGTGGCCTGCAGCGACTCACCTGGCTGTTCGGGTAGTTCCGGCTGGTGGTGTAGCCGTCGACGATCCACACCAGCCGGTTGTCGACGACCGCCGGGTAGACGTTGGAGTCGAGCGGTCAGCCAGGGCGCGACCTGGGCGACCCGCTCCTTCGGGGTGCGGTCGTAGAGGATCTTCGACTGGCTGTTCACCCGGTCGGACAGCAGGATGTTCAGGTCCATGAAGTGCGCGGCGTACAGCAGCCGGGTGAACAGGTCGCCCATCGGCACCCCGCCGGCGCCGGCGTAGGTGTTGTTGACCTCGCCGGCTGCCTGGACGCCGCCCGGGCTGTCGAACTCGATCGCCGGCTGGCCCTCCTCGCGGCCGACGATGGCGAAGGTGGTGGCGTACTCGCCGAAGTAGATCCGGCCCTCGTAGTCGGGCAGGGCCCCCTCCGGCGGAATGTTCTTCTCGATCCACACCGGGTCGCCGGACGAGCTGCGCCGGTTGCCGTAGGCGGCCACCAGGCCGTAGCCGTGGGTGTAGACGGTGTGCAGGTTGTTCCAGTTCTGGTCGGGCAGCTTCTGGTAGTCGATCTCGCGGGCGGCGACCACGGCGTCGGTCTCCTTGCCGTCGATGATGTAGCGGTCGACGTCCAGGACGTCCGGGAAGGTGTAGTAGCCGCGCAGCTGCTGCTGGTTCTCGAAGGTCGGCGCGACCACCGCCGGGTCCATCAGCCGGATGCCCGGCAGTGCCTCGGCGTCTTCCTTCAGCTGCCCGGGCCGCACCTGGGTGACCGCGTCGTACTGGGTCACCTCGGTGTGGTCGATCGCCGTACGCCTGCCGGGTCGCGTCGATGTGCGGCCTGGATGTAGGGCCGCTCCAGGTCGGGCTCGTTCGGCTTCACCTGGAAGCTCTGCACGATCAGCGGGTAGATCAGGCCGATGATCAGGCCGGAGACCACCATCAGCACCAGGCCGGTGACGGCGAGAGTCCAGCGCCGCAGGAACCCGTTGGCGAAGAACAGTCCGGCGCACAGGAACGCGATCACCGCCATCACCAGCTTGCGCCGTCAGCCGGGCGTGGGCGTCGGTGTACTGCATGCCGGTGAACAGCGTGCCCTGGTGCAGCAGGAAGCCGTAGCGGTCCAGCAGGTTCTGCAGGCCGTAGGCCACCAGCATCAGCCCGGCCAGCACCGAGAGGTGGATCCGGGCGGCGTTGTCGCGCGCCCCGCGGCCCCGGACCCGGCCGGAGGCGATTCCGCCGACGGCGAAGTGCACGGCGGCGGCGGCGACCAGGCCGAAGAACAGCGCGCCGAGGATGAACGACAGCAGGTCCTGCCAGATCGGGTACTCGAAGACGTAGAAGCCGACGTCGAGCCCGAAGTAGGGGTCGGTGACGCCGAACGGCGGTGCGGTTCCACCAGGCGAGGTACTCCATCGACTGGCTCAGCGCGGAGATCCCGGCGACCAGCCCGAAGAAGATCGACGGAACCAGGATCGCCAGCGAGACCCGAGACTCCAGCAGGTCGCGGTAGCGGTCGAGGACAGCGCTCTGACCGGTGCGCCGGGTGGTGGGACGCAGCCGGAAGGCGATCCACATGTTCAGCCCGACGACGCCGCCCATGACGAGGAAGAAGACGAAGAACAGCAGCACCTGGGCCAGCAGCTGGGTGCTGAACACCTGCGGGAAGGCCACCGAGTCGAACCACAGCTTCTGGGTCCACAACTCGGCGAAGATGGTGAACGCCGCCACCAGCGCTGCGATCACCAGGATCGTCGGCACCAGCGGGCCTCGCCGCGTTATCCGTGACGCCACGCTCACTTGCACTCCTCATCGGGCCGCATCGAGCGGCCGCCTCGGGTCATTCCAATGTATGCGCCAGCGCCGCAGCCAGCGCCGGGACCAGGTCGGCGCCGCCCAGCAGGTCGCCGTCCTCGCCCCGCACCCGGGCCAGGCCGTGGCTGTGCGCCGTCCCGGTGCACGCCGACCACGACCCGCAGGTCGAGGCGTCGCGGGTGGCTGGCGACGGCCAGCGCCGCAGCGTCCGGGTCGGCCGGCAGGTCCACTTCGGCGTCCGCCGGCAGGAAGGCCCGCTCGAGGGCGAGGACGCAGCCGGCCACCGTCGGCGGCCAGGCGATGCCGGCCAGGGTCTCGGCCAGGTCGTCACCGGGCCGGAAGTCCTCCTGCTCGATCGAGCTGTAGCCGTCGGTTGCGCCCGGTCAGCTGCTCGGCGAGGCTGCGGCTCGGCAGCGATCAGCTCAGCGGTGCGGGACCAGGGCGAACAGCCGCGCCGGCTGGTCCCAGCCGGAACGTCCGACGTGTCGCTCCACCTCGATCAGCGCTGCGACCAGGGCGTCACTCACGGGCACCCCGGCACGGATGCGGCCTGCGCCGGGTCGGCCAGACCTCTGCAGGGCCTCGGTGGCGCCGGACAGCGATTCGACCGGAACCACCCGCAGCCCGTCGGGCACCTCGGTCGACGTCGGTGCAGTTGGCCTTCGGGAGCAGGAAGATCGTCGCCCGGTCCCGGGCAGCTGCCGGCGATCTTCTCCTGGATGCCGCCGACCGCACCGACCCGACCGTCGGAGTCCATGGTTCCGCTGCCGGCGATCACCCGGCCGGCGGTCAGGTCGGCGCTGGTGAGCTTGTCGTGGATGGCGAGGGCGAACATCAGGCCGGCGCTGGAGCCGCCGATCGCCGGGTCGATCGCGAACTTGACCTCGGGGTGAGTAGCTGTAGCCGATCGAGAGGCTGATCCCGACGATCGGCTTCTTCGGGTTGTTCACCGTCGCGCGGGTGATGACGGTCGGGCGCAGCTTCGCGCCGGCGCGCAGCACGGTGAACACCACCGCGATCGCCGACGTAGTGCTCGCTGATGATCTGCTGGACGGCCTGGACGTCTGGCGGTCGTCTTGCCGTCGACGGCAAGGATCAGGTCGCCGGGCTTCAAGATGTCGGCCGACGGCCCGGAGTTGGACACCGAGGTGACCATCGGCCAGTTCGTGACCTCGATCGCCCGACTGGCGCAGCGCGGCCACGACGGCCATCGACTGCGAGTCGTCCATCAGCTGGTTCTCCTCCTCGGAGATCTCCGGCGTGCCCTCACCCGGACGGTAGACCGCGTTCCGCGGCAGCACCTCCCGCGACGGCAGCCAGTACGAGAACAGCACCTCGGGCAGGCTGAGCGTGCTGTCCGGGGCGGTCACCGACACCGTGGTCATCCGCACCTGGCCGGTGGTCGGATAGCGTGTCGGCGCCCGTGATGCTGATCGTGTCCTGGCCCTGCGCTCTGGGCGAACAGGTCGTGGGTGGCTCCCGGCGACCAGGTGACGTACGGCACCGGGACCAGGGCGATCACCGCGGCCAGCACCACGAACAGCACGGCCGAGACGGTCGCCGTCCAGGTCTGCTTGGTCACATCCACCCTCCATCGGCCCGACGGGCCGGCTGTCGATCAGCTC
The DNA here is from genome assembly GCA_963848845.1 of uncultured Actinomycetota bacterium. Taxonomy (GTDB): domain Bacteria; phylum Actinomycetota; class Actinomycetes; order Propionibacteriales; family Propionibacteriaceae; genus Propionicimonas. The sequence goes on from CAWKFH010000005.1 coordinate 38,767, forward strand.
CCCACGACCCTACCCCAGCAGCCATCACGAGACTTGGCTGGTGCTGGACAATGGAGGCCTCGCCGAGCAAGGAGCCACCAATGACCGATCCGGGCAATCCCGACGACCGCCAGGAGCCTGGCGACGAGGAGGAGGCCCTGCTGCGGTTCCTTGCCCAGTTCGGGATCGCGCCGGGCCCGGACGGGCGCCTCGACATCGAGCAGCTCCTCGGCCGGATGCAGGGCATGATGAGCGCCTTCACCACCCAGATGGCCAGCTTCGGCAAGTCCGACACCGACAGCGGCATGAACTGGGGCTTCACCAAGGACGTGGTCCGCCGGGTGACCGCAGCTGCCGGACCCGATCCGGCGCCGACCGCCGGCCCAGCTGGCCAGCGTCCGGGATGCCACCGGGCTGGCCGACCTGTGGCTGGACGAGGAGATCAGCTTCCCCCGGCTGAGCGCCCCGGCGACGGCCTGGAGCCGCGGCGAGTGGGTCGACCACACCTACCCGACCTGGCAGCAGCTGGTGCGTCCGGTCGTCACCCAGGCTGTCGGCGGCGTTGCGCGGCCTGATGGACGGGCCCGGCGAGGTCGAGGCAGCCGAACCGATGCTGCGGATGGCGCTTGCCGGCATGTTCGCCGCCCAGGTCGGCCAGTCGCTCGGCAGCCTGGCCAGCACGCGTGGTCAGCGCCGGCGACATCGGCCTGCCGCTGACCGAGCAGCCACGGGTCGCCCTGCTGCCCGACCAACGTCGACGCCTTCGCCGAGGGACTCGCTGCCGCCCCGGCCGACGTCCTGCTGTTCCTCGCCGTCCGGGAGGCCGCGCGGCAGCGGCTCTTCGCTGCGGTCGGCTGGCTGGGCCCGCAGCTGCTCGCCCTGGTCGAGCACTACGCCCGGGACATCACCATCGATCCGGACGCGCTCGAGCAGGCCATCGAGAGCCAGCTGAACTCGGCGATGACCGCCGGCGAGCTCGAGAGCGCCGGCAACGCCCTGGCCGGCTCGCTGTTCGCCCCGCAGCTCACCGAGGAGCAGCGCGAGGTGCTGGCGCGCCTGGAGACCCTGCTGGCTCTGGTCGAGGGCTGGGTCGACGAGGTGGTGGCCCAGGTGGCCGGGCAGCGGATGCCGGCGGCGGCCGGGCTCACCGAGACGCTGCGGCGCCGGCGGGCCACCGGCGGCCCGGCCGAATCGGCGCTGAAGTCCCTGGTCGGCCTCGAGCTGCGGCCGCGCCGCACCCGGGACGCGGCCAACCTGTGGGCTGCCACGCGGGCGGCCCGGGGCTCCGAGGCTCGGGACGCCGCCTGGGCGCACCCGGACCTGCTGCCGACGGCGGCCGACCTGGCCGATCCGCTCGGTTTCGCCGCCGAGGGGCATCGTCCGGCCGGCCCGGACGACCTGGACGTCGAGCTGGCCCGGCTGCTCGACGAGGAGGGATCCACCGGCGATTGATCCTCGGCCGCTGCCCGTCCTCGTCAGGACTCCGAGGTCGTCCACCCAGTCCGGCCCGCCGGCGTCGACGGCGTGCTGGTAGCCCTGCAGGAAGGCCTGTGCCCGGGCGAGGTCCGGATAGCCGGCCAGCAGGTGGTGGAACTCCGCTGAGTGGGTCGGCACGAACAGGTGCGCCAGCTCGTGCACCAGCACGTAGTCGGACACCCACAGCGGCATCGTGCGCAGCCGCGAGGACAGCCGGATCCGCCCGCTGTCGCTGGAGCAGGACCCCCAGCGGCGCAGCTGGTTGTCGACCCAGGTGACGGTGAACGCCGGGAGCTGCGAGCCCGACCCGGGGCGCGAGGTAGGCGCTCGTAGAGGCGTCGCGCGCGCTCGGTCAGCTCGTCGTCGGCGGCCGGCAGCGTCCGCCGCGACTCGCGCTTGCAGGAACCGTTCGACAAGCGGGGGCAGCAGTGCCCGCTCCTGGGCGGCGCTCAGGCGGGCCGGCACCAGGGCCACCAGCTGGCCCCGTTCCCGGAAGACGGTCAGGGTGCGCTTCCGCCGCGCGCTGCGACGGACTTCGATCTCGGCTGCTGCTGACATGCCGGATACGTTACGACACGCCGCAGACAGCGTTCAGTTGACCCGGGGCGGGTCGGGCACTAGCTTCTAGACGCGAGGCCCCCAGTGGCCGGTCCGCTCGCAGGGGAAGGCAAGCGGAACTCCGGCCCCTGGGGGTCCTCGCACGCCGGGCCGAGGCTGCTGCCAGTTGGCAGGCTCCTGGGCATAGACTGACCGGCAACTCACCCGCCAAGCCCCAGCCGGGGGCGAAGCTGATCTACAGGAGGAAGACCGTGGCCAAGGACACCTACAGCGGTTCGTTCTACTGCGTCAAGTGCAAGGACCACCGCGACGCAACCGGCGATGTCGTGGTCAACGAGAAGGGGACCCGGATCGCCAAGGCCAAGTGCCCCGTGTGCGGCACCAACCTCACCCGGTTCCTGCCCAAGGCCTGAAGCAGTTCTGCATAGCGCCGGCCCAACGGCCGGCGCTTTGCTGTCCCCCGGTCGCCGCGACCCAGGTGTTGCCACCATGGCCACGGTGTTGTCCGGGTCCCGCCGGGCCTTGCCCGCGGTCCGCCCGCTCGACGAACCTTCCGGTGTGGCTGATTCCTCAGGGCTCCGGCTGGCCGCGCCGCCGTACTCACCGTCTGGCGCTCGCCGGGAGTGCTGCAGGTCGGCCTCGACTCCCCAGCCCTCGTGCTCGCCGGTGTCCCCAGCCGATTGCCGGTTGCCGTGGACCTGCTGGCCAGGCCGCAGGGCGCCGAAGGACTGACCCGGCTGTTGCCCGACCTCGAGCCAGGCTGGGTGGATTGGCTGGTCGACCGGCTGGCGGCAGCAGGGCTGATGGTGACGACCGGCTCCGTAGCCAGCTCATCCCTGGCGGTGGTCGGCACCGGGAGCCTGGCGGATGCGGTGGCCGCCCGCCTGGCCGACACCGGGTTGCGCGTCGCCAGGCCGTCACCGGCGGAGCAAGCCGGCGTCGATGACCCGGCCGGGCCACCTGGTGCGGAGCTGGTGATCCTTGCCGACCCGGAGCGCCGAGCCCGACCGTGCCCTCACCGATGCCCTGTTCCGGGCCGGTCGGCCGCACCTCGTGGTGCGCCTGGAGCCGGATCGGGCTGTGGTCGGGCCCCTGGTGCTGCCGGGCCGGACCCCGTGCGTCCGCTGCCAGGACCTCCAGCGGTGCCGCCTCGACGATGCCTGGCCGCACCTGCTCGCCCAGTTGTGTCGGGAGCCGGTGGAACCCGAGCCGACGCTGCTGGCCTGGGCGGCCAGCACGGCGGCCGTGCAGGTCCGCGCCTGGCTCAACGACGGTTCACCCGACACGGCGGGCAGCACCCTCGAACTCGGGCTGGCTGACTTCAGGTTGCGCAGCCGGGCCTGGACTGCGCACCCCCGCTGTGGCTGCCTCGTTCCGATCGGTTGAGCGGGCGGGCACACTGGCGAAGTGAGCACCGACCCCGAAGCACCCGATACCGACGACCGCCAGGTCCTGACGGAATCGACGATCGGGCGCAGCGCCCGCCTGCTGAGCCTCCCGCTGGGGGCTGCTGCCAGGGCTGGCGTTGGGATGGGACGACGACTGCTGGGCGCCCCGGCGGAGGAAGTGGACGCGGCCCTGCGCGAGGCGGCCGCAGAACAGCTGTTCCAGGTGCTCGGTGAGTTGAAGGGCGGAGCGATGAAGTTCGGGCAGGCGCTCAGTCTGTTCGAGGCCATGTTGCCCGAGGACATCGCCGGCCCTTTCCGCGAGCGGTTGCGCAGGCTGCAGGACGCCGCTCCGCCGATGCCGTCATCGCGGGCGCAGGCGGTGCTGCGCGCGGAGCTCGGCACGGACTGGCGCCGGATGTTCGCCGAAGTCGACCTGCGGCCGGCGGCTGCTGCCTCCATCGGTCAGGTGCACCGGGCGAGGCTGACCGACGGGCGTGAGGTGGCGATCAAGGTCCAGTACCCCGGGGCCGACGTCGGCACTGGCCAGCGACCTGCGCCAGATCCAGCGGCTCGCCGGAGCTGTTTCCCCGCTCACCGGCGGCCTGGACGTGGTCTCGCTCACCCGGGAGTTGGCTGCCCGGGTCAGCGAGGAGGTCGACTACACCCTCGAAGGTGCCGCCCAGCAGCAGGTGGCCGAGGCGCTGGCCGGACACCCGCGGTTCATCGTGCCCGCCGTCCACGTTGCGACGCGCCGGGTGCTGGTCAGCGACTGGATCGACGGCGAGAAGCTGACCTCCCTGATCGGCCGACCGGAGGACGAGCGCAACCGCAGCTCCCTCGACTACGTCACCTTCCTGTTCGCCGGGCCGTCGCTCTCAGGCATCCTGCACGGCGACCCGCACCCCGGGAACTACCTGGTGACCCCCGACGGCCGGCTGGGTGTGGTCGACTTCGGGCTTGTCTCCCGGCTGCCGAACGGGTTGCCGCGCGCGATGGGCGAACTGATCCGGCACGCCGTCGATCGGGACGCCGACAGCATGCTGGCCGGCCTGGTCGATGAAGGCTTCGTCAGGGGCGAGCTCGAGGCGGCCGACCTGCTGGATTACCTGTCTCCGTTCGTCGAGCCGGCACGGGTCGAGGAGTTCGCGTTCAACCGGGAATGGGCACGAGGCCAGTTCGCCCGGGTACATAGCGATGCCAGGTCGAGCGGCGTGGCCACCAGCCTGAACATCCCACCGGAGTACGGCCTGATCTACCGGGTCTGGATGGGCGGGATCGCCGTGCTCTCGCAGCTGGACGTGCGCGCGCGCTTCGCGCAGGTGCTGCGGGAGTACCTGCCGGGCTTCGCCGACTGAGCGGAATTGCCTCTCCGCCTGAGCGGACGGTCTTGAACTCTCGCGTTGGTGTTGGCTGATTCCGGGAGCGCCGCGCCAACCAGGAGGAGCCCGTCTTGTTCAATAGTCTGGGCGAACACGAGCGGGAGGCTGTGAAATGCAAGCGCACCAGGGTTTCGACCCACCTGATCGCGACAAGGTCTTTCTGGAATGCCTCGACTCGATCGCAAGCACCTCGCCGCTCGACGACTTGCGGGTCTTCCTTGAGCTGGTCGCCGCCTTCTCAATGGGCCGGGACGCTGTCGTGAGCCAGAGCCAGGCATTTGATTCTCTGGGGTTCCAACGCGCCGCCGTACGGGTCTGGAAGGCAGCGAGAGCGTCGCGGGTTTCGTCCCCTATCCATCTTCACCTACATGGCGCCGGCTCCTTCGACGAGGCCGTGTCCAACATGTTGCACCCCAGGAATGGCACGTTCTACTCGTCGGCCTACCCCGAGCTCAGGGACGCAAGGGTTCGCGCGACGATCAGGAACGCCCAGGACCTCACCGCATGTCTGGCAGGTTCTGCACGCGCCAAGTGGTTGTCGGAGGTTCGAACCCAGTTCAAGGACGTTCGCCCGGGACGGCCGTCCCGGCAACTCCTACTGGGTGACGGCACCCCGCTCAGCCTCGGCGGGATCGCTCGAGAGGCGATCCGGAGTCCGCGCATCGACCCGTCCACCCGGGACATGCTTCAACGGGCAGACGGACACCTCAGGTTCAATGCTGTCAACCTGCGCGATCGATCGCTGCTGCGGGAGGACGTTCCCTGGCCGGGCTCGCGGGAGTCCGCAAGGGAACTCCTGAGCGGTGACCCCGGTCTCTGGGAGGTGACAACGGAGTTCGTGGACACCATCTACAACCGGGTGGTCGGCCACTCCACCTGGGCTCGTTTTCAGCGCTACAACACCGGCACCTGGGCCGGATCCCTGAACGAGACCCTGATCGAGGCCGGCAAGGCCGAAGATGCGGCCGTGGAGGTGACGGGGGGACAGGATGTCGACACCGGCGTCGCGTTGGAGGTGACCCTGGAGCGTCGACGGAGGGTTCCAGCGAAGCTACCAGCGGAGGCCAAGGTGGAGCCCCAACTGCACGTCCTCAATGACTTCCTGGACGCCGAGACCAACTGGGACCTCCTGGTTCAGGGACTTGCCGGCCTACTCAGGGCGCGCAACGAGCCCCTCTTCGTCGACCGCGTGAGAAGGATCCGGATAGCAACGTCGCCAGAGCGTCGACGCGAGCTGTTGGCAGAGCACCTGGGTGAGGTGACGAGGCATCTCGGAAATCCCTTCGGAACGAGGGCGCACGCGTTGACGGTCACCTTCGGCGAGGCGTTGACCGGTGGCCTGGTGCGCGCCGTGGACCCGCAGCGAGCTGGTGCTGGCAACCCGGCGTGGGATCTCGTCGTGGAGGTCTCCACTGCGTTCATCGACCCGCTCCTCAAGCACTTGCCGGAGCTGGCTCACGGCTCACACCATCACGAGAAACGCGCACTCGCGACGGCTCTTGGACACGTTCTCGAGGAGACAGCATGACCGAGCCAACCATCCGGCGGGTTGCTGAACAGGTCGTCTTCCAGAACGGGTTCGCGACGTTGTGGGACGACGAGGTGGTGTGGCCATCTGGTCGGAAGGGGAACCATCTTCGACTCCTGGTCGGTAGCGGCTCGCTCGGGGTGGTCATAATTCCCAGACACCAGGGCAACTACGGCCTGGTGCGGACGTACCGCTATCCGCTCGGCCGGGCCCAGTGGGGCTTCCCGCGAGGAATGGCGCAGTCCGCCGACCCACTCGTGACGGCCGCCGGAGAACTGATGGAAGAGATGGGCATCCAGGCTTCTTCGATGAAGCTGATCGGAGGCTTCACTCCTGACTCTGGTGTCCAACAGACTCAGGTTTCGGTCGTCCTTGCCGAGGTCGAGAACCCGGAGGGGCGAACAGAGGACGTTGACGAGGTCAGCGACACCATCTGGCTGACGCCCAGCGAACTCCTGGCCAGGCTCGGCGCCGAGGACTGGGATGATGGCATGACAATGGCGGCACTTGCTCTGCTGGGTGCCAAGGAACAACGACGTTGACCAGGGCCACCTCGGCGACCGGCGGTGGCTAGCCCGGCTTGACCGCAGTGAGGGTGTAGCTGGCCGGTAGCCGCTCCGGGCGGTCGCGCAGCCGGTACTCACCGGTGCTCTGGTCGAAGTCCATCAGGCCCGGCAGAGCCTCGTACGGAACGCTGTCGTGCTCGGTGAAGGAAGTCAGTTGCAGCCCGGCGTCGAAGAGCGCCGTGATGATCTCGCCAAGGCCGTGGTTCCACTCCAGCGTGTCCGGCGAGCCGACCCGGTCGTCCCCGGCGTAGGTGGACTCCTCGTGCCAGGCCATCCCAGCAGCCTGTTCGAAGTACGGCAGTTCCAGGGCGACGGTGTCCTGACCAGCGGCGGTGATCGTTGGCTGCTGATCCCGGTCCGCAGGGTCGGCGCTGATCCGGACCACGATGGCGGCCCAGAGCACCGGGTGGCCCTCCCGGATGAACAGGCGCCCACCTGGCCGCAGCAACGCAGAGACGACCTCCGCCCAACGCCGGATGTCCGGCAGCCAGCCGATCGCGCCGATCCCGGTGTACACGAGATCGAACCTCCGGCCGCCGAGCGCCTCCGGTGCGGAGTAGACGTCGGACTCGACGTAGTCGATCGGCGCCCCGGCCAGGGCGGCGAGCTTGCGCGCCTCGGCCAGGGACGCCGGCGACAGGTCGACGCCCGTCACCCGTCCGCCGAGACGGTGCAGGCTGAGGGTGTCGGTGCCGATGTGGCACTGCAGGTGGACCACGTCGAGGCCGGAGAGGTCGCCAAGTCCTGGCCGGTCGAACTCGACCACCTGGGAGAGTGTGGACGGATCGGACAGCAGTCGCTCGATCCCGTAGTTCTGCGCGTGGATCGGTGCCCGGCTGTCCCAGTTGGCACGGTTGATCGCCAGGTAGTCTGCGGGCTCGATGTCCATCCGCCAACCCTAGCCACGAAGCCATCCCGGAATATCGCAGGGGGTGTGCGGACTTCCAACCAGGGTCGAGCAGCATGCGGAGCACGACAGTCGGCTTCCGGTCCGAACGCGGGGCGGTCCTGATGGCCCTGATGCTGACCACCGCACTGATCGCCATCGACGCGACCATCCTGGCCACCGCTGTCCCTTCGGTGGTCAAGGACCTCGGGGAGTTCGACCAGTTCCCGTGGCTGTTCTCGGTCTACCTGCTGGCCCAGGCGGTCTCGGTGCCGGTCTACTCAAAGCTCGCCGACACCATCGGCCGGAAGCCGGTGATCCTCGCCGGGGTCGCGCTGTTCCTGCTCGGTTCGATCCTGGCCGGCCTGGCCTGGAACATGACCTCCCTGATCGTCTTCCGGGTGGTCCAGGGCCTCGGCGCCGGCGCAGCCGCACCGATGGCAATGACGATCGTCGGTGACATCTACACCGTGGAGGAGCGTGCCCTGGTCCAGGGCTATATCGCCAGCGTTTGGGCGGTCTCCTCCGTCGTCGGTCCGGCGCTGGGCGGGATCTTCGCCCAGTTCGCCTCCTGGCGCGGCACTTTCCTCCGCCGCGAACACATCGCCGCGGAACGCATCAACTGGCAGGACAAAGCGGCGAACTTAGCGAGCTGGCCGAGGAGCTGAATCTCGGCTTGGATAGCATGGTCTTTTTCGACGACAATCCGGCGGAGCGTGAATGGGTGCGCCAGGCTTTACCGATGGTGTTCGTTCCGGAAATGCCGCAGGACATTTCTGCTTGGCCTGATTTTTTGCAGGAATTGCACTGTTTTAATCGCCTGCAAATTACCAGCGAAGACACGGAGTGCGCAATCAGAATTATCGCGCGGAGCGCGATGCAAAGAATTTCGCAAGTCGGCGGTTTCGTTTGAGGAGTACCTGACTTCGCTCGAGCAAAAGATTGTGATCGAGCGGTTCAATGAGGCGAACTCCGTCACGGGCCGTCAGCTTTGCCAGAGGACGAATCAATTTAATCTTACTACGCATCGTTATACTTCCGCGGAATTGCAAAAGCTGGTCGGCGGACGGGGCCGAGATTTTTCTCTTGTCCGCGGCAGATCGGTTCGGCAATCATGGCGTTACGGGTTTGGCGATCCTGAAAACGCAGTGAAATGGTTGACCGCAGCCACGATCGATACACTGCTGCTGAGCTGTCGGGTCTTAGGACGCGGCATCGAATCGGCGTTTTTGGCTTGGCTCGCCGCGACAGTCCGCGAGTCGGGTCGGCATAACCTGCCTTGCGGGCAGTATATTCCCACGCCGAAAAATGGGCAGGTTGCGGATTACTATCCTCGTCACGGTTTTCACAAGGTGTCCGAGCAGGAATTTGAGTTAGACTTGAGTTCTGCCGTCACTGGAAATTCCCGCTTATCTTGAGATTCGAACTGAGCATGAGTCACGAACGAATTAAAACGATCTTGGGCGAGGTCCTTGCGGTACCTGCGGCCGAAATTCCGGACGATGCTTCGTGGGAATCGTATCCGCTTTGGACTTCGCTTGCGCATTTGGAATTTATGATGCTGCTGGAGACCGAATATCAATTGGGTTTGAAGACCGAGGACATTTTGAAACTGAACTAGCTTCAATCCATTCGGGAATATCTTTTGGTGCACTGGGGGGAGTAAGGCCGTATGGAACTCCCTGATTCAGCACTGGTCAGAAAAAGTTTAGCAGAATTGCACGCTGGCGAGCCGAACCGAGCAAGCACTTTTCGAACTCTGCGGTTGAGGCATTTGCCGCATTCAGCGGAGATTTGAATCCCGTTCATACGGACGACGAATACGCTCGAAGCCTGGGTTTTCGCAGCAAGCTTGTGCATGCCGCGGAGCTCAATGTGCTGCTCTCCAAAATATTGGGAACGCAGTTGCCCGGAGCGGGGAATCTCTGTCTCACACAAAACCTTGGCTTTCCCAATCCGGTCTATGCGGGTGATACGGTCACGATGCAGGTGAGTGTGGTGCAGAAATTCGAGAGGCTGAAAACTCTCGCCTTGAAAATCGAAGCGAAGAATCAGTCTGGGGACGTCGTCTATTTCGGCGATGCCAAGGTCAAAGTCCTTGCGCCTGACGATTCTCCGAACTGCTCAAAATAAATATTGCTCAAAGAATTCTTGGCCGTTCTCCACTGCAACCCATGACTAGCGTTCCTGTGCCCCCAACTGCTGTGTGGACAATTCTTGGGCGACGCTCGAGGATCTCGGGAACGTTCAGCAATACATTCAAGCACTGGCCGTCTGGTCATTTGTCGTGTGATGCCGCATTCTTGCAATGGCAGTTGGCTTTGAGCGACCGGGAGCGACACTGCGGATAAATTGCGAATCGTGTTAGCCGAAAAGCGCGACGGTCTCGGGCGGGGTGCTGGGAGTTATCGTCGCAGATGCATGGGTGATCACGGCAGCAGCGCTGGCCAAGGGGCGTGGCTATGCCACGTGGAGCGTCGTGCCGGAGCTTTCGGCAGTTTGGGTTAGGCTTGCGGATATTGGACGCAGTCAAGCAGCAGGGTTATTCGCTGTTGTCGGCACGCTGGTGCGGAGCAAATTCGCCATGTAGCAACTCTATCGTTTGCTCGGGTATCAAATCATCCAGCGACGCTTCGCAGCCTCGGTTATTTTCATGGCCCTTGCTTAAGGGGCTGCTCGCGGGTGAAATTGGACAACCCCCAAATGCTTGCGGCGTACCAAGATCATTGGAGCTTGCGGAAAACCGTCCAATTGTGTCTGATCAGATTCGTGCAACACAGCGTGCCACAAAACACTTACGACGGGCTGGCTGAGCGACTGGGACGAGGCTGTGGAATGCGATCAATTTGCTCCCCGGCACGTTCAGCATCGATCGGAGCGCGGCGAAACTATCTCGCGGTCGATATCGTTAATCATCCGGTTTCGAATTCGAAGTTTGAGTTTTTGCACGTCAGCACAGCGGAAAGTGGTCGGTATTGTGTTTATCGGGTTGCGCAAAATGGCTGCGAACCGTCAAGCTCGAATCATGCTGCGGTGGTGGAGATACTCGCCGTTGATTAAGCTGCGTTGCTTATTGAGGGGGCACGGTTGCAAAAGACGGCGGCAAGCAGCGAATTGTGTCTATGCCGATTTAATTGTACGTTGCGTGAGCAAGCCAGCGGATTGGCCGGCTTTCGAATTCGAGCATCCAGGGGATGCGGTGCTGCCGAAACGGTTGTCTCCCGTGGAATTTGGAAATACCACGACGAGTGTTGTTGGCAAGTCGTTTGTGAAGAGGCCAGATTCATCCGCTGAACGCGGACTCCGCTATCTATTTGACATCCGCCGACTGCGATCAAGATCGGCCCAATTGAGTTTCAGGGAGTACCATGATGCTGCGCGTCGTGATGTATCACTATGTGCGGGATTTCGCCCGCAGTCGCTTTCCTCGTCTCAAAGGAATGCAGATTGACGATTTCGTCGGCCAAGTCGATGCCTTGCGGGAGACTCATGAAATGGCGACGCTTGAGTCGGCGTTGGCTTTTTTGCAAGGCAAGTATCAACCGCAGCGACCGCTGTGCTTACTCACCTTTGACGATGGCACGCGCGCAACATTACGAGTTGGTGATACCAGTGCTGCAAAGAACGCTCGATCCAGGGACTATTTTTTTTGGTGACCGGGGCAATCGAGGAGCAGCGTGTCGTCAATGTGCATCAGAATCACTTTTTGATGGCCGAATTGGATTTTCCGGATTATCAGCAACAATTTCTCGCCGCACTTGCGAAGCGATCGTGCCGGATCGGCTTGCGGTGTCGATCCTGCAACGGTCGCCCGGACTTATCGCTGGGATACGCCCGAGGTCGCAGCTTTCAAGTACATGCTCAATTTTCAACTTTCGGAACCGATCAAAAACCAAGTGCTGGGCCAGCTTTTTGGCAAGCATTTCGGCGACTCCGCGGCGTTCTCACGTGAACTGTATTTGCAGTGGGACGAAGCTCGGCAAATGCAGTCAGCTGGCATGCTCTTGGGCGGGCATACGCATGCCCATCAAGCCCTCGCGACACTTTCCGACGCGGAGCAGTCCGCGGATCTGACTCGCTGTATGGAATTGTTGCAGGTAAATTTATCGCCTCAAGCAGCTTGGCCATTTTGTTATCCGTATGGCAAACCGAAGTCCGTTCAATGCCCACAGTAAGAACGAGTTGCAAGATCTCGGGTTTGCCTGTTCTTTTTCGACGATCGTCGGGGGCAGATGAGCGGGGCGGGACATCTTTGCGATTCATCGAATTGATCCCAAAGATGTCCCTGCTTCCGGTTCTGATTGATCTTTCGTCAATTGATCCCTCGAATTTTACGTTATGAAAATATTGTTGAACATCACGCACGGCTTTCAAGCTCGGATGCTCGCCTCGCCTCAAGATTAGCGAGTATTTGCTCGCGGCTGGCTGTGAGCTGATCGTCGTGTCGCCGAACGCGGGTGAGGCGTACTTTCAGCAAGAGTTTTCCCATCCGCAAATTCATCT
>CAWKFH010000006.1:0-179730 GCA_963848845.1 uncultured Actinomycetota bacterium
ACCCACTTGCGCCACTCTCCCGGACAGGATGGGCCGAGGGGGTCGCCAGCCAGGATCTCGTCGATCCAGGCGCGGGAAACCACGGGCGTTCGCAGGATGGTGAAGTGGGAACGGTAGTTCTGGAACCGAAGGTCCCTCGTGGTGCGTCAGACTGCGACGAGTTCCTCGTCGCTCGTCAGGCGGGGTGAGCCCGGAGCAAGGAGCCCCCGGAACATCACGTCACGGCCGCTGCCGGTCCGCTGGAGAAGGAGGACGGGAGGGACGCGCGTTCGCGCCTCCGCATCGGCGCGCGAGGCGGCAAAGATGTCTCGTGAGAAGAGGTTGCCGTTGCGCGGTGTGTCATGGAGGTCGCGGCCCGGTCGACGATTGTCGCCGTAGTAGGTGAAGTCGCCTGTAGTTGGCTCGATCTGGTCCGGCCAGTCGACCTCCGTTCCCGAGGTGTACAGCACGACGAGTTTCACGGTGCCTTTGCCGACGCTCCCATTGAACCGGAAGCCACCCTGATTGCCGACGGGCACGAGACGGCCGATGGCGTCGTCGCCGGCATGTCCGCTCACCCCTCCGCTGTAGACCCGATCGAGGCCGAGGTCGGCAGAGTGGAGGGCGTCGAATGGGACCGAGCCTTCGAGCATCACCCAGCAATGGTCGCACGACGGCATCGAGGCGGCCGAACTAGCTGCCGAGTCTGGGTGAGGCCCGATTGTGGCCGCACCGATGAGGTTGTCGCGAACCGGAGGGTAGCGGTGAACTTCAAGTATTCAACACCGAAAAGATGAACCATGCCGTTTGCATTCCGCCGCTACGAAGACGCGATTCTCGCATGCACCGGAATCGATTCCCCTCCCGGCCTGACGCATTCCGGCCTCTATGACACGGTCGTCGCCATGGACTACTCGTAGACCAGAAGGACGGGAGTTCCATCAAGGAGTGATTCTGCCAGATCCGGGTGATCGGCGAAGTGGAGTGCTCGCGTCGTCGTGGTTGCAGGAGGTCGTAGGTTGTCAGTCCTGAAGCGGAGCGCGTCCTGATCGCAGGCACTCCATTTCCAGGCAACGACTAAAGCCAAGGCGACCTATACGCTCCTTCGCATGGGTGAAGGCACGACTAGCAACACCACACAACGCGTGGCTGCGGAACCCGGGCCGGGACCGCGGCCTCGTCATGGGAATCGCGCAGGTCACGTCGCACCCGAGGCGGCTGGCGGAACCGGTGTCGTTCCGCGGTCACGAGTACGTGATCGGCCTCGATCTCGATCTGCAGGGGGTGTGCCGCGTTCACGAAGGTGTCGAGCTTGGCCCGCTGCAGGGGCGGCTCACCTGTTGCCTGCCGAAGGACCCTGGTCGTGTCCGCTGCGGAGGAGCGTCGTACCGCTGTCGGACCCGGACGCAACACTGATCCGTGAGCGCCTGGTGCCGTTGCTGAGGCCCGTCTCTGAAGTGCTTCCTGCGTACGAGCGGGCAGCTCGGCTGCTCAAGGATGAGGAGAACGAATGACCGAGGTCGCGAACGATGCGGCGCTGCTCGCCGATGACACACCGGACGCGCGCAAGCAGCGGCGGATCAACCGCCTGTGGCAGGTGATGGTCGAGCTGGAGAAGGAGCCGTCGGGCCTGGTGTGGAACGAGTTGTGGGCTCGTGTGATCGCCGCTCATCCCCTGGTCGACGACGACAAGGCGCTGAAGCAGTCCGGGACGCAGCGAGGCGAGACCGACGTCCGGTTCTACATGCAGAACCTCGACAAGTCGGGGTGGGTGCTGACCGGCGTCGGCAAGCACCGCATCACGCGGGCAGGGCGTCAGGCTCTGCAGCGAGTACCTCTCCGCCGAGAGCCTCTACGCGGCCGCGGACGAGGGATATCGAGCCGTGGAACCAGCTGCGCCAGCTCGCTCCTGAGGCTGATGTGCCGACCCTCTATGAGACCTGCCGACGGCCTGAAGCCCACACGCGAGGGGGAGGCGGTCATGCTCGCGACGGCCCGGATGCTTCTCGAACAGGGGCTGAGGCACGGCGGATCGGTCTTTCGACCCCGGACGCGGGGTCTGGAGTGCGGAGACGGTCGCAGCGGCTGCGCGAGTGCGTTCGTCGAGAACCCTGACCTGGGTTCCCGCTCCTTCATGGACAAGCTTCGTGACCAGCTCGCCGATGCTGGCGATGACGCGGTGCTGCTCGTGGCGGAGATGCTCAGCCTGCTCCTGCTGCCGGCCGACGACTGGAAGCCCGACTCCAAGCGCACGCGGGTCAAGGAAGTCCTCGCGCAGATGGATGAGCCGGTGCACATGCCGCCCGGAAGTCTCGGCTGCCATGGACCACGGCGTGTTCAGTGGTGGGCTGATTCTCAAGACGTTGCTGTGGCGATCACTCACTACTGTCGATCGAGGCGGCTTCGGCGTGGTGGGCGCTCGACGACGCCGGGCGGGACCAGGCGTGGGAAGACCCGTGGGCCTGGCGCGACCTGATGGACCAGCTGCCCCCGGAGACGATCCAGTCAGCTCGGTCGGAGCTCTGCTACCTGTCGCATCCCGAGACGTTCCCGCTGGTGATCGCCAGGGAGGATCGGGAGCGCATCGTGAAGGCGTACTCCAGCGAGCTCGCTACCGCCGACCGGCGATCTCGATCGCGATCTGCACGCGATCACGATGGCGCTTCAAGAGACAGGTCGGACCAGGGAAGGTCGACTACTACCGCGACCCCTGGGTGGCCCGCTGGCGCCCCGGTGCCCCGGCTGTGGCCGGTCGACGGGCGTGGCTGGTGCGATCGACCCAGGGCGGGACATCCGTTGCTCTCGCGTTGGCGCGAAGGAGACTACGTCTCGGTGTTGGCCACGCACCTGCCTGAGGTGGCGCCAGGGAGCGATGCGCGCGGCCGTCCGAGCTGCCGTCGATGCCGGGTACCAGCACGTCGACTACGCCCAGCGACTGGCCTTGTCGAACGAGTACTTCGACTTCCTGTCGCGGATGAAGGCGAACGACATCGTCGTGACCATCGCGGACGAGAACCTCCACGTCGGCCTGATCGCCGGCGAGGCGGAGTACCGACCCGATGGTGAGCCGATCGTCCGGCGCGCCGCGTCGTGGACGGTCGAGACGCCCGAAGGGCGAGATCGATGCCTCCGTCACCTCGCTGCTGAACCGCCAAGGCACCGTCGTTGACATCACTGCGGGATTCGACTCACTGAAGGCCCTGCTGCCCGCGGATGAGGAGGACGTAGATCGTCGATCCCGAGGACGAGGAGGTCGAGCCGCCACCGCCTGCCGCAGCTGGACGTGGTGCCCGCCCTACCCGCGGTCACGTCCGGAGCTGGCCGAATCGCTGCACATGCCGAGTCGCGCCGCTTCAGGAGATCGTCGACCTGCTCCAGACCCGCGCAGCAGGTCGTCCTCTACGGGCCGCCGGGGACCGGGAAGACCTACCTCGCCAGGAAGCTCGCCGAGCACCTCGTGGGGGACGACCCCAGCCGCGCACAGCTCGTGCAGTTCCACCCGTCGTACGCCTACGAGGACTTCTTCGAGGGCTACCGGCCCGTGTCCGAGACGGCCAGGGCGATCGCTTCGAGCTGAAGCCCGGCCCGCTGCGGCGGATCGCAGGCGAGGCCGCGAGAGAACCGCGGACACGCCGTTCGTCCTGATCATCGACGAGATGAACCGCGCCAACCTGGCCAAGGTGTTCGGCGAGCTGTACTTCCTGCTGGAGTACCGCGACCGAGTCGATCGACCTGCAGTACCAGCCGACGACGAGGCGTTCACGCTGCCGAAGAACCTGTTCATCATCGGCACGATGAACACCGCCGACCGCTCGATCGCCCTGGTGGACGCGGCGATGCGCCGGCGGTTCGCGTTCGTCGAGCTGCACCCGACGTCGAGCCGGTGACGCGGCGTGCTGGCGGCCTTCGTCGGCCGCGAACGGCCACGACGGTGACCGCGCGGCGGACCTGCTCGCCGCGCTGAACGCCGCGATCGAGGACACGGACCGGGACCTTCAAGATCGGCCCGTCGTACCTCATGAAGCGCTGAGGCCAGCGACCCCCGGCGGGCTGGAGCGGATCTGGAAGTACGACATCCTGCCGCTGCTGGAGGAGCACTACTACGGCCGGCTCACCCGCGAGCGAGGTGCACGGGCGATTCGGGCTGGAGCTCACGTGCGTCCGCGACTCCGACCGCGGAATGTCGGATGCTCGAGCGCAGGCCGGACGCTGACCGTCGGTGCTGGTCGCGTCGGTCGAGGACCTGTCGCGGACGGCTGGACGAGCTCGACTCGACGCAGGCCGACGTGGTGCGGCTCGACAGCTGCCGCTGGCCGACGGCCATGGCGAGGTCACTGGCCGGTCTCGGTCGGAGGTGCGACCCGGCTGGGCGGAGGTGATGTGGCGGCTGCTCCCCTGCGGCGGGTCGGGCGCGTGTCCGTGGCGGGCTCCAGGTGACAGGTCGGACCCAAGGAGAAGGTCGGGCTGACCAGGCTGCTGTTCCTGCTCGGCTACGCCCGCGACCCCGGCTGGCGCCGACGAACCGTTACTGGCGAGGACGACCGGACCTCTGGCCGCGCTGGCCGAGTCGCTTCGCTCGCTTGGCTGAACGCGCCACTCGGCCGCGGGGTTCTGCAGGGATACCGGACCGTCGAGGAGGCGCTGCGGACGTGCGCGGCCGCATCCGGATCGGCGACCAGATCACTCGGCGCGCCTCGGGCAGATGGTGCCGGTGGAGGTGCAGCTACGACGAGTTCACCGTCGACATCGCCGAGAACCGGATCCTGCGGACCGCGCTCCGCCGGATGCTGCGGCGTTCCTCGGCTCGACCGACGGTGCGCGCCCGCCTGGCCCACCTCGACGGCCGGCTGGACGGGGTCAGCTCCTGCACGCCCGGGCGCAGCTCCCGCGTGGCGCGCCGACGCCGACTCAACGCGCGGTACCAGCCGGCACTGCGGCTCGCGGAGATCGTGCTTGCGCAACTGCTCGGCCGAGGCCGGCCCTGGCGGCGTGCAGATCGCGGCGTTCGTGGTGGACATGGCCAAGGTGTTCGAGGACTTCGTCACCACGGCGCTGACCGAGGCGCTGCGCGCGCTACCCAGGCGGCACCCGTGCTCAGTACCCGAGCCGACTGGAGCCCGCCTCCAGGGCGAGGCGCAAGGCCGCGAGATTCCCATGCAGTCGACGTCGTGCACCTGGTCGGAGGCAAGCCGCGATCGTCTTCGACGCCAAGTACAAGGTGGCCGAGCCAGCTCGGGCAGCTACCCGAACGCCGACCACTACCAGATGCTCGCCTACTGCACCGCCCTCAGGCCGACCGCGCTGGCTGGTCTACGCCCAGGGCTCTGGAGGGCCGCACGAACGGCGGATCCGAAACACCGGATCACGGTAGTCGAATACCCACTCGATCTGAGCGCGAGCCCCAAGCACCTTCTCGACCAGGTTGCGGCCCTAGGCCACCAAGCGTGGGCTTCTGCTGAAGCCGGAGCTAGGCGCACGAGCGGCAGAACATTCTGGTGTGTTGCCAATGCGGCGACGTCTGGTTGCGGAGAACCAGCCGTACGCGCGCTGACCGAGAAGAGGACACGCTCTCCATATCTCCAATCACGTTGCCTAGCACCGTGCCTGTTTCGGACGACCTGGACGAGGTAATCCAGGCTGGCAGGAAGTGGGAAATCCCCTGGCACCTGCAGGTCGTGGCTGGACCTAGGAAGCCCGGCCTAGCAGGCTGGATCGCCAGGCCGCTCTCAAGGTAGGTCTTGCCGGAGCGGGGAGTACGAGGAACACCACGTTCTGGCGGCTGTGATGAAGTCGAGGGTGCCCAGATGGCCGATCAGGTTGCGTTTGAGGCCGCGTCATGGTCGAAGTAGAAGTCGCGGACTTTCGAGGTCAGAGTCCTCGTCAATTTCGTCGCACGGGAGCGGTTACTCGACCGTAGGAAGCGTAGTGGACTGCACGCTTCAAGGTGGTCTTTTAATTGCCATTCTGACATCGACAATATTCGGCGCCTTCATCGCTGCAATCGCAACCTGACTAGGGGATCTGACTGCCTCGGTCAATCCGCGTCGGTGGATTGGCTGCTTGAAGTGAACAGCGGAGACTGCCAATAGGACAATCGGTCCGCCACTATTGAGCGGCATTTCTGAGACAGTCCGCTGAGGTCGCTCACCTCTCAGCTGCAAGCGTCAACGGAGGCGCGCCCTCCGCGTGGACGTCCGGGCAGTCGACCCGGCGGCAAGCGCAGACGGTTGACCCGTTGGCGATTCGCAGGTCGGCGTCGGCACATTCGGCGCGTGAGGTGTTCATCGGCTTGCTACAGAGTCTCGTCCGCGGAGCCGGCGCGCCTCACTAGTCAGACTTCGCCGTACTCGCCGGGGCCACTCTCCCGCCAACAGGGAACGCACGACCTTGCCGCGACTGACCGGTGGGACTGTCCGATGAACGGTGTAAGTGGCGTTCATCTTCAGCGGTCTCTGAGCTGCTGGCATGCGGTCGGCGAAGGTGATGGCGAACGCGTTCAGGGCGGGCTTCCACCGCATGGCCCATCGTGTCTGACCGGTGCCTTTGGGGTCCAGTGATCTGGTGACCAGGTAGAGGGTCTTCATGGCGGCTTGCTCGGTCGGGAAGTGGCCACGGGCCCGGACCGCGCGGCGGTAGCGGGCGTTCAGGATCTCGATGGCGTTGGTCGAGCAGAGGACCTGGCGGATCTCGACGTCGTAGTCCAGGAACGGGATGAACTCTTCCCAGGCGTTGCGCCACAGGCCGATGATCGCCGGGTAGGCCCGGCCCCACTTGTCGGCGAACAGGTCCAGCCGGGCTCGGCCGCTCCCGGTCGGGGCGGTGTAGATCGGCTTCAGGTCGTGGCTGATCTTGTCCCAGTACTTCCGGGAGGCGTAGCGGAACGTGTTGCGGATCAAGTGGATGATGCAGGTCTGCACGGTGCGTGCGCGGGAATGCAGCGGTCACGCTGTCGGGAAGGCCCTTCAAGCCGTCGCAGACGACGAAGAACACGTCGGTGCACGCCCCGGTTCTTCAGCTCGGTCAGCACCGCCAGCCAGAACTTAGCGGACTCCCCGTCGCCGTCGCCGGCCCACATCCCCAGGATGTCCTTGTGGCCGTCCAGGTCG
Organism: uncultured Actinomycetota bacterium; assembly: GCA_963848845.1. Classification (GTDB taxonomy): domain Bacteria; phylum Actinomycetota; class Actinomycetes; order Propionibacteriales; family Propionibacteriaceae; genus Propionicimonas. Next base: position 7,086 of record CAWKFH010000006.1, read on the forward strand.
ACCCCGATGGCGGCGTAGACCGGCCGGTTACGGACCTGACCGTCACGGATCTTCACCATGATCGCGTCGATGAAGATCGCGGCGTAGACCTTCTCCAACGGCCGCGCCCACCACGCGTTCATCTCCTCCACGATCGGTCGGTGATCCGGCTGATCGTGTCCTTGGAGACGCTGGCGCCGTACACGTCGGCGAAGTGCGCGGAGATCTCCCCGGTCGTCAACCCATGCGCGAACAGGCGAGATGACCATGCGTCGACCTCGGACAACCGGCGTTGCCGCTTCTCCACCAGCTGCGGTTCGAAGCTGCCGTCGCGGTCGCGGGGGACGTCGATCTCGACCTCGCCGCAGTTGTCGGTCACCACCGTCTTGGACCGGTTCCCGTTGCGGGAGTTGGCCCGGTTCCGGCCCACCGGATCGTGCTTGTCATAGCCCAGATGGTCGACCATCTCTTCTTCGAGCGCGGTCTCGATCACGGTCTTGGTCATGGCCTTCAGCAGCCCGTCTGGGCCGGTCACCGCGACCCCCTGCTCCGGGCCTTACGGACCAGGTCGTCGACCGCGGCCAGCTCGTCAGGGCTCAAATCGGCATCAGCGGCATCCCGAACGGTGCACCCTCAGGCGCCCATCCTCGATGGCTCCATACCCACCAGTGTCTCGGTCATCACGACCCTTCCTGCCCAGACTGGGCGGTAGAGCCATTTACACCGTTCCTGCGACAGTCCCTGATCGGTCGAATCATGATCGCGGGCGGTCACGGAGCGGGACAATTGGGTTGGGAAGGATCGCTCATGAGCGCTCTGAAGCGAGTCGGGTTGGCGGCTGTTGTGGCTGGTGGCGCCGTGGCTGTGGTGTTGTGGCGCGGTCGGCAATGGAACAACGCGACGCGTCCTCAACTGCGGACCGGTTTGTCCGCCGGGGGCATGGAGTACGTGATGGCCGGGGAGGGTCCACGGACGGTGTTGATCATTCCGGGCGGTCCTGGGAGCGGACTCCCCACCGGGCTATTGGGACCGATGATGACCGTGGACTGGAAGCACTACTTGGGCGCGGGATACCGGGTCTGCTTCGTGACCCGGCCGCGAAACATGCCGGTCGGGCCATTCGATCTCCGACATGGCCGCAGATCATGCCCGGCTTCATCCGGGAGGAGTTGGGCGGTCGGGTCGACCTGGTCGTGGGCAAGTCCTACGGCGGGCTGATCGCCTTCTATCTCGCTGCGAACCATCCGGAGGTCGCACGCTATGTGGTGGCCGCCGGCGCGGCCGCGACGGTTCCGGCCGCGGGGAAGGAACTGGATCGGCGCTGGGCGCGTCTTCGGGCTGAGGGTCGTCACACCGAAGCCGCTGCGGTCATGCTCGAGGAGGTCATGATGCCGGGGGCTCGTTTCGCCTGGATGAGGCCGCTCGTCGCTCCGGTGCTGGGTGCCTTGACGGCCAAGCTCAAGGTTCCGGCCGGTGACCTGTTGGTCGAGGCGGAGGCCGAATGCAGCTTCGAGGCCAGCGACGCTCTCGAGCACGCCAGGCGGGCACAGGTCCCGATGTTGATGGCGTTCGGCGACAAGGACGAGTACATCCCGCTTGAGTCGTTCGAGGAGACCGCCGCCGTCATCCCGGACTGCACGGTTGTCAGATACCCCGGCGCTGGGCACATGGGCAGCATCATGAGCGACAACTTCCCCCGGGATGTCCTGGCATGGGTTTCGCGACGTGAGACCGGGATGGACGAGGCGGCGCAGCAGTCGATGGCCGGCGCCTGAGGCGGGTCGGTCCCAATCCACCAGCATCGCGCTGCCGAATCTGGCGACTCGATGCGCTTCTCCTTATGGTCGGGCGCACGCGGCGTGCACCTGCTTGGGCGAAGGCGTCCGGACCCCGTGAACGGCTTTCGAGGTGAGACGCTTCTGGGCCAGTCCTTGGGCGGCTCCCACCCCAATGGTCGATCCACCGAGGCTAGGCTTGACTCCTGGAGGGGAGTCGGCGATGAGGGCGACCACATTCCGCATTGCGTCCATTTCCGTCGGGTGTACGGCGATCCTCGGCGTGTTATCCGGGTGCGCTCCGGGGGCAGGCATGACCGCGCCGGCGCCCAGCCCGACAACGACTATCACCGAGTCCCCCCGGACCGATCCGACGGCGACGGCGACGGTTGAGACCAGCCTGGTGCCGACGGTGTCGTCGGACTCGATCGAGTACGCACTGTCGATAGGAGGCTCGTCCCAGTTGGGCGAAGCCCTCTATCTCGTGGTTGGCGTGAGCGTCGATTCCGAGGAGCTGGCACGTTCCGCCCTGGAGGCTGCGATTCCCCGGTTCGGCGACATGCAGTCCTACTTCATCGTTCAGCGATCCGACAATTTCGATGGTCTTCAGCCTGGCTCCTGGGTGGTCATCGAGGCCTACCGAGACGAACCCTCAACCGAGAGTCTTGAATTCGGACGGCGCGGATTCCCCGCCGCCTCTGTGCAAAGGGCCACGGTGGCCACCGAGGACCCGATCCCGGTCGTGGAGGACATGGTGGCCGGCGGCTGATCCAGCAACAGGGGAACTTGATCCAGATTGGCCCCATCCTGTTGTGGGAAAAGCAACCGGCTCATCCTCTTTCCGCCCCCAGCGTCTCGTTCGTGTGTCGACCTTTCACGAGACGCATCGCCGGTCATCCAGACTTGTAAGCGCGGCTCCCCGGCTCACTCATCGTCGCTCCTCAGTTTCAGGCCGAGCCGGGCCAGTTCGCCCTCGATGATCTTGACGCTGGTGATGCCACAGCCGGGTAGCTCCAGCAGTTCGGCCGGGGACATCTTCACCAGGTCGGAGATCAACCGGATGTTGTTGCGGGCCAGAAGTCCGTAGACCCGCGCTGACAGTCTCAGGTCAGCGACCATCTCTGGCTCGGTGCGTTCAGGTTCCGGTGCTGGGGCCTTGGCCCGAAGCTCCTCCAGGTCGAAGCGCAGGTTGGCGTTCTCCTGCCGGAGCCGGACGACCTCGGTGTGCATCGACCCGAGCCATCCCCGGGCGTTGGCGAACAGCCGGTACAGCTGGTAGCGCAGGTGCTGCTGGGGGGCGCTGGTCCGGAACCAGTCGCTGAACGCAACCTCGATGAACCCCTCCTGGGGAAGGGCGTAGCCGAGGATGAGCGACTTCAGCCCAGCCGCCTCCGCTTGCTCCCGCTCGCGGGCATCCGGTTCATTCTCGATGACATCCATGTCGGGCACGGCGGTCGAATCTACTGCCCGGCGGATCGCGTCCAGCATGTCGTCGTCCACCTCGGTGATAGGACACTCGGTCAGTACCGCGCATCGGGAACACACGTCCACTTGGCCTTCGCGCTTGGCCAGCCAGGCGTACCAGTGCAGGCACACCGGACAGAACCGATTCGTCCCATGCACTGGGCAGCCGGAACCATCATCAGCGAACTCCTTGCCGCACAGGCAGGCGAACGCGCTCATCTCCATCCCCTCCCGGCTCGCTCCAGCGGCGCCCTGAGCCCGTCGGTCTCCGCCCGCGCTTCGGAGTTGCGCCGCTTCAGGAGGTTCTCGGCAGTGCCGTGAACGGCCGCCGGGTTCTTGCCGGTGATGAGCCGCCATTCCTCCGTTGACTGCACAGCCACCTCTGCAAGTCGCGCGCAAACCGGATAGGTCAGGAATGGGCTGGCCAACAGAACGTCGCCAGATGGGTCTTGGAGCGAATCGAACAGCGGTCCGTCGATGGTGGGATGAACGCGGTTCCCGTGGGTCATGCGGCCACGCTACCTCCGGACAAGCGGCGGTGTCCTCATGATCGGCACGACGCCGTTCACGGTGAAGGCTTCGACGCGCCCGCCCTGAACAGAACTCTTCCTGGCCGGCCCCATTTCTCTCGACGGGCTGCTCATCCAGTGCGTCGGCCACGTGTCCGGTGCTTGTCAGGGCTCAGTTAACCAACCCCTTTTAAGTTGCCACAGAAATGCTGAGACAAAAGGCCTTCATGAGCCACTGTCTAGGTCTGGCCAGGTATCTTGCCGGTCCGCCGGCATGCCTTCTGCCGAAATGGTTAGTCGGGCCGCACCCGCCCAGCAGCGGACTTTGAGCGAAAAGGACGAAGAATCTGCTGCAACCGAGTCCCGATTCGTCGGTCCGCCGCCTTGCAGCAACGGCAAGGGTCCGCCATGGCTGTCGGCTGGTGCTGCTGGAGGAGGCGATGGCTTTCCGGGGAGTGGGAGCACTACCGACTCGCAGGCCATCGAGGCGGCGGCGGCGACCTCGGCGATCCCAGCGTTCGCTTGAGCTTCAGCAGGCGCTCTGGGTCTCGGGGCGGAAGTTGCTCAGGGCCGCGATGGGTAGATTCCTTCGACTGCGATGCACCAGTTGAGCGCCATGAATCCGGGCATGCTTGCCGAAGCTTCTGGGCCCTGGTCACCGTCGCTGAGAGCGACCTCGTGAGGGCGGATCACTTCCCCCTGCTTGTAGTCGTGGGGGTAGCCGCCGGCGCCGATCGGAGCCAACCCCCCGAGATAAGGCAGCCCAAACGTGATCCTGCCGTCTCCGCCGTACGTTGTGCCTAGCAGCGAGAACAGCGCCTGGTTAGCGTTGATGTCCATCACCTGGCCTGCGCAAGGGGCCCAACCCTGCGGGCAGAAGCTGAAGGCGAAAAGCCGAAGTTCGCCAATGAACGGATCCACGATTCCTCGGTCCACTATTTGGTCAGACCCCTCGGAGCAGCCCTGCCCCGAAAGGGATTGGCAGTCCCGCCTGGGCTGCCCCCGGGAGGACTTCAACCAATCCATTATTGGGCCTGCGGCCACCGGGGGGCAATCAATGTCTGGTAGACCAAGACGGCTGCCCTAGGCAGTCCCCAAATGAATCTTCACCCTCGAGGATGTGAGTCACCCCGGCATGTCCGGAGGCTTCAATCCGGCTGGCGTCGGCTACCCGGACACTGCCCCCGTGTCGATGCTTGGTGTTGACGGTTGGACGACTGCGTCCACGAACAGTTGGGCGATGTCGGCGTCGTGGTCGCGGACGGATGTGGAGTGCTGGTAGACCCAGCGCGGGTCCGGGGAGACCGGCTGGTCCAGCTGGTCGGCCACCAGGCGCTTGCCGCGTGCCCCCAAGTCCCAGCTGGAGTAGGCGTGCCTGCCGCGGTAGGCACGGCGCATGTGGGCTGGGTGCTCAATCCATCTCAGCGAGCCTCAGCGAGGGTTCTGGTCCCTCCCACCCCGGGGCGCAAACAGGAGTTTGCAGACCATGGCTGCGGCGAGTTCGAGGTTCTTCGGGCCATCCTGGAGGGCGGTCGCCAAATCGGTGACCTCGCGGACAATGGGCACGTAGGCGAGCACGGGGGAGTCAGGCTCGGCGGCCAGGGCAGCGTCCACCCGGCCGCCGAAGACGACTGTCGGTACGCCCAGTGCGGAAGCCGCGGCTGCCACGCCCCACGGCACCTTGCCGGCACGCGACTGGGCATCCACGCTGCCTTCGCCGGTGAACACGTAGTCGGCACCCACCACCTGTTCGGCGAATCGCACGGAGCGCATCACCAGTTCAACGCCGGGCACCAGTTCAGCGGGAGTGGTGGCCAGGAAGGCCGCGCCAAGGCCGCCGGCGGCGCCCGCGCCGGCCTGCTCTCGCACGCGGACACCGGTTGCCGTCTCGACGACGTCGGCCCACCGGGCCAGCGCCCGGTCGAGTAGGGCAACCTCCTCGGGTGTCGCGCCCTTCTGCGGACCGAAGACGGCGCTCGCACCGGCTTCGCCGAGGAGCGGGTTGGACACGTCGCAGGCGAGCTCGATCCGGCACTCACGTAGCCGCGGATCCAGCCCGTCCAGCTCCACCTCGGCGAGGTCGAGCAGGGCGGCCCCGCCCGCCGCCAACTCCGCGCCGGAGGAATCCAGGAATCTCACGCCGAGGGCGGAAAGCAGACCGGAGCCTGCATCGTTGGTAGCTGTTCCACCCAGGCCGATCACCAGGTGCCGGACGCCGGCGTCCAGTGCCGCACGGACGAGCTCACCGGCCCCATGGGTCGTGGTCACCAGAGCATCACGTTCCCCCGGGACGAGCTGCTCCAGCCCGCAGGCCGCAGCCACCTCGATGATCCCCAGCCCGGCTTCCGGAACCAGTCCGAACTCTGCGGTGATCGGACGCCCAAGCGCGTCGTGCACGGTCGTGACACGCAGCTCGCCACCGAGTGCGGCGACCAGCGTCCGGCAGGTGCCCTCGCCTCCGTCGGCCATCGGCAGCAGCACGCACTCGGCTGTCGGCAGCACCTGGTGGATCCCGCGAGCCATGGCCTCGCTGGCCTCAATCGCGGTCATCGACTCCTTGAAGGAGTCGGGCGCGCACACGATTCGCATTCGGGTCCTCTCCGGCGGTGGCCTTGCTCTGATAGAAAATATTCTATAGGATTCTGGTTGAGCAGTGCAGCTCCCAACCGGAGGTTTTCACAGATGCATGACCGCAGGACAGCCCTAGTCACCGGCGGCGCCAGGGGTATCGGCCGCGCGATCGCCTTCGAACTCGCCCAGCAAGGCGTCGCCACCGTCATCGCCGACATCGACCTGTCGGCAGCCGAGGCGACCGCTGCGGAGATCGGTGCAATCCAGCCCAGCTCTGCCCACCTGATCGATCTGTCGTCACCGGAGAGCATTGCGGCCGCGTTCGCCTACTTCGACGAAACCGTCGGGGCGATCGACATCCTGGTGAACAACGCCGGGATCATTTCGAACGCGCCCTACTCGGAGGTCACCCCGCAGGAGTGGGACAAGGTGATGGCGATCAACCTGACCGGCCCGATGTTCGCCAGCCAGGAGGCCCTCCGGCGGATGCGCCCGCGCGGCTACGGCCGGGTGGTCAACATCTCGTCACTGGCGGGACGCTCCGGCGGGGTGAGCGTCGGAGCAGCTTACGCAGCGTCCAAGTCAGCTCTGATCGGGCTGACCCGGCACCTGGCCCGGCAGGTGGCCAGGGACGGGATCACCGTGAACGTGGTCGCGCCCGGCACCACGGCGACCGACATCATCAAGGCCTTCACCCCGGCGGACATGGCCGCGATCAACGCGTCCATCCCGGTGGGCCGGCTGGGACGCCCGGAGGAGATCGCCGCCGCGGTCGCCTTCCTGGCCTCTGAGGCCGCCGGCTTCATCACCGGCGCCGTCCTCGACGTCAACGGCGGCATGTACATGGGCTGAACGCCCAAGCAATCACTCAAAGAGGAGAACACGAAATGGCAGCTCATGAGTACCTGGCCTGGATGGCCGCAGACACCCCGTCGCGCTGGTGCAACGACTCCGCGCTGACGGGCGACATCGAGCCAGCGCTCGCCTCCGGTGCGGTGGGCGTGACCACCAACCCGCCGCTCACCTACGAGGCACTGACCGTCGAACCTGAGCGGTACGTCGATGCCCTGGCCGCGATCGATCCGGCGATCGAGGGCGACGACCGGGTGGTCCAGTTGCTCGGCGTCGTCGTGAAGTCGATCGCCACGCGGCTGCGGCCGCTCTGGGAAGTCTCGGACAAGCAGGTCGGCTATGTGCGCTGCCAGGTACAGCCTGAGGCCTCCGGCAGTTACGACGCGATGCTGCGGCAGGGTCTGACCATCGCCGGCTTCGGCGAGAACGTGATGGTGAAGATCCCGGGAAGCGACGCCGGAATCGCTGTACTGGAGGAGCTCGCCGCCCGCGGCATCCCCACCAACCCCACCGTCTGCGTCTCGGTCGCCCAGACTCTGGCGGCGGCTGCTGCCTGCGACCGCGGCCGGGCCCGCGCCCGCGCCGCGGGCATTCCCGTGCAGCGCTCCTCGGCCGCATTCGTCATGGGCCGGCTGCAGGACTACCTGACCCTGCTGAACCAGGAGCGCGGCACCGGCCTCAGCTTCGACGACCTGACCACCGCAGCCCTCGCCGCAGCCAAGCGCTGCTACGAGCTCCTGCGCGAGCGGAACTCGGAGACCATGTTGATGCCGGCAGCCTTCCGGGCGGCTCGCCAGGTCACCGAACTGGCTGGCGCCAGACTGGAGATGACCATCCACCCGAAGATCCAACGTGAGCTGAACCAGTGGGACGCCGAGTCCGGCATCCCGCGCGAGTACCGGATTGACGCCGACGTGGACCAGGCAGCGGTCGAGCGGGTCGCTGAGGCGCTGCCGGAGTTCCGGCTCGCCTACGACCCGGATGCCCTCAGAGTCGGCGAGTTCGACGCCTTCGGCGCCACCCAGCTCACCCTGGGCGGCTTCCACAACGCCGGCTGGCTACCCCTGCGCGAGACCTTCGCGCCGGCGAAGGTCTAGGCGATGCGGAGAGTCTCCTTCGGTGTCGCGGTCAGCGAGGACGTCCTGGGGGAGGGCACTCCCGTCCCCTTCCAGGGCGGCCTGCTCGCGGGGATGGGGCGGGCGGCCGAGCTGGGTTTCGAGACCGTCGAGTTCCACGTCCACGACCCGCAGGAGCTGGACGCCGACGGCTTGCGTGCCGAAGCCGAACGGCTCGGCCTCCGGATCGCCGCGATCGGCACCGGACTGGAGCACGGACGCTACGGGCTCAGCCTGACCTCGCCGGACGCGAACGTCCGGGCCGAGGCGGCGCGAAAGCTACGGCTGCACATCGACTTTGCGCAGCGGGTCGGCGGCGCCGTGGTGTTCCTCGGGCTGATTCGTGGCAGATGCGGGGTGTTCGAGCGCCTCGGTGCCACGCTCGACTTGCTCGCAGAGGAGCTCAAGCCGGTGGCCGCTTACGCGGCCGAGCACGGCGTTCCTACCGGCTTCGAGCCAGTGGCGTACTACTTCTCCGACCTGCTCACCCGCACCGACGAGACGCTGGAATTCCTGGCCCGACCGGGATTGGAGCCGATCGGGCTGCTCCTGGACACCCACCACATGTTCCTCGAGGACCCGGACATCCCGGCTGCGCTGCGGGCTTCTGCTGGACGGATCCAGCACGTGCATCTCTCTGATTCCAACCGGCGTTACCCGGGAGCCGGCAACGTCGACTTCGACGAGGTCGCGCGGGTGCTCACCGAAATCGGCTACGACCACAGTGTTTCCCTCGAAATCCTTCCCATTCCGACCGGTGACGATGCCGCCCAGCGGGGCTTGGCGCGCATGCGGGCGATCTGGGGAGCCTGACCGGACCAACGAAAGGACGACTATGAAGATCGGATTCATCGGGCTGGGCATCATGGGCCGGCCGATGGCCAAGAACCTGATCGCCGCCGGCTATGACCTGGTGGTGGCCGACAAGTTCGCGCCCACCGACGACCTGGTAGCCCTCGGCGCTCGCGCGGCCGTGACCAACGCGGAAGTGGCTCGGCAGGCTGACGTGGTGATCACCATGCTGCCGAACTCACCACACGTGCTCGAGGCAGTCACCGGACCGGACGGAGTCCTCGACGGCGCCCACGAGGGCCTGATCCTGGTTGACATGAGCTCGATCGCACCGGCGGCAGCCACCGAAGTGGCCGAGGCGGCCACAGCGAAGGGCGTGGCCTTCCTGGACGCGCCAGTCTCCGGCGGAGAACCCAAGGCGATCGACGGCACCCTCGCGATCATGGTCGGCGGCGCCGCTGCCGCCTTCGAGACGGTGCTGCCGCTGCTCAATGTGCTCGGCGCTGGCGCGACACTCGTCGGCCCGGTCGGTGCCGGCAACGTGGTCAAGCTGGCCAACCAGGTGATCGTCGCGCTGAACATCGCAGCGGTCTCCGAGGCATTCGTGCTGGCCACCAAGGCCGGAGTCGACCCTGAAGTGGTGTTCGCCGCGATCCGCGGCGGCCTGGCGGGGAGCACGGTGATGAACGCCAAGGTGCCGATGATCCTGGAACGCAATTTCGCGCCCGGCTTCCGCATAGACCTGCACATCAAGGACCTGCAGAACGCATTGGACACCGCCCACCAGGTTGGTGCCCCGGTGCCGCTCACCGCGGTGATCATGGAGGCCCTGCAGGGCCTGCGAGTGGCCGGCGACGGTTCGCTCGACCACAGCGCCATCGTCCGTCACTACGAACGGTTGGCGGCGGTCGAGGTGCGTCCAGGGGCTTGATCGTCCGCTCCCGCCGCCGCACGACCTGCAGGCCCCGACCGGAAGCGGTCGGGGCCTGTGGGGTGTCACCGGGCGCCGACGGGGGATACCCCTAAACTGGCGCTGATCGGAAGGATTACTGTGAACGAGCCGACCGCCTTGCGGCTGGAGCCCACTTCGCGGGCGGGCCTGTCCGACCACGTCTACGACGCGCTGGTGGAACTGCTGATCAACGGGGACCTGGAGCCCGGCCAACCGATCAGGATCGACGTCGTCGCCAGGCAACTGGGAGTTTCGGCAACGCCGGTGCGTGAGGCCCTGGTCCGGATGGAGGCGACCGGGCTGATTCGGCGCGAGACCCACAAGGGCTTCCGCGTGGCGTCGCCGCCGACGCCGGACGAGCTCCGCTCGATCATCGAGGCCCGGATGGCGCTGGAGCCGGTGTCGGCCCGGTTGGCATGTGAGCGTGCGGACGGGGCGCTGAGAGCGGCGATGGCGCGGGCGGTGAAGCTGCAGCGCTCCACCCTCGAGCGTGACGACCGGGAAGGATTCCGCCTCTTCATGGCCGCCGACCAGGAATTCCATCAGCTGATCACCCGCGGCACCCGCAACCGCTACCTGGAACTCGCCACCGATTCGCTTGGCGGCCACGTCCAGCGCTGGCGGGCGTTCTCCCGCGGCGTACCGGTCGACCGGGCCGAGGCCCTGGCTGAGCACGAGGCGATTCTCGCGGCCTTCAACAACCGCGACCCACAGGCCGCCGGGGCAGCCATGTCCACGCACCTGCAGAACCTGCAGCAGCGGGTGCAGGTTCAACTCGACCAGGGCGTCCAGATCTAGGAATCGCCACCCACCGCGACCCGGTGCGCACTCCGGACGGAACAAAGGCGGGACCGGGTTGAACCCGGCCCCGCCTTCGTGGATGGTGCTACTGGCCCACCGGTGACGGGGTCAGTTCGGCGGTGGTCTTCTTGAAGAACCGCGTGCCCAGCAGCAACACAGCGCCCAGCAACGGGAACAGGCCGAGAGCCGCCAGGCCGGCCAGCTCGCTCCCGCCGAAAGCATCCACCGAGGCGACGCGAACGATCGGGGCGGTGAAGCCACCGAGGTTGCCAAGGGAGTTGATCAATCCGATACCCGCGGCCGCGGCGAAGCCGGACATGTACTCGGTGGGCAGCGACCAGAAGAAGGCCTGGATCGCGATGAACCCGAGCGCAGCAACACTCAACGCGATGATGCCCAGTACCGGGTTCTTGGTGAGCCCGGAGGCGAAGATGCCGACCGCCGAAGCGACGAGCAGCCCGGTACCCAGTGGCACGTACTTGCGGCTGCGGTCGGCGTAGCGTCCGATGAAGACCACGCCGACCAGGGCGCAGACCCAGGGGATCGCCGACACCAGGCCGACCAGGAAGCCCACCTTCTGGCCGGTGAGCAGGCCGACCTGGGTCGGCAGGAAGAACGTGAGCCCGTAGACCGCCGCCTGGATGCAGAAGTAGATGATCGCGAAGTACCAGACGCGAAGGTTGGTCAGGCCGGCGAGCCAGCCCTTCGGTCCTTCGACCTGCTTGAGCGCGTTCTCTGCGTCCATGACCTCCTGCAGGGCGTGCTTCTCGTCCTCAGCCAGGAAGTGCGCGTCCGACGGCTTGTTGCTCAGGTAGAACCACGACCAGATGCCGACCACGACGGCCAGCACTCCCTCGATGATGAACATCCACTGCCACCCGGTCACGCCGACGAATCCGTTCAGGCTGTCCTTGATGAGGCCGGACAGGGGGTTCCCAAGGACCATTGCGATCGGGGCGCCCATGTAGAAGAGGGCCCGAGCGGAGTTCATCGAGGCCTTGGGGATCCAATAGGTCAGGTACAGGATGACGCCGGGGAAGAAGCCGGCCTCGGCGACACCGAGCAGGAACCGGACGACATACAGCGACATGTCGTTCCAGACGAAGCACATGGATGCCGAGATCAGGCCCCAGGTCACCATGATCCGGGCCATCCAGAACTTGGCGCCCACCTTGTGCATGATCAGGTTGCTCGGGATCTCGAAGATGGCATAGCCGATGAAGAAGATGCTGGCGCCCAAGGCGTAGGCGGCGGTGGAGATGCCCAGGTCGGCCTTGAACTCGTTCTGGGCGAACCCGATGTTGCGAACGATCCAGGAAAGCGATGACGTACATCAGGATCAGGAACCACAGCAGGCGCCGGATGACTTTGGGGGTGGCTTTGGCGGCAAGCGCAGCCGTCGCGGCGGACGGCGCGCGAGGTGGGGATACGCTCCCACTCACAGTTAGGGACATAGCAGACTCCTCATTGAGACATCGTCGCCGGTCGTGGGCCAAATGCGACTTCCTATATAAAACATGATGTAGGGGGGCCAGGTCAAGTGGCCGCTGCAGTTTCGACCCTGAGCCCCTCCCGCGGGTCGATCGCGGCCGACCCGTCACCTTGGTGTTCGGGCGCCCGGCTAGCCTTAATGGCCTTTCGCGGCTTGTCTGCGCACCCATGCGACAACGGCCGCCAGGTCCAGTCCGTAGGTGGGACCTCCACCGGCACCGTAGGCAGCAAGGCGGCCCGCACCCCGGTCGATCAGCCGGTTGGCCCCAACACTGTTTCCGCGGGCCGCGTGCGGTCAGGCCGACACACAGCTGCGCCAGTCCCTGCCACAGGTCGCGTTCCTCGGCCGGCCCGGCCTTCCAGCGGGCCTCCATGACCTCGTGAGCGGCAAATGGCCTGCCCTGCTTCACCAGGCTCCGCGCCAGCTCTAGCGCCTCCATCGGCGGCAGCGGCTCCTCGGACACCGGCTCGACCCCGGCAGCCCCGTACGGCAGCGGACGGCCGAGGGCATCCCGCGGTCGCGCCTGCCGCGGCCGGCCAACGGGGTCGCGATCCCGGGTCACGGCCGGCTCCACGCCGCAGCGCCCGACCAGAGGTTCAATCTCACGGGTTCCATCGTAGGATCCGGTTCAGAGCGTCACCGGGGTGTGCGGGGAGACGGGCGGGCTCGTCGCGCCTAGCGGTGGGGACTGGTGAGGTCGCCGTTCCTGCGCTGCGGGACCCTTGGATCCGAAGACCCAGGAGTCCCGGACCCCCTCAGCGCCCCCGCGTTGAACGTACGCCGGAGGGTGGTGCCACGTGCGGGTCTCACGATGCTCTTCGTGAATCCTCATCTTCGTCCAGGGCCGCGGGTGGCGTTGCGACCCGACCCAACCCAAGTAGTTGGTGACGGTTCCGATCTTCCCGATCCACTGTCGCCGTCGTAGATTTGGCCGCATCCCGCCTGCCGGGTGGGCTCAGCTGAAGGGAGCGGCGAGATGGCTGACGTTCAGGTAACGCTTGGCCTGCCGATGCTCAAGAAGGGCTCCGCGCCAGCGACCGGCCCCACGGTGGTGGAACATCTCCAACTCATGCTGAATCAGCGTGGCGGATTTCCTCACCTGATCGAGGATGGTGTCTTTGGCCCTGCCACCGAGGCGTCGGTCAAGCACTACCAACAGAACGAGAACCTGACAGTCGATGGGATTGTGGGGAAGCAGACCTGGACATCGCTGCTGTCCGGGTGGCTCCTGCAGTCGGCACCAGGCTGACGGTGTCGCCGGCTCTTTCTGTCCCACTCCGGCGCGCCGACCTGCAGCCTTCTTCGCCGAGGGCTTCGAGTGGGGTGGCGGCGCCACGCGCGCATCCGGCGCCAGTTGTGCGGCGGCTCCCAAGCGCTCGAGGGCGCTGTATTTCCGGCGGCCCGTTGACCTCTGATGGCTCGACGGGAGACGCGGTCCTGACCACAAGAAGGAGACGGATATGCCCGGTTGGTACGTTCACGTGGAAGCTGCTCACGACACGGCTCGGCAACTGCGCGACGGTAATGTCCCACCGGGCTTCGCGATCAGCCCGGCCCAGGCCCGGGTCATCGGTGAGCATTGCCACACGTGGCGCAACTATCTGGCTCTGGGCTCGCTCGGTCCGGACGTGTTCTACCTGCTGCCCGACTTCAAGAACACCACCGGGCAGGTCATCCGGCAGGTCGTGAAGTGGGCCCTGGATGTCTGGGAGGTCGTCGACGGTGAGTTCGTCTCCAAGTGGGAGAAGTGGATCAGCCCGATCACGACGAACAACTCCCAACTCGCCTCGCAGCTGACCGGTGGCCTTTCCACCCAGCTCGCCCAGGTTCTCGACGAACTGACCTCGGCGATCATCTCCGCCTTCAAGGGGCTCCTTGCGGAAATGGGCGACTGGTTCGGCATCCTTACCTCCGGTGTGCCGCAGGCGTTCGGCGACGACGCCTTCTACTGGTCCGACATGTTCCACTACCGACGGACCTACCAGTTCCCGTTCGTCCTGTTCCAGCAGGCGCAGGACGCGCTCGCTGCCGCCACGACCGACGACGAGCGCCAGGACGCCGAGGCACGGATAGCTTTCGCGGTTGGCTGGATGTCGCACTGCGCCACCGACGTCACCGGCCACCCGTTCACGAATGCGAAGGCCGGCGGCCCCTACCGCGACCACTGGCAGCGCCACCACCTCGTCGAGAACCACATGGACTCCGAGAACTACGCTGCCCGTCATCCCGGCTCCCTCTACGGCGAGTACGGCACGTCGGCACTGCACTTCCGGCTCGCGTTCCGGCATCGTAACGACGCCCCCTACAACGGACGCGACGATGCCCCGGCCTACGACTACTGGACCGGCTTCCCGGCCTACGACAACGGTGACGGGCCGACCGCGACCGCGAACCGGCACACGTTCTTCGACCTCGACACCGGACCGCTTCCGGGCCACCTCGTCGAGGGCCTGCTCGAAACCATGCACGACGTCTACGGCGCCGACGGGCCGCACATCCTGCTCCAGGACCCGCCCTTCTCCGCAACCGACCCGGTCACCGGGCAACCCGACGGGCGGCCCAACGACGCAGCCATGGGCGAGATGTGGGAAATCGTCTACCGCTACCTGAAGATGACCAGCAGCGACGCGATCAGCCTCCGGCTCCCGCCGCCGCCTTCGGTGTTCACCGACCACTCGTTCCCCACCCCACCCGGGGGTGGCGGCTCAGGGATCGACGACGACCCGAGCCGTGGCGCCGACGTCGATGACGACGATTCCTTCACCCTGCTCGACCTGCTCCTCGCGCTGTTCGCGTGGGCGGTTTACCTCGCGCAGGTCGTGCTCTGGCTCGCGACCATCCTGCCCAGCCTGATCATCGACATCACCACCTTCCCGGCCCGCGAGGTCATCTACTGGGCGGTCATCGTGCCCGCTTGGAACCTGTACCTGCTGGCCCGAAGGGCGCTGGTCATGTCCGGCTTCGCCATGCCGAAACCGGCGGAGATCAATCCCGGGCTCACCACGCTCGGCCGGCAGGGCACCTACGACATCGCCTCCGCGCTGGACAACCCGTTCGGGCTCCCGACGGCACCGCCGCCGATCACCGAGCCCTCCGGTCGCCTCCACCCCAACGACCCCCGCGGCATCGATCACGCCTATCCGCGTGGCATCGTCCGCGACCTCCCCTCGGCAATCGGACGCGCCGACCTCGCCGGGGCACTGGGACTCACCTCGCCCCTGCGGTACGCCGCGGACTCGCCGGCCGATGAGTTCAAGCCGTCGGAATGGGTCGCGCCCTGGCGGTACCCGCTCACCAACCAGGCCGGCGAAGCGATCGCCCAGGAAGGAGCCGGGACCCATGTGGGGCCCTACGTCGTCGGATCCAACTCGACCGTTCTCCTGTCCGGCGTGACCGGCGACACGGATGCCCGGTCCGACCTCGAGCAGGCCGCGACCCCGGCCGACACCGAGAAGGTACTGGATGTCCGGCTCCCAGCAGACCAGCACCTGGGCGGCCCTGTCGACTACGGGCTCTACCTCGTCGGCCGGATGGCCGCAGAAGTCGCCCAGCCCGAGTTCGGCGTCCCCGACTTCAACCTCGACTCCGACCGCGGCTACGCCTGGCACACCTGGGACTGGGACCGCAGCGACGTCGGCTGCGTGCCGGATATCAACCCCGTCGGCACCGAGGACTTCGGCTACCACCTGCCCTGCACATCCCCGCAGTTCTTCCACGCCGACCACGACTGCCCCGCTCAACCCGGCCGCTGGTACACCGAAGCCCTCGACCTGAACGTCCACTACCTGCCGGGCTCCGGACCGACGAAGTGCATCCGGACGCCGAAGCACCGCCCCAACACCGACCCGACCTGGCGCGAGCGCCTCGACCACCAGGAAGGCTGACCATGCCACGCGAACGCGACGACCAGCAGCACCCGGTCCTGCCAGAGAAGGACGACCGCCAGCAGCGCGGCGACAACCCGCCCGGCTCCTTCGGTCACACCGATCCGCCCAGCGGCGACCTCGACCCCAACTGGGCCCCGAGCGACCACACCAAGGACGCGGCCGAGGAACTCATCAAGGACGTGGGCCGCGACCACCGGCCGCGCCGCGAGGACGTCTACCCCTACCTCCTCGTCCGGGCCTTCAGCCCCGGCGACCGGGGCGCCCGGCCGACCTGGCCCAGCGTCCCGTGCTGGGAATCACCGGACATCCTGCTAATCGACGCCGCCTACGCCGGGCCGTTCAGCCTCTCCCAACTCGTTGCGAACCCGACCGCGGGCCGGCGCTACCGCGTCTTCGTCCGAGTCTGGAACCTCGGCCTCCTGCCGGCCATCGGCGTCCATGTCCGGGCGTGGTACGTCAACCCCGGGTTCTTCGGCGGCGACCCGACCAACCCGGCCTACCAACCCGTCCTCATCGGCGGCAAGATGGTCAACCTCGACGACCGGACCCGGCCAAGTGCGATGCAGGTCGTCGAACTCGACCAGACTTGGGACATCCCGGCGACCCTCACCGGGCACGAATGCCTGATGGCAGCTGCCAGCTGCCCGCTGGACCAGTGGGGCGGCACGCTGGACGCCAATCATGATCGCCACGTCGGGCAACGAAACCTGACCATCCTCGCCGGCACCGACAGCGCCAAGCAGCTGCTGTTCACCCTGGGCGGTCTCGTGACCAGGACCGGCACGCTGGAGCTCATCCACGGCGGGGCGGCCGTCACGCCGCTCCTGCGCGCCGTGCTCGGACGAGCCAAGACCGAATTCCGCACCGCCAGACTGCGGGCGCCCGGTACCGGGAAGCTTCGCCAAGGCGTACCGACTGGAACAGGTCAGCACCTGGTGACCATGTTCTGGACCGAACAGGGGTGGCTCGTCGCCGACAGCGCTCGGGTCTGGGCCACAGCCGCCGAGCTCGGCATCGCCAAGGACGGCCACGCCGAGCAAGACCAGCACCCCTTCGCCGCCCCGCTCGGAACCCGTCGGATCATCGAACGGATCGGGGTCGAGCGAGCTGAGTTGTTCGGCGTCATCCTCGATACAGAACCAGGCGAGGCACTCGCTGAGGGACTGACCCGGCTCTGGGACCTCGAAGGGCTGGACGCCCACGACCTGGCCGGAGCCCTCGCCAACGGCCCGCAATCCGCGCATCTGCTCCGGATCACCCACACCGATCCCGAACGCAACGACTCCGGTGGGTACTCGGTAACCGTGATCGGCTGAACGACTGCAGATCTTGGGAACGCGCGAACCAGGCGTCCCGGACTACGCTGCGCTCTGCTGTTGGCCGGCCTGGCGCTGGTCGGCGGGTGCGACGCACCACTCACTCGCTCCGGCCGCCGTCGGTCAGGGTGCCACGACGGCGAACATGAACGTCTCCCACTCCTTCTCCGCCGCTTTGTCGGCGGCTAGCGCTGCGCCTCCGCCGCCGACGGCGCTCCAGAAGTGGATCTCGTTGATGCAGCCGACGGTGACCTTGCTGCTGCCAAGTTCGTGGAGGTAGAACCGTTCCCAGGGTCCCACCTGGGTCGCGGTCGCGTTCAGGTGCGACCCGCCCCCTCCGGTTGCTCCGACGTAGTGGCCGTCGTGGGTCTGGAAGGCGACGACGCGGCGGGTCTCGCCGGCGTTGATGACGTAGGTCTTGCATTCGAGCATCCGGAGCTTCTCCCAAGCGCCGAAGTTGGCGCCGTCGGCCCCCATTCCGTCGCCTCCTCCGCCCTTGGCCTGGACGAAGTGCCCGGTCCCCGCCTGGAGGATCACCGTCGACTCCGACTCGTACTGGTTCTTGGCGGGACGGAACTCCTGCCGCGGTGACCATCCACCGACATTCACGATCCCCTCGTCATCGACGTAGGCCAGATGGAATGACTCCTCCTCCATGGAGAAGCACGCCAGCCCTCCCTCCGGTTCCCGGTCCACGTTCGGCAGCTGCTCGGAGTTCCATTGGGTCCCGGTCCAGAACAGGACGGTGAGTGGTGTGGTGCCCGCGACGAGGAAATCGTCCTCGCCCACGAGCCTGCTGGCCGAGATCGGTCGGGCGTCTTCGAAGATGAGGGAACCCACCGAGTCCCAAGTGTCGGGGTTGGGTGTGGCGATGTCGGGGGTGTCCCAGATTGTGCGGTCGGGGTTGTTGACGGCGGTCGCGTAGATGCGGCCACCGAGGGCTTCGGCCGGGGTGGCGGCTACCCGGCGCATGGAGAAGTTCGGGGCGGACTGCCAGTTCCCGGCCACGCCGGCCTCGTCGACGAGGGTGCGCGAGACCTGGCGGTCGGGACGCACCCCGCAAAGCATGATCGTCCGCTCGTCCAGCCGGGACGCCGCCAGCGAAGAGTGGCCATCGAGGCCGCCGCCGGCGATCGGGGCCCAGGCCGCAGACCATTCGCGGTGGTGCCGTTGCCGGCGGTGGACGGTGCCGTCGCGGTCGGTGACGAACACGTCGACGAGCCCTTCAACGCGGGCCACGGCCGCGATGCCTCCGAGCGGGTCGCAGCGGACACCGTCGATCAGGCCCCAGGGACGATGTTCCCAACCGTCGCCGTTGAAGTGGTTGTAGCGCACCGCCCCGTCACGGTCGATGACATACATGTCGGCGGTGTGGCCCCAGGCCGCCACTGCGACCTGGGCGTGCGGTTCGCACTCGACCCCTTCGATCGGGGAAGAACCGCGCCACGGTTCACGGAAGAACTCCAGGTTGACCCCTTCGTCGGTCGTCCGGCCGATCCTGACCCGGATCGGGACGAGCTCCAGGGGGACGGAACTCCCGTCGGCGACGAGCTCCCTGGCCAGCAGGAGGCTGTCGCCGGCGGAGGTGCTGAGGTACGCGCACAGCCAGCGGGCGGGTCCCCGCAGGAACGGGGGGGCGACGAGGCTCGCCTTCGCGAAGCCGCGGTCCCAGCCCGACGACTGGCGCACGCACACGTAGAGACGGCTCCCTTCCGGCCCCACCCCGTCCACCACTGCCACCTGTGGTGCTCCGGCGCCGACCTCGGGCGGGGCGCCGGTCCATGGCTTGAGCACCACCGACCCCAGCGCAGTCCGGTCAAGGGTTGCCACCAGCGGAGACCCGACGTCGAGCCAACCGCACTGGTCCACCAGCGCCGGATTCATCACCGGACCGGACCTGGTGGAATTGGTCGTCACGGGCAGAGCTGGCACCAAGGAGTCACGGAACGAGAACTTGTTGTCCTCGCCGCCCATGAGGCAGGTCGGGTCCCCGTACTCGTCCCGGAAGAACGTCATCGCCACGTCCGCGTGACCGGTGCGGGCCGTCCCGGCCCACTCGAAGAAGTGCCCCATCTCGTGTGCAACGACGGCGGGCGCCAGCATCTTGGCGTGCACGTAGGGGCTCCAGCCCTGGGGCGTCGATGCGCTCGGAGGCGTCGCGTCATTGGCGATGAGGATGACGTTGGTGCCGTCGGCGACACGGGCCTGATCCCGGGCTTCCTTGATCCTGCCGGCCGTGTCCAGGGCCGACCACTGGCTCAGCGTCTGGGAGAGTGTCCACGGGATGTCGTCGGCCCAGGTCACCTGGACCCGGCCTCCCGACACATCGAACCAGTACTGGGTCAGCCGCGTCTTGAGCGCAGCCAGGTAGCCAGCCGGAATTGCAGCCACCGGTCCCGGGACCGCGTTACCGGCTCCATCGGACACCACGGCGACTATGAAGACGAACTTGACCTCGGCCATCTCCACCCACCTCAGTTCGGCAGAATCGACCTTCATAGGGTCGCATCGCCAGACCCGCAGCGGTCGTGCCGACAGTTACTTACGCGCAGTCGCCCGCAGCCGGCGTCAGGGTTCGGACATGTCGGTGACAAGGCGGGACGCCGAGATCCCGGGATCGGGACGGGCGGGAGAATTCCTACGCCTTGACGATCAGCTTCCTAGCCGATGGTGTCCAGCGAGAGGTCAGGCCTCGACCAGCGTCCCCTTGACCAGCCAGGTCTTGTGGTCGCTGATGTCGCCCGGATCGAGTTGATCGGATTCGCGGAACTGCACGTCGGGGGTGAAGAACACCGCGTCGAGCCGCTGCACCCCCGGAGCGTTCAAGGTGTTGATGTTCTCGGTGGACCGGACGAACCCGAACGGCTCGATGATGTCGAAAGCCGTCCTGGTGTTGAAGTCGCCGGCCACGATCGTGGGAACGCCCTGGCGGCGCAACTCCCGCATCGCCTTCTTGATGTCGGCCTTTCTGCCCGCGAGGTCGGCGATCGCGCCGGGACGCACATGCATCGAGATGACGTCCACCCTCAACCCGCTGCCCCGGACGTCCTCAAGGGTGACCCGGACCGCCCCATGGATGGGGGTCCCGAAGTCGACCGACTTCTTGCCAGCGTGCTGCCACTTGGTTGAGTCCCACAGGACGCAAACGAAGCCGACCGGGAAGACCTTGAAGCGCTCCGTCCCCAGCACCGCGCGGATGGCGTTGCGGGACGCTTCCGGCACCTCGCACAGCGCGTAGATCGAGCACTTCATGACGTCCTGGAGGAACTCGCCCCGCCGAGGGCTGGTGTTGTCCAGGCCACCGAACCGCTCCGCCTGCAGGTTGGCCTGGCCGAACCGGAACCTGCGCTCGTGCACGGACGGTGGGACCTGCGGCGCCTCTCGCCGGCCCTCGCCGGGGACGGGCTGGGGCGTCTCGGTGTCAGGGCCGGCCGGAAGGGTGAGCGCCCGCTTGATCGCCTCCACGGTGTCGAGCCGGACGATCCCGTCGCCAGGCAGGCCGTGCTTGCCCTGGAAGTCGATCACCGCGGCCTCCACGGCCGGGCCGAACTCGTCGTCGGGGACCAGTTGGTAGCCGAGTGCGATGAGCAGCCGGATCAGGTCCGCGACGTCGGGTCCTTTGTCGTTGCCGTTGCGGGACAGCACCCGGTCTCCGAGGGTGAACTCCGGCCGTCCGGTGTTCGGTGCCCAGGGGTTCGCGATGCAGTCAAGGACGTCGCGCCTGAACTGCCCCATCGGGGCTTCGGGGTCCGTGGGCTTCCGGCGGGTGTGCTCCTTGTGGGCCCCGACCCGGGGCGCCTCGCCCAGCGGCCACCCGCCCGCAACCTGGCACGCGGCGGACGTCGCCACCGTCGCCCGATAGGTCCAGTCGTCCCACTCGTCCGGGCCGCCGGCGCCGTCCACCTCGATGCCCACCGTCCGCCGGTTGATCGAGAACGTATCGCTGTCGGCGCCGGGCTCAAGGTCACGGTCGAGCGGCGCGGTGCCGGCCACGACCCGGTCGTAACACGGCTCGTGCGTGAAGCCGCCGTGGCTCGCTCCGCCGGCGCAGATGAACCGGATTCGTCGTTCGAGCACGTCGATGTGGATGTTCGCCAGCACCTTCAGCCTCGGCCGGTCGGTCGGGTTGATCAGGTAGGTGGTCGCGGTGGCGGCGCCGCCAGTGTGGTGCACGGTGACACCCTGCGGCATCTTGATCGTGCCGCTGTTCGTGCGGGTCGTCCAGCCGGGCCACCAGTTGAGGAAGTCGTCCCACCCCCACGAGGTGAGCAGCGCGCCGACCTGCTTGTAGAAGTCGGCGTTCTCCGCGAGGCCCATCTCCGCCACCACCCTTGGTACGTCCGGCCGCCTGACGAGCGATTCGCTTCGCACGCTATGACCGGAGTCGGGTGTCGACCAGATGGGAAATTTGCCTAAACCGCAACCGGCTACCCGGACACCGCCTCCGTGGCGATGCGTGGCATTGGCGGCTAGACGACTGCGCCCACGAACAACTGGGCGATGTTGGTGTTGTGGTCGTGGACGGAAGTGGAGTTCTGGTAGGCCCAACGCGGATCCGGGGAGACCGGCTGGTCCAGCTCGTCGGCCACCAGGCGCTTGCCGCGTGCCCCCAAGTCCCAGCTGGAGTAGGCGTGCCGGCCGCGGTAGGCGCGGCGCATGAGGGCTGGGTGCTCGTCGGCCTGGTTGTCAGGAGCGACCTCGGGTTGTTCCGCCGACTGATTCTGCGCGGGATCTGAGGGCGTTGATTCCTGGGCCTGGTGCGCGGCGTGCCCGGCGATGAGGGCGAGCTCGATTTCCTGCTCGAGTGCCCGGCGTGGCATGCGGGAGTCGGCGGTCTCGGTGGGGGCGTGTTCGGCTTTGGACACTGCGATCCCGAAAGCGGGGGCGAGCTCGGGCATGGCGAGCGAGCGGTGGCCGGTCTTCAGGTCGACCCACCCCACCAGCTGTCCGTCGGTGGTGTGCGCGTACAGCCGGCGCGTGCCGAACTTGGACCAGGGGACGACAACGAGGGGCGCATTCATCGCGGCGGACGGTTTGCTCAGCAGGTCAAGATTGCTGGATGTCCAGTGGGGGGCTGTCATGCAAGACATCCTGCCGACCCGGCGACCGCTCCGGAAAGACCCCTCACGGGCGTCACCCGGGTGGGTAGCTCATTCTCAATGAGGGTCACCGCCGAAGTCGGATTAGCGATTGGCCATTGTGCCGCCGATCAGGAGGTGACCACCCACAATCCGGTGCGGACAGCGTTCTTGCTGGTAATTCCGGGCAGCGCATGCGACTAGCGTCACTCCGGCGCGAATGCCTCGCGTAAGGCCTTCCGCATCACGTCCACGGGCGCGGCCAACCCGGTCCACATCTGGAATCCGATGGCTCCCTGGTGGACCAGCATGGATAGGCCATCCAGCACCGGCAGGTTGTGGCGGCGGGCCTCCTGCAAGAATCGGGTATCCGGTGGGTTGGGCACCACGTCGCAAACCAGCATGTGTCCCGAGGCGTCGCTCCAATCCACCGACGGCATGGCGCTGACA
Organism: uncultured Actinomycetota bacterium; assembly: GCA_963848845.1. Lineage (GTDB taxonomy): Bacteria > Actinomycetota > Actinomycetes > Propionibacteriales > Propionibacteriaceae > Propionicimonas. The sequence goes on from CAWKFH010000006.1 coordinate 30,119, forward strand.
TCGGGGTACAGCCCAATCGAGGTCGCATTCACGAGCAGGTCGGTGCCGGCAGGAATGCGGTAGCTGGCCGGCCAGGTCTCGAATCGAATCGGCGCTTTTGTCTTGGACGCCAGCTCACCCACCATTGATTCGCCGCGCTCCCGGGAGCGGTTGACCACCAGAATCCCGGATGCTCCCGCCAGGGCCAGCTCGGTCACGATTGCACGGGACGCCCCACCGGCACCGAGAACGACGGCGCTCTTCCCGGCCGGGTCGATTCCGGCGTCCAACCGCAGTCCTCTCAGGAATCCCTTGCCATCGGTGTTCTCTCCGATGAGAAGATCCCCCTCCCGGCGGACAGTATTCACAGCGCCGATCACAGCCGCGTCCGGGGCGACCCGATCGAGATACTCCATGACCGCCACCTTGTGCGGAATCGTGAAGTTCGCGCCGCGCATCCCGAGTGCACGGATCCCGATGATGGCATCGCCCAGTTTCGCGGGCGTCACTGGAATGGTCAGGTATCGCCATTGGAGTCCCAGCGCGCGGAAGGCCGCCTCCTGCATGACGCCGGTCGGATTCTCGCGCACCGGATCTCCCAGGCACGCCACCAACTCGGCCGTGAAGTCTCTGGACATGAGCACAGACTAGGACCGCCAACTGCTTCCCGGGTCGCAACGCTGTTCAGCACCAGGTGGACGCCCCGACGCGAAGGTGGTGGCTGGACCCGTGCAGCCGACACGTCAGGAGAGCGGTCTAGCATGGCGCGCATGCCCACCCCAGTCGCTGCTCTCGATGTGCTGCGGCTGACCTTCGGCTACGACGCGTTCCGGGGTACTCAGGAGCAGGTGATCAGCCACGTCCTCGCCGGCGGTGACGCGCTCGTGCTGATGCCGACTGGTGGCGGGAAATCGTTGTGCTACCAGATCCCGGCGATGCTGCGTCCGGGCGTGGGAGTGGTGATCTCACCGCTGATCGCGCTCATGCACGACCAGGTGACCGCCCTGGAAACGCTCGGAGTGCGCGCCGGCTTCCTGAACTCCAGCGTCACCCTCGAGGAGCGGCGGGCAACCGAGCGAGCGGCGCTGGCCGGCGAGCTGGACCTGCTGTACCTGGCCCCGGAACGGCTCGGGCTCGAATGGGCGCAGGACTTCATCGACCGGCTCGAGGTGTCGGTGTTCGCGATCGACGAGGCGCACTGCGTGTCCCAGTGGGGCCACGACTTCCGTCCCGACTACCTGAAGCTGTCGATCCTGCACGACCGCTGGCCGACGGTCCCGAGAATCGCGCTCACCGCGACCGCGACGCCAGCCACCCGTCGAGAAATCGTCGAGCGGCTTGGCCTGGACGAAGCGCGGATGTTCGTGGCGAGCTTCGACCGTCCCAACATCGCCTACCGGATCGAGTCGAAGCAGCAGCCGCTCAAGCAGCTCCTTGAGCTGATCCGCAGCGAACACGACGGGGATGCCGGGATCGTCTACTGCCTGTCGCGGAAGTCGGTGGACAAGACCGCCGCAGCGTTGCGCAAGGAAGGGATCTCCGCGTTGCCGTACCACGCGGGCCTGCCTCCTGAGGTGCGGTCGGCGAACCAGAACCGGTTCCTTCGCGAGGACGGTGTCGTGATGGTGGCCACCATCGCCTTCGGCATGGGAATCGACAAGCCCGACGTGCGGTTCGTGGCGCACCTGGACCTGCCCAAGAGCATCGAGGGCTACTACCAGGAGACCGGACGCGCCGGAAGGGACGGGCTGCCGGCAACCGCCTGGATGGCGTACGGCCTGGCCGACGTCGTCCAGCAGCGGCAGATGATCGAGGGCTCCGACGGCAATGCCCAGCACAAGCGTCTGCTGGGCCAGCACCTGGATTCGATGCTCGGGCTTTGCGAGACGCTTCGTTGCCGTCGCCGACTGATCCTCGAGCATTTCGGAGAACCCAGCGAGCCGTGCGGCAACTGCGACACCTGCCTGAATCCTCCGAAGGCTTGGGACGGCACGGTGCCGGCGCAGAAGCTGCTGTCGACCATCGTGCGCCTCCAGCGCGAGCGCAATCAGCGATTCGGCGCCGGCCACCTGATCGACATCCTGCTCGGCAGGCGCACCGAACGGGTGGAGCAGTGGGGCCACGATCAGCTGTCTACGTTCGGCATCGGAACCGAGCTGACCGACACGCAATGGCGCACCGTCGCCCGGCAACTACTCGCCAGTGGGCTCCTGGCCGTCTCCGGCGACGGGCACGGCACGCTCGGCCCGACCGAAGCCTCGTGGACGGTGTTGCGGGGTGGGCAGCAGGTCCAGTTGCGTGAGGAGACGGTGACGCGCGCCAAGCGGTCCAGCCGGAAGTCCTCGACTGGTCCGGACGGAGTGCGGCGATCCCGCTCCGCCGCGGCGGCCACGCTGAACGGGAACGATCGCGAGCTCTTCGAGCAGCTCCGCGCCTGGCGTGCCGAGACCGCCAAAGCGGCCGCAGTTCCGGCCTACGTCGTCTTCCCCGACAGCACGCTGACCGCGATCGCCCAATCCCGGCCCCACTCGCTGGAGCAGTTGATGGCAGTCAACGGCGTGGGCGTGAAGAAGCTCGAGCAGTACGGCGATGCGGTGCTTTCGGTCGTTGCATCGCCCCGGTCAGTCGCGGCGGAGGCAGTGCGCTCGACGGAGGTAATGGCATCGGCTTTGCGCGCCTAGAATTGAACCAGCGGGTGGGGCGAAGGGGGAGTTGTGATCAGCGGGCTGGCGGCGATAATTGCCGCAGCGCTCGTTCTGGGCGCTTTGATCCTGCACGACAGAAGCCGCCGGGACCCGGGCCCGGGCGTGCCTGCGCTGGCTGGCTGGATTGCGTTCGCCTGCGGGATCACGGGCGCGCTGGCTGTCACGGTGCCGATGGTCGGGAGTTGGTTGGCCGTGGGTGGCGTGGACCAGCTGGGGAAGGTCGCGCCGTGGCTCCTTCCGGCGTCGATCACTCTTGGCCTCGTCAGCCTGACGGCCGGCGTTTATGCCGTAGGGCGCCGGGACCGCTCGTGGTGGGCATGGACCGGGTTGGTGACCGGCGGGCTGGTGACGGGATTCTGGCTGCTGTTCCTGCTCGGAGAGGTGCTGACGCCCCACTGACACGCTGGGCGGATGCGGGTTCCCGCACCGATCCTCGAGGCCAATACTGGTGACGACCCCCAGCCGACCTGCCGCGTCTACTTCCACGATGCGAAGGGGCCAGCGAACGAATGGGGTGTGGAGCCCTAGCATGGTGCTGCCCGACTTGCAGCCCCGTCGCTCCCGGCGACGAGGCCTGGCTGGTTTGAGAGGAGGGTCCTCGGTGCCCCAGCCGTCCTCTGTTGCTGAGCGGGTCTCACCTCCGGAGGTGATGTGGTCATGGTGGGCCGGCGGAACGCAACATGATGCCGCCGACCTGGAGTCGGCCTTGTCGGCTGCCGAGCTCGGTCAGGGTTTCGTTTGGGTGGGACTGCACAACCCCACTGAGCGCACGTTGGCCACCCTGGGGGATGTCCTCAAGATCCATGAGCTCGTGATCGCGGACGCTGTCCACGGACACCGGCGCTCGAAGCTGGAGCGGTTCGACGAGAATCTGTTCCTGGTCGCCTCGACGGTGTCATATGTCGAACGGGACGAGCAGCAGACCGTTGCGGAGATTGTCAGCACCGGTGAGTTGATGATCATCCTCGGGCCGCATTGGGTGGTGACCTCCCGGCAGCGCGGCAAGTCGCGGATGCCCGAGGTGCGTGCCCTGGTGGAGAAGGTGTCCAAGGACATGCCCGAAGGTCCCTGGCAGGTGCTGCACGCCTGCCTGTCGGTCGCCATCGACGACTTCATCCGGGTCGTCGGCCAGATGCAGGATGACGTCGAGGACGCCGAGGAACTCGTCTTTGACCAGACGCGAAGCGTGGAGATTGACCGGCCGTACCAGATCAAACGCGAACTCATCGAGTTCCGGCGCTGCGTCTCTCCGCTGTGTAGCCCCCTGACGCAGCTGGCCACCCTCGATTTCACGCCCGTCCCGGAGGATGCTCGTCCGTACTTTCGGGATTTGAGCGATCTGGTCCAGGAGGTCCGGGAGAACATCCACACCATGGAGGACCAGCTGACCAACATTCTGCAGGCTGCCCTTGCCCTCGTCTCGGTGAAGGACAACCGCGACATGCGGAAGATTTCGGCAGCGGTGGCCATCCTGGCCGTACCGACCACCCTTGGCGCGGTGTACGGGATGAACTTCGACAACATCCCAGAACTGCACTGGGAATACGGCTACTTCGCCCTGATCTCTGTCAATGCGGTCCTCATGCTGGTGCTCTACCTGGTCTTCCGGCGGTTCCGCTGGCTCTAGGTGTGATGCGCGCGTTGGACGCTAGCCATGACGATGTCAAGCGTTGCGAACCCCAAAAGGCATCGATGGCAGCATGGCGCCCGAAGTTCGAATCGCGGTTGCGACGCCGGCGCCGGAAGCGTTCACCTCACCGCGGGGACGCGTGCCTGCGTCCGTCTTCAGAGGTCGAGTCGGGAGCCGATCACGACGGTGCGTTCGGGGGGGAGGTGGAGGGCCTCGGTGCGGTTGGCGGTGGCGTGTGCCATCCAGGCGAAGAGTCGTGTCCGCCAGGCCTTCAGGCTCGGGTCGCTGGCGTGTACGGTCGAGTAGTGACAGGAAGTAGTGCGCCTCGTTCGGGGTCGACGTCGAGTTCTGGGGTCTTGCCGATCGCGAGTGCGAGTCCCTTGGGGATGTCCTGGCTGTCGGTGAACCCGACCCGGACGGTGACGTGGACGATGCCGTCGTCGGCGTAGCCGAGGTCGCGCACGGTGACCCGGTCGACGTGGTGGATGTGCGGCACGTTCTCGTTGGTGATCTGCACGATGATCACGTGCTCGTGGAGCACCCGGTTGAAGGCGACGTTCGCACGCAGCGCCAGCGGCGTGGTCGTGCTGTTCGGGTGGGGCACCACCGCCACGCCGGGCACGCGGGTGATCCCGGCCTCCCGGATGTGGTCGATGAAGTCGGTCAGCGGTCCCTCGATCTTGCTTCGCCGCTCCTGGAGGGCCGCGTGGCCATCACGCCAGGTCGTCATCACGGTGACCACGACCACTGCGATGAGCAACGGCAACCAGCCGCCGCTGAGCACCTTGGTGAGGTTGGCGGCGAAGAAGATCACCTCGGCGCCGAGAATGGCGACGCCGAACGCAGCGATCCGCCACATCGACCAGCGCCATACCGCTTGGGCCAGCAGGAGGTACAGCAGGCTGGTCAGCAGCAGGGTCCCGGTGACGGCCAGTCCGTAGGCGTTGGCCAGCCGCGTTGAGCTCTGGAAGACCGCGATCAGCACCAGGACCCCGAAGAACAGGATCCAGTTGATCGCCGGAAGGTAGATCTGGCCGCCCTCCTCCTTCGAGGTGTGCTGCACGCGCAGCCGGGGGAACATCCCGAGGCGCATCGCCTGACGCGAGGCTGAGAAGGTGCCGGAAATCACCGCCTGGGACGCGATGACTGTGGCCAGCGCGGCCAGCACGACCAGCGGCAGGGTGGCCCAGGACGGCGCGAGGCGGAAGAACGGGATTGTCCACGGCGGACGGGTCGCCCAGGATCAGTGCGCCCTGGCCGAGGTAGTTGATCGCCAGGCACGGGAAGACGAGAGCGAACCAGGCGGTGCGGATGGGCCCGGGACCGAAGTGTCCCATGTCGGCATACAGGGCCTCCGCCCCGGTGATCGTCAGCACCACTGCTCCCAGGGCGACGAACGCGACCCACGGATGCTGCACGAGGAACGCGAGCGCATAGGTCGGCGAAATGGCGGCGAGGATCTCCGGATGGGCGATGATGTGCGGCAGGCCGAGGATCGCCAACACCACGAACCACACCGTCATCACCGGCCCGAAGGCTCTCCCCACCAGGTGGGTGCCGTGCCGCTGGATCGCGAACAGGCCGGTGAGGATCACCACCGATACCGGCAGGACGAACTCCTCCAGGGCCGGATTGACGACGACCAGGCCCTCCATCGCCGACATCACCGAGATCGCCGGCGTGATCACGCTGTCGCCGTAGAACAGCGCGACCCCGAACATGCCCAGCAGCGTCGCGGCCGCCAGCCTGCGCTTGTCACCCAGCTTCTGCCTCAGCAGCGCAACCAGCGCGAGGATGCCGCCCTCGCCGTCGTTGTCGGCGCGCATCACCAGGGCGATGTACTTGATCGACACCAGGATCGTGATCGACCAGAACACCATCGAAATGACCCCGAAGACATCAACCGGCGTCGGCTGCACAGTGTTGTGCTCGATGCTGAACACCGTCTGCAGCGCATACAGCGGGCTGGTGCCGATGTCGCCAAACACGATCCCCAGAGCACCAAGGGTCAATATCGCCTTCGAACCGTGCCGGACCGGTGGCTCAACCGGGACCTCCGGAGCAACTGGAGCTACTGGAGCGACTGGAGCGACATCGCGCGATTCGGCTTTCGGCTTCTCGACCTTTGGACCGTTATCGCTACTCGTCACCGTCAAATACTAGGGATGTCCCCGCGAGCCGGGGAACCCTTGGTGCACAACCCATAGCGCCACTTCGGGACCCAGCCGGACCTCCGCCCACCATCCCTGTCGAGGCCACTACCAGCGCAAACCGGCCGCTGCGATGGCGAACGCTCGATTCGAGTCCCCGAGACGCGCCCCCTGTGGTGGTTCATGGCGCATGGGCGGGCAGTTTTCATCCGGTGGGGCAGAACCTGTTGCCCGTATGTTGCCCATGGGGGAGTGGTAAAGGCCCAGTTCTGGGTGTCTTACCTAGTCGCAGGGCTTTCTTGCTTGGCTCCCCCGCCTGGACTCGAACCAGGAACCTACGGATTAACAGTCCGACGCTCTGCCAATTGAGCTACAGGGGAACGCGCTCGGCGCGACTCGGTACGTTACCAGAACTTCAGCTTAGGTCGTATTCGGAGCGCAGTCGCTCCAGTTCGCTGGCGACCGTCGGATCATCGGCAACCGTCACGGCTCGAGCCCCCTTGCCTGGGGAGGTTCGCCAGATCAGGGGTGCGGTCGGATCGCCGAGGTCGCGGCGCGCGGTGATGACCGCCGTCCCGCCGCCGGCCAGGTCGACGACCCGCAGGCAGGCGATGCTCGCGGTCACGCGCTCGTTGAACAGGTCGGGCAGCAGCCCGGTGTCGGTGAGCTCGACCTCGTGGGCAGCCCCGGTGATGCCGCTCCAGCGCAGGCGGCGCGATTCGCGGTCCCAGGTGCCGCGCTCCACGTCATGCCAGAACTCCTGACGCCACTCGCCCTCGGCCCGGTACACGAGCCGGTCGACCAGGCCGACAACCTCACCCTCGGCGCCGCGGCCGGTCGCCAGCGCCCGCGGACGCCGGCCGACCAGACGGTTCAGCGCAGCGACGGTCTCTGGGTCCAGCCGGGTGCGTCCGAAGAGTGCCATGCCTCAAGTGTGGCGGACCGGGGCTCCCTCGCTCTTCAGGACCCGTTCTCGGCAGCGAACGCCAGCCTGCGCACCGCCGGCAGGTCGGGGGCGGCCCAATTCAGCCACATCAGCCGGTCGCGCTGGAACCAGCCCAGGTCGTCATGATCGTTGCTGATGCTGGGCGCCTCGCCCACCGGACGGACGAAGTAGCACGACAGCGTGATCTCCGTGCCGTCGATGATCGTGGTGCTGCGATCGAGCAGTTCGCCGACTTCGATGTCCACCCCGAGTTCCTCGGCGATCTCGCGCTCCAGTCCCGGCTCGGCCGCTTCCCCCTGCTCGAGCTTGCCTCCCGGGAACTCCCAGCGTCCGCCAGCTTCGAGATGCTCGTGCCGTCGGCACGCCAGCACACGCTCACCGTCGGTGAATACGGCGCCAACCACGTCCATCGGGACCCCCTCCTGCTGATGGTGATTATGCGCCCACAACCTGTCAGCAACCTGAGTCCACTGGTCGGCTCAGTCGGCAGCCTTCCGTAACGCCGCAAGGGTCGCCTCGACATCGGCGTCGGTCGTCGACCAGTTGCACAGCGCGACCCGCAACACCGCGCGGCCGCGCCAGCGTGAGCCGGTCGTCCAGGCCGTCCCGTCGACCAGCATCCGCTGCACGACCTCCCGGGTGTGCTCGTCGCTGCCGAAGCTGGCGCAAACCTGGCTGAACACCACGTCATTGAGGACCTCGCCACCGGGGATCTGCGCGATCCCCTCGGCGAACATGCGGGCGTGCCGGTGGAACCGTTCCACCAGGTCGGCGACCCCGCTGCGGCCGAGCGAGGCCAGCGCCGCCCAGACCGTGGTGCCCCGCGCTCGCCGGGACATCTCGGGGACCCGGTCGAACGGCTCGCCGGCGCTGTCCTGGATCAGGTAGTCGCCGTGCATGCCCATGGACGAGCGCATGGCGGCATCGTCTCTCACGATCGCGATGCCGCAGTCGTAGGGCACGTTCAGGGTCTTGTGCGCATCGGTGGCCCACGAGTCGGCAAACTCGAAGCCGGCCGTCAGGTGGCGCAGTTTCGGCGAGGCGGCGGCGAACAGTCCGAAAGCACCATCAACATGCACCCAGGCGCCCGCGTCGTGGGCGACCGGCACAGCTTCGGCGAAGTCGTCGAATGCGCCGGAATGGACATTGCCCGCCTGCAACACGACGACGGTCGGGCGGCCCTCGCCCTGTGCCAGCGCGTCGGCCAGCGCAGCCACCCGGATGCGACCCTGCCCGTCGGCGGCGACTTCCTCGGGATGGCCGAGGCCGAGGAAGCGCAGCACCTTGTCGATCGAGTCGTGCCGTTCGGCACCCACGAGCACCCGGACGCCGGGGGAGCCAACCAGGCCCCGTTCCTTCACGTCCCACCCGACCCGGCGCAGCACCGTGTCGCGGGCGGTCGCCAGGCAGGTGAAGTTCGACATCGTCGCGCCGGTGGCCATGCCCACTCCGCAGTCGGACGGCAGGCCGAGCAGGTCCAGCAGCCAGCGATCGGCCAGCTCCTCGATGGCGATCGTGGCCGGCGTCACTGCCCGCAGCGCGCTGTTCTGGTCCCAGGCGCTGGTGAGCCAGTCCGCCGCCAGCGCTGCCGGCAGGGTGCCGCCCATCACCATGCCGTACCAGCGTCCGGCCGGGATGGCGGTAAGGCCGGGCTCGGCCGCTGCTCCCAGCAGCTCGATGACTTCCCTGGCCGGACGGGGGTGGTCGCTCAGTTCGCCCAAGGTGGGCGCGATCTCGTCGGTGGTCGCCCGCGGCGGGACCCGACGAGTGGGCAACGAGTCCAGCCACTCGACGGCCAGCCGGTGCGCGGCGTCAAGTGCATCGTGCAGTTCGGACATGTGACCTCCTCAGGCAACCCTCATTATGGGCAGCGGCCCGGGCGGGCTGCCGCCCGGAGTTCTACTTAGGCAGCTCCCAGGTGACACTGCCGGCCGCCTGGTCGGCGCGCCAGCCCTTCCACACCGGGTGCCGCAACCGCCCGGTCGGGGTGACCTCGGTGTAGAACACCTCGCCGACCAGGCTCGGTTCCACCCAGTGCGCGTCCCGCGCGTCCTCGGCCGGGACGTCGGCCAGTGGCGAGTCGGGACGGGCCAGGGGGGCCAGCAGTCGGTCGGACGCGGCCAGCCCGGCGTCGGAGAAGCCGGAACCGACCCGACCGACGTAGCGGAGCTGGTCGCCGTCGGGGATGCCGAGCAGCAGGGCCCCGATCGTGCCGTCCCGGTTGCCCTGCCCCGGACGCCAGCCGCCGACCACCACCGACTGGCTGCGGCGGTGCTTGATCTTGAGCCAGGTCCGGGCGCGGCGTCCCGGTTCGTAGACCGAGCCGCGCCGCTTGGCCACCACGCCCTCCAGCCGGAAGGCCGCACTGGAATCCATGGCGGCCGCCAGGTCGCCCTCGAAGACCGGCGGCACCTGCACTCTGGATACTGCTGACGGCTGGAGCTCCTCGAGCAGCTCCCTTCGCTTCTCGTAGGGCCGGCCGACCAGCGACTCACCGTCCAGGCTGAGCAGGTCGAACAGCAGCAGCTGGGCCGGTGCCTGCCGGGCGGCGGCTGCGATGTCATTGGCCCGGGTGAGATTGATCCGCGGCTGGAGCAGGCCGAAGCTCGGCGCCCCGCCAGCGTCCAGCACCACGATCTCGCCGTCCAGCACCGCCTGCTTGCAGCCAAGGGCTGCCAGGTCCGGCACCAGGTCGGGGTAGCGGGCGGTCTCGTCGCGGCCCCGGCGGCTCAGCAGCCGCACCTGGCCATCCTCGAGGTAGGCGATGATCCGGACCCCATCCCACTTCATCTCGAAGTGCCAGTTGCTCGGGTCGCCGACCGCGTCCGGGGTGGCCAGGGTGGCCAGCATGGGTTCGATGGTCCCGACAGGTTCGACAGGTTCGACCGGCTCGATGATCTCGACAGATCCGACAAACGGTTTGGTGGGTTCCAGCGCCATGCGGTGGATCAGCCAGTCCTTCCCGGTGTGGATCAGCGCGAACTTCGCCGGCGCGCCGCCGAGCCCGCCGTCGGGGCGGCCGTGGAGGGTCGCGATCACCTCCTTGCCGTCGCGCCACTTCTCCAGCTCGTAGCTGCCGGCATCCCAGATGCGCACGTTCCCGCCGCCGTACTCACCGGCCGGGATGGTGCCCTCGAAACTGCCGTAGTCGAGCGGGTGGTCCTCGGTCGGCACGGCCAGGTGATTGGTCCTTGGGTCGGTCGGCGGACCCTTCGGCACCGCCCAGCTCACCAACACCCCGTCGTGCTCGAGCCGGAAGTCGTAGTGCAGCCGGCGGGCGTGGTGCTCCTGGATCACGAACGAGTTGCCGGCCGAAGCCGGCGGGGCCTCAGCCGGAACCGGCTCCGGGGTCTTCGTGGCGTCCCGCATGCTGCGGTACTTGGCGAGCTTGTCCTTGGCCTCGCCAGTCCCAGCCGCCGTTTCCCTTTGGTTGCCCGCCGTTCCGCTCTGGTTGGCCACCGTTCTGCTCCGCTTGCCCACCGCTCCCTGAGCTTGTCGAAGGGGCGGTCGGCCAGCAAGGGGGGCCAGCAGGTCGCCGAGGTCGCTGATCCGCGCCAGCATCTCGCCAAGTTCCAGCTGGCGCAGCTCCGGGTCGGCAAGTTCGTCCCAGGTCCTTGGGGCTGCGACCGTCGGCCGCGTCCGGCCCCGCAAGGAGTAGGGGGTGATGGTGGTCTTGTTGCCGTTGTTCTGGCTCCAGTCGAGGAAGACCCTGCCGCCCCGGTCGGCCTTGCGCATCACCGAAGTGACCCGGTCGGGATGTTCGGCCTGCAAAGCCTGGGCCAGCTCCCGGGCCAGGTCGGACGCCTGAGCTGAGCTCAGCGAGCCGTCCAGGTGGGCGTAGAGGTGGATGCCCTTGCTGCCGGAGGTCACCGGGAACGCCGTCAGCCCGGCGCCGTCCAGCACCTCCCGCACCCAGCCGGCCACCTCCGCACAGTCGGCGATGGTCACGCGCTCACCCGGATCCAGGTCGAGCACCAGCCGGTCGGGTGGCATCGGGGCACCCTCCTCGGTGAACCGCCACTGCGGCACGTGCAACTCGAGCGCCGCCAACTGGGCGAGCCAGATCAGGGTGGCCAGGTCATCGGCGACGGGATAGTCGTTGGTGCCGTCGGAGTGCTGGATCGTGTACCGCCGCACCCAGTCCGGCGTCCCCTTGGGCAGGTTCTTGGCGAAGAACACGTTCACGTGGTCGCCCTCAAGGCCGACCCCGTCCGGCCAGCGCTTGCGGGTGATCGGACGCTGCCTGACGTGCGGCAGCAGGATCGCGCCGACCTCGGCGTAGTAGGCGATCACTTCGCCCTTGGTGGTACCGGTGGCAGGGTAGAGCACCTTGTCGAGGTTGGTCAGCGCCAGCACACGCCCGTCGACGGTCACCTGCTGGCTGCCCGGAGCCGCCATGGCGCACATCCTGACACAAGCGGCCGGCCCTGCCGAGGGTGAACCCTGCCCATTCGCACCCGGTTGGGTCTGGCTCACTCACGGGCTCTGCTGGACGATTGGGTCATGCTTCAGCTGCGCATGGCCATTCCTACCGACATGACCGACGACGTCGTCATAATCCTCTCCACCGAGACCACCGTTAGCAGCATCGCTGTGGTCCGCGGCGCGTCCATCGAACCGCGCGGCGACCTGGTCTACGCCGACGTTGCCCGGGAGCAGGCGAACGCTGTGATCACCCGGTTGCGCTCGCTCGGGGTGGCCCAGGCGGGCACGATGCACATCGAGCAGGTCGACACCTGGCTGTCCAAGGCGGCCCTGGACGCCGCGGAGCGGGCACCCGGCAGCGGGGCGGACGCTGTCATCTGGCCGGAGGTCGGCGCCCGGGCCTACGCCGAATCCGAGCTCAACGGCACCTACCTGATCTTCATGGTCCTGGCCACGCTGATCGCTTCGACCGCGATCGTGCTCGACTCCCAGGTGCTGGTGATCGGCGCCATGGTGATGGGACCCGAGTTCGGACCGATCGCAGCCCTCGGCCTGGCCCTCGTGCTGAAGCGGCGCGCCCTTTTCGGCTTCGCACTGCGTACGCTGCTGGTCGGCTTCGCGGTCTCGATCGCTGTGACCACCCTGATCGCGCTGGTGGTCCGCTTCGCCGGCTGGGTGCAGCCGGCCGCCATCCTCGCCGACCGCCCGGGGACCGGCTTCATCTACCACCCGGACGGCTGGTCGTTCGCCGTGGCGGTGATGGCCGCCGTCGCCGGGGTGCTCTCCCTGACCTCCGGCCGGATGGGTGGGCTCTCGGGTGTGTTCATCTCGGTGACCACCGTGCCGGCGGCCGGCAACATCGCCCTCGGGCTGGCCTTCTGGCTGCCGGAGGAGATCGCCGGCAGCGCCGCCCAGCTGGGGATCAACCTCGTCGCAATGATGCTGGCCGGCTGGATCACCCTGCTCGTGCAGCAGCAGGTTGCCGGTCGACTGCCGGTGAATCCATTCCAGCGGGACATGTACCAGCGGCGGCGCAAGGACATGCTGCGGCGACCCTAGGGGACGGCCGCGCCGAGCGCCTCGCCGATCGCCTCGTGCAGGACCAGGCCGGCCAGCCGGTCGTAGCTCGTCGGTTGCCTGTTGATCAGGACCAGGTGCTCGCCGGCGAAGGCGTTCACCAGTCCGGCGGCCGGGTACACCACCAGCGAGGTGCCGCCGACGATCAGGGTGTCGGCAGCCGCGAGCTGCTCGATCGCAGCATCCATCACCGCGCCGTCCAGTGCCTCCTCGTAGAGCACCACGTCCGGCTTGATCACACCGCCGCAGTCGCAGCGGGGGATACCGGTGCTGCCGATGATCGTCGCCAACCCGAAGCCGCGGCCGCAGCGCTGGCAGGAGTTGCGGTGCACGCTGCCGTGCAGTTCCAGCACGGTGCGCGAGCCGGCGGCCTGGTGCAGCCCGTCGATGTTCTGGGTGATCACCGCGGTCAGCTTGCCGACCGCCTCCAGCCGCGCCAGGGCGAGGTGCGCAGGGTTCGGCCGGGCGTCCGGGTACAGGAGGTGGCTGCGGTAGTAGTCGTAGAAGAGCTCGGTGTTGCGGACGAAGAAGCTGTGGCTCAACACGTCCTCGGGCGCGTAGCTGGTGCCGGTGTCACGGCTGTACAGCCCGCCGCCGGACCGGAAGTCGGGGATCCCGCTCTCGGTCGAGACCCCGGCACCGCCGAAGAACACAATCCGCCGGCCGTTCTCGATCACCTCGCGCAGCCCGTTACCCATGCCCGGACGATACGCCCGCCCATCACCGCACGTTGTGCACCGAACCTGGTGCAGAACGTGCGCCGTTGACGGGAATATGCTCCCGGCCATGGAACCACGCGCCGGCATCGCCGAGCGGCTCAGCGCCATGATCCGCATCCCTACCGTCTCGGCCGAGAAGCCGGCAAGGGGGACGCAACCATTCACTGACTTCATCGCCCTGCTGGCCGAGCTGTACCCGCTCGTGCACGAACGGCTGGCGTGCGAGCGGATCGAGGAGTTCGGGCTGGTCTACACCTGGGAGCCGGCCGAACCGTCCGGGGCTGAGCCGGTGGTCCTGATGGCGCACTTCGACGTGGTGCCGGTGGCCGGACAGGAGGCCGCCTGGGCCGTGCCGCCATTCGAGGGCCGGATCGTCGGTGACGAGGTCTGGGGCCGCGGCGCCCTTGACGACAAGGGCGCGCTCTGCGTCCTGCTGGACGCGGTGGAGAACCTCCTCGCTGAAGGCTGGACGCCGCCACGGACCGTGCTGCTGTGCCTTGGCCCGGACGAGGAGGTGCACGGCGCCACGGCCCGGGTCATCGCCAACACGCTGCACGCCCGCGGGGTGAACCCGTGGCTGGTGCTCGACGAGGGCGGCGCCATCAGCGACATCCCGTTCCCGGGCATCGAGGGCCACTTCGCGATGGTCGGGCTCGCCGAGAAGGGCGTGATGTCGGTGGAGCTGTCGGCCACCGGGACCGCCGGCCATGCTTCCGCACCCACCGGGCTGACCGCGGTCGGCCGGGTGGCCCGCGCGGTCGCCAGGGTGAACCGCAACCCGTTCGACATCCGGCTGCCGCGGACGGTGGGCGAGATGCTGACGGCCCTCGCCGCGCACGCCGAACCGCGGCTCGCGCCGGTCTACCGGCTCGCAGCGAAGGCGCCCTGGTTGGCCGCCCGGGTGCTGCTGGCCGCCGGTGGGGCAGACGGGGCGGCCATGGTGCGCACCAGCCTCGCCCCGACCATGCTCTCCGGTGGCAGCAGCGCGAACGTGCTGCCGTCCAGCGCACAGGCGATGCTGAACATCCGGGTCAATGTCGGCGAGACGACCGCCGGGGTGCTCGCCAGGCTCCGCCGGGTGATCGCCGATCGGTTGGTGGACGTGCGGCTGGTCGAGGGCGACGAGCCGACCGCGGAGTCGCCGTCCGACAATGCCCAGTTCACCCTGATCGCTGCTGCGGTCACGGCCGGCTACCCGGAGGTCGCCACCATCCCCTACCTGACGATGGCCGCCACCGACGGCCGGCACTGGCACCGGTTCGCCCCTGCCGTCTACCGGTTCGCACCGTTGCTGATGACCGGTGCCCAGCGCGGCGGCATCCACGGCAGGGACGAGCGGGTCGCGATTGACAGCCTGGTGCGCGGCGAGCGCTGCTACCGGGCCCTGCTGAAGGGACTGCCCGCATGAGCACCGGTCTCACCGATCCGGCCCGGATCCGCTTCGGCGGGCTCAGCGTTGTGGTCGGCTTCCTGGTGTTCGTCGAGTTCACCAGCGGCATCATCCAGGGTTTCTACACTCCGCTGCTCACCGACATCGCCCGGCACCTGAACGTGCCGGACGCGGACGTCAACTGGCTGGAGGGCGGCCAGCTGATGGCCGCGGCGATCATGATCCCGGCCTTCGCCAAGCTCGGGGACATGATCGGGCACCGCCGGATGCTGCTGATCTCGACCGCGATCACGGCTGTCGCCAGTTGCGCCCTGCCGTTGACCGACAACTTCTGGCTGTTCCTGCTGGCCTGGTCACTGCAGGGCTTCTACATCGTCTGGCTGCCGCTGGAGACCGCGCTGATCTACCACCGGGCCCGGCAGAGCGGCCACCCGGCTGCCCTCACCCGGCGGGCCGCCGGCGCGCTGGTCGCCGGCCTCGAGGTGGGCGTGATCGCCGGCGCCCTGACCGCCGGCCAGCTCGGTGGGCCGCTCGAGGTCGTGCTGTGGCTACCGGCGGTCGCCGTGACCGCCTGCTTCTTCGTGATCCTGTTCGGGGTGAAGGAATCTCCCGACCTGCACGGTGGAAGCTTCGACACCGTCGGCATGGTGCTGGTCGCCGTCGCCCTGCTCGGCCTGACCGGCGGGCTCTTCCTGTTGCGGGTCAACGGCCCGTCCAGCCCGGTCGCGTGGGTCGCCATGGTGGTCGGTCTGGCCCTGTTCGTGCCGTTCGTGCGCTGGGAACTGCGGCAGGCCGATCCGCTGATCGACGTGCTGATGTTCGCCAATCCGGCGCTGTGGCCGGTGTTCCTCACCGCCGGGCTGTTCGGCGTGAGCGTGCTCGGCGCCCAGGCGCCACTGTCCACCTTCGCCCGCACGGACCCGGCCATCTACGGCTACGGGCTGGGCGCAACCACCGGGCTCACCTCGGTGCTGATCGGCGCCTATGTGCTGTCGCTGACGGTCGGCGCCCTGCTGCTGCCGCTGGTGACCCGCTGGATCAGCCCGCGCTGGGCGCTGATCGGGGCAAGCCTGCTGGTGGCGGTCGGCTACCTGATGTTCCTGCCGTTCCACGCCACCTACGTCGAGGCCCTCACCAACATGATCATCGCCGGCATCGGTTCCGGTGCACTTGTGGCGGCCCTCCCGGCGGCCGCTGCGTCCGCGGCACCGTCCGGGCAGACCGGGGTGGCAACCGGACTGACCAACTCGGTGAAGACGGTCGGGGGCGCGGTCGCCTCAGCGGTCTTCGGGATCGCGCTCGCCACCCACGTCGCCGGGTCGGTGCAGGGCACGGCCGGCTCGTTCAGCGGCTACCTGACCGTCTGGACGGTGTGCGGCCTGACCGCTCTGGTTGCCGCCGTCGCCCTGCTGTTCGTGCCTCGCGCAGCCTTCGGCGACCCGGCCACCCCGAGCCCCGCTCCGTGAAGCGAAGCTGGCCAGGGGCGGGCGGAGGAACCGACTTAGCCCCAGCGGCTCGCGCGGCGGACCTGCGTCTCGGCAACGGTCCGGGACAGCACATCGTCCACGGCGATGGTCGCAGCGGAACGGGCGCCGACTGCCGGTTCCGGAAGGGCCTTGACCGCTGCCACGATCCGGGCGCGGGCCTCGTCGTCGGATTCGGTGCCGGTGTCGATGACCAGGTCGAACTGGGACTCATCTGCCCAGTCGGCGGAGTAGAAAAGCCGCATGAAGCGGGACCGGAGGGCGTCGTCGTCCTTGATGGCCTTGGCGGCTTCTTCCACGGTGATCCCGTCCCGCTCGGCGATCCGGGCGACGCGGACGTCGTCTGGGGCCTTCACGAAGACGTTCACCACGTCAGCCATGTCGCTCAGCACCCGGAACCCGCCACGTCCGAGGATCACGACGTCGCCGCGGGCTGCGAAGGCTGCGATCGTCTCGTTCATCATCTCGATCGTGGCCACGCTGTCGGAGTTGAACAGCTCCTTGATCTTCGGCTTGTGGTCGTAGACGACGTCGAGCCGGGTCATGCCGTACTGGCGGATCACCCTGTTGATGACACCCTTGTCGACCAGGGCGTAGCCCAGCTCGCCGGCCACAGCGCGGGCGATCTGGCCTCCGTGGCTACCGAGCTGGCGGGAGACGGTTACGACGGCCATGGATCCTCCTGGTTTGAGCCGAGGGGCGACCGCGAGTACCTAGCGGCCTCTATGTGAAGACAATAGCGCTTCGGCTCCCTTTCTGTCCCGGGTTTGCGGTCAGTCGAGAAGCCCCAGCACGGTCCGTCCGACGCCGTCCTCGTCGTTGGCCGGCACCACGGTGAAGCCGGCTGCCAACAAGCTGTGATGGCCGTTGGCCACCACGAAACCGCGGCCGGCCCACGCCAGCATGTCCCGGTCGTTGGGCATGTCGCCGAAGGCCACCACATCGGCCGGCGCCACGCCGAGTTCCGCGCACAGCAGCGCAAGGGTGCTGGCCTTGGTCACCCCGGACGCGGTCAGCTCCAGGAGCCCGTAGCTGTCGCCGACCAGGGCGTGGGTGAGCGTCAGCCGGTCCCCGACCACCGCCAGCGCCAGGTCGGATAGTTCGTCGGAATCCACGCTCGGGTGGAATCCCAGCAGCTTGATCACCGGACCCAGCCGGTCGGCCAGCTCGTCCAGTGTCCCTTCCAGGACGCCGGGGGCGCCGCGCTGCCGCGATGGCGAGCTGGGCTCGCAGCCGAAACCGGTGGCGGTCTCGAAGCCGAACGTGATGCCGGGGATGACCGCTCGGAGCTCCGCGGCCACTTCGAGGGCGACGGTCGTGTCCAGCGGGAAGCTGCGCACGACCTGCCGGCTGGCCAGGTCGAACACGGCTGCACCGTTGCTGACGATCACCTGCGGATGGGCCTCGGCCAGCTCGTCGAGCACGTCGAGCCACCGCACCGGACGCCCGGTGGCGATCAGGAACGGAATGCCGAGCTCGGCCGCCCGCCGCGCGGCGGCCAGGTTGGTGGCTGAAACGCTCCGGTCCGGGCTGAGGAAGGTTCCGTCCAGGTCGGTGACGATCAACCGGGGACGGGTCACAGCTTGGAGTTCGGGCTGGGGGAGCCGACCGCCCCCGACGGTGAGGCCGAGCCAGGGGAAGGGGAGGCCGAGGACGGCGACGGCGAACCGGATGCCGGCGAGGGCGAGCCGGACTGCGGCGAGGGCGAGCCGGACTGCGGCGACGGGGATCCCGACTGCGGCGAGGCGGAGGCACTGTCCGGCACTGGCGGCGGCGGGCTGACCGGCGGAGCCTGCTGGAAGATCAGGATGGCGATCAGGACGGCCAGCGCCGACAGCAGCAGCATCAGCAGCCAGGAGGCCAGGATCGACAGCCAGCCGGCCCGGTCGTAGCGGCCGGGCCAGGGGAGTGGCCACAGCTTCGCCAGACCGGGACGGAACCGGTCGATCCAGTGCAGCCGGTAGTCCGGGCCGGCGGGCTTGCCCAGCAGCGGTGTCCGGGAGAGGTCGACCTCGGCAAGGATCCGGGAGGCCTCCGCCGCGGAACCGGGGGAGGCGTCGTAGGCCAGCGCCACCCAGGGCGTGGCCGGGAACAGCTCGCTCACCTGCGGGTCGTCGTTCTGGTCATCCACCCAGAGGCCACCCAGCCGGCCCTCACCCTGCCCGTGCCCGCCTCGGGCCAGCACTGCGTCGATGTGCAACTGGTTGATGGTTCCGGCGAAGCGTTCGCGGGCGCCGGCATCGGCGGCCGCGCCTTCGGAGAGCAGGATGACCATGACCGTGGTGTTGGCCTGGTCGTGGCCGATGAACGCCACCCCGGACGGGGCCGCCACCAGCCGCGCGTCCAGCCAGTAGTCCCCGACCTTCGGCGGATCGGAGGGCAGCAACGGCGACAGCTGCGGTGGCTCCAGGCCACCCTCAGGCGCGGTCGGTGTGCTCATCGGTCCCCATCGTCGGCGCGGGCAGCCCCGCGGTTCCCCCATTGTGCCGCACGGCCCGAGAGCTTCACCGGCGGGTCACCGCCACCGGTCCAGGCCCCGAACGGGGACGGTTCCCATTCTGGTCCGGGCCCTGAGCGGGGACGGTTCCCATTTTGGTCCATCGACCCGGGAGGAACCGTCCCCGGCTGTTCGGGGACGGCGGGACGGTCACGGTTCAGTGGTCCACCAGGCCCTGAACGGGGACGGTTCCCATTTTGGTCCATCGACCCGGGAGGAACCGTCCCCGGCTGTTCGGGGACGGCGGGACGGTCACGGTTCAGGGCGCGCTCGCAGTCCGGAGCTCTGGGGCAAGCCGGTATCGTGGTCGGCGCGCCCCCGGCGTCGACCGTGACCAGCAGGAGAGTTCGCGTGACCAACCCGAGTCAGCCTTCAGTAGCTCCCGACCAGGGGCCCACCCCGGCAACCCAGAACGAAACCGCCAAGGCAGCCAAACTCCTGGGCGAAGCCATCACGCAGGTGCAGCGGGTGATCGTCGGCCAGGAGCATATGGTTGAGCAACTCATGGTCTCCCTGCTGGCCAAGGGCCACTGCCTGCTCGAGGGCGTGCCCGGCGTAGCCAAGACCCTCGCCGTTCGCACTTTCGCCACCGTTGTCGGCGGTGAGTTCGCCCGCATCCAGTTCACCCCCGACCTGGTGCCCTCCGACATCGTCGGCACCCGCATCTACTCGGCCAGGCAGGAGAAGTTCGACATCGCGCTCGGCCCGGTGTTCGTGAACTTCGTGCTCGCCGACGAGATCAACCGGGCACCGGCCAAGGTGCAGTCGGCGATGCTCGAACTGATGGCAGAGAAGCAGGTCTCGATCGGCGGGCAGACCTATCCGGTGCCGTCGCCGTTCATCGTGATCGCAACCCAGAACCCGATCGAATCCGAGGGCGTGTACCCGCTGCCCGAGGCCCAGCGCGACCGCTTCCTGCTCAAGGTCGACGTGCCCTACCCGCGCGGCAACGAGGAGTTCGAGATCCTGCGCCGGATGAGCGTCCACCCGCCAACAGCCAACCCGGTGCTGAATCCCGAGCAGGTGTCCAAGCTGCAGGAGCAGGCTTCCAACGTCTTCGTGCACAATCTGGTGGCCGAGTACGTCGTCCGCCTTGTGCTCGCCACCCGGACCCCGGAGGAGTTCGGCATGCCCGACCTGACGTCGGTGATCCAGGTGGGCTGCAGCCCCCGGGCCACCCTCGGCCTGGTCGCCGCCGCCCGGGCGCTCGCCCTGATCCACGGCCGCGACTATGTGCTGCCGACCGACGTCCAGGCCGTGGCAAGGGACGTCATGTCCCACCGCGTGATGCTCGGTTTCGACGCCGTGGCCGACAACATCACCACGGCCCAGGTGATCGAACGGATCGTCGCGATGGTGCCCCCGCCCACCCCGGTGTGGAACGCCCAGCAGCGGCAGGTCGCCCAGGGCCAGCACCAGTACACCCCGGAAGGGCGTAGCTGAACGTGGCTCCCCGGCCGGCATTCGAGCCACCGCCCGAGGACCTCGGCGCGGTGGCCTCGGTGCTGTCCGAACCCAAGTCCGCGACCATCCCGCTGCACAAGCTGGCCCCGGAGGCAGCCCTGCGTCGGCTCGAGCTGACGATCGTCCGGCGGCTGGAAGGCTTCCTGCACGGCGACCACCAGGGATTGCTGCCCGGCCCGGGTTCGGAGGCCAACGATGCCCGCGCGTACGTGCCCGGCCAGGATGACGTCCGCAAGATCGACTGGGCAGTGACCGCGCGCACCACCATCCCTTACGTCCGGGACACGATCGCCGACCGGGAACTGGAGATCTGGGCGCTGCTCGACGTCAGCCCGTCGATGAACTGGGGCACCGAGGGGGTCACCAAGCGTGACCTCGGCATCGCTTCGATCGCCACCGTCGGGTTCCTCAGCCAGCGGATGGGTGACCGCTTCGGCGGGCTGGTGATGCGGCCCGACTTCATCAAGCGGTACCCGGCCGTATCCGGCCGCACCGCCCTGTACGGGCTGCTGCGTCGCATGCTGACCGAACCGATCGTCCCCGACCACACCACCGGGCCGAACTCGCTTGCTGTCGGCATCCAGCGACTGGCCCGCACCGAACGCCGCCGCGGCATGCGGATGGTCGTCTCCGACTTCCTCACCCCGGGCGACTACGAGCTCGACCCGAACGTCGAGCCGGAGTGGGAGCGTCCGATCCGGCAGTTGGCTGTCCGCAACCAGGTGCTGGCGGTCGAGGTGGTTGACCGGCACGAGGTGGAGTTCGCCGACGTCGGTGAGCTGCTGATCCGCGATCCCGAGACCGACTTCCTGCGCTACGTGAACACCTCCGACGACGCGGCCCGCGAACGAATGGACGCTGCCACCGCTGCGCAGCGGGAACGGATCCGGGTGTCGTTGCGGCGAGCTGGGGTCGCGCACATCCAGTTGCGTACCGACAGAGACTGGGTGCATGACATCGCCCGCTTCGTGCTGGCCTACCGGCGAACCGCCAGCATGCTGCACCAGCCGCCGGCGGGGGTGACCCGCTGATGACCTTCCTGAACCCGGAGCGGCTCTGGGTGCTGCTGATCGTGCCGTTGCTGGTCGCCGCCTACATCCTCCTCGTCCTGATGAAGAAGAAGACCGGGATGCGGTTCACCAACACCGCGATCCTCGGACAGGTGGTGCCCAAGCAGTCCCAGTGGCGCCGGCACCTGGCGGTGGCGCTCTCGCTGGCCTCTCTGGTGGCGCTGACCCTGGCCTGGGCACGACCGAACGGCATCGAAATGCAGCCCCGCGAACGGGCGACGGTGGTGATGGTGATCGACATTTCGCTGTCGATGCAGGCCACCGACGTCAAACCGTCCCGGCTGGAGGGCGCGAAGGAGGCGGCGCTGACCTTCGTCAAGGCCCTGCCCGCGCAGTACAACGTCTCGGTGGTCGGGCTCGCCGGGAACCCGTCGGTGCGGCTGCCACCGACCACAGACCGCTACCAGGCCCAGCAGGCGATCAGGAGCCTCAAGGTCCAGGAGTCCACGGCCGTTGGGGAGTCGATCTACACCGCCCTCGCCGCGCTCGCCCTTGCACCGAAGGGCACCGACTCGAGTCCGGCCCCGGGTGCCATCGTGCTGCTGTCTGACGGACAGAACACCGCAGGACGCTCGCCCGCGCAGGCGGCGAATGAGGCGAAGAAGCAGAACGTGCCCATCTACACGATCGCCTACGGCACCGAGAACGGCTACGTCGACCTCGACGGCAAGCGGGAACGCGTCCCGCCGGACCGGGCGTTGCTCAGCGGCCTTTCTGCAGCCACCGGCGGGCAGACCTACACCGCGGAGAACCTCGACCAGCTGGACCGGGTGTACAACAACATCCGCAGCGAGGTCGGGCAGACCCCGGTGAAGAAGGAGACCACCGCGCTGTGGGCCGGCTACGGGCTGGCGTTCGCAGTGGTGGCGGCTCTGGCCGCGGTCTCCCTGGGGGCAAGGTGGCCGTGATGATCGAGTTCATGCGTCCGGAGCGGCTCTGGTGGCTGGCCATGATCCCGCTGCTGGTGGGGTTGTATCTCTTCCTGCTGTGGCGGCGCCGCCACAAGGCCCGTCCGCATGCGATCACCAACCTCGAACGGGTGCTGCCCAAGCAGCAGGCCTGGAAGCGCCACGTCGCGGTCGGAGCAGCGGTGCTGGCGTTGGGCGCGCTGAACGTTGCCTACGCCCAGCCGAAGGGCGAGGTCGAGGTTCCCCGAGAGCGGGCAACCGTGGTGCTGACCCTTGACGTCTCCCGGTCGATGATCGCCCAGGACGTGCCCCCCAACCGGCTGGACGCGGCCAAGTCCGCCGCCCGCGACTTCCTGCAGATGCTGCCGAACGGTTTCAACGTGTCGCTGGTCAGTTTCGCCGGCACCGCTGCCGTGGTGGTGCCCCCGACAACCGATCGCGGCGCGGTCGCCGCAGCGATCGACAACCTGCAGGTGGCCCCGTCCACAGCGATCGGTGAGGGCATCTACTCCTCCCTGGACGCGATGGCCCAGGCCCCGCCCGACCCGGACCATCCCGACGAGCCGGCTCCCGGTGCGGTGGTGCTGCTCAGCGACGGCTACACCAATGTGGGCCGGCCGTCCGATATCGCGGCACAGGATGCCAGGAAGCAGCGCATCCCGATCTACACGATCGCCTACGGCACGTTGAACGGTTACGTGGAGAGCAATGGACGCCGCGAGCCGGTGCCGGTGAACCCGGCAGAACTCGCAGCGGTCTCCCGGCTCTCCGGCGGCAAGGCGTTCACCGCCGGGACGCAGGGTGAGCTGCGCGAGGTGTACTCCTCGATCGCCAAGTCGGTCGGGTACGTGAAGGTCGACCAGGAGGTCACCGAGCAGTACGCCGGTTACGCCCTCGGCCTGGCGATCCTCGCGGCGATGGCGGTCATCTCGCTCGGAGCCCGCTGGCCGTAGCCCTCAGCCGCGGGGGCCGAAGATGGCCGTGCCGATCCGCACGACCGTCGCCCCGTGGGCGATGGCCAGCTCGAAGTCTCCAGACATCCCCATGGACAGTTCGTCGTAGCCCTGGCCGGGCAGGGCCACGTCCCGCAGCGAGCGCTGCACGTCCTGCATTCGCCGGAAGCACGCGGCGACCTGTGCCTCGTCCGGGGAGGGGAGGGCGAGGGTCATCAGTCCGCGGACCCGCAGCGCTTCGAACGGGACGAGAGCCGCGGCGAACCCGGCCACCTCGTCCGGGGGCAGGCCGAACTTCGACCCCTCGCCGGAGGAGTTCACCTGGATCAGCACATCGAGCCGCCGTCCCGCCGCCTGCAGTCGCCGGTCCAGTTCGGCCGCCAACGGGACGGAATCCAGGCCCTGGAACTCGCTGGCGAATCCGGCCACCACTTTGGCCTTGTTGGTCTGCAGGTGACCGATCATGACCCACTCAAGGCCGGGGATCCCGGCCAGTTCCAGGGCCTTGGCATTGGCCTCCTGCGCCTTGTTCTCGCCGAATCGGGAGCACCCGGCGGCGTGGGCGGCGACGATGTCGGCAACCGGCCTGGCCTTGCTCACCGGAAGCAGCTGCACAGAGCCCGGCGGACGCCCGGCAGCCGCGCAGGCTGCGTCGATGCGGACCCGGACCGCCTGCACGCGTGCCGCGATCTGCTCCATGGGCCTAGCTAATCACGCGACGGCCGCCGCTCCGGTCGTCAGCCGCCGACGAGCAGATCCGGCAGGACTGGTACCCGAGTGACTACTGGGGCAGAATGGGCCAGTACCCCGCGGGACTGAGGTGGCTGGGGAAGGCACATCTCAGCAAAGGGGGACGAATGACAAGCACGCGCGGAATCATTCTGATTCACTCCGCGCCGGCCGTGCTGCGCCCGCACCTGGAATGGGCTGTGGGCGCGGTGTTCGGGGCGCCGGTCGACTTCACCTGGTCAGCACAACCTGCGGAACCGCGCACTCTGCGGACCGAGTACAGCTGGCATGGCAAGGCCGGAACCGGGGCCCAGTTGGCCAGCGCCCTGCGCGGCTGCGTCCGGGCCCGTTTCGAGGTGACCGAGGAACCGGTGGCTGGGAACGAGGGGATGCGCTGGGCGTACACCCCGAACCTCGGGGTCTTCGCCTGCGCGGTCGGGGTGCACGGCGACCTGATGATCCACGAGGACCGGCTCAAGCAGGCCATCCTCGCCGACGCCCTCGGCCGCCAGCCGCTGGCCGAAGGAGTGGCCGAGTTGCTCGGTGCTCGCTGGGACGACGAGCTCGAAGCCTTCCGGCATGCCGGCGAGGGCGCTCCCGTCCGCTGGCTGCACCAGGTGAGCTGAGCCGGGCCTGCCAGACCCTCCCACTGCGGAGCGATTCGGCGGCGGAGCGATTCGGGCGATTCGGGGACGGTTCCCATTTCGGTCCACCAGCTGGATCGGGGGGATCAGGGGACGGTTCCCATTTCGGTCCAACCCGCGGATCGGGTGGATCGGGGGACGGTTCCCATTTCGGTCCAGCCCGCTCGTCTAGGGACGGCTCAAGGACGCTGAACCAAAGGGAACCGGGACCAATCTCGGTCCCGCGCGGTGGTTGGACCGAAAGTGGAACCGTCCCCGATGTCGGCCCCCCCGTTGTTGGACCGAAACGGGAACCGTCCCCGATGTCGGCCCCGCGCGGTTGGTGGACCGAAATGGGAACCGTCCCCGTTGGGTCCGGGAACCGTCCCCGCCGGGTCAGAGGGGGATGTTGCCGTGCGCGCCCCGGACGCCGGTGTCGGCGACGCGGATCGCCTCGGCAAGGGCCGAACGGGTCCGGTCCGGGGTGATGATCTGGTCCACGACGCCGATCTTGACGGCAGTGTCGACGCCGCCGGCGATCTTCTCGTGCTCGGCGGCCAGGTCGGTCTCCACCTGGGCCAGCATGTCGCGGGGCACCTCCGCCAGCTTGCGGCGGTGCAGGATCCGGATGGCGGCCACCGGGCCCATCACCGCGATCTCAGCCCCGGGCCACGCGAACACCTTCGTTGCGCCCAGCGAGCGGGAGTTCATCGCGATGTACGCGCCGCCGTAGGCCTTCCGGGTCACCAGGGTCACCCTGGGGACGCTGGCCTCGGAGAAGGCGTGCAGCAGCTTCGCGCCGCGACGCACCACACCGTCCCACTCCTGGCCGACCCCGGGCAGGTAGCCGGGCACGTCCACAAGGACGACCAGAGGCACCCCGAAGGCGTCACACAGCCGGACGAACCTTGCGGCCTTCTCCGCGCTCAGCGAGTCAAGACAGCCACCAAGGCGCAGCGGGTTGTTGGCCACCACACCCACGGTCCGGCCACCGAGCCGGCCGAAGGCGATGGTCACGTTTGGTGCCCAGCGGGCGTGCAGTTCGAAGACCGAGCCCTCGTCGAGGAGGCCGCCGATCAGCGGATGGACGTCGTAGGCGCGCTTGGCCGACTCGGGCAGCAGGGCGGCCAGGTCGACGTCGGCCAGGTCGGCGGAAACCCCGCCCTGGGCGGCCAGGAGCGTGGTCACCGCGCGGCCGCGGGCGAGCGCGTCGGCCTCGTCGTCGGCCACCACGTGCACGACGCCGGACTTGCGCTCGTGGGTGTCCGGGCCACCGAGGCGCATCATGTCCACGTCCTCGCCGGTGACCGAACGCACCACGTCCGGACCGGTGACGAAGATCCGACCATCGGGGGCGAGGATCACCACGTCGGTCAGCGCGGGTCCGTAGGCGGCACCGCCGGCGGCGGCGCCGAGCACGATCGAGATCTGCGGGATCTTGCCGGACGCCTGGGTCATCACATGGAAGATCTGGCCGACCGCGTGCAGGCTGAGCACGCCCTCGGCCAGTCGCGCACCGCCGGAATGCCAGATGCCGAGGATCGGCACCCGGTCGACCATCGCGCGGCGGTAGGCCTGCACGACGACCTCACAGCCCTCGACGCCCATCGCGCCACCCATCACGGTGGCGTCGGAGCAGAACGCGACCACCGGCGAGCCATTGATGGTGCCGGTGGCGGCGAGCATGCCGAAGTTGTTGTCGGGGCTGATCAGCTTCAAAGAACCCTCGTCCAGGAGGGCGGCGAGCCTGATAGTTCGGGTTGCGCGGATCCTCCGATCGGGGCAGCCGGGCAGGCTTGGCCGGTGCTGTGGCCTGGGTCATCATGACCTCCTGGGAGGGTTGTTGGGGGCTCGGATCAGACGTTCATGTTGGCGTTGGTGACCGCGATGGCCACGTTGTGCCCGCCGAATCCGAAGGAGTTGTTGATCGCGGCGAGGTCGCCGTCCGGCAGCGGTCGGGCGACGTTGGCGGCGATGTCGATGCCCAGGTCGGGTTCGGGGTCTTCGAGGTTGATCGTCGGCGGCACCATCCGGTCGTGGAGCGCCAGTAGGGTCGCGATCGTCTCCAGGGCGCCGGCGCCACCGAGCAGGTGCCCGGTCATCGACTTGGTCGAAGTCACCACGACCTGGTCGGTGGCGTCGCCGAGCGCTGTGCGGATCGAACCCGCCTCGGTGAGGTCGCCCTGCGGGGTCGAGGTGCCGTGCGCGTTCACGTGGCGAATGTCGTTCGCGCTCAGCCCGGCGTCCGCCAGTGCCTTGACCATTGCCCCGGACTGGCCCTCGCCGGTCGGATCTGGCTGGACCAGGTCGTGGCTGTCGGCGGTGATGCCGGAGCCGGCGATGGTGCCGTAGATCTTGGCGCCGCGGGCCTTCGCGTGCTCAAGGGTTTCGAGGATCATGATCGCCGAGCCCTCGCCCATGACGAAGCCGTCGCGACCCCGGTCCCAGGGACGGGAGGCGCGCTCGGGCTCGTCGTTGCGGCGGCTCAGCGCCTGCATCTGGCCGAAGGCTGCGATCGGCAGCGGGTGGATGGTGGCCTCGGTGCCGCCGACGACCGCGATGTCGGCCCGACCCAGCCGCAGCTGGTCGAGGGCCAGCGAGATCGCCTCGTTGGAGGAGGCGCAGGCCGAGACCGGGGTGTGCACCCCGGCCTTGGCGTGCACGGCCAGACCGACGTTGGCGGCCGGCGCGTTGGCCATCAGCATCGGGATCGTGAACGGGCTGACCCGGCGGTAGCCCTTGTCGCGCTGCGCGTCCCAGTTGTTCAGCAGGGAGTGCAGGCCGCCGATGCCGCTGGCCAGCGAAACGCTGAGCCGTTGCGGATCGACCTCGTCCTCGGCCTCCCAGGTGAAGCCGGCGTCCTCCCAGGCCTCCTGGGCGGCGATCAGCGCGAGCTGGGTGGAACGGTCGAGCCGGCGGGCCTTCACCCGTTCGATGATCTCGGACGGGTCCACCTTGACGTAGGCGGCGATCCTCACCGGCAGTTCCGCTGCCCACTCCTCGGTGATGGCGCGGACGCCGGACCTGCCGGCGAGCAGGCCGGCCCAGGTGGACGCCAGGTCGCCGCCGAGCGGGGTGGTGGCGCCGAGGCCGGTGATCACGATCTCAGTCATGTTTCTCCGAGGTTGGTGGAGTTGGTGGTTCAGTCACCGATGGCCGAGCTTGTCGAGACCATTGATCTCGACAAGCTCGATCAGCGAGTCGGTCAGCTGTGGGCTTCGATGTAGGCAACGGCGTCGCCAATCGTCTTGAGGTTCTTGGACTCCTCGTCGGGGATCGTTACGCCGAACTTCTCCTCGCAGCCGACGAGGATCTCGACCATCGCGAGGCTGTCGACATCGAGGTCGTCGACGAAGGACTTGTCGAGCTGGACGTCCTCGACCGGCACGCCGGCGACGTCGTTGACGAGCTCGGCGAGCTGGGCGCGGATCTCTTCAGTGGTTGCCATTGGGTTTCTCCTTTTGCTAGGGGGCTTACTTTGTTCCGGACTGGTCCGGGGGAATCAGGGAAGGATGATGACCTGGCCGGCGTAGACCAGCCCGGCGCCGAAGCCGATCACCAGCGCGGTCTGGCCACTCTTGGCTTCACCGCTGGCGAGCAGGGCGTCCATGGCCATCGGGATGGTGGCAGCAGAGTTGTTGCCCAGCTGCCGGATGGTGCGGGCCACGACGACGGTCTCCGGCAGCTTCAGGTAGCGCAGCAGCGTGTCGGTGATCCGGTCGTTGGCCTGGTGCGGGATGAAGACGTCCAACTCCTCGGGGCTGATGCCGGCTTCGTCCAGGCACTGCTTGGCGGCCCGCGCGATGAAGCCGGTGGCCCACTTGAAGACCGCCCGGCCGTCCATGCCCAGCCGGGGCCAGGTGCCTTCGGCGACGGCCTCTGGCCAGCCCTTCGTCTGCCAGATGACGCCGGCCTGGTTGCCGTCGGAACCCCAGACGACCGGACCGATGCCGTTGGTCTCGCTGGGGCCGACCACCACCGCGCCGGCGCCGTCACCGAACAGGAAGGCGGTGCCGCGGTCGGTCAGGTCGGTGATCTCGCTGATCGTCTCGCCGGCGATCAGCAGGACGTGCCGGGCCTGGCCGCTGCGGACCATGGACTCGGCCTGGGCCAGGCCGTAGCTGAAGCCGGCGCAGGCGGCCGAGATGTCGTAGGCGGCCGCGTCCGGGATGCCCAGCTTGGAGGCCAGCGTCGGCGCCAACGCCGGGGTCTGGTGGTAGTGGGAGATCGTGGACAGGATCACCGCGTCGATCTGGTCGACCGCGATCCCGGACCGCTCGATCGCCTTCTGCGCAGCGGCGAGGCATAGCGTCTCGACGTTCTCGTCGTCGGCGATCCAGCGACGCTCCTTGATGCCGGTGCGCTGGGTGATCCACTCGTCCGAGGAGTCGATGTACTGCAGCAGGTATTCGTTCGAGATCACTCGCGAAGGGGTCGCGGACCCGACCGAGAGGATGCGGGCGAACTTGGGGCCGGTGCTGGCATTGATCTGGGTCATGCGTCGGCTCCTGAAGAGTCCTGGGTTGGGATAGAGACGAAGGAGCGGTTGGCCGGGGGAGACCCGGTCACCGTCCTCGACGAGCCATTCGGTGACGATGCCGCCGCCGGTGCTCGCAACCTTGGTGGTGTCGCGCAGGTTGGCGACGGTGCCGATCGTGTCGGCGGCCGCCAGCACCGAATCGACGGCGATCCCCTCGGTCTTGCGGAACTCGCCCTTGCTTGGGGAGACCACGAGCATCCAGGACGGGGTGTTGCTCATCGGCGAGGCCCAGGCCGAATCGCCATGCCTGGCGACGAAGTCCTGCGCCGCCGGGACCTGGTCGGGGGTGTTCAGGCTGAACAGCTCGATGCCCTTCAGGTTCCGCTTGGCGATGCCGGTCAGCGTGCCGGCCGGCGGCAGCTCCAGGAGGGCTGTGACGCCGAGGTCGGCCATCGTCTGCAGGCAGAGGTCCCAGCGAACCGGGTTCGCCACCTGCCTCACCAGCCGGGTCAGGTACTCCTTGCCGGACTGCACGACCTGGCCGTCGGCGTTCGACAGCAGCCGAGTGCGCGGGTCGTGGGTGGAGATCGACTTGGCGAGCTGCGCGAGATGCGCGACGGCCGGCTCCATGTGGACGGTGTGGAACGCGCCGGCGACGCTGAGCTGGATCAGTCGGGCCTTGGCCGGCGGGTTCTCGGCGAGGGTGGCGAGTTGCTCGACCGTGCCCGCGGCGACGATCTGGCCGGAGCCGTTGTTGTTGGCCGCAGTCAGGCCGGCGGCTTCGACGGCTGCCAGCACGTCGGTCTGGTCGCCGCCGATGATGGCCATCATCGAGGTCGGGCGGACGGCGCTGGCTGCTGCCATCTGCCGGCCGCGTTCCCGGACGAAGACCATGGCCTGCTCGGCCGACAGGACCCCGGTGGCTGCGGCCGCGGTGATCTCACCGACACTGTGGCCCGCGGCGACACCGGTGCGGCGGAAGCCGTCGGCGGGGCTCGGGAAGAGCTGCAAGGCGACCACAAGGCCAGCGGCGACGAGCAGGGGCTGGGCGATGGCGGTGTCCCGGATGGTCTCGGCGTCGGCGTTGGTGCCGTAGTGGGCCAGGTCGATGCCGGCGACCGTGCTCAGCCAGTTGAGTCGATCGGCGAACTGCGGTTCAGCGAGCCAGGGAGCGAGAAAGCCGGGGGTCTGGGCGCCCTGTCCGGGCGCAACGATTGCGAGCACGTCTCTACTCTTGCGAATCCCTGGCAAGACGTTGGCGTGATTCGCAACGAATTTGTAACGGCCGACTTTGTAGGAAACCTACAACGATGTCGGTCGACCCGCACGTTTGACCGCCGCCTCGCGTTGTCGGTTTCGTATCAATCGAGTAGACGGCCTAGCGTCAGCGCCAGCCGCAGGGAATAGCCGTCGCGGGGATCGACGGGGGAGTAGCCGGTGACCTCGTGGATGCGCCGCAACCGGTACCGGACGGTGTTCGGATGCACGTAGCGGGCCCGGGCGGTCGCCTCGATCGAGCCGCCAGAATCAAAGAACGCCGACAGGGTCTCGGCCAGCTCTCCGCCGGCCGCCAGCAAGGGACGGTACAGCTCGCTGGCCAGGGTGCGGCGGGCATGCCCGTCGCCGGCAAGGGCGCGTTCGGGCAGCAGGTCCTCCGAGGCCACCGGACGCGGCGCATCCGGCCACGCCTTCGCTGCCCGCATGCCGGACAGGGCTGCCCTGGCGCTGCGTGCCGCCTCGACCAGGTCGGCGACGACCGGGCCGACCACCACCTGGCCCGAGCCGAAGTGCCCGACGAAATCGCCGACGAGGCGAACCACTTCGGGCATCGAGCCGAGTTGCCCACCGATCACCAGGACCAGCCGATCTCCCTGGGGGGCGGCGAGAAGGTCGAGGGAGTGGCGGGCTGCGGCCTGCCGGATGGCTTCCACCGCGCTTCCCGGATCGGCCGGAGCCGCCCCGATCACCACCGAGATCCCGGGCGGGGAGGCCCAGCCGAGCGTTGAGGCCCGGGAGACCACCGACTCGTCGGCATCCCCGCGGATCACCGCATCCACCACGAGGGCTTCGAGCCGGGCGTCCCAGGCGCCGCGCGCCTCAGCGGCCCGGGCGTAGACCTGGGCGGCGGCGAACGCGATCTCGCGGGAGTAGCGCAGGATCCCGATCCGCAGCGGAGCCTGCTCGTCGTCGGGCAGGCCGGCGATCTGGTGCTCGACGGTGTCGATCGTCGTGCGGACCAGGTCCACCGTCTGGTTCAGCGTGATCCGCCTGGCCAGTGCGCGTGGCGCGGCGTCGAAGATGGTCCCGGGTTCGATGCTGCGGCCGCCGGCGGCGAACCACTCCAGGAATCCGTCGATGCCCGAGCGAGCGATCAGCGTGATCCAGGAACGGTTCTCGGCGTCGAGCTCACCGAACCACTGGTGCTCGTCGGCAATCCTGGCCAGGGCGGCTGTGGTCATCTCCGCCGCTGCCGCAGCGAGTCGCCGCGAAACGGCTGAGCGGGCCTCTGGTGGTGGCCAGCCGGCCTGGTCGGCCTCGGTTGGGCTCACAAGGCCCCGTCGATCTCGGCCCGACGAAGTTCGATGACGCGGTCCAGAACGTCGACTGGCACCGGCTGTTCTGCGGTGAACCGGATCGTGCCCTTGGCCAACGAGTAGCCGGCCAGCTGCGGCGCCACTGCGCTCACCACGTCCGGGCTGAACGGGAACAGCGAGAGGTGCTTCGCGCTCACCCGGACGCCGACCAGCGGGCGTCCGAGGTATCGCAGCGCGGGGGTGCCGTAACTGAGGTCCTCGACAGCTTCAGGCACCAATGCGATCGCCCGGTCGAGGATCTCCTGGAGTACGACTCTGGTGTCGCCGTCAGTGCTGGCGATCAACTCGGTGAACACACCCATGGCCGAATCCTAAGGCTGGGAGGTTCCTCCGGCGTTGTCTGTGTACCCGCCAACCACACTGAGGGCCACCCATCGCGCCGAGGACCAGCAGTCCGCCGCGCGCCGAGGGCCAGCCGTCGCGCGTCGAGGGCCAGTACCCAGGTGCTGGCCCTCGACGCTAAGGCTGGCTCTGGGTGGTGGGGGTGGTTCTGGGTGGTGGGGGGTGGCTCTGGGTGGTGGGGGTGGCTCTGGGCGGTGGGGGTGGCTCTGGGCGATTCGCGGTGTTTAGCTAGGGCGGTGCCTGAGCCGCTCGACCCCGTCGCTGCCCTGCGGGAGATCGCTTACCTGATGGAGCGGGTGCTGGCCGAGCCCTACAAGGTGCGTGCCTTCCGCGCGGCAGCGGACGTGGTTGCCGGGCTGGCTCCCGAGGACTTCGAGCGACACGCGAGGTCCCGCAGCTGGCGTGAGCTACCCGGGCTGGGGGAGTCGACAGCCACCGTGGTCGCACAGGCCGTCGCGGGACGGGTGCCCGACCGGCTGGCGAAGCTGCGCGGCGAGGCCGGTCCGCTGGCCACCGGTGGTGCGGAACTGCTGGCGCTTCTGCGCGGCGACCTGCACACCCACACCGACTGGTCCGACGGTACGGCCCCCATCGAGGCGTCCAAGCAGGCAGCCACAGCTCTTGGCCACGAGTACCTGGCGATCACCGACCATTCGCCACGACTGACGGTCGCCAACGGGCTCACCGCCGAACGGCTCGAGCTGCAACTGGACCGGCTGGCCGAACTGAACGCAGAACCCGGCTGCCGGCTGCTCTCCGGGATCGAGGTCGACATCCTCACCGACGGCCGCCTTGACCAGACACCGGCGATGCTCGACCGGCTGGACGTGGTGGTGGCCAGCGTCCATTCGGAGCTGCGGATGCCGTCCGAACCGATGACCCTGCGGATGGTTACAGCCATCGCCAACCGCAACACCAACGTCCTCGGCCACTGCACCGGTCGGCTGATCACCGGCGGCCGGGGCACCCGTGCGCAGAGCCTGTTCGACGCCGAGGTGGTCTTCGAAGCCTGCAGCCAGTTCGACGTGGCGGTCGAGATCAACTCCCGTCCCGAACGGGCCGATCCGCCCGACGACCTGCTCGCCCTCGCGATCGAGGCCGGCTGTCTGTTCGCGATCGACTCCGACGCGCATGCGCCCGGGCAGCTGGAGTTCCCGGCCCACGGCACGGCGAGAGCTGTGGCGGCCGGCGTCCCGGTGGAACGGATCGTCAACACCTGGCCGGGGGAGGAACTGCTGAGCTGGTCTCGCGCGCGTCGCTGAAGATGGATCGACGGTGGCGCCGGGTCCAGCCGGTGCGGGTAAGGTCACCCTTGCGCATGAACTCGTGCGGAATCAGGAAGGGCGTCCGCTGTGGCAAGTCGCGAATCTGTCGGTCCGATCCTGAACGGATTGCCGACCAACCTGCCCGACATCGATTCGGACGAGACCGCCGAATGGCTGGAGTCCCTGGACATGATGATCGACGAGGACGGTCGCAACCGGGCCCGCTACATCATGCTCAAGCTCCTGGAGCGGGCGCGCGACCAGCGCCTCGGGCTGCCGTCGCTGACCGCCACCGACTACGTCAACACCATCCGGCCGGAGCGGGAGCCCTGGTATCCCGGCGACGTCGACCTGGAGCGCAAGTTCCGCCGGCTGGTGCGCTGGAACGCGGCGATCATGGTGCATCGCGCCCAGCGTCCGGGCATCGGCGTCGGCGGCCACATCTCGTCCTACGCCTCGTCGGCGACGCTGTACGAGGTGGGCTTCAACCACTTCTTCCGCGGCAAGGACCACCCCGGCGGCGGCGACCAGATCTTCTACCAGGGCCACGCCAGCCCCGGCATGTACGCCCGCGCGTTCCTCGAGGGTCGCCTGGACGAGGCCGACCTGGACGGCTTCCGGCAGGAGAAGAGCCACCTGGTCGACGGCACGCGTCCGCGCGCTGCCGTCCTACCCGCACCCGCGGCAGATGCCGAGCTTCTGGGAGTTCCCGACGGTCTCGATGGGCCTCGGCCCGATCGACGCGATCTACCAGGCCCAGTTCAACAAGTACCTGGACAACCGCGGCATCAAGGACACCGCCGACCAGCGGGTGTGGGCCTTCCTCGGCGACGGCGAGATGGACGAGGTGGAGAGCCGCGGCGCCCTGCAGACTGGCCGCCTACGAGGGCCTGGACAACCTGACCTTCGTGGTCAACTGCAACCTGCAGCGCCTGGACGGCCCGGTGCGCGGCAACGGCAAGATCATGCAGGAGCTGGAGAGCTTCTTCCGCGGCGCCGGCTGGAACGTGATCAA
Source organism: uncultured Actinomycetota bacterium (assembly GCA_963848845.1). GTDB lineage: Bacteria > Actinomycetota > Actinomycetes > Propionibacteriales > Propionibacteriaceae > Propionicimonas. The sequence goes on from CAWKFH010000006.1 coordinate 64,564, forward strand.
GGTGGTCTGGGGCCGCGGCTGGGATCCGCTGCTGGCCGCCGACCGCGACGGCGCCCTGGTCAACGTGATGAACGCCACCCCGACGGCGACTACCAGACCTTCAAGGCCAACGACGGCGCCTACGTGCGGAAGAACTTCTTCGGCCGCGACCCGCGGACCGCGAAGATGGTGGAGGACTGGTCGGACGACACGCATCTGGAAGCTCACCCGCGGCGGCCACGACTACCACAAGGTCTACGCGGCCTACAAGGCGGCGACCGAGTTCAAGGGTGCGCCCGACGGTGATCCTGGCCCACACCATCAAGGGCTACTTCCTCGGCAGCCACTTCGCCGGCCGCAACGCCACCCACCAGATGAAGAAGCTGGCGCTGGACGACCTGAAGCAGTTCCGCGACCGGCTGGACATGCCGATCACCGACGCCGTGCTGGAGGAGAACCCCTACCAGCCGCCGTACATGAACCCGGGTCCCGACGACGAGCGCATCAAGTACGCGCTGGACCGCCGGCGCACGCTCGGCGGTTCGGTGCCGGAGCGCCGCAACCAGCCCAAGCCGATCAAGCTGCCCGACGAGGACGCCTACACGGCGGTGAAGAAGGGCTCCGGGCAACCAGCCGGTCGCCACCACGATGGCCTGGGTCCGGCTGCTGAAGGACCTGATGCGGGACAAGGAGTTCGCCCCGCACGTCGTGCCGATCATCCCGGACGAGGCCCGCACCTTCGGCATGGACTCGTTCTTCCCGACGATCAAGATCTACAGCCCGCACGGCCAGAACTACACCCCGGTCGACCACGAGCTGATGCTGGCCTACCGCGAGTCCAGGCAGGGCCAGATCCTGCACATGGGCATCAACGAGGCCGGCTCGATGGCAGCCTTCGCAGCGGCCGGCAGCGCCTACGCCACCCACGGCGTGCACATGGTGCCGATCTACGTCTTCTACTCGATGTTCGGCTTCCAGCGCACCGGGGACAGCGATCTGGGCGGCGGCCGACCAGTTGGCCCGTGGCTTCATGATCGGCGCCACGGCGGGACGCACCACGCTGACCGGTGAGGGCACCCAGCACATGGACGGCCACAGCCACATGCTGGCCGCGACCAACCCGGCGGTGGTCGCCTACGACCCGGCCTACGGCTACGAGATCGCCCACATCATGCAGCACGGCCTGCAGCCGGATGTACGGCGAGAAGCCCGAGGACGTCATCTACTACATCACGGTCTACAACGAGCCGATGGTGCAGCCGGCCGAGCCGGAGAACGTCGACGCCGAAGGCATCCTGCAGGGCATGTACCTGCTGAACGAGGGCAACTTCGAGGGCGTCGGCGAGGACGCACCGCGGGCTCAGCTGCTGGCCTCGGGGGTCGGCGTGGCCTGGGCCCTGGAGGCGCAGGGACTGCTGAAGAAGGACTTCGGGGTGGTCGCCGACGTGTGGAGCGTGACCAGCTGGAACGAGCTGCGCCGCGACGGCCTGGTCTGCGACGAGCAGAGGTTCCTGCACCCCGGCCAGGACAATCCGGTGCCGTGGGTGACCCAGAAGCTGGCCGGACGGCCCGGGCCCGGTGATCGCGGTCTCCGACTACATGCGCCAGGTGCAGGACCAGATCCTGAACTGGGTTCCCGGCGAGTTCGCCTCGCTTGGTGCGGACGGGTTCGGCTTCTCCGACACCCGGGCGGCGGCTCGGCGGTACTTCCATATCGACGGCCCGTCGATCGTGGTCCGTACGCTGCAGCAGCTCGCCGCGTCCGGCCAGGTGGACCCCAGCTGGCCGGCTCGCGCTGCCGAGTTGTACGCCCTCGACGACGTCACGCGCCGGCAAGTCGGGATCCAGCGGCGGTGACGCCTGAGTGGGCGCGGCTTTAATCCCGGGCTGCTTTCTGGCAGGCTGAAAGCCTTGATCAGCGAGTCGCCGAAAGTGGGAGAAGAGCCGCGTGAGTAACGCGCCCGGATCGACGCAAGCCACGTCGATTGTTGCCGCCCTTGGCATTGCCAAGGGCCAGGCTGTCCAGGAACTCGGTTGGGATGACGACGTCGACGAGGAACTCCGTTCGGCCGTCCTCGACACCCTCGGAGAGGACTTCGTCTACGAAGCCATCGAAGCCGTCGACGTCGTGCTGCTCTGGTGGCGTGACGAGGACGGCGACCTGGGTGATGGCCTGGTCGACGCGTTGACCGATCTCACCGAACGTGGCCACATCTGGCTGATGTCGCCGCGGATCGGCCACGACGGCTACGTCGACCCGGCTGATCTGGCTGAGGCGGCGCTCACCGCCGGGCCTCGCCTCGGCGAACTTCGCTCCGGTGTCCGACACTTGGCAGGCCCAGAAGCTGGTCCGCCCGAAGGGTGTTCGGCGCTAGCTGAACAGCAAGGCCACGCGCGCGACGTCCGGGCTGACCGGTGCCCGGATCCACCCCTAGGATGAACGCCGCGGGCGCATAGCTCAGATGGTTAGAGCACCTCCCTTACAAGGAGGGGGTCGGGGGTTCGAGTCCCTCTGCGCCCACCGCTGTGATGGGTCGCGACCCGGGTGACACCTGAGTCGGGACATGGGTCCGTGGCCCCGTTACCCGCCGAGAGCCAGCCTTAGCGTCGAGGGCCAGCTCCCAGGGCCGGGTCCTCGACGCTAAGGCTGGCCCTCGATGACGGGGGGTGGCCTTCGTGACGGTCTGCAGCCGCGCTCTGCCCGGCCCGGACGGCTCTGTGGCCAGTGCTCGTTCGCCCGGATTCGGGCTGAGCCATCTTCACGGAACACCGGCGGGATTGATTGGCGTTTTTCGGCCTCATTCTGTTTTGGGCTGGAGACGTTTTCTCCGACGATTTTGCGGGCGGCACCATGGTGGTGTATGTGTGTCACCCATTCTGGGGACCGACCTGATTCTGGTATGGCCCGCCCTCAAGAAATGGCCTCTGACTACGGTAGTTGGCGTTCGGGCCACGATCTGAACGCTCGGTGGAAGGTTTGGTATTGACATCTCGAGCATGGTGGGGTTCTGCGACAACTGTCCCCCAAGGGGGACGTCACAACACCGTCGCGCTTGACTACTGTTATGGGCGTCACCAGGGCGGTTAGGGACCGTTTCTGGGGATACGACCGCATGGCAACGGGCATTCGCTTGGCGCTAGGGGGGGTCGATCAGCTTGGAGGTGCACCCAACCTCCTCTGACGAGGGGATCGACAATGCTCAAGTTCACCAGGAAGAAGAAGATCGCCCTCGTCACCGCAGCGCTGATGGTGGCTGTGAGCGGAACGGCGTTCGCGTACTGGACCCAGCTGGGTGCAGGCACCGGCGGCGCCACCACGGGAACCACCGTTGCCGTGGTCGTCAACCAGACGAACACCGTCACGGGTCTGTACCCCGGTGGCCCTGCGCAGGCACTGAACGGTACCTTCGACAATCCCAATGCTGCCGCCGTCACGGTCGGTGCTGTCACCGCGTCGGTCACGGCTACCAGCGTCGGGGGCTGTCTCCCCGCTTGGTATGCGATCAGCGGCACCGGAAGCCCGGCGAGCCAGATCCTTGCCGCTGGCAACGGCGTGGGTACCTGGTCCGGGCTGAGTGTGGCGTTGGTCAACGAAGTGGCCATCAACCAGAATGTGTGCAAGTACGCCACGATCACCATCACCTACGCGGTAGCGGCCGCCGCCTGAACGGGCTCGACCGTCAGCCGATCTGGCTGACACGAGGGTGGCGGTCCGGATTCCGGACCGTCACCCACAAGCTCTTTGAGGGGGGGGCTGAGATGAGACGACGACCGACACGACGCGAGGCAGTCCTCGCCGGCGCGTTCGCCATGCTTGTCGCGGTGCTCCTCCTTTGGTTCCCTGGCTGCGGGCCGGTGGGTCGCTCAACCGATGCCACGGCTGACGGCTCGACCCGCACCCCGTTGTCCTTCACGATCAGCGGCGACGTCAGTCGCTCGATCTCGCCGGGCGAACTGGTGGCCCTGGACCTCACCCTGGACAACACCAACGACCTGGATCTCGACATCGATCGGATCACCGTGGCCGTGGTGGGGATCGACGCCCCGCAGGCGGACGTCGATCACCCCTGCGACGCGGCTGACTTCGAGGTTCGACACCTCTCCGGTGGGGCCGTGCTGAGGCTACCGGGCAACAGCACCAGAACCCTGAGCGGGCTGGAGCTGCCCGAAAGTGACTGGCCGGCGGTCGGCATGATCAACCGTCCGGTCAACCAGGACGGGTGCAAGGGAGCGTCCCTGACGCTCGGTTACGAGGCAAGCGGGATGGAGGTGCCACGATGAAGACGACCCGACCACGGGGCTCCTCGGGGGCGCCCTCATCGCCGTTCTCGCGCTCATCATGGCGGGGTAGCGCCGGCCCTATTGGCCGGCGGCGGGGCCGGCTCACGCACTCACCTCGCTTGGTGGTTCAGACCGATCCGGTCTGAGCCATCTCCACGGAGCACCGGTGGGATTGATTGGCGTTTTCGGCCTCATTCTGTTTTGGGCTGGAGATCGTTTTCTTAGACGATTTTGCGGTCGACACCATGGCGGTGTATGTGTGTCACTCATTCTAGGGACCGACCTGATTCTGGTACGGCCCTGCCCCCGAGAAATGGCCTCTGACTACGGTAGTTGGCGTTCGGCCACCATCGGATCGCTCGGTGGAAGGATTGGTATTGACGTGTCGAGCATGGTGGGAATCTCGCCAACTGTCCCCCAAGGGGGACGTCACAACACGGTCGCCCTTGACTACGATATTGAATGTCACCAGGGGCCGGTTAGGGACCGTTTCTGGAGATACGACCGCATGGCAACGGGCATTCGCTTGGCGCTAGGGGGGGTCGATCAGCTTGGAGGCGCACCCACCCTCCCTACGAGAGGATCGCAATGCTCAAGTTCACCAAGAAGAAGAAGATCGCCCTCGTCACCGCAGCGTTGATGGTGGCTGTGAGCGGAACGGCGTTCGCGTACTGGACCCAGCTGGGTGCAGGCACCGGCGGCGCCACCACGGGAACCACCGTCGCCGTGGTCGTCAACCAGACGAACACCGTCACGGGTCTGTACCCGGGTGGCACCCCGGTGGCACTGCTCGGGAACTTCAACAACCCCAATGCTTCCGCCGTCACGGTCGGTGCAGTCACCGCGACGGTCACGACTACCAGCGCGCCGGCGACCTGCCTCGCCTCGTGGTATGCGATCAGCGGCACCGGAAGCCCGGCGAGCCAGAGCCTTGCTGCTGGCTCCGCCGTGGGTGCCTGGTCCGGGCTGAATGTGGCGTTGCTCAACAACGCGGCCAACCAGGATGCGTGCAAGAACGCCACGATCACCATCACCTACGCGGTAGCGGCCGCCGCCTGAACGGGCTAGAAGTCAGCCGATCTGGCTGACATGAGGGTGGCGGTCCGGATTCCGGACCGCCACCCACAAGCTCTTTCTGGGTCCCCGGTCAACCAGGACGGGAGGGAGCGTCCCTGACGCTCGGTTACGAGGCAAGCGGAATGGAGGTGCCACGATGAAGACGACCCGACGACGGGCCCTCCTCGGGAGCGCCCTCATCGCCGTTCTCGCGCTCACCACGACCGGGGTGGCTTCTGCCCTTTGGGCTCAGGCCGGGGCCGGCTCAGGCTCGGCTGGCACCGGCACGACGCAGGCTGTCACGCTCAGCCCGGGCACCGCCTCCAACCAGCTCTATCCCGGCGGGCAGTCGGCGGTCGCAGTGACCGTGACCAACCCCAACCCGGGCCCCGTCAAGATCGAATCGCTCTCCCTCGACACCACCCAGGGAACAGGTGGGTTCGCCGTCGACGGCGGGCACGCCGCCTGTGGCGTGGCCAGCCTGAGCTTCACGACCCAGACCAACGCCGGCGCCGGCTGGACCATCCCGGCCAGCGGGTCGTCGCCGCTGTCCCTGGCGAACTCGCTGTCGATGAACACCAACGCAGCCAACGCCTGCCAGGGTGCCAGCTTCACCGTCTACCTCAAGGTCGGCCCGTGAAGCGGCGAGTCCTGACCTCGTCCTCGCTCACGGTGTGCCTGACCATCTCGGCGGCCACGGCGTGGGCCTTCTGGACCGCAGGCTCGGTGACCGGAGGGTCTGGCGCTGCGGCAGTCACGAGCGTCAACCAGGGCGCCACGCCGACGGCATCGGCTGCCGGCTACGCCGTCACCGTCGCTTGGGCCCCGACCACGCTGACCACTGGTCAGGCAGTCACCGGGTACACCGTCAAGCGCTACTCCGGCTCCACGGCGCAGACCATCCTGACGGCCTGCACCGGGACGATCACCAGCACGAGCTGCGTCGAGAGCAACGTTCCGACGGGCATCTGGACCTACTCGGTGACCCCGGTGTTCGCCACCAACTGGCTGGGCGGCGAGAGCGCCAAGAGCAGCAACGTGGTCGTCGGCAACGTCGCTCCCGCCGCCGTCGCCGACAGCTACTCGGTGGCCGAGGATGCGGTGCTGACCGTTGGCGCCAGTGGCGTCCTCGGCAACGACTCGGACCCGAACGGTGACCCGCTCACCGCGATTCTGGCCTCGGGCGTGGCGAACGGCGCCCTGTCGTTCAACTGCCAACGGTGGGTTCACCTACACCCCGAACCCGAACTTCAACGGCTCCGACTCCTTCACGTACAAGGCGAACGACGGCACGCAGAACTCCAATGTCGTCACCGTCACGCTGACCGTGACGGCCGTCAACGACGCGCCGCTCAATAGCGTGCCCGGCCCCCAGCAGACGCCGAAGAACACCAACCTGGTGTTCTCGACCGCCAACAACAACCCCATCTCGATCAGCGACGGGATGCAGGCGGCGCGATCGTCCAGGTCCAGCTGACCGCGACACGGACACGGTGACCCTGCCCGTCACTCACCGGCCTGACCTTCTCGGTGGGCGACGGCACCTCTGACTCCACGATGACGTTCACCGGCACGATCGCCAACATCAACCTCCGGCTTGCGGGCGCGACCTCCACCCCGACGACCCGACTTCTACGGCTACGGCCGGCGACCCTGCAGATCGTGACGAGCGACCTGGGCAGCACCGGAACCGGCGGAGCGCTGACCGACACCGACACGATCACGATCAACGTCAACTCGCTCGGCATCTTCACCACCGACCGTCGACATCGGCTCACCCGGGTTGTCTGGCTCCAGCACGTATTCGCACGGAACCTACACAGTCATCGGCGGCGGTGCGGACATCTGGGGCACCGCAGACCAGTTCCAGTACCTGTACCGGGACTGCACCGGCGACGGTCGCCTGACCGCGAAGGTCGTGTCGGAGCTGCCAGCTGGCACCAACGCTTCGGCCAAGACCGGCGTGATGTTCCGGGAGTCGACTGCCGCAGGCAGCAAGCACGCTAATGAACATCATGCAGACCAACGGGTCGGAGTTCCTGTACCGCACCGCCACGGATGGGGTTACTGCCAATAACGGCACGTCGCCGCCGTCGTCGCCCCCTACTGGGTGCGGATCACCCGCGTCGGCGACGTGATCACCGCCCAGCATTCGCCCGACGGCGTGACCTGGACCACCCAAGGGACCGCCCAGACCGTCGCGATGAATGCGAGCATCAAGGTCGGTCTTGCGGTCACCGCGCACGACAACGCCAAGCGCCTCACCGCCACCTATGACAACGTCGCGCTCACGACGCCACCGACGGCCGTCGCCGACGCCTACACCACCAACGAAGACGCAACCCTCAACGTCGCAGCTCGCCGGCGTGCTCTCGAACGACACCGACCCGGAGAGCAATGCCCTGACCGCCGTCCTCGTCTCGGGCACGACCGGACTGACGCTCAACGCGAACGGCTCGTTCAGCCTACGTGCCGCCGGCCAACTTCAGCGGCGCGGCCTCCTTCACCTACAAGGCCAACGACGGCGTCTTCGACTCGAACACCGTCACGGTCAACCTCACCGTCAACCCCGCCAACGAGGTGCCCAGCTTCACCAAGGGCGCCAACCGGACCCACGTGGTGACCGACGGTGCCCAGACCGTCGCAGGCTGGGCGACGGCCATCAGCCAGGGCACGGGCGAGTCCGGCCAACTGGTCGACTTCATCGTCACCAACAACAACAACGGGCTGTTCAGCACCCAGCCGGCGATCAGCGCCGCCGGCACGCTGACCTACACGCTCGCTGGTGGTGCCGGCTCGGCCACGGTGAGCGTCCGGATCCACGACAACGGTGGCACCGCCAACGGTGGCACGGACACGAGCGCCATCCAGACGTTCACCATCACGGTCGACGCGACCGGGCGACCGGTCGTCACCGCGACCGGTGCCAATCTGTCCTTCACCGAGAACGGCAGCGCCGTGGCGCTGGACTCCTCGATCACGGTCACCGACCCCGACAGCAACATCACCGGCGCCACCATCTCGATGACGACCAACTACGTCAACGGCCAAGACACCCTGAGCTTCAACACCCAGAACGGGATCACCGGTAACTGGGTCGCGGCCACCGGCGTGCTGACCCTGTCCGGGACGACGACGCCGGCCAACTACCAGACGGCGCTGCGCTCGATCACCTACAGCAACACTTCCGACAACCTGGTCACCAACAACCACAACGTGAACTTCGTGGTCAGCGATGCGATCGGTGCGGGCAGCACCTCGAGCAGGCAGGTGGCCGTCACCGCGGTCAACGACGCGCCGGTCAACTCCGTGCCCGGCGCCCAGACGACCAACATGAACACCGCCAAGGTGTTCTCGACCGGCAACGGCAACCTGATCTCGATCACCGACGTGGACGCTGCGGGGAACGGTGCAGGTCCAGCTGGTCAGCACCAACGGCACGACGACCCTGTTCGGACCATGCCCGGGCTCTGACGTTCTCGGTCGGTGACGGCACCGCGGACGCCACGATGACGTTCACGGGTACCAATCGCAGCAGTCAACACCGCCCTGAACGGGCTGAGCTTCAACCCGACCACCAGCTTCACCGGTGCGGCCAGCCTGCAGATCGTCACCAGCGACCAGGGCGCCACCGGCTCCGGCGGCACCCTGACCGACAACGACACGGTCGCCATCACGCGTCCGATCGGTCTGCGGCCTAGAACTGGTGACCAACGGAGGGTTCGAAGGTGGCACGGGATGGACCCAGAGCCCGACCGGTGTCGTGACGACCGGCGGCGCCGTCGCGGCTCGCACTGGCACGTGGAACGGCGCTGCTCGGCGGCCAGGGGATCGACGCCACCGAAAGCGTGACGCAGAGCGTCACTATCCCGGCGGGCTGCGCCGCGACCCTGTCGTACTACCTGCGGGTCACGACGTCTGAGACCAGCCATCCGTGGGACTTCTTCAGGGTCCAGGTCGACAGCGTGACCCTGCAGGAGTACTCGGACTCCGACGCCGGCAGGATCGTACGTGCTTCGCACGCTCGACCTGTCCGCGTACGCCGGCCAGACGATCTCGCTGAGGTTCCTCTCCGACGAGGACAGCACTATCATCAGCAGCTTCTGGCTCGACGACATCTCCCTCAAGCGGCGTCGCCAATGTCGCCTCCCCGTCCTGGCGGCGAGCGGCGGCACGACGGCCCACACCGAGAACGTGCCCGTCGTGGTCGACTCCGGCATCACGGTCACCGACGCCACCAGCGCCAACATGGCGTCAGGAACGGTCACCGTCGGCAGCGGGTACACCGCGGGCCAGGACGTGCTCGCCTTCGCCAACCAGAACGGCATCAGCGGTTCCTGGAGTGCGCCGACGATGACCCTGACCGGCAGCGCGACCAAGGCGCAATGGCAGACGGCGCTGCAGTCGGTCACCTACAACAACACCAGCAACACGCCGAACACCGGCAACCGCACGATCAACTTCGTGGTCAACGACGGCAGCCTTCAACAGCAACACCGGCGCCAAGACGGTCTCGGTCGCTGCGGCCAACGACGCCCCGGTCAACTCGGTGCCCGGCGCCCAGACGACTAATCATGAACACGGCCAAGGTGTTCTCGACCGGCAACGGCAACCTGATCTCGATCACCGACGTGGACGCCGCGGGCGGAACGATGCAGGTCCAGTTGGTCAGCACCAACGGGGTCACCACCCTGTCGACCCTGACCGGGCTCACCTTCACGGTCGGTGACGGCACAGCGGACGCCACGATGACGTTCACCGGATCGTTCGCCGCGGTCAACACCGCCCTGGCCGGACTGAGCTTCAACCCGACCACCAGCTTCACCGGTGCTGCCAGCCTGCAGATCGTCACCGCCGACCAGGGCAACACCGGCTCCGGCGGCACCCAGACCGACAGCGACACGATCGCTATCACGGTCACCGCCGCCGGTTCGACGGTGAAGGCGCAGTACATCAACAATGACGCGGCCGCGCCAACCGACAACGCGATCCAGCCGGCTCTGCAACTGGTGAACACCGGTGCGTCGGGCGTGGATCTGAGCACGATCACTGTCCGCTACTGGTTCACCAAGGAGGCCGGCGCCTCGACCTTCACGACCAACTGCTATTACGCGACCGTCGGACTGCGCCAACGTCACCACGAGTGTGGTTGCAGTCACCCCTCGGACTGGCGCGGACGCGTACCTGCTGTTGGCTTCCAGCCCTCCACACTGGCGGCCGGCGCCTCGAGCGAGATCAAGCTCGGCTTCAACAAGACGGACTGGAGCGTCTTCAACGAAGCCGATGACTACAGCTATGGCACCGGCGCCGGGCCGACCTACACCGACTCGACCAAGGTCACCGTCTACCAGGGCGGCACCCTGATCTGGGGCACCGAGCCGTAAGCGTCCGGTTCGCCGCCCTGCGGCGCAATGGCGTTCATCTTCAGCGGTTCGGCCGACGGTATGCCTCGGCCAAACTTGACGGGCGATTGACCGACGAATGCGTCGGGTGCTAGCTTCACTTCGCGCTATTCCGTGCCAGAGCCTCATGAAGGGAGGTCGTGAAATGTCACCCATTGTCCATGGGCTGCTTCCGTCCGCCCAATCATTCGAGGCCCCCGCTAGCTGACCCTTTTTCCGGGTGCCTCCTCCCACAGGAGAAAACACCCTTGTCAAACAACCCTTCGCCCGTCGACTGGGACCAGCTCGCCTACCAAGCCCTCGGTGAGGAACTCGCCGAAAACCAACGTTGGTCCACCTGGAACACCGTCGAGCGGCTCTGCCGTGGACCGCAGCCCTGGCCCTACTGGGCCGTCACCAGTTCAGCAGCAATCGACACCGACCTCGGCGTCCTCAAGACCGGAAAGGAGGCCGACGTCTTCCTGATCGAGCGGGCCGTCCCTGGCGATCCCGACCAGAGTTGCCTACTCGCAGCCAAGCGCTACCGGACAGCCGAGCATCGGCTGTTTCGCCGCGATACCGCCTACACCGAGGGGCGGCGCGTCCGCAATAGCCGCGATGGCCGGGCAATCGCCCGCAAGACCGAGTTCGGCAGAGCCATCGAAGCAGACCTATGGGCGCAGGCGGAGTGGTCCGGCCTGAAGCGGCTCTTCGAGGCCGGTGTCCCGGTGCCGTACCCGGTGCAGCTCGACGGACGCGAGATCCTGATGGAGTTCATCGCCGACGGTGACGCCGACAGGGACGTGGCGGCTCCACGCCTGCACCAGCTCCGGCCGACCCCCGAGCAGCTGGACAGCCTCGTTGGCCAGCTGCTGGAAGTGCTCCGCACAATGGCTCGTCTCGGGGTTGCCCACGGTGACCTGAGCCCGTACAACGTTCTCGTGACCGAGGCCGGCGGACGCCTGCCCGCGGCTGGTGATCATCGACGTGCCCCAACTCGTCGATCTTGCCGCCAACCCGAACGCCATCGACTTCCTCCATCGCGACTGCACCAACATGGCCCGATGGTTCACAGCGAAAGGCCATGCAGTGGACGCCGACGAGCTGCTCGCTGACGTCCTCGGCCACGCCTGGTGAGCGTGAGCACACCCCAACCCGCCGCGAGGTCGTCGTCCTGGCCGGGAAGGCCGAGTCAATCGCCCGCTTCGGACGCCGCACGGAGGACGGCGAGGCTGACGTCACTCGAGGTGCCACCGGTCGCCTCAGTCAGCGTCCTTCTTGCGTTTCTTCCGCTTCTTGCGGGCCTTCGCCCAGGCGAGCACCTTCTTCTCATCCCACAGGGGCGTCCTGGCGTCGAGCCATTTGTCGCGGGGCGCGTGGAACTCCTTGCCGTTCTTGCGCTCCTTGGACATCGCCGAGCGAAACTGCTCCTTTGGGAGCCCCACGAGGGCAGCCGCCTGCGAGGTCGTCATCACAGACCGCACCCTACTGGCTCCGGAGGAGGGCTTCAGCCCCGGGGGCTGCGGGGCTCGAGTACGTCGAGGACCGTGACGATATGGCGCGTCGACTCGTCGTGCTGCAACCAGTCGTCGGTGAAGAAGTGGAGGAACCCTTTGATCGCCCCAAGCGCTGCAGCCATACCAGCCTCCTTAGCTCGCTACCGATCGCTGGCCAATGGTGAGCTTAGCATCGCTAGAGATGCCAATCTAGCATCCCTAGCGATGCTAAGGGGCCAACGGTCATGAAGTCGGACCCAGCGCGGGCGCCTTCCGGCCGTCCGACCGGTCAAGTTCCGGGCAGCTGCTTCGCAGCCCGGGCCAGCATCTCGGCCAGCCCGGTCGGGTCGAGATCCGCTGCCGTCCTGAAGGTGATCGCCGCGGCCCCGACCTTCACCTTGCCCAGCCGCTCGGCATAGAGCTTGGAGAGGTAACTGCCCTCCTCGGCAGCGTTCACATACAGGCTCAGATGGCGCTTCTGCAGGGCCAGCCCAACCAGGAACCACTGAACCGGATCCCCGTTGGGACGTTGCTGAACGGTGTCGCCGTAGCCGATGATGGCCTGCTCGGTGCCACCCCAGAAGACGCCGCGCCACAGGCTCCGCCGGGCACCGGGGAGACCATCCCGGATCAGCGAATCCAGGTGCGCCAGCGCCTCCGGGTCGGCGCTGGCCGCGATGAAGGCATCCACGTCCTCTTCGGTTTGGCGCATCGATCGACCACCCTTCCGCAGCGCGAATCAAGTCCGCAGTCGTTGGACCATCATTACGCGCCGGCCGAATCGCGGCCAGAGGGTCTACTCGAGGAAATGTTCGAGGGCGTCCCCCGCTTCCTCGATGCCCTCGTCGGCGAGGCGCTGGAGTTCGAGCAGGTCGCGCCGGGCGACCGCGCGGGCGGTGAGGTAGTCCCCGGCCAACTCGCAGCCCTCGTCGAGCAACTCGTGGAGTCCATCGACGTCATCCCTTTCCTCGGCCAGGTCGGCGAGCCGGTTCAGGGCGGTTTCGCTGCCGTTGTCGGCCAACTGACGCAGGACTTCGAGGTCGGCCTGGCTGACGGGCTGTTTCGGGTGCGGATCTTGCATAGGGTGATGCTCGCACCTTCCAGTTGGTGGAAGGTCAAGGCGTTGCGAAGGGTGAAGATGCTGACGATCGGACAACTCGCCCGATACAGCCGGGTTCCGGCGAAGACCATCCGCTTCTACCACTCCATCGGCTTGCTCCCGGAGCCGATCCGGGACGGCTCCGGCTACCGGCGCTACCACGCCAGGGACGCGATCCTGCTCCTCAGGATCCGCACGCTCGCTGAGGCGGGGGTGCCGCTGGCACGGATCAGTTCCGTGTTGGAGTCCGTCGGGTCCGAGCGCAGCAGCGCCATCGAGTCGATCGACAGCCAGCTCACAGCTCGGATCGAAAGCCTCCAGCAGACCCGAGAACGTCTGCGAACCCTAGCCGATCCGTTGGCCCAACTGCCGCCGGGGGTGCCGGCGTACCTCGAACTGCTCGACAAGATCGGACTCAGCATGGCGTGGGTCGAGCTGGAGCGGGACCTGTGGGTGCTGGCGTTCGCAGCTCACCCGGAGACCGCCCCGGCGCTGCTGGCGGATCAGCACCAGGCCAAGACGCTACCCGCGGTCCAGCAGATCTACCGCGACTACGACCAGGTCCGTGACCTTGACCCCGACGACCCTCGCCTGCGTGCCCTGGCGGACCGGATCCTCCAGGAGTCCCGGTCGCGCTACGCAGGGTCGCCGGCACCGGTCCTGCCGCCCGAATCCCCGATTCCCGCGCTGATCCAGGATCTGGTGAACGGCATGTCGCCTGCCTGGGAGCGCCTCGATCGCCACCTGCGGGCCGGGCTCGCCGGCTGACCGGATCCCGGGAATCGCGACGGGCAGCTGAAGGCACCGGCAGCCTGGGAAAGCGTCAGCCCCGCAGCTGGGCTACGGGGCTGACGCTTTCACGCTGTGGGCCGCTCAGCAGCCCGGGAGACTCACTTCAGCTGGAACAGGGCGGTCAGCGCCTGGCCGTCGACGGCGGTCATGGTCACCTGGTAGCAGGCGCTCGTGGCGACCGGCTTCTTGGTGTGCTTGGCGACCTTTACAGCCTTGGGGGTCTTCCAGTTCTGGTGGAAGGCGCCAGCCTGGTACTTGAGCCTGAAGCCCTTGCGGGCGGAAGCCACCGGCATCGCCAGGCCGACCGTCGCGTTCGGGTCGGTGCAGGAAACCTGCTGGGCGCTGAAGTCCGCGACCACCCCGGGACCGTTGAGCTTGGTGGTGCCGTCGTAGACCTTGAACTTGAAGGGGACGGTGGAGCCGGCCTTGGCCTTGTTCCAGACACCGTCCATCTTCACCGGCTTGTAGAAGCCCTTGAGGGTCCAAGTCGCCGTGACGGTGTAGGAGATGGTCGCCGTGGTCACGGTGGGGATGACCTCGGACGAGGTCGCGGTCGCGGTCAGCGTGTGCAGGCCGACAAGTGCGCTGTACCCGGAGACAACGCACGTCGGCGCGACCACCTGGTCGTCGACGGCGGTGCAGGTCGGGGCGGCGGGAACCTGACCGTAGAGGTAGGTGGCGCTGTCGGCGATGCTGTCGCTCCAGACGATGGTGGCTGGAGTGGCTGCGGATGCCGGAGCAAGGGCGAAGGTGCTCAGGAGCACCGTGATTGCGGCACCGACGATGGTGCGGCGCAGGGTTGTGCGGGTCATTCGTGGCCTCTTTCGGGGGGACGAGATACCAGAACCGGTGGACGGGACGAGAGGGGGCCTCTCAGCTACGTAACCGACCGCTGGCGTCCAGAAGTTACGGCCACAAGCCGCGGACTTCGGCGCCCCTTCGCGCCCCACCCGGGATCCCGGCTTCAGCTGGTTAGGGTGATGGTGTGGACGCGGGCGGGTTTGGACTCACTCCCGAGCAGCTCTTCGACGGGTTCCCGGACAGCCTGCGGCTGTATGCAGCTGTGCAGCGGGCCATCGACGACATCGGTGAAGCCACCGTCAAGGTGACCAAGAGCCAGATCGCCTTCCGCCGTCGGTTGGGCTTCGCCTACATTTGGCGGCCAGGCCAGTACCTTGCGAACGACGTTCCCGCTGTGCTGTCGATTGCGCTTCCCTACCGGGTGGTCTCGGACCGGTTCAAGGCGGTCGCGCACCCTTCGGCGAGGGTGTGGATGCACCATGTCGAACTCCGCCAGACCGGGCAGCTCGACGCCGAGATTCTCGGCTGGCTGCAGCAGGCCTACGACCGGGCCGGCTGACCGCAGACCCAGAACCTGCCAGTTCGTCAGCCGCGTCCCATTCCGGCTGCCGTTGGGCAGTTGAAGCTGCGTGGCGCGGCCAGTCCGACCTCGCTGAGGTACCTCACCACGATCGTCAGGGCTTCGGGTAGCGAGGTCTCGGTGTACGTGACGCCCTGCTCATGGCAGTGCCGGCGAACCAGCCGCCGGGCCGCACGCAGGTGGGGACGCGGCATGCTCGGGAAGAGGTGGTGCTCGATCTGGTAGTTGAGGCCGCCCATCAGGATGGTCATCCACCAGCCGCCGGAGACGTTGCGCGAGGTCAGTACCTGCTTGTCGAGGAAGTCCGAGCCGCGCGTCCGCCGGGACGATCGGCATCCCGATGTGGTTGGGCGCGAAGCTCGCGCCCATGTACACGCCGAAGACCGCCATCTGCACCCCGAGGAAGGCGAACGCCATGCCGAGGGGGAGCAACCAGAACAGCGACCCCGAGGTAGACGCCGAACCGGATCCCGAGCAGGGTGAGTTCGACCGCCCGGCCCTGGATGCGGTCGCGGGCGAACAGCCCGCGGAAGGACGACTGGTGGAGGTCGAGCCCGGCAAGCAGCAA
This sequence comes from uncultured Actinomycetota bacterium, assembly GCA_963848845.1. Lineage (GTDB taxonomy): Bacteria > Actinomycetota > Actinomycetes > Propionibacteriales > Propionibacteriaceae > Propionicimonas. The sequence goes on from CAWKFH010000006.1 coordinate 80,597, forward strand.
CAGCGGGTAGAAGAGCCAGCCCTGATGCCGGGTGATCCAGCGCGTGAGCGCCGGTCGTGGTAGCCGCATCCTCAGGCCGGAAGGACAGCGTGCCGGGCTGGATGTCGGGGTCCTTGCCCACCCGTTGCGGATTGGCGTGGTGGCGGGTGTGCTTGCTCATCCACCACGAGTAGCTGATCCCGACGAAGAAGTTCGCCAGTACCATCCCGATGCGGTCGTTGGCCGGTCCGGACGTGACCACCTGGCGGTGCGAGGCCTCATGGCCGAGAAACGCGAACTGGGTGAAGATGATCCCGAGCGCGGCTGCGATCAGCAGCTGGAACCACGAGTCCTGAAGCAGGACGAGCCCGGTGAAGGCGCCGGCGAGAGCCGCCACCAGCCCCCCGAACACGGCCAGGTAGAACCACCTGGTGCGCCGGTTCAGGCCTGCGGATCGCACGGCCTGGGCGAGCTCAGTGAAGCTCCGGGTTCGCCGGGTCATCTCGGCACGAACGGCGTCGCTGCGGCGCCGGCGGACGGTCGTTGGAGTCATTTCATCGGTGATCGACATGGTTTCGCTCTCCACCGGTTCCTCTATGCGGCTCGGGTGGAGACTCAGAACAGGTACTTCAACAGGTACCCAAGAAACTGCGATGTTCGGTTGTTTAGGAAGTCAGTATTTCTGCTTCGCTGCCGGGGCGCTGGCCCCGGGTTGACGAAGCCAGCCGGCTGGGGGTTGGTCAGTGCCGCGCAGCGCTGATCAACGCAAGCACGGCTTCGGCGTAGGCGTCGGCCGCCTCGTCGGCGCTGAACACCCGTTCGGGTTGCCCGGGGATCTCCGCCAGCACCTGGAACTCGCCGGTGGTGGATCGGGCGAGGCTGCGGAAGGCTTGGCCGAGCAGGTCGCGCAGCTGGTCCTCGCGCGGCAGCCAGAGTGCTTCCTCCAGCTGGACGGAGTCCAGCGCCCACTCGGTCGTGCCGTTGAAGGCGAGCAGCGTCCCGGTCGGGTATTCCCGAGCCTCGACGACCATGTCGGCAACGGTGAACACCTCGTCGGACATTTCCTCGGTGCGAACCGTGAACCGGTCGCCGGCGAGCGGGTGCCAGCGGACGCCGGCACTGTGCAGCCGTTGGGCTGTGGCAGAGGAGATCACCATCGCATTATGCGTGACGTGGCGTAGGACGGGTGTCAGCTGGGATCCATCCTGGCGCCACTTCGGCCTGCGGCTGCGAGCCGCGTCACGCGAAGCAGTTGTGCGTAGCCGGCGGCGGGGGGCTGCGCTAGGCAACTCCGTTTCGACGTGGCAGCATCCGGGAGATGACCAGCACGACCGCCGCCGAGCAGCACCTGCGCGATCTCGCGCGGCTCCGCCGCGTCCGCGACCGGATGGACCGGGAGTACGCGCAGCCGCTGGACGTCGAGGCGCTCGCCCGCGACGCGAACATGTCGGCGGGGCACCTCAGCCGGCAGTTCCGGCTCGCCTACGGCGAATCGCCCTACTCCTACCTGATGACACGACGGATCGAGCGGGCGATGGCCCTGCTGCGGCGAGGCGACCGCAGCGTCACCGAGGTCTGCTTCGAAGTCGGTTGTGCCTCACTTGGTACCTTCAGCACCCGCTTCACCGAGCTGGTCGGAATGGCCCCCAGCACGTATCGGGCCAAGATGGCTCCGGTCACGGCCGAGATGCCGTCGTGTGTAGCCAAGCAGGTGACCAGACCGATCAGGAATCGAGAAGCGCGGGTCCCGGAGCCGCAACTAGCGTGAGCGACATGGACATCACCATCAACGCGAGTTTCCTGCCACAAGACGACCCGGACGCTGCCCTGGCCTTCTATCGCGACACCCTCGGCTTCGAGGTGCGCAAGGACGTCGGTTTCCGCGGAATGCGCTGGATCACGGTCGGGCCCACCGGACAGCCGGGTACTTCGATCGTGTTGTATCCGCCGGGCGCAGATCCGGGCGTGACCGAGGAAGAGCGCCGCACCATCGCCGAAATGATGGCCAAGGGCACCTACGCCAGCATCATCCTGGCCACCCAGGACCTCGATGGCACCTTCGACCGGCTCCAGGCCAGTGAGATCGAGGTCGTCCAGGAACCGACCGAACAGCCCTACGGCGTGCGAGACTGCGCAGTCCGGGACCCGGCGGGCAACCTGCTCCGGATCCAGGAACTGGCTTGAGCGCCGAGCCGGCCTGGCGTCCGTGACGTGCCAACCACCGGTGGGGACAGCGATCGCGGCCCCCAACTGACAGATGGAGACCATTGAGCATGGCCACGAGCACCGACACCGGACCGACTGAACGACCGGCCGCCGACCGCCACGACGTGATCCGGGTGCATGGTGCGCGCGAGAACAACCTGAAGGAAGTCAACGTCGAGATCCCGAAGCGGCGGCTGACCGTGTTCACCGGCGTCTCGGGATCCGGGAAGAGCTCGCTGGTCTTCGACACGATCGCCGCCGAGTCGCAGCGGATGATCAACGAGACCTACAGCGCGTTCGTGCAGGGGTTCATGCCGAACCTTGCCCGTCCAGACGTGGACGTGCTGGAAGGGCTGACGACAGCGATCATCGTCGACCAGGAACGGCTGGGAGCAAACGTCCGCTCCACCGTCGGCACCGTCACCGACGCGAACGCCATGCTGCGGATCCTGTTCAGCCGGCTGGGGCGACCGCACATCGGGTCGTCCCAGGCGTTCTCGTTCAACATCGCCTCCGCCAGGGGAGCCGGCGCCGTGACCGTCGACCGCGGCCCCGGCAAGCCGATGAGCAAGCGCGCCGACTTCTCCATCACCGGCGGCATGTGCCCACGCTGCGAGGGCATGGGCAACGTGAACGACATCGACCTGTCGCAGTTGTTCGACGAGACCAAGTCGCTGGCCGAAGGCGCGATCACGGCCCCGGGCTACAGCGCCGACGGCTGGTACGGGCGCATCTTCGGTGCAGTGGTGCCGGCCGACGTGCCGATCGCGGAGTTCACCGCCCGGCAACGGCAGGAATTCCTCTACGGCGACGCCCGCCGGATCAAGGTCGAAGGCATCAACCTGACCTATGAGGGGCTGGTTCCCCGGATCCAGAAGTCCATCCTCTCCAAGGACGTGGACGCCCTGCAGCCGCACGTCCGCGCGTTCGTCGAGCGGGCAGTGACCTTCACCACCTGCCCCGACTGCGGCGGCACCCGGCTGAACGAGGGGGCAAGGTCTTCGAAGATCGAGGGCATCAACATCGCCGATTGCTGTGCCATGCAGATCAGCGACCTGGCCAGCTGGATGCGAGGCCTGGATGCGCCGTCGGTCGCCCCGCTGCTGGCGTCGTTGCGGTTCCTGCTCGACTCCTTCGTCGATATCGGCCTTGGCTATCTCTCGCTGGAGCGGGCCTCGGGCACCCTTTCGGGCGGCGAGGCACAGCGCACCAAGATGATCCGCCACCTCGGGTCGTCGCTGACCGACGTGACCTACGTGTTCGACGAACCCACGATCGGCCTGCACCCCCATGACATCGCGAAGATGAACGAGCTCCTGCTGCAATTGCGCGACAAGGGCAACACGGTGCTCGTGGTCGAACACAAGCCGGAGACGATCGTGATCGCCGACCACGTCATCGACCTCGGCCCGGGCGCCGGGACGGCGGGCGGCCACATCTGCTTCGAGGGCTCGGTGGCCGAGCTGCGGACCAGCGGCACGATCACCGGACGCCACTTCGACGACCGGGCCGTGCTGAAGGACAAGCTGCGGAAGCCGTCCGGGGCCCTCCCGATCCGCGGTGCGACGCTGCACAATCTCCGCGACGTCGACGTCGACATCCCGCTGGGGGTGCTCGTCGTGGTCACCGGAGTGGCCGGTTCCGGCAAGAGCTCGCTGATCCACGGTTCGGTTTCCGGGCTGGACGGGGTGGTCACGGTCGACCAGACCGGCATCCGCGGTTCCCGACGCAGCAACCCGGCCACCTACACCGGACTGCTCGAACCGATCCGCAAGGCGTTCGCGAAGGCCAACGGCGTGAAGCCGGCACTGTTCAGCGCCAACTCCGAAGGCGCCTGCCCCACCTGCAACGGCGCCGGGGTCATCTATCTGGACCTGGCGATGATGGCCGGGGTGTCCACAACCTGCGAGGAGTGTGGCGGGAAGCGCTTCCAGGCATCGGTGCTGGAGTACCACCTCGGCGGCCGCGACATCAGCCAGGTGCTGGCGATGTCGGTGACCGAGGCCGAGGAGTTCTTCGCCAGCGGCGAGGCCAGGACGCCGGCGGCGCACGCAGTCCTCGACCGGCTCGCCGACGTCGGGCTCGGCTATCTCAGCCTCGGCCAGCCCCTGACCACCCTGTCGGGCGGGGAGCGGCAGCGGCTCAAGCTGGCCACCCACATGGGCGAGAAGGGCGGCGTGCTGATCCTCGACGAGCCGACCACCGGCCTCCACCTCGCCGACGTCGAGCACCTGCTGGCCCTGCTCGATCGGCTGGTGGACTCCGGCAAGTCGGTCATCGTCGTCGAGCACCACCAGGCGGTGATGGCCCACGCTGACTGGATCATCGACCTCGGCCCCGGTGCCGGTCACGACGGCGGCCGGATCACCTTCGAGGGCGCGCCGGCCGACCTGATCGCAGCCCGCTCGACCCTCACCGGCGAGCACCTCGCCGCCTACGTCGGCACCTGACCCGCCCCCAGCTCCTGGGTACGCAAGAGGGTGCATTGGCACCCGTCGCCGGGCAAATCTAGGGTGGATTGCCGACCGGACGACGGTCGCCCGGTCCGTGTAGGAGGGGTGTAATGCTCGCCGACTACGTCTCAATTGCAACGCTGGCGGTCAAGGACCTGCAGCGAGCCCGCGACTTCTATGAGGGGACTCCTTGGGTTCACCCCGATGGGCGACGTGCCCGAAGGCGTGATCTATTCGTCGGGACCGACTTCCTTCCTTGTCTACCCGTCGGCGTTCGCCGGCACCAACAAGGCCACCGCGATCTCCTTCCAGGTGCCGGTGCTGGTCTTCGACGCCGAGGTGCAGGAGCTACGGGACAAGGGTGTGGTCTTCCAGACGTTCGAGATGGAAGGCATTACCTGGTCGGACGGGGTGGCCTCTTTCGGGGAGAGCTACCGGGCCGCCTGGTTCGAGGACCCCGATGGCAACATCCTGAACGTGGAGAGCGACGCCTCGACCAGCTGAGGGTTCACCCTGCGGCGTCGGCGGTCATGCTCAAGGTTGTCGGGTCGTGCCAATGGGGGAGCGCGTGGTCATTGTCGTGCCCGGCCCGTAGCCTGCCGGGGTGAACCCCGACGACTTCCAGGCCGAGGCCCTCGCCGTCCTGCGGCGTCTCGTTGGCCGCGACGACGCGACCTTCCACGAAGGGCAACTGGAGGCGATCGCCAGCCTGGTGGTCGACCGGCAGCGGGCGCTCGTGGTGCAGCGAACCGGCTGGGGCAAGTCGGCGGTGTACTTCGTCGCGACCGCGCTGCTGCGGGCTGCCGGCGCCGGACCGACGGTGATCGTCTCCCCGCTCCTTGCGCTGATGCGGGACCAGATCGCCGCAGCGACCAGGGCTGGAATCCGGGCGGTCACGATCAACACCGCCAACGCGGGGGAGTGGGCCGAGGTGCACGAAGCCCTGGCCACGGACGCGGTCGACGTGCTCCTGGTGAGCCCTGAACGGCTGAACAACCCGTCCTTCCGCGAACGGCAGCTGCCCGACCTCGCCGCGCGCTGCGGCCTGCTGGTGGTGGACGAGGCCCATTGCATCAGCGACTGGGGCCACGACTTCCGTCCGGACTACCGTCGGATCCGCGACCTGCTCGGCACCCTTGGCAGGGATGTCCCGGTGTTGGCCACCACCGCCACCGCCAACTCCCGGGTGGTCGCCGACGTGGTGGAGCAGCTCGGCTTCGGCGGCCACGACGTGCTCACCGTCCGGGGCAGCCTTGCCCGTGGCTCGCTGCGACTCGGGGTGCTCCGGCTGCCCTACGAGGAAACCCGGATCGCCTGGCTGGTCGCCCACCTCGACGACTTCACCGGTAGCGGCATCATCTACACCCTCACCGTGGCGCAGGCCGAAGACCTGGCCGCGCTCCTGACGCGGCACGGCCACCGGGTCGCCGCCTACACCGGACGCACGGAGCCGGCCGAACGGGAAGAGCTGGAGACCCGGCTGCGCGAGAACCAGGTGAAGGCCCTGGTGGCCACGTCGGCTCTCGGCATGGGGTTCGACAAGCCCGACCTGGGGTTCGTCATCCATCTCGGTGCGCCCAGCTCGCCGGTGGCCTACTACCAGCAGGTCGGCCGGGCCGGTCGCGCCGTGCACACCGCCGACGTGCTGCTGCTGCCGACGCCCGCCGATCGGGACATCTGGCACTACTTCGCCACCGCGTCGATGCCCAGCGAAGCCGGTGCGCAAGGCGTGATCGAGACCCTCGCCGCTGCGGGATCGCCGCTGTCCACCCAGGCCCTTGAGTCGGCCGTCGACATTCGTCGCACCCGGCTTGAACTGCTGCTGAAGGTGCTGGACGTCGAAGGCGCCGTGACCAGGGTCAGGGGTGGCTGGCTGTCCACCGGTGACCCCTGGCGCTACGACGCCGAGCGCTACCGGCGGGTTGCCGAGGCGCGAACCCGGGAACAGCAGTTGATGCTCGATTACGAGGCCACGACCGGCTGCCGGATGGCTTTCCTGCAGCAGACCCTTGACGATCCCGACCCGCAACCTTGCGGACGCTGCGACCGGTGCGCTGCGGTCTGGTTCGCCGCCGAAGTCGGGGAGGAGGCGGTGGCGACGGCCCGATCCGAACTCGACCGGGTCGGAGTGGAGGTACCGCCACGACTGCTCTGGCCGGCCGGAATGGGCAATCTCGGCGTGCAGGTCTCGGGGCGGATCGGGCCAGGCGAGTCGGCGGAGACCGGCCGCGTACTGGCCAGGTTCACCGACCTCGGCCTGGGCCAGCGGCTGCGAACCTTGCTGGCCGACCCCGACGGTCCGGTTCCCGAATGGGTGGCCCCTTACTGCTTCCAGGTACTTCGGGGGTGGGATTGGGACGCACGCCCGGTGGCGGTCGTGGCAGTTCCGTCCCGACGGCATCCGAACCTGGTGGAATCCCTGGCAAGTGAGCTCGCCCGAAGAGGCCGATTGGTCGATCTTGGCCCGCTGCTGCTCAACGACAGCGCCGACGGCTCCGAACCGGCCGGCAACAGCGCGTTCCGGTTGCGGCAGGTCTTCGATCGTTTCCAGGCTCACCGCGGACCAGCAGGACTGGCTCTCGCGGTCATCGGGCCCGGTGCTGCTGGTCGACGACCTGACCGATTCGAGGTGGACGTTGACCGTGGCCGCACGTTTGCTCCGGCTGGCCGGCGCCCCCGCGGTATTACCGTTTGCGCTGGCGAGCGTCGCTTAGCCGGACAGAGAAGGTGCCCGCCACGAACTGGGAGAGTTCTGCGGGCACTGCCGGGGGCAGCTAGTCCGGCTCGGGGGGAACCGGAGCATTTAGGCTGTTGGCTCGGGGGGAACCTTTCGCCTGCGGTGAACTTTACCTCATATCAACCGGTCGAATGCAAGGGGTTTCTCAAGATTTCCTCGACCTTTTCTTCAGACTTTCCTGGGTCCCCCTTATAGGGGACATTGCGCAGTCACCCGTTATGGTGACAAAGGTGAGTCACCCGGAATGGGGACAATATCGAAATGCTGAAGGCGTCACCGGAATGTGTCCCCCCAATAGGTGACAGCCCCCAACGCCGCCCAAGCCGGGGGCAAGCGTCACCGGTGGCGTAGAGTGAACCCTCGTGACTGCTGCTGATCTGCAGGCCGACCTGGCCGTGCTCGACCGGACCCTGACCTCCATTGAGGCCGTCCTCGACCCCGACGCGAGCCGGGCCGAGATCGCCGAACTCCAGGAGCAGGTAGCTGCCCCCGACCTGTGGGACGACCAGGAGCACGCTCAGCTGGTCACCTCAAGGCTTTCCCGGCTGCAGGCCGGCGTTGACCGCATCGTCACGCTCCGCAGCCGCGTGGACGACCTCAGTGTCCTGATCGAGCTCGCCGTCGAGGAGAGCGACGCAGCGACACTGATCGAGGCGCAGCAGGATCTGAAGGCCTTGTCAGCCGACATCGAGGCCCTCGAGATCCGCACCCTGCTCTCCGGCGAGTACGACCATCGCGACGCGCTGGTGACGATCCGGTCCGAGGCCGGTGGCGTGGACGCCGCCGACTTCGCCGCGATGCTGATGCGGATGTACCTGCGCTGGGCAGAGCGCCACGGCTATTCGGTGGAGGTTTACGACACCTCCTTCGCCGAGGAGGCCGGGATCAAGTCGGCGACCTTCTCCGTGAAGGAGCCCTTCGCCTACGGCATGCTCTCGGTCGAGCAGGGCACCCACCGGCTGGTCCGGATCAGCCCGTTCGACAACCAGGGGCGCCGCCAGACCTCCTTCGCTGGCGTGGACGTGCTCCCGGTGACCGAGGAGACCGACCACATCGAGATTCCGGAGGCCGACATCCGCGTGGACGTGTTCCGCTCCTCCGGCCCGGGTGGGCAGAGCGTGAACACCACCGACTCGGCTGTCCGGATCACCCACCTGCCCACCGGGCTGGTCGTCTCCTGCCAGAACGAGAAGTCGCAGTTGCAGAACAAGGCCGCCGCCCTTCGCGTCCTGCAATCCAGGCTGCTGGCTCTCGCCCGGGCCGAGAAGGAAGCCGAGATGCGCGAGCTCAAGGGTGACGGTGGCAACTCCTGGGGATCGCAGATGCGGTCCTACGTCCTGCACCCTTACCAAATGGTCAAGGACCTGCGCACTGATTTCGAGGTGGGCAATCCCGATGCTGTCTTCGACGGTGACATCGACGGCTTCATCGACGCCGGCGTCCGCTGGCGTCGGCAGCAGGGTGAGCGCTGACACGCCGGAGGATGGGAGGGAGACTCGCCGCACCGTCGCCCGCTCCCGCGGCCGACGGCGGACTCGTCTGTTCCTCGCAGTTCGTGCCTCACTGCTCGTCAAGACTCGCCGCACCGTCGCCCGCTCCCGCGGCCGACGGCGGACTCGTCTAAACTCCAACAAGGCCGCCCTTGGCGAAACGTCGAGGTAACTTCCCACTGTCTACGAGGCCGAAACCCAAACGTGATCAGATTCGAAGACGTCTCCAAGACCTACGACGGGCAGACTCGCCCGGCGTTGAACAAGGTCACGGTCGAGATCGAGAAGGGCGAATTCGCCTTTCTCGTCGGCAGTTCCGGCTCCGGCAAGTCCACCTTCCTGCGGCTGATCCTGCGGGAGTACCTGCCGACCGGCGGGCACATCCACGTCGCCGGCAAGGACCTGGCGCGGCTGCACGCCTGGAAGGTGCCGGCGCTTCGGCGCCAGATCGGCACGGTCTTCCAGGACTTCCGGCTGCTGCCCGGCAAGACCGTAATCGAGAACGTCGCTTTCGCCATGCAGGTGATCGGCAAGCCGGCCTCGCTGATCCGCAAGGTGGTGCCCGAGACGCTCGAACTCGTCGGCCTGGAGGGCAAGGGCGAGCGGCTGCCGGAGGAGCTCTCCGGTGGCGAGCAGCAGCGGGTCGCGATCGCCAGGGCTTTCGTCAACCGGCCGGCCATCCTGATCGCTGACGAACCGACCGGCAACCTCGACCCGACCACCAGCGTGGGGATCATGAAGCTGCTCGACCGGATCAACCGGTCCGACACCACGGTGATCATGGCGACCCACGACGCCACCATCGTCGACCAGATGCGCAAGCGGGTGATCGAACTCGTCAACGGCGAGGTCGTCCGAGACCAGAGCAAGGGTGTCTATGGCTACCAGTGATCGTCGCCCGGCTCGGACGGTGCTGCGATGAGGCACATGCTCACCGAGACCTGGTCTGGGCTGCGCCGCAATGCGTCCATGACCGTGGCCGTAATCGTCACCATGTGGGTTTCGCTGACCCTGTTCGGCATCGGTCTGATGACCACCCAACAGGTGGACCGGTTCAAGGACGACTGGTACGACAAGGTTGAGATCAGCGTCTTCCTTTGCGTCCCCGATTCGCGGGGTGGCAACTGCACGCCCGGTGAGGGCGTCACCCCCGCCCAGCGAACCGACATCGAGCAGACGCTGCGCAGCAATCCCGAGGTGGCAGAGGTCTTCTACGAGACCAAGGAGCAGGCCTACCAGCAGTTCCGGGAGTACTACGCCAACAACGACCCGATCCTGCAGGCGACGACGGTCGACAAGATGCAGGACTCGTTCCGGGTGAAGCTGAAGAACCCGGAGGAGTACCAGGGCGTGGTGTCGGCGGTGAGCGGCAAGCCGGGGGTCCAGTTGGTCCAGGACCTGCGCAAGATCCTCGACCCGATGTTCACCTGGCTGAACCTCGCCCGGTGGGCGACGGTGGGGTTGAGCGCCCTGCTGTTGCTGGCTGCGGCACTGCAGATTGGCAACACGATCCGGATGGCCGCCTACTCCCGACGCCGGGAGATCGGAATCATGCGTCTGGTGGGCGCGTCCAACTGGTACATCATGATGCCGTTCCTGCTCGAATCGCTGATCGCGGCCGTCGGGGGAGCGTTGCTGGCCTGCCTGACCCTGGCTGCGGTGCAGCAGTTCGTAATCATCGGGAAGGCTCAAGCGGAGATACAGACAATCCGCTGGATCGAGTGGCCACATGTGGGTTTGGCCATGGCAAGCCTTGCCGTGGTCGCAGTGGTGCTTTCTATCATTCCAACATTGATCGCGACCCGAAGGTTCCTCCGGGTCTGACCATAATCCGATTGGGGCTACTCGTGACGGTGTCTTCCTCCACCTCACGCAGCGCCCGAGGCCAAGGCCTCGGTCTGCTGTCAACCGCGCTACGCGTTTCGCTTGTGACTGCGCTGCTGCTGGGGCTGGTGGTCGGGATCGGGCCGACGGCTTCCGCGGACAACCTTGGCGACGCCAGGGAGAAGGTCCGCAAGGCCCTCGTGCAGACCAAGAAGGCCATCGCGAACGACAGGGCTGCGGTCAACAAGGCGGCCACTTCGCTGGAGTCCTCCCAGGCCCGGTTGGCCAAGGCCAAGTCCGAGCTGGCGCATGTGCAGAAGAAGCTGGCCGCAGCAAGGGCCGCCGACGCTGCGATCGCCGCCGATCTCAAGGTCGCCGAGGCCGCCCTCGAGGCCGCTACTGTCGCTGCCGCCAAGGCCGAAGCCGACGTCGCCGAACAGGAGGCACTGGTCGGGATCGTGGTCCGTTCGGCCTACCAGCAGCACACCAGCCTGATGGGCCTCACCGTGATCCTCGGCTCGTCCACGTCCTCGGAGCTGGCGCAGCGGGTGCAGTGGTCGACGACCATCTTCGACAGTTCCACCGCCCAGCTGGATCGTCTGCAAACGCTGCGGACCCAGCTGGACAAGGCAATGGCTGCACGCGCGGCCGCTGAGTCGGAACTCGCCAAGCGACGGGCCGTCACGGCCGCCCATGTGGCGCAGGTCAAGAAGCTGAGCGCCGAAGCAGCGGCCCGCCAGGCGGAGGTGGCCAAGCTGGTCGCCGCCAACGCGAAGCTCAAGGCGGACGCCCAGGACGAGCTCGAGCAGACCAAGGCCCAGTACCGGGCCTTGGAGAAGCAGGAAGCGAAGATCGCGGCCAAGCTGCGCAAGGCCGGCTACAACATCACCAACCGGAACGGCTTCATCAAGCCGGTCAACGCCAGCGCTGGATCGCCATTCGGGCTGCGGTACCACCCGATCCTGCACTACTGGCGGATGCACTGGGGCACCGACTTCGGTGCCCAGTGCGGCGCACCGATCAGGGCCATGGCCAACGGCCGGGTCGTTTCGGCCGGCTGGACGTCCTATGGCTTCGGCAACTACACAATCATCAGCTACGGCCGGATGTACGGCGCGAACCTGGCCAGTGGCTATGCCCACCAGTCCAAGGTTGTGGTCCGGGCCGGCCAGAAGGTGAAACAGGGCCAGGTCGTCGGGTATGTCGGCACCACCGGGCTGAGCACCGGCTGCCACCTCCACCTGCAGATCTACCGCAACGGTGTTCGGGTGAACCCGATGCGCTACCTCTGATCCTGACTGGTTCTCGGCCTCCATCCTCGTCTGGATCACCGTTCGGCGGGTCTGGTGCGCTCCCGTCAGGACTTCTACGCTTGGTCCGCGACGCGTTTCGAGCCGCGTCGTTCTGAGCGGCGGCGGTGCGGCCCACGACCCCTCCGGCCACGGCGCCACCTAACTTCAGCCCGCCGCCCCGATGGGGAGGCGGGCTGGAGGGCGTCTGGGCCCGGTTGCGTCCGACCCGGGGCGCGTCCAGCTTGGTAGGGTTGGCCGTTGATCGGGCTGGACGGGGGAGAGGAGCCAACATGCCGCGACCACAAGGCCGTATCTTGGTTGCCCAGAACCGCAAGGCCCGCCACGACTACCACCTGCACGAGCGCTTCGAGGCAGGCATGGTGCTGACCGGCACCGAGGTGAAGTCCCTGCGGGCCGGCCGGGCCTCGCTGGCCGAGGCCTTCGCCACCGTCGACGACGGCGAGGTGTGGCTGCGGAACGCGCACATTCCCGAGTACGCCTTCGGTACCTGGACCAACCACGCCACCCGGCGGACCCGCAAGCTGCTGCTCCACAAGAAGGAGATCGCCAAGCTGGACCGCGAGACCGGGTCCTCCGGCAAGACCATCGTGCCGTTGGCCATCTACTTCTCCGATGGCTACGCCAAGGTGGAGCTGGCCATCGCCACCGGCAAGAAGGACTGGGACAAGCGCCAGACCCTGGCGACCCGCGAAGCAGACCGGGAAGCCAACCGCGCGCTCGCGGCCCGCAACCGGGGCGAGAGGTGACCGGGCGCGCGCCCATCCGCTGGCTGGCCGGGCTCGCCGCCGTCCTGCTGACCGGCTGGCTCGCCATCGGCGTCCCGACCGTTGCGCAAGCAGCCAGTGCTGACATCTTCGATCGCTTCGATGTGGTCGCAACCGTCACCACCGACGGCTACGTCAACGTCTCCGAGACCATCGTGCTCCGCTTCGGGTCGACGTCGGGCAGGCACGGGCTGGAGCGCACCCTGATCACCCGCGAGCCCAACGGGGACGACCAGGCGCACGACGTGGTCTACCGGATTGACAGCATCTCGGTGACCAGCCCCTCGGGGGCCTCCGACGCGTTGGACATCAGCCACCAGGGCAGCGGACGAAACACGCACGTGCGGATCCGGGTCGGCTCGGCCGACCGGGTCATCACCGAACCGACCGCCACCTATGTGCTCTCCTACCGGGTGCAGGGACTGTTGCGGACCTTCGCCGGCTATGACGAGCTCTACTGGGACGTGACCGGCTCTTCGATGCCGTCCATCGTGGCGGCCAACGCCGGCATCACCGTCCCCGGCGGAGCCCAGAACATTTCCTGCTCGGTGGCCACTCCGGGCAACCGGGGGGAATGCGACACCGCGACGGTCGATGATTCGGGGACTGCCTCCTTCAGCGCAGCCAACATCCCCACCGGAAAGTTGCTCACCGTCGCGGTCCAGCTCAAGTCGGGCCTGGTCACGAACAACTCGCCCATCCTTGAGGACAACGCTGAAGCCGCCAGTGCCCGCGCCGGTGCCTGGCTGCTTGGCGGCACGGCAGCGACCGCGGCCATGGTGCCGTTCGTTGGCTGGTGGTACCTGCGGCGCCGCACCCGGGACTACCGGTACGCGGGCCTGCCGCCGGGCGCCTTCCCGCCCGCCGGCCATGACGTCCCGCAGGAGTACAGCGACCCGCGCATGGAGATCCCGGTCTCGTTCGCCCCACCGCGGATAGCTGTCGCCGAGGCCGGGCTGCTGATCGACGGCGAGACGCAGGTACGGGACACGACGGCGACCCTGGTCAGCCTCGCCGTGGCCGGGGCCATTCAGCTGCGCAGCGACGGGCAGCAGCAGGTGCGCCTCGTTGACGCCGGGCGTGCGCCGGACGAGGTGGGTCGCGCCTTGCTGGTGTCACTGTTCCCCCGTGGCACCGATCCGGGAACCGAAATGGACCTCGGCGAACCGGGCACGCTGACCGAGGCGCACGAGCTGGTCGGCGTCATGACCCTGGAAAAGGCGCGGTCGGAGGGCTGGTTCGCGCGGGAGCCGGGTGGCACCGTCGGGCCCGGGTTCGGGATCGGCGGATTGTTCTTTCCCCTGGTGGTCGTCGTCGTCTTCGGGTTCAGCTTCTTCGGGGTGGTTCTCCTGCTGGCCCTGCCGCTACTGCTGGCGCTGGTCATCACCTGGTCGGTGGTGCGCTCGAAGCTCCGGCGCGGCCAACGGACCGGCTTCGGTCGAGCCCTGACCGATCAGGTCGAAGGTTTCCGTACCTATCTGGCGACGGCTGAAGCCGAGCAGCTCCAGTTCGAGGAGGGCGAGGACATCTTCAGCAAGTACCTGCCCTGGGCAATCATGTTCGACCTCACCGAACGGTGGACCAGGGTTTGCCAGCGACTTGTGGAGCTTGGCCGGCTCCCCGCCGCCGCCCCGGTGTGGTACTACGGCAGCTCGTGGAACCTGAACTCCTTCGGCAGCCAGCTGAACAGCTTCGACTCCTCGGTGGCCGGCTCCGTGGCCGCGCCCCCGTCCGTGAGTGACACCGGCTTCGGCAGCAGCAGCTCGTCCTTCAGCAGCGGAAGCGGCGGCAGCTTCTCCGGCGGAGGTGGCGGCGGGGGTGGCGGCGGTAGCTGGTAGGCGCCACTCCACCCTTCGCGACCCCCGTCCACCCCAGCGGCGCCTCGTCCGTCCCAGGCCGCTCGCCGTCCAGCCGGCCAGCTTCGCTACACGTAAGTCGGGACGCTACCCGTATACAGGTAGCGTCCCGACTTACGGCGTAGCGAAGCGGGAGGTCGCGTAGCGAGGCGAGCGGGTTACTTCACGCCCACGAGGTCGCAGACGAAGATCAGCGTCTCGCCCGGGCCGATCGCGCCACCGGCGCCGCGGTCGCCGTAGGCCAGCTGCGGCGGGATCACCAGCCGGCGGCGGCCACCGACCTTCATGCCGACCAGCCCGTTGTCCCAGCCCGTGATCACCCGGCGGGCACCAAGTGGGAACACCAGCGGCTGCCCCCGGTCGTAGCTGGAGTCGAACTCCTCCCCGCTGGAGAAGGCGACGCCGACGTAGTGGACGGCGACGGTCTTGCCGGGGACGGCTTCCGGACCGATACCTTCCTCGAGGTCGATGATCTGCAGCTCTGTAGGTGCTGGACCCTCTGGCGGGTCAACGAACGGTTTTTCCATGCGGGCACCCTACCCGTCCCGGCCGATTCGGCCGCGGCGCGTCCGGGCGCCTACACTGGAAATACCGGGCGGTGAGAGCCGGCCGGCGACAACTCAACAGGGGGTGACTGGTTTCGACTTGGGACGGTAGTCCCAGGCGAAGCGGGCCGAGGATCCGAGGACATCTCGTTAACGACTCTCGGGAAACTACAAGTGCCGATTCCAATCGCACTGACTTCGCTCTCGCTGCTTAAGCAGTGACCGAAGGGTCAGTCCGGATGCGCCTTCCGTCCGGTTCCTGGCCTCATCTAGAAGGCTTACCGAACTAACCTCGTTCCAGGGTTAGCCTAGGGAAATTCATGGAACTGGGCTTGTTCACCACGTGCCGACGCGAGGGTGAGAGCCAAGTAGAACGCCTAGTCGGCTGCGCCCGGAGAAGTCCTGGTTCACCGCTTGAGGACGCGGGTTCGATTCCCGCCACCTCCACCCCTACGACCCGTGGCGACACGGGTCATGTTGCCCGAGAGGTAGCCATCCGCCAAGGCGGGCCGGCTACCTTTTCTGGTTTCCGGACAGCCTCGGGACGGTCATGCGGAGATGGCCGCGAACTCGGCGCTCCGGTTCACTCCCTGAAGGGCGCCCGTGGCGTCCGGACGACCCGACGCAGGGTATCTCTGCTGCTGGCGCCGCCGGATGCCCGCTGGGTCGCTCAGTGTGGTGCCAGACTTGCCTGTGGAGGTGGCATGCAGAACTTCGGGGTCGGTGACCTGCTGGTGGCTGGGGTCGGGATCACCGACGGCGTCTTCGACGGCGCCGTCGTGCTGCTGCTCGACGCCGACGAGGCCGGCACTGTCGGCGTTGTGCTCAACCGGATCGCCGAGATCGAACTGTCCGCGGCGCTGCCGGCCTGGGCGCGGCTGGTCACCGAGCCGAAGGCGCTTTTCGACGGTGGCCCGGTCTCCCAGCAGGGGGCCGTCTGCCTGGCCATGCCGTGGTCGGTGACCGAGGAGCCGCCCGGCTGGCGCCCGGTGTTCGAGCGCGTCGGTTTGCTGAACCTCGACACCCCGGTGGAGATCGCGGAGGGCACCTACCGTCACCTGAGGATCTTCGCCGGCTATGCGGGCTGGGACGCTGGCCAGCTGGAGCGTGAGCTCGAATTCGAGATGTGGCACGTGGTGCCGGCACTCACCACCGACGTGTTCGATGCGGGCCCGGAGAGCCTGTGGCGTCGGGTGCTGCGGCGCCAGGGCGGCGAGCTTGGCCTGCTCTCCACCTGGACCACTTCGGCTGAACTCAACTGAGTGGGCAGTCGGTGTCGTCGACCCCGGTACTATCAAAAGCAGTGACTACCAAGGGAGGGAAGTTGTTGAACGAGGCTCCACGGAGTTCGTTCCCGCGGATCCTGGTGGTCGACGATGACGAGGCCCTCTCCGAGATGCTCCACATCGTGCTCGGTTCGGAGGGTTTCGACGCCCGCCTGTGCCACACCGGCGACGCTGCCGTTGGGGCGTTCCGTGACTACCACCCCGATCTGGTTCTGCTGGACCTGATGCTTCCCGGCCGCGACGGCGTCGACGTCTGCCGCGAGATCCGGGCGGAATCCGGCGTCCCGATCGTGATGCTGACCGCGAAGAGCGACACGATCGACGTAGTGGACGGCTTGTCCGCCGGCGCAGACGACTATGTCGCGAAGCCGTTCAAGACCCAGGAGCTGATCGCCCGGATCAAGACCCGGCTGCGCCGCAACGTAACGCCGGACTCCGAGGTCGACAGCCTGCGCATCGGCGACCTCGCGATCCGCGTCAACGAGCACACCGTGCGTCGTGGGGAGACCGAGATCACCCTGACCCCGCTGGAATTCGACCTGCTGCTGGCGCTGGCCCGCCGGCCGCGGCAGGCGTTCACCCGCGAGGTGTTGCTTGAAGAGGTCTGGGGCTACCGCCACGCCAGCGACACCAGGCTGGTCAATGTCCACGTACAGCGGCTGCGTTCCAAGATCGAGAAGGACCCGGAGAAGCCCGAGATCATCGTGACCGTTCGTGGTGTCGGCTATCGGGCCGGGGAATCCAAGCCGGCCTGATGAAAGGCTGGGCTCGCGTCGATCCGTTCCGGCTGTGGTCGAGATCGCTGCCGTTCCGGGTCGTGGTGAGCACCCTCGCCGCAGCCTTCGTGATCCTGGTGACCACCGGCTGGTTCCTGATGGAGCAGTCCAGCCGGGGCATCCTTGCCGGCAAGACCCAGGCCAGTGTCGCCGAGGCTTCAGCGGTCGTGGCCGCCATGCAGCGCGACCTGTCGACCACCGACCTTCGGACGACCTCGGCGAGCGAGCGGATCAGCCGGCTGGCCAGGGAAGCCGCCAACCGCGGGCAGGTCGGCAACCAGTACTTCGTGGTGGTGGAGACCCCGATCTCGCAGATCGGCACGGCCGGCCTCGCCGCCGACAGCATCCCGGCGTCGATCCGGGCGGCCGTGGGCAGCGGGGACGGGTTGTGGAGCACCCCGACGGTGATCCGCTTCACCGATTCCCGACCGGATGAGCCTGGCCTGGTGGTCGCCGCCGACCTGGAGGCCCCCGGGCAGGAGCCGTACCCGATCTTCTTCCTGTTCTCCACCAGCCAGGAGCGGCAGACCCTGGCCGTGGTGCAGCAGGCCACGCTCGCGACCGGAGTCTTCCTGCTCGCCGGCCTGACCATCACCGTCTACCTGATCTCGCTGCTGGTGCTGCGTCCGGTCCGCGCGGCCCGGCTGGCGGCCGAACGGCTGGCCGCCGGCCACCTGGACGACCGGATGGCCGTTGTGGGCACCGAGGACCTGGCCGGCCTGGCCCGCTCGATGAACCACATGGCCGAGGAGCTGGACAAGAAGATCACCCAGCTCCAGAACCTTTCCCTGGTGCAGCAGCGCTTCGTGTCCGACGTCTCCCACGAACTGCGGACGCCGTTGACCACGATCAGGATGGCGGCCGAGGTGCTGCACGCCCACCGGGCTGCGTTCGACCCGGCCTCGGGACGGTCCAGCGAGCTGCTGTCGGCCGAGCTGGACCGCTTCGAGGAGCTACTGACCGACCTGCTGGAGATCTCCCGCTTCGACGCCGGCGCCGCCGAGCTTGCCCTCGACGACATCGACCTGTCGATCCTGACCGGTGAGGAGGTGGCTGCGCTGCAGCGGTTCGCCGAACAGTCCGGCACCATGATGCTGCTGGACGCCAGCACGCCGCTGCATCGCCGAGGTGGACAGTCGCCGGATCCGCAGGATCCTGCGGAACCTGATCACCAACGCCATCGAGCATGGCGAGGGCCGGCCGATCACCGTCCACGTCCGCGGCGACGATCAGGGAGTTGCGATCGCGGTCCGCGACCACGGGGTCGGCTTCTCCGCTGACCGAGGGCGGCCAGGTGTTCAACCGGTTCTGGCGCGCCGACCCGTCCCGCGGTCGCCGGGTCGGCGGCACCGGCCTCGGCCTTTCGATCGCCCTCGAGGACGCCAGGCTGCACGGCGGCTGGCTCACCGCCTGGGGCCGGCCAGGTCTGGGTGCCCAGTTCCGGCTCACGGTTCCGCGCCGGGCTGGGGAGACCCTGCACGGCTCGCCGTGGCCAGTGGTGCCGCCGGACCTGAAGGAGGTGACCAGGATTGCGCTCAACTAGTTGGCTGTCGACGTCGCTGGCTTTCGTGCTGGCGCTCGACCGGCTGTGCGACCGTGCCAACGGCCGGCCCGGTCGAACACCACACCCCGCAGGCGCCCGGGGTGAACTCCGGGGTGCACGTTGATCCGCTGCCGCCGGCCAACGGCGCGTCCCAGCTGTTGGTGGTGGAGGGCTTCCTGCACGCCATGGGTGTCTACCAGCCGAACTACAACGTCGCCCGGCAATACCTGACGCAACTCGCCAGCGATGGCTGGCACCCGGAGTCCGGGGTCGAGGTGTACACCGAGAGCGACCAGCCGGTCGAGTCCGAGCAGGGTGTCGCGTTGTCCTACGTCCAGGTCGGCACCGTCGACGCGTCCGGGATCTACCAGCCAGACAACACCAACAAGCGTTACATCTTCACCCTGGAGAAAGACCCGGCCGGGCAGTGGCGGATCGCGAACCCACCGCCGGGGCTGTTGGTTTCGCGCTACATGTTCACAACCAACTTCAGCGCCGTGAACCTGCACTTCCTGGCCAGCGGAGGCGACGTCGTGGTGCCGGACCCGCGGTTCTTCGCTTCGGGTGACCGGGCTCCGGCCGCGGTCGTTCGAGCACAGCTGCAAGGACCCTCGGCGTGGTTGGCGCCCGTCGTGCAACCGGTCAAGACCGCCGACATCAGTGTCGGGGACGTGACCGTCGACGCCGACGGCCTGGTCGACGTCAAGCTGGGCGCCGGTGCCGAGCGCCTTTCAGCCGACCAACGACAGGCCCTGCTGGCCGAACTCGCCTTCACGATGACCGGCCTGGGGCCAATCACCTCGGTACAGGTCAGCTCCGGCGGGCAACCCTGGAAGTCCGAGTTCGGCCAGACCGAAGTCGACCCGGAGACCTTCGCCAGGCTGTCCCCGGAGCACAGCTCCGCGCTGCGCGTCCTGTTCACGATCCGGGACCAGAAGCTGCAACGGATGCGTGATCCGGCCAGGTGGGACGACTTCATCGCCGTCGAAACCACGCTGGAGGCCCCCGAACAGTTCGCTGTGCGCAGCGACCTCGCTGAAGTGACTGCTGTCAGCCAGTCGGGCACGCAACTCCAGAGTGCCCCGATCGGGTCGGGCAAGGCCCGGCCGTTGCGCAGCGGCAAGGGTCTGCTGCGTCCGGACTACGCCCGCAACGGAGAGTTGTGGTCGCTGGCCGATTCCGGGCTGGACAGCCTGCGTGTCTTCCGCGACAACTCTCCGGTCAAGGTGGACGTGCGGGCAATGCCGTCAGGGCAGGTGGTAGCCGCGAAACTCTCCCCGGACGGCCTGCGAATAGCCGTGGCACGGAAGCAGGGGAGCCGGACCGAGGTGGGCCTGGCCGTCGTCGTCCGCAAGGACACCGGGATCTCGCTGGACGGCTGGCGGGTCCTCGACGCATCCATGAATACCGGAACGCCGGGCCGGGTGCTTGACCTGGGCTGGCACTCACCGACCGAGCTTGCCGTGCTGCAGGCCGGAAGCACCGGCGAGACCAGCGTCATCCTGATCAGTCAGGACGGCGCCAGCGCCACGGACATCGGCCCCAGCAACTCGGGCACCCTCCGTCAGTTCGCGGTGGTGCCAGAGCGGCCCCCGGTTGCGCTCGCCGTGGCCGGAGGCGTCTACCGATGGGACGACGACTTCAATTGGACGCTGTCGCTGACCAAGGTGGATGCGATGGCCTACTCCGGCTGAGGCTGTGGACGGCTGACCTGCCGCAGCGCGTCCTGCCGAGGGTATGGGCATGCGAACCGAAGCAATGGCCGCTCGGCTGGCCGAACTGGTCCTTGGGGCGTGCTGCCCCGGCTGCGGGGCGCCCGGTCTTGGTGCCTGCACCGGCTGCCGGACCGTGCTGGAAAGCAGCCGGCCGTTCACGGTGGCGAACCTGCCGGACGGACTGCCGCCGGTGAAAGCCGGCGGGCCGTACGCCGACCGGCTGCGCCGGGTCCTGCTGGCCGCCAAGGAACGCGGGGCGCTTGGGCTGTTGCCGCTGCTCGGCAGTCGGTTGGCGACCGCGCTGGCGGCGCTCGCCCTGGAGTCGGAGCTGTTCGGTCCGGTGGTGCTGGTGCCGGTTCCGTCCGCACCGTGCCCAGGTGGCCGCGCGTGGAGTGGACCTGACCGGTTCCCTGGCGGTGTTCGCCGCTCGCCGATTGCGGTCCGCGGGGCTTGCGGTCGCTGTCCGGCGCGGGTTGGCCCAGGCCCGCCGGCCACAGGACCAGGCCGGACTGGACCGCGGCGAGCGGCTGGCGAACCTCGCCGGCGCCTTCCGGCCGATCGGGCGGCGTCCGCAGGGCCAGGTGGTTGTGGTCGATGACATCGTGACGACCGGCGCGACCCTCGCCGAGGCGGTCCGGGCCTGCCGCGCCGGTGGCTGGGAGGTTGTGGGTGCAGCGGCGGTTGCTGCGACCCTGCGGAATCCCGACGGTCGGCGTGCCCACAGCCAGGCGGAAACATGAAAGGAGGGGGCGCCCGGTTGAACCGGGCGCCCCCTCGGGGTAGTGGTGGATTGGTCAGACGGCTGTGCTGCCGCTTTCCCCGGTGCGGACCCGGACGACCGTGTCGACCGGGATGACCCACACCTTTCCGTCGCCGACCTGGCCGCTACGGGCGGCCTGGACGATCACGCCGGTCAGGGCTTCAGCTTCGTCGTCGTCGACCAGGACCTCGAGGCGAACCTTGGTGATGAAGTCGATGGTGTATTCCTCGCCGCGGTAGACCTCGACGTGTCCGCGCTGCCGTCCGTAACCGGAGACCTCGCTGATCGTCATGCCGCCCACGCCGTGGCGCACCAGCGCCTTCTGGACCTGCTCCAGCATTTCGGGCTGGATGATCGCAGTAACCAACTTCACTTCGTAGCTCCCATCTTTTCGGTCTCGGGCAGGTCGTCCTTGGTGAGGACGAGCGTGCGCTGGACCTTGTTGGTGTAGTACACCGGGCTGAGGTCATAGCCGGCCTCGGAGTGCTCTGCCAGGTCGATCCCGCTGAGCTCGTCGGCCGGGCTGACCCGCCAACCGATGGTCATCTTGATCAGCATCGCGATCAGGTAGCTCACGACGAAGGCGTAGATCGCCACCGCGAAGGCACCGACTGCCTGCCGCCACAGCTGGTCGAAGCCGCCACCGTAGAGCAGGCCGGCCACGCCCGCCGGGGCGTCCGGATCGGCGAACAGCCCGATCAGCAGGGTGCCGGCCATGCCACCGACGAAGTGCACGCCGACCACGTCGAGCGAGTCGTCGTAGCCGAACTTGTACTTCAGTCCGACGGCGTAGGCGCAGGCCACGCCGGCGATCAGGCCGATGGCGATGGCGCCGAGCGGGCTGACCGAACCGGCGGCCGGGGTGATCGCAACCAGACCGGCAACCACACCGGAGGCCGCACCGAGCGAGGTCGGGTGACCGTCGCGCAGCTTCTCCGCACCGAGCCAGCCCAGCATGGCAGCCGCGGTCGCAACCAGCGTGTTCACCCAGGCCACGGAGGCCGTGGTGCCAGCGCCAAGGGCTGAGCCGGCATTGAAGCCGAACCAGCCGAACCACAGCAGGCCGGCGCCCAGCATGACCAGCGTCATGTTGTGCGGACGCATCGGCTTGGTGCCGAAACCGATCCGCGGGCCGAGCACCAGGGCCAGGGCCAACGCCGAGATGCCGGCGTTGATATGGATGGCCGTGCCGCCTGCGAAGTCGAGCGCACCCAGCCAGTTGGCGATCCAGCCGCCGTGCTCGCCGGTGAAGCCGTCGAAGGCGAACACCCAGCCGGCCACCGGGAAGTAGACCAGCACGCCCCAGAGGATCGTGAACAGGGTCCAGCCGCCGAAGGAGGCCCGATCAGCGATCGCGCCGGAGACCAGGGCGACCGCGATGATCGCGAAGCAGGCCTGGAACGCGACGAACGCGAGCGTCGGCAGGGTGCCAGCGACTGATTCGGGATTCATCAATCCCTGTAGGCCGGCGAAATTCGAAGGGATTACCCAGGATCCCGAAGAAGGTTGGGCCGTCGGCCATGGACGCACCCACCTCGAAGCCGAAGGAGTTACCGAACGCCATGCTGTAACCGAACAGCACCCAGAGCACACCGATGGTTCCCATCGAGATGAAGCTCATCATCATCATGTTCAGGACACCCTTCGCCCTGACCATGCCGCCGTAGAAGAACGCGAGACCGGGGGTCATCAGGAGCACCAGCGCGGCACTTGTGAGAACCCAGGCGGTGTCGCCCGAACTGATTTCCAACATCATGGGCATACCTTGACCGAGGGCTGTTACGTACTGGTGCAACCGGTGTTACGGGCCGGTTATGCGGTGTTACAGGCTGGTTGCGGTTGCCAGGCGACCCACGGCAAACACACAGCCCGATCTGCTTGGACAAGCCCGTCGGCCGGGACTATTTTGGGGACATGGCACCTCAGCCAGGAACCCAGCCTCTGGGCAGGGAACCGGGCGGGTGCCGTCGCTATCTGTGCTAGCCCCGCGAGGGTTGGCGCAAGACCAAGGAGGTAACATGGACGTCCTGGTGACTGGTCGGCACTGCCAGATCCCCGATGAGTTCCGCGCTCGAGCGGAGGAGAAGATCGCCTCGATCGAGAAGCTGAAGGACCGAGTTATCAGGGTCGAGGTCCAGGTCTCCGTGTACGGCCACAAGCGAGAACCAGATCAGTCCACGAGGGTAGAGATCACGCTGCGCAGCAAGGGGCCGGTGGTTCGGGCCGAGGCTTCGGCCGATGACAAGACGGTTGCCTTCGACCATGCGCTCGACCGCTTGAAGTCGCAGCTGCGTCGCGCGTCCGACCGTCGCAAGACCCACCGCGGCCTGCGCGCAACCACGCCGGTGACCGAGGCGGTCGGCGGGGTCGCGGCCGAGGAAGAGGTGCGTCCCGAGATCCGCAAGATCGCCGGCCTGGAGATCCAGGGCGACGGCCCGCTGGTGGTGCGCGAGAAGCACTTCGATGCGGTGCCGCTCACCCTCGCCCAGGCCCTGGATGAGATGGAGCTGGTCGGCCACGACTTCTTCATCTACGTCGATGCCGAATCCGGCGCCCCGAGTGCGGTCTACCGCCGCAAGGCCTACGACTACGGCGTGATCCACCTGTCCATGGAGACTGCAGAGGAGGCCAGCGCCTGACACCCGACGGGTGGGGTCAGCCGCGGGCCGGGTGACCGGCGCGCCAGTAGCCCATGAAGGCAGCATTGCCGATCGCTGGTAGGGACGAGCCGGCGGTTGAGACCGGGTTTCGACGGCTCGGCCAAGGGGCCAGTGTCGGTGCTGGTGGATAGGCTGCCGAGGATGACTGCTCAGCTGACCCTCGCCCAGGCCCGCCGGATCGCCCTCGCCGCCCAGGGGCTGGGCCGGCGTCCGACCGGGCAGGTGACCACGCGGCAGCTGCAGGGCGTGCTCGACCGGGTGGCGCAGTTCCAGATCGACTCGGTGAACGTCGCGGTGCGGGCGCACTACATGCCGTTGTTCTCCCGGCTCGGACCGTATGACCGTTCGCTGCTGGACCGGGCCGGCAACAAGACCCCCCGCCGGGTGTTCGAGTTCTGGGGGCATGCGGCTTCGCTGATCGATGTGAACCTGCAGCCCGCACTGCGCTTCCGGATGGCCGCCCACGCCGCCCGGCCCTGGGACGCCATGCGTCGAATCCTGGCCGACCAGCCCGGACTGCCGGCCAAGATGCTCGAGCAGATCGCCGATCGCGGGCCGTTGACCGCCCGGGAGATCGAGCACGAACAGGAACGGACGCCGGGCGGCTGGTGGAACTGGTCGGACGTGAAATCGGCGCTGGAGTGGCTGTTCTACACCGGCGAGCTCACCAGCGCCGGACGCAACAGCCAGTTCGAGCGCCGCTACGACCTGCCGGAGCGGGTGCTCCCGAAAGCTGTGGTCGAGGTCTCAACGCCCAGCGTGGAGGAGGCCCGGCTGGAGTTGGTCCGGCGCGCGGCCCGAGCGCTCGGCGTGGCCACCGAGATCTGCCTTTCCGACTACTTCCGTACTGACCGGACAGCGACGCGCGCCGCCATGGCCGCGCTGGTCGCGAACGGCGAACTCGAGCCGGTTGCCGTGCGCGGCTGGGACCGGCCCACCTACCTGTGGCACGAGGCGGCCCGCCCCCGCAAGCTGGCGGTCGACGCGCTGGTCTCGCCGTTCGACTCCCTGGTGTTCGAGCGGCGCCGGTTGTTGGAACTGTTCGAGATCCATTACCGGATCGGCCTCTACACCCCGGCCGGACAGCGCGTGCACGGCTACTACGTCTACCTGTTCGTGATGGACTCATCGATCGCTGCCCGGGTCGACCTGAAGGCCGACCGGGCGACCTCGACGCTGCAGGTGCAGGCATCCTGGCTCGAACCCGAGGCGCCAGAGGGGGAAACGGCGGCGAGGCTGGCTGCCGAACTGCGTCGGATGGCCGACTGGCTGGGGCTGGCCGACGTGCTGGTGAAGCCGGTGGGTACGCTCAGCGCCGCCCTTGCCAGGCAACCGGCTTCGCTGAAGCCAACCTGATCCAGCCCTGGATCGGATCCGGTGACCGGCTCAGCCGAACAGCCGTCCGTGACCCGGATGCCGCACGGTTGTGATCGGCGCAGCGAGTTCCTGAGCGTGCCGAGCAGCATGCGCAGCATCCTCGGCGCCCGTCCGCACGTGGGTCGGGTCGAGTACCCGCTTGAGGAAGGTGCGGGTGCGCTCCTCCTTCGGATCGCCGATCACCTCGGAGGGCGTGCCCTCCTCGACGATGACGCCACCGTCCATGAACAGCACCCGGTCGGCCACCTCGCGGGCGAACGCCATCTCGTGGGTGACCACCATCATGGTCAAGCCGCCGGCTGCCAGGTCGCGCATGACCGAGAGCACGTCGCCGACCAGCTCGGGGTCGAGCGCAGAAGTGGGTTCGTCGAAGAGCATCATCTCCGGGTCCATGCTCAGGGCGCGGGCGATCGCGACGCGCTGCTGCTGGCCGCCGGACATCTGAGCGGGAAAGGAGTGACCGCGGTCGCCGAGGCCAACCTTCTCCAGGTTCTCCTGGGCGATCCGCTTCGCCTCGGCAGGGTCCTTCTTCAGCACCCGGATCAGGGCGATGGTGCAGTTCTCCAGCGCGGTCAGGTGCGGGAAGAGGTTGAAGCTCTGGAACACCATGCCCATCAGGGAGCGCAGGTGGTCCACGTCAGCGTCGGGATCGGTGATCTCGTCGTTGAGGATGAAGATCCGGCCCTTGGTCGGCTGCTCGAGCAGATTCACGCAGCGCAGCAGGGTCGACTTGCCGGAGCCGGACGGTCCGATGATGCACACCACTTCGCCGCGGTGAATGGTGGTGGTGATGCCGGAGAGCACCTCCAGGTCGCCGAAGGACTTGTGGAGGTCGTAGATCTGGATCTCGTCCTCGCGGTTCCCGGTGGGGATCGTCACGGTCATGGTGGTCACTTGCTCCTATTCTGGCGGGCTTCCATACGCCGCACCAGCAGGGTGAGGGGCAGGGTGATCAGCAGGTAGCAGAAGCCGGCCACGATCAGGGGAGTCAGGTTGCTGTTGGTGCTGGACATCTCCCGCCCGTACTTGGTCAGTTCGAACGCGCCGGTGGTGAGGCCGAGGACGTAGACCAGCGAGGAATCCTTGACCAGCAGGATCAGCTCGTTGGTGAGCGGCGGCGTCACGATGCGGAAGGCCTGCGGCATCACGATGCGACGGGTGGCCATGCCTTGGGGCATGCCGAGGGACCGCGCCGCCTCGACCTGGCCCTTGGGAACGGCCTGGATCCCGGCCCGGATGGTCTCGGCCATGTAGGCGGCCGACACCATGCCGAGGGCCGTCCAGACGGTGCCGAACGGCGCGAGCGGGAACCTCATGCCGGGGAAGGCAATGCCGAGCAGGCCGAAGGCCAGCAGGACGATGATGGCCGGGACGCCCCGAAAGAACTCGATGTAGCCGGTGGCGAGCCAGCGGTAGGGCCCGATCCTGGAGAGCTTCATCAACGCCAGCACGGTGCCCAGCACCAGGCCGAAGACGAAGGCGCCGATGCTGTAAAGGACCGTGTTCACCAGCGCCATCCCGAGCGCCGGGCCGAACGCTTTCTGGATCAGGTCGGGACGGAAGAACACATTCACGATCTGCTGGCCGTCGGCCAGCAGGACGGCGGCCAGGACCAGCAGGCCGAGCACGGCGTACTGGACGATCCGGATCCGCTGGGCCCGTTTGCGGGGCGACAGCTTCTTGCGGGTTACTGTCCCGGCGGTCGTTACGGTCATGAAGTCTCCTTACCCCAGTGCCGCCGGCCGCCCCCTGCTGGGGCGGCCGGCAGACAGTCGATCACTTGGGGGCGTCGACGCCGAACCACTTCTTGTAGATCGTGTTGTACGTCCCGTCGGCCTTGGCGGCCGTGAGCGCCTCGTTGATGGCCGCGAGCAGGGCCGGGTTGTCCTTGGAGACATTGAACCCATACTGCTCGCCGGTGGCGAATTCCTTGGCCACCTCGGTGCCGGGGTTGGACTTGGCGAAGTCGAACATCACGCCGTTGTCGTTGATCGCGGCATCGGCGTCCCCGCTGAGCACCGCGTTGGCGCCGGTGGGCATGTCGTCGAAGACCTTGATCTCGTAGCCGTTGGCCTCGGCGTTCTTCTCGGCGTAGATCTTGCCCGTGGTGTCGGTCTGGACGGCGAGGATCTTGCCCTTGAGGTCGGGGAGGTCGGCGATGCCGGAGCCCTTCTTGACCAGCAGGGCCTGGGTGGCGTCGAAGTAGGGCATCGAGAACGGCGCAGCGGCCTGCCGCTCATCGGTGATCGTGATCGCGGCAGCGCCGGCATCGCAGGTCTTGGCTGCGAACACAGCGCCAGAGGTGATCTGCCCGAAGTCGATGTCGACGACCTCCTGGGTGACGCCGAGCTTCGTTGCGACCACGTCCATCAGGTCGACGTCGAAACCGGTGATCTTGTTGGTCGCCTGGTCCTTGAACTGGAAAGGCGGGTAGGACAGGTGGGTGCAAACGGTGAGCTTGCCGGCCGAGATCAGTGCCGGGGCGGCGGCGGAGTCGCTTGCCCCCGCGCTGGCTGAGGCGGACGGTTGCGCGTAGTTCGCACAGCCGGACAACACGATTGCGACGGCGGATGCGGCCGCAACGAAGCTGAGCAGTCGCTTCATTTGAGTCCTTTCTCAGTAACGATGGAGCGAATACTGCCACCGCTTTGTTGCAAGTATGCGTCGCATCCGCCGATCAGACGCCCGGGAGGAGCAGTACCGGTGCCAGTCCGATTGCCTCCAGCCAATAAGATGGGCGGGTGCGCCCGTTGGGGAAGCGCTACGAATCGACACAGGAAGTACCGACGCCGTGGGTCTACTGGACAAGATGTTGCACATGGGCGAAGGCCGCCAGCTGAAGAAGCTGAAGGTGGTCGCCGACCAGGTGAACCTGATCGAGCCCGACTTCGAGGCGATGAGCGACGATGAACTGCGCGCCCAGACCGCCGGCTTCAAGGAGCGGCTGGAGAACGGCGAGGCGCTGGACTCGATCATGCCGGAGGCGTTCGCCACAGTGCGGGAGGCGACCCGGCGCGTGCTCGGCAAGCGGCACTTCGACGTCCAGATCCAGGGCGCCACGGCGCTGCACTGGTGCAACATCGCCGAGATGAAGACCGGCGAGGGCAAGACCCTGGTCGCGGTGCTGCCGTCCTACCTGAACGCGTTGAGCGGCAAGGGCGTTCACGTGGTCACCGTGAACGACTACCTGGCCAAGTTCCAGTCCGAGCAGATGGGCCGGATCCACCACTTCCTCGGGCTGAAGGTCGGGGCGATCCTGTCCGAGATGACCCCGGCGGAGCGCCGCGAGGCCTACGCCTGCGACATCACCTACGGCACCAACAACGAGTTCGGCTTCGACTACCTGCGCGACAACATGGCGCTGAGCCTTGACGACTGCGTGCAGCGCGGCCACCACTACGCGATCGTCGACGAGGTCGACTCGATCCTGGTGGACGAGGCCAGGACCCCGCTGATCATCTCCGGGCCATCGGAGGACAACTCGGTCTGGTACCCGGAGTTCGCCAAGCTGGTGCGGACGCTGAAGCGCGACACCCACTACGAGGTGGACGAGAAGAAGCGAACCGTCTCGGTGCTGGAGGAGGGGATCACAGCCGTTGAGGACCGGCTCGGCATCGAGAACCTGTACGAGTCGGCCAACACCCCGCTGATCTCCTACCTCAACAACGCCATCAAGGCCAAGGAACTGTTCAAGCTCGACAAGGACTACGTCATCCTCAACGACGAGGTGCTGATCGTCGACGAGCACACCGGCCGCACCCTGATCGGTCGCCGCTACAACGAGGGCCTGCACCAGGCGCTCGAGGCGAAGGAGGGCGTGGAGATCAAGGACGAGTACCAGACGCTCGCCACGATCACCTTGCAGAACTACTTCCGCATGTACACCAAGCTCTCTGGTATGACCGGCACGGCCAAGACCGAGGAATCCGAGTTCCAGAAGATCTACGGCCTCGGCGTGCTGCCCATCGAAACCAACCAGCCCATGATCCGGGCCGACCAGTCCGACCTGATCTACCGCACCGAGGAAGCCAAGTTCGCCGCGGTGGTCGCCGACATCAAGGAGCGCAACGCCCTTGGCCAGCCGATGCTGATCGGCACGGCCAGCGTCGCCAAGTCCGAGGTGCTGTCGCGACTGCTGAAGCAGGCCGGGGTCAAGCACGAGGTGCTGAACGCGAAGAACCACGCCCGGGAGGCGGCGATCGTTGCTCTCGCCGGCCGCAAGGGCGCGGTCACGGTGGCCACCAACATGGCCGGCCGCGGTACCGACATCATCCTTGGCGGCAACCCCGAGTTCCTGGCCGACGCCGTGCTGCAGAGCCGGGGGATCGACCCGGTCGAGCACGTCGACGAGTACGAAGCCGCCTGGCCGAAGACAATCGCCGACATCGAGCAGCAGGTCGCCGACGAGCACGAGGAGGTCGTCGCCCTCGGCGGGTTGTACGTGATCGGCTCCGAGCGGCATGAGTCCCGCCGGATCGACAACCAGCTGCGCGGCCGGTCCGGGCGTCAGGGCGACCCCGGCGAGAGCAGGTTCTACCTTTCGCTGGGCGACGACCTGATGCGGCTGTTCAAGTCCGACGTGATCGAATGGGTGCTGCAGACCCTGAAGGTGCCCGACGACGTCCCGATCGAGAACAAGCGGGTCAGCAAGTCGGTGCAGCAGGCCCAGGAGCAGGTCGAGGCGCAGAACTTCGAGATGCGCAAGAACGTGCTGAAGTACGACGACGTGATGAACCGGCAGCGGCACGCCATCTACGGCGACCGGCGCCGGGTGCTCGAGGGCGCCGACGTCGAGGAGCAGCTCCGCGGCACCGTGAACACCGTGGTGGAGCAGTACGTCCGCGGGCTCACCGAGGGCTTCATCGAGGACTGGGACTTCGACGCGCTGTGGACCCAGCTGCGCACCCTTTACCCGGTCAGCCTCGAACAGGCCGACTACGAGGGCCGCACCGACCTGACCGTCGAGCAGCTCGTTGCCGACTTCCAGGCCGACGCCCAGATCGCCTACGACACCCGCACCGAACTGCTCGGTGAGGAGACCATGCGCGAGTTCGAGCGGCAGGTGCTGCTCACCGTGCTCGACCGCAAGTGGCGCGAGCACCTGTACGAGATGGACTACCTGCGCGAGGGCATCGGGCTGCGCGCCATGGCGCAGCGCGACCCGCTGGTGGAGTACCAGCGCGAGGGTGGCGACATGTTCAACGCCATGATGGACGCCTTCATGGAAGAGGTCGTCGGCTACCTGTTCAACCTTGAGGTGCGAGTCGAGCCGGCGCAGCCGGTCGGACTGGTTGCCGGGCCCGGTGGGCAGCCACTGACCGCCGACGACCTGGTTGCCGCAGGCTCACCGGCCGCCGTCGAGCAGCGTTCGACCATGCCGCAGGCTCCGCAGCTGACCCGACGGCCAGCGCTGAAGGCCAAGGGCCTGGAGCCGAGGGTGCAGCGCCCGATGGCCTACTCCGCACCCACCGAGACCGGCGAGGCGGCCAGGACCAGCGTCAAGACCGAGGCCGATCCCTACGCCGGGGTGGGACGCAATGCACCCTGCCCCTGCGGTTCAGGCAAGAAGTTCAAGGTCTGTCACGGTCGGGTGGCCTGACCCGGACGGCCAAGGCGAACGGTCAGGGCCGGCTGGTTGCCGACGCTGAAGGCCGTGCTGGCTGGGCCCTGCCGGACCTCGTAGTCTCCCGGCCAGCCGGCCACCCGCACGTGGCCGGAGGCATCGGTCCGCATGGTGGTCGGCGGCAGCCACCAGACTCCGCGGACCAGGTCGCGCAGGGCGTGGTACGCCGGCTTGGGGGTGCCGTCAGCCCGCACCAGCCCGGACGGCGCTCCGAGCCACGCACCCTCGTCGGCGATCCCCCAGTAGGTTGTCGCGGCCACAGCGGGATGGGATAGGAGCGTTCGATAATGGCGGACGATCTCATCCGCCTGCCGCTCCTCACCTTCGGGCGTGGAAGGCCAGGCCGGGACCCGGTAGTCGTTCAGGTCGTCGATGTGGTCCGGCATCAGTTCGCCGGAAAGCAGGGTGGTCTCGGTGAAGTGGAGCGGCAGGCCGAAGCGGGCGAACCGCTCCAGGATCCGCTGGGTCTTCTCCTCACCCCAGTAGCCCTGGTGCATGTGGCTCTGCAGGCCGAGCGCATCGATCCGGACACCGGCGGCCAACAGGCCCTCGATCAGGCATTCGTAGCCGGTCGACATGTCGAAGTCGTTCAGTAGCAGGGTCGCCTGCGGGTTGGCGGCGCGCGCGGTCGTGAACGCCAGACGCGCGGTGGCGATCCGACCCAGCTCGCGAGCCAGCTGGGTGATCGCGTTCTCCTCCGCTGTGAACACCGGCATGATCACCAGCTCGTTGATGGCATCCCAGGTGTCGACCAACCCGGCGAACCCGGCGACCTCCCGGCTGATCCGCTCCCGCTGCAGGCGCTCCACCTCGTCGGTGTCGAGTCCAAGCAGCCATTTCGGTGCCATCGTGTGCCACATCAGCGGATGGCCCTTGACCCGCACGCCCCGGTCGGCGAACCACTGGGCGATCGCCCTGAGCCGTGCGGTGTCCGGGCGCCCCGGTGCCGGCTCGAAACCGCGCCAGTAGAAGGGCAGCGTGGCGGTGTCGAACAGGTCCAGCCAGAGCGGTACCAGTTCGGCGGCCGAAGCCGCCGACGCCCCGCCGTGATTCGGGTCCGGGGTGGTGGTCACCTCGCCGTTGGCGAGCCCGATGAAGTCGAACCCGGTGCAGCCGAAGCCGAACGCATGCCGGGTCTGGGCGATCGTGACCAGCTCCTCGGCCAGCGGCTCGCCGTCCGGGTCGGTGAGCGTGAGCAGTGTCGAGCTGATCCGATGCCTGAGTGCCGGGTCGGTTGGCATGGGACTCCTTCGTCCGACGGCCGCGTCGGGGACCGTGCTGTGGACAACGTATCGCCCTCCCGTCCGAGCCGGGCTTCGACAACCGTGCAGTCGCGTTCAGCTCGCCAACGGGTTGGTCCACCCTGCCCGGTGCACGACGCCCGGACGCAGGGCGATGGCCAGGTGGGTGGCCACCCAGCGGCCGCGCCGTCGGCTGATCCGGAGTGCAGCTGCCCGCGAGGCGGTGCCCTGGGTCAGGTGGGCGGACACCTCGATCGCCTCCTCGAGCGGCACCTGAACCCGCACCGAACGCAGTTTCAGGCCCTGCCCACGGCGGGCGCGCTGCAGGTGCTCAACGAGGCTGAGCAGCTCCGGCTCAACCCAGAGCTCCAGCTGGAGGGCTGAGCGCTGGCCCGAAAGCACCTCCACCAGGGCACCCATCAGCGCACCGGCGAGCTGCCGGAGCTCCGGATCCACGGCATCGTCGGGAACGGCGGGTTCGGCAACCATCGTCCACGGCAGCACCGGCTGGTTGTCGTCGGGGAACCAGGCCGGTTCCAGCAGCGGCAGGGCCGGCGGGCGCGACGCGGGCGCCTGCCGGCAGGTGGCCAGAGTGGGTTCCATGGCTCCTCCTTGCGTGCTCAGGAGGAAACCGTGCCCTGGCTGCGGCGTCCGGCGACAGTACCGTTCGTGGATCTGTGGACAACTCAGGGCGAGAACAGCAGCAGCAGGCCGCCGCAGGTGTAGCCGATCATCACTGCCAGCAACGGCACCTGGCCGATGGTCCGGCGCGCGGCCGGCAACCCGCGAAGGCTGAGTTCGTGGGCAACCAGGATCCCCAACAGGTGGCCACCGACGATAGCCACCAGCTGGATGGCTGCGGTCACCTGCGGCAGTTCCAGCCACAACTGGTTGATGGGTAGCTCTGCGGTGCCGAACACGTTCCAGCCGAGGCCGAACGGGTCGGACAGGTTGATCAGGGTTCGCTGGCCTTCCAGGACCAGCAGGCTCAGGTAGTGCGCGACCGCATAGCCGATGACGATCGGGATCACACTCGCTGCGAGCAGTTCCAGGTGCCCGGTGCGACGGAGCCGGCCGAGCCCGCGGACGCCGAGAGCGAAGGTGAGAGCCACCAGCGCGACCATGGCCGCCAGCCCCAGCGTCCCCCATACCGGACGCGGCAGGGCCGAGGCCTGCGTGGTGCGCACCCACCAGGACGTGGCCGAGAATCCGTCGAAGGCCGTCCCGCCGAGCAGCACGGCCACCACCGTCCAGGTTCCTGCCGGCGAGCGCGACGTGGCCAGGTTGCGCAGCGGATTCACCATGGAAACCCGGCCGTCGATCCGCTGCCAGGGCCCGGCGCGCGCAATCAGCGTCGAGTAGGCCTCGAACGGGTCGGCGGCGGCCACCCAGCGCCGTCCGAACACCACGCTGCCGCCGAGCACCACCACCATCCACGCCAACCACCAGCCCTGCAGCACGGCAAGGGTGTTGTTGTCGGGCTGCACGAGCTCCAGCCAGAGGAAGCCGAGCAGGCCAAGGGCCGCGGGGTAACTGCCCAGCCGTTGCCAGGTCGTCCCGGCCAGCGGCCGCATCCCGTCCTCCGGCACCCCGAGGCGGTGCAGCAGCCAGGCGAGCCAACGCAATGGGTTGGCGAGCTTCCAGACCGGACCAAGCAGCAGCGACACCGGCACCAGGCCCACCCACAGCCAAACGTAGGTGAATCCGAACACGGGGTTGGTGACGAGGTCGCGCCCGAACCACAACGCTGCGCCCACCCAGCCGAACACTCCGACGCCGGCCACGCCCAGCACCGCCCGGAACCAGCGGCTGTCGACCAGTCCGGTCAACGAAGGCACCGGTCGCCCGCTGGGGACGCCGTACCACCGCGGTTCTCGCCACGCCAGCGCGAGCACTCCGAAGGAGAGCAGCAGCACCAGCGCTGCGCCGCCGAGCACGGCGGGGAAGGGCAGCGGCAGGTCCTGGCGCGATCCGAGCCCGTGCAGCGGTACCAGCAGCTGGGTCACCGGACCGTCAGCACCAGCAGCGTCAGCGCGGGCTCGTGGGACTCGATCTCGAACCGTCCGACCCGGTCCATCAGAATGTCCCTGGTGACTTTCGCGCCCCGTTTGACGCCGATCTCGAGGTCGAAGCCATGGACGTGCACCTCGTCGTCCCGGTCGGAGGTGATCGTCAGGATGAGGTGCTGTCCGCGGACCAGCTCCACCCGCTCGCCGTTCGGCTCCGCCTTGCCATCAGCAAGGGTGATCGAAATCGCCTTCGGTGCCGGCTCGGCGGCCGTGGGTGTGCCCACCGCGGTGGTCGCAGAAGGGGCCGAGCCTGCCGGGCTCCCGGTCGGGGCTCCGGGCGCCGCCGAACTGCACCCGGCCAGCAGCAACAGACCCACCAGGGTGATGACCAGCCGTCGCATGAGTCCTCCTCGGTCCTGATTCTGGCATCCGGCCGACCGGCGGCACCGTAGCCTAGCCGTGCTTCGGGAAAGGTTGCGGGTGAACAGCTTCTGGTCCTGGTTCTGGATAGTGGCCGCGGTAGGGGCTCTGGTTGGGGTCTTCTTCATCGTCCGGCGGCGACGCTACCTCGGCCAGCTGCGCGCGCTGGGGTGGTCGCACAACCCGAATCCGTCCCTCGCCGAAGTCACCGACCTGAACGCGCCGCCGTTCGGACTGGGCCTGCGCCGGTCGGTCGACGAGCTGGTTTCCGGCACCACCCCTGGTGGCCACGCCTTCCGGGTCTTCGACTACGACTACGCCGTGGCCGGCCCTCGCTACTCCGAACGCGTGGCGTGCCTGCAGTTGCAGTTCGCCCTTCCGGACGTCTTCGTCAGCGACCTGGGGCACACCCGGCTCGGCATCTCGCCGGCCGGGGCGCGGCTGGTGCAGGTGGAGGGCCACGGACTGCGGGCGATCGCGGCAGACCCCGACCTGGCCGCACAGGTGCTCGCCGCAGTCGCGCCGGGCGTGGCTGCGCTCGATCAGCTGGGCGACCGCATCGATCTGGGCATCGACCGGGACCAGCTGGTGGCCGGGCACGTGCCGAAGAACCCCGCGGACCTGCAGGCCCACCTGGCTGCGCTCGACCCGATCGCCAGTGCCCTCGCCGACCCAGCACTGCGCAGCCACGAAGTGCAGCTCCAGCCGGACCGACTCGGCTTCTACGGCCATCCGGACTGGCAGTTCGCCCCGGCGGACGTTGGCATCCTCAACCTGTACCCGGTCGCGACCTACGGCTACGGCCACGAGGTGACCGACCCGATCACCGGCCTGCGGGACGGCATCCGGCTGGACGCCTTCACCCACGAGTGGAAGAGCGACCGGACCGAGACCTACACCGACTCCGAGGGCCGCACGCACACCCGGACGGTCACCGACCACCACGCCGAGCCGGTTTGCGGTTTCATCCTGCCGTTCGACCTGCCCGCGACGAGCGTCAACGGCCACCGGCTGGGGGAGAAGGTCGCCTTCGAAAGCGAGGACTTCAATCGTTCCTTCACGGTGCGGGCGGTGAATCCGAGGTTCGCCTCCGACGCGATCCATCCGCGCACCATGGAGTGGCTGCTGGCCACCCGGCCCCGGGGCTGGACCGTGACCGGGCCGGTGGTGGTGTTCGAGGTGGAGGACCACGACCTGCTGCTCGTCGATGCGTGTGAGGCGACCCTGCGCGGCTGGCTCGGCCGGATCCCGCGCTTCGTCTGGGCCGATCTGGGCCTGGCGGTCCCGCCATACCTGGTTGAGTAGGGTTGAGCCGTGAGCGACCCGGTGACTGTGACCGAAGCTGCCCTGCTGGCCCGGGACCAGCTGTCCCAACCCTGGCAGCAGGCCTTCGTTGTGGTGCTTTCGGGTCGGCTGAGCCGGCGTGAGGTGATCGACCGGATCACCGACCGGATCGAGTACGCCCCAAGGTTCCGACGGCTGGTCAGCGGCTGGCCGGTGCCGGGTTGGGTTGATGACATCAACTTCAGCGTTTCCGGCCACGTCCGCGAAGCCACCCTCGAGCCCGGTCAACGGCTGGAGGACTGGCTCTCGGCCCGACTGGCGATCGGACTCGACCGCACCCACCCGCTGTGGGAAGCGACCCTTGTGCACGGCGTCGCCCCCGGAACCCAGGCGCTCGTCGTGTGCTCCCATCCGGCCCTGGTGGACGGCTACGACAACGTCCACCTGCTGCAGGAATTGTTCGACGAGCACGCCGAGGCGATCGGGCCGGCCCCCGACGACTGGCAACCGGCCCAGACCGACCTGCCGGGGATCGCTGACCTGGTTGGCGCGATCGACGACCCGCTGCGGGTGGTCGCCGGCGCCGCCACCGGGCTGCTCGGGATGGTCGAGAACGCCGTCCGGACGATGGCTGCGAGCCCGCGTCCCCAGCACGTCGCCGGCGTCGAGGTCGATCTCGAGGTGCTCACGGCGGTGCGGGAGACGTTCGGCTGCACCACCCACGACGTCCTGATCGCGCTGGCCACCGCCGGGGTTCGTGGCTGGCTGCTCGACAACGGACGCGCCCTGGTCGACCCGATCGCGCTGGTGCCGCTGGCGGTGCAGGAACCGGCCGTGCTGGAGAGCGCCATCGGTTGCCGGATCGCCCCATCGTGGCTCGGGCTTCCGGTGCGGTCGGCCTCACCCGGCGACCGGCTGCGGGCGGTGGCCACCCTGACCAGGGCCCGCACCGACAGCGGGGTCAGCGTTCCGGCCCGTGACCTGACCGAGCTCGCAGGTTTCGCCCCGCCAACGCTGCACAGCGTGGCCGCCGGCACCGTCGCCGCCGGCCGGCCGCACGCTGTCGTTGTGGCGAACGTGCCAGGGCCATCGGGGGAGCGTTTCCTCGGCACTGCCCGGGTGCGCCAACTGCACGCGTTGACCTCGACCACCGACGACGAGCTGGTCAGTGTGACCATCACCAGCTATCGGGGCAGGGTCACCATCGACGTGACCGCCGTTGCCCCGCTGCGCCGCTGGGCACGTGACATCGGTGACGAACTGGGTGCCCTGCGGGCGGAGGCTTGATGATGCTGCTCTTCGTGCCGGTCACCGGAGGCCAACTGGCCGACTGGGCGGCTGCGGGGGTGCTGGCCGGACCCCTGCGGGCCTATGCGGCGACTCCCGGCCTGCTGGCAGCCTTCGAGCCCGGCGACGCCGAGGAGGCCGAGCATCTGGCGCTGCTGGTGGCCTCCGTCGCGTCATTGTCCGCGACCGGCGTCAGGCAGGTGGCTGTCGTCGAGGGTGACGCCGAGCCGGCAGCAACTGGTGACACCGACTTCGGCGAGGTGGTGGCCGCTGACCTGCGCTTCGACGCCATCGCGAGCCTGTTCGCCGACGAGCCCGACGCTCCCGGCCTGGGCGCGGCCGTCGCTGCCGCCGCCGGGCTCCCGCTGCAGGCGGCCTGGGACCATCCGGCAGTGACCACCCTGCTCCAGGAGGCCGACCTTCTCTGGCACGGGGCGGGGGAATGGGAGAGCCTGGGTTCTGGTTGAGCAGGGCAAGGCTGAAGAAGGGGAGGCGACAGCATGCCCAGGTCCATCTGGAAGGGTGCGGTTTCGTTCGGCTTGGTGACCATCCCGGTGCGGGTCTACGGGGCCACCGAGGAGAAGGACATCAGCTTCCGTCAGGTGCACGCCGCCGACGGCGGCCGGATCCGCTACAAGCGGGTCTGCGAGGTCTGTGGCGAGGAGGTCCCGTTCGCCGAGATCGCCAAGGGCTATGAGGCCGCCGACGGCCGGGTGGCCATCCTCGAGGCCGAGGATTTCGCCGACCTGCCCGCGGCCAACGGCAAGACCGTGGACGTCGTGCAGTTCGTCGATGTGGAGGAGATCGACCCCACCTACTTCGACCGGACGTACTTCCTGGAGGCCGAGAAGACCGGCACCAAGCCCTACGTCCTGCTCCGCCAGGCGCTGGCCGAGACCGGCAAGGCTGCCGTGGTGAAGGTGGCGCTGCGCTCCCGGGAGACCTTGGCGCTGATCCGTCCGGTGGGCGACGTGCTGCGGATGCACACCATGATCTGGCCGGACGAACTGCGCGACCAGGGCTTCGCTGCGCCGACCGATGACGTGAAGGTCAGCGATGCCGAGGTCGGAATGGCCCGGATGTTCATCGAACAGTTGTCCGGGGAGTTCGATCCCGACCAGTTCACCGACACCTATCGAGAGGCCCTGGAGCAGGTGATCGGCGCGAAGCTGGACGGCGTAGTGCTGCCGGCAGCAAGCGAGGAGGCGCCGAGGGAGGCGCAGGTGGTCGACCTCGTGGCTGCGCTGCGCGCGTCCGTCGAGGCAGCCAAGGCCAGGCGCTCGGAGGCCGCCGCCAGCTGATCGGAGCGGAGTTCCAGCGGCGGTAGAGTCGCCTGCGTGGATGCCATCACCCAAGTTCCCAGGCCCGTCAACGAACCCATACGCAGTTACGCGCCGGGCAGCCCGGAGCGGGTCAGCCTGAAGCGCGAACTCGCCTTCCTCCCCGAGGAACCGGTCGATGTCTTCGGCGTGATCGGCGACGACTGGACCCCCAGCCCCGGCGGTGTGGTGCACGACGTGCGGATGCCGTCGGACCATTCCACCCTGCTGGCGCGGGTGCACCAGACCACGGCGGCCGACGCCGCCACGGCCATTGCTGCCGCCCAGAGCGCCAAGGACGGGTGGGCGGCAACCCCGTTCGACGAACGGGCGGCCGTCTTCCTGCGAGCAGCGGAACTGCTGGCCGGACCCAGGCGGGACCTGCTGAACGCGGCCACCATGCTGGGCCAGGGCAAGACCGCCCAGCAGGCAGAGATCGACTCCGCCTGCGAACTGATCGACTTTCTGCGGTTCAACGTCGCCTTCGCCCGCGAGCTCTACGCCAACCAGCCGGTCAGCTCAGCAGGCATCTGGAACCGGATGGACTACCGGCCACTGGATGGGTTCGTCTATGCGATCACCCCGTTCAACTTCACCGCGATCGCCGGCAACCTGCCCACCGCCCCGGCCCTGATGGGCAACACGGTGATCTGGAAGCCGGCCCTCGCCCAGAGCTTCGCCGCCGACCTGTGGATGCAGTTGCTGGTCGAGGCCGGCCTGCCGGCCGGGGTGATCAACATGGTGCCGGGCCACGGTGCCGAGGTCTCCAGCGTCGCGCTCAGCCATCCCGACCTGGCCGGGATCCACTTCACCGGTTCCACCCGGGTCTTCCAGAGCCTGTGGGGCCAGGTCGGAGCCAACATCGCCGGCTACCGGGCCTACCCGCGGCTGGTGGGGGAGACCGGGGGCAAGGACTTCGTCGTTGCACATCCGTCCGCCGATCCGGCCACCCTGGTGACCGCGCTGATCCGGGGCGCCTTCGAATACTCCGGCCAGAAGTGTTCTGCCGCCTCGCGGTGCTACCTGCCGCGCAGCCTGTGGGACCTGATTCGCGACGACCTGGTCGAGCAGGTCGAGGCGCTGACCGTCGGCGACGTCCGCGACTTCGCCAACTTCACCTCCGCCGTGATCGACGAGCGTGCCTTCGACAAGCTCTCCAGCGCCATCGAGCGGGCGCGCAACTCCTCCGACGCCGAGATCATCGCCGGCGGCACCTACGACCGCAGCGAGGGCTGGTACGTTCGGCCGACACTGATCACGTCCGACAATCCGCGCCAGGACATCTTCACCACCGAGTACTTCGGCCCGATTCTGTCCATCTTCGTCTACGAGGATGATCTGTACGACGATGTACTACAGATGGTGGACGATACTTCGCCCTACGCACTGACCGGGGCGATCTTCGCTACTGATCGGGCTGCAGTTGAGCAGGCTTCCCGGATGCTGCGCCATGCAGCCGGGAACTTCTACGTCAACGACAAGCCCACGGGTGCAGTGGTGGGTCAGCAACCCTTCGGCGGGAGCCGGGCTTCGGGCACCAACGACAAGGCCGGATCGCTGTGGAACCTGATGCGCTGGGTCAGCCCGCGGTCGATCAAGGAGAACCTGCTGCCACCGGTCGGCACCGGCTACCCGCACATGCTCGCGGAGTCCTGACCCTGGGTCCGATCCCCAACCTGGAGCACCGATCCTGGGGGAACTCGATCGATTGACTCCGATCGCTTGACGAAATCGAACAACTGTTCGATCATCGACAGGTGATGACCGCACCCGTGAACCAGGCCCCGACCGGGGAGCTGCTGGAGCGGTTGCGTGCGCAGGTGGCGGTGAAGGAGGCCCGATTCCGGCTGAGCCACTACCCGGTGCATCCCGACCTGGCCGGACTGCTGCCGGACGGCGGGCTGAAACCCGGGGCGGCGTACTCCCTGGCCGGCTGTGGTGCTTTGTTGATTGCGCTGTTGGCCGAGCCGTCCCGGGAGGGTTACTGGTGTGGTGTCATCGGCATGCCGGAGTTCGGCGTGGAGGCCGCAGCGCATGCCGGGGTGGCGCTCGATCGGCTGGCGCTGGTTCCCGACCCCGATGAGCAGTGGCTGGCCGCAACGGCCGCCCTGGTGGAGGCCTTGCCGGTCGTCGCCGTCCGGCCGTCCGGAAGGGTCAGCGAAGGGGACGCGGCAAGGCTGATGTCCAGACTGCGGGACCGGGAAGCAGTGCTCCTGGTCGACGGCCCCTGGCCGCGGTCAGAGGCCAGGCTGACCGCGTCCCAGCCGCGCTGGTGGGGAGTCGCTGCCGGCTACGGCCACCTTGAGGGCCGGGAGGTGACGGTCACGGCCACCTCCCGACGGCTGCCGGTGCCGCGCGCCACCCGGCTGGTCCTGCCCGGTCCGGACGGGCGCCTCGGGAAGCCGGTGTCGCCGGCTGGAGTGGACCGCCCGGTTGGCCTGAAGGTGGCGGGCTGATGGCAATCGGAACCGGCCCTGCGGACACGTCGGCTGGCGACCGGTGCCTGGTGCTGTGGTTCCCGGGCTGGCCGGTCACCGCCTGGGCGCTGGCCGAGGGCGTCGACGCAGCCAGGCCCGTTGCGGTGGTTGCTGCGAATCGGGTGACGGCCTGTTCACCCGAGGCGGCCGCGGAAGGCGTTGCGACCGGGCAGCGCCGCCGGGAGGCCCAGTCCCGCTGCCCGAGCCTGCTGGTGCTACCGGCGGACGAGGCAAGGGACAGCCGCGAGTTCGCGCAGGTGGTCGAATGCGTGGAGCGGCTGGCCCCGGGCGTTCAGGTGGTTCGCCCCGGGGAGTGCGCGCTGCGGTCCCGCGGTCTGGCCGGCTACGTCGGCAGTGAGGCCGAAGCCGCCGAAGTGCTCCTCGAAGCCGTGGTGGTGGAGGTGGGCATCACGTCCGGAAAGGTGGGCATCGCGGATGGGATCTTCACCGCGCTGCAAGCTGCCTACGCCGGCAACCCGGTGCGGATCGTGCCGGCTGGGGCAGCTGCTGCCTTCCTCGCCCCGCTCCCGGTCGCCCGGCTCGGCGACGAGTCGCTGACCGGCCTGTTGCCCCGGCTGGGGGTACACACCCTCGGCGCCTTCGCGGCGCTGGGACCAGCGGCCGTGCGCGACCGCTTCGGCGTCCACGGGCTCAGGCTGCACACCCTGGCGTCCGGTCGGGACCCGAGCCGGGTGCAGCCACGCGTCCCGCCACCCGAACTGACCCGGCAGCTGGACTTCGAGCCGCCGCTGGCCCTGGTCGAGCAGGTCGCCTTCACGGCCAGGACGATGGTCGAGGAGTTCATCTCTGCCCTGACCGCCGCCGGGCTGGCCTGCACCGAACTGCGGGTGGAAGTGACCGGAGAACTCGACGAGCTCGTGGTGCGCACCTGGCTGACCCCCGGAGTCTTCGAGCCGGCGGCCGTCGTCGACCGGATCCGGTGGCAGCTTCAGGCAGCGGCCGGCAGCCAGCTCAACAGTGCGGTCACCAGCCTTCGGCTGGAACCGGTCGCGGTGGACGCGCTCGCCAACCACGTCCCCGGGCTGTTCGGTTCCGGAACCGACGAACGGGTGCACCACGTGCTCTCCCGCGTCCAGGCCATGCTCGGCCACGAAGGTGTGCTCACCGCCCGGATCGGTGGCGGCCGCTGGCTTGCGGAGCGCCAGGTGCTCGTGCCCTGGGGGGACCGTCCGGTCGTGGGCGCTCCACCCGAACGGCCCTGGCCCGGCCGGGTGCCGGACCCACTGCCGGCATCGGTGTTCGCCGAACCGAAACCGGTGCAGGTGCTGACCCCGGCTGAGGAGTCGGTAGCGCTCGACGGGCGTGGGCAACTGGTTGGGCA
Source organism: uncultured Actinomycetota bacterium (assembly GCA_963848845.1). Classification (GTDB taxonomy): domain Bacteria; phylum Actinomycetota; class Actinomycetes; order Propionibacteriales; family Propionibacteriaceae; genus Propionicimonas. Next base: position 122,882 of record CAWKFH010000006.1, read on the forward strand.
ACCCGCACTGCTGGTCGGCGACGACCGGCGCGCAGTCGTTGGCTGGGCCGGTCCCTGGACGATCGACGAGCGCGCGTGGGACCCGGCCAGGCACCGCAGCGCCAGCCGGTTCCAGGTGATCGACGACGCCGGCACGGCCTGGCTACTGGTGTTGCAGGGCGGCCGCTGGTGGGCAGAAGGCAGGTACGACTGATGGGCTTCAACAACCCGCCGATGACCTGGCGGATGCTGGAACGGACGCTAAGGACCGCACCACCGGCCACCGGGCCGCCACAGGATGTTCCGGTCTCCTGGCGCCGGCACCCCTACGTGCCTGCGGAGATCCGGCGCCCGGTGGACGTGGTGCCCTACGCCGAACTCCATGCCCACTCCTCCTTCTCGTTCCTTGACGGGGCATCCGGTCCGGCGGAACTGGCCGAGGAGGCGGAACGGCTGGGACTGCACGCCCTCGCCATCACCGACCACGATGGGCTGTACGGCATCGTCCGGTTCGCCGAGGCGGCCGAGTCGATGCGCCTGCTGACGGTGTTCGGGGCCGAACTGTCCCTCGAGCTGCCAGCGCCACAGGCGGGACAACCGGACCCGACCGGTTCGCACCTGCTGGTTCTGGCCGTCGGTGAGGAGGGCTACCACCGGCTCGCGGCAGCGATCACGCACGGCCAGTTGGCCGGCGGGCAGAAGGGCCGTCCGGACTACGACCAGGACGACCTGGCCGAGCGGGCGGGCGGGCAGTGGGTGGTGTTCACGGGCTGTCGCAAGGGGGCGGTGCGGCAGGCGCTCGTCACCGAGGGGTCGGCTGGGGCTGGACGGGAGCTGGACGAGCTGGTGCACCGGTTCGGACCCGACCGGGTGTTCGTGGAACTGATCGACCAGGGGAGTCCGCTGGATTCCACCCGCAATGACGCCCTCGCGGCGCTGGCCGGGGATCGCGGACTGCCAACGATCGCCACCGGAAACGTCCACTACGCCACCCCCGCGCAGCACCCGCTCGCGCAGGCGGTAGCAGCAGTGCGGGCCAACCGCAGCCTGGACGCGCTCGACGGCTGGTTGCCGGCCGGCGGCACCGCCTTCCTGCGCAGCGGGGCGGAGATGACCGCAAGGTTCGCCCGTTACCCGGGCGCGGTCGAGCGCACCGTTGCCCTGGCCGACGAGCTGGCCTTCCCGCTCCGCCGGGCCAAGCCCGCCCTGCCAAAGCAGGCGGTGCCCGCCGGCCACACCCCGATGTCCTGGCTGCGGCACCTCGTCTGGGACGCGGTGCCGGACCGCTACCCGGACCTGTCCAGCGCTGACGCCGAGCGGATCGAGCGGGAACTTGCGGTGATCGAGGCCAAGGACTTCCCGGGCTACTTCCTGATCGTCCACGACATCGTCGCGGAGGCGAAGCGTCGCGGGATCCTCTGCCAGGGCCGCGGGTCGGCGGCGAACTCCGCTGTCTGCTTCCTGCTCGGCATCACAGCCGTCGACTCGATCGCCTACGACCTGCCGTTCGAAAGGTTCCTGTCCGCCCTGCGCGACGAGGAGCCGGACATCGACGTCGACTTCGACGCCGACCGCCGGGAGGAGATCATTCAGTGGGTCTTCGACCGCTACGGCCGGGAGCGGGCCGCCCAGGTCTGCAACGTGATCCAGTACCGGCCCAAGAACGCCATCCGTGACATCTCAAGGGCGCTTGGGTACAGCCCTGGCCAGGGGGACGCCTTCGCGCGGCAGGTGGACGGGTGGGGGTCGTCGGTGAGTTCGGAGCAGGGACCTTCGAAAGGCCCAGAGCAGGTTCTGCCCGGTGCGGTCGTCGAACTGACCAACCAGCTGTTGAAGGCGCCAAGACACCTTGGCATCCACTCGGCCGGCATGGTGCTCACCGAGCGGCCCGTGGGCGAGGTGGTGCCGATCGAACACGCCCGGATGGCCAACCGCACCGTGATCCAGTGGGACAAGGACGATGCCGCCTGGATGGGGCTGGTGAAGTTCGACCTGTTGGGCCTCGGGATGCTGGCGGCACTGCAGCACTGCTTCGACCTGGCGCGGGAGCACACCGGGGAGTCTTGGGACCTGGCCACCCTGCCGAAGGAGGAGCAGGGTGTCTACGACATGCTCTGCCGGGCCGATTCGATCGGCGTGTTCCAGGTGGAGTCCCGGGCCCAGATGGGACTGCTGCCCCGGCTCCAGCCGCGACGCTTCTACGACCTGGTGGTCCAGATCGCCCTGATCCGGCCCGGTCCGATCCAGGGCGGGGCCGTGCACCCGTTCGTCCGCCGCCGGCTGGGCCGGGAGCCGGTCACCTACCCACACCCGAAGCTTGAGCCGGTGCTGAAACGCACCCTCGGGGTGCCGGTCTTCCAGGAACAGCTGATGCAGATGGCGATGGCTGTGGGGGACTGCAGCGGTGAGGACGCAGACCTGCTGCGTCGGGCGATGGGTTCCAAGCGTGGGCTGGAGCGGATCGAGTCGCTGCGGCAGAAGCTGTATGCGGGCATGGCCCGCAACGGCCTGGTCGGCCAGGCGGCCGATCACCTGTACGCCCAGATCCAGGCCTTCTCCAACTTCGGCTTCGCCGAGTCGCACTCGCTGTCCTTCGCGTTGCTGGTCTACGCCTCCTCCTGGATGAAGCTGCACTACCCGGCGGCGTTCCTTGCCGGGCTGCTGCGTGCCCAGCCGATGGGGTTCTACTCCCCGGCGACCCTGGTCTCCGACGCCCGCCGGCACGGCGTCGTGGTGCTGCGCCCCGACCTGACCCGCTCCGGCGTGGACGCCGGCCTGGAGCCGACCGAACCTGGAGACCCGCCGGCCGAAGTCGTCGAGGCCACCGCGGGTCACCGGGTCTCGACAAGCTCAACCAGCGACGGCGAGGCTCGACCGGCAGTGGCAGGGCCGACCGGTCGGGACGCCTGCCGCGAGCGCCGACAGCCGAAGGTTGGCGGCTTCGACGCAACTGCCGTCGACGAGTCGGCCGCGCACCGCCGGGACGGGAACTTCGCGGTGCGGCTCGGCCTCGCCGCGGTCCGCGGCATCGGTCGGGGCGTGGCCGACCGGATCGTCACCGAACGCAAGGCGCATGGGGATTTCCGTTCCATGGAGGACCTGGTGCGCCGCACCGGGCTGACGGCAGAGCACCTGGAGGCGCTGGCAGCCGCGGGGGCGCTGGAGTGCCTCGGGCTGACCCGGCGACAGGCGTTGTGGCGGGCCGGCAGCGCCGCGCTGGACCAACCGGGCTCGCTGCCCGGCACCCTGGTCGCGTCCCAGCCGCTGCTGTTCGACGAGCCGACGCCCACCGAGGTGCTGGCCGACGACCTGTGGGCCACGGGGCTGAGCACCGCCGACCACCCGATCGCACAGCTGCGTGCTGAGCTGGAAGCCCGCGGGGTGCTCAGTACGGCCGGCCTCGCCACCGCCGAGCCGGATCGCCGGGTGGAGGTGGGTGGACTTGTCACCCACCGGCAGCGGCCGGGCACGGCTTCCGGGATCACCTTCGTGAGCCTCGAGGACGAGTTCGGCCTGGTGAACGTGGTCTGCTCGGTGGGGGTGTGGCAGCGCTACCGGCGGATCGCGCGCTCCTCGCCGGCGCTGATCGTGCGCGGAAAGCTGGAACGCTCGCCCGAAGGCGTGGTGAACGTGGTCGCCGACCGGCTCGAGCCGCTGCCGATCATGGTGGTCCACCGCTCCCGCGACTTCCGTTGACGGCTACTACGATGGCTGGCTGTCCGGCCATCCGTACGACAACGGGAGACAGACGATGACACACCGGATCTTCGCCACCAGCTTTGCCAGCATCTACCCGCTGTACGTCAACAAGGTGGAGCGGAAGAACCGCAGCAAGGAAGAAGTGGATCAGGTGATCTCCTGGCTGACCGGTTACGACGCTGCCGGTCTGGAGCGAGCCATCAACGTCGGGGTCGACGTGGCGACCTTCTTTGCTGAGGCCCCAGGGATCAACCCGAACGCCTCCCTCATCACGGGAGTGATCTGCGGCCATCGGGTCGAACAGATCGAAGACCCGCTGATGCAGAAGCTCCGCTACCTGGACAAGCTGGTCGACGAGCTGGCGAGAGGGAAGAAGATGACGGCGATCCTGCGGGGTAGCGGGCCCGGAAACTGAACTGCTAAGTTCCCCGGTTCCCACGTTCCGCGGATCAGGCCGCGGCCTTGACCTGATTGAAGACCGGTTCAGCCATCAGGGTCGCCCGGCACACCAGGGTGTTCAGGGTGTCCGCAAGTTCGCAGAGTTTCCTGCTGGCTCGCGGGATTCCGATTACCCGATCGCCAAGCAACTGACGGATGTCCCGCTGGGTTTCGCGGATCAGCCAACGCAGGTGGGCTTCGGACCCTTCTGCGAACACTGTGAGGGCCCAACCTTCGCCGTTGTCGGCTATGTGCAGGGCAGCGGAGGTACTGGCCAGGCGGGTTGCATCGACGGTTTGGGGCAGGCCGCAGCAGGGGAGGGTGAACAGCATCACCGGCCGGTCCTGCCAGTCCCGCTCGACGCGACCCGGCACCAAGTGCCTGCCCTTCGTAGCGTCGGACGGATCGCTGACCGCAACCAGAACCTCGGTGCCGGTGGTGGCCCAATCGAGCAGGTAGGTCATTGGAACTCCTCGTCCCAAATAGGAGGAGGAGACTCTCTTCGTTGATACGGACCGGTGGCTCCACGTCTGTCGCGTTGTCCGGTCTGTCAGATACGTCCGCCCGGCTAGCGGGTGAGGAACTCGTCCCCGACGCGCTGCTGGACCTCGAGCGCTTCCAGCAGGGCTGGCGCAGCCTGCCTGGCCAGCCCCGGGCCGAGAAGGGGCACGCGAACGGTGAGTTCGCCGTCGTAGCTGAGCACAGAGCCGCGTCCGCCAGGGGTCAGGGTGACGGTGCCATCAAGCTGGGCCGGCATCCCCTCAACGCTGATCAGGGCCTTCCCGCGCCGGACGCCGTCGACAGGGGCCGCGTCCCAGGTGATCTGGTCGACGATCGCCAGGGTTGGTCCAGCCAGCCGGCTCACGACCGACGGTGTCGGCATCACCCGACGGGTGGAGGTTTGCAGCCCCGTCACGCTCACGTCGTGCTCGAGCGGTTCGGTCGCCAGGCACACCGCGTGCAGGAAGACCCGGTCGATGAGCATCGAAAACACCCGCTCGACAGGCGCGGCGAAGTCGTTGGTGGCGTGTATCTCCATGAGGGCCATTGTTGCGTGGATAGTCTGAGGGAGCCTTACTCGCTGCGAAGGAGCAGTCGTGTCCACTGTGGTGCCTGGTACTTCTGCAGGGTTGCGTGACTCGATCCTGTCCGCAGCGATGGCCGAGGGGGCCGATGACATCAGCGGATCGCTCCTGGCCGCCTACCTCGCGCCGGTGCCCGAACCGGACCTGGCCGACATCCACCCCGCCACCCTCGCCTGCACCGTGGCGCAGCACCTGGAACTTGGCCGGCGACGGGTCGCCGGTGAGCATGCGCTCCAGGTACTGACTCCAGGGCAGGTCGACGGCATTGGCCAGGACGGCTCGACGCTCGCCCTGCTGGTGACCGACGATCGTCCCTTCCTGGTCGACACGGTCACGATGGAACTCACCCGCCAGGAGTGGAACCTGCGGTGGCTCTACCATCCGCAGTTGCGGGTGCTCCGCGACGAGTCCGGGGTGCTGACCGGGATCGGCGATCCCGATGGGCTGGCCGAGTCCTGGATCGCGATCGAGATCTACCCACCGCTTGGCGAGGCCGCCGAGGCCCTCACGGACCGGCTGTTGACCGGGCTGCGGCAGGCGCTGGCCGCGGTGACCGTCGCCGTCGAGGACTGGCAGCCGATGCTGGCACGGGCCAACGCTGCCGTCGGTGAGCTGCGCGGCGACGGCAGCCCGGCTGGCGACGAGGCGGTCGAGCTCTTGGAGTGGCTGGTGGCGGACCATTTCGTGTTCCTCGGTTACGCCGAGTTCGTACCGACCGCCGGGGTGCTGGCGCCGGTGCCCGGAACCGGTCTCGGCATCCTCCGGAATGCTGAAGAACCCGACGCTGTGACCGTCCCGGCGCCCGGCGAACGCGACCTGCTGGTGATGGTGCGGGACCCGCAGCGTTCGCCCGTGCACCGTCCGGTGTACCTGGAGCACATCGCTGTCCGTAGCTTCTCCGCCGCCGGCGAGCTGCTGCTGGAACGCCGCTTCCTCGGCCTGCTGGCCGCCTCCGCCTACACCGAGTCGGTGGCGAACATCCCGGTGCTGGCCGCCAAGGGCAGCCGGCTGCTCAGCGGTTGCGGTTTCGAGCCGCACTCCTACGGCTGGAACGCCGTCCGTCAGGTGGTGGCTGGCTACCCTCGCGACGAACTGTTCGAAGCCGGGATCGACGAGCTCGCCCCGATCGTTGCGGCGATCGCGGCGCTGCGGGAGCGGCGCCAGACCAGGGTGTTCCTGCGGCGGGCCCGCTACGGCAACTTCGCCACCGCGATCGTCTATCTGCCCCGCGACCGGTACAACACCGCAGCCAGGCTGCGGATCCAGGACGTCCTGCTGGCCCGGCTGGGCGGGGTGGAGCTCGAGTTCACCACGCTGGTCAGCGAGTCGGTGCTGACCAGGCTGTTCTTCGTGGTCAGGCTGGGACCGAACGCGCCGGCCGAGCCTGACACGGACGCGATCGCGACCGAGTGCGCTGCGGCGACCCGCAGCTGGGAGGACGTTTTTGTCGCCCTGGTCGACACCCTGCCAAGCGAGCAGCGGGGAGTGGAGTTCAGCGAGGCCTACACCGCCGACTACCCGCCGGCTGTGGCGGTTGCCGACCTGTCGCTCGCCAACCAGCTCACCGGGCCGGACGACCTGCGGCTGAGCCTGGCCGAACCGCTGGAGGAAACCGATGCCTCCGACCTGCGGCTGAAGATCATCTCGCACCAGTCGATGTCACTGACCCAGGCGATGCCGCACCTGTCGGTGCTGGGCGCAGAGGTGATCGACGAGCGTCCCTACAGCTGGGACCTCCGGGGCAGGAGGGTGCTGGTCTACGACTTCGGCCTGAAGCTGCCCCCCGACACCGACGCGGCCTCGTGGGACGCGGCGGGCCGCCAACGGTTCATGGACGTCTTCGTCGCCTCCTGGACCGGGCAGTGCGAGGCCGGGAACCTGAACCGGCTGGTGGTCTCGTCCGGCCTCGACTGGCGCCAGGTGAGCTGGCTGCGCGGGATCTCGCGCTTCCTCCTGCAGGCCGGGGTGCCGTTCAGCCAGACCTACATCGCCAGCGCGATGAACACCTACCCTGAGATCGCCGCCGGGCTGGTGGCAGCGTTCGAGACCAGGTTCTCGCCGGACCTGTTCTCCGACCCCCAGGCCCGCGAGGCGGCGCTCGCCGAGCGTTACCGCTGGCTCGGTGAACAGCTGGACGCCGTCGTCAGCCTCGACCACGACCGGATCCTTCGGGCCTTCCTTGCGGTGATCCGGGCCGGCGTCCGCACCAACGCGTTCTCCGGCAACCCGACCTGGGCGCTGAAGCTCCTGCCGGCCGAGCTGGCCATGCTGCCGGAGCCCCGTCCGGAGTATGAGGTCTTCGTCTACTCGCCCCGGGTCCACGGTGTCCACCTGCGGTTCGGGCCGGTGGCCCGCGGCGGCCTGCGCTGGTCCGACCGGCGGGAGGACTTCCGGACCGAGATCCTCGGGCTGGTGAAGGCGCAGATGGTCAAGAACACCGTGATCGTCCCGGTGGGGGCCAAGGGTGGCTTCGTGCCCCAGCGGCTGCCGAGCCCGACCGAGCGGAAGGCGTGGCTCGCCGAGGGCCGGGCGTGCTACCGGCTGTTCGTCGACGCCCTGCTCAGCCTCACCGACAACATCGTCGGCGCCCAGGTGGTTCCGCCCGACCGGGTGCTGCGCTACGACGACGATGATCCCTACCTCGTGGTCGCCGCAGACAAGGGGACCGCAACCTTCTCCGACCTGGCCAACGAGGTCTCGGTTGGCCGGGGCTTCTGGCTGGGTGACGCGTTCGCGTCCGGCGGCTCCAGCGGCTACGACCACAAGGAGATGGGCATCACGGCGCGAGGCGCCTGGGAGTCGGTCAAGCGGCACTTCGCGGACCTGGGGCTGGACCCCCTCGCCGACGAGTTCACGTGCGTCGGCATCGGCGACATGGCCGGCGACGTCTTCGGCAACGGGATGCTGCTGTCTGATCGCATGCGGCTGGTCGCCGCCTTCAACCACCTCCACATCTTCCTCGACCCCAACCCGGACCCGGCGGCTTCATTTGCCGAGCGGCAACGGTTGTTCGACCAGCCCACCTCGACGTGGGCCGACTACTACTCGAAGCTGATCTCGGCCGGCGGCGGGGTGTACCGGCGCGACGCCAAATCGATCCCGATCGACCCGGCAGTTGCGGCAGCCCTCGGGCTGGGCCGGGACGTCCGCCGCCTCGCCCCGAACGATCTGGTCAGCGCCATCCTCGCCGCGCCGGTGGACCTGCTGTTCAACGGTGGCGTCGGGACGTTCGTCAAGGCTGCGAGCGAGAGCCACGCCGACGCCGGTGACAAGGCCAACGACCCGGTCCGGGTTGACGGGAGCGCGCTGCGGGCACGCTGTGTCGCGGAGGGCGGCAACCTCGGCTTCACCCAGCTCGGCCGGATCGAGTACGCCCGGGCCGGTGGTCGGATCAACACCGATTTCATCGACAACTCCGCCGGTGTGGACACCTCCGACCACGAGGTGAACATCAAGGTCCTGCTGGCCCCGGAGCTGGCGTCCGGACGGTTGTCGGTCGTCGACCGGGACGTGCTACTGGCCACGATGACCGGCGAGGTGGCCCAGCTGGTACTTGCCCACAACTTCGACCAGAACCTCGCCCTTGCCAACTCGATGTACCGGCGGGTGGTGCTGGCCGGCCAGCACGAGGCCTGGATGCGGACGCTCGAGGCTGCCGGACTGCTGGACCGACAGCTGGAGTTCCTCCCGTCAAGCGAGGAGATGACGGCGCGGATAGCGGCCGACGACGGGCTGTACCGGCCGGAGCTGGCGGTGCTGCTGTCCTACACCAAGATTGCGCTCAGCCGGTGGGTGCTGGCCTCGGACCTTCCCGACGACCCCTACCTTGCCGACCGGCTGGTGCAGTACTTCCCGGCGCCGCTGCGCGAGCGTTACGCCTCGGTCATGCCCGGGCACCGGCTGGCCCGCGAGATCATCACCACCGTCGCGGTGAACCGGTTCGTCAACAGCCAGGGAATCACCGCCTACCACCGGCTGTCCAGCGAGACCGGCGCCGGGGTGGCCGACATCATCCGGGCCCAATTGGCGTCCCGGGCCGTGTTCGCCGTCGGGCTCGACGAGGTTCGGCTGCGGCGGTTGACCGGGCTGGACGCCGCCGATGCGACCGAGCTTCGGGTGACCTTGCGCCGGATGGTGGAGCGGGGCACCCGCTGGCTGCTACACCACCAGCGGGGTCCGTTGGACGTGGCCGCAGCCGTCGCCGAGTACGGACCCGACGTCGCAAGGCTGCGTCCGGAACTGGGCCGGCTGCTGGCCGGGGAACAGGCAAGGGCGGCCGCGGCGGCCACCACCCGCTGGGTGGATGCCGGGGTACCGCCGGGGCTGGTCGACAACCTGGTTACCGCTGGCCAGGCACACACCTTGTTGGGCGTGGTGCAGGTGGCCCACCGGCTCGGAGTGGAGCCCAGGCGGGTCGCACAGGTGCACTTCCGGCTCGCCGATGCGCTCGGCATCGATCTGCTGATGGCAGGAGTGGACGTGCTGCCTCGCCAGGTGCGCTGGGACGCGATGGCCCGCGCGGCCCTGCGCGACGAGCTCCTCGCAGCGCACGCCGAACTGACCGCCGAGGTGCTGGCCGGCGCCGACCCGAGATTGTCCGCCGAGGACCTGGTGGCGGCCTGGAGCGCCGCCGACCCGATGGTGGCGAACCGGGTGGCGACCATCCAGCAGCTGGCCGACGGGTCCCCGGACGTGGCCAGGATGAATGTCGGGCTCAGCCAGATCCGGGCAATGCTCGCCGGCTGACGGCCGCAACGCTCACGTCCCGCCCAGCCCCCAACCACGCCGAGGGCCAGCCTTAGCGTCGAAGGCCCGGCCCTGGGGACTGGCCCTCGACGCTAGCGCTGGCCCTCGACCGGTTGGAGGGGCCCTCGGCGGGTGGGAGGCCCCCAAACTCCTGACAAGTCGGACGGGCGGGGCAAGATGTGGGCATGCGCATCGACCTGCACACCCACAGCTCCTTTTCCGACGGCACCGAGAGCCCGGCAGAACTGGTGGCGGCTGCGGTCGCGGCCGGGCTGGACGTGCTGGCCCTCTGCGATCACGACACCTTCGACGGCCTTGCCGAGGCCACAGCTGCCGGGGAAGGACTGGGTGTGCGGGTGCTTCGCGGGATCGAGATGTCCACCCAGCACCGCGGCAGCTCTGTCCACGTGCTCGGTTACGGCTGTCGGACCGACGACGCGGCGCTGCTGGCCGAGCTGGCGCGGGTCCGGGCCGGGCGCAGCGGACGCGTCCCGGGGATGCTGGCCAATCTCGCGCGCTTCGGCATGCCGGTCCCCGAGCAGGTGCTGGACCGCCACGTCGGGGACAGCCCGTCGGTGGGACGGCCGCACGTTGCCGACGCGATGGTCGAACTCGGCTACGTCGCCGATCGTCGCGAGGCCTTCGACATCTGGCTCGGCGACGACAAGCCGATCTTCGTCGGCCGGTACGCCGCCCCCCTGACCAGGGCGCTCGACCTGATCAAGGCTGCCGGGGGCGTGACCGTGATCGCGCACCCCTGGGGCCGGATGAGCCGCGACCAGCTGCCGCCCCGGCTGCTCGCCGACCTGGCTGCTGCCCGACGGCTGGACGGATTGGAGGTGGACCACCAGGACCACGACGAAGCGACGCGCGCCGAACTTCGGGACCTCGCCGACCGGCTCGGGCTGCTGGCCACCGGATCCTCGGACTACCACGGCGTGGGGAAGATGGACCACGACCTGGGCTGCAACACCACTGCGCCGGAGGTGCTGGCGGAGATCCACCGCCGAACGGCCGAGCGGGGCGGTCGCCTGGAGGGGAGCGACGCCGCGGCGGTGTAAAGTCACCACTCGGTTCCCCAACGATCGCGAAGGCAGTACACCCATGACCGACCAGCCCCAGGACGCCGGGGATCAGCTCGCCGCCTCCACCTCGGAGGCCTCGCTGCGGCGGACAGAGGCCAGAAGCATCGAGATCGAGGCGCAGATCGCCGTCGATCCGTCCAGGTTCCGGGTGATGACCGGTGACCGGCCCACCGGCAACCTGCACCTGGGCCACTACTTCGGCTCACTGGCGAACCGCGTACGCATCCAGGACGCGGGGGTCGACACCTTCATCCTGATCGCCGACTACCAGGTGATCACCGACCGCGACGGCACCGGCCCCATCCAGGAGCGGGTGCTCGGCATGATGGCCGACTACCTCGCCATCGGCATCGACCCGGCGAAGTCCACGATCTACGCGCACTCCGCCGTCCCGTCCCTCAACCAGTTGCTGCTGCCGTTCCTCTCCCTGGTGACCGACGCCGAGCTGCGCCGCAACCCCACCGTGAAGGCAGAGCTCGAGGCCACCGGCGACCGGCCGATGTCAGGCCTGCTGCTCACGTACCCGGTGCACCAGGCCGCCGACATCCTGTTCTGCAAGGCCAACCTCGTCCCGGTCGGCAAGGACCAGCTGCCGCACCTGGAGCAGACCCGGGTGGTCGCGCGCCGGTTCGATGAGCGCTACGGCCGCGTCGACCCGGCGCGGCCGATCTTCCCGCAGGCCGAGGCGCTGCTCAGCAAGGCATCGACGGTGCTCGGACTGGACGGCACGAAGATGAGCAAGACCAAGGGCAACGTGATCGAGATCGGCATGGACGCCGACACCACCGCCCGGCTGATCAAGAAGGCGGTCACCGACTCCGACCGCAACATCGGCTACGACCCGGCGAACCGCCCCGAGGTGTCGAACCTGGTCATGCTGGTGTCGCTGTGCACCGGCCAGGACCCGGTCGAGATCGCGTCCGGGCTGGGGGATGCCGGCGGCGGGGGCCTGAAGAAGCTGGTCACCGAGGCCGTGAACGAGTTCTTCGCCCCGATCCGGGCCCGCCGGGTCGAGCTGGCCGGCGACCCCGGCTACCTGCTGGACGTGTTGCGCAAGGGCAACGCCCATGCCAACGAGGTCGGCGACGCCACCCTGGCCGAGGTCAGGGCAGCAATGAACATGACCTACTGAAAGCCCCGCAACCGCAGGAAGCACAAACGACCCGGGCTCTTGCCCAGGTCGCTGCTGTTGAGGAACGTTACGAAACGTCGGCCGTCACTGCCGCGCTGTCCCGGTTCGCGCTGCTGTCCCGGTTCGCGCTGCTGCGTCGACGACGCCGGCGCGGTGCACCGTTGGCCTGGCCCGCAGCCGTGCCATCGACCGCGGACGCCTCGGCGGCAGGAGCGCTGCCGGTCGGAACCTCGACGAGGGTCATGCCCTCGACGCCCTCGACCGGCTCGCCGTTGCGGAGGCGGCGACGGGAACGGTCGCTCGCCGGCCGCTCCTTGCGGTCCCGGTGTTCCTTGTGGTCCTTGTGACCGTCCCGGTGACCGTCCCGGTGACCGTCCCGGTGACCGTCCCGGTGGTGACCGTCACGTTCGCGCGGCTCACGCGGGGCTGCTTCCTTCAACCGGCCCCGGATCCCCTCGGGGATCTCGAGTTCTGCGAACAGGTGCGGGGAGTTGGAATAGGTCTCGACCAGCTCGGGGAGATCGAGGTCGAGGGCCTTGTTGATCAAGTTCCAGCGGGTCACGTCGGCCCAGTCGACCAGCGTTACCGCGATGCCCGTGGCGCCGGCGCGACCGGTGCGGCCGATCCGGTGCACGTAGGTCATCTCCGAATCGGGGCACTCGTAGTTCACGACGTGGCTGACATCGGTGATGTCGATACCGCGGGCGGCCACATCGGTGGCCACCAGCACGTCGACCTTGCCGTCGCGGAACTTCTTGAGTGCCTTCTCCCGGGCAGCCTGGTTCAGGTCGCCGTGGATCGAGGTGGCCTCGAAGCCGCGATCGACCAGTTCGTCGGCCAGCCGCTGGGCTGCCCGCTTGGTGCGGGTGAAGATCATGGTGCGGGTGCACACCGGTGACTGCAGGAGGCGACCGACGATCTCGGGCTTGTCCAGGTCGTGCGCCTGGTAGACGAACTGGGTGGTGTCCGGCACGGTCAGCTGGGCGTCATGGGTCTCGGCCCGGACGTTGACCGGCTGGTTCAGGTGCATCCGGGAGAGGGCGACGATCGCTGCGGGCATCGTGGCCGAGAACAGCAGGGTCTGCCGGGACTTCGGGGTCTTGCTGATCAGCCGCTCCACGTCCGGCAGGAAGCCGAGGTCGAGCATCTCGTCGGCCTCGTCCAGCACCAGCACCTTCACCTTGGACAGGTCAAGGGAACGGCGGTTGGCCAGGTCGAGGAGTCGTCCCGGGGTGCCGACCACGACATCGACGCCGTCGCCGAGGGCTTCCAGCTGGGTTTCGTAGCCGACGCCACCGTAGACGGTGAGGATCCGGGCCTTCCGCACGCTGGAGGCGACGTCGAGGTCACGGGTGACCTGCAGCGCCAGCTCGCGGGTCGGGCACATCACCAGCGCCTGCGGGGCGCCGGGGAAGGGCATCGCGGGGTAGCCCGGGTCGGTTGGGACGAGGATGCGCTGCAGCAGCGAGATGCCGAAGGCAAGGGTCTTGCCGGTCCCGGTGCGGGCCTGTCCGATCATGTCGGTTCCGCCGATGGCGATCGGGATGGAGAGGCTCTGGATCGGGAAGGGGTGCTCGATATTGATCTTGGCTAGAGCCTCGACGATCTCTGGGATCACGCCAAGGTCTTCGAAGGTGCGTTCGGGGTCAGCAGCGGGCACGCTGTCGGGGATGATATCGGTCAGGGTCTTGCCTTATCTGTAACTGCAGCCGCTCGGGCGCAGTAGCTATGGACCGCCGGCGGCGCGTCTTCGGCCGCTCCAGGCAGGCTCACACTTTGGTGTGCGGCGGTGCCAGTCTAGCGTGCGGACGGCCGGACGGCCGCGAGGGCGCTCCACGGTCGATCCTGGCGCGGCCTCCGATGCATGGCGGGGACCTTCACCGTGGCGTTCCCGGCGCCCTACGCTGGAAGCATGGATGTGATGTCCTGGCTGCTCGACGGCGAGCCGGCAGTGCAACTTGCTGCGCGCACACGGCTTCTCGGCGAGCCCCCGGACTCTCCGGAATGCCGGGTGCTTCGGAGCCGGCTGATGGCGGAGGGCACAGTCCCGGCGATTCTTGCCTCCCAGGACTCCGACGGTCACTGGGAAGGGCGCGACCGGTTCTACACAGCGAAGTACTCCGGGACGGTGTGGAACCTGATCATCCTCGCCGAACTCGGAGCTGACGGCTCTGACGACCGCGTCCGGCGAGCGGTCACCGCGATCCTCGCCGACGGCCAGCATCAGGCATCCGGTGGTTTCAGCACCACGAGGTCGAAGCGTGACGGCGGCGCCCTGCCTTCGATGGTGATCCCCTGCCTAACGGGCAACATGGTGTTCGCCCTGATCAGGCTGGGGTACGGCGACGACCCGCGGGTGCGGCGGGCAGTCGACTGGATCACCACCTACCAGCGCTTCGACGACGCGGAGGGCGCCGCCCCGACAGGGTGGCCCTACGACCGCCTGGAGATGTGCTGGGGTCGCCACACCTGCTCGATGGGCATCGTGAAGGCACTCAAGGGTCTGGCGGAGTTGGGGTTCGGGCATACGGCCGAGGTGGACCGGACCCTGGGGGAGGGTGCGGAGTGGCTGCTGAAGCATCACGTGCACAAGCGCAGCCACGACCTGGCCAGGGACTCAAAGCCCGGCTGGCGGCGCTTGGGCTTCCCGCGGATGTACCAGACCGACGTGCTGGAGATCCTGCTGCTCCTGACCCGGTTGGGTTTCAACGATCCCCGGATGGACGCTGCCTTCGATGTCCTTGAGAGCCGGCGGGACAAGAGCGGCCGCTGGATCCTGCAGGAGTCGTTCAACCCCAGGTTCTCCGAGCCGATCGAGGTCGTCGGTGAGCCGAGCCGCTGGGTAAGCCTCGCCGCCCTCGAGGTGCTCACCAGACGGAGTGCGCTCGCCGGCCAGCCCTAGGGCAACGTTGCGGCGCCGGTGAGTGGACTGGTCAGACGGTCAGACGGCGCCGAATCCGACCGGGCGGGCCCTCTCCTGGCCGAGGTCGATGTAGGCGATCTTGTCGGCCGGCACCAGCACCTTGCGGCCCTTCTCATCAGTGAGGGCGACCAGGCTGCTGTCGGCGAGGGCCTTGCGCAGGCTTGCCTCGACCTCGACGGATGTCTCCTCGGTCTCCACCGTGAGTTCGCGGACCACGTGCTGAATGCCGATCTTGATCTCCACCGTTCCTCCTTGCTGGACGCCGGTCGCCAATCTACCTGCGGCCCGCCCCGGGTCGAGCACCCGTACGCCCACAGCGCAAAGCTTCAGGCGCCGAAGGCTACCTTCTCGTCGTCGGTGGCCCGCCGGATCACGATCCGGGTCCAGGCGCCGACGTAGATGCGCTGGCCGGGATTGACCTCAACCCGTCCCTGCGGGATCGGCATGGCAGGCAGCGGCCCGGCCACAGCGCCGACGAAGGTGCCGTTGGCCGAGTCGAGATCCTCGATCCACCAACGGGTGCCGTCGGTGGTGAGCATGGCATGCCGCCGGCTGCACCCGGTGTCGAGATCGCAGTCGACGTCGGGGAAGATGCCCCGGCTGTTCGAGACCCGGCCAACCATGTTGCTCTCCTTCACCAGCGGGACGATGTCCGGCAGCGACGGTGAGGGCATCGGGTCCGACGAACCCTGCGCGGTGTACCAGTCCGGGTCGATCCACAGCTCGGCCACCCATTCGACCACCGGACGCTGCCGGACCACCGGGGGGGCTGGCAGCACAGGAGTATCGACCGCTCCGATCGCGGCCTCGGGTGCGGGCTCGGCGGGTGTGGGTTTAGGCGCGGGGGACGCGGTCGCATCGGCTGTCGCTGGTGCAGCCGCGTCCGCCTCGGGTTCCGGGTCGACCGTTTCGGCCAGCTCGCCGGGAGCCGGAGCCGGTTCGGCTTCAAGTGCCGGGGCGGGTTGGGGCAGGGTGCCGGTGGTGAAGTCGTAGCCGCAGGCCTCGCAGAACAGCGCGTCGGCGACGTTGGGGGTCTGGCAATTGGGGCAGACCACCGGCAGGACCGGTTCCGGCGCGGCGGGGGCAGCTGGAGGATCGGTGCCCGGTACCTGGGCTGGGACCGGTAGGCCGCAGATGTCGCAGAAGTCGCTCTGACTGGTCTGGTGACCGGCCGGACAGATCGCCATGTCAGCCCCTGATTCGTGTGGTCTTCGTCGATGCGGTGTCCAGGGCCATTTCGTCCACCTTGTCCACTGCCTTCTTCAGTCGAACGGTACCCGTCCGGGCGTCGGTGATGTCGACGACCTTCCGCAGTTTCGAGGTCGCCTCGGCATTGCCGCTCTCGGTTGCCAACTGCACGGCCCGACCCAGCTTGGTGGTCGCGGTGGCCTCGTCACCGACGGCCTTTGCGGCCAGGCCCTCCTGGATCACCTGGGCCAACTCAGCCTGCCCGGTGTAGTGGGCGACCTCCGGGTTGATCTGCGCCGTCAGGTTCATGTCGGAGGACCACTTGGCCTTCACCAGTCCCTGCGTGAGCAGGTCGGGGCCGACCGCAAGCTGCACCCGGGCGGCGAGCTGTTCCTGGCCGACGGTCTTGGCGGCCAGCCGGACGGCGATGTGGTAGTCGCGCTCCTCGTCACCCCAGGAGCCGGTCGGGTAGCTCATCGTCAACTGGTTCACCGGGGTGCCGCGGTGGGTCAGATCCTCAACGGTCGGGGAGACCTGCCGGATGAACAGCACCTGGGCGCCCTGCGGGATCCACACCCGCAGGTCGGCGTTGGCGACACCGCGGGCCATCGAGTTGCGCATCAGCTCAGCGAACACAGCGCTCAGCCTGCCGGGGTCGCCGATGATGTCGACGGTCCCGAGCATGGCCTGCGCGATCTTGCGGATCTCGGCCACCTTCCAGTCGACACCGACACCCCGGGCGTCCACCTGGAACTCACCGGAGCAGTTGGCGATCGCAGCGTCCAGCTGGGCCTGCGTCTCGTTGTGGTTCTCGCCGTCAGTGAGCAGGATGACGTGCTTCTGGGCGAGATTGGCGATGGACCTGAACAGGGCCTTGCAGAGGTTCAGCCAGGTGCCCATCGCGGTCCCGCCCTCGGCGCGGAAGAAGCTGATCGCCCGCCGGGCCTCGGCTCGGGTGCGGGCGTCCATCCGGACCATCCCGGCGCCGCTCTGCACCATCGGGTAGGCCAGGTAGGCCTTGTGGTTGCCGGCGACGACCGCGAAGTAGGTGCCGTCGAGGATGTTGTCGAGGGCGATCATGGCGGCCTGCTTGGCAGCGTTCATGTTCGCCACACCCATCGAGCCGGACGTGTCGACCACGATGATCTCGCCGGCGTCCCCGCTCCCGGTTCGCCCGGCGGCACCTGCGCCAGTGCAACGGATCGTGACGATCGCGTTGACGTCGGTCCCGCCGTCGGGCAGGAACTCGTTCTGGTAGACGGCGGAGGTGAACTCAGCCATGCTCTGCGGACTCCTTCTCTTGGTCGCCCTCTTGGTCGCCGGGGGCCGCAACCAGACTAGCGACCACATTTCCCGGCGCGTTAGCCGGCGTAGCGCCGACGCGGGCCAGCGCGACCGTGATGTTGTCGTGGCCGCCCTGGCCGTTGGCCCAGACGACCAGCCGGCGGGCGATCTCGACCGGGTCGGTCGTGCCGGCGGCCGCGGCATCCACCTGGACGGCCAGTTCGTCCGGCGCGGAGGCGTAGTTCCACAACCCGTCGGAGCAGACCAGCAGCCAGCCGGGGCCAGGCACCTGCCGGACGCCGGTGCGCGGCACGGTGTCGACGGCGTCGCGGCCCAGCCACTTGGTGATCGCGTGCGCCCGGGGCAGCGCCTCGGCTTCGGCGCGGGGCATGCCCTCGGTGATGAACGCCTGGGCCATCGAGTCGTCCACGCTGAGCAGGACTCGTTCGGTATCGCAGAGCAGGTAGACCCGCGAGTCGCCGAGGTTGGCGAAGTGCACCCGGTCGCCGATCACGACGGCAGCGGCGAAGGTGGCGGAGGCAGCGTTCGTGGAATCGGGGGCTGTGGTCGCCACCACCGCCTGGTTCGCTTCTGCGGTGGCCGTGACCAGGGCCCGGGCCATCGCGACATCGCGGCTCTCTGCCCCGGCGACGCCCTCCGAACTCAGCAGGACCAGCACGTCGCGGGCCTTCTCGGCCGCAGCCAGCGCGGCCACGTCGGAGTCGATGCTGGTCGAGACCCCGTCGCAGACCACCAGTACGGCGCGATCACCCTCGGCCCACAGGGCCATGGCGTCCTCGTTGCGGTGGTGCTTCAGCCCGCGGTCGCAGACGCCGCCGACCCATGGGGCCGGTGCGGCGCTGAAATGCTCCCTCGGGCTCGGCGCCTTCGCGCCGCAGGTCTGGCAGTAGCCGTCGGCGCCGACGTTGCCGCCGCACACCGGGCAGTCGGCCAGCTGGCTCACGCGGGCCCCGAGGCGCCGGGTCTGGGTTGACGGGGCTTCCGCTGCGGGGGCCGGCGCCGGTGCGTCAGCTGTGGGCACCAGCGGGTGGCCGCACGCCTCGCAGAACCAGGCTGCGGGGTCGACCGCCCGGCTGCAGTTGGGACAGGTGGCACCGGTGGTTGCGGGAACGGCCGGCTGCGGCTGGCCGGTTGCCGGGGTGGGCCCAGTCGATCCGGCCGGCATCAACGGCCATTCCGCGGTCATAGCAGGCTCCAGGGGCGCAGGGTGTTGGCGAGGTCAACGTACGCGGCCCGGACCCCCGGGTCCTCGGTGAGCCGGGCGAGCTCCAGGTAGCCGGTGACCAGGTGGTCCCGGATCATCGACCCGGTCATCGTCTGGCCGGAGAGCTGGATGCTGCCGCCGGTGGCCCTGGCCAGGGCGCGCTGGTACAGCACCACCCGGTACTCCGCTTCGGTGCGGGGGTCGAGCCGGGCCTGTTTCACCGCCTTGAACGCCTCGGTCATGCCGCCCGGGTCGACGGCGAGGTTGACCAGGTGCCGTGCCCGCAACCGTTGCGACTCGGGGTAGCCACGGGAAGTGCTGGGCACCAGCTCGAGCGCCGCCAGGGAGCCGGACAGGTCGTTGCGGGCGGCCCGCACCCGGGCCAGGCCGAAGGCTGCCGGGGTCACGTAGGAGGCGTCGGTGGCGGCGCAGGTGCGGTAGAGGTTCTCGGCGATGTCCAGCTCACCGCCGAGTTCGCAGGCCAGCGCGAGGGCCAGCTTGGGCGCCAGCTCCCCGGGCACCTGGCCGTAGACGGCGTTGAACGAACTCTGCGCGGTGGCGTAGTCCTTGGTCTGTAGCGCGTTGAGTCCGGCCAGCCAGACGGCCCGCCATTCCCAGGGATCGTTCAGCAGCAACTGCCGCACGCAATCGTCGACGAGTTTCGAATTGTTGGCCTCCAGCGCCGCCTCCCCGCGGGCCAGCAGCACCCCCGGGGTAACACTCGGCGGGGCCGAAAGCGCGGCCAGCCGCTGGATCGGGTCCTCGGCGCTGATCCGGGCCAGCCAGCCGGCCTGGGGATCGGACGGATCCGGCCGCAGCCTGGGGAGCTGCCGCATGCTGTAGCGCTCGGTGGCAACGGTCGGGGCTTCGAACAGCACCGAGGACGCGGCAGTGGTGGCGACGCCGGCGCTGGCCGTGGCGACCACCTCCCGGAGCACCCCCAACATCTGCAACCGCAGCTCCTCCGCCGACGTGAACCGGTCGTTCGGGTCGGTAGCGCAGCATTTCAGCAGCAGCCGGTACAGCGAGTCGTTCTCGGCAAGGGCCGGGATGTCCTCGGCGGGCGGGATCCGGAATTCGAACTCCGACTGGTAGCGCACGACCTCGGCGCACAGCACGAGCAGTGTCCGCCCGACGGTGAAGATGTCCGAGGCGATGGACGGTCCAAGCGTGGCCACTTCCGGGGCCTGGTAGCCGACGGTGCCGTAGATCGCCGAATCCTCATCCCCGATGTGCCGGACGCCGCCGAGGTCGATCAGCTTCAGCGAGTCGCCGACCTGGATGACGTTGTCGGGCTTGAAGTCGCAGTAGAGCAGGCCGAGCTCGTGGAGGTAGCCGAGCGCCGGCAGGATCTCGATCAGGAATGCCAGGGCCTGGTCCACCGGCAGCGGGTCGGCCTCGCCCTTGTTGGCGGTCATCCGTTGCTTCAGCAGCTGCTTCAGCGACCGGCCGCCGACGTACTCCATGACGATGTAGCCGGCGTCCTCATGGGTGACGAAGTTGTAGATCTCGACGATCAGCGGATGCTCCACCCGGGCGAGGAAACGCTGCTCGCCGATGGTCGCGGCCAGGGCGTCGGCATCGCCGGTGTTCAGCAGGCCCTTCAGCACCACCCACCGGCCGGAGACGTTGCGGTCCTTGGCCAGGTAGATCCAGCCCATGCCGCCGTGGGCCAGTGCTCCGACCACCTCGTACTGCCCGGCGACAACGTCGCCGGCTTTCAGCTTCACCGTGAAGGAGTACGGCGCACCGCAGGCTGGGCAGAACCCCTCGGAGCGGGACGCGACGTTCTCCGCGCCCTGGCCGACCTTGGTCCCGCAGCGGGGGCAGACCCGGGCGTCGAGCGGCACCTCCGGTTTGGCCAGCACGGCCTTGGCCGCGTCGATCGCCGGCGCCGGCGGGACCCGGGTCAGTCCGGCCCCGATCCGGGCGGTGGTCAGCCGGTCGGTGCTGCCGTGCCGCGTTGGCCGGCCGCCGAAGGACGATGCCCTGGCCGAGCCGAGCGCCGTCGAGCCCAGGTGCACCGAGGTGCGGGTGCGGGTGGTGGCCGGACCGGACGGGACGACCGCAGCCACGTCCGGCGAGCCGCAGACGTCGCAGTAGCCGTCGACGATCCGTCCGCCGCAGCCGGGCTGGCGGCACGGTCCGCTGGCCCTGGTCGATGGCCGGATGCCGGGCTGCGCGCGTCCGACCGGGGACGGGGCCGCCCCGGGCATGCCGCAGACGTCGCAGTAGCCGTCGATGATGGTGCCGGTGCAGCCGGGCTGGCGGCACTTCATCGCCGCCCCCGGGTGAGGAAGTCCAGTTGGGCGGTGTAGGCCTGCAACAGCTCGTGGACCACCGGCAGCACGACCGGGGTCTCGGCGAGCCGCCGGCCGATCAGGGCTGCGAGCTCGGCCAGGGCAGGCTCGGCACCTTGCCCGAGCCCGGCCGCCTTGGCCTGCAGGGCTCCCGACAGCGCGACGGCGGCGTCCCGTTCGGCAAGCGAGCGGGACAGCTCGGCCTGGGCCTGGTTCAACTGGCCGTCAACCCTGGTCAGTCCATCGACGAAACCCACCAGTGCTGTTCGGGTGTTCGGCACCGGTCCCAGCCCGGAGACGCTTGGCAGGGCGCCGGACGGGGTCGGCCAGACGGCCGCTGCGGCCTGACCGGCCAACTTCCGGACGGCCTGCTCCCGCGCGGAGACCTCGGCCAGCTGCTCGCGCGCCCGGACCAGCAGGTCGCGGGCCTCCCGGCGCTGGGAGGCCCCGACGATCAGGTCCCGCTCCAGCCGGGCCGCGTCGATCTCGAGGGAGCCGAGCAGGCCGCCGATGTCGCCGCCGCGGCCGCGCTTGTCGGCGAGCTGATCGGTGCGGGCGGCGAGGGCGGCCAGCTTCGCGTTGGCTGCCGGGGCCAGCGGCGGCGGTTCCAGTCTCACCTGGTCCCGGATCCGTTCCAGCTGGGCCCGCAGCTCCCGGATCCGGATCTGCTGCTGCTCGGCGTTGGGATCGGTGTTCAGCCGGGTGCGCAGCTGCGCGACCAGCGCGTCGTTCAGCCGGCCGGCCTCGGGCAGGGAGACCGCCATCGACTGCAGCTGGGCCAGTTCGGCGTCCGCGGTGTCCAGGCGCCCCCAGATCAGGGCTGACAGGCGCTCGAGTTCCTGCTGGCCGACGCGGCCGGAGTCCCAGGTGGACAGCAGCAGGTTCTGGCGCGTCTTTGCCGCCTGCCAGAGGGCGAGCGCCAGAGCCATGTCCGAGGTGAGCTCGGCCTGCCGGCCGGACCGGATGATCTGCTCGTCGAGGGAGCCGAGCTCCGCCCGACGCTCGACCAGCCAGCGGTCGAGCCGGCCGAGGTAGTTCATCAGGTCCTGGGGGCTGGCGGCCACGCCGAGCTGGCCGGGTGCCGCCGGCGCGCTGGTGGTCATCGGTACTCCTGAAGCCGTTGCTCCAGCCCGGCCACGGCCAGCGCTGCGCCGACCAGGGCAGCAAGGAACGCCGCCCCCAGTTGCCACATCAAGTTGCCGCGCACCTGGTCGGGACTGCTGGCCGCGGCCACCACGGCATTGCCCCTTGCCTGCGAGACGGCCTCGTCGAAGCTCCTGGCGATTCCGGCCAGGTCCTTCGCGCCGTTGGCAAGGGCCGGGCCGGCGGCTCCCTTCCAGTCACCCTTCGACATCAGGCCGGCCAGCTTCTTCCGGGCAGCCGTGTAGTCGGTCAGGATCGAGTCGGCAGAAGCCAGGCCGGTTGTCCCGGCGGCCTTCACGGCCGCATCAACAGCGTTGGCCTCCGGTCCGCTCCAGCTGCGCACCAGGACGGCGTGCACCTGGAGGCGCTGGGCGGTCCCGAGCTGGTTCGTTGCCTCGGTGAGGCCGACCACCCGGGAGAACTCGGTGCCTCGGCTCTCGTTGGAGGCAACGGCTGCGGCCTGCTGGGCAGCTGTTGTGACCCAGATGATGCCCAGCGCGGCGACCATGGCCCCGATCAGGCCGAGGTTCAGCACCCGGCGGCTGCGTTGCGCGACAAACCAGCTGATCCAGCCCAGGAAGCCGACCGTCAACACCGCCAGCCACGGCACGAGGATCTCCGACTCGGTCCAGGAGCGGGCGGCGGCTTCGTTGGTGAGGCCGGCCTGGAGCGCGGCCAATTCCGGGAGGAGTTGATCGTCGAGCTGGGTGTCCGCGCGATCGAGGAGACCCGTCGCAACCTTGGCGTCACGCCCGTCGGCCGCCCGGAGCAGCTGCCCGTAGCTGACCAGGTGGCCGCTGATCGCCGCCAGCGCCTGGGTGTCCTGGGGGCGGGCGGTGGCGGCGGTGACGAGCAGTCCCGCAGCCTCGTTGAGTCGCGCGCCGGCGGCCTCGGCGCGGTCGGTCATGGCGCCGTTCCCCATGATGACGCCTTGGGCGGCGAGGGTGTTTGCCTCAAGGAGGCGGCTCTGCACCTCGCCGAGCCGCGCGTACTGCGCAGACACTCCGGGGGCAGTGGCCAGGTCCGTTCGAAGTTCCGAGATCACCCACGTGCTCAGGGCGCCGAGCAGCAGCAGCGCGAGCGCGGCCCCGGCCTGCAGGCGTCGCAGCAGCTGCGGTGTCCGGCTGGGCTGCGGCGGCACGAACTCCTGTGGGCCGGCCGTGGCGCCGGCCGACTGGGTGGCCACAGTACCCGCGGCGGCCACCGTCGCGGACGGCTGGACGCTCGTGGTTGTTGAGGTCACTGCTGCTCCCCGGGAGGTTCGGGGAACTCGACGGGAGCTATCCCGGCGGCGCTTTCCGGCGGCTGCAGCCGGCCGGGCTCGACGGGCTGGGCCGTGGGCGCCTCCGGCTCGACCAGGTCATCCACCAGCAGGGTCCGCAGCTGCTCCAGGTCCGGTTCGGTGACCTCGCGGAGCCGCCACGCGTGTCGACCGATGGCTGCCTCCAGCAGGTTGCGGGCGTAGCGGCCGTTGCCGAAGGTCTCGTCCCGGGCCTGCTGCGACAGTTGGCGGGTGAATTCGTCCAGCACCCCCTCGCCAAGGTCGTAATCGGACTTGGCGGCCATCTGGGTGAAGATGTTGCGCAATTCCTCGTCGGTGTAGTCGTCGAAGGTGATCGTCGTCCGGAACCGGCTGGCAAGGCCGGGGTTGTTGTTGATGAAGATCTCCATCGGAACCGGGTAGCCGGCGACGATGACCACCAGGTCGTCGCGGTGGTCCTCCATCTCCTTCACGAGGGTGTTGATGGCCTCCTCGCCGTACTGGTCACCGTTGAGCGAGTACGCCTCGTCGATGAACAGCACCCCGCCGTACGCCTTTGCGGTCACCTCCGCGGTCTTGATCGCGGTCTGGCCGAGGTAGCCGGCCACCAGCTCGGACCGGTCGACCTCCACCAGCTGGCCCTTGGAGAGCAGGCCGATGGCCTTGTAGATGCCGGCCACCAGCCGCGCCACCGTGGTCTTGCCGGTGCCGGGGTTGCCGGTGAAGATCAGGTGCCGGGTGATGGTTGGGCTCCGCAGGCCGGCCTTGGTGCGCAGTGCGTCCACCCGCAGGATGGCGGTCTGGCGCCTGATCTCGCTCTTCACGGTGGCCAGCCCGATCAGCTCGTCGAGCTCGGCCAGCCATTCCTCGACCGACTTCTCGGGCTCTTCTGGCTCCGCTTCGGGTTCTGGGGCAGTTGCCGGCTCGGCGGGCTGGGCCGGGGCGGTCGCCGGACCGTTGGGGGCTGGCTGGTCGCCGGCCGGCTGCCCGGGCAGGCCGGGGACGGGGAAAGTCACCCCGCCGAGGCCGGGGAAGGCGCCGGGGGAGTGCGGGGCCATGCTGCTGACGTCCAGTAGCCGGTCCTGGCTGGTGGACAGCCGCGAGAGCACCTCGTTGAGGATCGCCGGTGCCTGCCGGACGAACTCGCGCTGGGCGGCCTCGTCGTGGGCAGGGCTCGCCGGCGTGGCTTGGGGTCGGTGGGCGCCGGTCCCGGGCAGCTGGGAGGCTGCGGCAAGGCTGGCCGCGCCGAGCGACGCCGGGCCCGGTTCGCCGAGGGCTGCGGCGGCCTGGCACACGTCGCCGAGCGCCTTCGCGTAGCCGGCGCCCGCCCGGTGCCTGGACGCCGCGGCCTCGGTGGCCAACGGGGTGGCGGCACCCCGGTACCTGCGGCCACGGACGGCAGCGTCCATGAACGTGGCGGCGGAGGTTTCCACGCCCACCTCCCGGCACCATTCGACGAAGGCGCCGCGATTCGACTCGGCCACGGCAGCGGAGAGCACCAGGCCCTCCTCGACCGCGGCCGCCGGATCCAGGCCGGCGGCCGACGGCCGCCCTGCTCAGGGCTTCCAGTGCTGGTCCAAGTTTCGGTGTGCTCATGCCTGCCCCAGGTTCAGTTCGGGCGCCTGGGTGTGGCCGAAGCGCTCCTGCAGGAAGCGGCCGTGGCTGATCAAGGCGGCGGCGTCGGTGGTGTTGGCTGCGTCGTAGATGGCGTCCATGGTGTTCGCCAGCAGGTCCAGCTGGTCGATCAGCAGCAGCAGCGAGGTCTTGCCCCGGTCGACCGGGCGTGAATCCGCCCAGTCCCGCGGAAGCCGCAGGTAGGCACCGATGGCTTCCGGGAGGTAGTCGGTGGCGGTCGCGACCACCGAGTAGGCGTCGTAGCTGCCGAGCCCCAGCAGGGCGAGCCTCGGCAGCGTCTTGCGGACCGTGCCGGTGACGCGCAGTGCCCGGGAGCGAACCACCGCCGGCACGGCCGGATCGCTGACCAGACTCTCCACCCTGGCCAGGGCCGCGCCGATGTCGGCCTCGGTGGGCGCGGCGGCCACCTCGTCCGCACCTTCGGGTGCGGACGGTTCCTCACGGCCGAGCAACCGGTCCCAGAAGCCCATCCCTGCCCTAGCGGTCGATGCTGATCGTCGGCAGCGTTGCTGCCCTGGTGTCCTGCTGGGAGACGCGCTCCAGGTAGGACTTGCTCTTGGCGACCTCGGTTTCGAGGGTGCCGATCGTCGCCGACATGGAGTCCAGCGCCTTCAGCTTGAACTGGTCGATCGAGTCCATCGTCGCGTAGATGTTCGCGAAAGCCGCCTGCAACTGCTCCAGCCCGATGGTGGAGGAGGCCGCCTGCTCCTGGATCTGCGCCGAGTTCTCCTTCAGCATCTCCGAGGTCCGCTGGATCATCTGCGATGTGGTGGTGTTCAAGGCGGTGATCTGGTCGAGCACCAGCTTCTGGTTACCCAGCGCCTGGGCAACGATGACTGCGGTTCGCAGGGCCGAGATGGTGGTCGTCGAGGCCCGGTCGACACCCTTGATGAGTTCGACGTTGTTCTTGATGATGATGTCGATCGCGAGGTAGCTCTGGATCGAGACCGCCAGCTGGGTGAGCAGGTCCTGGTGCTTCTGCCGCACGTAGAACAGCACGTCCTGGTTGAGCGTCCGCGCCTTTTCCGGGTCGGCGAGTTCCAGCTCGGCGATCTGGGCCGACAACCTGGCGTCCAGCCGCTCGGCGATGTAGACGTACTGGTTCAGCCGGCCCATCACCGTCCAGAGGTTCTGCTTCTCCATGTTCAGGGCGACGTTGTCCTTGGTCAGCTCGTCCTGGCCGGAGCGCAGCGCGTGCAGGATGCCGTTGAGGTGCTGCTGGGAGCTCTGGTACTTGCGGAAGTAGTCCTGGACCGGCTTGCCGACCCCGATGCGCGCAAGGAAACCCTTGCTGCCCCTTGCCTGGTTGGGGTCGAGGTCCTCGACCGTCCGGCGGAGATCCAGCAGGGTCTTGCCGACCTTGGACGTCTCGGCCAGCCCGCCCGACTCGATGGCGCGGACGGGCGTCTGCAGCAGCCGGTTGGAGGTCTCGGCAGCCTTGCGGATGTCCGCGTCGCCCATGCTGCGGACGGCGTCGGCCTGGGCGGAGAAGGTCGGTGAGCCAGCCTCCGCAGAACTGATGGCGGAGAGGAAGTCGTTCACCTTCGCATCGAGCACCGGCACCTGGGCCGTGTCCACCTGTGGCGCCATTGCCGGCGCCTGCGTTGCCGTGACCGTGGCTGGCGGCGCGGACGGGGTGAGGTTCAGCGTGTCTGGCGGCGCCAGCTGGACGGCGTGACCCTGGCTGGACGGCTGCGCGGGTGTGCTCATCGGATGACCTCTCGAAGCTTGGGCGTTGGCCACCAATCTAGCCTCCCGCAACGGTGGAAGCGCTGGTTGCGGCAGGGGTTCGTCCACGTTCCGGGGCCGTCCGGGGCCAACCCTGAGACCGGGCGCCGGTTTGAGCGCCGGACCGGTGCCGAAGCGGTGGGGGACCGCCAGTTGGGCTGCGGGCGGCGGGGTGTGGGTGGCAGGTGGTTGCATGGTCTGGTGAACAGCACCCGGGATGCGCTCGGCCTGCCTGCGCTGAGCTCGGAGCAGGCGGCGGTGCTGGCCGGCTGGGAAGCCGCGCTGCTGGTGCTGGGTGGTCCGGGAACCGGCAAGACCACGCTTCTGGCGCACGCCGCCGTGGCCCGCTCGGCCGGGGCCGGCGGCACGCCGCCGCTGGTACTGGCCGCCGGCCGCACCGCCGCCAGTTCGCTGCGCAACGCGATCGCCGCCGAGCTGGGCGACGGTTCCTGGCAGCCGGCGGTCACCACGGTGCACTCGTTGTGTCGCACCATCTGGCAGCGGTTCGCCGGGCGCCCCGACCTGAGGTTGCTGGCGGCTCCCGAACAGGAGTACCGGGTGCGGGAATTGTTGGCCGGCTCGGGAGCGGCGCACTGGCCCGGCGAGCTTCGGCCGGCGCTGGGCACCCGGGGGTTCGCCGCCCAGGTCCGGGCCGCCATCGCCCGCGCCCGCCAGCTCGGCCTGGAGCCGGAGGACCTGGCCGCCTTCGGTGCCGAAGCCGGTCGGCCGGAATGGCAGGCCCTTGGCGGCTTCTTCGCCGAGTACCTGGACGTGTTGGACGCCGAAGGCGTGCTGGACTACGCCGAACTCGTCCACCGGGTGCGGCTGCTGCTCACCGACCACACGACCATCGCGACCCTTGGCGCCGAGATCGGGGCCGTGCTGATCGACGACTACACCGAGCTCGACCCGGCGCAAATTGCCCTGCTGGCCACTCTGGCCGGCTCCGCCCCCGTGCTGGCGGTCGCCGACCCGGACAGTGTCAGCTCCACCTTCCGCGGCGCCCACCCGCGGGCGGTGGCCGAGTTCGAGCGGTTCTTCGGGCGCAAGGATGCGCCGTCGCGGGTGGTCAGCCTGGTCGCCGGGCACCGGTACGGGCCGGTGATCGGCGGCGCCCTTGCCGGGGTACGTGCGCGACTGCCGCGTCCGGCCGGCACCGGGCAGCCGGACAGCGCTCCCACCGAGGCGGCAGGCGACGTGCAGGTGGTCACCTGTTCCGGCGAAGCCGACCAGGCGGAGACCATCGCAGCGGAGATCCGCCGGGCCAGGCTCACCGGCGGCATCCACTACGGGAACATGGCCGTGCTGGTGCGCTCCGGGCGCCGGCAGCTCGGACCGATCGTCCGGGCGCTCGCGGCTGCCGGGATCCCGGTTGAGGTGGCCGGCGACGAGATCCCGCTGGCCCAGGCACCATCGGTCCGGCCGTTGCTGCTGGCGCTCGCCGTGACCGCTGCCGGCCGGGTGGCCCCGGACGAGGCGGTCCGTCTGCTGACCTCCCCGCTCGCCGGCTTCGACGCCCTCGGGCTGCGCCGGCTGGCGCGGCAGTGGCGAGCCGGCCGGGCGACGTCACCGGCAGGTATGCCCGAGCAGTTGGCCGCAGCCATCAACGAGCCGGCCTGGCTCGGGCACGTCGAAACCACTCCGGTCACCGAACGGTTGCGGCGGCTGCTGGACGTGCTGGCCGCTGCCGGACAGCGGGTCGGCTCCGGCGACCCGGTCGACCTGGTTGCCTGGACGCTGTGGCAGGGCACCGACTGGCCGCGGCAACTGGCCCGGGAGTCGGCTGCCGGGGGAGCCCTTGGTAGCCGGGCCGACGCCGACCTGGACGCGCTCTGCGCCCTGTTCGAGAGCGCTGCTGAAGCCGATCGCCGCGGCGGGGTGCCCGGGATCCGCGCGTTTCTCGCTGAACTGGCCGGTCAACAGATCCCGGCCGACCGGGAGCGGGAGTCGCGGCTGCGCGGCCGCGGCGTCCAGGTGCTCACCGCGCACCGCGCCCGAGGCCGGGAATGGGACCTGGTGGTGGTGGCCGGGGTGCAGGAAGGGGTCTGGCCGGTCGGCCGCCGGGTCAGCACCGTGCTGGAGGCAGCGGCCCTGACCGCTGACGGGCTCACCGGGCGCGCCGACCACCGCGACCTGCTCGCCGCCGAGCGCCGACTGTTCCACCTGGCATGCTCCCGGGCCCGGCGGCGGCTGGTGGTCACTGCCGCGGCAGGCACCGAGGGTGAAGCGGACTCACCGTCCCGGTTCCTGGCCGAGTTGGGGGTGCCGCCGCGCCCGCCCGACCGCGCCCGCCCGCCCCTGACCCTCGCGGAGCTGGCCGCCGAGCTGCGCCGCCACGCCACCGACCCGGCAGGCCATCCCGAATTGCGGGCAGCGGCAGCGATCGAGCTGGCCCGGCTGGCGGACGCCGCCGACGACGCCGGGCGGCACCTGGTGCCGTCCGCCGACCCGGCGACGTGGTGGGGCGTGCGGGAGCTGAGCAGCCTGCCGGAGCCGCTGGCGTCCGAGCAGTCGGTGCGGATGAGTCCCAGCCAGGTGACCGGCATCCTCACCTGCCCGCGTCGCTACTTCCTGGCCCGGGAGGCGCGCGGCGAGGGCGAGCCGGGACTGGCTGCGGCGTTGGGGTCGCTGATCCACCTGCTCGTGCAGCAGGCGGTGCAGGAGGGTTGGGGATTGACCCAGCTGAGGGAACGCCTCGACCTGGTGTGGCACCGGCTGCGGTTCGAGGCAGCGTGGCTCTCGGCGACCGAGCGGGTCGAGGTGGAGTTGGGCCTGGCCAGGTTCCTGGCCTGGCGGGAGTCGAACCCGGCCGA
This sequence comes from uncultured Actinomycetota bacterium, assembly GCA_963848845.1. Taxonomy (GTDB): domain Bacteria; phylum Actinomycetota; class Actinomycetes; order Propionibacteriales; family Propionibacteriaceae; genus Propionicimonas. The sequence continues at coordinate 152,546 of CAWKFH010000006.1, forward strand.
ACTTATCGGCGTCGAGATGCCGTTCAAGCTGGAGCTCTCCGTCGACGGTCTGACTGTGGTTCTCGACGGCAAGGTCGACTGGCTGGAACGCACCGCGGCCGGCCTGCGGGTGGTCGACTTCAAGACCTCGCGGACGCCACCGACGAGGGCTGCCATCGCCGGAATGGAACAGCTGGGGGTCTACCAGCTGGCAGTAGCTGCCGGGGGTTTCGGTGGGCTGGCGCCGGACCCGGGCGCTGCCGGCGCCGCCGCGGTCTACCTGCGGCTCGCTGGCCGGCCGGAGGACCTACCCAGGGAGTTCGGCCAGGATCCGCTGGTGACCCATCCGTACCTCGGTGAAGACCCCGGGGAGGAGCGCTACCCGAGCTGGGTTCACCACCGGGTGGCGCTCGCGGCTGGGGTGGTGGCCGAGGGCAGCTATCCGGCTACTCCGGGGCCGCACTGCCGCACCTGCCCGTTCGCCAACAGCTGCCCGGCTTCGGGCCGGGGCGGGCAGGTGCTGCGATGAGGATGACCGAACCCGCCCAGCTAAGCCAGGCCCTGGGCATCGACTTCTCCGACCAGCAGCTGGCTGCGATCACGGCGCCGCTGGAGCCGGCGGTGATCATTGCCGGCGCCGGTTCCGGGAAGACCACGGTGATGGCCGCCCGGGTGGTCTGGCTGGTCGGTTCCGGGCAGGTTCACCCAGAACAGGTGCTCGGGCTCACGTTCACCCGCAAGGCGGCCGGCGAGCTGGGCGCCCGCGTCCGCCGGGCACTGCACCAGGCGGGAGTGCTTTCGGCCGACGTCGAGGCCGGCGAGGAACTGATCCTCACCTACGACGCGTTCGCCGGCCGGCTCGTCGCCGAGCACGGCCTGCGGCTCGGTATCGAGGGCGATGCCCGGATGATCACCGGCGCGGCCCGATACCGGCTCGCGGCGCGAGTGGTGGCCGACACCCCCGGCCTGCGCTACCTCTCCCGGCTGCGGCCGGCCGCGGTGACCCAGCGGCTTCTGGAGCTGTCGTCAGAGTTGCGCTCCCACCTGGTCGACCCGCTGCAGCTGGCCGACCAGGCTGAGGCCTTCGACGCCGCCCTTGAGGCGGCGCCGCGGAACCCGCGTGGCCAGGTGTACTCGGCGCTGCAGACCGCGCGCGCTGCCGCTGCCGAACGCCTCGAACTGGCAACCCTCGTGGTGCGGTACGAAGAGCTGAAGGCCGAGCTTGGCTTTGTCGAGTTCGCCGACCAGATGGCCGCGGCCGCCCGGCTGGCCACCGAGGTGCCTGCCGTTCCGGCAGCCCTGCGGGCGGAGTTCTCCGTGGTGCTGCTCGACGAATACCAGGACACCTCAGCCGCCCAGGCGACCCTGCTGCGAGGGCTGTTCTCCGGGCCAGATGCCCACTCCGGCCGGGGGCACCCGGTCACGGCGGTCGGCGACCCGTGCCAGGCCATCTACGGCTGGCGCGGAGCTGCGGCCAGCAACATCCTCGACTTCTCCCGGCACTTCCCGACCGCCGCCGGTCGCCCCGCCACCGGCTATGCCCTGACCGTGAACCGACGCAGCGGGCAGCGGGTCCTTGACGCAGCGAACCACCTGGCCGGACCCGTCCGCGCCGAGCCCGCGCTGGCGGCGCACGGCCTCGACCTGGATCTGGTCGCGCCGCCCGGCACGCCGCCCGGCCGGGTCGAGGCGGCCGCCCACGCCACCTGGCCGGAGGAGGTGACCGCGATCGCCGACCGGGCCGCCGAGCTGCACGCCACCGGGGGCGGTGAGCGCGTGGTCAGACATTTCGGTGCTGGCCCGGCGCAACAGCCAGGTGGCCGATGTGTACACCGAACTCGCTGCCAGGGACATACCGGTGGAGATCGTCGGGCTTGGCGGGCTGCTCGAACTCCCGGCCATCGCCGACGTCGTGGCCACCCTCACCCTCCTCGACGACGCCACGGCGAACCCGTCGATCCTGCGGCTGCTCACCTCGCCACGCTGGGCGATCGGGATTCCGGACCTGGCCCTGCTCGGCCGCCGCGCGCGCGAGCTGGCCGCGGCCCGACGTCCCGGCGGGCCGCTCCCGGCCGCTGCCGCCGGGGAGGCAACCGGCGGGGCCGAGCGTGCTCTGGCAGACCTGGAAGCCGTGCTGTCCGGGTCCGACCCGGCGTCGGTGCCCAGCCTGCTGGAGGCCGTCGCCGACCCGGGCCCGCTGGCCTATCGCGGCGATGCCCGGCGGCGGTTCGCCGCGTTCACCGCGGAACTCGGCCTGCTGCGCCGCCACGCCGGCGACGCGGTCACCGAACTTGTGCAGCGGGTGATCTCGGTGCTGGGGCTTGCGGTCGAATTGGAGACTGTCGGCTCCGGCGGGAGCGCGCCGCTGGCAACCTTCGTCCAGGCGGTGGCCGACTACACCGACATCGACGCAGACGCCTCACTTGCCGGGCTGCTGGCATACGTGGAGGCCGAGCGGGAGTTCGGGACCGGGCTCGAGCAGGCTGTGGTCTCGGCTGCCGACTCGGTGAAGGTGCTCACCGTCCACAAGGCGAAGGGCCTGGAATGGGACGTGGTCTTCGTACCCGGGCTGGCCAGCGACGTGTTCCCAACCGATCGGGTCACCGGGAACTGGCTACGGAACGCCGCCAGCCTTCCGTACCCGCTGCGGGGGGACGCGGCCGCATTGCCGCAGCTCGCCCGGGTGGCAAACGCCGAGTTCGCCGCGTTCGCCGCGGCCCTCACCGAACAGCAGCGGCTGAGCGAGGACCGGCTGGCCTACGTCGCGGTGACCAGGGCGAGGCAGCTACTGCTGGTGAGCACCCACACCTGGGGGCAGGGACTCACCAAGCCACGGGATCCGTCGGCCTATTTCGTCGCGGTCGCAGGGCACGCCCAACAGGTGACCGAGGCGACCGACGTGCCGGACCTGAACCCGCTCCTCGGCCCGGCGGCCACCAGCGGCTGGCCTGCAGTGGGCGACACCGCAGGGTGGGCCGTGCGCCGCGAGGCCGCCGCACTGGTCAGGCAGGCTCAGCAGGCACGCACCGGGACCGGGGACTACCCGACGGCCCCGGCGCTGAGCCTCGACCAGTCCCAGCTGGTGGCGACCTGGCAGGCTCAGGCCGCTGGGTTGGTGGCGGCGGAGCTGGAGACGTCGCGGGAGCGCAACACCGGTCGGCTGCCCGACTACCTCTCGGTCACCGGGCTGGGGCGGCTGGCCCGCGACCCGCAGGGGTACGCGGCCGAACTGAGGCGCCCCATGCCGCGGCTGGTCTCCGAGGCCCAACGGTGGGGGATCGGGTTCCACAAGTGGCTGGAGGACCGGTTCCGCGGCCAGTCGCAACTGATCGACGGCGATGACGGGGCCGAGATCGCCGGCGCCGACTTCGAGGTCCTGCGCTCTGGCTTCGAGGCCGGACCGTACGCGGCTGCGGTGCCGACAGCGATCGAGACCCCGTTCACGCTCGTGCTCGGCGGACGACTGGTGCGCGGCCGGATCGACGCGGTCTTCACCGCCGGCGATGGCCGGGCGCAGGTGGTGGACTGGAAGACCGGCGACGCCCGCCGGGCCGACCCGCTGCAGCTCGCGCTCTACCGGCTGGCCTGGGCCGAGCTGAACGGCCTCCGTGTGGAACAGGTGGACGCGGTGTTCTACGACCTGCATACGGCTGAGGTGGTGCGCCCACCTGACCTGCCGGATCGGCCGGCGCTGGAATCGCTGCTCGCCGGAGTTCCGGGCTCGGTTAGCCTGTCGAAGTGAGCGACTGGCTGGACGGGAGCGCGCTGGATCGACAGGCCGAACTGCGCGCCGATCCGGAGTGGGTACTGGCAGCCTGGGCGGACCCCGGTGCGGTGCTCCTGCGGGTCGGCGATGCGACTGTGGAGACTGCCCCTGACGGGTCGCTCGTCACCCGGCCCGTGGAACCGGCGTTCGACCCCGAACTGCATTACCTGCTGGGCCGCATCGACGGCCGTCCGTGGTTCGCGACCAGGGCCGACGAGCAACTGACCGCCCTGCGGACGGTGATGGACGACCTCCCGGCGGCCGGGCTGCAGGCGGCGTTCACCGCGGTCGGCCTGGCCGCATGGCACGCCAACACCGGCTTCTGCCCCCGGTGCGGCGCACCGACCAGGGCCGTCCTTGGGGGTCAGTCCCGCAGGTGCACGAGCTGCGGAACCGAGCTCTACCCGCGCACCGACTCGGCGGTGATCGTGGCCATCGTCGATCCCGACGACCGGCTGCTCCTTGGCCGGCAGCCCAGCTGGGCACCTGGCCGACACTCGGTGTTCGCCGGCTTCGTCGAGATGGGGGAGTCGCTGGAGCAGGCGGTGCACCGCGAGATGGCCGAAGAGGTGGGCCTGGAACTCACCGGCATCAGCTACCTCGGGTCGCAGCCCTGGCCCTTCCCGCGGTCACTGATGGTTGGCTTCCTCGCCCACGCGGCCAGCACGGAACTCGTCCCGGCCGTCGGCGAGATCGAGGTGGCCCGGTGGTTCACTCCCGCCGGGCTGCGCGCGGCGATGGCCAGCGGTGAGGTGACCCTGCCGCCGACCACATCGATCGCCAGAAGGATGATCGACGCCTGGCTCGACGGCAGCCTCCAGACCTGACTCTTCGTGCCGATCAGCGCGGATCGCTGGTCTAGCCTGTCGATGCCAACGCGACCTGGAACTGGTTGAGCCGGAGAAGTGCCACGCCCGGATCCGTTGGTAGGAGTCGGTCAACCTCAGGTCCGGGTTGCGGGTGCCTCCAGCCCGTTGTGCGCGAGGGCGTCGCTCAGGAGTTGCACGCCGTATTCGAAGGACGCTTCAACATCCCCGCCGAGCTGGAAGCTGCCGGACAGCTCCATCCGAAGGAAACCAGATGCCCAGGCTGTAACCGTGCGGGCGGCGGCAAGGGCGTGGTCGGCCCCGACGAGCTGAGCGGTCACTCGCAGCACGGGCGCCGCCGCGGCAGCGAGGCTGGCGGGGTCGGGGGCGCTGTTCTCTGGAAGCGGTGAGAAGACCAGCTCGTAGCCGTGCGGATCCGAAAGTGCGAAGGTCCTGAGGGCGTGGGCCAGCGCGCGCAGGTCACCGGCGGGGTCCCCGGTGCTGGCCGCGACTTCCAGCCGCCGTTCCACCTCGGCCACCACGTCGGCGGCCACCAGTCGAACCAGGGCGGACCTGCTGGGTACCCGCCGATACAGCGATGGCGCGCGTACTCCCACCTGGTCGGCTATCTGTTGCATGGTCAGTCCAGCGATGCCGTTGCGGGCCAGGATCGCGCGGCCGGCAGCCACGATCTCGGCAAGTGAAGTGCGGGCGGGGGTAGGCACGGAAGCAACTCCTCGATAGCTATTGACGTTAGCCATGATAGCTAACTAATGTAGCCATCGCAACGACAATCTACCTTTGGAGGAACATGTCTGCCGCTTCGAATCTCGCCCTCCGGTTCCTGCCGGAAGCTGCCGGACTCGCGGGGGTGTGCCGATGAAGCTGGCACCCGGCCTGCACCGAGTCGGCAACGACCTCGTCGCCTGCTACCTGGTCGCCGACGGCACCGGAGTCACCGTCGTGGACGCTGGGCTGGCCGGGCAGTGGAGTGACTTCATCGCCGAACTTCACGCCATGGGTTGCTCCCTGACCGACGTTCGGGCCGTCCTGCTCACCCACGGTGACGAGGACCATATCGGCTTCGCCGAGCGCCTACGCGCAGAACACGGGGTCCCGGTCTGGGTGCACGAGGCGGATGCCGGCCGGGCCCGCGGAGAAGGGAAGCCCGCCACTGGCTGGGGGCCGCTGCGGCTGGGTCCCCTGCTGCGATTCCTCTGGTATTCCGCAAGAAGGGGCGGGTTGAAGACGACCTATCTGGCAGAGGTTCGGACGCTCAGCGGCGAGAGCGTCCTGGATCTGCCGGGGGCGCCGAGGGTGATTCCCCTTCCCGGTCACTCTCCGGGAAGCGTTGCCTATTACGTGCCAGCGCTCGAAGCCCTCTTCGTCGGGGACGCGCTGACGACCCGACACGTTCTCACCGGAGCGGAAGGGCCCGGTCCGGCTCCCTTCACCGACGCCCCGGAGCAGGCCATCGCCTCGTTGGCCAACCTCGAGGGTGTCCAGGCCAGGTGGCTCCTTCCCGGCCACGGCGCACCCTGGCACGGCGAAATCGCCGAGGCGATCCGCAGCATTCAGGCCGGATAGAAGTCGCTCAGGCGTCCAGAACCTAGAGGCGGTCGCGCAGGCCGGATGCGCGACGCGCCTTCTGCCGGACGGCCTTCCGCAGGGACTCCGCCGAGCCGATCAGGGTGACTTCCTGCCTGGCGCGGGTGATGGCCGTGTAGAGCAACTCCTGGGTGAGCAGCGGTGAATCAGGAGGTGGGAGCACCACCGTGACCCGGTTGAACTGGCTGCCCTGCGCCTTGTGCACCGTCATGGCGTGGATCGTCTGGACGCCGTCCAGCAGGAACGGTGACACGGTGTGCACCCGCCGGCCCCGGGCGAAGTGGGCCCGCAGCAGGCCGTCGTGGTTGACGACCACCCCGGTGTCGCCGTTGTAGAGACCCAGCTCCGGCGAGTTCTGGGTGACCAGCAGCGGACGCCCGGGATACCACACCACCGTCGGATCGAACCCGTCCAGGGCGCCGGCCAGCCACTCCTCGACCTGACGGGACCAAAGCGTCACCCCGTAGGGTCCGCGCCGGTGGGCGCACAGCAACCGGTGCTCCTCGAGCAGGGCCAGGGCGTCCGCCACGCGGCCCGTCCTGGCTGCGGTGACCATCGCAACGCCGGCGGCAGTCACCCGCTCCCGCAGGTCGGTCTCCTCAACGGTTGCGGCGAACCGCACCCCGGGTGCTGCGGAGCCGGCCAGTTCGAGCGCCCGGTCGGCATCCCCGGAAAGAACGGCCGCGGCAAGTTCGGCGATGGTGCGCACCGAGCGGTAGTTGTGGCGCAGCCGCACCACCGGCCCCGAATCCGGCAACCCGAGGGCGACAAGGGTCGGGCCGAAATGGGCGCCGCCCGGTTCGGCGGCTGCCTCGACGATGTCGGCGAGCACCGCCCCGGCCTCCACCGGTGCGAGCTGGTCGGGGTCGCCGATCAGAACCAGGCGGGCGGTTGGCCGCAGGGCCTCCAGCAGCCGTGCCATCAGGGTCACGTTCACCATCGACGCCTCGTCCACCACGACCACGTCGTGGGGTAGTGGGTTGGCAGGTGAGTGCCGGAAGCGGTTGCGGGATTCGGGCACCCAGCCGAGCAACCGGTGGATGGTGGTGGCTTCGAGCTGCTCAAGTGCCGTGGCGAGGTCGGGCGGCAGTTCGGCCAATGCGTCGGCGAGGGCTTCCTGCATGCGCACCGCCGCCTTGCCGGTGGGTGCGGCCAGGGCCACCAACGGTGGGGCCGGCAGGGTTCGCCACAGCACACCAAGCAGTCGCGCAAGCGTGTGGGTCTTGCCGGTGCCGGGCCCGCCGGCCACCACCGTCACCGCGGTGAGGGAAGGCACGACCGCCGCCGTGACCTGGTCGAGGTCGGAATCATCGCCGAGCAGCTCGGCCCTGGCGGCGGCCAGCGCGGCAGCGCTCACCGGTTCCGGAGCCCGTCCGAAGCGGGCAACCAGTTCGTCCGCGACGATCGATTCCTCCTGCCAGTAGCGCTCCAGGTAGAGGAGTCGCCCGACGAGCCGCAGCGGCCGGTCGCCGCCGCCGCCCGCACCGAGGGCGACCAGCGGGCTGGCCGTGATCGCCGCCAGCCAGGCGTCCGGTTCGGGCAGGAGCTCGGTCGGCACCCCGACGCTGTCCTCGTCGGTGTCGTAGGTGATCTGGTCGACCGAGGACAACTCGAGGCAGGTCGAGCCGGCCCGCAGGGCACGCACCGCCAGCGCCAGGGCCAGCTGCACGGTCTGGTCGGTCTCGCCGAACAGGTGGGAGACCTTCTGGGCGACATGCACGTCCCCCCAGGACAGGGCACCTGTGGCGTGGACGTCGAGCAGCAGTCCGGTGGGCAGGCTGGTCGCCAGGTCGCTCATCCTCGCCCCCGATCGGCCAGCAGGTCCGAGAGCGCGGTCACCAGTCCGGCCGGCGGGAACCAGCTGAACACCCCGGTGCCGTCACCGGCGTCGCGTCCACCCATCCCGCGGACGAACAGGTAGCCCGCCCCGCCCAGGTGCACCCGCGGGTCGTAGCCCGGCAGCCGCGCGGCGAGGAACCGGTGCAGCGCGACGCAGTACAGGATCGCCTGCAGCGGATAGTGGGTGCGGATCATCTCGGCCGCCATCGCCGGTTGGGCGTAGTGGTCGAGGGTGAGCTCGGCCGGTCCGAGCCGGTTGGTCTTGTAGTCGACGACCACGAACCGCGGACCGGCCACCGAGTGGATCCGCAGGACCGAGTCGATGCTTCCGGTAAGGAAACCGCGCAACACCTGGGACGCCAACTGCGGGTGGGCCAACTCCTCGGGGTAGCCGGCCAGCGGGTCGTCGGCTGGGAGCCAGCGGCCGAGCAGGTCGGCCACCTCACGCAGCGTGGTCCGGGAAGCTGGGTTGCCGAGGGCGAACTCGAAGTTCAGTTCGCTCAGCCGATCGGCCACCGGGATGCCAGCGAGCGGCAGGCCGTCGGTGAGCCGGCCGAGTGGGGTGATCAGGCTGGGCAGCATTGCCGCGCCGAGCGCCGCCGGCGTGACTCCCGGCACGGGGTAGCGCAGGGCGGCGGCCTCGGTGGCGACGAGCAGTCGGGACTGGAGTGCGGGCTCATCGACCGGACCCGGGGCATACCAGTCGAGGTTCTCCAGCACCTGGTGCACCAGGCTGCCGAACGCTGCACCGCCGGGGAGGTCCGACATCGGCGAGGGCACTCCGGTGATCGCCCCGATGACCGGACCAACAGCGGGCTCGTCGTCAACAACCGGTCTCCGCCGTCAGCGCGACGGGCGGACGGGCATGGACGGCCTCGGTCAAACCGGAGTAGGAAGTGCGCCGCCACAGCTGATCGACGCCGCGCTCGAAGGCTGCCAGCTCGAGTCGTAGTGGCCGGTCACCGATGGCCGCCAGGCGGCCGGGGGTCACCGGCGGGCTGTCCTCGACCCGGATCCCGGCCTCGGCCAGCCAGCCGAGCCGGCCGGGATGCCCGTCGCCGGGCGGGACGTCGAGCGGATAGCTCGGTTCCGGCGGGCCGAGCCGGTCCCGGCGGCGGAACAGCATCCGGTGCAGCGGTGCCGCCTCGGTGTTGGCACGGGTGCGGGCCCACCAAATGGTCAACTGCGATTGGGCCCGGGTGACCGCGACGTAGAGGCTGCGCAGCCGGTCCTCGGCCTGTTCGGCGGCGTGCTCCCGGAGCCGGTCGGCGCGGCCGGCGGCGTCCCGGCCGCCAAGGTCCAGCACCCTGCGGCCGTCCTCGTGAAAGGCGAGGCAGTTGTCCTCGTCGTCGTCAGGGACCCACAGGTCGCCGGCCTCTGGCAGCAGCACCACCGGGAACTGCAGTCCCTTGGCCTTGTGCACCGTCATGATCTGGACCGCGTGCCGGTCGGTTTCCAGTCGCCGGATCCGGTCCGAGGTGGCCGAGCCGCGGCCAACCGCTTCCTCGAGCCACGCGACCAACGCCTGACCGCGGATGCCATCGGTGTGCTGGGCGTGCAGGATCTCCGCCAGGTGCCGGTAGTCGGTGAGGTCGCGTTCGCCCCGGGGCCGGCACAGCACCCGCTCGGCGAGGCTGCTGCCGCCGGGTGCGCTTTCGGCCTGCACGGCGGCGAACAGCGCTGCCACGCCCTGGCCGGCGAGGACCCGCGACCAGCCCTGCAGCATCCCGGCCCATGCCGTGAACTGCTCCTCGTCTGCTGTGGCCAACCGGGTCAGGTCGCCACCGACGAAGGGGGTGAGGATGGCGGCCCGGGTGGCGGCCCGGCGGGGCTGCTCAAGGGCCCGCAGAAGGACCAGCCAGTCGCGGGCGGCGTCGGTGACGAAGATGGAGTCGGCGCCGGAGAACGCCACCGGGACGCCGGCCTCGGTGAGCGCTTCGGCGACCTGGCGGCCACGCTGGTTCGTGCTCACCAGGATCGCCACATCCCGGGCCAGCAGGGCGCGTTCGGCTCCGGCATCGACCACCCGGAAGCCGCTGTTCAGCAGCCCGATCAGCTCGGCGGTCAGGTCGTCGATGATCCGGATCCGAGCCTCGGCGGCGCGGAACGGTTCGTCGCCGGTCAGGCAACGCAGTCGTACCGGGGCACTCCAGGGCGAGCCATCGGTGGCCACCAGCCGGGACGTGGTGTGGCTGGCGGTCACCGGCGGGACGGCGATGCCTTCGCCGAGGGTGGCGTTGTGGAACAGGGCGTTGACGGCCGTGACCACACCGGCGTCGGCGCGATGGTTCTCGACCAGCGAGTACCGCTCCGCGGCAGCCTTGACGGCGTCGGTGTAGGCGACCACGTCCGCGCCACGAAAGGCGTAGATCGACTGCTTCGGGTCACCGATCAGAACCAGCGGCACCCGGCCGTGGAAGGCGGCGTGCAGGATCTCCCACTGCACCGGGTCGGTGTCCTGGAACTCGTCCACCAGCACCACCTGGCAGCGGCGCCGCAGCCGGCTCAGGCGGGGCTCCGCCGACCCGGCGCGGAGCGAGTCGCGGAGCCGAAGGAGCTGGTCGTCGAAGGAGTAGACGCCGAGGCGGCGCTTGCGTTCGGCCAGTTCCGCGCGGACGGCGGTGGCGAAGGCGAGCCGCTCCGCCTGCCGTTCGTTGAGGCCGGTGACCGGCACCAGGGGGGCGTCGGGAAGCCCGACCGCCTCCCGGGCGAGCTTGCGGGCCGTGGCCAGGTCGAACGGCGGGCCCTGCCGGTTGCGTGCGTAGCGGGCCAGGTAGAGGTCCTCGACGACCTGGTCGGTGGTCAGGGTTAGATCCTCGACCAGGGCGGCCTGCGGATCCTGTTCGGCCAGGACGCCGAGCTCGTCGAGCATGGCCTGGCAGAACTGGTGGATGGTCATGATGCTGGCGGTGTCCAGGCCGGCGATGGCCCGGCGCAGGTTGCCAAGCCGCCCCTCGACTTCGGCCTTCGATCCGGTCAGCAGCAGCTGGTCGGTGGCGTCGGGGTCGGCGCCAAGGGTACCGGCCAGCTTCCTGGTGAGGACTTCGGCGGTGCTACGCATCCGCTCCCGCACCCGGGATCGCAGTTCGGCCGAGGCGATCCGGCTGAAGCTGATCACCGCCAGCCGGTCGGCGGCCACCCGGCCTTCGGCCAGGTAGCGGGTGGCCAGTGCTGCGATCGCGTGAGTCTTGCCCGTGCCCGCGCTGGCCTCGAGCACCGCGGTGCCGCGGGGCAGCGGCCCGGCGGGGTCGAATCGGATCATCCGGGCACCTCCGCGGCGAGCAGGGGCGCCCAGATGCTGGTGGCCAGCGCGCCCACCAGGCTGCGTTCCCGGGGATCCGCACCCGGCACGTCCACTCCGGCCAGCGGCAGGTCCAGCAGGGCCGGGAAGCTGAAGAAGGTGCGCCAGTAGGCGTCGGACTCCCAGCTCCAGCAGCGCTCGAGGTTCTTGCGGCTGACCAGCGGATCGCCCGGGTCGCGCTGGCTGACGCGGTAGCCCGCCCACGCAGCGCCCACCCGCGGCAGGGCGGGCAGCGGTTGGGTCATGCCCAGCGAGTACAGGGCGAGGTAGCGGCCGAGCAGGCCGAGGGCCGTCTCCTGCGGAGGTGCTGCCAGGACCGTCATTCGGCCCTTCCCGATCACCCTGGCCCGCCATTGGCCGGGTTCTGCGGCGGCCAGCAGCAGCAGCCGCAGCCAGGCGGCCAGCCGATGCCGGGGCTGCAGGCTGGAGAATTCGACCTGGAGCAGTTCCCGGTCGTGGCTGATCACCCGGCCGACCAGCTGCACCTGCCCGTGGCCGGGAACCGGGACGCTCAATGCCAGGTCATGCAGGGCGGGTTCGGGCAGGTCGGGCGGCACTGCACGGACCGAGCGGCGCGCTTCGGCCAGCACGCCTTCAAGCAGTGAGTTGCCAAGTTCGAAGGGCGGCACATCGCCCCGCAGCCATTCGGCCCGCTTCACCGCTTCCTCGTCGTGGCCGGACCGGAGCCGGGCCAGGATCCGGTTGCCGATCTGCCAACGGGCGAGCTGGTCGGGCTCGATCGGGATCGAGTCGCCGGGCTCGGGGTCATCGCCGAGGGTGATTCCGGTCCGGCCCCGCAACAGGGCGCGGGCGGGATGGTTGAAGAAGCCGGTCAGGTCGTCAAGGACGACCCCGCCGGCCAGGTCCTTCACCGGCAGCTGACCCAGGCCCTGGGTGGACGCCGGGTGGGCAGGCTCGGCGAGGGTCGCCGCGGCCGCCCGGAAGGCCAGCGGGTCCGCGCTGCCAAGTTCGGGGAACGCTGGGTCGAAGTAGCGGGTGTCGAAGGGCTGCAGCGGGTGCTGGACGGTGACCGCAGCCCCGGCGCCCCGGCCGGCCACAGTGGTGGCGGTCAGGTCGAGGGCTTCGATCAGCTCGGCCAGCGGGGCAGCCAGCGGAACCAGCTCGTTGGTGGCCTCGCTGCGTCCCTGCGCCACGACGATGAGTCGCTCGCGGGCAGCATGGATGGCGTCGAGCAGTACCTGCCGGTCCTCGAGGGCCGGCGATGGGTCGCCGACCTGCGGCTCGATGGCCAACAGGTCGTCGCCGAGGCGGCGTCCGGACCGGGGGTACCGGTCTGCGTCCCAGCCGAGCAGCACCACCACCCGGTGCGGCACGTGCCGCAGCGAGGCCAGTCCGGCGACCACCAGCGAGCCGTTGCCGAACGCGCCCCTGGCCGGTGCGCCGGCGAACTCCTGCTCGATGGCCCGCACGGCCGCGTGGCGACCGATCTGGGCGTCGCCGGCCGGACCGCCGTGCTCGGCCACCCTTGCCAGACCGGCCCAGACATCGCCGAGCTGCCATTCCTGGTCGTGGGGGAGTTCCACCAGCGAGTTCAGCCCGTTCCGGCACCGTTCGGCCCACTCGGCAAGGGTGGCCGGACGGCCGAGCTCCGCCAGCAGGCGGGCAAGCCGACCGACGAGTTCGGTGAGGCCGCCGACCAGTTCCACGTCGGAGGATTCGACGTCGTCCAGCGGCAGCACGGTGCCGGCCGAGATCAGGTCGGTCTCGGCGAGGGTCACCCCGAGCAGCATCCGCTGGATGCCGGCGAACCAGGTGTTCTGCGGGAACGCCTTCAGCCCGTAGCCGTCGCGATGGGCCTGGGAGAGGCCCCAGCGGACTCCGGCCCGCTCAACCAGCTCGACCAGGCGTTCGCGGGATTCTGCGGTGAACCCGAACCGCTTCGCGACTCCGGGTCTGGCGCACATCTCCAGCAGCGCCGAAGCCTCGATGCGCCCGTCGGGCAGCCGCAGCAGGTCGAGCAGCAGGGTGACCATCGGGTTCACCTGGGCGATCGAGCGATCCGCGACCTGCACCCGGAACCGCTGCGCCGGGTGCACCGTGGCACCGGCCGGGGGAGTGAAGGCCGCACCGATCAGCGGCGCGAAACCGTCCACGTCCGGGGTGAGCACCACCACATCCCGCGGTTCGAGGGTCTGGTCCGCCGCCAGCAATCCGGTGAGGACCTCGCGCAGCACCTCCACCTGCCGGTCCCTGCCGTGTGAGAGGTGCACCCGCACGGAAGCGTCGGACGCCGCCAGCTGCCGGGGCAGCGGCCGCCGGTCGGCGCGCAGGTCCGCCTGCAGCCAGCCGAGCAGCGTGTCGGGGGCCGGGGGCTCGGCGGACGGCCCGGCGGGTGGCAGCAGCCGGGCGGTCTCGTCGGCGATGACGGCCAGCGCCTCGTTCGTCGGGTGCCCGGGTAGCCGGCTGACCTCGGACCGCCGCAGCTGGGTTCCGGCCGGAGCGGCCCAGCGGCCGGGGGCCGGCGTGAGTGGCAACAGGTCGACCCGGTGGTGCTGGTCGAGCGCGCTCAACAGGGCCAGCGTCGCTGCGTCCAGGTTGCGCGGGGCCAGCACCGCCACACGTTTCGGCAGGTCGGTAACCGGGGCGGCAGCCAGCCGCTCGAGGAGGTTGGCCCGGCGCCGCAACGGGTCGTCGCCCAGTTCGGCTGCCAACAGGCGCCACAGGTGGGCCTGCCAGGCGTTCTCGTCGAGTGGGCAGCCATCCGGCCCGGTATCGGCACCGGTCGCCCAGTCGGCGAGCATTCCCGGCCGGTACCTGGCATACCCGACGAACTGGCGCGCGATCCGGTGGCTGGCCGAGAAGCCTTCCCTGGACGCGGCCAGGTGTCGTTGCAGCACTTCGAGCGCCGGGTCATCGGCCCGCCCGGCCACCTGCTGGATCAGCCAGGCCAGCCGTTCGGGTCGCCACGGGTCGTCCGGTCCGGCCAGCCGACGCTCCAGGCCCGAAAGGGAGGTGAACTCGACCCCGGCGCAGATCCCGGGGTCGCTGCCGGCGGTGGCCAGCCGCTGGGACAGCCAGCGCTGGAAGCCGGTTCCGGGCACAACGGCGAGGTCGAATTCGAAAGGGTCTTCGCGGGGTCCGGACCACAGGGACAACAGCAACTCGACCAGCTGGTCGGCGGTGCGCGGGTGGTGGAACTGCATGATGGGCTCCAGATTAGATGACGAGACTGACACCCGCGGGAGCGGGGGTCAGGGGAGGAAATCCGGACGAGGGACGCGCCAGCGGCCCGAGGAGTAGGGGCCGCCGGTGACAGTAACGTCCGCGCCACTGCCTACAGTGGGTTCCCGTGATCGCCGAACCCGCTGAGCTGCTTGCCGGCCTCGACCCGGAACAGCAGCAGGTGGCGACGAGTTTCGGCCGGCCAGTGGTCGTGATCGCCGGTGCCGGGACTGGCAAGACCCGGGCCCTTACCCACCGGATCGCCTACGGGGTCGCCACCGGCGCGTACGCAGCCGGGGCAGTGCTGGCGGTCACGTTCACCACGAGGGCCGCCGGCGAGTTGCGTTCCAGGCTGCGCCAGCTCGGCGTGCCTTCGGTGCAGGCTCGCACCTTCCACTCCGCAGCACTCCGCCAGGCCCAGTACTTCTGGCCGCGCGCCTACGGCTCGGAGTTGCCCGACGTGAGCAACGAGCGCATCTCGATGGTGGCCGAGGCGGCGCGCCGGCTGCGGCTGAGCCCCGACACCAGCACGCTGCGCGACCTGCTGACCGAGGTCTCCTGGGCGAAGGTGAGCAACATCGTGCCCGCCGACTACGCCGAGATCGCAACCGCAGCCGTGCGTGAGGTCTCCGGACTGGACCTGGCCCAGGTCGGGCGGGTGCTCGGCCGCTACGAACAGGTGAAGTCGGATCGGGGCGTGATCGACTTCGACGACATCCTGCTGTGCGCAACGGCATTGCTGGCCGAGAACGGCGGCATCGCCGAGGAGGTTCGCTCGACCTACCGGCACCTCGTGGTGGACGAGTACCAGGACGTGAACCCGGTGCAGCAGAACCTGCTCGACCTCTGGTGGGGCGAGGGCAGAGACCATTGCGTCGTCGGCGACCCGGCCCAGACCATCCACTCCTTCGCCGGAGCCAGCCCGATCCACCTGACCTCCTTCGCCCACCGGTTCCCGCAGGCGCAGGTCGTGCGGCTGGTCCGGGACTACCGGTCCACGCCGCAGGTGGTCGAACTCGCCAACAAGGTGGCCCGAAACACCCGGCTGGGCACGGTGACGCTGGAGTCCCAGTGCCCACCAGGACCGCAGCCCCGGATCCTGCCCTGCGCCAGCGAGTTCGACGAGGCCGCAGCAGTCGCCAAGTGGCTGGTCGAGCAGCACGAGGACGGGGTGCCCTGGCGCGAGCAGGGAGTGCTCTACCGGGTGCACGCGCAGTCGCCACTGTTCGAGGCGGCACTGGCGCAGGCCGGGGTCCCGTTCACCGTCCGCGGCGGGGAGGGTTTCTACGACCGTCCGGAGGTACGCCAGGCGCTGGGCACGCTGACCGAACTGGCCCGCAAGGATGGGGCCGTGCCGGCGGTGGACGCCTGCCGCGGCGTCCTCGCCCGAATGGGCTGGACCGAGCAACCGCCGGCGGGCCAGGGCAGGGTGCGGGAACGCTGGGAGTCCCTGGCTGCGGTCCTGGCGCTGGCCGAGGACGTGGCCTCAGGCAAGCCGGGCGCAGACCTCGCCGCCTTCGCCGCCGAACTCGGCGCCCGCGCCCAGGCCGAACATCCACTCAGCTCCGACGGGGTCACGCTGTCAACGCTGCACGCAGCCAAGGGCCTGGAATGGACGGCGGTCGCACTCGTCGGCGTCCAGGAGGGCACGCTGCCGTTGTCCCTGGCGGCCGGACCGGAGCAGATCGCCGAGGAGGCGAGGTTGTTCTACGTCGGGATCACCCGGGCACGGCGCCTGCTGATGATCTCGTGGTCCCGGTCCCGCCGGGGCGGCGGCGGTAACCGGCAGCCGTCCCGTTTCCTTGACGGGATCGCCGCCCGCCCGGCCCCGGCACAGGTGCGCCCGGCGAAGGGCCCCAAACCCAAGTCCGCGCTGAGCGCCACTTGCCGGGTGTGCGACAGGCCGCTGCAAACCGGCGCCGAACGAAAGGTGAAACGCCACACCGACTGCCCGCCGGGCTACGACGAACAGACCTACGAGCGGTTGGTCGCGTGGCGGCTGGAACTGGCCAGGGAGAGGTCGGTGCCTGCCTTCGTCATCTTCACCGACGCCACCCTGATGGCGATCGCAGAGGACCGGCCGGCAAACGCAACCGCCCTGCGCGGGGTCCCCGGGATCGGCAAGGCGAAATCCGAGCAGTACGGCGAAGCCGTCCTGGCGATCCTTGCCGGTGAGGGCGGGCCGGCGTAACCAGGCAGGGTCAATCGGCGACAGCCTGCGCGTTCGGCAGGAATGCCGCCGAGTCCACAGCTCCCCGCGGCATCCGCAGGCTCGCCACACACATCAGCGCTGCGAGCAACGCGCCGGCGACGAAGACCCACGTCGAGGCGGCGACGATGGTCGCGTAGTCGTGTTCGCCGCGGCCGGCCGCGATCACGTTGTTGGCGATCGCGCCGAAGATCGCCACACCGAGCGCGCTGCCGGCCGTGCGGGCGAAGACGTTGACCCCGGTGACCACGCCACGTTCGGCCCAATCCACCGATGCCTGGGCCGCGATCAGTGCTGGGGCTGCGGTCCAGCCGAGGCCGAAACCGATCACGAAGGCAACGCCAGCCACCGTCACCGGGTTGGGCCACGGACCGGTCGCGGCAAGGGTGATGGAGCCGACGAGGGCGATGGCGCTGCCGATCAGGATCGTCACCCGGAACCCGTGCCGCATGTAGAGGTGGCCGGCCGTGGACGCGGCCAGCGGCCACCCGAGGGTGAGGGCAGCCACCGCAGCACCGGATACCAGCGGGACCGCGCCAACGGCGTTCTCCAGGTAGGTGGGCACGAAGCTGGTGACCCCGATCAGCAGGGCGCCGACGCCAACGGAGACCAGGGTGGTGGTGAGGATCAGCGGTCGGGTGAGGATCGAGATGTCGACGATCGGCTCGGCGGCCCGGCGCTCGACGAAGCCGAAACCGATCAGGGCGGTCAGGCCGACGGCGAAGCTCAACAGGCTCGGCGCCGACAGCCACGCCCAGGCGTTGCCGCCCTCAAGCAGGGCGAGGATCACGGCACTGAGGCCGACGGTCAGCAACAGGGCGCCGGCGTAGTCGATCCGGCGCCGGCGGGGTTCGATCTGCTCATGGTAGGAGCGGATGATCGCCCAGCCGGCGATCAGGCACAACGGGATGTTGACGAGGAAGATCCAGCGCCAGGAGGCGAACTGGGCGAAGATCCCGCCCAGCGCCGGACCGACGACGGAGGAGACCGCCCAAACGCTGGCGATATAGCCCTGGACCAGGGCACGCTCCTCCACGGTGTAGATGTCACCGACGATCGTCATTGCCATCGGTGCGGCTGCGCCGGCGCCGAGGCCCTGGACCACCCGGAAGACGATCAGGGAGGTCATGTTCCAGGCCAGGCCGGCCAGGATCGAACCGAGCAGGAACAGCGCGACCCCGGCGAGGATCACCGGCTTCCGGCCGATGGTGTCGGCGAGCTTTGAGTAGACCGGCACCGAGACCGCCTGGGCCAGCAGGTAGACCGAGAACAGCCACGGGAACTGGTCGAACTCCCCGAGGTCCTTGACCACCGAAGGGACGGCGGTGGCCAGGATGGTCGCGTCGATGGCGATCAGTGCGGTGGTCAGCATCAGGGCCATCAGGACCGCCCCGCGTTCGGACCGGAAACCGACTGTCGTGCTCCGCATGCTGCTCACCCTGGTTGGAAGTCCGCACACCCCCTGCGATATTCCGGGATGGCTTCGTGGCCAGGGTTGGCGGATGGACATCGAGCCCGCGACTACCTGGCGATCAACCGTGCCAACTGGGACAGCCGGGCACCGATCCACGCGCAGAACTACGGGATCGAGCGACTGCTGTCCGATCCGTCCAGACTCTCCCAGGTGGTCGAGTTCGACCGGCCAGGACTCGGCGACCTTTCCGGCCTCGACGTGGTCCACCTGCAGTGCCACATCGGCACCGACACCCTCAGCCTGCACCGTCTCGGCGGACGGGTGACGGGCGTCGACCTGTCGCCGGCGTCCCTGGCCGAGGCGCGCAAGCTCGCCGCTGGCCGGGGCGCCGATCGACTACGTCGAGTCCGATGTCTACTCCGCACCGGAGGCGCTCGGCGGCCGGAGGTTCGATCTCGTGTACACCGGCATCGGCGCGATCGGCTGGCTGCCGGACATCCGGCGTTGGGCGGAGGTCGTCTCTGCATCGCCGCGGCCAGGCGGGCGCCTGTTCATCCGGGAGGGCCACCCGGTGCTCTGGGCCGCGATCGTGGTCCGGATCAGCGCCGACCCGGCGGACCGGGATCAGCAGCCAACGATCACCGCCGCTGGTCAGGACACCGTCGCCCTGGAACTGCCGTACTTCGAACAGGCCGCTGGCGATGGCCTGGACGAGGAAGTCCACCTGACGCCGGGGACGACCGGGTCGGCTCGCCGGACACGCTGGAGTGGAACCACGGCCTCGGCGAGATCATCACGGCGCTCTTCGACGCCGGGCGCAACTGACTTCCTTCACCGAGCACGACAGCGTTCCGTACGAGGCTCTGCCGGGCCTGATGGACTTCGACCAGAGCACCGGTGAGTACCGGCTGCGCGACCGCCCGGAGCGGCTACCGGCCAGCTACACCCTGACCGCGGTCAAGCCGGGTGAGCCACCGCCGGTCGCCGAGGTGGCCCTGGTCAA
The DNA here is from genome assembly GCA_963848845.1 of uncultured Actinomycetota bacterium. Classification (GTDB taxonomy): domain Bacteria; phylum Actinomycetota; class Actinomycetes; order Propionibacteriales; family Propionibacteriaceae; genus Propionicimonas. The sequence continues at coordinate 171,654 of CAWKFH010000006.1, forward strand.
CGTCGTTGTTCCTTGGCACCAAGCAGGGCAAGTGCCGCCATCGTCATGCCATCATCCCAGTCCTCGGCGCCGAGCCTGGCCAGGAGTTCGCTGGGCGTCAGCCAGATGGTGTCGCTGGACCTCGTCAACGTCCTTTGTTCGCCCCTCCGGGTTCTCGACCTCGGCAAGGACGACCGAAACCGAGTCTGTTGGACACCAGAGTCAGGAGCGGAGCCTCCGATCAGCTTCATCGAAGAAGCCTGGATGCCGACTCTTCCATCAGAGTCCTCCGGCGGCCGTCACGAGTGGGTCGGCGGAACTGCGCCATTCCTCGCGGGGAAGCCCCACTGGGCCCGGCCGAGCGGATAGCGGTCGTCCGCACCAGGCCGGTAGCCGGCCTGGTGTCCGGAAATCATGACGACCCCGAGCGAGCCGCTACCGACGAGGCAGACGAAAGACGGTCCCCCCTTCGACCAGATGGCCGACACGACCTCGTCGTCCGACAACGTCGCGAACCCGTTCTGGAGCGACCTGTTCGAGCAACTGGCCGGATGGTTCGGCTCGGGCGACGTGTCTCCTCGAGAACGTGTCCAAGAGCCGTCGCGAGCGCGCGTTGCTGCGTGACGGCGTGAGCCGTGAGCCAGCCCGGAAGTGCTCGAGGAGCGGGTCGATGAACGCAGCGGCAGACCTCGACGACGAGATCCCACGCCGGGCCGCCAGCACCAGCACGCCGCGGGTCCGACGGCGCGGACGAGAGCGACTGCGGTCAACGCCTCGCCGAAGGCGACCGTCAACGCGCGCGCCTCGTTCCGAAGGGATTTCCGAGATGCCTCGTCACCTGACCCAGGGCGCGCGCAACAGCTCGCGTCGACGCTCTGGCGAACGTCGCGATCCGGATCCTTCTCGACGCCGGTCGACGAAGAGGGGCTGTTGCGCGCCCTGAGAGGCCGGCAAGTCCCTGAACGAGGAGGTCGCAGTTGGCCGCGGCGTCGAGGAAGTCGATCGAGGACGTGACAGTCGGGGTCGACCGCGGCCTCCGCCGGCAGCTTCGCCGGCACCCTCCGTCGACGCTCCAGGGTCACCTCCAACGCGACGCCGGTGTCGACATCCTGTCCCCCCGTCGCCTCCACGGCCCGCATCTTCGGCCTCGCCGGCCTGATCAGGGTCTCGTTCAGGGATCCGGCCCAGGTGCCGGCGTCGTAGCGCTGAAAACGAGCCGAGGTGGAGCGGCCGACCACCCGGTTGTAGATGGTGTCCACGAGTCCGCTGTCCACCTCCCAGAGACCGGGGTTACCGCTCAGGAGTTCCTCGTGCGGACTCCCGCGAGCCCGGCCAGGGGACGTCTTCCGCAGCAGCGCATCGATCGCGCAGGTCGACAGCATCTCAACTGGAGGTGTCCGTCTGCCCGTCGAAGCATGTCCCGGGGGACGGGTCGATGCGCGGACTCCGGATCGCCTCTCGAAGCGATCCGGCCGAGGCTGAGGCGGGCGCGCTACCGAGTAGGAGCTTGCGGTACGTGCCGTCCCGGGCGAGACGTCCTCGTAGTCGGGTCCGAACTTCTCCGATAGTCGACTGCGCGTGCAGAACCTGCCATGCGTGCGGTGAGGTCGGGAGTCTGATTCGTCGCGGCGCACCTTCGCGTTCCTGAGCTCGGGGTAGGCCGACGAAGTAGACCGGTGCGATTCCTGGGGCGCAACATGTTGGGGACACGGCCTCGTCGAAGGAGCCGGCGCCATGTAGGGCGAAGATGGATAGAGGACGAAGCCCGCGGACGCTCTCGTCGTGCCTTCCAGACCCGTACGGCGGCGGTCGAAGCCCAGAGAGTCAAGCGCCTGGCCGGCTGACGACCAGCGTCCCGGCCGATCGAGAAGGCGGCGACCAGCTCGAGGAAGACCGGCAGTCGTCGAGCGGCGAGGTGCTCGCGATCGAGTCGAGGCATTCGAGAAGACCTTGTCGCGATCAAGGTGGGTCTGTAACCCTGGTGCGCTCTGCGTTTCACAGTCCTCCCGCTCGTGTTCGCCCAGACTATTGAACAAGACGGGCTCCTCCTGGTCGGCGCGGCGAACTCCCGGAATGCAGCGACACGACAACGTGCGTAGAGTCCACGACCGTCCGCTTAGGTGGTAGCAGGCAATCCGCTCGAGTCGGTGAAGCCCGGCAGGTACTCCCGCAGCACCTGCGCGAAGCGCGCGCGCACGTCCAGCTGCGACAGCACGGCGATCCCGCCCATCCAGACCCGGTAGATCAGGCCGTACTCCGGTGGGATGTTCAGGCTGGTGGCCACGCCGCTCGACCTGGGCATCGCCATGTACCCGGGCGAACTGGCCTCGTGCCCATTCCCGGTTGAACGCGAACTCCTGACCGGTGCCGGCTCGACGAACGGAGACAGGTAATCCAGCAGGTCGGCCGCCTCGAGCTCCCCCGACGAAGCCTTCATCGACCAGGCCGGCCAGCATGCTGTCGGCGTCCCGATCGACGGCGTGCCGGATCAGTTCGCCCATCGCGCGCGGCAACCCGTTCGGCAGCCGGGAGACAAGCCCGAAGTCGACCACACCCAGCCGGCCGTCGGGGGTCACCAGGTAGTTCCCGGGGTGCGGGTCGCCGTGCAGGATGCCTGAGAGCGACGGCCCGGCGAACAGGAAGGTGACGTAGTCGAGGGAGCTGCGGTTGCGCTCGTCCTCCGGTCGGCCGATCAGGGAGGTCAGCTTCTCGCCGTCGATCCAGTCGCGACCAGCACCCGGCGCGTCGCAACGTGGACGGCGGGCACGATGAACCGCGGGTGTCCGGCAAGCGCCTCGGCCACCTGCTGCTGGGCGGCACCTTCGAGGGTGTAGTCGACCTCCTCGCTGACCCGGACAGCCAACTCCCGGGGTGAGCGAGACCACGTCCAGGCCGCCGGTGAGCGGGGAGACAGCTCCGGCGAGCCGCTGGATCTGGCGCAGGTCGCTGGCCAGTGCCGCGTCGGCCCCGGGGTACTGGACCTTGATCGCCACCTCACGCCCGTCGGTCAGCCTCGCCCGGTGCACCTGACCGATGGAGGCAGCAGCCGCCGGCCGCGGGTCGACTTCGGCGAACATCCGGCGCCAGTCCGTGCCGAGCTCCGCGCGCAGCACCGCTTGCGCCCGCGATGACGGCATCGGCGGAGCGGCGTCCTGCAGCCTGCGCAACCGCTCGCGGAAAGGGCCGGCGATGTCCTCGGGCAACATGGCCTCGAACAGACTGAGCGCCTGCCCGAGCTTCATCGCCCCTCCCTTCAACTCACCGAGCACCTGGAACAGCTGTCTGCGGCCGCCTCGCGCAGGGCCGCGTCCACTTCCTCCGCCGGGGCGCCCAGCAGCCGTCGTCCCATCCCAACGCCAGCCCTGGCAGCAGCCCCCAGCGGGAGGCTCAGCAGGCGGGCGCTGCGCCCGATCGTCGATTCCGTCAGGACCTGGCGGTCGTCGGTATCGGGTGCTTCGGGGTCGGTGCTCACTTCGCCAGTGTGCCCGCCCGCTCAACCGATCGGAACGAGGCAGCCACAGCGGGGGTGCGCAGTCCAGGCCCGGCTGCCGAACCGAGTCAGCCAGCCCGAGCTCGAGGGTGCTGCCCGCCGTGTCGGGTGAACCGTCGTTGAGCCAGGCGCGGACCTGCACGGCCGCCGTGCTGGCCGCCCAGGCCAGCAGCGTCGGCTCGGGTTCCACCGGCTCCCGACAACCGGGCGAGCAGGTGCGGCGAGGCATCGTCGAGGCGGCACCGCTGCAGGTCCTGCAGTGGACGCATGGGGTCCGGCCGGCAGTACCAGGGGCCCGACCACAGCCCGATCCGGCTCCAGGCGAACCACGAGGCGCGGTCGACTGGCCGGGAACAGGGCATCGGCGCAGGGTACGGCTCCGGGTCGTGGCGCCTCCGGGTGGGAAGGGATCACCAGCTCGCACCAGGTGGCCCGGCCGGGCATCGATGCCCTGTTCTTCGTCTCTGCCGGTGATGGCTGGCGACGCGCAACCCGGTGTCGGCCAGGCGGCGGCCACGGCATCCGCCAGGCTCCCGGCGCCGATCACCGCGAGGGACGGCGGCGACGGAGCTGGTCGTCGACGATCAGCCCTGCGGCCGCCAGCGGTCGATCAGCCACTGATCAGCCCTGGCCTCGAGGTCGGCAACAGCCGGGTCAGTCCTTCGGCGCCCTGCGGCCTGGCCAGCAGGTCCACGGCAACCGGCAATGGGGCGGACACCGGCGAGCACAAGGGCTGGGGAGTCGAGGCCGACCTGCAGCACTCCCGGCGAGCGCCAGACGGCGAGCACGGGCGCGCCAGCCGGAGCCTCAGGGATCAGTCGTACACCTGGGAGGGTTGTCGAGCGGGCGGACGCGGGCAAGGCCGGCGGGACCGGTACAACACCGTGGCGATGGTGGGAACACCAGGGTCGCGGCCACCGGGACAGCAAAGTCGCCGGCCGTTGGGCCGGCGCGACGCAGACCTGCTTCAGGCCTTGGCAGGGACCGGCGGGCGTCCGTGCCACAGACGGGCACTTGGCCTTGGTGATCCGGGCCTCCCCTTCCCGTTGACGACGATATCGCCGGTTGCGTCGCGGTGGTCCTTGCACTTGACGCAGTAGACGGCCGCTGTAGGTGTCCTGGCCACGGTCTCGCCCTGTAGATCAGCTTCGCCCCGGCTGGGGCTTGGCGGGTGAGTTGCCGGTCAGCTACGTCAGGAAGCCGCGAACTGGCAGCAGCCTCGGCCCGGCCAGTGCGCCAGGACCTCAGGGGCCGGAGTTCCCTGCTCTTCCCGCGAGCGGACCGGCGACTGGGGGCCTCGGGTCTAGAAGCTAGCGCCGCTGCCCCGGGTTAACTGGCAGCTGTCGGCGCGTGTCGTGACGTATCCAAAGCATGTCAGCAGCAGCCGAGATCGAAGTCCGTCGCAGCGCGGCGGAAGCGCACCCTGACCGTCTTCCGGGTTCGGGGCCAGCTGGTGGCCCTTGTGCGGCCGCCTGAGCGCCGCCCAGGAGCGGCAACTGCCGCCCAGTCGTCGGACGCTTCCTGAAGCGGGGCAAGTCGTGCTGCGGCTGAACCGGCCGCGGCCGCCGACGACGAAGCCGACCAAGGCGCGCGCGACGCCTCTACGAGGCCTGCGTCCCTCGGCCCCGGGTGGGCCGCAGCTCCCGGCGTTCACCGTCACCTGGTCCAGCAACCAAGCCGCGCCGCTGGGGGTCCTGCTTCAGCGAGCAGCGGCGGACTCCGCTGTCCTCACGGCTGCGTACGACGCCGCTGTGGGTGTCGGATGATACGCGCTGGTGGACGAGTTGGCGTACCTGTTCGTTCCGTAGCCATTCAGCGGCATTTTCGACGACCTGCTGGCCGGGTATTTGTATCCGCCAGGGCACAGGGCTTCCTGCAGGGCTATCAGCACGCCGTCGACGCCGGCGGGCCGGACTGGGGTGGACGCCCTGGGTCTCGACGAGGACTGGAGAAGCGCGCCGAGGATCATCTGCCGGTGCAGATCCCTCCTCGTCGAGCAGCCGGGCCAGCTCCACGTCGAGGTCGTCTGGGCCGGCCGGACGATGCCCTCGGCGGCGAAACCGAGCGATCGGCGAGGTCGGCCGCCGTCGGCAGCAGGTCCGGGCGCGCCCAGGCGCGTCCCGAGCTTCGGAGCCCTGGCCGCCGCGTGGCAGCCCACAGGTCGTCCGCATCCGGGTCGGTGCGCGGCCGCAGCCGAGACCGACCAGGGACTTGTAGCGCCGATCGGCGGCCCACCGGCGGCCGACGGCGCCGCAGCGTCTCGGTGAGCCCGGCCGCCGCCGGCATCCGCTGCCCGGGCCACTGGGCACCACCATCCACCTCATCGACCGTAGCCCTCGACCAGAGCCAGCAGGGTTTCCAGGCGCGCCAGCACCTCGCGCGCTGCTCGGTTAGCTGGGGGCGAAACAGGAAGCCGGCCAGGGCGTTGCCGGCGCCTCGAGCTCCCCGGCGGGTCATCCCGGTCAGCTTCGAGCTGGTCTTCACGGCCTGCTCGAGCGCGTCTGGATCGACGGCGATCTCCCCGGGCGAGGGCTCAACCAGGGCCAGCAGCCTGGGGGCCAAGCCAGGAACCGCAGCGAGGAGCCGCTGCTGGTCGGCCTCCGGACGGCGAGGAGGAGCAGGATGTCGGCCGGAGAGGCAAGCAGTCCCTCGGCGAAGGCGTCGACGTTGGTCGGCAGCAGGGCGACCCTGGCTGCTCTGGTCAGAGGCAGGCCGATGTCACCGGGACTACAACGGCGCTGGCCAGACTGCCCAGCGACTGGCCGACCTGGGCGGCGAACATGCCGGAAAGCGGCCATCCGCAGCATCGGCTTCGGCTGCCTCTGACCTCACCGGGCCCTCTCCATCAGCCCACGCAGCGCCGCCGACAACCTGGTCGACGACCGGACGGACCAGCTGCTGCCACGTCGGGTAGGTGTGCTCGACCCATCCGCCCGGGTCCACGCAATGCCGGGGCGCCAGCCTCGGGAAGGTCAACTCATCGTCGAGCCAAGGTCGGCGAGCCCGGTGGACGTCCGGACCGCTGGCGAGCTTGACGCGTCGGCTTGGATCGGGTCCGGCAGCCGCCGTCAGCCTGCGGACCACTGCTTGGTGAAGCCCAGTTCGTCCCGCTGTCGGCGTCCGACTTGCCGAAGCTGGCCGATCTGCGAGGTGAGGGCGTTCATCATCGCTGCACCGCCCATCAGCTGCTCGAGGTCGAGCCGCCCGTCGCGTCGGGCCACCGAACTGGCGAGGAACCGCAGGAGGGCCTCGTCGCCAGGCTCTTCGCGGCCTCGGCGTTGCCGGTTCGCTCATTGTTCTCCTCGTCGGCGTGCTCCATTGTCCAGCACCGGCCAAGTCCGGGGTGGGTCTGCTGGGGTAGGGTCAGGGGACGAACCGGCGCAGCGTGGACCGCGCCACCGGAGGAGGAAAGTGACCAAGCAGACCTGGACGGCAACGGTCTCAGCCGTGCTGTTCATGGTGCTTGCCGCCGTGATCGCCCTCGTCCCCGTTCCGTACGTCACCTGGTCGCCAGGCGCGACCTATGACCTGTTCAACCAGGTGCAGGGCCGGCCGACCATCGCGATCTCGGGCGCCAAGACCTACCCGACCACCGGCCAGCTGCGGATGACGACGGTCTCGGTCACCTCCCCCGGCGCCACCCTCAGCCTGCCGGAGGTGCTGTTCTCGTACTGGTTGCCCTCGCGGGAGGTGCTGCCGCGCAACGCCGTCTACCGGCCGGGTCAGGACGCCCCGCAGATCTCCGCTGAGGAGACCCAGCTGATGGACGTCTCGCAGTCGCTGGCCGTGGTGGCCGCGCTGCGCCAGTCCGGCATCGAGGTGACCAGGTGGCCGATGGTCACCGCCGTCTCCAGCTCCGGACCGTCGGCCGATGTGCTGCTGCCGGGGGACCTGATCCAGGCGGTCGACGGCAAGGTAACCAAGGACGTCCCGGCCGTCCAGCAGATCATCAGCGAGCACTACGTCGGCGACCCGGTGGTGTTCACGGTGCTGCGCAACGGCGAGCGGCTGCGGCCGACCGTGATCACGCGGGCCACGGCCAACAATCCCAAGCGCCCGATCGCTGGGATCACCCTCTCGACCGGCTACAGCTACGCGCCCGACGTCAGCTTCGCGATCGACCCCGACATCGGCGGCTCGAGCGCCGGCCTGCTCTTCGCCCTTGCCATCCACGACCAGCTCAGCAGCGCGGACCTGACCGCCGGGCGGATCATCTCCGGCAGCGGCACCATGGACGCGGACGGGCGGGTCGGTTCGGTTGGCGGGATCCAGGAGAAGCTGGCGAGCGCGGTCCGGGACAAGGCCAGCATCTTCCTGCTGCCGAGGTCCAACTGCCCGGACGTCGCCGGCATCCCGGCCGACCTGCGGGTCGTGCCGGTCGACTCGCTGGCTGAGGCAACGGAGGCGCTGCAGAAGCTGACCGATCCGGCAACGGCCGACGCTGTGCCGCGGTGCCCATGAACGACGCCCTGGTGGCCGCCCTCCTCGAGGTCGAGCGGCATGTCGGCAGGTACGGCTGGGACCAGCCCGCCCGCCTTTTCGCCCTCGTCTCGACAGCGGAGCTGATCGCCTCCGAGCCGAGCCTCGCCGAGCAGCTCACCGGAGCCA
>CAWKFH010000007.1:0-595237 GCA_963848845.1 uncultured Actinomycetota bacterium
TTATGCCCTGCTTCCTTTAACAGTTCATCTATGCTCCCTCATGATCCGCGTCGCCGTCATCGGGGCAGGCCACTGGGGCCCCAATCTGATCAGGAATTTCCACAACGCGCCTACTCAGCCAGGTCGCCTGGATCGTGGAGCGGGACCGGAAGCGCCTCGAGCACCTCCGCGCCGTCTATCCCGACATCCACCTCGCGACGGCGGCCGAGACGGCCTTCGAGGACGCTTCGGTGGACGCGGTCGTGATCGCGACGCCGACGAATACGCACTACGCGCTCGCGAAGGCCGCTCTTCTGGCGGGGAAGCACGTCCTCGTTGAGAAGCCCATCACGACCGACGTTGCGCAGGGCGAGGAGCTCTGCGCCCTCGCCGAGAAGAGCGGCCGGGTGCTGCTGGTCGGGCACGTGTTCCTCTACAACGTCGCGATCCAGCGTGCGAAGAAGTACCTCGCCGACGGCGAGCTGGGGCACCTCTACTATCTGTCCCTCGTGCGCACGAACCTCGGCCCGATCCGCGGAGACGTGAATGCGGCATGGGACCTGGCCGCGCACGACGTGTCGATCGCCAATTACTGGCTGGACGCGATCCCGCAGGCGGTCTCGGCGGTCGGCGGCTGCTGGATCAACAAGGGAGTGGACGACGCCGTGTTCGCGACCCTGCGCTATCCCGAGGGCGTCCTCGCGAATCTTCACACGTCGTGGCTCCACCCGCGGAAGGTCCGCGAGATCGCGGCGATTGGCGATCGCAAGATGATGACGTTCGACGACATGAACCCGCAGGAGCCGCTGCGGTTGTACGACCGGCAGGTGACGGAAGACCTGACACCGAGTGTCGTGGACTCTTTCGCGTCCTTCCGGGCCGGCATACGCGAGGGCGACGTCGTGATTCCCCGAGTGAAGACCGGCGAGCCGCTGAAGGCCGAATGCGAGGAGTTTCTGGGCTGCATCGCGAAGAGCCAGTCCCCGCTCTCGGGCGGGCGCGATCGGCCTGGGCGTGGTCCGCGTCCTCGCGGCCCTCGAGCGTTCCATGCGCGCGGGCGGCCGCGAGGAGCCGGTGGAGGCTGCATGATCCCGCTCGTCGACCTCAAGGCCCAGCACCGGCAGATCGCCGACACCCTCGCCGAGGGCTTCACGCGCGTGTTCGCCGACACGTCGCTTCATCCTCGGGAAGGACGTGACGGCGTTCGAGGCAGCGTTCGCGGCGTTTTCCGGCGTGACGCATTGCGTCGGGGTCGCGAACGGGACCGACGCGCTCGAGCTCGCGCTGCGCGCGGCCGGCGTCGGCCCCGGCGACGAGGTGATCCTCCCGGCGAACACGTTCATCGCGACGGCGCTGGCGGTCGCGCGGGCCGGGGCGCGCCGCCGTCCTCGTGGACTGCGATCCGGCGTGTCAGCTGATCGACCCAAATGCCGTCGAGGCCCGCGTCGGCCCGCGCACGCAAAGCGCTCCTGCCCGTACACCTGTTCGGCCAGATGGCCCCGATGGCGGCGCTCGAGCGGATCGCGACCGCGCGAGGACTCGCTCCTCTTCGAGGACGCCGCGCAGTCGCAGGGGCGCGCCAGGACGGCCGCGGCTGCCGGCACGATCGGCGTCGCCGCGGGCGTCGAGCTTCTACCCCGGCAAGAACCTCGGCGCCTACGGCGACGCCGGAGCCGTGCTCACGAACGACGACGGCATCGCCAGCAAGGTCCGCGCGCTGCGCAACTACGGGAGCGAGGTGAAGTACCACCATCCCGGAGACGGGCTTCAACTCGCGGCTCGACACGCTCCAGGCCGTCGTCCTCGCCGCCAAGCTTCCGCACCTCGAGCGCTGGAACGAGGCGCGCCGCGTGGCGGCCGCGCGTTACGACGCAGCTCCTGGCGGGAATCCCGGACGTGGCCCTGACCGCGAACGCGCCCGGCAACGAGCACGTCTTCCATCTCTACGTCGTGCGCGTTCGGGAGCGCGACGCGTGCTCACGGAGCTGAACGCCGCCGGCATCGGCGCGGGCATCCACTATCCGGTGCCGATGCACCTGCAGGGCGCCTTCTCGACCTCGGGCACCGTCGCGGGGACTTCCCCGTTGCGGAGCAGGCGGCGGACGAGATCCTCTCGCTGCCGCTCTTTCCCGAGATCACGCCGGACCAGCAGGGAGCGCGTCGTCGCGCGAACTCGGGAAGGCGATCGGGTAAACGCACGAGTGTACCTCAGGGACTGAGCGTCGTCCTCATCGCGCCTGTCTGGGACGAGGAACAGAAGATCGGACACGTCGTGCGCGGGCACCGCGTGAGATCGTCGACCAGGTGCTGGTCGTGGATGACGGGTCGATGATCGGTCGGCCGAGGTCGCCAGTGCGCTCGGCGCCGCGTGTCCTGTCGCCGGGGCGCACGTGTCGGCGTCGGCGTTGCGACTCCGTGCCGGGCTGAAGGGCGCGCGTCCGCGGCGGTTCGACGTGTCGTCGTGTCGCCGGCAACAACAAGGACGCGCCGGAGGAGATCCCTCGCCTGCTCGAATCCGATTGCCGCGCAGGGCTCGACTTCGTGCATGGGATCGCGATTCTGTCGGGTGGACGGTATGCCGGAGGCATGCCTCGTCTACCGCTCGATCGCGACGAGCGTGCACCCGATTCTCGTCGGCTTTTTGGCGGCCAGTCAATGGGTGCTCGGAGTCCACGAACGGATTTCGCGCCCTCAAGGTAGCCGGCTTCTCGACGACCCGCGCATCCGGCTCGACCAGCCGTGGCTCGATCGATTACGAGCTCGAGGTCTACCTCTACTGGAAGGCGATCTTCAAGCTCGGCTACCGGAGGTGCGAGGTACCGTCACGAAGATCTATCCGCCCAAGGCACTCGGCAACACGAAGATGCGTCCCGTCCTCGACTGGTGGAGGATGCTCCGGCCGATCTTTCTCGTCGGATTCGGAATCCGTCGTTGACCGGGCCGCTCAGGCCGTCGGGGCAGGCCGGCTCCGTCTTCGTGCCTCGCGCGCGGAGGCGATGAGCGCCTCGACGCGTCGCGCGGCGGCGTCCGTGGCCAGCAGGATGCTGTTCTTCCGGATATCCCCGGCGGAAGTGCTTCGGCCAGGGATACGAGAGGCCGTGCTCGGGGTGGACGAGCTGTTCCAGCGTCGCGAACACGGTGGCGGGATCGCCTGCGACGCAGTGGACGGGCGGCACGTCCGCGCGGACGACGCTCCCGGCGGCCACGAACGCTCCGGCGCCGATCGTGACGCCCGGGAGAAGCAGGGCAGCCGTCCCCACGACGGCCATTTCCTTGATCGTGACCCCGCACTCGACGACGGACGGCGGGAGCGGGTCGTTCGTGAGCTGGACGCGCGAAAAAGCCACGCGAAGTCCTCGACGACCGTGCTCTTCGCGATGTGGACGCTCGAATGGGTCCGCACGTAGTCGCCGAGCCGGCAATCGCCCTCGATGCCCGATCCGCTTCCGACCTGGAGGTTCGTGCCGGCGACGCAGCCTTCCCGGATGAGGACACCGTGTCCGACGCGCAACCGGGGCCCGAAGGACGATCCGGCGTAGAGCGCCGAGTGCGTGCGGATCAGCGCGTCCGCCCCGATCACGAGCGGGCGGCCCTGAGCCAGCGACGTCGGGTATCCAATGACGCAGTGCGAGTCGACCATCGAACGATCGCCGATCACGACGTCGTCGTGGACGATCGTGAAGGCCCCGATCGTCACGTCCTGCCCCGAGCGACGCGCGTGGTGAAACGGAGGCGAGAGGGCTCACGCCGGTCATCTCGATCTCTTCTTCTTGAAGCGCTCCGAGTGAAGCAGGTTCTCGTCGAGAACGACCCGGACGGGGATCTGGAAAGGCTGAAGGCGTCCTCGGCAATGGCTCCTGATCCGCGAGACGAGGTCGGGGGCGCACCGGGCGCAGGCCTGACCCGCGCGCAGACTATCGACCCCGTGAGGGGGTTCTTTTCTCCGTACACGGCCGCCTCGGCAACGCCGGGGACCTCCTCGACGACGTCCTCTACCTCCGCAGGGTGGACCTTCTGGCCGCCGACGTTGATGAGGTCCGAAACGCGCCCGAGGAACCGGACGTCCTGGCCGTCCGTCTCGACGGCGTCGCCTGTGATGAAGAAGCCGTCCTCGGTGAACGGGCTCGGCGCGTTGAGGTACCCGAGCATCGCCGATTCGGAGCGGATCTGGAGAATGCCGTCGACGATCCTCGTCTCGACGCCTTCTCCGCCGATCCGGTCCCACAGGGATCCGAGGCCCGGGACTTCGCGCGCAGGATTCCGACCTCGGAAAGACCGTAGGTCTGGCGCAGTTCGACGGCGGGCAGGAGGTCGTGGAGACGCCGAAGCGTCGTCTCGGACATCGGCTCCGTCCCGTAGGTCACGACCCGCAGGCTCGAGAGGTCGTATCGCGCGGTGGCCTCGCTGAGGATGAGGAGCCGGAGGAACGTCGGCGACGTCGGGAGGAGATCGACACGGTGGCGGGCGACCGCGGCGAGCACCGTCTCGGGGTCGCGCCCCTCCACGATCACGAGACACGAGCCCGTCGTCAGCGCGTAGAAGAGCGTGTTCACGCCCCCGATGTGGTCGAAGAGCAGGAAGGGTATCGTCCGGAACGCCGGCCGCGGCGTCACGAACTTCGCTCCGATCCGTTCGAGGTCGTGAAGGACGGCCTTGCTCGGACCGCTCGTACCCGAGGAGAACAGGACGAGTCCGGGATGACCCTTCGTGCGCAGCTGCTCGAAGAGAGGGTGCGTCTCGTGCAGCGGGCGCTTCTCGAAGGAGAACCGGCCTTCTTCTCCCATCCGGACGATCCAGTCGACCCGGGCGGTCTCCGCGAACTCCTGCCTTTTCGACTCCGGCATCGTCCCGGCGAGTGGAACGACGATGCCGGGCCAGCCGATGAGGGCGATGAACGCCGCGATTGCGTCGGGCGTGAAGTCGCCCTCGACGGCGACGACCGATCCCCGTTCGACCCCGTGACGCTCGAGGGCGCGCGTGAACTCGGCGGTGCGCTCCCCGAGATCCGTGAACGTCACGGCGCGGTCGCGGTGGACGAGCGCCTCGGCGTTCCCGTGCCCGCGTAACACGGATTCGAGCGTCTTCGCGATCACGAGACGCCGCCCAGGTAGACGACCTGGCCCGTGACGAAAGCGCTCTCGTCCCGAAGGAAGAAGTCGACCACGTTCGCGACGTCTTCGATGCGGCCGAACCGGGGGATCGCCTGCCGCGCGACGAGCGCGTCGAGCTTCTCCCGGGGCACGCCTGCGATGAGGTCCGTCTTGATTGGCGTCGGCCCGACGGCGTTCACGGTGATGCCGAACGGCGCGAACTCGCGGGCGAGGATCTGGGTCAGCGTCGTGACGGCGGCCTTCGACGCGGCATAGATCGCCTCGCCCTCAGCTGGAGAGGAGCCGCGACGGACACGACGTTGACGATTCGCCCGAATCCGTTCCGCCCCATGATGCGCGCGGCCTCGCGGCAGCACAGGAACGTCGCCTTGACATTGGTCTGGAGCACCCGGTCGACGGTCGAGGCGGGCGTCAGGAGAGCGTGGTTCATCGAGGCGACGCCTGCGTTGTTGACGAGCGCGTCGAGACGCCCGTAGCGTCGCCGGATATCCGTGAAGAGACCCTGAACCTGGCTCTCGTCCGTGACGTCGCATGCTCGAAGTTCGAATGGAAGATCGCCGCCTTCGACCGGCTTCCGGCTACAGCCCACGACCGTGGCGGACCTCTTCGCGAGATGCGTCGCGAGCCCTTTCCCGAGCCCGCGGCTCGCACCGGTGACGACCGCGACGAACGGAGAGCTCACGGGCTCGGCTCGGACAGGAGCTCCGAGACGTAGGAGGCGAGGGTGGCGGGGGTGCGGAAGGGACTGCGTTCCCGCGCGAAGGCGCGGTCGTCCGCAAGCGTCAGTGCGCGGCCCGTCCGTTCGAACACCTTCTCCTCGTATGCGACGATGAGCTGGACGAGAGCGAGGGAATCGAGGAGCCGATCACGTCCGAACAGGGGCGCGCGTCCAGCTTCGGCGGGCCGGGCGGGAGAGTGGTCACCGCGGGTCGGAGCTCTTCGAAGGTCTCCAGGAGCAGCGCGAGCGTGTCGACGTTCATCGTCATCCTACGGGTCCGATTTCGTTGAGACAGTAGCACGAGGCGTCGGCACCCCGCTCGGGCCGCCGCCGGCTTCCGCGAGGAGCCCCTTCGCGGCGTCCCGGCGGAATTCGAATGCCGCATTCCGGCCGTCCGCGGACTGGACGATCTTCTTGAAGAGCTCCGGATGGCTCGTGACCCATGGGGTCTCGACGTCCGGCGGAGGCGTCAGGAGCACCACGACGTCGATGCGGCACTCGACGAGCCGGCGGATCCAGGCGTCGAAGGAGGCCTTCCGGCGCAGCTCCGGCCCGAGCCGGTAGTCGACGATCGAGCCGTCCGCCGTCGGCGTCACGTAGAAAACGTCGTTCTGGAGGTGCTCGCCGAAGAGCGGGTACCAGTACCAGTTGTCGCCGAGCCGTTCCAGCCTGCCGCGACCGCGAGTCGCCGCGGCACCCCGTCGTCCAGACGGCGCCAGATCGCAGTGCTCGCCATGTAGTCGCGACGCAACGGGTGCAGGTCGAAAGCGCGACCCTCGCCGGCGGCCCGCCAGATCCGGTGACGCGACGAGCTCCGGATGGCGCCCCAGGAGGTCACGAGCGCGGCCGCGGTCAGGACCCAGGTCAGGGCGACGAGGGCGCGCCGGCGCCGGAGAGCTGCGGCGAGCCGGCTGGCGACGACGACGAGGACCAGAGCCGACCCTGCGAGCCAGGCGAGCGCGGTTAGATCCTCCCGGGAAAAGCCGTGAGGAGCCGCGAGCCAGCAGCCCACGGCGACGCAGAAACCGAGGCAGGCCGTCACGGCCGCCCCCGGGATCGTCGCGGCGAGGATGGCGATGGGAACGACGGCGGGCAGGAGGAAGCGCCCGAAAACGCGCACCCAGTAGGTGCGCAGCCCGAGCGTGTTGGGCCCGAACAGCCCCTGGAGGACGAGCGCGGAAGACAGGACGAGGAACAGCACCCCGGTCGCCGACGGAGACTTCGAGCGCCAGAGGCGGATCGCGGCCGCGAACCCGAAGGCGACGAGGACGAGGGCGCACGGCCCGAGGTTCAGGAATTCGCCGGATTCCGGCGCGAACAGGAGCCGGAAGAAACGCCGCGGGATCGAACCGAGGCGGGGCCGACAGGAAAAGACCACCCTGCGCCGAGCTCGGTCTCGGGGTTCCCGGGGAGCAGGCGCCTCCCCGCGATGACGAGGGGCAGGGGATAGAGCGGAGACCCGCGATCCATCCAGGCTCGGATGTAGGGTGGAGCGGCGGCACCCGCCGCGATGCAGCCGGTGACGGTCGCCGCGGCGAGCGATCCGAGGCGCGGCGCCGGGCGCCCGCCGCGGCGGAGGGCCGCCACGCCGGCCGCCGCGGCGAGAGTGCACGCCCCGAGCGCGAGCAGGGGGAGGCCGACGGCCTTCGTCGCCGCGCACACGGCCAGTCCCGCCGCCGCGACGGTCCCTTCGGCCCAGGGGCGCCCGCGCAGCACGCGGCAGACGAAGAGCGAGCCCGCCAGCGTCCCGAAGAGGGTCACGTTGTCGACGTAGCCGCTCGTCGCGAAGTTGGCGCAGCTGGGAAGCAGAGCCACGGCGAGCGCAACGAGGAGAGCGTTCGCGCGCGAGCTGCCCAGCTCCCGCGCGAGGGCGTACGCGGCGGCGAAGACGAGAGACCAGACGAGGACGCCGGCGGCGGCGACGGGGGCATCGGAGTGGAAGGGAAGCATGGCCCAGGCCCACAGGGAATCGCCGCCGAACGGAAAGTACTCGTAGGCACCCCACGCGTCGGGCGCGGGCTCGAGGGCGAAGTCGCCCGCGCGAATCCAGCGCGCGGCCTTGACGAAGTGGTAGGTCAGGGAGTCCCAGCCGAGCGGGGGGGGCGACGAGACCCCGCCCGAGGCGAAGCGCCATGATCGCCGCGGCCGTGAAGGCGAGAAAGGCGAACGGACCGTCGCGGAGACGTTCCCACGCCTCGTGCGACTCTGCGCGGCGCGCGGCGAGGTCGGCCCGTGCCTCCGGGTTCCGGCGGAGCCACCACGCCGACGCTCCGCCGGCGACGACGGCGAGAGGGAGCACGATCGCGAGGCGAAAGAGCCCGAACACGGCGAGCGCCGGGAAAGCGGCCACGCCGAGCCAGCAGGCGAACACGGCGATCGCCGCGACGCGAGCCGATCCCGTCGTCTGCGGCGCGAGACGGAACGCGAGGAGGGCGGCCACGCACACGGACGCGCCAAGGAGGACGGCCGCGCCGACGGCGCCGGCGAGAAACGCGAGCGCGGCCACCAAGATGTCTCTAGTATAGCCAGCGTTTCCGTACGGTCCGGTACACTGCGCGGAGGCTTTGTCCGATGAGCGCTTCCGACGGTCACGCGGTCCCCGACCCGCGCCGGTCGCTCGTGTCCGGCCTCGTCGTCGCCGCCGTCCTCTGGGGCGTTTCGGCCGCCTTGCGCGAAGCGTGGACGTGCGACGACGCGTTCATCGTGTTCCGTTACGCGAAGAACCTCGTCTCCGGCGCCGGTCTGGTCTTCAACCCGGGCGAGCGTGTCGAGGGATTCACGGACCTGCTCTGGGTGCTCGGGACGGCGCCCGCGTTCCGTCTCGGGATCGCCCCCGAGGCGTGGACCAGCGCCTGGGGCATCGTCGCGTACGGCGCCGCTCTCGGGCTCCTCGGCCTCGACCACGCGCGCCTCGTCCGGCGCGTGCCGTCGCCGGCATGGGCCGCGGTTCCGGTGGCAGCGCTCGCCGCCGCCGCGCACCCGGACTGGAACGTCTGGGCGACGTCAGGACTCGAGACGTCCGCTTTCACGTTCCTTCTCGTCGCGGGCTACGTCGTGCTCGTGGCGCCTCTCTCGTCCGCGCGCGCCGCCGGCGCGGGGCTCGCCTTCGGCCTGGCCACGCTCCTCCGGCCCGACGGCGTCCTCCCGGCGCTCGTCGGAGGCCTGTTCGTCCTCGGCCGCACGCGCCGCATCGTCCCGGCCGTGTCCTACGCGGCCGGCTTCGCGGCCCTCGTGCTCCCCGCGACCGTGTTCCGCCTCTCCTACTACGGTTCTCTCGTCCCGAACACGTACTGGGCCAAGTCCGCGAATCTGGCCTGGTGGGAGCAGGGACTCCGATACCTCCAGCTCTACCTCGAGAAATACGGGATCCTCGTCCTCGGACCGCTCCTCATCCTCGTGATCGCGTTCCGGTGGCCGCGTGACGAGCCCGCGCGCCGGGCGGCGCTCGCGGCCGAGTGGTGGCCCCGCGTCGTGCTGGCGGCCGCGCTCGCCGCGAGTTACACGCTCTACGTCGTGCGCGTCGGCGGCGACTTCATGTACGCCCGCATGCTCATCCCGGCCACGCCGTTCTACCTCGTCCTCTTCGAGCTCGGATGGACGGCGCTCCCGGCGCGGGTGCCGGCGGCCGCCGCGCTGGTCCTCGGCGCGCTCCCCCTCGCCATTCCGCCTTTCGTGCGCGCCCCGGTTTCCGGCGGGTACTTCGTCTGGGGCGTCGCGAACGAGCGGGAGTACTACGACCTCAGGAGGACGGTCGAGACCGACTTCCGCGGCCAGATCCTGAAGAGGTTCTTCGACGGGGTGCCGGTCCGCATGCTCGTCTACGGCGCCGAGGTGCGTCTCGGCTACCGGGCCGAAGCGCCCGTGGTCGTCGAGGGGCACGGACTCACGGACCCGGTCATCGCGCGGCAGCCCCTCCGGGCGAGGGGCCGCCCCGGGCACGAGCGGCTTCCGGAGCCGGCATACGCCGTGCTCGAGCGGAAGCTCCACGTGACGTTCCACCGGAACTTCTACCAGCGGACGCGTTTTCCCTCTTTCATCCCGGTCGTGCCGATCCGGTTCGGCCCCGTGAGCGGATTCCTCCTGCACTGGGATCCCGCCGTCCTCTCCGAGTGGCGCAGGCGCGGAGCCGTCTTCACCGACTTCCCATCCTGGCTGGACGGTTACGCCGCGCAAATGGCCTCGAGGCCTGACGACGTGGTGCGGAAGGACTACGAGAAGTTCCGGAACTTCTACTTCCTCCACGTGAGCGACCCGGAGCGCGAGCGGCCGTTCCGCGCCCGGCTGGGCCTTTCGTGAGCCCGTCGCGCCGAGACGCCGCCGCATTTTTTCTCGCGTCGGTTCTCGCTTTCGCGTTCCTCTATGTCTCGACCGTGCGCCGCCTCCACTTCGACGAAGCTCTCGTGGTCCGCTCCGGATGGCTGCTCACGGGCCGCATCCCGGCGTCCCCGCCGTTCGCGATGCCGGCGACGCTCCTGGCGGGTGCCGCCGCGCGCGTCGTTCCCGACCCCGGCGACCTTTTCCTGGCCCTGCGTCTCGTCACGGCGGCCGCGCTCCTCGCCGCGCTCGCGTGGGCGGCCCGGCGGACGACGGAGGGGGCGGCGTCCGCCGCCGCCGCCGTGGCGCTGACGCTCCTCGTCTACGCGTTCGGGGCCCACGGCCTGGAGTTCCGGTACGACGCCGCGATCCTCGTCGGGCTCCTCGTCGCGTTCGGCCTCGTCGTGCGCGCGCGCGACGCGGACTTCGCGCTCCTCGGCCTCGCCGCCGCCTTCGTCGCGGCGCACCACGCGAAGGGGCTGCTCCTCGGCGCGGCCGTCCTCGCGTTCGGCGTCGCGCGCGCCGGAGGCGACCGGCGCCGGCTCGTGCGGCTCCTCGCGGGCGCGGGCGGCTTCGCCGCGGCGTGGCTCGCGCTCGCGGCCGCCTGCGGGATCCTCCCCGAGGTGGTCGCAACCGACGTCGCGTTCCTGCGGCTCGGCGCCTCGGCCGGGGCGCGTCTGTGGCCGTGGCAGTCCTCGATGGCGACGACCTTCGTCCGCGACCTCGCGTTCTGGCTCGCCGCTTTCGCGGCGGCTCTCGCGGCGGCGCTCGATCTCGCGCGGCGGCGTCCGCCCGCTTGGCGGGAGGACCCGGACGTCTGGGCGCTCCTCTTCCTCGCCTTCACGCTCGGGTTCCCGTTCGTGCATCCCATGCCGTGGCCGTACATGCTCGCGTTGCCCGCGCCCTTCGCGGCGATCCTGCTCGTACGTCGCGCCGGCGTGTGGGCGCGGGGCCGGGCGCGCCTCCCGGCGCTCGCGGCCGCCGCGGCCGCGGTGTGTCTTCAGACGTTCGTGTTCGGGAGCCCCGTCGGCGCCGCCTACTGGATCTCCCTCGCGTCGCCGCGCGAGCCCGAGGTCGAAGCGCTACGCCTCCTGCGCCGCGTCGCGTCGCCCTCGGACCGGGTCTTCGACCCCTCGGGAATGGTCTACTTCCTGCCTCCCTGCACGCGCGACTGGTACGTCGACTCGCTCTTCCGCGAGGGCGCGCGGGAGGGCACCTGGATGGCGGAGGTGCCGACCCTCGACCCCGCCGCCTGCCCGTGGATTCTCTTCACGTACCGTCTCGAGATGCTGCCGTACGCGGCGAAGGTCCGCCTCGCGGCGGGATGGGAGAGGCGCGCGTGGGGGCTCGGCCTCCGCCGGAACGACCCGCGTCTCGCCGAGCTCCCGCCCGCGCGCCGGAACGACGAAATCACGACGTTCTGGTGAGCGCCTTATCATCGTCCTCCATGCCGCGCGTCACCGTTCTCGGAGCCGGGCTCGTCGGAGCGTTCGTCGCGCGGACGCTCGCGGAGGACGGCGCTTCGACGTGACCGCCGTCGACCGGAGCGAGGACGCGCTCGGGGCGCTGCGGGCCTCCCGCGCCTCGCGGACGCGGCGCGCGGACCTCGCACTCCCGGCCGCGGTCGCCCGCGCCGTCGCGGACGCCGACGTCGTCGTCGGGCGCGGTGCCGGGCTTCCTCGGCCACGCGATGCTGAGGACGGTCATCGACTGCGGCAAGCCGGTCTCGGACATCTCCTTCGCGCCGGAGGACCCCCTCGCGCTCGACGCGCTCGCGAAAGCGGAACGGCGCCGCGGCGATCGTCGACTGCGGGGTCTCGCCGGGCCTCTCGAACCTCGCGATGCGGCCGCGCGGCCGCGCTCTTCGACAGCGCTCGAGTCGGTCGTGATCTCGGTCGGAGGGTCTTCCGTTCCGGCGGCTGCCCGCCGTGGGAGTACTGCGCGTCTTCTCGCCGACGGACGTCCTCGAGGAGTACACCCGCCCCGCGCGCCTCGTCGAGGACGGCCGGACGGTCGTCACGAAGCCGGCCCTCTCCGACGTCGAACCGTTCGACGTCCCGGGGGTCGGGACGCTCGAGGGATTCCTCGCGACGGCCTGCGCACGCGTCCTGACGTCACGTGAAGGCCGACGAACGTCTGCGAGAGGACTCTGCGCTAGCCGGGCCACGCGGCGAGAAGGCGCGCTTCCTGCGGAGACCGGGTTCTTTCGGAGACGCCCCGTCGACGCGGGAGGAGTCCGCGTCGTTCCGCGCGCCGTCACCGAGGCGCTCTTCTTCGCCTCGTGGAAGCGGCGCGCGGACGAGGAGGAGTTCACGGTCCTCAGCGTGACTCGCCGCGGGACGCGCGGCGGACGGCCGCTTCCGCTCGTCCACGGCCTTTTCGACCGGACCGACCCGAAGACCGGCGCGACGTCGATGGCGCGGACGACGGGCTTCCCGTGCGTGATCGGCGCCACCTGCTCGCCGAAGGAACGTTCGGAGCCGGCCGGGAGTCCACCCGCCGGAGATCCTCGGGCGCGAGCGGGCGGCTCTGGGACGCGTTCGTCTCCTCTCTCGCGTCGCGCGGCATCTCCTTCACCGAGAGGAGGCCGCGGAGGCGCGCGAGAAAGAGATCCCGAATCGGCTCGGCGCCCGAATCCCGGGGGCGAGCGTGCGGGTTCCGCCAGAACAAGGGGACGAGGCCGACCGAAGTCGAAGGGGGAGCGCCGTGGCGCTCGATCCCGGACATCTGGGCGCTGTCGCGCCGCGCAGGGGCTCCTCGCGCTCGGGTTGGTCCTGATGGCGGTCAACCGCGTGTCGGGGCTGGTGCTGCCGGCCTCGACGAAGTTCCTGATCGACGACGTCATCGGCAAGCGGCACGCCGGAGCTGCTGCTGCCCCTCGTGCTGCGGTCGTCGGCGGCGACGCTCGTCCAGGGCGGTCACGTCGTTCACGCTGACGCAGCTGCTCTCGAAGGCGGCGCAGCGGCTGATCGCCGAGCTGCGGCGCAAGGTGCAGGCGCACGTCGGCCGGCTGCCGGTCGCCTACTACGACGCCAACAAGACCGGCGACGCTCGTCTCGCGCATCATGAGCGACGTCGAGGGCGTGCGGAACCTGATCGGCACCGGCCTCGTGGAGTTCGTCGGGCGGCCTCCTGACCGCCGCGATCGCGCTCGTCGTCCTGCTGCGGATCAGCCCGACGATGACGCTCGTCGCCTTCGGCGTTCCTCGCTCTTCGCGGTCGTGCTCAACAAGGCGTTCGGCGACGATCCGGCCGATCTTCCGCGAGCGCGGCGAAGATCAACGCCGAGGTGACCGGGCGGCTCACCGAGTCGCTCGGCGGCGTGCGCGTCGTGAAGGGCTACCACGCCGAGGCGCGCGAGGCGGACGTCTTCGCCGCGGGCGTGCAGCGCCTGCTCGACAACGTCCTGCAAGACGCTGACGGCGACCTCGCGTCATGAGCCTCTCGGCGACCGTGCTGCTGGGCGTCGTCGGGCGCGGTCGTCATGTACGTCGGCGCGCGGCAGATCCTCGCCGGCACGCTGACGCTCGGCGGCTTCTTCACCTACACCGCCTTCCTCGGCTTCCTGGTCGCGCCGGTCTTCCAGATCGTCGCGCATCGGCACGCAGCTGACCGAGGCGCTCGCCGGGCTCGAGCGCACGCGCGAGGTGCTGCGCGAGCGGCCCGGAGGACGAGGACCCGCGGCGCACCGTCGCGCTGCGCGTCGATCGAGGGCGACGTCGCGTTCGAGGACGTGCGCTTCGCCTACGAGGCGGGCAAGCGACGTGCTGCACGACGTCACCTTCGACGCGCGCGCCCGGCACCGTGACGGCGCTGGTCGGGCCGTCGGGCTCGGGCAAGTCGACGATCATCGGCCTGGTCGCGGCGTTCCACGTCCCGCAGCACGGGCGTGTGCTCGTGGACGGCGTCGATCTCTCGACCGTGCGGCTCGACGCGCTACCGCACCGCAGCTCGGCGTCGTCCTGCAGGAGACGTTCCTGTTCGACGGCACGATTCGCGAGAACGTCGCCTTCTCGCGCCCGGACGCCGACGCGAGGAGCAGATCCTCGACGCCTGCCGCATCGCGCGCGTGGACGAGTTCGCCGAGCGCTTCGCCGGAGCGGCTACGACACCGTCGTCGGCGAGCGCGGCGTGAAGCTCTCCGGCGGGCAGCGCCAGCGCGTCTCGATCGCGCGCGCGATCCTGGCCGATCCGCGCATCCTGATCCTGGACGAGGCCACGTCGAGCCTCGACTCCGAGTCCGAGGCGCTCATCCAGGCAGGGCCTCGCGCACCTGATGCAGGGGCGCACGACGTTCGTCATCGCGCACCGGCTGTCCACGATCCGGCGCGCCGACCAGATCCTGGTGGTCGAGGACGGGCCGCATCGTCGAGCGCGGCACGCACGACGAGCTCTACGCGCGGCGCGGCCGCTACTACGATCTGTACACGAAGCAGCACGGCCTGGAGACGAACCTGTTCCTCGCGCCGGGCGAGGGCGACGAGGAGCCCGCCGCCGACAGCGAGGAGCGTGCCGCGGTCCCCGGCGGCGTGCGCGACGCCCTCGGGATCCTGCGGGGCGCCGGCCGCTAGACGGAACCGGCCCGCGCCCCGGCCACCCCTCCCCCGGCGCTTCAACGCGGGCAGGGTACTGATTCCAATGCCTCATGGGGTCCGACGCTCCGGGTTGGTAACTTTTCGGTGGAACAAAGGGAGGCTCCGCCATGAAAATCCTGCTGGCCGATTCGTTCGACGAATCCCTTCCGAAGAAGCTCGCCCCGTTCGGGGTGGCCACGGCCGACATGGACCAGCTCAAGGACGCCGAGGTCCTGCTCGTCCGCTCGAAGACGAAAGTGACCCGCGAATTCCTCGCGAACGCGCCGAACCTGAAGCTCGTCATCCGCGGCGGCGTCGGGCTCGACAACGTCGACATCGAGGCCTGCCGCGAGAGGGGCATCGACGTGAAGAACACCCCGCGCGCCTCGTCGGTGGCCGTCGCCGAGCTCGCCTTCGCCATGATGCTGGCCGTCCCGAACCGGCTCATCGAGGCCCACAACTCGATGAAGGAGGGGCGCTGGCTGAAGAAGGAGATCAAGCGGACCGAGCTCTTCGGGAAAACGCTCGGCCTCCTCGGCGCCGGGCTGATCGGGACCGAGGTGGCGCGGCGCGCGTTGGCGTTCGGGATGAAGGTCGTCGCGTACGACCACTACATTCCGAACCACGCCCTCGCCGAGCTCCTGGACGAGCCCGAGGAGCTGTTTGCGAGGGCCGACTACATCTCGATCCACCTCCCGTTGACTCCCGAGACGAAGGGCATGCTCGACAGGAACGCGTTCGCGAAGATGAAGGACGGTGTCGTCCTCGTGAACACGGCCCGCGGGAAGGTCATCGTGGAGGAGGACCTCGCCGAGGCGCTGAAGTCCGGCAAGGTGGCGGCCTACGCGACGGACGTCTACATGGGCGATCCGCCCGACCCGAAGAGCCCGCTCCTCGCGGCCCCGAACGTCTTTCTGACGCCGCACATCGGGGGCTCCTCGAAGGAAAACCTCCTCCGGATCGGCGACATCGTCGTGGAGATCCTGAAGAAGTGGCAGAAGCCGCGCGTCCGCCGCCCACGTGCCGGCCACGCCGCGCCGGACCGTCAGCGGGGTCGCGCGCCGAACCGGGCCCGAGGACGAGCTGTCCCGGCCGCGCGGACGTGATCTTCCCGCCGTCCACGACGAGCTGGCCGTTCACGGCGACGTACGGGATCCCCTCGGAGTAGTGGAGCGGGTCCTCGTAGGTCGCGACGGCGCGGACGGCTGTCGGGGAGAACGCGACGACGTCCGCCTTCATCCCCGGCCTGAGAATTCCGCGGTCCGGGATCTGGGCGCGGGCCGCCGGGAGCGAGGTCATCTTTCGGATCGCCTCTTCGATCGGGAGGAGCTTCTCGTCGCGGACGTACGTGCCGAGGATCCGCGCCGCCGAAGCCCACGCGCGCGGGTGGGACTTCTCCTTCGAGAGGATGCCGTCGGTCGCCGAGGCGCTCGAGTCCGTGCAGAAGGCGACGAGGCGGCTCCGCAGCGCCGCGCGGACGTCGTCGTCGCTCATCATGAAGATGATGCCGTACGAGTTCGCCGTGTCGGCGACGACGAGGT
Source organism: uncultured Actinomycetota bacterium (assembly GCA_963848845.1). Lineage (GTDB taxonomy): Bacteria > Actinomycetota > Actinomycetes > Propionibacteriales > Propionibacteriaceae > Propionicimonas. The sequence goes on from CAWKFH010000007.1 coordinate 16,238, forward strand.
CCATCACGGCGTCGCGGGGATCGATGCCCATCTCCTTCCCGATCGTCTCGAGCGTCTTCCCCTCGTACTTCTTGAGCGCGGGATTCAGGACCGCCGAGAGCATCACCCCGGCGGCCCCGCCGGAGCCGACCCACTGGTTCGACCAGGCGTCGCTGTCCTCGGCCATCTCCCGCTTCACGCGCGCCCGGATCGCCGGGTCGGCGAGGCGCGCGACGAGCTTCTCCTTTCCTCCCTCCCGCACCCACGGGGGAAGGCAGGCGTCGAGGCCGTTCGAGCCGGCGGTCCACGGGTACATGTTCGCGGCGACGTCGAGCCCCTCGGCGCGGGCCGCCTCGAGCCGCGCGAGGACGCGCGGCATCCGCCCCCAGTTCCGCTTCGAGGCGGTCTTCAGGTGCCAGACGTTCGCAGGAATCCGCGCCTCGCGCGCGATCCGGAAGACCTCGTCGAGCGAGGCGTCGATCTGGTTCCCTTCCGACCGCTGGTGGGTGAAGTAGACGCCTCCGTAGCGGGCGGCGACGGTCGCCATCGCGACGATCTCCTCGGTCGAGTTGTACATGTCCGGGACGTACTGGAGCGACGTCGACACGCCGAGCGCTCCCGCCTTCATCGCCGTCTCGACCTCCCGCTCCATGGCGGCGAGCTCGGCCGCCGTCGCGCGGCGGTCCTGGGTTCCGATCACGTAGTTCCGGAGGCCGCCGAGGCCGACGAAGGTGCCGAGGTTGATCGTGGGCGGGGTCTTCCGGAACCGGTCGAAGTAGCCCGCCAGCGTCGTGAAGTCGGGCCGGACGCCGTAGTAGGCGTATTGCGCCTCGCCCTCCTTCAGCATCGCGCGTTGAGCGGGGCGATCGATTCCCCCTCGCCGGTCACCTCGGTCGTGATCCCCTGCGTGATCTTCGAGGCCGCGCGCCGGTCGACGAGGACGGAGTACTCCGACTGCCCGAGGAGGTCGATGAAGCCGGGCGAGAGGACGAGGCCCGAGGCGTCGATCCGCCGCCGGCGCGCGTCCCTTCCGCTCCGGCCCGAGCGGCCCGACGGCGGCGATCCGGTCCCCGCGGAGCGCGACGTCGGCCGCGAAGAGGGGGGCGCCGGTGCCGTCCGCGACCAACCCGTTCACGAAGACGAGGTCGTCGTCTCCGGAGGGCGCCGCCGCGACGAAGAAAAAAGCCGCGACGAACGTCGCCGCGGCCAGAAGAATCCGCTTCATCGAATGAGGTGTGGCGCCCCCGGACGGCCCGGGAGCGCGCGGCCGTCAGGGGTTCTTCGGCCGCGCCTCGTTGACGCGAATGGTCCGGCCTTCGTGCTGCTGGCCGTTGAGGGCCTGCATGGCCTTCTTCGCGTCGTCGTCGGACATCTCGACGAACCCGAAGCCCTTCGAGCGGCCCGAGTCGCGGTCGACGACGACGGTGGCGGACTGGACGGCCCCGTGTGCTTCGAACAGTGCGCGCAGGGACGAATCGTTCACGGCATAGGAGAGGTTTCCGACGTAGAGCTTCATTCCGCGGGTTCCTTTCACCAAACCGGGTCCGTTCGATGAAAAAAGTCTAGCACGGGGGTCCGAATCCGGCTCCGTGAGGGGCCTTCGGACCGGACGATTGATACTCTCCGCCCATGACCCAGATCAGACCGATTCCGTCCGGCCGCCCGCCGAAGGCGCTCGCCGCGCGAGTCGCCTCCGTCCCTTACGACGTCGTCGACACCCGCGAGGCGCGCGCTCTCGCGGCGGGCAACCCCGTCTCGTTCCTCCACGTCTGCCGCCCCGAGATCGACCTGCCCGACGGCACCGACCTCCACGCCGACGCCGTCTACCGCAAGGGCCGCGAGAACCTCGACCGCTTCTTCGCCGACGGCACGCTCGTCGAGGACCCGGTCCCGCGCCTCTTCGTCTACCGCCAGACCTGGCGCGGCCGCGACGCAGGACGGGCTCGTCGCGGCTGCTCGGTCGACGACTACGACCCGGACGTCATCCGAAGCACGAGAAGACGCGCCCGGACAAGGAGGACGACCGGGTCCGCCACCTCGTCGACCCAGTCCGCCCACGCAGAGCCGGTCTTCCTGACGTACCGGACCGTCGCCGCCATCGACGCGCGCGTCGCGTCCAGGTGACGGCCCGGCGCCGCCGAGTACGACTTCGAGGCGCCGGACGGGGTCCGGCACACGCTCTGGCTCGTCCCCGAGCGGACGTCGCGTTCTTCGTCGGCGGCGTTCGCGGAGGTGCCCGCTCCTCTACGTCGCCGACGGCCACCATCGCTGCGCGGCGGCGTCGCGCGCCCGGGCCGCGGTCAGGGCGCGACGAGCAGCGCCGCCCTCGCCGACGACCATCCCGGTCAACTGGTTCCCGGCGGCGATCTTCCCGGACCAGCAGCTCGCGATCCTCCCGTACAACCGGGTCGTGAAGGACCTCGGCGGGAAAGTCGCCGAGCGAGATTCTTGAAGGCCGTCGAAAGCGAGGTTCCGGTCGCCCCCGCGCCAGCTGCGGAACCGTCGCGCCGCGGCACGTTCCGCATGTTCTTCGACGGAACGTGGCAGGCCTCACCCCATCGCGAGCCGGTCGCCGTCAGAGACCCGATCTCCTCGCTCGACGTCTCCGTCCTGCAGGACCGGCTCCTCGCGCCCATCCTCGGCATCGGCGACCCGCGCACCGACCCGCGCATCGACTTCGTCGGCGGGATCCGCGGGACGACGGAGCTCGAGGAGCGCGTGCACGTCCGGACGCGGCGCGGTCGCCTTCTCGATGTTCCGACGACGCTCTCCGAGCTCATGGCGATCGCCGACGCCGGCGCGACGATGCCGCCCGAAGTCCACCTGGTTCGAGCCGAAGCTGCGCTCCGGCCTGTTCGTCCATCGGTTCTAGGTCCCGGGGGAGCGCATGAGAGTCCTCGTCGCCGACAAGTTCGAGGAGGCGGGGCTCGCGGGGCTCGCAGCGCAGCGGCTGCGAGGTCCTCTACGAGCCGAAGCTCGAGGGCGAGACGCTCTGGCGCGACGCCTCGCGCGAGACGCGCGCGGAGGTCCTCGTCGTCCGCTCGACGAAGGTGACCGCGACCGAGATCGAGAGGGCCTCCGGGCTCGCGCTGATCGTCCGGGCGGGCGCCGGCGTGCAACACGATCGACCTCGCCGCCGCCTCGGCGCTGGGCGATCGCCGTCTCGAACTGCCCGGGCAAGAACGCGATCGCGGTCGCCGAGCTCGCCTGGGGGCTCATCCTCGCTCTCGACCGGCGGATCGTCGGAGCAGGCGGTCGACCTGCGCCGGGGGTCTGGAACAAGGCCGAGTACGGCGAAGGCCACGGGGCCTCGCGGGCCGGACGCTCGGCGTCGTCGGCCTCGGGTCGATCGGGCTCGAGGTCGTGACGCGCGCGCAGGCGTTCGGCATGCCCGTCGTCGCCTGGAGCCGGTCGCTCGACGACGACCGCGGCGGCGCGGCTCGGGGTCGCGCGCGCCGACTCGGTCCCCGCTCGACGGCGCGCGCGCCGACGTCGTGACCGTGCACTGCGCGCTCACGAAGGAGACGAAAGGGACTGCTCGACGCGACGTTCTTCGAGCGCCCTGAAGCCGGGCGCGTTCTTCGTGAACACGAGCCGCGGCGAGGTCGTCGGACGCCGCGCCCTCCGAAGGCCGATCGCCGGAGCGCGGGATTCGGGCCGGCCTCGACGTCTTCGAGAAGGAGCCCGCGGGCGGCAGCGGGCACCTTCGAGGACGGCATCGTCGCAAGCTCCCGGGCGTCGTCGGCACGCACCACGTCGGCGCCTCGACGGAGCAGGCGCAGAACGCGATCGCCGCCGAGACCGTCCGGATCGTCGCGGCGTTCGCTGTCGACCGGCGAGGTCCCGAACGCCGTCAACCTCGCCGAGCCGGACGCCCGCGACGCACCTCCTGACGGTCCGCCACCGCGACCGCGTGGGCGTCCTCGCTCACGTCTTCGGGGTCCTGAAGGACGCCGGGATCAACGTCCAGCAGACCGAGAACGTCGTCTTCGCCGGCGCCGAGGCCGCGTGCGCGCGCATCCAGGTCGACCAGGGCCCGGACCGTCCGTCCTCGGACGAGATCCGGGCGGGCTGCGCGGACGTCCTTTCCGTGGGCCTCACGGTCCTCTGACGGCCGACGCGGCATAATCCGGACGAACCCGTGATCGAAGCGCTGCCTGCGAAAACGCTCGTCGACTACTTCCGCATCGCCGCCGCGAGCGGAAAGGCGGACCTTCTCGTCTCGAAGGTGAGACGGCGCCTGGACGCCCGTCTCCGCCGGGAGTTCGCCGAGCGGACGACGGGGCTCGCGCTCGGCCTCGCCCTCCTCGGCGTCGACCGTCAGGATCGCGTCGCGATCCTCTCCGAGAACCGGCCCGAGTGGCCGATGACCGACTTCGCGACGCTCTGCCCTCGGCGCGCTGACGGTGCCGATCTACACGTCGTACCTCGCGCCGCAGGTCGAGTACATCCTGAAGGACTCGCTCGCGAAGGCGTCGTCGTGTCGAACGCGGTCGAGCTCCAGAAGGTCCTCGACGTGCGCGACCGGTGTCCGGACCTCAAGCACGTCATCGTCCTGGACCGGTTCCGTGGAGCGCGGAGCCAGGCGGTGCCGTTTCGAGACGGTCGTCCAGAAGGGACTCGCGGCGCTCTCGGCGGACCCCGAGGCCTGCGAGGAGCGCGCCACGTCCGTCCTGCCGACGATCTCGCCACGATGATCTACACGTCGGGGACGACGGGCGAGCCCAAGGGCGCGGTCCTCACGCACGCGAACTTCGTCTCGAACGTGGCGACGTGCTCGACGCTCTTCGACGTCGACCGCGCGGACGATGGCCGCTGTCGTTCCTCCCGCTCACCCACGTCTTCGAGCGGATGGTGCGACTACCTCTTCTTCTCGCGCGCGACGACGATCGCGTACGCGGAGTCGATCGACCGGCTCGCCGAGAACTTCGCGCGAGGTGCGGCCCCACTGTCTTCGCGGCCGTGCCGCGCGTCTACGAGAAGATGCTCGCGCGCGTGCCAGGACGCCGTGGACGCAGCGCCCCGCGCTCCGGCGCGCGATCTTCCGGTGGGGCGTGCGGGTCGGCGCGGCGCACCTCGGGGCTCGAGCCGGCGAGGAAGCGGCCGTCCGCTCCGGGCCGGCTCGCAGCAGCCGCTCGCGGACCGCGCTCGTGCTTCGGGAAGATCCGGGCGCGCCTCGGCGGCCGGTTCCGCTTCGCGATCTCGGGAGGCGCGCCGCTCGCCGCACGACGGTCGCCGCGTTCTTCTGGGCGGCGGGCGTGAGATCTACGAAGGCTACGGCCTGACGGAGACGAGCCCCGTGCTCACGTGCAACCGCCCGGGCGAGTGGCGCCTCGGCACCGTCGGCCGGCCGATCCCCGGCGTCGAGGTCCGGATCGCCGGCGACGGCGAGGTGCTCGCGCAAGGGGCCGAGCATCATGGACGGAGGCTACTGGCGGCAGGACGGAGGAGACGCGCGAGCGTCTTCGACGCGACGGCTGGTTCCTGACCGGCGACATCGGGCACCTCGACGTCGACGGGTACCTGACGCTGACGGACCGCAAGAAGGAGATCATCGTCAACGCCGTACGGGAAGAACATCGCGCCGGCTCCGATCGAGGCCGCGCTGAAGGAGGTCCGCTACGTCTCCTCGGCCGTCCTCGTCGGCGACCGGCGGAAGTTCCTGTCGGCGCTCATCGTCCCGAACTTCGAGAGGCTCGAGGCTGGGCGCAGGCGAACCGCGTCGCGTACAAGCGCACGCCAGGACCTCGTGGCGCAGCCGAAGTCCGCGCGCTCTACAGGCAGGCCATCGACGATCGTCAACGGCGACGAGCCGCACGAGCGGCAGATCCGCGCGTTCACGCCTCCTGACCGAGGACTTCTCGATCGAGGGCGGCGAGCTGACGCCGACGCTGAAGATCAAGCGCCGCGTCGTGGTCTAGAAGTACCGCGACGTCATCGACGGATGTACGCCGAGGCCGCCGAGCACGAAGACGAGAACGCGGACGCGCTCGAAGGGCGCTGACGCGAAAGGGTCGGGGCGCGGAAGCGCACTGTTTTCGGCGGCTGGCGTCGCGAATCCGTGTCAGCGGAGCAGCCGCGCGAGGCGCGCGAGCGCCCGGGTCGCGTCGGCGTCGTCCATCGCGGCGGCGGCCTCGGCGAACGAGAACCAGCGGAGGTCGACGGACTCGGCGTCGTCCCTCCGGATCGCGTCGGGCACGGAGGTCGCGAGCGCGTAGCGCACGTCGTGGTGGAGGTGCGGCGGCTCGCCCTTGCCGGCGGGGATCCGGTGGACGTCCACGTCGAGGATGTCCGGGGTGAGGAGCGCGAGGTCCGGGAGGCCCGATTCCTCGGCGCCCTCGCGCAGCGCCGTGGCGCGCGGGTCGCTCTCGCCCTCGTCGTGCCCGCCCATCTGGAGCCACGCGCCGAGCCTCCGGTGGTGGTGGAGGAGGACCCGGCGCGACGCCGCGTGGACGATGAAGCCGCTGCCCGTCACGTGGCCGGGCGCGAACGTTCCCCGCGAGAAGCAGCCCGCCTCCGTCTCGACGAGCCGCAGGATCGCCGCGAGGTCGGCCTCCTCGCGGGGGTCGCCGGGAACGTGCCGGCGGAGGGCCTCGCGCAGGGCGGCGCGGGGCGGGTCGAGAGGCACCACGCGCCGACCTTAGCAGGCGGCCCGCGATCGGGCATCATCCGGGGGATGGGTCCCCCGTTCGACCGTCCGATGATCGCCGTCTTCTGCGGGTCGCGTTCCGGCCTCGCGGCGTCGTACGCCGAGGAGGCCGCCGGGGTCGGCCGCGAGATCGTCCGCGCCGGCGCCGGGCTCGTCTACGGCGGCGGGCGCGTCGGGCTCATGGGCGTCCTCGCCGACGCCGTGCTCGAGGAGGGCGGTCCCGTCTACGGCGTGATCCCCGCGGGCCTCGCGGCGAAGGAGGTCGCGCACGTCGGCCTCACGCACCTCGAGGTCGTCAACACGATGCACGAGCGCAAGGCCGCCATGGCGGACGCCGCCGACGGATTCCTCGCGCTGCCGGGAGGCTACGGCACCCTCGACGAGTTCTTCGAGATCGTGACGTGGCGCCAGCTCGGGCATCACGCGCGGCCGATCGTCCTCCTCAACGCCTCGGGCCTCTTCGACCCGCTTCGCCGCGATGCGCCGCATCGCGGACGAGGGCTTCGCGCGCGATGGAGACGAGTACTTCGCCGTCGAGACCGACGCCGCCGCCGCCGTGCGGCGAGCGCTCGCAGGCACCGGGCGCGCCGCGCTCCCGCGCCACGCCGGCGGGGACGGGCGCTGAGCCGCCCGCTCGCCGCGTGCGTCGCGGCCGCGTTCCTCCTCCTCGCCGGGACGGCCGAGGAGCGGACGTTCGGGACCGTGAGCGACGAGCAGCAGATGCTCTACACGGCGATCTCGATCGCGACGACGGGCGAGCTCGGGATCTCGCGGGGCCAGACGTTCTGCCTGCCGCGGGCGGGAGGGGACGGGATCTCTCCGTACGGGATGGGCCTGCCGCTCGTCGAGCTGCCGTTCGCGCTCCTCGCGGGGCCGTGGGAGGCGCGGTTCGGGGCGCGCACGTCCCAGACTCTCTTCGTCCTCCTCCAGGTCCTCCTCGTGACGGCGGCCGCGGCCGGCGCGGGTCTTCTCGCCCGGGCGCTCGGGGCCGGGGCGTTCGGCCAGGGACTCGCGGTCTTCGGTGCCGCCGTGGGCTCGCCCCTCTGGGCGTACACCGCGTGCGGCTTCACCGGAGCCGCTGCAGGCGGTGTGCCTCGTCTACGCCGTCCTCTTCGCGACGCGGGCGGCGCGGGGCGAGGGGCGCGGGGCGCTCCGACTCGCGGCCCTCGCGGGCTTCTGCGCGGGCTTTTTCGTCCTCACGAAGATCGTGAACCTCGTGTTCGCTCCGCTCGCGCTCCTTCCGCTTCTCCTCGGGGCGTGGCCGCCTTCGCGGGAGCGGCTCCGGACCTGGGCGGCCGCCGCGGCGGGCGCGGCGGGCCCCCTCGGCGCGATGCTCGCGTTCGAGGTCGTCCGCTTCGGAAAGCCGTTTTCCTCGTATTCGAGGGGCCAGGAGTTCTCTCACTCGCTCCTGGACGGCTCCTGGCGTCTTCTCGTCGGACCGAACAAGGGGCTGCTTCTGTACTTTCCGCTCGGCATCCTCGCCCTCGCGGGGCTCGTCCTCCTCGTCCGGCGGCCGCGAGAGCGCGGCGCCGCCCTCGCCACCCTCGCTCTCGTCGCGGGCCTCCTCGGCCTCTACGCGCGGTGGTGGGCGTGGGACGGATGCAGCGGCTGGGGGCCGCGCTTTCTCGTGCCGGCCGTCCCCCTGCTCGCGGCGGCGGCCGGCGTCGCGGCGGCCTCGGGCGCGCTCCGGCTGCTCGGCGCCGCGCTTCTCGTCCTCGGCGTCGGCGTGAACCTGCTCGGCGTCCTGCACGCCGAAGCGGCGTCCTTCTTCTACGTCTCCTCGACCGGGTTCGCTCCCGTTTCGCGCGCGCTCTACGAGGAGTACCCGCTGTCGTTCCGGCCGCCGCCGAGTCGAGACGGGGTCTACTGGCTGCCGCGGTACGTGCCGGCCGCGTCGGACCCTGGGTTCTCGAGCCTGCGGCTGCATCCGTTCCTCCTCGGCGCGCGCCTCGCCGATCTCGACGTCGAGGCCCGGCGAGAGCGCATCCTCGGTCCTCCCTGGATCGCGGCGCATCCGGACGCGGTTCCGAAGCTGCCGCCTCCCTCCTCGAGCATCACGACGCAGACGCCGCTCGCCCATTACCTGACCCGGCCCTTCCGCTGGCCGCACCTCTTCATGAGCTTCTCGCGGCCGCGGGGCGAGCCTCCCGGTGCGTATCACCCGGCCTGGTTCGCGGGCCTCGCGGACCAGACGCTGCGTAACCTCGACATCGGCCGGCCCGACCGCGCGGCCCGCCTGGCGGACACGCTCTTCTCGCTCTCGCCGTCGGGCTACACGGCGGCGCTGCGCCTCGAGGCGCTGCGCCTCTCGGGACAGGAAGAAGCCGCCCGGGCGTTTCTTCTGGACCTCCCCGACCGCGCCCAGAAGGCGCCGGTCCTGCTCCTCGTGCAGGCGCTCCGCGCGCGGGACCGCGGGCTCGACGGTCTCGCGTCCAGTCTGCTCGCCGAGGCGGCCCAGGGAATCCGCACGCCCGTCGTGCGCGCCTCCCTCGGGCGGCCGCCCGCGGAATGGCCGCGCAGCCTCCGCGAGTTCCTCGCGGAGATCCCGGACGGCCCGCCGGGCGTCGGCCCTCCCTCCCTGGCGCCGCGCTAACATCCGCGCATGTCAGGAGCCCCCGATATCCGGCGCCCGATCGGCGCGCTCGTCCTCGCCGCCGCGTCCCTCGTCGTCGCCGGGCCGGCGGGCTCGCATCCCCAGGACCTCGTCAAGTGGCGCGAGATCGCCAAGGGCGAGGCCGAAGCCAGGAAGTCGGGCAAGCCGGTCCTCTACTTCTTCACGGCCGAGTGGTGCGGTCCGTGCCACCTCCTCGAGCAGCAGGTCTTCTCGAAGAAAGAGGTTGCCGACCAGATCGCCAAGGACTTCGTGCCGGTCGTCGTGCGCGACCGGATGCGGGAGACGGGGAAGAACGCGCCCGAGATGGTCAAGCTCGCGGATCGCTACGGCCTGCGCGGCTTTCCGACGCTCGTCGTGTCCCGGCCCGGGGTCGAGCGAGGCGTGACGATGGAGGGCTGGGACGGCCCCGCGCGGGCGGTGGAGTTCCTCAAGACGGCGCGGCAGCGTTTCCTGGCCGCCGAGAAGAAGAGAGCCTGACGGGAGGCCCCGTGAGCGACGTCAAGATCACCGTGCGCACGAACGGCCCGCTCCTCGTGAGCGGGCCCGTCACCCTGGCGGACATGGCGGGCCAGGCCTTCGGGCTCGCCGGCCGCACCTCGATCGCGCTCTGCCGCTGCGGCCAATCGGAGAACAAGCCGTTCTGCGACGGCTCGCACGACCGGGTGGGGTTCAAGTCCGAGTGTCCGGCGCGAGACCTGCCGCCGCCCGCGCCGAAGCCCTGATCGCGAATCCGGCCCGAACGCGGCCGCCCGGGGCTTCCGGGCTCACGTCAGGCCCTGAGGATGCCCTCCGAAGTCCAGATCCGGAACGCCTTGCGGACCGCCGCGGGGGAGAGCGGCCCGCCGGCCTTGCGGGACGCGAGGCGCAGGGACCTGCCGAGCGGCTCGCCGGCCGCGAGCGCGGAGAGGAGGTGAAACTCCCCGCGCGTCAGGTCCAGCCTGTAGACGACGAAGCTCCGACGGTGGACGGCCGCCCACGAGGCCTTCGGGCGCGTGGCGGCGCGACGCCCGGCCTTGAGCGCGTCGAGCGCGGGTCCGGCCGCGTGCCGGAAGGACAGGAGGCGCAGCGTCGGCGCGATTCCGAAGCGGCGGCTCTCCCAGTCCGCGTCGACGTGGGCGGGCGGGCTCGCGAGGCGATCGGCGTCCTCCTCCGGCGTCGAAGGTCTCCGTGATCGCGAGCTCGAGCCGCGCGAGATCCGCGAGGAAGGCACGCTCTTGGTGGTGCCAGGTCTTCAGGAAGACCGGCACGTGGTCGCCGAGCCGGTTCAGCGTGTAGCTGCGCGACGGGTACTTCGCGACGTAGTCGGCGACGAAGTGCTCGAAGAGGTGGTGCCCGAGAAACGCCTTGAGGCCGGGGTAGTCCGCGGCGAGGGCGTCGCGCATCCGGAGCGGATACATCCCCTGGTAGACGGCGAGGCGCTCGAAGGGAGCCATCGTCCTCGACGGCAGGATGGCGCGCTCGGCCTCCCGCAGGGGGAGGTGGCGCGTCGCCCCGCGGCTGCGAATCGCGTCGTCGACCGTCCCGTCGTGGACGATCACGGTCTGCATCCAGCGCTCGAGCGCGCGGAGGTCAGGCACGGACGGCCACCCGGGCGCGGGCTTCGGTCCGGGCGAGGGGCGGCCTGTGGGCGAGCGCCTTCATCGCCTCGGCGTGCACGGTCTCGAAGTCGGGGATGTCCTCGTCCCACTCGAGGAGCGTCGCGCGCGGGCCCGTGCGCGCGTTCGCGTGGCGGAAGAGGCTCCCACACCTCGTCCGTCGACGTGCGCGCTGTGCGTGTCGAGGAGGTACGTGCCCTTGTCCGTGTGGCCCGCGAGGTGGATACTGCACGACGCGGTCGGCCGGCAGGGCGTCGAGGTAGGCCGACGGGATCGAAGCCGTGGTTCACGGAGCTCGACGTAGACGTTGTTCACGTCGAGGAGCATCCCGCAGTCGGCGTCCTCGGAGGAGGCGCGCGAAGAACGTCCACTTCGGGCATCGTCGAGGCGCGGAACTCGACGTAGGACGACGGGTTCTCCAGCACGAGCGGCCGCTCGAGGACGTCCGACACGGTCTTCACGCGCTGCGACGACGTGGCGGAGCGTCTCCTCGGTGTAGGGCAGCGGCAGAAGGTCGTGCGTGTTGCGCCCCATGACGCCGGTCCAGCAGAGGTGGTCGGAGACCCAGAGGGCCTTCGTCCGGTCCGCGAGCGCCTTGACCTTGCCGGAGGTAGTCGAGGTCGAGCGGGTCCGTGCCGCCGATCGACATCGAGACGCCGTGCAGGACGACCGGGTAGTCGCTCCGCGACCTGGTCCAGGACGTGGAGCGGGCGCCCGCCGGTGTCGAGGAAGTTCTCGGTGAGTGACCTCGAAGAAGTCCACGTCCGGCCTGTTCGCCGAGGATGTGGCCGAAGTGGACGGTGCGCAGCCCGACGCCGACGCCGAGGTCGGGCAGCCGAAGCGGTCAACCATGAACGTGAAGACGCTCAGCTCTTCTTCGAGCCGTCGTCCTTCTTCTCGGCGTGCTTGACCGGGAACACCGCAGCCGCCCTTGCCCTTGCACGAGTTCTTGCCGGCGCACTCGTTGTCGCCGGAGGCTTGCAGCCGCCCTGGCCCTTGCACTCGTTCTTGCCGGCGCAGTCGTGCTTGGCGGCGGTGGCGCAGCCGCCCTTGCCCTTGCAGGCGTTCTGGCCGGCGCAGGAGTTCTCCTTCGTGTTGCAGCCGCCCTGCCCCTTGCACTCGTTCATCCCTTTGCAGGCGTGCTTGGCGGGCTTGTCGGCGGGCTTGTCGTCTGCGAGGAGGGTCTTGCCGGCGACGAGGCCGGCGACGGCGGCACCGAGGGTGGCGGTGAACTGACGACGATTCATGGTTTGTCCTCCTTCGGATCAATCGGTTCGTGGGCCCTTCTTATCACTACGGAATTGAGATTGCGACTGGATCGGAGACTCGGTCTCGAAACATGCGTCACACGCTTGGCGGAAAATGGCCCGAACAGGCCCTTTTATTCCGGCCGCCTCACGACGCGGAGGAAGGCCGCGAGGCGTTCGTCGGCCGGGTTCGTCCGCAGCTCGGCGGGAGTGCCCGCCCGCGCGACGAAGCCGTCGAAAAGGACGACGAGGTGTGACGCGAGGGCGAAGGCCTCCGGTTGGTCGTGGGTGACGAGGAGGGTCGTCAGGCCGGTCTCGTCGTGGAGCCTCAGGAGCCACTCGCCCAGCTCGAGGCGCACCCCCGCGTCCAGGGCCCCGAAGGGCTCGTCGAGGAGGAGGACGCGCGGGCTCACGGCGAGGGCCCGCGCGAACGCGACGCGCTGGCGCTGTCCGCCCGACAGCTCCGCGGGACGGCGCTCGCCGAACCCGTCCAGCTGGACGCGCCGGAGGAGGTCGTCGGCCTTCGCGAGGGCCTCCTGTCTCGGCACGCGCCTCACGCGCAGGCCGAAGGCCACGTTCTCCCGCACGGTGAGGTGGCCGAAGAGGGCGTAGCCCTGGAAGACGAACCCGACGCCGCGCTTCTGGACGGGCGTCGCGGTCACGTCCTCGCCCGAGAGGAGGACGCGCCCCGCGTCGGGCTCCTCGAGACCCGCGATGATCCGGAGCACCGTGGACTTGCCGGCTCCCGAAGGGCCGAGGATCGCCGTGATCGCGCCGGTCGGGGCGGTGAAGGACACGTCGGCGACGGCGGGCGGCCCGTCGTCCGTGAAGCGGCGCGCGAGATTCCGCACCTCGACGCTCATCGCGCCCCGACCCGAGCCTCCTCGAGCTTCTTGACGGCGAGCGTCACGAGCGCGAGAAAAGCGAGGAGGGAGGCGACGGCGAAGGCCCCCGCGAGGTCGTATTCGTTGTAGAGGATCTCCGCGTGGAGCGGGATCGTGTTCGTGACGCCGCGGATGTGGCCCGACACGACCGACACGGCGCCGAACTCTCCCATCGCGCGCGCGTTGCAGAGGACGACGCCGGTGAGGAGCCCCCAGCGCACTTTCGGGAGCGTCACCCGCAAGAACGTCTGCCACCCGCCGGCGCCGAGCGTGAGCGCCGCCTCCTCCTCGTCGTTGCCCTGGGCTTCCATGACCGCCAGGACCTCGCGCGTCACGAACGGGAACGTCACGAAGAGCGTCGCGAGGACGATGCCCGGGACCGCGTAGATGACCTTCCAGTCCTGCGCGGCGAGGAGGGGCCCGAGGAGGCCGCGCCGCCCGAAGAGGAGGACGAACACGAGGCCGCCGATCACGGGGGAGACCGCGAACGGCAGGTCCACGAGCGTCACGAGGAGGCCCTTGCCGCGGAAGCGGAACTTCGCGACGAGCCATGCCGTCGTGAGACCGAACACGAGGTGGAACGGCACGGCGAGCGCGGCCGTCAGGAGCGTGAGCCGGATCGCCGCGAGGGCGTGCGGTTCCGTGATCGCCGCGAGGTACGCGGCCGGGCCCTTGCGGAGGGCCTGCGCGAACACGGCGACGAGCGGCAGGAACACGAAGAGTCCGAGGAACACGACGGCCGCGCCGATGAGGCTCCCCCGGACGGCCGGGCGCTCGGCGAGCGTGGGCGCGGGGCGGAACCCGCGGCTCGCGGCCATCGCCGAAGCGCCGACGAGCCGGCGCGTCCAGCGCTGGAGGGCGTTGACGGCGAAGACGAGCGCGAAGGACGCGAGGAGGAGGACCACGGCGATCGCCGTCGCGCCCGCCTCGTCGTACTGCTCGAGCTTCGTGACGATCAGGAGCGGGGCGATCTCGGTCTTCATCGGGAGGTTCCCGGAGATGAAGACGATCGAGCCGTACTCGCCGAGCGCTCGCGCGAAGGCGAGCGTGAAGCCCGTGAGGAGCGGAGGAACGAGGTTCGGTAGGACGACGCGGAGGAAGGCCTGCAGGCGCGACGCGCCGAGGACGCCGGCCGCCTCCTCCAGCTCGGGATCCAGCTCCTGGAGCACCGGCTGGACGGCGCGTACGACGAACGGGAGGCCGACGAACGTGAGCGCGAGAACGACGCCGGCGGGCGCGAACGCGACCCGGAGTCCGAGCGGCTCGAGGATGCGTCCGATCCACCCGTTCGGGGAGTACAGGGCCGTCAGGGTCAGCCCCGCGACCGCGGTCGGCAGCGCGAACGGGAAGTCCACGAACGCGTCGAGCAGCGCCCGGCCGCGGAAGCGGTAGCGCGCCAGGACCCAGGCGATCAGGAGCCCGAAGACGGCGTTCAGGAGCGCCGCGAGGAGGGCGGCGCCGAAGCTCAGACGGTAGGCCGCGAGGGCGCGCGGCGCCGTGACCACCCGGACGAATTCCTCTCCGCTGAGGCTCGCGGCGCGCAGCGCGAGCGCCGCGAGCGGGAGGACGACGACGAGCCCCACGTAGAAGCTCGCCACGGAGAGCGCCGGGGCGAAGCCGGGGAGAACGCCGTGGCGGCGCCGGGTGGCGCCCGTCATCGGCCCGGCATGGTGAGCTGGTCGAAGACCCCGCCGTCCTCGAAATGGGCCTTCTGCGCGTTCTTCCAGCCGCCGAACACCTCGTCGATCGTGAAGAGGGACATCTTCGGGAAGCGCGCGGCGTGGCGCGCGGCGACGGTGGACGAGCGCGGTCGGTAATGGTGCCGGGCGGCGATCTCTTGCCCCTCGTCCGTGTAGAGGAACTCGAGGTAGGCCTGCGCGGCGGCGCGGGTGCCGCGCTTGTCGGCGTTCCGGTCGACGAGGGCGACGGGCGGCTCGGCGAGGATGCTCACGGACGGGACGACGATCTCGAACCTGTCCTTTCCGATCTCGCGGGCGAGAAGGAAGGCTTCGTTTTCCCACGCGACGAGGACGTCGCCGAGGCCCCTTTCCGCGAAGGTCACCGTCGACCCGCGGGCGCCGGTGTCGAGGACCGGGACGTTCCGGTAGACGCGCGTCAGGAACTCGCGGGCCGCCGCCTCGCCGCCGCCGGGCCGGCGGAGCGCCCATCCCCAGGCCGCGAGGTGGTTCCAGCGGGCGCCGCCGGAGGTCTTCGGGTTCGGCGTGATGACGGAGACGCCCGCCCTTCCGAGATCCTCCCAGTCTTGGATCTTCTTCGGGTTGCCCCTGCGGACGACGAAGACGATCGTGGACGTGTAAGGCGCGCTGTTGTGCGGAAGGCGGGACTGCCAGTTGGCCGGCAAGAGGCCGCTCCTCGCGGCGATCGCGTCGATGTCTCCGGCGAGGGCGAGCGTCACGACGTCGGCCCCGAGGCCGTCGATCACGGCGCGGGCCTGCTTGCCCGAGCCGCCGTGCGACTGGTTGATCGCGAGCGGGCCGTGCGCGGGCTCCCACTTCCTCCGAAAGGCGACGTTGATCTCCTCGTAGAGCTCTCGCGTGGGGTCGTACGAGACGTTGAGGAGCGTCGTCGCGGGAGGCGCGGCGAGGAGGGGGGAATGGGGAGAAGAGAAGAAAGAGAAGAGGAAGATTTCTTTGAAGGTGAAGAGAAGAGCGGCGGCCGCGGCGGCCCACACGAGGGCGCGCCGCGTGCGGGGAGACGTCGCGACGGTGCGGGCGCCCCGACTCCCCTTGCTTTGAACGTCCGGTTCCATGCCCTATTACCTTCTAAGAAATTCTTCTCTTTTCTTCTTTATATTATTTATCCCACTGGCTTAGTCAAGTATTATTGAAGCGGGGGACAATCCACGCGTGAAGCTCACCCGCCGCAGCGAATACGCGCTCCTCGCGCTGATCCACCTGGCGCGGGCCGAGGGCGAGGGGTACGTCGCGGTCTCGGCCGTGGCCGAGGCCCAGGGTTTGCCCGCGAAATTCCTCGAGCAGCTCCTGATGACGCTCAAGCGCGCCGGTCTCGTGAGGAGCCAGAAGGGGCCGCACGGCGGTTACCGGCTCGGGCGTCCCGCCTCGAAGATCACGCTGGCCGAGGTCGTCCGCCTGCTGGACGGCGCCCTCGCCCCGACCGAGTCCGTCAGCACGTATTTCTACGAGTCGACGCCGGTCGAGAGGGAGAAGCGTCTGCTTCGTATCTTCAAGGAAATAAGGGACTTCGTCTCCACGAAGCTCGAGAAGACGACGCTCGCGGACGTGGTTTGAGCGATTTGGGCTTGACATTGTACTAGTCCACTAGTACATTAGTTCCATGGGCGTCCCCTTCAGCCTCGACCCGGCGTCCGGCGTGCCGTTCTACCGGCAGGTCATCGACCAGGTTCTTCTCGCCGTCGCGGACGGTCGGCTGAGACCGGGGGTTCAGCTCCCGACGGTGCGGGCGCTGGCGGTCGACCTCTCCGTGAACCTCAACACGGTCGCCCGCGCCTACCGCGAGATGGAGATCCGGGGAATCGTCGAGACGCAGCAGGGAACCGGCACGTTCGTCTCGGCGCGCAAGCCGGAGAAGAGGACCGCCGAGCGCCGCAAGGCGCTCGAGCGCCTCGTCGACCAGTTCCTGACGACCGCCACCAGCCAGGGGTTCACGCACGATGAGTTTGCCGAAGCCCTTCTCGAGCGCACCGAAGGCCGGCAGGAGGTAGCTCCATGATCCCAGCGACCATCGGACACCGGATCGCCGAGAAGGTGCAGGAGGCGCGCGAGGCCGCCGAGACCCGCCGCGGGACGCCGTCCGAGCGCCGGCAGCGACAGAACGAGAAGGACCTGCAGGCGCGCCGCTTCGTGAGCGGCGTGAGCCTCCTCGCGTTCTTCGTGGTCCTCGCCGTGGGCGTCGCCGTGACCATCGCCATGCAGTCGCCGTGGCCCGCGCTCATGGGAGCGCTCCTCGGCGTCTTCCTCCTCTTCGCGCTCAAGGTCGCGAACCAGTGGGAGCGCGCCGTCGTCCTGCGCTTCGGGAAGTTCCAGGGGCTCAAGGGGCCCGGGCTCTTCGTCCTGATCCCCATCGTCGACGAGATCACGCAGCTCGTGGACCAGCGCGTCCGCGTGACGGACGTCTCGGCCGAGTCGGCCCTCACGAAGGACACCGTTCCGGTGAACGTGGACGCGATCGTGTTCTGGACCGTCTGGGACGCGCAGAAGTCGGTCCTCGAGGTGGCGGACTACCTCGACGCCGTCGCTCTCGGCGCAGACGGCGCTGCGCGAGACGATCGGCCGCCACATGCTCGCCGAGATGATCACGGAGCGCGAGCGGCTCGGGAAGCAGCTGCAGACGATCCTCGACGAGAAGACGAACCCGTGGGGCATCACGGTGCAATCCGTCGAGATTCGCGACGTGAGGATCCCGGCCGACCTCGAGGACGCGATGTCCCGCCAGGCGCAGGCCGAACGCGAGCGCCAGGCCCGCATCATCCTCGGCACCGCGGAGACCGAGATCTCGGCCCGCTTCGTAGAGGCCGGAGACGCTGTTCGCGCCGACACGCCTGGTGCTCGTGCCGGACGCGCGACCGTACTTCCCGACGCCGAAACGTGCCAAGCCGATCCAGGAGGACGAGGAGTCCGACTCCGACGCCGAGATCCCCGCGGACACGGGGTCGAGCGAGCACCGCGGCGACGCGGTGGCGAAGCAGCTCGACGGGCTCACGTTCCGGGACGTGTCGCTGGTGCTGGCGCTGGCCGCCCCGCAGGCGCCGAAGGGCCGGCTCGGCGAGGCGATCGCGGCGGCGGGTCAGGTGCTGTTCCTGCCGGTGCCGGAAGCGCCGAAGCCGTGGGAGCACACGCGCGTCAGCGGCGAGCAGCGGGCGGTGCTGGCCGAGGTGATCGCCCATGTCGCGCCCGCGGTCGCCGCCGACGCGGAGGTGGTCGACGCGCTGTGCGAGACGTACGGGTTCGAGGTGCGGGAGCTCGCCCAGGCGGCCGCCCGGCTGGCGACCTCCGGCGAGATCACCCCGGAGGCCGTGCGCTTTCAGGCCGGTCCCGCCGACTGCTCGCTGCAACACCTCGAGGACGCGCTGGTGGTGCGCGACCGCGCCGCCGTTGCCAGGCTGCTGGGTGCGCTGAGCGCCGGGGGGGTGCTCCTCGACTGGCGTGGCGCCGCCGTCGCCCCGGGCGGCGTCGGCCCGGTCCTGACAGCCACGATCGGCCGCCTCCTCCGACTCGGCCTGGCGATGCGGTCGCACGCCCGCCGCTGCGGGCTCGAGGCGGAGCTCGACCCGCGCCGCTGCGCCGAGCGGTTCTGGTACTCGAACGTCTACTGGAGCTCGAAGACCAAGACCGGGATGCACGCGAAGCTCGCGGCCGACGCCGCCGAGCTGGCCGACTCGCCGCTCGGAGCCGACGCGAAGCCGTGGCCGTCGCATCGCGCCTTCCGCCTCGCTTCCTGCTACACCGACCGCGAGCTGGTCACCGCGCTGGGCGCGCTCGCGCGCTGCGGCGCCGAGCGCGCCCGTCCGCACGAGGTGGTGGCGGCGCTGACGCCGCTGCTGCTCGCCCTGACCGAGCCCGCAGCGGCGGCCGCAAGCCGCCGCCGGCCGCCGGCCGCCCGCCCGCGCGTCAGCGCTCAGCGCTTGTGAACAAGTCACAAGCGCTGACCTCTCGCTAGGGGCGGGCTGCTGCCCGCCCCTCGCCCGCGAAGCAAGTTCGCGGGCTTCACCCCACCTGCCGCCGTGCCTGTGGCGTCAGAGCTTGTGAAGAAACCCTTCACAAGCTCTGACCATCTCTTCAGGGGCGGGCTGCCGCCCGCCCCTCGCCCGCGACGTGAAGTCGCGGGCTTCACCCCACCCGCCGCCGTGCCTGCGGCACGGCGCTGAGAGCCTGTGATTTCTTCACAGGCTCTCAGTGCCCGCCAGCAGGGCGTAGAGCTCGCGCCGGGAGATGCCGAGCGCGCCGCGCCGCCTCGCGGCGCGCCTCGGGAAGCGGAAGCCCGGTGGCCAGCGCGGTGTCGAGAGCGGTGCGCGCGCTCGCGGCGGTCGGCGCCGCGACCGGCGCCGGCGCCGCCCCGGCGACGACCAGCACGTGCTCACCGCGCGCGTCGATCCCACCGGCAGCTTCCGCGAGCGCCGCGAGGGTGCCGCCGCGCCAGCGCTCGTGCAGCTTCGACAGCTCGGTCAGCAGCGCCGCCTCGCGCTCGCCGCCGAGCGCCTCGCGGCACGCCGCCAACTCGGCGGCGAGCCGGTGCGGCGAGAGGAACAGCACCAGCGTGTGGCGCAGCGGCGCCAGACTCCGCGAGCGCCCGCCGCCTGGCGCCGGCGGCCGCCGGCAGGAAGCCGGCAAATGTGAACGGGTACGGCGGCAGCCCGGCTACCGCGAGCGCGGCGGTCACCGCGCTCGGCCCCGGCACCGAGAGCACCGGCACCCCGGCCGCGCGGCAGCCGCGCACCAGGCGATAGCCGGGATCGGCGAGCAGCGGCGTGCCGGCGTCGGAGACCAGCGCCAGGCGTGCACCGCCGGCGAGCCGCGCGACCAGGCCCGGGACCTCGCGTTCCTCGTTGTGCTCGTGCAGCGCCCGCGTCGGCGTCGATATCATGAAATGGTTGAGCAGCTTGCGCACATGGCGCGTGTCCTCGGCGAGGATCGTCTCGACGGCGCCGAGCACCTCCCTGGCGCGCGGCGAGAGGTCGCCGAGCGTCCCGATCGGCGTCGCCACCACGTACAGGCAACCGCGGCCCGGGGCCCGGGGTCCGTGGCCCGAAGAAGGCACGGAGGGTACCGGGGACGTCGGGGTCCGACTCCTGGACGTTAGCGGGCGTCGGTCGCAGCGTCCTCTTGGCCGCTTCCCGGGCCCCGGGCCCCGAGCCCCGGACCCCGCTTCTTCATGGTTCCGGGTTGCGCGGGAGGATGCGGTCGACGTTGACGGCGCTGAGCGGAGACGCGCGCGACCACCGTCGGGCGCCACTTGAAGCGGTTGCGGCGGTAGGCGCGCAGCACGCCGTCGACGAGTGTGGCGGGGAACCCCGAGGCAACCAGCTCGTCGCGCCCGAGCCCCTGCTCGTGGTGCCAGTACAGCACCGGGTCGGCGTCGCGGTAGTCGAAGCCGAGCTCGCCGGCGTCGGTCTGGCCCGGCCAGAGGTCGGCGGTCGGCGCCTTGGCGAGCAGCGGCGCGGGGATGCCGAGGTGCTCGCCGAGGGCGTAGATCTGCGTCTTCCACAGGTCGCCGAGCGGGTTGACCGACGAGGCGCCGTCGCCGAACAGCGTCGAGTAGCCGAGCAGCACCTCCGACTTGTTGGAGGTCCCGAGGCACGAGGCCGCCGAGGCGCGCGGGCGCGGTCGAACAGCGCCACCATGCGCAGCCGCGCCATCAGGTTGCCGAAGCGGAGCCGGTCCTCGCGGGCGGCGAGCGTGGCGGCGAGGGCCTCCGCGGCGCCGCCGAGGTCGACCACCTCGAGGGGGATCGCGAACGTCTCGGCGACGAGGCGGGCGTGCGCGAGGCTCTCCGGGCTGCTGGTCGGTCCCGGCAGGGCGAGGGCGCGCACGCGCTCTGCCCCGACGGCGCCGGCGGCGAGCGCGGCCGAGACGGCGGAGTCGAGGCCGCCGGAGAGGCCGACGACGTAGCACGACAGCCCGGTGATGCGCAGCTCCTCGGCGACGAAGGCGCGCAGCGCGTCGGCGAGCAGCGCGCTGTTGACGCGCGGCAGCTCACGCATGGCGCTTGTCCAGCAGCGCCCGCCAGAGGTCGAGGCGCTCGGCGGCGACGATCGGCGTGAAGGTGCGCGCGTGCGCCGCCGCGGGACGCGAGAGCGTCGCCAGCACCAGCGACTCCGCGAGGGCGGGGGCGGGCGGCGCGAGCTCGCGGCCGTGCCCGTCGACCGCCCGCGAGCCGCCGCCGAACAGGATCCCCTCCTCCCACCCGCAGCGGTTGGCGAAGAACACCGGCGTGACGGCGGTGATCGCGGTGGCGCCGACGATCCACTGCCAGCGGCGGGCGCCGGCCGGCTCGCCGCCGAGGTCGAGCTCGGTGGGGCCGCCGGCGATCATGACCAGGGCGTCGACCCCCTGCTGGGCGAGGATGACGCTCGTCGACAGGTGCCACGCGTCCTCGCAGATCAGCACGCCGAAGCGGCCGAGCGAGCACTTCATCGGCGCGAGCGTCGGTCCCGGGATGAAGTAGCGCCCCTCGTCGAACATCCCGTAGGTCGGCAGGTACAGCTTGCGGTGGACGCCCTTGACCTCGCCGCCCTCGAGCAGCAGCGCGGCGTTGGAGATGCCGCCGGCGCCCTCGCGCAGGGGGACGCCGACGACGATCGCGATGCGGCGCGAGAGCTCGCGGATCGGGGCGAGGCGAGGGTCGTCGACGCCGAAAGCCTGCTCCGCGACACCGTGGGCGAGCAGATAGCCCGAGAGCGACAGCTCGGGGAAGACGACGAGGTCGGCGCCCGCGGCGATGGCGCGCTCCGCCATCTCGGTGTGCCGTTCCAGGTTGTGGGTGAACTGCGCGGGGCTGGTGGCGATCTGCGCCAGCGCCACCAGCAGCTCGCCAGAGGAGCGCGTCGTGTTGCTCACCCAAGCCTCCGCGGCGAGTGTACCATGCGGCCATGCTGGACTTGTCCTCGCGCTGGCGCTCTCCTCCGCGGTCGAGGTGGAGCGCGTCCTGGCGCTGGTCAACGGGGTTCCCGTGCTCGCCTCCGACGTCGAGCTCGCCGAGGTCGCGCAGTTGGTGCCGCGCGGCGACGGCGAGGGCGAGGTCGAGTACCGCCGTGCCGTGCTCGACGCGCTCATCGCGCTCCAGCTCCGCTGGCAGGACCTCGAGGCGGCGGCGCTCACCGAGCGCGTGCAGGTCGACCTCGCGGCGGCGTGGGGGTCGGTCGTGGCGCGCGCCGGCGGCGAGGCGGCGCTGCGCACGCGCCTCGACGCGATCGGCCTGCCGCCGGAGACGCTGCGTGACCTGGTGCGGCGTGCGGCGATCGTCGAGGCGTACGTGGCCACCCGTTTCGGGCCCTTCGCCCGGCCCACTCCGCGCGAGGTCGAGGACGCGTGGAAGGGCGAGCTCGCTCCGGACCTGGCGGCGAGCGGCAAGCCGGTGCCCGACCTCGCGGCGGTGCGTGCGGAGGTCGAAGCGCTGGTGCGCGAGCGCAAGCTCGACGCCGAGGTGAGGCGCTGGACCGCGGAGCTCGAGACGCGCGCGAGCGTCGTGCGCTACTTGAGGTGACGGGCGAGCGCCGCGCCCTCGGCGACCGCGAGTACGTAGTCGGCGGTCTCGCGGTACGGCACGGCGGCGGCGAACAGCATGTCATCGGCGTCGGCGCCGAGCGCGGCGAGCCACGTCGCAACCACCTCGTCGCCGGCGTTGTAGGCGGCGGCGACTACCGGCAGGCGCGCCGCGAAGCGCTCGGAGATGCGCGCCACCTCGCGTGCAGCCAACTCCAGCGAGCGCTCGGCGTTGAGCAGCTCGGCGGTTCGACGCCGAGCCGCCGCGCCGTCTCGGGCACTACCTGGGCGATGCCGAGCGCGCCGGCGCGCGAGCGCGCGGCGAGGTCGAAGCGCGATTCGCGCCGGACGATCGCGGCGAGCCACGGCGGCGGCACATCGGCGGCGCCGGCGGCGGTGCGGCACCTCTGGGTGAGGGCGTCGGGTAGGACGCGACGCAGCACCGGCGCCGGCACGAGCTCCGGGGGCGGATCGTCGAGCGCCGACAGCAGGCGCTCTCCGGCCGCCAGCGCGGCCGGGCCGTTGCCCCAGGCGGCGAGCGCCGCGGCGCTCCACGCCAGCTCCGCCGGCGTGCCCGCCGGGAAGCCGAGGGGCGTACAGCGCCGCGGCCTCCGCCGCCAGCCCGACCGCGGCGAGCTCCTGCGCGGGCCCGGTCCACGCCGGTTCGGGCGTCTCGCCGCCGGCGAGCAGCCCGCTCCAGAGCGGATCGGCGGCGAGCGCCGCGGCGAAACGTTCCCGCGCGGCTGCGGCCCCGAGGTCGACGGCGGTGGCGGCGAGGCCGCTCGCCTCGCGCGAGGACGGCACGGCGCCCGGCGGGCGCGGCGGGCGGGCCGGGAAGCACGTCGAGCACCAGCGAGCGCCAGGCGCCGGCGCTGCGGTCGGCGAGGATCGACCTTACCCCGGAACGCGCCGCCGCCGTGTCGCCGCGGCGCGCTGCGAGCGCGACCGCCAGCGCCTGCCGCGCCGGCAACCGCTGCGGCAGGCGAGCCAGGAGGGCGCCGGCCTGTTCGAGGTCGCCGTGGGCGAGCAACACCGCGGCCAGGCGCGGCCCGGCGACCCGCAGCACCTTCGGCGGCGCCTTGGCGAGCAGCCCGGCCGCCTCACCGCTGCGGCCGAGCACGGCGCGGGCGCGGGCGCCGCCGTCCCACCCCTCGACCTCCTGCGGCCGGGCGTGGCGCGCGGCGTCCCACAGCGGCACCGCGCCGGGCAGGTCGCCGGTCCGTTCGGCGACGCGCGCCCGCTGCACGGCGGCGTCGAAGCGCTCCTCGTCGCTCGCTGCCAGCTCCAGCGCGCGGTCGAACAGCGGCGCCGCGTCGCCGAGCTTGCCGCGCCGGTAGGCGGCGCGGCCGCGGAGGTACGCCAGCCGGCCGCGCAGGTGCGCGGGCAGGCCGTCCACCGGTGCGGCGAGTACCGTCTCCGCCTCGCTCCACCAGCCGGCGGCGAGCAGCGCCTCGCCGACGTGGAGGCGGACGCCGGCGGTGAGGCCGGGCTGCGACGCGAGCCACAGCGCGGTGCGCGCGGCGGGCTCGTCGCTGCGGCCCTCGCGCAGCAGCCGAATCGCCGCCGCGACGTCGCTCGTGCGCGCGCCGAGTGTCGCCGCGAGGTCGCGCCGCAGCGCGCGCGGCAGCACCAGCGAGTGCTGCTGGCGGCTGACGACGGCGATCGGGAGCCGCTGCCAGGAGCGCCGCAGCAGCTCGCCGGCGGCGCGCCGGTGCGCCGCCGGCGCGGCGCTGCGCGTCAGCTCGCCCACCCACGGCCACGGCGTCTCGCCGCGCTCGAGGGCGATCGCGCCGCCTTCGAGGCGCAGCGCCGCGGCGAGCTCGCCGGCGCGCGGGAGCGCGTCGCGCAGGAGCGCCAACGGTCCAACGCCTCGAGCCAGTCGTCCGGAAGCTTAAGTCTGGGTTCAATATCCTGAAGAGAGATGGCGTTCAAATAGGACAGGGCCACTGACTGCAATGTCTGGTCATCGAGGTCGTTCACGCCGGCCGAAAAGGGCGCACTCGGATGCCGCAGCAGAAGCGTGGTGAGCGATCGATTCCCTGGATCGGGCCGACGCCGGCTCCAGATGGCGAACCTCCCTGGGCGCCATTCGGACGGATCGGTTCGCTCCGATGAGGCAAGCTGTTTCGCCATGGGCACTACTCCCAGTCTGACGACGCGGCCTCGACGGCCGCAGATGCTCTTGCTCATTCCAGGTTGTGCGACCCGACAATACCTCAATTGACCGGACTAAGCGATAGCCTGCCGACCGAAGTAGAGGAGGTGGGCGCTGATCACGCCACGCCAATGATCGCTCGTTCGGCGGGCCGAGCCAGGTCGCCAGAGACCTCTTGGGGCTTGTCCGCTGACGGTGGCCCGGTATGGCCGTGCGCCGACTTCTCGACGCGCTTCGACCATGACCGATAATAGGCAACCGCCGTCATGATCGCGATGCCGGTGATTTCAACCAGCAATTGCGCGACGACGCCGTCGGAAGTCTGCGTCAGGACGAAATGCCCGATGAAGGCAAGGTAGATGCCGACGGCAAAGACCTCGAGCGATTGCTGACCGCATTTGATCAGCGGTTTCCAGATGGCGGCCTTTAGCCCCGGCGCATCGATCGGTATGAACCGCGCGCCGAGGATGATCACGATGCCTAGATGCAGGAAGCGATAAGGCGCGAGATTGGTCTTGTCGTTCGGATTGAAGGTTTCGAACAGCGCGCCCGGAATCCCGAACCGTTCGGCGTCCGACCCGGGCGCCCGTCCCCCGACATCTCGCACCTCACGACCCGTGACCACGGGTCGAACACATGGAAGGATCGGCCCATGCTGATCGTGATCATCGTCGTCATCGTGCTGGTGGTCGCTCGATCGGCCTGCTGGTCGTCACCGGACTCAACCGCCTGCGGACCCAGCGGGTGTCGGTGGACGAGGCCATCGCCGGCATCGACGTGCAGCTGACCCGCCGGGCCGAGCTCATCCCGAACCTGGTCGAGACGGTCAAGGGCTACATGAGCCACGAGAGCGGAGACGCTCGAGGCGGTGACCCAGGCCCGCGCCGACGGCGCAGTCGGCGCCAGCACGGTCGGGGAGAAGGCCGCGGCCGACGGCCAGATGCGCCAGGCGCTGGCCAACCTGTTCGCGGTGGCCGAGGCCGTACCCGGACCTGAAGGCGTCGGCGAACTTCCTGCAGCTGCAGACCGAGCTGGCGCGCACCGAGGACCAGCTGGCCTTCGCCCGGCAGTACTACAACGACGCCTGCGCCACGCTGAACCGCACCATGGTGACCATCCCCTGGTCGCTGTTCGCCGGCATGTCGGGCGTGGCCAAGGGCGAGTTCTACGACGCCCCCGACGCCAACACCGCACCGCCGCAGGTCTCGTTCTGACCGGGCAGGTGTCGGCCGGGGTCAGCTGACCTCGACGTCGCGGGACGGCCAGCCGGTGGCGCCGTCGGGGGCCACGTCGGCGTCGCTCCTCGGTCTGGGTGGCCCCGGTGCCGTCGGTGGCCCGGACCCGGATCCGGTGCTCGCCCGCGGTGGGGGTCCACGTCGAGCTTCCACTGCCGCCACGTGGTGGCGGCGTACTCGCTCGGCCAGGTCGGCCTCGCTGCCACGGTCCGTCGTCGACCTGGACCTCCACCGCGCTGATGCCCGCGGGTCGGTGGCCCATGCCACCCCGGCGACGGCCACCGGGCGACCGGCCTCGGGAGCCGCTTGCCGATCGGTCGGGGTGTCGATCCGCGACTGCGTCTTGATCGGACCCTCGACCGACCACCCCGCGGGATCCAGTAGCCCTGGAACTCGTCGAAGCGGGTGAGCTCGATCTCGCTCAGCCACTTGGTGGCCGAGACGTAGCCGTACACGCCGGGCACGACGAGCCGGGCCGGGAAGCCGTGGTCGACCGGCAGCGGCTCGCCGTTCATGCCGACCGCGACCAGCGCGTCGCGACCGTCCAGCAGGGCGGTCGGGAACCCTGCGGTGAACCCGTCGACCGAGCGGCCGACGACCTGGTCGGCGCCGGGGGTCGATCGCCGGCCTCGTCGAGCAGGTCGTCCAGCCGGCAGCCCAGCCACCGGGCGTTGCCGACCAGGTCGCCGCCGACCTCGTTGGACACGCAGGAGAGGGTGATGTCGGCCTCGACCATCGGCCGGTCCAGCAGCTCGTCGTAGGTGAGGGTGAGCGGCCGGTCGACGTGGCCGGTCACGCGCCAGGGTCCAACCGTCGCGTGCTCGACCCGGGGCACGGTCAGGGCGGTGTCGATCCGGTAGAAGTCGTCGTTCGGCGTGACGAAGGGTGAGACGCCGGCGACGTCCAGGTCGACGCCCCCGCCGGGACCGGCGCGGCAGCGGGTCCGCGGCCCGGGGCAGCACGACCTGGAGCCGCTCCGCCGCCGCCACGCCCTGCTGCGGCCAACCACCGACCGACGCCGCCGATCACCACGGCGCCCACGGCCACGACCGCGGCGGCGGTGCCCAGGAACCGGCGCCGCGGAGGCCGTGCGGACAGGGCGTGCGTCGGTGACCTGGGCCGGGGGACGACCGCCCGGTCGTCGTCCGGATCGCTCCGGCCCGGAGGCCCAGGCGTCGGTGTCCGCCAGGCGGAGCCAGCCAGGCGCATCAGCCAGCACAGCGGCGCGCCGCGACCCCGCGCGACCAGGCTGGGCAGCGGCGCCGTCCACCCGCCGCCGCCCCGTCCCGAGCGAGGCGGCCACGCCGACCAGGGTGAACACCCCGACCCCGGCCAGGCCGGCCCGCAGCGACCGCGGCGCAGGGCCAGGACCCCGACGCGGGCGGCGAAGGCGGCCAGGAGGACCGCGACGCCGCCCAGCAGGACGGCCTTGTCGTGGTGCCGAAGGTGTCGATGGCCCACGTCTTGACCGGGCTCGGCACGTTGTCGACGACCCGGTCGCCGACGCTCACCACCGGGGAGCGCAACGAGTCGAACAGCCCGGCGACCAGCTCGGCGACGGCCAGCCCGGCGGCGGCGGACGCGAGTCCTGCGATCGCCCCGATCCACCAGGGCGTACGCGCCCGGGAAGAGAGGGTGTCGCCCCCGGAGGTGGCAGCAGCGGTCGTCGTCACGACCCAAGTATGAACTGCCGCGTCGCCGGCCGACGGTCGGCGAGGGCGGAGTTTCGCGATCGTTTCGATCGCGTCGCCGGACCAATCCGCAGGAGGGTCCTGGTCCGAACCACGCAGTGCATGACCGACACCGACGCCCCCATCGCCACCGGAGAGATCCCCCACCGCCGTCGCCGTGGTGCGGTCGCGGGTCTGGTGTCCATGGCGGTGGCGCTCGGTGTCGCGGAGCTGACCCGAGCGATCGACCGCCGACTGAGCTCACCCATCATCGACGTCGGTGCCAGGTTCATCGACGCCACCCCCAGGTGGTTGAAGGACTTCGCGATCGACACCTTCGGCACCAACGACAAGGTCGCGCTCATCATCGGCATCGCGGCGTTGCTCGTCGTCTACGCGGTCGTGATCGGCATCGCGGCGACTCGACGACGTTGGATCGGGGTCGCCGGAGTCGCGCTGTTCACCCTCATCGGCATCGTGGCCTCGGTCGCCGCGATCGGACCGTGGTGGTCCATGTTGCCGAGCCTGGTCGGCGGAGTCGCCGGCGCGGGTGCGTTGTGGTTCCTGATCGGCCGGGCGGCGTCTCCTTCCGCCACGGCGACGGCTGGGACCACGTCGACCTCACTCCCCGAGGTCCGCACCCCGCCGGCGACCGCCTCTCCCGGATCCTCCGCGTTCGTCCGGAGTGGCGGGTCTGACCGAAGCGGACCGCGAGGCGCTGTTGTCGGAGCGGGGCACGACAGAGCCTGCCGGCCTGGGGCGCCGGTCCTTCCTGGCGGCGAGTGCGGGTCTGGGCGTGCTCGCCCTCGTCGCCGGTGGCGCGGGTCGACTGCTGTCGGAGCGGTTCGACGTCTCGGCGCTGCGGGAGAAGATCAAGCTGCCCTTCGCCCGGAAGCCGCTGCCCGAGATCCCCGCCGGCGTCCAGCTCGACGCTCCCGGCGTCACACCGTTCTTCACGAAGAACGCCGACTTCTACCGGATCGACACCGCACTCGTCGCGCCGCAGGTCCCGGTCGACACCTGGAGCCTGACCATCAAGGGCATGGTCGACGAGGAGCTCACCTTCACCTACGACGAGCTGCTGGCCCGTGACGTTGATCGAGTCGGACATCACCCTCACCTGCGTCTCGAACGAGATCGGCGGCCAGCTCGCCGGGCACCGCCCGGTGGCTCGGCGTCCCGCTGGCCGAGCTGCTGGACGAGGCCGGCGTGCAGAAGGGTGCCGACCAGATCGTCGGGCGGTCGGTCGACGGCTTCACCACCGGGTTCCCCGTTCCGTACGGGACCGAACCCGATCGCGGCGCGATCGTCGCCGTCGGCATGAACGGCGAGCCGTTGCCCGTCGACCCACGGGTTCCCCGCCCGACTGGTGGTGCCCGGCCTGTACGGCTCGGTGTCCGCCACGAAGTGGTTGACCGAGATCGAGCTCACGACGCTTCGCGGACTTCGACGCCTACTGGGCGGAACGCAAGTGGTCCGCCCTGGCGCCGATCAAGACCTTCTCCCGCATCGACTCGCCCAAACCGCTCGAACGGATCCCCACGGGTCGTCGCGGCATCGCCGGTGTCGCGTGGGCCCAGACCGTCGGCATCGACAAGGTCGAGGTGCGTGTCGACGGCGGCGAATGGATGCCTGCCGAGCTCGGTGAGGAGCTCAACGACGTCACCTGGCGCCAGTGGGTCCTGCCCTTCGAGTTCACCGAATCCGGCAGTCATTCCATCGAATGTCGGGCGACAGATCGAACTGGAGCAATCCAGAGCGAGGACCGCTCCGAACCATTCCCCGACGGAGCAACTGGTTGGCACTCGCTGGTCACGCTGGTCGGTTGA
This sequence comes from uncultured Actinomycetota bacterium, assembly GCA_963848845.1. Classification (GTDB taxonomy): domain Bacteria; phylum Actinomycetota; class Actinomycetes; order Propionibacteriales; family Propionibacteriaceae; genus Propionicimonas. Next base: position 45,295 of record CAWKFH010000007.1, read on the forward strand.
TCCGACGGGGCTCTCACCCGAGCCCCTCGATCGAAGAAGTACCCCACTCCACCTCCAACAGGGACCCACACCGGTCCCACACACAGAAAGCAGAACTCCCATGCGCACTTCCCGCACCCGCCTCGCCTTTGCCGGCGTCGCCGTCTCCGTGGCGCTTCTCGGCGCTGCATGTTCCAGTGACTCGGACAGTGCGTCCGAGGACACCACCTCGACCACCGTCGCCAGCGGCTCGAACGCCTCGGAGCCGACCGGCCCCGGTTGTTCCTCCGTCCCGGCCGACGGCGCCGGCAGCTTCGCCGGCATGGCCGAGGACCCCGCCGCCACCGCAGCCTCGAACAACCCGGTGCTGTCCACCCTCGTCACCGCCGTCGGCGCAGCCGACCTCGGCGACACGCTGAACGGCCCCGGCCCCTTCACCATCTTCGCCCCGGCCAACAGCGCCTTCGAGAAGATCCCCGCCGACGACCCTGGAGCCGTGCTGGCCGACAAGGCAGCGCTGACCGACATCCTCACCTACCACGTCGTGCCCGGTGAGATGTCCTCCGAGGACCTGATCGAGGCCGGTTCGGCCACGACGGTCGAGGGCGCGGACGTCATGATCGAGGAGTCCGGTGACAGCTTCACCGTCAACGGTGCCGAGGTGCTCTGCGCCGACGTGCCGACGGCCAACGCCACCGTGTTCATCATCGGCGACGTGCTCATGCCCGACGCGGCCACCAACGCCTCGACCGGACCCACCGGCCCGGCGTGCTCGGCGGTCCCCGCTGACGGTGCCGGCAGCTTCGCCGGAATGGCCGAGGACCCCGCAGCGACTGCAGCGTCGAACAACCCGCTGCTGTCCACCCTCGTGACCGCCGTCGGTGCTGCCGGTCTCGGTCGACACGCTGAACGGCCCCGGCCCCTTCACCATCTTCGCCCCGGTGAACGACGCCTTCGCCAAGATCCCGGCCGACGACCCTGAACGGCGTGCTCGCCGACCAGGCAGCGCTGACCAACATCCTGACCTACCACGTGGTCGCCGGTGAGATGACCTCTGCCGAGCTCATCGCAGCGGGCATGGTCCCCACGGTCGAGGGTGGCGAGGTCACCATCGCAGCGGCTGGTGACAGCTTCACGGTCAACGGTGCCAACGTGCTCTGCGCCGATGTGCCCACGGCCAACGCCACGGTGTTCCTGATCGACTCGGTGCTCATGCCGAGCTGACCCCAGGGTCACTGATCGGTCTCCGACACAGGGGGCCACGCAGACCCCGCATGGGGTCACGTGGGGAGGACGCTGCGGCGTCCTCCCCACTGGCGCGTCCCGAGGGCTGCGAGCCGGGCGATCGGGGTACGGTGCATCGACATGAGCGATTCTGCGGCGTCGATCCACGTGCCCGACCTGGTGCTGAACGATTCGGTGCGGATCCCGCAGCTCGGATTCGGTGTGTTCAAGGTGCCGGACGACGAGACCCACGCGGTGGTCTCGGGTGCGCTGCAGGCGGGATACCGCAGCATCGACACCGCCATGATCTACGACAACGAGGCGCGGTGTCGGCGCAGCGATCGCGGAGTCCGACATCCCCCGTGACGAGCTCTTCGTCACCACCAAGGTGTGGAACACCGACCACGGCTACGACTCGACCCTGGCAGCGTTCGACCGGCAGCATGGGCAGGCTCGGACTCGACCAGCTCGACCTGTACCTCATCCACTGGCCGACCCCGGCACAGCGACCTCTACCTGCGACACGTGGCGTGCGCTCGAGCAGCTGCAGCGCGACGGGCGGGTGCGCTCGATCGGCGTGTCGAACTTCCACGTCGAGCACCTGCAGCGGGTGATGGACGAGAGCGACGTGGTCCCCTCCGTGAACCAGGTCGAGCTGCACCCCCAGCTGCCCCAGGACGAGCTGCGTGCCTTCCACGCCGCAGCACGGCATCGCCACCGAGGCCTGGAGCCCGCTCGCCGCGGCGGCGACCTGCTGGGGAATCCGGTGCTGGTCGCCATCGCCGAGCGCATCGGTCGGACCACCGCCCAGGTCGTCATCGCCTGGCACCTCCGACTCGGCAACATCGTCATCCCGAAGTCCGTCACGCCGGCCCGGATCGCCGAGAACATCGACGTGTTCGACATCGAGCTCACCGAGGACGACCTCGCAGCCATCGCCACCCTGTCCGACGGCTCACGCACCGGACCCGACCCCGACGAGTTCAACGCCGCATGAACGACACCACGAGCACCCGCCACCACGATCGACCGAACGCGCGACTGACCGGCACCGGGGTCTGGAGCAGTGCTCTGCGCTACGGGGACAAGGGGGCGGCGGCCGCAGCGGCGACCGAGCTCGAGTCGCTGGGCTACAGCGCCCTGTGGCTGCCCGACATCGGCGGCGACCTCTTCGACTCGATCGAGAACCTGATGGTGGCGACGAGCACCGTCACGATCGCCAGCGGGATCCTGAACCTGTGGATGCACGAGGCCGACGTCGCCGCAGCCGCTGCCCACCGGCTGAACACGACACACGGTCACCGGTTCCTGATGGGGATCGGGGTGAGCCATGCTCCGCTGATCGACATGGCCGAGGCCGGTCGGTACGCCAAGCCGCTCACCCGGATGCGTGAGTACCTGGACGGCCTCGACGCCGCGGCCGACCCGGTCGCGGTGGAGGACCGTGTGCTCGCGGCGCTCGGACCGAAGATGCTCGAACTGGCGCGGGAGCGCACCGCGGGTGTGCACCCGTACCTGGTCACCCCGGAGCACACCGCGATCGCCCGTGAGGCCGTGGGCGAGGACCGCTGGTGGCACCCGAGCAGGCCGTGGTGCTCGAGACGGAACCGGTGCGGGCACGCGAGCTCGCACGAGCGCACCTGGGCGGCTACATCGGTCTGCCGAACTACGCCAACAACTGGTTGCGCCACGGGTTCACCGAGGACGACCTGGCCGACGGCGGCAGCGACCGACTCGTCGACGCGCTCGTCGTGTGGGGCGACGAGGAGACGATCCTCGCCCGGGTGCAGGAGCACCGCGACGCCGGGGCCGACCACGTGTGCGTGCAGGTCCTGACCGACGACCTCTCGGTGTCACCGCTGGACGAGTGGCGGATCCTGGCCCCCGTGCTCACCGTCGGCTGAACGGCTGCCCGTCGGACGCGTCCCGGAACTCGAGGACGATCACCGGTGTCTCGATCGACCGCCGGGCGGCGTACTCGTCGAGGCCGACGTCGACCTGTGCCCAGCGCTGCCACAGCCGGGCACGCTCCTCACCGGTGGCGACACGTGCGTGCACGGGACGGGGCTGCTGGTGTGCCAGACGGACGACGGCGTCCGGCCGGGCCTCGAGGTTGAGCCACCACGCGGGATGGCCCTCGTCCCAGCCGTTCATGGCCAGTGCGACCAGATCGGGGCCGTCCTCGAGGTACCCGATGATGACGCTGCGTTCCCTGCCGGATTCTCCGGCCGATGGTCGTCAGCCGCAACGCGCCCCACCCCCGCTTGCTGGCCGTCGTCCACAGGAACCGGCCGCCGCTGAGCCGGTAGAGCGCTCGGTGGACACGCCACGCAATGTGGATGAACCACGCGGGCGGCAGCTTCGGTGGTCGGGCGGTCGCGGTTCTCATCGTGGTCCCCCTTCGGGTGGCGGTACACGGAGGACGGACGTGTCGCGTCCTCGCCGGCCTCGATCCGGGGCCGTCCTCCACCACCATGAACCCCGGGGCCCGCAGGTGGTAGAGCCGGACGTCCCGAGTCCGGACGGCCCGATCGGTGGACCATGATCTGGCGTGGAACTCGATGCGACACGGGCGATCGCCAACGCACATGCCTGGTTCCACGACAACAGCGGCTGGGCCCCACCGGACGACGGAACGCTCGCGGAGCTGATGGCCGACGGTGTGTGCCGCTGCCCGGACGGGTGCCTGGTGGCCCCCGAGGGGTGGTGCGAACACGGCCTGGCGTCGTGGTGGCTGATCCTGCGCGACCTGGACTGACGCCCCGCACGAGGGGTGCTGCACAGGACCTTCACATCGCAGGCGGGACTTCTTGACAGCCGATTCCGTAGCCTGCCCCCCGTGCGACAGACGGTGGTGGTGGTGGAGGACGAGGTGGCGATCGCCGAGGCGGTGGCGGCGCGGCTGCGCAGCGAGGGCTTCGAGGTCGACGTCGCCCACGACGGACCGAGCCGGCGTGGAGCTGTGCGAACGGCTCCGCCCCGACCTGGTCGTGCTCGACGTGATGCTGCCGGGCTTCGACGGGTTCGAGGTCTGCCGCCGCATCCAGCGCGACCGCCACGTCCCGGTGCTGATGCTCACCGCGCTCGACCAGGAGACCGACCTGCTCGTCGGACTGCGGGTCGGCGCCGACGACTACATGACCAAGCCGTTCAGCACCCGTGAGCTGGTCGCCCGGATCGGCGCGATCCTGCGCCGGGTCGAGCGGGCTCGACCGAGGCCACCGACGCTCCGTCCGACACGTTCCGGGTCGGCCGGGTCGAGCTGACGGTCGCCGACCCGGCGTCGTGCGGCTCGAGCGGCGAGCCGGTGCACCTGACGCCCACCGAGTTCGACCTGCTCCTGCGGCTGATGGCGACGCGCCGGCGCGGTGCTCGAGCCGCGACCAGCTGCTGGCGGACGTGTGGGGCTACCGCGACGGCTCCGGCGCCCGGACGGTCGACTCCCACGTCCGCTCGATCCGCCGCAAGCTCGGCGACGACGTCATCCGCACCGTGCACGCGGTCGGCTACGCGATCGGGGACGGCCGACGTGAGGCCGCTCGACCGGTTCCGGTCGATCAAGGTCAAGCTCGTCCATCGTCATCGTCGCGTGCGGTCTTCATCAGCGCCATGGTCAGCGTCATCGGCTACCGCACCGGCATCGTCGGTGTGGATCCGACCGTTCATCTCGATCGTCGATCGCGCTGCTGTTCGTGTACCCGTTCGCACGGGGCATCACCTCGCCGCTCCGCGAGATGGCGGCGGCGTCCAAGGCGATGGCCGACGGCGACTTCTCGCACACCGATCACGGTCACCTCGCGCGACGAGGTCGGTGATCTCGCCCGCGCCTTCGACCAGATGCGCTCCGAGCTCGCCGAGGTCGACCGTCAGCGACGCGGCACTGATCGCGAACGTGTCGCACGAGCTGCGGACGCCGCTCACCGCGTCTGCGGGCGCGGTTCGAGAACATCGTCGACGGGGTCCAGGAGAACGACGCCGCGAGCGCCGCGGCATCGCTCGCCGAGATCGAACGTCTGAGCGAGCTGGTCGAGGGGTGCTCGACCTGAGTCGGCTCGAGTCGGGGGCGTCGCCGCTGCAGCTCGGGACGCTTCGACGTGGAGACGCTGCTCGTCGACGCCGCGTCGAGCGCGGCGCACGACGGCCAGGCCGACCGGATCACCGTGCGGACGATCGACCGCTGACCTACGTCGGTGACCGGGCCCGGCTGCACCAGGTGGTGCTGCAACCTGGTCGACAACGCCCTGCGGTTCAGCCCCGAGGGCAGCCCGGTGCGTGGTCGATGCGACCTCGGTCGACGGCGGCATCACACTGACCGTGACCGACCTCGGACCCGGGCATCGCCGAGGCCGACCGGAACGTGTCTTCGAACGCTTCTACCGCACCGACGACGCACGCTCGACGTCGACCGGTGGCACGCGGTCTGGGGCTCGCCATCGTCACCGAGATCGTCGATCTGCACGGCGGGACCATCGAGATCGACGTCCGACCGACCGACCGGCTGTCGTGTCGTGGTCCGTCTCCCGCAGCTGCATCCTCCCGACGAGCATCTGTCGGATCCGACAGCGCAGGAGTCGAAGAAGGAGTCACAGGAGTCGCAGGAGACGCAGGCGTCGCCGGATCCGGGCACGCCGGGCCCGGATCGCTCGGCACCGGACGAACGAGGGGGAGTGCGATGACCGCAGTCGTGGACGGACAGATGTGGGGCACACCGCAAGCGGTCCGCCCGCCACCCAACCCGCTGGGGCGCTCGCTGCGTCGGGTCGGCCTCGTCCTGGTCGTGACCGGGGTGCTCGTGGACCTGTCGATCCGGACCCGTGCAGGTGGGCTGGCGGCGACCGCCGCGGTGGTGTGCCTGTGCGTCGGGCTGGCCGTCGTCGGACGGGTGGTGCGACCCGTCGGGCGTGTGCTGCTGGGCGTGGCGGCCCTGGTCTCGTCGTTCCTCTTCCTGCGGTCGAGCCCGTGGCTCGTGGCCATGGACATCGTGACCGTGCTGGTCGTCCTCGCCCTCGCCTGTTCCGCCGAACGCGACCGACGACCGTTCGACTCCCGGTTCGCCGGGCTGGCACGGCGCATCTGGGCGACCGTCGCCTCGATCCTCACCGCTCCGCCGCGAGCGCTCGCCGCGCTCGCCTCGCTGTTGCCGCAGGGGACCGATCCGGCTCGACGGGTGCTGTGGCAGGTTCTGCGAGGGGCTGGTGCTGGCCGTGCCGATCCTCGCGATCATCGGTCTGTCCCTCGCCTCCGCCGATCCGGTGTTCGCCTCGCTCTTCGACCTGGATCTGGACCTGGGATCGATCGTCCCGCACGTCCTCGTGTGCGTGGTGGGCGTGTGGCTGGCGGCCGGGTACTTCGTGCAGGCGAGTCGTCCTCCCGTGGCGGAGCACCACGCGACGCGCATGGTCGGAGCGGTCGAGGGTCTGGTGGTCATGGCCGGGCTCACCGGCCTGTACGCCGTGTTCGCGATCTCGCAGGTCGTCGTGGCCCGGCGGGGTGCGGACTACGTGCTCCGGACCACGGGCCTGACCTACGCCGAGTACGCCAGGTCCGGGTTCTTCCAGCTGCTGTGGGTCGCGGCGGTCACGGTGGTCCTGCTCGTCTCCCTGCGCTCGGTCGTCCGCCTCGAGACCGCTGCGGCCCGTCGGGCGTTCGCCGCCCTGGGCGTCGTCGCCGCGCTGCTGACCGTCGTCATCGTCCACTCGGCACTGGTGCGCCTGGACCTCTACGACGAGGTCTTCGGTCTGACTCGACTGCGCTTCTACAGCACCGCGTTCGCCTGGTGGCTCGGCGTCGTGTTCGTCCTGGTCGCCGCTGCGATGGCGTGCTCCGCGATCCCGCGACTGTCCGGCAGGGACTGGCTGCCCACGGCGGTCGCCTGCTCGGCGGTGGTCGCCGTGGTGGTGCTCAACCTGGTCGATCCGGACGCGACGATCGTGGAGCACAACCTGGCTCGGGCCCAGGAGGGCGAGACGTTCGACGTGTACTACGCCCGCATGCTGTCCTCCGACGCGACGCCGGCACTGATCGCCGCGATCCCGTCGCTGTCCGAGTCGGAGGGCAACTCGCTCCGTGGCGGAACTCTGCACGCCGCCGTCGGCGGACGGGCCGACCGGTTGGAACGTCTCGCTGTGGCGTGCCGCCGAGGCCACCGACGGACTCTGCGACTGACCGCCGCCTGCGGCGACCGGCGGGTTCAGAGCCCGATGAACGCCGCGGCCTGGTCGGGTGGAACGCCCGGGGCTCCACAGGAATCCCTGCGCCGTACTGGCAGCCGAGCTCGACGAGTGCCTGCAGCTGCGTCTCGTCCTCGACGCCCTCGGCGAGCACGCGCTGGTTCAGGGTCGCTGGCCGAGGGTCACGATCGTCTGCACGATCGAGGTGTCCTCCGGATCGGTCCCCAGACCGTCGATGAACGAGCGGTCGATCTTGAGCGTGTCGATCGGCAGTCGCTTGAGGTAGCTCAGCGACGAGTAGCCGGTGCCGAAGTCGTCGATGCTGATCCGGATGCCGAGGTCGCGGAGCTCGAGGAGTCGCTCGAGCGAGTGCTCGATCGTGTCCATCAGGATGCTCTCGGTGATCTCCAGGTGCAGGAACTCCGCCGGGAGTCCGCTGGCGGACAGTCGCGGAGTCGACACGCGTCGACCAGGTCGGCCCGCTCCAGCTGTCGGGCCGACAGGTTGACCGCGATCCACAGCTGTCGGGCCGTCGCCGAGGCGCTCGTGCCACTCGGCGGTCTGGCGCAGCGACTCGGCGAGCACCCACTCGCCGATCGACAGGATCAGGCCCGTCTCCTCGGCGATCGGGATGAACTCGTCGGGTCGCACCACGCCGAGGCACGGGTGGGTCCACCGCAGCAGCGCCTCGAACCCGCTGGTGTGCATCGTGGCCAGGTCGAACACCGGTTGGAACACGACGGCCAGCTGCTCGAGCTCGAGCGCATCGCGCAGTGCGTCCTCGACGTCGCGCCGGCGTCGGCTCCGCACCTGCATCTGCCTGGTCGAACATCGACGACGCGGGCCCTGCCGGTCTCCTTGGCGTGGTACATCGCGGTGTCGGCGTCCAGGAAGATCGAGTCCCCGGTGTCGCCGCCGGCGCCCAGGGCCAGGCCGATGCTGATCGTCACCCGGAACTCGCGGTCCCCGAGCGGGATCGGATCGATGAACGCGGCGAGCAGGCGGTCGCCCGAGCCCGACGCGTCCTCGGGACCGCTCGCACCGCCACGCACCACGGCGAACTCGTCGCCGCCGAACCGGGCCAGGGTCTCGCCCGGAAGCACGGCGGACTCGAGGCGGCGGGCGACGGCGTGCAGCATCGTGTCGCCGGCGGAGTGCCCCAGCGTGTCGTTGATCGCCTTGAACTGGTCGACGTCGATGAGCGCCACCGCGACCTGATGGCCGTCGGTGGCCGCCTCCTCGAGGGCTTCGTCGAGCCGTGTCGTGACGGTCGTCCGGTTCGCGAGCCCCGTCAACGGGTCGTGGTAGGCGATGTGCTCGATCGCCAGCTCCGCCTCGTGCCGTTCGGTGATGTCGAGCATCGTTCCCGATCACCAGGCCCGGGCTCTCGTCCGAGAAGCGGCTGCTGCGGGTCATGACCCACCGCACCTCGCCGCCGGGTCGGACGATCCGGTGGGTGCACTCCACCCCGACCTCGCCCGCGACGGCGCGGTCGAACGCCTCGCGCACGCGGTCGACGTCCTCGGGATGGATGTGGGTCGAAGTCGACCCCGTGCAGCCGATCCGGGCTCGCAGCCGAGGATGCGGTTCAGCTCGTCGGAGCGTGCGACCTCACCTGTCGCCAGGTCGATCTCGAAGCTGCCGAGCATGGCGGAGGCCTGTGCGTCGGCGAGGCGCCGTCGGTCCTCCTCGACCTGTCGGGTGAGCTCGACGCGTTCGCTGATGTCGCGGGCGATCGTCGACGCACCGATGACCGCGCCGGAGGCGTCGCGGAGCGGTGACATCGACATCGAGACGTGGAAGTCGGTGCCGTCCGCGCGACGCGCACAGGGTCTCGACCCTCGAGATGCTCTCGCCGACGCGGAGACGTTCGAGCAGCTCGTCCACCTGCGTCGGACCGTTCCGGCGGAGCCAGCACCCGCAGGTGCGCGCCGATGATCTCGTCGGCCCGATGGCCGTACAGCTCGGCGGCGGAGCGGTTCCAGGTGCGTGATCGAGCCGTCGAGTGTCGTTCGAGAAGATCGCGTCGTTGGAGGATTCGACGATCGAGGACAACCGCGGCCGCCGTGGCCTCGCTCTGCGAGCTGGTCGGTGATGTCGGAGTCCACGCCGATGGTGGCCACGTGTTCGCCGTGGTCGTCGAAGAGCGGGGTGTCGGTGACGTGGACGGGGACCTGGACCCGTCCTTGCGGTGCACGCGGAACTCGCCCGACCACTGCTCTCCGCGTCACGCAGCGGCGGCAGGATGTCCAGGCGCCGCGTCTCCCACCCGGGCCGGCGGGCGATGAGCACGGCGACGTGGCTCGCCGATCGCCTCCTCGCCTCGGACCAGCCGAAGGTCTGCTCGGCCGCGTCGTTCCAGTACAGGACGGTGCCGACCGGGTCGTAGGCGACGATCGGCCTGGCCGGCGGCGCGCCAGCAGGCGTGCCTGGAACCGCACGGCCTCCTCGGCCTGTTTGCGGTCGGTGATGTCGCGGAGGTTGCCGACGACGACCCCGATGTCGGCTCGTCGATCAGGTTGGTCGCGATCTCCTCGACCCAGCGGAGGTCGCCGGCGCGTCGATGACTGCGGAACTCGGACGCGGACGTGGTCACCGAGCGCCGGCGATGCGTGGCGAAGTCCTCGATCACCCGTGCCTGGTCGAGCGGATGGATCAGGTCCAGGCCGTTGCGGCCGACCAGGTCGTCCGGGTCGATGCCGAACAGGCTGAGCGACGCCGGGCTCGCCCAGGTGATCGTGGCATCCAACCCGAAGAACAGCACCAGATCGCTCGACCGGGCGACGATGGCGTCGCGCCGCGCGTGTTCGGCCTCGAGCTGACGGGTGATGTTGTGGCGCTCGGTGATGTCGCGGATGTTGAGGACCAGCCCGCCGATCGCAGGATCGGCCAGGAGGTTCACGACGGTGACCTCACCCCAGCGGTCCGAACCATCGGCGTGCACCGCTCGCACCACCATCGACGGCTGCGCACTGTCCGGTTCCGACGAGCGCGGCCATCAGCACGGCGCGCAGCCCGGACAGGTCGTCCGGATGGGTGAAGAAGGCGCCGGGGTGACCGACCACCTCGTCGACCGTGTAGCCGAGCACCGAGGTGATCGACTCGCTCGCGTAGGTCACGACCCGCTCGGGGTCGATGACCAGGACGACCTCGGAGGCCCGGTTGAGCAACATCGCCAGCCGACGTTCCGCCATGCGGGCGCGGGTGCGTTGGACGGCGTAGCCCACCGATCGTTGCAGCGTGTGGGGTGCCAGATCGTGGGTGCACAGGTGGTCCTGTGCGCCGGCACGGACCGCCTCGCTCGCGACGGCGTCGTTCTGGCGGCGGGTCAGCACGACGACGGCGGCACCCGGATGGTGGTCGAGGATCGTGTGCAGCCCGTCCAGGTGACTCGATCCGCGCAGACCGAGATCGAGCAGGACGCAGTCGACGTGCACGCTGTCCAGGACGGCGAGCGCCTCGGCCAGCGTCGTCGCGTCGCTCGTGGTCACGGTGGCGTCGGCCCCGTCGTCCAACGCGGCGCGGAGTCGACTCGTCGCGTCCCGGTCGTCCTCGACGATCAGGACGTGCGTGGCCGCGGACGGAGACGCCGTCGAGCGGACCGGAGGGAGGACCGACGCGGACGGTGTGGGTCGTGGCGTCACGGTCGACCGCGCGGGGAACTGACTCGTGGAGATCAGGACTGTCGTACATGTCAGACCTCCGTGGGTCGGGGTCCGGAACAACCCCTCACCACAGTGTCTCGGCCTCGCTGACGGACACTTGAGGAAAGAAGGACCTCTCAGGACAGGTAGTCGAGGACTTCCGCCCATCCACCGTCGGCGGCCGCTCCGATGACGTGGTCGGCGCGGTCCAGAGCGGCCGGGTGGGCGACGGCGGGAACCAGGCTCACCGCAGCGTGGTCCAGCAGTTCCAGGTCGTTCGGACCGTCGGCCAGCGCGAGCACCGCACCGCTGTCCAGGCCTTGCGACTCGCAGAAGGCCAGGACGCCGTCCCACTTGGACTGGCCCTTCGGCGCGGCGGTGAGCGACGCGAGGCCCGGATGGTCGATCGACCGGTCCAGGTGCACCTCGGCCAGGTCGCCGATGGCCTCCATCGCGGCCACCCCGTGGTGGTGTTCCACCCCGATCATGCTGAACCCGAGCACGGCCTCCTGGCCGACCACGCGACCCAGATCATCGGTGCCGGCGGAGTCGCCGAGCTGTCGCACGTGCACGGGGTGCGTCGACGGGGCGGGGGCCAGGAACACGTCGAAGCGGGGGTGGTCGACGTAGACGACCGGTTCCAGATCGACGGATCGGAACGCCTCGAGGACCGCGACGGCCTGGTCCGTCGGGTACGGGGACCGGTGGAAGCGCTCGCCGCGTGGCCAGGTCGACCCCGAGAGCGCCGTTGAGCACGACCGCGGGTGGCCGCAGCCCGAACACGGCGAGCGGGTCCCGGGTCGAGACGAGTCGTCGGCCGGTCGCGACGAGCAGCGGCACTCCTCGTTCGGTCAGCGCCGACGCGGCGGCGAGCACGCCCTCGTCGACGTGGTCGTCGGTGTGCCAGAACGTCCCGTCCAGATCGGTGACGACGAGGCTGACGGAGAGGGTCGCGGGCATCGACGGAGTCTCACCGGCGGGCCGCGACGCGGCAAGGCGGTTCCGCCTCGGCCGACCGGATCAGGTGCGTGCGGGGATCGACGTCTCCGACGTGGTGCGGGTCAGCGAGGCCCGGGTGGTGACGGCCAGGACGGTGACGGCGGTCAGCCCGGCGATCGCTCCGACGAGTCCCCAGGCCGCAGCTCCGGCCACGACGGCGACGACCATCTGCAGCGCCGATGACGGCCCGAGCGCACCGCCGGGCCGAGCGTCGTCGAAGCGCCGGTGGAAGCGACCGCAGCCGCTCGGGGTCGGTCAGCCGCACGCCCAGGAGGATCGCCAGGCCGCGGGTCAGACCGAACAGCACGGCGATGCGCCATCGGCGATCGCAGGGGACGCCGGTGAGGGCGGCGAGCACGACGGTCAGGTACACGGCCGCGGTCATGATGTAGGTCGACAGGCCGGTGCCGATCTGCCAGCCGAAGCCCATGCCGTAGACCCAGGACCGGTACTGGTCGAGCCAGACCTCGTTCACCTGACGGCGGTGGTGGGGCATCTCGGTGCCGATGCCCAGGTCCATCGCCGCGGCGACGAGTGCGCAGCACCGCGGCGACGCCGAGCGCGGCGGCGGTCGACAGGTCGAGCGAGCGCCGACGAGCGCGCGCGCCGACGACGGCGAGCAGCCCGAGGGTCGCGCCACCGAGCACGGCGCCGAGCACGAACCACGTCGGCGGTCAGCCCCCAGCGCCGGCCCCGGCTGCGCTCGGCCATGGGCGTGATCGTCGACAGCATCGACAGGCCGCACGGCGACCAGGTGGAGCGGACCGCGGCGCGCGACGGCGGTGACGGCGGCGAGGGTGACGAGCAGCGTCATCACGGTGCGCTCCAGGAGGGTCGGTCGGGATGGCGTGCGAGGTCGGGTGGGTCATCGGGGCGCGACCTCGATGGTGGACGAGGAACGAGTTGGCGACGGGCACCAGCGACTGGCGCTGCAGCCAGGAGCCGAGCACGACGTACAGGCAGAACGCCCGGCCGTTGGTGGTGAAGAAGCGCTGGGTGCCGCACATGCCGGCGATCACCCGCTGCTGGGCGTCGGGGTGGAAGTCCGCCGGAGCGCAGCGCGGCCGGCATGGCCGTCGTCGAACATGGCCTCGGCGCCGGCCTCGTGGTCGAACTCGCCCAGGCAGACGAACACGTCGGTCGCGGTCATGCGTCTCGACGTAGCCCGCAGCCGTAGTCGCCGCGGCGCGGCGGCAGCGGCGAGGTGCCGCGCCTGCAGGATCGGGTGCACGTAGCCGCCCATCGGCAGGTCGGAGCCCGGGGGCCGTCACCGTCGGACTGCTGCGCGCTGCTCGATGCGGATGTCCCAGCCGGGCGAGCACCGCGCAGGACAGGCCGTGGGCGCTCAGGCGTCGGGTCGTCAGGCTCACGGCGCCTCCCGGACGGTCGGTCTGCGGGGTCCTCGTGCAGGCTCGGGTGACCCGGGCCGATGCCCGCGGCCTCGAGCGCCTCGTCCGCGCTGGCGCCGCGTCGCAGGCCACGCAGCACGTCGCGTCGCGGATGCGCTGGGCGCCGAGTGCCGTAGCCGCCGTCGTCGAGCGCCTTGGACATGAGCGAGGAGAGCTGGTCGAACGACGCGGCGGCGCCCTCGCCGATCGACCTGCGGGCTCGCCTGCCGTCGACGAGCACGAAGTACGGGGCGATCGGCACCGAGTAGTCGTCGAACGCCTCGGTCGACATCAGCGTGATCAGCTCGGGGTCCGCCAGGTTGGCGACCGACGGCGGGGCTCTCGGCGTCGGGGCCCTTGGTCAGCACGACCAGGTTGGTGCGCGGCGCCACCGACCGCACGGTTCGCCGGGTCCTGGAACGCGTCCCAGAAGTCCAGGCAGGTGGCGCAGCCGGAGGTCAGGAACGCGAGCAGGGTCAGCCCGCTCGGTGCCGTTCACCGAGATCGCCGCGGCGTCGCCGCGGGGGGTGACGCCCATCAGGTCGTGGGCGTCACCGAGCGGGCCGTCGTCGGGGATCGCGATGCCGCTCGTCGCCGACACGCGCTCGGCCACGGCGGTGCCGGGCGGCGCGACGCCCTCGGTTGGCCGAGCTCGCTGGCGGCGGCGCGGGTGCGCAGGTCGAAGGTCTTGGTGCCGCCCTGGCGGCGCGCCGTCCTCGAGGTTCACCCCCAGGTCGTGCAGCGCACGGAGGATCTCGGCGTGCGAGCGCAGCAGGCCGACGACCAGCACCGCCAGCAGCAGGATCACGACGCCTTCGACGACGGACCAGGACGGTCATCGGACGCCGACCTCCCTGCTGCCCAGCAGCGTGCGGCTGCCGTTGCGCCGGTCGACGCCCCAGGCGCACACCAGGTGGCGGCCGGGTCGCTGCGTCGATCGTGACGTCGTACCCGGTGTTCGGGCCGAACGCCGGGTAGGCACGCTGACGTCGGGTCGGGGGACCTCGGCGGCTGGCCGTGGTACGACGAAGTCCTCGTCGAGGAAGATCCGGATCCCGGCGGTCTGCGACGGCGCTGCGGTTCGCGACGGCCCAACCGCCCGACCCGGATCTTGCCGCCGCCGACGTCCCACACCGACTCGAGCACACCGATCGGCCCGGCGACGTCGACGTTCTCGCATGCCGAGCAGCGCCGTGCGACCGTTGCGTCCGGTCGACTCCCCAGACGCACACCAGGTGCTGAACCGGCGGTGGCCGGAACGGTGACGTCGTACCCGGTGTTCAGTCCGAACGCCGGGTAGTACCACTGGCACGTCGGGTCGGTGGAGCTCGGCGACGCCGTGGTACACGAAGTCGGTGTCGAGGAAGATCCGGATGCCCGCAGCGCTGGTAGTCGGAGTTGGCGACCGCCCAGCCCGCCGACGCGGATGGCTGCCGCCGGCGTCGGCGACCGACTCGAGCGCCCCGAACGGCTCGTTGAGGCACGGCCGGTCGTGGTAGCGGGTGGCCTCGTCGGTGCGCGAGCGTGGTGCCGCACGCAGGGTCGAAGCTCCACGGCGGTGCACAGGTCACGACCCGGCACACGATCGGGCCGACGCAGCGCACACCCTGGTTGCACTGGCCGTAGCGGAACCGGGTGCAGCCGGCCTTGCGGTTGTTGCAGTTGCCCTGCGCGCAGCCGCACGGCGTGCCCGAGCAGGCGCCGCTGCAGACGCCGTTGGCACCGCAGTCGCACGAGCCGCACTGGGCGTTGCAGTCCAGGTAGTACCGGGCGGCGCCGCCGCAGAACTGCGAGCCGTCGACCTTCCACCACCCGGCGGTGATGGTGCCGGGCGGGCAGGCGTTGGCGCCGGTCGAGCGTGCAGCAGAACTCGGTGTAGCCGTCGCAGCAGGGGGAGCCGCAGACGCAGCTCGAGCCGCTGCAGTTGCAGATCGCGGCGTAGGCCGAGTTGGGCTTCAGGCCGAACTCGAGCGGCGAGGTCACCACGGCGGAGCCGACGACAGCGGCCTTGCCGAGGAACCCTCGTCGGTCGAGACGGTCCGCCAGGAAGCCGACGGTCCGGTCGAGGACGCTGGTCATGTCTGCTTCCACCCGTCGTTCGTCGCTGCGGGAGACGACGCGATGGCGCCACCCGGGCACCGGAGCCGTCTCCGGAATGCGTGTGTGCCGTCGCGGGCGCCCCGGTCGCCGAGGCGTGGGCCCGGAACGCGGGCCCCTGCTCGCGCACCCGGCCGATCCCGTCGAACACCTCGGCGCCGGTGGTGTCGAGCACCACGGTGAGCCACACACCGGTGAGCACGGCGAGCACGTAGGGCACCGCGGCGAGCGGCTGGTCGGCCAGGGTGTCGGTGAGCGACGCCGGCCCGCCGATGGCGGCGGCGAGTGCGATCAGCGGCGGACACGCCGTTGACGACGACGTGCACCGTGCTCGGCGGAGCGGCGACCGCGCCGAAGCAGCCGCACGAGGCGGCGCCTGACCGGCGAGCGGCGACGACGACGAGCAGGAACACGGTGTAGGCGGCGGCGAGCAGCAGGGCGGCGAGACGTCCGCCGTAGACCAGCGCGGCGCGCACCGAGCACCACCTCGAGCACACCCGAGGCCTGTGCGACGAGTCGGCCCGAGGGCAGGCCGAGCGTCCTCAGCAGTGAGGAGAAGCCATCCGGCGAGGCGATCTTGGCGATCCCGCCCACCACGACGACCAGGGCCAGTATCTGGAACGCTCCGGTCAAGACATCCATCGTGGTCTCCCAGAGTAGCAACGACCGGCTTCGACCGAGATCGGGCGGTGGTCGTCGCAGCCTGCAGAGGCGTCCGGATCAGCCGGGCGGAAGTGTGGTCGAGCCGTCGGGGCCGAGTGTCCAGATCGGGTTGTGGGCAACCTCCCAGGTGTGACCCTCGGTGTCGATGAACACGCCGGAGTAGCCGCCCCACTCGGTCGGTGCGCCGGGTCGACCGATGGTCGCACCGGCCGCCCGGGCTGCAGCGAGGACCTCGTCGACCTCGTCCGGGGAGCGGACGTTGTGGGCCAGTGTGATGCCACCCCACCCACCCGGGTCGTCGACGGTGCTGTCGGCGGCGAGCAGGGCGCGGTCCCACAACGCGAGGACCATCGACCCGACCTGGATGAACACGACCTCACCATCGGGAGACGTACCTGCCCAACCGAGCGCTTCGTAGAACGCCCGGGCACGCCCGACGTCCTGGTAGCCGAGCGTGATGACCGAGATCCTGGGTTCCATGAACCGATGATCGCACCCGGGGCCGACAGGGGCCGCCGGTCGGTGGTCGACCGGGTTCAGGCGGTGCGGGTGCCGAAGCGGTAGCGGGGCGAGACGCCGTCGCACAGGTCGGCGGCCAGTTCGCCGATCACCGGGGTGAACTTGAAGCCGTGACCCGAACACGGCGAGCACACCACGACTCGACCGTGGCGCTCCAGCACGAAGTGCTCGTCGGGGGTGGAGGTGAACAGGCAGGTGGTCGAGCTCACCGGCTCGGGCACCAGCCCCGGGTGCCAGGTGCGCACGTAGTCGGTGACGACGTCGACGTCCGCGGCGTGGTCGACGCCGACCTTGACGCCCTCGCCCGGTGACTCCAGTCCGTAGGCACCGAAGGCGAGCTCGTCCGCGTCGTCGTCCAGGTGGTGCAGGAAGCTCGGCCAGCGCCGTGCCGGGTCACACGGCCGGAAGTGGGCGGGGGTCTCCTCGGAGACCGTGAACTCCGCCAGCGCGATCGTGTCCGGTACGACCTCGCGCACCCACGATCCGGCGGCGGCGACCACGACCCCGGCCCACAGCGTCCCCGCCGAGGTCCGGATCTCGACGCCGTCGTCGCCCGGGGTGATCCCGAGGACCGGCTCGTCGAACCGCACCTCGGCCCCGAGCTCCGCCGCGCGGCGTTGGAGCGCGGCGACGGTGCGGTCCACGAACACCCGACCGCCGTCGGGGGAGTGCACGACCGCCCGGTCGAACCGCATGCCGGGCCAGCGTTCGGCTGCCAGCTCGGGGCTCATCCGTTCCACGGTGAACCCTGCCTCTGTCAGGTGGCGGGCGATCTGCTCGATGGCAGCCGGGGACCCGTGGTCGAGCTGACCGGTCTGCTCCAGGAGCGTCTCGCCGGAGTCGGCCTCGAGCTCGCGCCAGCAGCGCAGGGCCTCGACCGCGAGTCGCACGTAGGTCGGGTCGCGGTACGCGACGCGGAAGATGCGTGTTGCGCCGTGTGAGGAACCCCGGTCGTGTCCCGGGCCGAACTGCTCAGACCGCAGCGCGACGGAGCGTCCGCGGCGAGCCAGTTGCCACGCGGTCGCCGACCCCATCGCGCCCGCACCCACCACGACGACGTCGAACCGTTCGCTCACCCGCACACTCTGTCACCCGGATCCGTGCCGGTCAGCGGTCCACGGACGGAACCGACTTCAGGACGGAACGGTCATCAGCTCCTGGAGCGAGATGGTCACCTCGGGTGCGGGAGCGACCACCTCGACCGGCTGGCCGTAGTCGGAGAACTCGAACTCGTAACCGAACGAACCGGGAAGGCCGAGACCTGCGTCCTCGGACAGAGCGAGCTCGTAGGAGAGGCGGCGCACCAACCCGTCCGCGTCGATCCACACGTTCATCTGTGTGTCCGCCTCGAACATGTCGGCGCTGGCCGCAGCTTCGTCGGTGAAGGCGCCACTCGCGAGGAGCTGATCGATGAGCTCGTCCATGCTGGCCGAGAACCGGTAGTGCGTGGTCGGGACGCCCGAGACGTCCTCCTCGCCGACGGTGACGACCTCGTCGCTCACCGACCGGAGATGCGTCGAACGCGGAACCGGGGTCCTGTTGCATCGCGCTCGGGTCGATCCCGAGCGCGTCCTTCATCTCGTCGAAGCCGAACCGCACCCATTCCTTGCCGGGCGGCAGGTCCGGGAACTGGTAGTAGTACGCCCCGTCGACCATGAGCATCGGGATGCTCCCGTACGGCGGCACGTCCACCTCGGCGATGGCTGCGGATCCGTCCGCCGTGATCTGCGAGGTCATCTGGGTGGCGACCTCGCCGTCCACCGTCATCACCATCGACATCTGCATGGTCGCCTGCTCGGCGGACAGGTCGGCGGCCCCGCGGATCGTGTCCGCCGCGGTGGCGACGAGCTCCACCGGCTCCGACTGCATCGAGTCCGAACTGCCCGAGCCGTCGGCACGACCATCGGGGTCGCCACATCCGATCAGGGTCAACGCGGCGATCAGTCCGAGCGCGACGAAGGCGGATCGACGGTGGGCGATGGGGTGGGGCATGGAAGTTCCTCTCCGGTTCCGGCCACAGGTATCGGTCGGGAGAGCCGGGTGCTTGAGTGTGCCGGCAAGGAGATCGGTGGCCGCCGCGATTGAGCGTCCCGTGCGAGCATGACGCAGTGGAGACGAACGTGATCGAGGATCTGCAGTACGCCATCGAATGGTATTGCGAGGCCATTCCCGCGACTCAGGCGTTGCCGTACTGCCCGCCGGTCGATCCCCGTGCGGTCGCAGCATCGCTGGACGCGATCGATGCGCAGATCGCACCTCTGGTGCTCCCGGTCGAACTCCGATGGCTCTGGCAGACCTGGGAGGTCATCCGGTTCGAGATGGTGCCCTACCCCCGACTCTCCGCCGTGGACTTCGCGTTCGATTCGTGGGGGGCGAACGCCGGCGACGCGACCCCTCGTCTGATGTTCCCGTTCGCGTACGAGAGCCATGGCTTCCTGATGCTCGAGATGGGCGGGGATCCCGAGCGACCGGCACCGGTGTGGAGCTACTCCTACGGGGACGTCGAGATGACCTGCGCCTACCCGACGCTCGCAACGCTGTTCCGCAGCTCCGCGGAGGCGGTCGAGTCCGCAGGTGCACGCGCCGAGTCCGATGATCGCGTCGACCGGTGGAACGCCTACGCCGAGCTGCTCCGGGGACCGGACTTCGACAGGATCGTCGATCGACACTTCGCCGCGTCCGACGGGGTGGATCGGCGGCAGGTGTCGGCCACGGACGCTCGGGCGTGGCCGCGGGCCTGGCGCGACCTGGCCGGCATCGACCCTGCGTCGATGACGCCGCTCGGGGCCACGCACTCCGTCGCACAGTTCGAGCTCGCCGCCGCCACCGGCCCGGTCACCGGTCGGCTGCGTGGACGATGGCGTGCCCAGGGCGGCGGTGCCTTCGGTCCCGGGGGGACCCAGGTCGCGATCGGTCGCCTGACCGACGACACGGGATCGATCAGTCTGGCCCTGCCCGGCTCGCTCGTGGACCTCGGCGGTCGTGACGGACGGGTCGACGTCGAGGTGGACGTCGAAGCGCTCGCGCCTTCGCCGGGTGTCCCGGATCTGGACACGTTCAGGGCCACCGCGTGGGAGGCGGAGAACGATCCCGAGGGCCTCGCTGCCCGTGCGGCCGAGCTGAGCGCGTCCCTGCAACGGTCGGGCCCGGACCTTCCGATCATCACCAGGATGATCCCCCTGGAGTGAACTGCGCACCCGGTGACGCCCGGATGTGAGCAGGGGTGTGCGGGGACGGCTCGGCATCGACACGGGCCGTCTCGTGACATCTGCGGGATCCGAGGTTTGGCCTCGAACAACCGCCGGGTAACACCCGTCACTGACAGCCCTCGGGAGGGGCTGTCGCAGGCGGAGGGAATCATGGGAACAGCGGTGGTCCGTGACCGGATCGGTGGACGGCGCGCTGCGGCGCCGGAAGGTGCGACGGGCTGGCGTCGGTGGGGAGGTGCAGGCCGCGCTGGCCTGTTGCTCGGCGGCGACGATGTCGTTCGCCGCGGTGTCGAGCGCCTCTGCGCAGGCGGATCCGGCGCCGTCGATCTCCATCGCCCACACCCCGGCGGGCACGGACGAGCCCTGCGGGACGGCCGTGATGGTGGCCCGGTACGAGACGATCCACACCCCGGAGCGGTTCACCCTGCGGATCACCACCTCGGCTCCGCTGTGCTCACCCGTCACCGCGGGTCGCCGCGATCTACCGCATGCCGGGCAACGGCGTGGCGTGGCCACAGCAGCTGGGCGAGCGCCAGGAGTTCGTGCGTGGAGGGCGCCGGTCGGACCGACGTCGTGTTCGACAAGGGGTGTGGTCCGGTCCAGTTCGACGTCGTCGTCGGTGCGACCCCCGACACCATCGCGCCGTGGGGGGAGTGGCACGGCCCGCTGCTGTTCCCGAACGACACCGCGACGACGCTGCAGTACTGGGGCGGCAACTGCGGCGGTCCGGCGACGACGTCTCCGCCGACCTCGTCGATCCCGCCGGAGACGTCCTCGACCGTGCCCACCTCGCCGACGACGACCACCCCCGAGGTCGTCCCGACGACCATCTCTCAGAGCTCGGTCACCACGACGCCGGTCGAGGTGCTCGGGGCCACGACGACCAGCGTCGCCGGCCCGGCCACGGGCGAGTCGTCGGCCGGAGCGGGACCAACGCAGGTGGCCGGGACGTCGACCCCGCGGACCGTGGCCGGACTCGCGCTGACCGGCACCGCGGCCAAGGTGCTCGTCGTCGGCGGCGCCGCCCTGACGCTGTGCGGGGTCGCGATGTTGGTGGCGAGTCGCCGCAGCCAGCGGTCCTGGCGCTGACCGAGCCGCTCGAACTGCCCGCGGTTCAGCTCGTGGTCGAGGAGAGACGCCGGGTCACTTGACGACGACGTCGCTGCAGCCGAGCAGCGTCGGGGTGCCGCTGGGCGTGTCCAGCACGCTCACGCACACGGTCCTGCTCCCGGACCGTGCGTTCCAGGCCACGTTGAACGAGCCACCCGCGGTCTGGGTCTCGCGACGACTCGTGCGGCCGTCGGCCTCGGTCTCGATCCGGACGATCGGTGCGCCGTCGGGGTCCGTGGACGTGCCACTGACCGTGATCAGAGTGCCGTTGACCGTGATCGGATTCAGCGTGCCGGTGGGTGCGGAGTTGATCACCAGCGCGGGGGACAGGGGGCTGAGGCCGCTGATGTTGGTGCCGTCCGAGGCACGCACGCGGTACGTGTGCGCAGAGCCGCCGGGCAGTCCGTTCTCGGTGAAGAAGAACGTGCCGGTGGTCCCACCCGGTGACGGTGCCGATCGGGGTGGTCCCGCCGTTGCGGTACACCGTGTAGGTCAGCGTCGTCGCCATGTTGTCGGTGGAGGCGGGCCAGGTGATGACGGCTCGACCGGGCACCGGGCTGGCGACACTCGGCTTCCCCGGGATCGACGGCGCGGTGGTGTCGGCGACCTGTCCGGCGATGATGAGGTCGTCGGACCTCGGGCTCAGCGCACTGGTGTTGGTGCCGTCGGAGGCGCGGATGCGGTAGCTGTGCGAGGAGCCCGGCTCGCAGGCCGTTCTCGGTGAAGGAGATCGTGCCGGTGGTCCCGCCGGTGACGGTGCCGACGGCGGTGCTTCCGCCGTCACGGAACACGGAGTACGTGAGCGACGTCGCCATGTTGTCGGTGGAGGCGGGCCACGTCACGACGGCGCGGCCGGAGCTCGGGCTGGCGACACTCGGCTTGGCCGGGATCGACGGTGCGGTGGTGTCGGCGACCTGTCCGGCGATGATGAGGTCGTCGGACCTCGGGCTCAGCGGGCTGGTGTTGGTGCCGTCGGAGGCGCGGATGCGGTAGCTGTGCGAGGAGCCCGGCTCGAGGCCGTTCTCGGTGAAGGAGATCGGTGCCGGTGGTGCCGCCGGTGACGGTGCCGACGGCGGTGGTGCCGCCGTCACGGAACACGGAGTACGTGAGCGACGTGGCCGGTCGTCGGTGGCGGCGGCCCAGGTGACGACGGCGCCCGACCGGAGCACGGGCTGGCGACGCTCGGCTTGGCCGGGGTCGACGGGGCGGTCGTGTCGGACACGGTTCCGGGACCCTCGATGGTGCACGTAGTCGATGTCGCCGGAGAAGTAGTCGCACGTGACCGTCGATCTGGTCGCAGTTGACTTGCCGGCGATCGAGATCGGCCAGGTGTTCGAGATGTGCCGGTCACGCCGAGCACGTTGCCGACCAGCACACCGTCGACGCACATCGTCACGCAGTACTCGGTGCGCTCGCAGCGGATCGTGTGCCACTGCGCCGTCGTTAGGTCGCGCAGCGAGGCACACCAGTTGCTGCCCAGCGGGCCCCGGAACAGGCAGGTCACGATGCCGTTCGGGTTCTCGAACTTGAAGTAGCCGCCCGCGAGTGCCCGACTGACCCTTCTGGATGATGTTGCCGAAGCGGTGGGTGGTCCGCATCCGGACGTGACGGCGTAGTCGTCGGTGCCCGGGTTGAGCAGCGAGCTGTTGGGGACGACCGTGTGGTTGGGCTGGGTCGGCGGGGTGTTCGGGGTCGCGTACGGGAACCGGTGCCCGGTGGCACCGTCGTAGGTGACCCCGGTGGTGATCTCGGTGCCGATGGCGCCGTTGAGGCCGTTGCCGCTGCTGTCGATCATGACCGGGCGCCTGCGCTCTCGTTCATGTTCCACGTCCCGATGGGATCGTCGGTCGCTGCGCCCGCGGGGGTCGTCAGCGCCAGTGGAAGGCCGAGGGCCACCAACCCGAGAGTGGCAAACGCAAAGAGAACTCGCCGTGGTGCCATGGGACCCTCCAGAGGCCATGATCGTGGGTGCCGCCTGCTCCCGCCGGAGAGACATCCAGCGCCGCCACCCGACCGCCTGTCGGGGACCCAAATTCCACGGCGCGAGAGTGACTGTAGCGATCCTGACCGGGAGCGCAACAGCGGGTGAACGTACTGTGTCGATGGAGTTGCGAACGTGACGGATGGATGTCCGAACCGGATCGGAACGGCGTCGAACGGCCGGACCGGGTCCGGAGAGCGGCGTCGCACGCCCCGAACGTCTCAGCAGGTCTCGGTGATGTTCTGGAGTGCGGCGAACTCGATCGGGTCGACCGCCAGGTCCCACCGGAGCTTCACCGCCATCCAGTCGGTGACGTAACGACACCAGTCACCCGGGTCGTCCGGTCGCCATCCGGAGGGATCGGTGTCGGACTTCGAACGGTTCGACGTGTCGGACACCGCGGTCAACGACCGTGGGTCGGCCAGGTCGTTGGCGAACGCCTCGCGACTCGGCGTGCCCCAGGTCGATGCACCGCTGCGCCACGCCTCGGCCAGGGCCACGACATGGTCGATGTCGAGGGTCGACGGATCGTCGGTGGTGCGCGTCGTAGGACGAGATCCACCCGCCGCCGGCGAGTCCCGGAACGGACGCGAGACGTTCGGAGTCGAGGACCTCGCATCGGGTGTCGCATCCGTCGCCGTCCTCGTCGGTCCACGTCGTGAAGAGTCTGGAGTCGTACCCGGAGTCCGACGTCTCGTCCGCCACCCGCACCTGACTCAGGAGCTCCGCCGGAGTCGCGGTGGCTGCGATCGTGGCGGGTCGACCAGCCCGGCGGGAGGCACCTCGACCGGGGTCGAGGGTGGTGGTGCGAGCTGGTGCTGGTCGTGACGGAGGTGGTCGTCGTGGACTCTGGTTCCGTCCGGACGGGTGCGTCGGTCGGCGGGTGTCGGCAGGCTCGCGGACGTCCACCTGCGGGCTCGGTCGCGCTCGCGGACTCACGACCCGACAGTCCGGATGCGATCGGCACGCCCACGCAGGCGAAGGTGACGACGCCGGCGAGCGCCAGAGCCGGAGCGCGGTTCGACGACCGCGCTGCTGCCCAGAGCCACATCGGCACGGGCAGCGCGAAGATCGACACGACGAGCTGGACCGGCCACGCCTGGTTCGGAACCGGGACCAGAGGGAGTGGCCGCTACCGCAGCCGACGCCATCGCCGTCGCGGTCGAGATGGCGGCCGTAGCCGGGGTCACCCGCGTACACGGGCGCTGCGCCTGCGGCTCGAGCTGCCGTGGAGCCTCCGTAGAGGGGCGCTCGGCGCTGGTGCAGCGAACCCCTGAGGCGGTTCGGGCGCCGGCGCGGGTTCGGTGGGCGGAGGCGGCGGCTCGGTCACGGGCGGAGGCGGCGGCAACGTCGTCGGGGGCAACGTCGTGGGCGGCAGCGTCGTCGTCGTCGTCGTCGTTGTCGTGGTGGACGTGGTGGTGGTCGTCGAAGTCGTCGTCGAAGTGGTCGACGTCGTGGTCGTCGAGAGCTCCGAGGACGCGACGTCGTGGGACTCGATCGGCTGATCGGATCCGGACGCTATCGTGCCGAGCACGACGAACACGGCGAGGCCGGCGGCAGCGACGCCGATCCACGGCCACGCCCGTGCCCAGCCGGTCTTCTTCGGCGAGCAGCGGGCGGGGTGAACCGAGGTGCCGAATACACGGGCGGCACGACCGGGTCGGTCGTGCCGCGAGGTCCGACACTGAAGACCTGGGTTGTTGGAGGGACCTGGGACGTCGGGGCATCCGGGTGTTGCTCCGGCGGGTACCACTTGCCGTCGCTCGCCTGCCACCACGCGCCATTCAACGGTTGATCGCTCACCCGGTCCTCCTCAGTCCCGCGGCTGAGGGTAGGTGGTCGTCGCAAGGATCCGTCATTCCGGCGAGCCGGTTGGCGAATCAGAACACGTGTGATTGGACTCGCTAGATTCCGCCGGTCTGGCCGGGAAGGGTCCGCAGTGTCCACAGAGTCTGGAAATGTCGTCGGAGCCACGGACGCCTCGCCGAGGTCGGCGCCGCCGGCCCCGAGCGACGGTCCGACGGGCTGGGCCGTTGCATACGAACTGTTCATGGGCTCGTCGGCAGTCGTCACCGTCGCCACGCTGTTCGCAGACTCCGCCTGGGCGACGGCGGTCAACTGGGTGATCTACGGGATCTTCGTGGTCGACTTCTCGGTGCGAATCGCTCTCGCATCAGATCGACGTGCCTTTCCTCGGCAGAACTGGCCAGATCTGATCGCACTCATTCCGTTCGAGATCTTCCGACCGTTCCGAACGATCCGGCTGTTGCGTCTGTGCGGTTGTTCAGGGCATTTCGCCTGTTCGAGCGGGTAGGCGATCCAGTTCGTGGGGTTCTCCGCCAGAACGGACTCCGGTACGTGCTCGCCTTCGTGTTCGGACTCATCATCGCTGGCGGGACCGTGGTCTGGTTGATCGAAGATCGAATCGACACGTTCGGCGACGGAGTCTGGTGGGCCCTCGTCACCACGACCACGGTCGGCTACGGCGACATCGCCCCCGGGGATGCCGGAGGAGGATCATTGCGACCATTCACGCTCGCCGGCATCGGCACTCTCGGCATGATCACCGGCTCGATCGGCGCCCACTTCACGGGGATCGGTGTCGAGCGACCTGACCTTCCGCCCGACGTGCAGCACGTGCGCCAGCGGCTCGACCACTGGGCGACACTCAGCATCGCGGAGCGCCGTCGGGTCGTCCGGCTGCTCGAGCAGGTGACCGAGGACGAAGAGGCCGCGGGTCCCGTCTGATCGAGGGAACATACCTTTACAGGTATATGCCGGAAGGAGAATATAGAGACGTGACTCTCGCCTTCGACGTCCTGGCCGAACCACATCGTCGTCAGATCCTGGATCTGCTGCGCAGCGGGGACCGAGCGGTGGGCGACCTCACCGATGCGATGACCCTGTCGCAGCCGAGCGTGTCGAAGCACCTCCGCGTGTTGTACGTGGGCCTGGTGACGGTCCGTGCCGACTCGCAGCGCAGGATCTACCGCCTGCGCCTCGACCCGCTGATGGACGTGGACAGCTGGCTGGCGCCGTACCGGACGATCTGGAACGAGCGGCTCGACGCCCTCGAGAACCACCTCGACGAGATGGAGGACGAATGACCGACCGTGAGCAGCCCATGGGGCAGGTGACCGACGACGGCGGTCGATGGCGCCTGCGGTACGAACGTTCGCTGCGGCACCCGAAGAAGGTGTGGCGTGCGATCACCGAGTCGGAACACCTCGAGCACTGGATGCCGATGGACATCGTGGGGGAGCGGGCGCAGGGCGCTGCGATCGATCTGCCGTTCTGGCCGGCACAGGTCGAGCGGTACTCGATCGAGGATCCGCTGCTGCACGGAACGATCCGCTGTCTGGGATCCACCCTCGGTGTTCGAGTGGACCTGGAACACCGACATTCTCGCGGTGGAGAGCGTACTGATCGACGGGGGCACGCTCCTGCGCCTCACGACGTGGCTCGGCGACACCGACTCCGGACTGTCGAACACCGCCGCCGGCTACCACGTCTGTCTGGACCAGCTGGTCGAGCTGCTCTACACCGGCCGCGCCTCGGCGGTGGTCGACGAGCACGTCGCCGGGGTGGGAAGAGCGGTACGGCCGGGTCGTCGCTCCGGACTGAACGGGCAGGTCCCGGCGCGGCACGGGGACCTTGCCCGGCCCTGTGGATCGGTCCACACTTCATACGAGCGAAGGGAGGCGCCGCTCAGGACAGCGGTGGCCGAACGACTGTTGGTGGACGTCGGCGGACTGAGTGGTGCACCGGGACCGAGCGGACCGGCCGGGCCGCGGCTGCTGCTCGTGTCGTCCAGCGGTGGCGTGCTCGACGACCTGATGGCGATGCGGCCCGTGGTGGGAGCCGCTCGACCGACGCTGGGTCGCGGTGCGTGCACGCGACACCGAGCAGCTGCTGCGCGGAGCGAGCCGGTGACCTGGCGCGACGACGTCGAGCGCCGTCGCACCCCGTGCGGCTCGCCCGGGCGGTCGCCGCCGCGGAGCGGGATCTGGCCCGACGACCCGTCGACCTGGTCGTGTCGGCGGGCACCGCCGTCGCGGTGCCGTACTTCCTCGCCGCCCGGCGCAGGGGCGTCACCTCGCTGGTGGGTCGAGACGTTCAACATGGTCGGCGCCCCGGGCCAGTGCCGCCCGGATGTGCTCCGCGCTGGCGACCCGGACGCTGGTGCAGCGTCCGCACCTGCTCGCGGACCGTCCTCGCTCGGTGCTGGTCGGGGAGCTCAGCTGATGGCCTCGGTCGTCGTCACGGTCGGCATGGGTCGTTGGCCCTTCGACCGCCTGGTCGCGCGCTGCCGGCCGACCTGGCCGACGAGCACGACGTGTTCATCCAGACCGGCACCTCGACCGGTGCCGACCCGCCGCTGCGAGCACGCGTCCGTCGACGCCCGGAGGAGCTGCGCCGCGCGGATGCTCGACGCCGACGTCGTGGTCACCCATGCCGGCAACACCGTCCGGCTGGCTCCAGCGTCACGGCCGGGTCCCGATCGCCGTGGCCCGCGAGGCGGCCCGGGGGGAGATGGGCAACGACCACCAGGTCAAGTACCTCCGCCAGGAGGAGGCGACGGGGCCGGGTCGTCGCGGTCTGGGACGTCGCACGACTGGCGCGACACGCGTCGCGCCGACACGCCGAGCTGGTCGCGCTGCGTCGCCGATCGTCCGGTCCCCGAGCGGTGCCGATCCCGGGGCGCTGCGCCGACCAGCTGGACGAGCTGGCCGCGGCGGGCACGGCGACCGGGCCGTTCCACGACCACCCGACCCGTCGCTACGACTTCGCCTGGACGCGGCTCGCCCGCCGGACCGGACGCGCACCTGGACGTCGGCTGCAACACCGGCGAGTTCCTCGGTGCGCTCGACTCGACCACCGGCCTCGACGCGCGTCGGTGTCGACACCAGACCGACGAGGTGATCGCGGCCGGCGCCGTGCCGCGGGCCGGCCGGTGGTGCGCACCGACCGGTGGGGTCGGCTGCCGTTCCCCGCCGACACCTTCGACTCGGTCACCGCGCTCGACGTGCTCGAACACGTGCCGCGACGAGGCGCGAACTGCTGCGCGAGGTCCGCCGGGTGCTGCGGCCCGGCGGCGTGCTCGTCGCCACGGTGCCGGCCGCGCACCGCTTCAGCTTCCTCGACCCCGACAACGCCAAGCTGCGGTTCCCCCGCGTGCACGCTGCGGTCTACAGCGCCCGGTTCGGCCGGGACCGGTACCGTGAGCGCTTCGTCGACCTCGACGGACGGCTACCGGGGGGACCTCGCCGTGGAGCGTCACGACCACACGAACTACGAGCCGGCCACGTTCCTGGCCCTGCTCGACGACGTGCGGGTTCGTCCCGCTGGAGCGGTCGGGCTCCAACCTGCTCTGGCGGCTGTGGCACCCGCTGTCCCTGCTCGGCGGCCGACGACTGCGCCGTCTGGCGCGACCGCCTGACCCTGCGCGGACGGTCGGCTGTTCTCCGGTGCCAACCTGTTCGTCGTGGCAGGTGCGCGATGACCCCGAGCCCGACCGGCACGCCGGCACCGGCGGTGCCCGGTGCAGTCTCGGCGACCCGCCGGTCCGCGCCAGGAGCGCTCGACGGCGGCTGCCGCCGGTGCGACGCTGCCCGGACGGCTCGCGGTGCACCGCGCCGCGTCGACCGGGCCCGGCTGGCGTGCGTTCTTCGGCCGGCTCGCGGTCAAGGAGCACCTGGCCCCCGGCTGCACGTCCGTCCGCTGGTGGCGGAGCTGTTCGTCACCGAGAACTGCAACCTGGAGTGCGTCTCCTGCAACTGCTGGCGGGAGACCACCCGCGACGAGCTCTCGCACCGAGGAGTGGTGCGGCGTCATCGACCAGCTCGGCGGCGGCCGGGATCCTCAAGGCCAACTTCACCGGCGGCGAGCCGCTGCTCCGCGCGCGACACCGCCGCTGCTGATGCGCCGCGCGGTCGGCCGCGGGGATCACGCGACCTGCACCTGAACACCAACGCGATCCTGCTCGACGAGCGGCGTCGGACCGCGGTGCTCGATGCCGGGGTGCGCAGCTTCAACATCTCCGTCGACGGTGCCACCGCCGAGCTGCACGACCGCCTCCGCGGCCAGCGACGGCGCCTTCGACACGACCGTGGCAGCGGATCCGCGACCTGGTGGCGCTGAACGCGACCGGTACGGGCTGCGGGTCCGGCTGAACTTCACCGTGATGCGCGACAACGTGCCAGCACGTGCCCGACATCGCCCGGCTGGCCGACCGAGCTCCGGGTGCAGCCTGTACCTGAACCTGGCGACCGACACGACCTTCCTGTTCCGGGCCCGGGCGTCGACGGGCTCGCCGACGCGTCGACGAGCGACCAGCTGCGCGAGGCGATGGGCCGAGCTGGAACAGGTCGCCCGAGCACGACCGCCGGCGGCTGCCCCGCTACTCGGACCTGCGCTACGTGCGCCGCCACTTCACCGAGCGCATCCAGCGCGAGCTGCCGTGCGCCGAGTCGCAGCTGAAGCTGATGGTCCACTCCCGGGGCGAGATCGGCGGGTGCTGGGGCGAGGACCCCCACGACAACGTGCGGGACGTGTCGATCGCCGAGGTCCTCGACTCGACGGCGCTACCGCGACGAGCACGAGCGGTTCTTCCGGAAGGACTGCGTCGGCTGCGGCTCGAACTACAGCCTCAACCTGCGGTGGCGTCCGTCGTCGTACTGGGACGACCTGCAGTGGCGGCTCGGTCGCCGCACCCTCGAGGAGGGCTGAGCCGATGCGGTCCTCGATCCCGCTCTACGACGCGCCTGGCCGACGACTACGACGAGCACTTCGACGGTGCCGCACCGCCGGGCCTACGACGAGCTGTCGTGGGACGATGGTGATCGAGCACCTCGGGCCGCCCGTGCCGGGCCGGCCGGTCGTCGACGCCGGCTGCGGGGTGGGCCGGTGGGCCGCAGCGGCTGGTCGCACTGCGGTCACGAGGTCGTCGGCATCGAGCAGTCCCCGCGCATGCTGGCCGGCGGCGCGCGCGCGTGGGCTGGGAGACGGCTTCACGCTGCGTCGAGGGCTCGATGGAGGACGCGGACGTCCTCCGGGGCTGCGCGCCGCGGGCGGTCCTGGCGATGGGCTCGCTGCAGTACACCGCGGACCCGGTCGCGACGCTCGGCGCGGTTCGCGCACGTGGACCGCACCGGGGGCGTCTGTCGCGGTGCTGGTCGACTCGCTCGGTCGCCTGGTCGCTGGAGCTCGCCCGTGCCGGCCGACCCGACGAGGCCGAGGAACGCGGGTCGACACGGCGCGGGCGTCTGGGCGCCGAGGACCAGGTGGCCGACCTCCACCTGTTCGACGCGCGACTCGCTGGCGGCGGCGCATGGAGTCGGCCGGGCTGGTCGACGTCGAGGTCCGCGGGCTGCTGTGCGGGCTGGACGGTGTTCGGCCGCGACGGCTTCCTCGAGGACCTGGCCGAGCGCCCGCGGCGGCGCTGGAGCGGGAGGCGGCGGTGGTCCACGGACCCGGCCTGGCGGACCTGGGCAAGCAGCTGCTCGGGCCCTCGGTCGCGCGTGCCTGGGTCGAGAGTCCCGGTGTCGAGCCGTCCGGGCACGTCCAGCGCCGGGCACGGTCAGCGCAGCACGCGCTCCAGGGCGACGCAGATCCGGTCGACCGCCTCGTCGTTGAGCTCCGAGGACATGGGCAGCGCCAGGCACCTCGTCGCCGAGCCGCTCGGTCACCGCCAGCGCCGGACCGTGGGCCCGCACCGACTCGGTGCCCGCCGGTCCGTGCAGCGGCAGGAAGTACGGCTTGGTGCCGACGCCCAGGCGTCCAGTTCGGCGGCCACGGCGTCCCGCTCGGCAGCGCCGCCCGGGATCGCGCAGCACGAAGTGGACCCAGCTGTGGCGCATGCCGTCGCGGGCCTGCTGGTGCTCGAGCCCCAGCCGATCCGCCGTCCTCGGCGTACAGCGCGGCGAAGCGGTTCCGACGCACGACCAGGTCGTCGAGCACCTCCAGCTGGTCCAGGGCGACGATGGCGTGCAGCTCGTTCATCAAGCGCCGAGCGGGTCCAGCCGAAGGGGCCGTCGACGGCGGCGTCGGCCGGGAGCGACCGACCGCGCCGCCGGCCCCACCGGCGGACAGGACCTTGGCGAAGCTCATCGAGAAGGCGTGGCCGACGGCCTGGGTGCCGACGGGTCGCCGTCGACCGGCTGCCGAGCGCGCGGCCGAGTCGGCCAGCAGCGGGACCCCGGCCGGTGTCGCACTCGGCCTGCAGCGCCGGGTAGTCGACGGGGTGGCCGAAGGTGTCGACCGCGACCACCAGCGCGGACGTCGCCCGGGCGCGCAGCGCCGCGTCGCAGGGACGAGCGGGTCCATCGTCCAGTGCGTCGGGTCGACGTCGACGAACCGGAGCCGGTAGCCGAGCTGCGCGACGACCTCCGCGGTGGCCGGGAAGGTGAACGAGGGCAGCGCGGCGACCTGTCGCCGGGCGGCGCGGGTCCGACGAGCGCGCCGCACATGATGCGCAGCGCATCGGTGCCGCTGGTGGTCGCCAGGAGCTGCCGGTCGGCGCCGAGCTCCAGGTGCGTCGGCAGACTCGCGGCTCGAGCTCGGTCGACCACCGGTTGCCGTGCTTCACCTCGCCGCTCCACAGCGCGGCCTGCTGGCGTTCGGTCACGACGTCGGGGCGCACGGTGCCGCGGCGGGACGACGACCCCGATGGACGGGTGGATCCGGGCCGGCGTCGCCTCGCAGGATCGAGGCGACCGCTCCGTCGATCCACGGTCCACCGGGTCCACGCCCAGGCCCAGGGCGTCCGAGCGGCGGATGCCGCGGACCTCGCCGCAGCTGTCCTGGACTCGTGCCGGGTGCACCGCGCACGGTCGCTCCGCGCCGATCCCGCGACGAGGTCGTCGGCCACGGTCATCAGCTCGACCGAGGGTCGAGCCGACGATGTAGGTCCCGGCGGCCGGGGCGACCGTCGATCACGTGGCGACGTGGTCGGCCGGCACGAAGCTGCGACGGACGGGGTGGGTGACGTCAAGGGTCCGCCCGCCTGCGCCCGCCGGGCGAGGCGGACACGACCCGTTCCTGGCCGGCGCCGACGGTGTTGGCCAGGCGCAGCACGACCAGGTCCTCGGGTGCGAGCGAGCTCGGTCGACCAGCAGCTCCTGGGCCCGCTTGGCCATGCCGTAGACCCACCGTCCGGTCGGGTCACCGT
Organism: uncultured Actinomycetota bacterium; assembly: GCA_963848845.1. GTDB lineage: Bacteria > Actinomycetota > Actinomycetes > Propionibacteriales > Propionibacteriaceae > Propionicimonas. The sequence continues at coordinate 77,447 of CAWKFH010000007.1, forward strand.
CGAGCAGCTCGCGACACCACGCGGCGGCCCGCCACGGCGGGCAGGGCGGTCGAAGAAGCCGACCCCGGCGAGCCACAGCCGCAACTTCTCGTCGCCCCACGGCAGCGCTGGTTCGGACGCCCTCGGTCAGCGGCGCCGGGGCCGCGCCGTACACCTCGAGCGTCGAGCACAGCGTCACCCGCCGACCCTGCGAGCGCGCCCAGCCGCGGCCGGTCGTCACGACGGTCTGCAGCGGCTGGTGCCAGGCCATCGGGTCCGCGGGTCACCGTTGCCGACGAGAGCACGACCTCGCCGTCGGGCAGGCAGACGTCGTCGACGAGCAGGTCGCGCACTGGCCAGGTGGCCCCGGTCGAGCAGATCCGCGGGTGGTGCGGTGACGTCGATCACGGTGACGTCCCAGCCAGCGTGCCAGCAGTCCCGACGCGGTGGCCGAGCCGACGAAGCCCGCACCACCCACGAGCACGGCCTTCAGCCGGGGGTCCCCGCCCACCTCGCCCATCTCCGTGCCTCCCCGCCCGAGCTCCGCGCGCCCCGAGGGTACCGGTGGACGCTCGTCGGCTGCATGCCGAAGCCCGGCCGCAGGGCGCTCAGGCGTTCGTGATCGCCCGGAGTGGTCGACGACCGTCGCCAGCCCGACCCGCAGCGGGATCGTCGGCGTCCAGCCCAGCAGGTCGCGAGCGGCGGTCAGGTCGGGCCGGCGCTGCGACGGGTCGTCCTGGGGCAGCGGCAGGTGCTCGATCGTCGAGGTCGAACCGGTCAGCTCCAGGATCATCGTGCGCCAGCTCGAGCACCGAGTACTCCTCGTCGTTGCCGATGTTGACACGGCCCGGCTCCGGCCCGACTCCATCAGCGCGACGAGGCCCTCGCACCTGGTCCTCGACGTAGCAGAAGCTGCGGGTCTGCTCGGCCGTGCCCTGCACCGTGAGGGGCTGGTCGCGCAGTGCCTGGACGACGAAGTTCGACACGACGCGGCCGTCGTTGAGGCGCATGCGGGGCCCGTAGGTGTTGAAGATCCGGGCGATGCCGGCATCGAGTCCTCGGTGCGGGCGAACGCCGAGACGACCGCTTCGGCGAACCGCTTGCCCTCGTCGTAACAGGCGCGTGGGCCGGTGGTGCTGACGTTGCCGCGGTAGCGCCTCGGGCTGCGGGTGCACCTCGGGCTCGCCGTAGACCTCGCTGGTCGAGGCCAGCACCATCCGTGCGCCGTGCGCCAGGGCGAACGTCCGCGACCGCTGTGGTTCCGATGCTGCTGGCGCGGAGGATCTCCGCGGGGCATCGTGGTGAAGTCGGTCGGCGAGGCCGGACACGCCAGGTGGAAGACCGGTCGACCGGCCCGACCGAGGCCGACGCGGTCGCTGGATCACCGACGTCGCCGGCGACGAACGAGAAGGCGCGGCGGTCGACCGGGCGGTCGCAGGTTCGAGGTCCTGGCCGGTGAGCAGGTTGTCGACGCCGACGACCCGTGGCCGGACGGCCAGCAGGTGGTCGACGAGGTGGGAGCCGATCATGCCCGCGGCACCGGTGACGAGGATCCTCATGGCCGCACCATGGTGCACGGTCCTGCGCTGCGGCGCCATGGACTGTTGCTCACCGAACGAGTGCTCGGGGCGCCTCGCCCCGGTGCGTCAGGCGCTGGCGGCGCCGTCGATCACGAGGGTGGTGCCGCTGACGTTGGCCGCGTCGCTCGACGCGAGGTAGGCGACCGCGGCGGCGACCTCGGCCGGCTCGATGAGGCGACCCATCGGCGACACCGACCGCATGAGCAGCGGCAGGTCGGCATCGTCGGGCAGCTCGAAGCCGCGCAGGAACGGGGTGTCGACCGACGCCGGGCACACCGCGTTCACGCGCACGCCGGCCGTCGCCAGCTCGAGCGCCATCGACTTCGTCAGCAGGATCACGCCGCCCTTCGACGCGCAGTAGGCCGCGTTGTACGGCGTGGCCTGGATGCCGGCGACCGACGCCATGTTGACGATCGTGCCGGTGGTCTCGAGCAGCGCCGGCAGCGCCGCCTGCGACAGCAGGAACGTGCCGGTGAGGTTCACGTCGATGCACGCGGCGCCACTCGTCGGGCGTCACGTCCTCGATCCGGTTGCCGGCGGCGACGCCGGCCACGTTGGCGAGCACGTCGAGCCGGCCGTGCCGTTCCAGCGTCTCGGCGACGGCGGCCGCGCAGGCGTCGGCGTCGCGCACGTCGCACACGACGCCGCCGTCGATCGGCGTGACGTCGCACGCCACGACGGTCGCGCCCTCGTCGACCAGCCGCTCCACGACCGCGGCGCCGATCCCGCTGGCGGCGCCCGACACCAGCGCCACCTTCCCCTCGAAGCGCGCGTCATCGGAGCTCGAACAGCAGGTGGTGGCTGAGGTCGCCCGTGAGGTCGACGAACATCTCGCGGGTGTCGAAGCACCACTCGCCGTCCACGCGGTGGAAGGTGTCGTGGTAGCGGCCGGCGATGATCGGCTGGAGCGGCAGCTCGTCGGTCTGCTGGAACACCGTGTAGTACGACGCGGGCGGTGGCGGTGCCGGCGTCGTCGTCGACCTCGATCGCCACGTTGGTGGTGACGTGCCGGGTGCGCGGCGTGCCGTCGTCGTACAGGCGGGTCGCGCTCGTCGTACAGGCCGCGCACCTGCTCGGCGCCCTCGAACGACCACGCCCGGCGCGGCCTCGATGCGTCCGTGGCGGAACAGCTCGGCCACCCCGTCGAGGTCGCCGGCGTCGATGCGCTCGGCGTAGGCGTAGATGAGGTTCTCGATCTCACGGGCGTTGTCGGGCATGGGCGGGGATGGTAGTGATGCGCCGTGGCGACGGCTCCGGGGGACGCGTTCGACGAGGCGCGGCTGCTGCGCTCGGCGCGCGCGGTCGGCCGGGCTCGGACGACTTCGGCGACCGAGCCGTTCCTCGAGCCGTTGCGGGTGCTGCTCGACTCGCTGCGCTCGGCGCCGCTCAACGACCTCGGCGCGATGATCCTGCGCGGCACGCTGCTGCGGAGCCTCGTCCAGCGGCTGCGGGCCGAGCAGTGGTGGACGCGCCCACCCCGAGATCCTCGACGAGCCGATCGAGGCGCCGATCGTGGTCGTCGGCATGATGCGCTCGGGCACGACGCTGCTCCAGCGGGTGCTGGCCAGCGACCCGCGGCTCGCCTGCGCGTACGGCTGGGAGGTGGGCGAGCCCGCGCCCCGCCCGGGCTGGGACCCGGCGGCGGCCGACCCGCGGATCGCCGACGCCGAGGCGCGGGAGGAGCAGATGCGCACCTTCGCCGCCGAGCTGTTCGCCATCCACCCCACCTACGTGCACGAGGCCGAGGAGGAGATCGTCTTCCTCGCCGACGCCTTCCTGTCGCACATCCCCGAGGCGTCGTGCGACGTGCCCGCGCTACCGGTCGTGGGTCGACACGCAGGACTTCGCGCCCGCCTACCGCTGGCTGCGCCGGATGCTGCAGCTGCTCCAGTGGCAGAAGCGCCGGCGCGGGCGAGCCGCTGCGGCCGTTCGTGCTCAAGACGCCCGTCGCACCTCGGCTACCTCGACACGCTGCTGGCCGAGTTCCCCGACGCGCACATCGTGCACACCCACCGCGACCCGGTCGACGTGATCCCGTCGGGCGCGTCGCTCAACACCACGCTGTGGCGGACCCACTGCGACGACGTCGATCCCCACGAGGTCGGCCGCCAGTGGATCGAGCGGATGGGCTGGACGTGCGACCGGGCGATGGCCGCGCGGGCCCGGATCCCGGCCGCGGCAGGTGACCGACGTCGCGCTTCGTCGACGCCGTGGCCGATCCGATCGGCACCGCCGCGAGCGATCCTCGCCGCGGTCGGCCTCGAGCTCACCGACGAGTCGCGTCGTCGCCATGGAGGCGTGGATCGCCCAGGACCGCAAGCGCGAGACGCTGCCGGTCCACCGCTACACGGCCGAGCGACTTCGGGCTCACCGCCGAGCAGATCCGCGAGCGGTTCGCCGACTACAGCCGACCGCTTCCTCTAGCGTGTCGAGGACTGCGCCGATGCACGGACACCCGGTGGCGACCGACCGAACAGCACGAGCACGAGAAGGCCGCGCTGCGAGCTCTGGGAGCACCCGGTCGTGGCCGAGGCCCGCGAGGTCGTCCGCGGCCGAGTGGCTCGAGAAGGAGCAGCCGTCGCCGGTCGATGCGCGACTGCTTCGACTGGGCCTTCGAGGAGGTGATGTTCTCGGCCACGATCTGGTCGTCGAACCAGGATCCGCTGCACCCGAAGGTCACCTGCATCACCCGGCTCGAGCACGAGGTCGACGGCCTGCGCATCCCCGGCACGCGGTGGGGCATCGACAACCCCGACTCGATCTACCGGGTGATCCCGATCTCGGGCGACGAGCGCTACGAGATCCGCGGCCGCGTCGGCGAGCACCGGATGACCGAGAACTACTTCACGCTCTGGGACGACAGCATGGGCACCGAGGGCCTGCTCAACGGCCACGACCTGGTGACCGAGCGCCGACGGCTCGTTCGTGGTCACCGTCGACGCCGACCCGGCCGGCGGCCGGCCGAACCACGTGCAGTCGACGCCCGAAGGCGCACGAGTTCTACATCCGCGACGTCATGCTCGACTGGGCGCACCGACGACCCGAACTGGCTCGAGATCGTCCGCCTCGGCCCGCCGCCGTCGACGCCGCCGCTGACCGACGACGAGCAGGCCCAGCGCACCGCCGAGTACATGCGCAAGTTCGCCGACTTCAGCCACGGCCTGTCCAAGGGCATGACGATGGGCCGGCCCAACCGGTTCCACCTCGCGTACTCGGCCGACAAGGGCGGGGCGCTGCGCAACCAGGTCTACGTCGGCGGCCACTTCCGGCTCGAGGACGACGAGGCGTTCGTGATCGACGTGAACGACGGCGGCGCCGCGTACTTCACCGTGCCGATCTCCAACGTGTGGGGCACGACGATGGGGATCATGGATCGCACCGGCAGCCTCAACAAGGCGCAGTCCGAGCCCAACGCCGACGGCACGTGGACCTACGTGCTCTCCAACGCCGACCCCGGCGTGCACAACTGGGTCGACCCGTGCGGGCTGACCGAGGGCATCCTCACGCTGCGCATGGCGGAGTTCCCCGACCAGCGACCGACCGACGGGCTGTCGGCGTCGGGCCAGGTGGTGAAGCTCGCCGACCTCGAGTCGGTGCTGCCGGCGGGCACCCGGCGAGGTCACCGCCGACGAGCGCGCCGCCCAGCTCGCCGATCGCGCCGCGGCCTACGCCCGGCGCCTGCCCGGAGGTCGCTGTCGTGAGCCGCTGGCTCATCACCGGCTGCTCGACCGGGATCGGCCGCGCGATCGCCGTCGCCGCGCTCGACGCCGGCCACTCGGTGCTGGTCACCGCCCGCCGACCCGAGGCGGTGCAGGACCTGGTCGACGCGCATCCCGGGCACGCGGTCGCGCGTCGCGCTCGACGTGACCGACCGCGCCCAGATCGACGCCGCGGTCGCCGCGGCCCACGCCGCGTTCGGCGGCGTCGACGTGCTCGTCAACAACGCGGGCTACGGCTACCTGTCCGCGGTCGAGGAGGGCGACGACGCCGAGGTGCGGGCGCTGTTCGACACGAACTTCTTCGGCGCCGTCGACATGATCAAGGCGGTGCTGCCCGGCATGCGCGCGCAGGGCCGCGGCCACATCGTCAACGTCAGCTCGATGACCGGCATCGTCACCAACCCGCCGAACACCTACTACTCGTGCACCAAGCACGCGCTCGAGGCGCTGACCGAGGGGCTGGCCAAGGAGGTCGGACCGCTCGGCATCAAGGTGAGCGCGATCGAGCCCGGCGCCTTCCAGACCGACTACATCACCCGCTCGATGCACCAGGCCGACAGCCATCGACGACTACGCCCACGTCGCGCGAGCGCAAGGAGCTCATCAAGGCGTTCGGCGAGCACCTCCCCGGCGACCCCGCCAAGCTCGCCGCCGCGGTGCTGCAGCTCGTCGGCATGGACGACCCGCCGCTGCGGCTGCTCCTCGGCCAGCGACGTGCTGCAACGCGTTCCGCGAGAAGACCGCGGCGTGGACGGCGACCGTCGACGAGTGGGAGCCCGTCACCACCTCCGTGAACTTCGACTGAGCGATGACGCCATGAGCCGACCTTCGGATTCGACTCGACCACCGACGACGTCCTCGACGGGCGTCGACCTCACCGGCGTCAACGTCGTGATCACCGGCACGTCGGCCGGGCTCGGGCGTCGAGACCGCCCGGGCGCGTCGCCGCCCACGGCGCCACCGTGGTCGGCGTCGTGCGCGACGTCGACAAGGCGCGCCGGAACCTCGACGAGGCGGGCGCGACCGGCGTCGACCTGTACCAGGCCGACCTGGCGTCGCTGGCGTCGGTCCGGGCGTTCACCGACACGTTCCTCGCCGACGGCCACGACCGCATCGACGTGCTGATCGCCAACGCCGGGATCATGGCCTGCCCGCAGGGCGACGACCGCCGACGGGTTCGAGCTGCAGTTCGGCACCAACCACCTCGGCCACTTCGTGCTGGTGAACCGCCTGCTGCCGCTGCTGCTCGACCGGGACGCCGGCCCGGGTCGTCGATGCTGTCGTCGGCCGGGCACCGGTTCAGCGACGTGAGCCTCGACGACCCCGGCTTCGAGCGCACGCCGTACGACGCGTGGGTCGCCTACGGGCGGGCGAAGACGGCCAACGTCGCTGTTCGCCGTCGAGCTCGACCGGCGCCTGCGCGACCGAGGCGTGCGCGCCACCGCGGTGCACCCCGGCGGGATCGTCACCGAGCTGGGCCGCCACCTCACCGACGAGACGATCGGCGCGCTGCTCGAGGCCCGCGGCGACGCGGGAGGTGGAGTTGAAGTCGGTGCCCGCAGGGCGCGGCCACGTCGGTGTGGGCCGGCGTTCGTCGCCGACGCCGACGAGGTGGGCGGCCGCTACTGCGAGGACTGCGCGGTCGCGCCGGTGCGTCGACGACCCGACGACGTCGCCCGGGGTGATGCGCTACGCGCTCGACCCCGACACCGCCGCCGCGCTGTGGACCCTGTCCGAGCGAGATGGTCGGCGAGACCTTCGACCCCTGACGCGACTGTTGCCTGTCGGGCCGCCGCGCCATGATGTAAGGCATGCCTACCATCCACGTCGGGACCAGAGCCTGATGGACGACGACCGCACGACCGCTCACGATCGGGCGCGGAGCTGATGGTCGGCATGGATGCCGACATCATCGCCAACCTCAACACCGAGTACGACGACTCCACCTTGTTGATCGCCCGCGTTCTGGGCGGGCACCCCGGACGCCACCGCGGCGACGGTGCTCGGCATCGACTCGATCGGCATCGACTTCGAGGTGCACGCTCCGTCCGGGACACACACCGATCGGGTCGAGTTCCCCACGCCGATCAAGGACTCGTTGCTCGTCACCGCCGAGCTGTTCGCCCTGGTCGTCGCCGCCCGCGCCGCCTCGGGCGAGGACGGCCAGACGAGCGCCGAACGAGTGCTGGCCGAACTGGGCGGAATCCGCACCTTCGTCACGTCCGTCGTCGCCGTCGCCGACGTGCAGCCGCACCTGCGCAGGATCACCTTCGGTGGTGGCGACCTGACCTCGTTCCAGCCGCTCGGGCCGGACACGTTCCTGTACCTGCTGCCTTCCGCCTCCCGGCCGCACCGAGCTGACCGTCGACCAGCAGTTCAGCTGGGAGTCGGTGAGCGACATGCCCGAGGAGGAACGCCCGGTGGAGGGTACTACACAGTGCGCGCCTGGCGATCGAGCGTCGCCGAGATGGACGTGCTGATGGTCCTGCACGGCGACTCCGGCCACGCGTCGTCATGGGCCGCCCGTGCGCAGGTCGGTGATCCGGTCGCGTTGTGGGGCCCCCGCACCTCGTGGAACCCGCCGGCGGCGACGGACCGCTACCTGCTCGTCGCGGGACGAGACCGGCCTGCCCGCGACGGCGGTGATCATCGAGTCGCTGCCCGAGGGCACCCCAATCCAGGTCGTGGCCGAATCGCTGTCGGCCGACGGCGTCAGGAACTGCCCGAACGCGACGGTGTGCAGGTCGTGTGGTGCGATCGGAACGGGGCCGAGCCGGGCACGACCTCGTTGCTCGAGGACGCGGTCCGCGCGCTGCCCTGGTCCGACGACGGGTCGCTCTACGTCTGGGGCGGAGGCGAGAGCCACGCCATGACCGCGGTGCGCCGCTACGTCCGCCGGGAGCGGGGTCTGGACCGCGACGCGGTCGACCTGGTCCCGTACTGGCGTCACTCCAGCACCACCGACTCGGACCTGGACGACGACGAGTAGGTCCGGTCAGCGGGTCGCGTCGATCGCCGCTCGGACGCCTCGAGTGTGCGGTCGACGTCGGCGGACGTCGTCCGGTACCCGGTGATCGAGATCCGCATCGCGTCGTGGTCGTGCCAGCGGGTGCCCGCGACCCAGCACTCGCCACCGTCCTGCAGGTGGGCGATGACCGACGCCGTCCTGGCATCGTCGCCGAACCCCACGAGCACCTGGTTGTAGCGCGACGTGGGTCGAGCACCTCGGCGCCGTCGATCGCCTGGAGTCCGCGTGCCATGCGCCGGGCGTTGGCGCGGCGAGGTCGACGAGCTCCTCGAGCCCTTCCCGACCGAGCGACCGGAGCGCGGCGTACAGGCTGAACCACGGGCGGGCGCGTCGGGAGAACTCGGGGGTCCAGTCCACCCCGTCGCGCCGCTCGTCGGGGCTGTGCACGAGGTACTCGGCATGCACACCCATCGCGGCACGGTGTGCCTCGGGGTGTGCGCAGATCGCGATGCCGCAGTCGTAGGGCACGTTCAGCATCTTGTGGCCGTCGGTCGCCCAGGAGTCCGCACCCTCCACGCCGCGGACCGACGGGTTCCAGGGTGGCGCTCGCCCGCGCCCACAGACCGAACGCACCGTCGACGTGCAGCCAGGCGCCGTGCTGATGGGCGATGGCGATGAGCTCCTCGACCGGGTCCATCACGCCCGTGTTGATCTCACCCAGTTGGGCGCACACGATCGTCGGCCCGTCGCCGGCTTCGAGCGCCTGGTCCAGCGCCTCGGGGTCCATCGCTCCCATCTCGTCGGCGTCGACCGTCTCGACGCAGGAGCCCCCCAGGCCGAGCATCCGCACGGCGCGGGCCACGGTCACGTGCGCGGCGGCGCCGACAGCACCACGGACCCACGGTGCTCCGTGCCACACCGTCCCGTTCGACGTCCCACCCGTGTTGGTCCAGGACCTGGTGCCGTGCAGCGGCCAGACGCGTCAGGTGCGCCATCTGGTAGCCGGTCACGATCGCGAACGAGGCGTCCCACGGCAGGTCGAGCGCCTCGAGGATCCACCGCCCGGCAGTCGCCTCGTGCGGACGCCGCGGGGCCGGCGACGTACAGGCCGGCGTTCTGGTCCCCCACGCGCTCGTCATCCAGTCCGCGGCGATCGCGGCCGGCAGAGCGCCGCCGATGACGAACCCGAAGAAGCGTGGCGATCCGGTCGCGAGCACCGCGTCCTGGCTGACGGCGAGCAGCTCCTCGAGCACCGCCTCCGCGTCGAGTGGCTGCTCGGGAAGGTGTTCGGGGATCCGTCCGGCCAGGACACGTGGGTCGACGGTCGCGCCCACGGGCGTTCGTCGATGCCCTCGAGGTACGCGGTCGCCGCTCGTGCGGTCATCGACAGCAGGTCCACGATCTCGCTCACCCGGCCAGCTTGGCACGTCCGTGTTCCCGACACGTCGAGCGTTCGCCCGAGTCCTGCGACCAGCCGGTGCCGGGTCGCTATCGTCGCCCCATGACACGGCCCACCGCTGCGCACCGACACCGACGGACCGACGACAGCGTCCGTGACCACCGGAGGGGCTCGATGACCGATCGGCCGTACGACCTGACCGGCCAGGTCTGCCTGATCACGGGCGGCAACGGAGGCATCGGCCTGGGCATGGCCGAGGGCATGGTGCTCGCCGGTGCGTCCGTCGCGATCTGCGGCCGCAACGCCGACAAGACCGGTGCCGCGGTCGAGCACCTGCGTTCGCTCGCCGACGACGATGCACGCGTCGAGGGGTTCCGCTGCGACGTCGCAGTCGAACGTGGACGTCATCGATGGGACCGTCGCGCACGACCGTCGACGTGTTCGGCCGGCTGGACTCTGGGTCGCGAACGCCGGGTGTCCGGAGACGCCACGTTGCTGGACATGTCGCTCGACCAGTCGCACGCCGTCACCTCGGTCAACCTGGACGCCGGGGTGTTCGTCACCCTCCGCGAAGCGGCCCGGCAGATGGTCGACCAGGGCGGCGGGGGAGCGCTGGTTCGCGGTCTCCTCGACCCTGGTCGGAACACGGCGCACCACGACAGGCGCACTACGCGGCGTCGAAGGCCGGTGTGCTGGCCCTGGTGCGGTCGATGGCCGTGGGCTTCGCACCCACCACCGGATCGCCGCGAACAGCCTCGTGCCCGGGTGGACGCTGACGGACCTGACCGCCGCCGGGTACCAGTACGACAAGTTCCGCGAGGAACACGATCCGGCGGACTTCCGGTGCGCCGTCGGGGGGTACCCCGGCGGACTTCCGGGCGGTCGCCCCGTTCCTGTGCGACCCGCGACTGGTCCACACCGGCGACGAGGTCACGATCGACGGCGGCTACACCGTCTACTGACTCCTGAGCGGGAGCCGTTACTGTCCGACCCCATGGCACTCCCCACCGCTCCGATCGTCGCCGCCTCACTCATCGGCGGGTACCTCGTCGCCCGCGAGACGAAGATCCGCCCGCTCGGCGGTGCCGTCCTGCTGGCAGGTGGAGCGATCTGTGCGCGTGAGTGGACCCGCAAGATCGGCCCGGGCGGCGCGGCGGTGCTGACGGCGGTCTACCTAGCGTCGTTCGGTGCGTCGCACCGGCTCGCGAAGCAGATCGGTCCGTGGCCCGCAGTGCTCACCGCAGCGGGCGTGAGTGCCGGGACGGCTCGGGGCGCCTCGGACCGCATCGCCGGCAACTGATCAGGGAACTCCCCGACGACGCAGGCGACCTCGCGCAGGGAGCGTCAGGCGGTGCCGACGCGTGCGGTGGGTGTGAACGGGACCGGCAGGCGTCTTGATGCCGCCGACGAGCGGCACGCCGAGCGGCCTCGAGGTAGCGTCGGCTCGCCGACGACGTCGATGTCGGGCAGGCGCGTGAGCAGCTGGCGGAACACGACCGACAGCTCCCGGCGTGCCAGGTGCGCACCCAGGCAGAAGTGGGGGCCGGGTCCGCCGAAGCCGACGTGGGGGTTCGGGTCTCGGCGCACGTCGAAGCGCTCGGGCTCGTCGAACACCCGGGGGTCACGGTTGGCCGCGCCGTAGAACAGCACCAGCTTGTCGCCCTCGTCGAAGTCGTGGTCCGACAGCGTGAGCGGCCGGGTCACCGTGCGCCGCATGAAGGTGACGGGCGAGGCCATGCGCACGATCTCCTCGACCGCGGTCTGGGATCACGCCGTCCAGGTCGTCCTGCCAGATGCGACGCTGCTCGGGGTTCTGTCGCGAGCAGGTGCATGCCGATGCTCGTCGCGGTGCGGGTCGTGTCGTTGCCCGCGACGGCCAGGAGGATGAAGAACGGGGCGATCTCCTCGGGGGCGAGCATGTCCTCGCCAGATCGTTGTGCACCAGTGCCGAGGTCAGGTCGTCCTGGGGGTTCTTGCGGCGCTCCTCGGCGATCTCGCCCATCAGCGTGGAGAGCGTGATGCCGGCTCCGAGCAGCGCGCCGACGATGTCGTCGCTGCCGCCCAGCATGTCGGGGTCACCGGCGCCGAGGATGATGTTGGTGGCGTCCAGGACGGTGCCGAACTCGCTGCGGGATGCCCATCATGTCGCAGATGACGAGCAGCGGGAACGGCTGCGAGCGCCTGTCGACCAGGTCGACCTCGCCCTGCTCGCACATGTCGTCGATGACCTGGGTGCAGATGCTCTCGACCGAGTCGAGCACCCCCTGCAGCGCCCCGGGGTGTGAAGGACCGGGCGACGATGTCCGCGCTGGCGGGCATGGCGCGGGTCGTCCATCGTGATGAACGACCCGAAGAACTCCGCGGCCTCCATCGGCATGTCGGCGATCGAGATCGAGCCCTTGCCCGAGCAGTAGTCCTCGGCGTGTCGGCTGATCTCCACGAGCTCCACGTAACGCGTCACTGCGTAGAACTCGTCGGGCACGCCGGTGAGCGGATTTGCCGAGGTGGCCTTCGTGAACGGCCCGGCCTCTCGCAGCACGGCGAAGTCGGCCATGCGGTCATCGAGTCCCCGGCGCCAGAACTCGGCGTCACCCAGCTGCGGACGTTCCCGTCGTCGTGACATCCATGGTCGACGGCGGACCGACGCCCGCTCGATGGCGAGGATAGGCGATCAGTGATCGCATTTCCCATCGAGGGGTCGCAGGGGCGGGTGGGCCAGGTCGGGGGCGAGCGGCCAGGTCAGGGGACGCCGGGACCGTCCGACCGGCCCACCAGTCCCGACAGGAAGGTCGACAGCCCGAAGGCGAAGACCTCGTCCACGACGGGCGTCGGCGTCAGCGCCGCGCCCGGCTCGGAGCGGGCGGCGAAGCTGCGACCCGCACTGCTCGTGTCGAAGTAGACGGTGCCGAGCACGAAGTCGATCAGCGCCAGCACCGCCGACGGTGGCCACCTCGGGTGTGAACCCGGCGTCGAGTGCGCTGTTCAGGCCGACCTCGGCGCCCCGCACCGCGTTCGGTCCGACCAACGGCGAGGCCGTCAGCGCCGGGAGCAGCCGCTCGTGGTGCAACAGCACCCGGCGCAGCTCACCGGCGAGTCGTTCGATCCGGGTCAGCGGCGGCAGCGCGTCATCGGGGAGCTGCACCTCACCGATCACCTGGTCGACCATCAGCACGACCAGTTCCTCACGGCTCGCGACGTGTCGGTGAAGCGACACGCTGCCGGTCCCGAGGTCGTCCGCCAGCCGCCGCACCGTCAGCGCCGGAAGCCCCTCGTCGTCGACCAGCTGGATCGCCGCCTCGACGATCCGGTCGATCGTGAGTCCGTCGGCACGTGGCCGACGCCGCGTGGCCTTCTCCCGGCGGTCGGCCCACCAGGCCGCACTTCCGGGCACGTCCACCTCGGCGACGGCGCCCGGCGCATCGACCCGAGGGTCCGGGGACGCTGAGGGCGTGGGACATCCGGGCATCGACGGCTCCGCACCGTGACCAGCCCGCCTGACCGCACCTCCCAGAGCTCCGGTGACACGATGGGTCCATGACCGAGATCGCGGACCGGGCCGGACAATTGTTGAGTCTCCACCACCCGGGCACCACGGTCGTGCTGCCCACGGTGTGGGACGCGTGGTCGGCCAGCGCCGTCGTCGACGCCGGGTTCGCGGCGCTCACGATCGGCAGCCACCCGCTCGCGGACTCGCGTGGACAGGCCGACAACGAGGGCATGACCCTCGCCGACGCGCTCGACGGGATCCGCCGCATCACCGCCGCGGTCGACGTGCCGGTGAGCGCGGACGTCGAGTCGGGCTACGGCACCGCCGCCGCCGAGCTGGTCGAGCGGGTGCTCGATGCCGGCGCGGTCGGCATCAACGTCGAGGACACGGTGCACTCCGAGGGGCGCATGCGGTCGTCCGGCCGAGCACGCCGAGTACATCGGCGCGATCCGTGCCGCCGCCGACGCCGCCGGGGTGGACCTGGTGATCAACGCCCGGACCGACGTGTTCCTGAAGCCGCCGGGCACCTTCGACGACCCGCTGGCCGAGGCCGATCGCCCGCCTGCCGGCGTGCGAGGCCGCCGGCGCCCGCTGCGTGTACCCGGTGCTCGCCCCCGACGCGGACGCGGTCCGCACGCTGCTGGCGGAACTGTCCGGGCCGATCAACGTGATCGCCGATCCGGTCGGCGGCTCCACGGTCGGGTCGCTCGACGATCTGCGAGCGCTCGGCGTGCACCGGGTGTCGTTCGGCCCGCTGCTGCAGCGTGCGCTCACCGGCTCGATCACGGAGCTCGTCACTCCCTGGCGGTAGTCGACCGGCGGACGATCCCCGTCCCGGCCCGGCTGCCCGACCGGCCTCTCAGGGGCGCCCACGACCCGGTTGACGTTCACTGTTGCGCGCCGTAGAAGAGGCGGTACACATCCGGCACGTCGGAGCGTCGGACCAGATGCTGGGGAGCCGCTGATGAGTGCTGTGGAGGCGAGCCAGGAAGTGCTCGACGCCGTGTTCCTGAGCGAGGTCATCGACCGGCTCGGGCCGGTGGCGGTGATGACGGCGTGCGAGACTGCCGACGACACCATCGTCGACTTCCGCTACGACTACGTGAACCCGGCGTTCTGCCCGGACCGTGGGCGAGACCGCCGAGGTGCTCGTCGGGCAACGGCTGCTCGAGCTCTACCCCTCGCACGTCGAGCTCGGCCTGTTCGACGCGTACTGCGAGGTGGTCGACACCGGCGAGCCGTACGTGAGCGAGCTGCCCTGGTTCGACGAGCGCAACGTGCAGGCCTACCTCGAGGTGCGGGTCACCCCCTTCCGGACGGCTACCTGATGTCCGGCCAGGACATCACGGCCCGCAAGATGGCCGAGCAGGTGACCGCGGATCTTCGACTCGTCCCAGGATGGCATCATCAGCACCGACGATCTGGGCGTGATCACCGCCTGGAACGCCGGCGCCGAGGAGCTCTACGGCTACGCCGAGTCCGAGGCTCTCGGCTGTCACATCTCGCTGTGCGCCCCGGACAGCGTGGGCGAGGAGCAGTCCGAACTGATCCAGCGGGTCATGTCGGGCGAGGTCCCCGCCCCGTTCGAGGCGGAACGGTGCCACCGAGACGGCACGCCACGGCGTGTCGAGATCGCCGGCCGGCGCCGATCCTCGACGGTGCGGGCCGGCCGATCGGTGTCTCGCTGGTGCATCGTGATCTCTCGGACCGTCCGGAGGCGGTCGACGCCGCCCCGATCGACCTGGACCGGGCAGAGGTCGTCCCGTCGTTGACCTCGCCGTGGGAGCACGGTGTCACCGTCGTGGCCGCGCCGAGGTCGAGCCCACCCGAGGTCGAGGTCTGGTGTCGCTTCTCCCACCGGTGGATGTCCGGGTTCCAGGTCATCGGCGTGCACCCCGACGGGACCGTCCGGGTCCGCCGGCCCACGGGCGGCATCCTGCCCGAGGCGCTCACCCCGGACATGGTGCGCCCCGTCAGTGGGTCGACCGGATCCAACTGGGCGGGGTAGCTGTCGGGCGGGTTCAGTCGGGGTGCACGAGGAACGGCGTGATGTTCGCGAGCACCGCCGAGGTGACCGGAACGTAGATGCAGTTGCCCACCGAGGACGTCGGGATCAGCGTCACCGTGGCGGATGCCCCGGCCCACCGACCTGCGGTGAAGTCCAGCACCAGGTTCCACGAATTGGCTGATCCGGTCGCCAGCAGATCCACGTCGAACGGCGTCGCCGAGCCGTCGTCCCAGGCGATGCGACCGTCACCCGAACCCAGGAGCTCACCCTCGGCCTTGGTGCCGCAGGTGAACCCGGGCAGCACTGCGGTCGCCTCGGTGATCGTGCCGCCGTAGATCAGCGTCGAGGTGTTCGGTGTGCACCCGGAGATCTGGAACCCCGGCAGAGCGGTGATCGTCGCGTCGACCCCCGCGTCCGACGCCGCCGGGTCGTATGCGATGGATCCTCCCATCGTCTGGCAGCTGAGCATGGGGTCGGGCCAGTTCGGTGGCCCGGGTGGCGGACCGCATGCGGCCAGGACCGCCGCTCCCCACACCAGCGCCACGGCTGCTCGCATCGCTCTGGTTCGCATCTTCGCCCTCCTGGGTCGGACCTGACCAGTCTTGATCGCCGCCGGATGGATCGGCGGGGCCCTTCAGTCCCACGGTGGTTCGATCCGCACGGCGTCGTCGCGGGTCGACGGGATCTACAGGCCGAGCAGCCCGGGCAGGTCCACGACCGAGTCGATGACCTCGGTCGGGTGGATGCGGGGGTCGTCCAGGTCCACGGTCCGGAACTTGCCGGTCCGCACGAGCACCCCGTGCAGGCCGGCGGCCTGTGCCGCCGGCGATGTCGACGACGATGTCGTCCCCCACCATGAGCGCACGGTCCGGCTCGACCGACATCGACGAGCAGGCGAGCGTGAACATCGTGGGTGACGGTTTCCCGACGACGGTGGATCCGCAGCCGGCCGCCTCGGCCAGCATGTGCACGTAGGCGCCGCCGTCCAGGCAGGCCCCGTCGCTGGTGGTCCACCTCACTCCGCCGTTCATCCCGACCAGCTCCCCGCCGCGCAGCAGGCTCCGCAGCGCCAGGTTCAGCCGCTCCCAGCTCAGCGTCGGGCCGCCGCCCCCGACGACGACGACCTCGGCAGAGGCCGAGTCGACCGACGTGATGCCGAACGCCCGCAGGTCGTCGTTCGAACCCTCGTTCAGGACCATGACCGTGCGCATCGCGGTGATGCGTCGACAGGTACATGGCCGTGGCGACCGAGGCGGTGATCAGTTCGTCGGACTCCAGGTCGATGCCGGCGGATCGCAGCAGGGTGACGATCTCTCTCGCCGCCCTCGAGGTGGTGTTGGTCACGAACCGGATCGGCAGCCCGGACTCCCGTACGGCACGGACGGCGTCGGCGGCTCCGTCGATCGCCGCCCAGGACGTGACGAGCACACCATCGATGTCGAGGACCACGGCGTCGTAGGAGTTCATTCGACTCACCTCTGTCGAATCATCGCGCACGCGCCGACGGACGCCCGGGGCACGGCGAGGAGTCCCGGCTCGACCGGATTCGACCGGAAAGCCACGGCCGTGCTATCTCGGAGTCATGATCGCCGAGCCCGCATGACGATCACCCGCTTCCGCTGGCTCGCGGTGCTCGAGACCGTGTCGTGGCTGACGCTGATCGTGGCGGTGATCGCCAAGCGTGGGTTCGGTGTGGAGGGTGCGACCACCGTCCTCGGACCTGTCCACGGTCTGATCTTCCTGGCGTACCTGGCCGGGGTGGTCTTCCTGCGTGAAGAGCTCCGATGGCCCGCGTCGCGAGCGGTCATCGCCGTGGTCGCCGCGGTCATCCCGTTCGGCGCCTACCTCATCGTCGACCGACAGTTCCTCAGCCCCGCCGAGGTCGCTGCGTCGCGGAGTCGCGGCTGACCGTCGGGATCGGTGGATCCGGACTCAGGGGGTTGCCTTTCGAAGTTAAGGCACTTACCTTAGAAGTCGTCGGGGACGCGACGGACCGGATGATCGACGCTGCCGAGCGCATCGTCGCCGAGCAGGGGCTCGGCGCGCTGACGGTGCGGGCCGTGCAGGACGAAGCCGGGCAGGCCAACAAGTCGGCGGTGCAGTACCACTTCGGTGATCGGGACGGGCTCATCCGGGCGGTCCTGGAGACGCGCATGGCGGTCGCCAACGTGCGGCGCACGCTCGATGCTGCTGGCCCTCGACGACGACTGCTCCCTGCGCGATCTGGTCGAGGTGTACGTGCTGCCGCTGGCCGAGTCGGTCGAGTCGCGTCGACCGAGTCGCTGGGCCCGCTTCCTGATGCAGGCCGTCGCGGACCCGGGCATCGGTGACCGCGATGGAACTGGTCGAGAGCGAGGCGTTCCCGCGCCGTGCAACGTCGCCTGCTCGCCCGCCTGGACGACGTTCCCGAACCGCTCCGGCTCCACCGGGTGACCGCGGCGCTCGGCTACGTGTGCTCCGCCCTCGCGGCCTTCGAGGTCTACGGACCACCCGAGGGCATCGACACCGACGACGCTGAACACCGACCTGGTCGACACCTGTGTCGGACTGCTCACCGCGCCGTCCACCATCGCCGGTTGCACGAACACGCAGCCAGAACGCCAAGAACGCCAACAAGGAGTGATCCCATGCTCGATCCGACTCTCGCCGGCCCGATGAACGGCTTCCTGCCGGGTCCCCGCATCGGCCGCACGTGTGCCCGAGGACTGGACCGACGCGCCGTACACCCGCTTCACGGTGTCGCCGCGTCGCCCGACCATCGGTGCCGTGGTCGACGGGGTCGACCTGGCCGAGCCGGTCGACGACGAGCTCTTCGCCGAGCTCAACCGGGCGCTGCTCGAGTGGAAGGTGCTGTTCTTCCGCGACCAGGACATCGACCGGCGCGCAGCACGCCGCGTTCGCCGCCGACTGGGGCGAGCTCGAGACCCACCCGTTCTACGGCACGCGTCGACCGGCACCGAGGCCGACGCACCCGAGGTCGTCCGCCTCGAGAAGGACGCCGACGGTCGGCGGCTACGAGAACATCTGGCACAGCGACGTGACGCTGGCGCGAGTCGAGCCGTCGCTCGGCTCGGTGCTGCGCGCCATCGAGGTGCCCGACGATCGGCGGCGACACGCTGTGGGCCGACATGGGCGCCGCCTACGACCGCCTCCCCGACGACGCTGAAGGCGCGGATCGACGGGCTGACCGCCGTGCACGACTGGTACACGAACTTCGGCCTGGCCATGGATCCCGACGAGCGCGAGCGGCTCCGCCCGCAGTTCCCGGCGGTCGAGCACCCGGTCGTGCGCACCCATCCCGAGACCGGGCGCAGGACGCTCTACGTCAACCGCGTCTTCACCCAGCACATCGTCGGCCTGGACCCGACGAGAGCGACGAGCTGCTCGACCTCCTCTACCTCCAGGCCGACGTTCCCCGAGTACCAGTGCCGCTGTCCGCTGGCGCGCCGGCGACGTCGCCTTCTGGGACAACCGGTCGACCCAGCACTACGCCAGCATCGGACTACTTCCCCGCACGGCGGGTCATGGAGCGCATCACCGTCTTCGGCGACCGACCGAAGTGACGAGGTGACGAGCCGGCGCGGCTTCAGAGCCCGAGCCCACCCCGGACGTACGCTGCCTGGCCCACGTGCTGCAGGCAGTCGTCCGCGACACTGACCCGACGGATGCCCATGGTGACCGGTGGGTACCATGCCGGTCCACGATCCGGTCGAGCTCTGCCCGTCGAGGGACCCGACACTCGTCTGTGTTCGCCGGTCGACCGCCTGCAGGTAGCTCGACGATCACCTCGGGCCCATCGGGGCGGATCGCCTCCATCTCGGGCGATCGTGGCCGTATCCGGTGTTCTCGGGGTCGGGCACGACGCCGAAACGCTGCGCCCGGTCCCCGTCGACCCAGATCTGGTCGGTGCCGAGCAGATCGGCGACGTGATGGTCCTGCACCCGGGTGAGGTGCCAGGTCAACCAGCCGATCGTGGCTCCCGGTGCGGGTGATCGGGCGAGGTCGTCCGCGGTGAGTCCGTCGACCGCGGCGTCGACCAGCGGTGGGATCCGGCCGTAGAGGTCCAGCAACACCGCGGCGATGTCCATGTCGCCACTTCAGCACATCGGTCCGGGATCGCGGTCGATCGGATGTTCGCCGGTTCGCGCACGTGGAACTCGCAGCCGGTAGACAGATGACCGCCGTGCCGACGGCGGAAGGGGGCTCGATGACGTACACCTATGACCCGGAGCTGACCGAGCTGGTCGATGCTGCCCAGCGGCACGCTCGACGATGTGGTCGCCGCCAGAGAGGAACTCGACGCGGTGCTGTCGATGTTGAACGTCGACCTCGACACGACGGGTCTGTCGATCGAGGACATGACGGTGCCCGGTCCTGCCGGAGCACCCCGAGGTGCCGGTCCACGTGTACCGGCCCGACCACGCCGGCGGTGCAGGGCTGCTCTACCTGCACGGCGGCGGGTTCGTGCTGGGGTCACTCGACCTCCGGCCCACGGGCGCGGTGCTGCGCCACGTGAGCTGGGTGTCGTCGTGGTCTCGGTCGACTACCGCCTGGCCCCCGAGGACCCGTTCCCGGCCGCTCGAGGACTGCTACTCCGCACTCCAGTGGTTCCGCACGCACGCCGGGGAGAACGGGGTCACACCTCTCGTATCGGGGTCATCGGTCAGAGCGCCGGCGGCGGGCTGGCCGCAGGGCTCGCGCTCCTCGCCCGTGACCACGGTGGCCCCGAGTTGTGCTTCCAGTACCTGGGCATCCCCGAGCTCGACGACCGGCTGACGACGCCGAGCATGACGGCCTTCGTCGACACGCCTCTGTGGAGCCGGCCCAATGCGGTGCTCAGCTGGCAGCACTACCTGGGGGGCGCGACCGGTGACGACGTCTCGCGTCCTACGGCGCGCCGCGGGCCACCGACCTGTCGGGGTTGCCGCCCACGTACATCTCGACGATGGAGTTCGACCCGCTGCCGCGACGAGGGCATCCACTACGCACTCGGCCTGATGTCGGCCGGGGTCAGCTGCGAGCTCCACAGCTTCCCGGGCACCTTCCACGGCTCCACGATCGTGACGACTGCCGCGGTGAGCCGACGATCCCAGGTCGAGATGCTCGAGGTGCTCCGCCGTCGGCTGGGCTGAGCTGATCGCCAGACCGTCGATGCTGCGGCCGTGCCACTTCGATGGAACGGGTCCACGACCAGGAGGGGTTCACGGAACATGACGACCGGTGAGACCATCGACGCCATCGACGTGTACTGGCAACCAGGCTGCCGTACTGCGCCTCGCTGAAGCTGCGCCTGAAGCATCGGAAGCTGCCGATCCGACTGCACAACATCTGGGAGGACCCCAGCGCCACGGCCATCGTCCGCAAGGCCCGCGAACGGGAACGAGACCGTGCCGACGGTCGTCGTGGGGAACCGGTTCCTCGTGAACCCGAGTGCCCGGGCGGTCGAGCAGATGCTCCACGAGGGTTAGCACCTAGCAATACGTAATTTTGTTTTTTTTTTTTGTTTTTTTTTTTTTTTTTTTTTGGCTCAGTTGCGTATTGCTCCCCCAAACCACGTTCTCGTGCAGCTTCGAGACCATCGGGTCGGAGCAGTCGAACCAGCCGGTGCGGGCCATGTCGGAGCCGATCACCTGAGCGGTCACGTCAGCCGGGTCGAAGTCGCCGGGCCAGCCGGTGACCTCGGCGTAGCGGAAGCCATGGAAGGTGAAGCTGGGCGCCCACTCCTCCGCCCCGTCCCCGGCGAGGGTGAAGGTATCGGTGGCTTTCGCCACCCGTAGTGGCCGGACGCCCAGCTCACCATCCTCGAGCACCTCGGCGTGCCGCAGGGTGACGGTGGTCCCTGCCGGTCCGGTGACCCGGATCTTCAGCCGTCCGACCAGGTTCTGACCGAAGTCCAGCAGCGTCTTGCCGGATGCTGAGGTGAGCACCTCCACCACGGGCAACTCATCGGTGACGCGCACCTCCGGTGATGTTCGGGGACCGGGCACCGGGCCGGACGGCACCACCCGGGCTGCCACCCAGCCGTCGGCGGCGAACCCGGGCCGGGACCAGCCGGCCACCTCGAGGCGGGCGTCGTAGGACTCGCCGTTGTAGATTCCCGCTTCCTGCCAGGGCCCGTCGCCGGATGCCAGCCAGTCCGAGCCGGAGACCACCCACACCTTGCGGCCGCCCGCATACTCGAGCAGCAGTTGGCCTGCGAAGGACGGCTGGGTGCCGTAGAACGGCTTGGCCAGGCCCTGGAACCCGAAGCGCTCGGTGTACCAGCCGCCGGCCAGCGCGACCCCGATCGCGTTGGGGCCTTCGGCGAGCCGGTCGGTGACCTCGATCGTTTCGTGGATCAGTCGGTACTCATACGGCGTCCAGCCGGGCTTGAGCAGCTGGTCGTCGACGGGTTCCCCGTTGACTTCGGCCTGGTAGACCCCGAGCGCCGTCGCGTACCAGGTCGCCCGCCGCAGTCCGGGCTCGACGTCGAATTCGGTGCGCAACAGCACTGGCTGGGCCGGCCGGGCCGGCGCCGGCAGCCCGATCGACCTCGCCTGCCACTCGTCAGCGCCGAGGAATCCGGCGACCACTGCCCGCTGCTCGCTCCAGCCCGACCAACCGTCGGGACCGAGCACCCGCACCCTGAGGCCACCATGCTGGCGCGGACTCAGTTCCGGGAACGGCCACTCCACCAGCACCGAGGCGTCCCCGTCGAGCTGCACGTTCACTGTGGCCAACCCGTCGTCCCAGGCCAGTTCGGCGGCCAACTGGCGCCAGCCGGGCACGTCGCTGCGGGTCACCCAGGACACGCGCGGCGCGGCGACCGCGACGAAGGGCGAGTCCTGCCGGTATTCGAGCCGAACCGAGTCGACAGCGGTGGTCATCGAGAAAGCCTTTCGGGTGGAGAGCGGTCAGCCCTTTACGGCGCCGGAGGTGAGGCCGGCGACGATTTGGCGCTGGAAGAAGATGTACATGACCAGCATGGGGATGGTGATCACCAGGATGTTGGCGAACAGCAGGTTGTAGGAGGTGGCGGACTGGGACATGTAGTTGAACAGGGTGAGCTGGACGGTGGCGTTGGCGTCGCCGGGAAGGAAGTACAGCGGGTTCTGGAAGTCGTTGAACACGAACATCGACTGGACCACGATGATGGTCACGATCACCGACCTGAGTAGCGGGAAGATGACCTGGAAGAACAACGTGAGCGGGCCGGCACCGTCCACGATCGCGGCCTCGTCCAGCTCGCGGGGGATGGAGCCGATGAAGGCCCGCATGATCAACACGGTGAACGCGAGCCCGAATGCGACCTCGATCAGGATCAGCCCGGGCAGGGTTTTGAAGATCCCAAGGGTCTGCATCACCCAGATCGTGGGCACGACGGCCGGCGGGATGATCAGCCCGGCCAGGACCATGGCGTTGATCAGCGGGTTGAGCCGGGACTTTCGCCGGTCCAGGACGTAGGCGATCATCGCCCCGAACACCACCATCAGGGTCACCGAGGCGACGGTCAAAATGGTGGAGTTGATGAACGCGATGATCAGCATGTAGTCACGGGCCTGGAACACCGCGACGATGTTCTCCCACAGCTGGAAGTCCGCCGGCCAGGAGAACTCCAGCATCGACGCCTCGTTGATGTTCTTGGCGGCCATGGTGAGGATGAACGCGAACGGGATGAGGAACAGCACGCTCGTGATCAGGATGCCGGCCAGGCCGACCAGCCACCGGGTGGGTTTGCGCATCGCGTTCACAGCGCGGTCTCCTTCGAGTTCAGCCAGCGCGACAGCGGGTAGATGATGGCGGCGACCACGATGAACAAGATCACGTTCCCCGCGGTCGACAGGCCGTAGAAGCCGGCCTGGTACTGCTTGTAGACCACCGAGGCGATCACGTCGGAGGCGAACCCCGGACCGCCCTGGGTGGTGGTCCAGATCAAGGCGAAGGACCGCAGCCCGCCGATCAGCGACAACAGGATCACGGTCGAGGTCGCCGGGAACGACAGCGGCAGGATGATGTGGCGGAACATCTGCCACGAACTCGCACCATCAACCCTGGCCGCCTCGAAATACTCGTTCGGGATGGCGGCGATGCCGGCTATGTAGATCAAGGTCGCCAGCCCGATGCCAGCCCAAACGTCGATCCCCGCCACGCTCAACAATGCGATGTTCGGATCGGTGAACCAACCCGGACCGTCCGCGCCGGTGATCGAGGTGATCAGCTTGTTCACAATCCCGTTGAACGGATCCAGCAACACCTGGAACGTCAACCCGACCCCCACCGTGGACACCATCACGGGGAAGAAGGTCACCGAGCGCAGGTAACCGCGGGCGATGATCGGTGCGGACAACACCACCGCGAGCAGCATGCCCAGCACCACCTTCGTCCCCGAGGTGAGGAACGCATACACCAAGGTGTTGCGCAGCGACCCGATCAGGCCCGGCTCGGAGAAGAACAGGACGAAGTTGTCCAACCCGATGAAGCTGGACTTGAACAGCGTCCACCGCGTGAACGCGAAGTAGAAGCTGAACACCGTCGGCACGATGAACAACGCAAGAAAGATCACACCGCCCGGAATGTAGAACCACAACGGGTAGCTCTTGTCGACATGCTCGGCCGAAGCCCGCGACGGCTTGGCCAACTGCTGCGGCGTCGCGGCACGGATGGTCGTTGTGGAACTCATCATTCACCTCTGGTCGGTCAGGCGGCAGCGGCGGCACCGCAGGGAAAGGGGTAGTCCGGTGGGGGCCGAGTTGCCCGACCCCCACCGGTTCAGGTCACCAGCCTTCGAGGCCGAGCTGCTGGGCCTGCTTCTTGACGTCCTCGTCATAGCGCTTCGCGCCATCGGCGGCCGACGAGATCCCGGAACCCACCTCGACGGTGATCTTCTCCAGGTTCGGACCCTTGATCGGGGACACGAACTCGAGTGCCGGAGAAACGTTGCCGTCGGTGTAGAACTTCTGCAGGTCGGCAACCGCGGCTGGCAGGCCGTCGGGCAGCGTGCACCCCTTCACCATGTACGGTCCGGTCGGCGCGAACGCCGCGGTCTGTGCATCACAGGCTTCCTTTGTGGCCACGAAGGCCAGGAACTTCTTGGCGGCCGCCAGCTTGTCACCGGTGGTGGTGGTCGGGATGTAGACGCCACCTGGGGACCAGCTGGTCAGGGCGTACTTGGCCGCATCATCGCCGGGCTGGGCGAAGAAGCCGATGTTCTCCGCGGCGTCGTCGGCCATGGAGACGTAGCTGCCGATGACGAAGGTCAGCATCGGATACTGCGCACCGGTGCCCTTGACCAGCTTCTGCAGGCCCTGGGAGTTCTTCGCGGAGGCGAAGTCCTTGTTCAGGAAGCCCGCCTTCTTGACCTCCTCGAGCCGCTGGAAGCCCTTGATCGCCGGCTCGTCGACGTACTTGGCCTGGTTGGCGGTGTACTTGGCGGCCCAGTCGGGCTCAGCGGCCGTCACGTTGTCGTAGTCGGCCAGCACGAACAGCTGCGAGGTCCAGGTGTCGCCGTAGGTCTGGATGACCGGAGTCGTTCCCCGCCGCCTTGATCTTGACGTTGTTGGCCATGAACTCTGCCCAGGTCTTGGGAACCTGCAGGCCGAGGTCGGCGTAGACCTTCTTGTTGTACAGGATGCCGCCACCCGTCGCCTGGCCGAGGGGAACGCCGTAGACCTGGTCACCTGACGTCACCGAGGTCTTGAACGAGTCCTCCAACTGCGCCATGTACGGCTCGCTGGTCAACGGCACCAGATTCTTGGCCGGATCGAGGGCTGCCATCAGCGAGCCGGAGTTGTACTGGAACAACTCGGCCATGTCACCGGTCGCCAGCTTCGTCTTGACCAGGTTGTCACCATCGGCGCCCTGAGCCCTGGTCTCGAACTTCACGGTCACCCCCGAGTTGGTGGCGTTGAAGGCATCGACAAGTGCCTGGGTCGGCTTGGTGGTCTGTTCGGAGTTGTCGGCCAGCAGCGTGATCGTGACGCTTCCTGCAGAACCCGACGCCGAGCTGGTGCTGCCCAGGGAGCCTGCGCTGCAGGCCGAGAGGGTCAGCGCACCGGCAGCGAGGCCGGCGACTAGGGCGGCGACGCCCTTCTTGGTCAAGGACACTTCTTCGTACCTCCTGGCTATTGGCCACCACACACTGTGGCTGACCGGTTGGGTTACTCGGACTTGCTTGCAGGCCTGGTGCCTGCTGCTCTGGGGTTGCGCGCAACTGGCGCGGCACTGGTGTTCCGGGCCATCACCTTGGGAGCAAGGACCTCGTGGACCGCCTCTGTGCGACCGGCGATCCGCTCGAGCAGCAGCCGGACCACGATCTCGCCCATTCGGGTGCCGGACTGGTTGATGCTCGTCATCGACACCAGTGGGTGGGCGGCGATGTCGGTGTCGTCGTAGCCGACGACGGAGACCTCGGACGGGCCGAGACCGAGTTCCGAAACGGCCTGCAGCACGCCGAGGGCAAGTTCGTCGTGGCCGGCGAAGACGGCGGTCGGGCGCTGCTGGCTGCCGAGGAGTTCCAGCGAAGCCGCCCGCGACGCCTCCTCGGACGGATCGACGTGAACCACCCGGCTGCGGTCGGGCGAGCCCGAGCTCGGTCATCGCCAGGTGGTAGCCGCGGGTTCGGACTGCGTGCGGGGCCGTGTCCAGGTTGATCTCGGCCTCGGGCCAGACCGTCAGGTGGACGATGTCGCGGTGACCGAGTTCGTAGAGGTGGTGGACGGCCAGCCGGGCCCCTTCGATGTCGTCGTTGACGACCGTGTCGTAGTACTTCGAGTCGTCGTGGCGGCCAAGCATGACCAGCGGCGTGCGCTGCGCTAGATCCTCCAGCCACTGCGGCGCCACCGCCGGGGAGATCGCCAGGATGCCCTTGTCGACCTGGCGGTCGGCCAGCACCTCGATCGCCTGGGGGCCGCCATCGTGGTCGGGCCCTGCCGGGGCGATGATCAGTTGGTAGCGGGTGCCAGCGAGGGCCCCGGTAGCGCCGGTGATGATCTTGCTGAAGAAGTGGTTCCTGATGGTCGGGATCTCCACCCCGAGCGTGTAGGTCGCACCACGCATTCCCCGGTGCCGAAACCCGGGGGCGGTAGCCGAGCTGGTCGATCGCGGCCTGCACCCTGGCCCGCATGTCGTCACTGACGCCGTAGGCGTCCCGGATGACCTTCGAGACCGCCGCGCGGGAAACCCCGGCAGCTGAAGCGACATCCTCGATCGTGATCGAGCGCTTGGCCTGAATAGTCACTGGAGCTACTCCCCATCGAGTTCTGTAGAACGGTCTACGCGCCGTCTGGGTAAGAATTTACGACGAACGTAGAGCGATCTCAAGATGTGGCGCTAACCACTTTGTAACGATTCAGTGAAGGCGCGCTCAGCTATGCCCGGCGCTACGCGACCTCAGGGCGTCAGGCCGGCCGCCAGCACCGACGCCAGCAGGGCGGAGTCGCCATCGATCGTGATGCTCGGATCGGATGCGCCAAGGCGTCCCCAGATGAGCAGGGCCAGGCTCCGGGCACTCCCCCGCACGACAACTTCTCGTCCTGGCGGCGAGCCGGCGAGAACGTGTTCTGCCGACGCGTCGCTGGCCGCGAGCCGCACGGCGACGATCGGTGGCGGGATCCGGCCAAGTCGGAGCTGACGGGGATGCATGACGGTCACCACTTCGTCCAGGCAGTCCGCCCAGGCTTCGACCCCTGGCTCGAAGTCAAGACCGCCGGCGGTTCGCAGATCCCAAAGGTGGACCAGGGTCTCCAGCGCCTGGCGGCGATGCCAGAAGCGGACGTTCCCGGTTCGTGTGCCGGGTGGCAGGCCGTCGTCCAGCAGCGTCCATACCGAAGCGTCCGGATCCTGCCGCGCGAGGGTCTCCCGGAGTTCGGCCGCGCAGGCCGCATAAAGGACTTCAACCTCGAACGGTCCATCCCCGAGCGGGGTTGCCGGCTTGCCACTGGCGTGACCGGCTGCCCAGTGGTGGATGCGGGCCAGGTGTTCGACCAGGTCCGCTGCACGCCAGTTTCCGCACCATGGCACTGGGGTCGCGGGGTCCAGCTGGGGAATGGTTGTGAGGAAGTCGCCCTGGAAGCTGCGCAAGGCCACCAGCTGATCGATACCGCTCACAGCAGCATGCTAAGGCCGACCGGTTCGGACGGGTTGGCGGCCCTCATTCGCGACGGAATTGCGCGCTGCCGTCCTGGCAGACGGCGACCACTGTCGTCTCGGATTCCTCCCCCGAGCCGCTGGCCTCGAACTCGAGGCGAAGCCGTTCGGGTCCCTTGTCCTTCACTTCGACGCGGTAGCCGACATCCGGCACGGCCGTCCCCAGCGAAATCGAGTCACCGGAACAGCGGACCGTCACCCTTCCACCGGTCCCGTTCCAGCTCTGGGAGCCCCCGCTGGGCGTCGGCCCAGGGGTGCTCGCCTGCACCGGGGTGGTCACGACCACCTGGGTACCGACCCTCTGCCCGGCGGCCGAGATCACGGTCCAGGTGAGGGTGGAGACGCCGGCAACGGTGGCCAGCCACAACAGCGCCACCACCAGGACTCCGCGTCTCGTCATGGGGCAATGATGGCACCAGCCGTTGACGCAGCACCGGTCGGAGTACGTTACGGGGCATGACTCGGGTGCTGGTGGTCGAGGACGACCCGGCCATCGGCCGACTGTTGCGGCGCAACCTGACCGACCGCGGCGACGTCGTGACAGTTGCCACCGACGGGGTGTCCGGATTGGCCCTCGCACGTCCAGGACGAACCCCAGGTGATCCTGCTCGACCTCGGCCTGCCCGGCCTGGGTGGCCAGCAGGTGCTGGAGATGCTGCGGGCCGTCAGCCAGGTGCCAGTGATCGTGATCACTGCCCAGGATGACGACAAGACGGTGGTTCGCGCCCTGGACGCGGGCGCGGACGACTACCTGGTGAAGCCGTTCGGCAGTGACCAGCTCGCTGCCAGGATCCGCGCCGTGTTGCGCCGTGGGGCCAGGGAGAACCATGCCGAAGCGGTTCTGCGGCTGGGTGAGCTCACCATCGACCCGATGAGCCGGGAGGCCAGCCTCGCCGGCCATCCCCTCGACCTGTCGCGCAAGGAATTCGACCTGTTGTGGCTGCTGGCGTCTCGCCCAGGGGAAGTGGTGACCAAGCGCGAGTTGCTGTCCGAGGTCTGGCACCAGCCCTACGGCGGCAGGGACCGGACCGTCGACGTCCACCTGAGCTGGCTGCGCCGCAAGCTCGGCGAGACCGCGGCCGAACCCCGGTACCTGCACACGGTCCGTGGAGTCGGCGTGCGGCTGGTGGCGCCGGGCGCGGAGGGCTGAGGTGCGCCGACAGGTGAGCCTGCTGGTCGCGGTGATCAGCACCGCGCTGGTGGCGTCCTTCGTCATCCCCCTGCTCCTGCTGGTCCGCACCCTCGCCGAGGACCGGGGCGTGGCCGTCGCCAACCAGCAGGCCAACACCGTTGCCGTCCTGGTTTCAGGCCTGCACGACGACCCGCGGCTGGCCGAACTGCTGGAGCCGACGCTCGCCGGGTCGCCGGCGCAGACCAGCGTTGTGCTCACCACCGGCGAGGTTGTCGGCGCCCCGTGGCCCAGCCCTGAAGCGGACGCCGGCTACCTGCAAGCCAAGACCGGCGCGGCTTTCTCGGTGCGGGACGCTGGCGGCGCCACCGTCTACGTCCCGGTCCTGGTCGAGGGGGGCGTTGCCGTGACCAGGGCGCAGATGACCAGCGACCAGCTGGCCGAAGGGGTGCCGTTGGCCTGGGCCAGCATCATCGCCCTCGGCCTGCTGCTCACCGGGATCGCGGTGCTGGTGGCAGCCCAGGCCGGACGCCGGGTCAGCCAGCCGTTGCTGGAAGTCGCCAACACCGCGCACCGGTTGCGCGAGGGCGAGCTGGCCGCCCGCGCGCCTCTGGCCGGAACCCCGGAGACCGTTGAGCTGGGGGCAGCCCTCAACGGCCTGGCCGACCGGATCGGCCAATTGCTCGCAGCCGAACGAGAGAACGTCCGCGGCCTGGCCCACCGGCTCCGCACGCCGGTCACCGCCCTGCGGCTGGAGGCCGAGAACGTCACCGATCCGACAGCAAGGGCTGACCTGGGCCAGCTGGTGGGCGAGCTCCAGGTGGCCATCGACGATGTGGTCCGGGAGGCCCGCCGGCCACTCCGGGAGGACCTGCCGAGCAGGTGCGAGGCGGTCTCTGTGGTGTCGGCCCGGATCGACTACTGGACACCGCTGGCCGAAGACCAGGACCGCGACGTGGCGGTCACCCTCCCCGCAGAGCCGCTGCGGGTCCCGCTCAGCGCCCTCGAGCTCGGGGACGTGGTCGACATCTGCGTCGACAACGTTTTCGCCCACACGCCGGAGGGCACCGGGTTCAGTGTTCGGCTGCTCGTCGAGCCCGGTCAGGCGGTTCTCGTGGTCAGCGACCGCGGCCCGGGCTTCGCACCGGCAAGGGAGCAACGCCCCGGTTCATCGGGGGAGGGCCTCCACATCGTGCGCCGCCTCGTCCGGCAGGCCGACGGCAGCGTCCAGACCTCGCCGGTCGGCGCTCCGGGCGCCACCGTCCGGGTCACCCTGCCGCTGGCCGAACCGGTCTGAGGAGACGGAGAGCTCTTGACGCCAATACCGAGCGATGCTAGCTTTTCAGGAGGAACCGCGAGGTTCCCCAGGGTTGCTACTCGCTAGAGGCAAGACCTGAGCTGGCTTCCGGCACCTTCGGGTGAGGAAGACGCTCGGGTCTTTTCTGTTCCGAAACGAGCGCGGACCACGACCCTGTTTGGGGAACCGGATCGTCCCGCAGCCAACCTCCAGCCCGTTCGCCGACCAAGTGAGGAAGAATCCATGTCGCAGACCACCAGCCCGTTCCCGAAGGGTTTCCTCTGGGGCGGCGCAACTGCAGCGAACCAGATCGAGGGCGCCTACAACGAAGGCGGAAAGGGCCTGTCCATTCAGGACGTCATGCCGAGGGGCATCATGTCCCCGCGCGTGGACGGCCCGACCGAAGACAACCTGAAGCTGGTCGGCATCGACTTCTACCACCGCTACGCCGAAGACATCGCGCTGTTCGCGGAGATGGGCTTCTCGGTGTTCCGCCTTTCCATCGCCTGGAGCCGGATCTTCCCCAATGGCGACGATGAGACCCCCAACGAGGAGGGCCTTGCCTTCTACGACCGGGTGTTCGACGAGTGCGCTAAGCACGGCATCGAGCCGCTGGTCACGCTGTCGCACTACGAGACACCGTTGAACCTGACCGAGAAGTACGACGGTTGGGTGAGCCGGGAGCTGATCGGCTTCTACGAGCGCTACGCCCGGACGGTCTTCGACCGCTACCGCGGCAAGGTGAAGTACTGGCTGACCTTCAACGAGATCAACTCGGTGCTGCACGCTCCGCTGATGTCCGGTGGGATCAACACCCCCAGGGAGCAATTGAGCAAGGCCGACCTGTTCCAGGCCGCGCACCACGAGCTGGTCGCCAGCGCGCTGGCCACGAAGGTCGCCCACGAAATGATCCCGGAAGCCAGCGTCGGCTGCATGGTGATCGCGATGCCGATCTACCCGCTCACCCCGGACCCGGCCGACATCATCGCCGTCATGGAGGCCGATCACGCGAACCTGATGTTCAGCGACGTGCACACCCGTGGCGCCTACCCCGGCTACGCCCTGCGGTACTTCCGCGAGAACGGGATCGAGCTCGACATCACCACCGAGGATCGCGAGATCCTCACCAACACTGTCGACTTCGTTTCCTTCAGCTACTACATCGAGCATCTGCGAGACCGCCGACCCTGCCTCAAGGTCGCCGGCGAGGGCAACATCATGGGCGGCGTGCCGAACCCGACGCTGGAAGCCAGCGAATGGGGCTGGCAGATCGACCCCCGCGGCCTGCGGGTTGTGCTCAACCAGTTCTGGGATCGCTGGCAGAAGCCGCTGTTCATCGTCGAGAACGGCCTGGGCGCCAAGGACCAACTGGTCGAGGTGGACGGCGTCCCGACGGTTCTGGACGACTATCGGATCGACTACCTCAACGGCCATCTTCTCCAGGTCGGCGAGGCGATCGCCGACGGTGTCGAGGTGATGGGCTACATGGGGCTGCATCGACCTTGTCGCCACTCCACCGCGCAGATGAGCAAGCGCTATGGCTTCATCTACGTCGACCGCAACAACAGACGGCACCGGGACCCTTGAGCGACCGGAAGAAACCTCCTGGGGCCCGATCGACCTGGTCTCGGCCAGCACAGCACAGTTGAGCAAGCGGTACGGCTTCATCTACGTCGACCGCAACGACGACGGCAGCGGCACCCTCAACCGGTACAGGAAGAAGTCGTTCGACTGGTATGCCGAGGTCATCCGGACCAACGGGGCCAGCCTGCAGGCGGTCTGACCGGGCCGCAGCGCACCGCAAGACTCCCGGCGCCACGCCGCACACCTGCGCCACACCGTCGTCGCTGGCAACCTCGGCGGGGCGACGACCGCGGGCGTCATGGCTCGCCTCGGGCACACCACGCCCGCCAGGCGATGCGCTGCCAGCACAGCCTCGATGGGGCGGAGGAGCGGGTCGCGCTCAAGCTGTCCGGACTCGCGGAGGGAGCTACCTATCTCGCGTCTCCAGTTCGAATACTGCTCGATGGATCGGCCGATGACTGCTGGTTCAGTGGCTGTGTCGAGCCGGAGGTCTGCTGGCGGTGTCCATCGGGGTGATCCGCGGAGAATTGCAGGGCATGGAGGCCGGATCTGGGAAGTTCGGGAGTCGGCGCGGAGATTTGCAGCTCATGGTGCCCGATTCTGGCCTCAGAGGGCGCAGAACTCCGCGTCCTGAGGAGATCCGGCGGCCCACCGGGTTCATAGGCTGCAGAACTCCGCACCACCAGAGTCGGGCCTCGCGGCCAAGGCACTGCCCTGCCGCGCTCATCGCGGCCGCTGTTCGCGGGCGCGCTGTCTCGGGATGCAGCCGCTACACCAGCCCTAACTCATGGTGTCCGCCGGGTAGCCTCGAAGTGGCTAGCCACTCTAGGAGGAGTGATGATCAGGTTCGAGGAGTGGGCTGACTCGAAGACACGCAAGCTCAGCGCGTTGGATCTTGCTCTCGTCAAGTTGAGCTGCATTGCCGGGGGCATGCTCATCTCGCGTCTGGCGCCAGCTTCGCGGCGCATCGACAACCGCGTTCTCGCAGCCATCGCGATCGGGCTGGCCGTGAAGCCAGCCGTCACCGTGCTCCTCGCAAGCAACCGACCCGCTGAACGACGTGTCTGCCGCGTCTCGCGCTGGCGGGTCGAATACAGGTTGTGGTTGCCTAGGCTGAGACAAACAACTCGAATCACTCGATCCGACGTCCGTTTCCAGCCGCGGAGGGCACGCCGCTCGGGCGGCCGGGGCCGGATCCCAACGCGCGCATGTCGCAGAGAGCTGATTCGCGCGTCCGCGCGCCGCAAGCGGCCGGCGTGGACTTTCGTGGAACGTCTAACCTTTGCCGAACTACATTTGAACGTGTACCGGAGAAGGGACTTGAACCCTCACGCCCGAAGGCACAGGAACCTAAATCCTGCGTGTCTGCCAATTCCACCACTCCGGTCGGCAACCTTGCAGATAGTACTGCCGCGGGGCGCTCCGGCACGATCGCCGCTAGCCTGACCAGATGGTGGCGACGTCAGCAGGACCGCAAGGCAGCGACTTGACCCTGGCCGTGATGGCCAACTCACGCAAGGAGAACGAGCTTCGCCTGGCGCTGGATCCACGGCACCTGGCGCGGATCCCGGCCGAACTCCGGCCGCGGATCTTCCTGGAGACCGGCTACGGCGCGAGTCACGGATTCACCGACGCAGAACTGTCCGAATGGGTCGGCGGCTTCCGCTCCCACGACCAGCTGGTCGCCGAGTGTGACGTCATCCTGCAGCCCAAACCGGTCCTCGCCGACATCGCCGAACTGCGGCCCAACCAGGTGTTCTGGGGCTGGCCGCACTGCGTCCAGGACTCCGAGCTCACCCAGGTTGCGATCGATCGCCGACTCACCGTGATCGCGTTCGAGGCGATGAACCATTGGAATTCGGACGGTTCGTTCTCCCTCCACGTGTTCCACAAGAACAACGAGCTGGCCGGCTACTGCTCGGTGCTGCACGCAATGCAACTCGTCGGCTCCACCGGTCACTACGGACGCCGGCTGAGCGCAGCGGTGATCGGCTTCGGGGCCACCGCCCGCGGGGCGGTCACTGCGTTGAACGGCCTCGGCATCAGCGACGTCGACGTGCTGACCCACCGGGACACCGAAGCCGTGGCCTCCCCCATCCACTCGGCCCGGATCGTGCACATCCAGGACGGCATCGGGGTCAGCGACCCCAACCAGTCCGACCCGGACGCCGAGCCCGCGTCGCTGGCCTCGTTCCTCGCCGGCCACGACGTGATCGTCAACTGCTCGCTGCAGAACCCGTCGGAGCCGATGATGTTCCTCACCGACGACGACCTCGCCCGGCTGGCTCCGGGCACCCTGATCGTCGATGTCTCCTGCGACACCGGGATGGGCTTCAGCTGGGCCCGTCCGACCACGTTCATCGAACCGATGCTGGAGGTGGGCGACCGGGTCGCCTACTACGCGGTCGACCACAGCCCTTCCCACCTGTGGGGTTCGTCCACCTGGGAGAACAGCAACGCCCTGCTGGCCTTCATCGGCGTGGTCATGGGTGGTCCGGCGGCCTGGGACGCCGACCCGACCATCAGGCGGGCGATCGAGGTCCGCGACGGCGTCGTGCAGAACCCGGCCATCCTGAGCTTCCAGGGCCGCCATCCCGGCTACCCGCACGGCGTGCTGGCCAGCTAGCAGCTAGCGCGCGGCTGGGGCCAGCGGTTCGGCCGGTCCGTCGGGCGGCACTGCCACCGCGAGCTCCGGATCGTCGGCTGCGAACGTCCGCACCGGGCCTGGGCCGGTCGCTGCGGTTTCGAACCGCACCGTCACGCGGCCGAGGCCGGACCCCCAAACCCAGCCGGCGCCGTACCGCTGGTGGACCACGTCGATCCCGGCGGGCCAGCCCGATGGACGCCGGGTCAGCGGCGCCTCTGCCTCCTCCACCACCCGGCCCGGCGAGCTCGCCTCGAGGTCGAACAGCGGCTCCTGGGCCACCTCGACCAGGCCGGAGACCCCGACCCCGAGCAGGCGGACGCCCTGGCTGGTGTCCAGCCCGTCCAGCAGGTTGCGGGCCACCTGAGCAACCACCTCGAACCGGTCGGTGGCCCCGTTCAGGGTCCGGGACCGGCTGATCGAGGAGAAGTCCGGCCACCGCACCTTCACCGTCACGGTTCGGGCGAACAGCTCTGCCTTTGACAGGCGCTCGACCACAAGGGCCGCGTGCCGATCGGCGATTCGGGCCAGCACGGCAGGGTCGGCGATGTCGTGCTCGAAAGTGTCCTCCACCGAGATCGACTTGGTCTCCCGCTCTGGTTCCACCGGGCGGTCGTCGGCGGCGAAGGCCATCCGGTTGAGATGCTCCCCCGATGACTTGCCGAGCTCGCGGACGAGTTCGGCCAGGGACAACTGCTGTAGGTCGGC
Organism: uncultured Actinomycetota bacterium; assembly: GCA_963848845.1. Classification (GTDB taxonomy): domain Bacteria; phylum Actinomycetota; class Actinomycetes; order Propionibacteriales; family Propionibacteriaceae; genus Propionicimonas. The sequence goes on from CAWKFH010000007.1 coordinate 112,072, forward strand.
GATGGTGCTCACCCCGAGCCGGGCCAGCCGGTCCATGGTGGCCGGCCCGACGCCGGGGATGGCCCTGGCCGGCAGGTCGGCGATGGTGGCCACCTCTGTGCCCGGCTCGACCAGCCGGATCCCGTCCGGCTTGGCCAGCTCGCTGGCCACCTTCGCCATGAACTTCGAGCTGCCAAGGCCGACCGAGGCGGTCAGGCCACCGGTGGCTTCGGTGAGCCGGGCTCTCAGGGCGGTCGCAAGGCCGAGCAGCGACCCGGTATCCAGCGGACGCGGCTCGCCGACGGCCAGATCGACGAAGGCCTCATCCAGGCTCAGCGGCTCCACCAGCGGTGACAGTTCGCGCAGCAGGCCCATCACGATCGTGCTGGCGGCCCGGTAGGCGTGGAAGCGTCCGGAAAGGAACGCAGCGTTGGGGCAGCGACGGCGGGCCTCGTGCATCGCCATCGCCGAGCCGACACCGAACTTCCGCGCCTCATAGGAAGCAGTGGACACCACGCCCCGTAGGCCGATGCCGCCGACGATGACGGGCTTGCCGCGCAGCGAGGGCTTGTCCCGCTGCTCGACTGCTGCGAAGAACGCATCGAGGTCGAGATGCATGATCGAGGCGTCGGAGCGCACAGTCAGCCAAGCGATTCGAGGTAGGCGATGCCCCGCGGGGAGAGCCGGTAGCCGACCCGCAGGCTCTCGGTGAGGCCGAGTGCCTTCAGCCGGCGGATGTCGGCCTTCATCGGTGCCAGCTCCCGGCCCAGCAGCGCGGCGAGCTCTGTGGAGATCACCCCCGGGTGGTCCCGGATCCATTCCAGGATCGGCCGGGTCCACGGCCCGGTGCGCCGGCCGGCGTCCAGTCGGGTGACGGCTGCGGAGACCGCCGCCAGCCCGGCGGCGTCCGGCACGGCCGAGCGAAGCTGGATCCGCGGGTCCTCCCCCACCCAGGCCAGCTTGACGCGGAACACCCGCTCTCCCCCGCGTCCACCTCGTGGGCCGCGGTTGATCGGCGCCGCGAGCATCCTCAGTAGCGCGCCGGCGTCGTCGAAGCCGGCGGCCCGGGCGTCGGAGTCGGGGATTGAGGTCAGGTCGGTGATCTCGTCGACGGCCTCGAAGCGCACGATGCCGGCCGAGGTCAGCTGGGTATGGCCGGTGCGGACGCGCGGCTGCTCCCATCGGCGGTACGCGAGGCTGATCGAGCCGTCCCGGACGCCCTGGGCGATCCTCACCGGGAGCTGCATGTCAGCGCCGCCGGTAGCTGACGAAGTCGAAGCCGTCGCGCGGTTCGCGGGAGACCTCCACCCAGGCGTCCGGCTGGATCGGCGGCAGCCGCACCGACCCCTCTGCGTCGGCGTGCACCTCGGTGAGGTCAAGGTCGGTGAGCAGCGGCCAGGCCTGTTCGTAGATCGTGCCGCCGCCGGCGATGTAGACCACCTCGTCCAGGCTGGCGGCCAGGTCGATGGCCGCCTCGAAGGAGCCAACCGCGTGGCCGACGGCGCGGCCGTCGGTGGGGAGCTCCACCGCTTCCGGGGTGCGGGTCACCACGATGGTCGTCCGGCCGGGTAGCCAGCTTCCGATCGCGTCGTGGGTGCGGCGACCCATGATCAGCGGGTGCCCGCTGGTCACCCGCTTGAACCTGGCCCAGTCCTCGGCGATCTCGAACGGCTGCCGGTCGCCGTCCCCGATCACCCCATTGGCACCGACGATGGCAATGGCGATGATCCGCCTGGGTTCTTCCACGCCTGTGATCGTAGTAGTCACCTCCCCCGAGCACCCCGCGGAGCCGGGTCAGTGAGAAGTGGCCATTGACACTCCCGCCGCCGGCACCGAGGGTGGCGCCAACTGCTCCCCCCGGCCGCGGATTGGATCCCCAACCACCGGCGCTGCAGAACCCCGGATCCGTCGGAGTCAGCGCCTACCAGTCCAGCGCCGCCACCGCCGGGATGACGTTGAGCGTGGACGACCTGGTCGCCACCGATCCGACCGGTTGGCCGGGGCTCGGGAGCGACTCCTGTCAGACCGCGATCGGGGCCTTGATGCCCGGGTGCGGGTCGTAGTCGACGATCTCGATGTCGGCGAGGTTGAAGGCGTCGATCTCGGTGATGTCAGGGTTCAGCACGAGCCGCGGCAGCGGTCGCGGTTCCCGGGTCAGCTGCAGCCTCGCCTGCTCCAGGTGGTTGGAGTAGACGTGCGCGTCGCCGAGCGTGTGCACGAAATCGCCGACGCCCAACCCGGCCACCTGGGCCACAAGGTGGGTCAGCAGTGCATAGGAGGCGATGTTGAACGGCACTCCAAGGAAGATGTCGGCCGAGCGCTGGTACAGCTGGCAACTCAATTTGCCGTCTGCAACGTAGAACTGGAAGAAGGCGTGACACGGCGGCAGTGCCATCTCGGGGAGCTGGCCGACGTTCCAGGCGCTGACAATGTGCCGGCGGCTGTCCGGGTTGCTGCGGATGGAATCGATCACGCCCTTGATCTGGTCGACGTGGCCACCGTCCGGGGTTGGCCAGGAACGCCATTGGTAGCCGTAGATCGGACCGAGGTCGCCGTTGGCGTCAGCCCATTCATCCCAGATGGTGATGCCGTTCTCGTGCAGCCAGCCGACGTTGGTCGAGCCGCGCAGGAACCACAGCAGTTCCCCGAAGATGCTGCGGGTGTGCAGCTTCTTGGTGGTCAGCAGCGGGAAGCCCTCGTTCAGGTCGAAGCGCATCTGGTGCCCGAACACACTGCGGGTGCCGGTGCCGGTTCGGTCGGACTTCTCCATGCCCTCGTTCAGCACGTGGTCCAGCAGGTGAAGATACTGCCGCATTCACTCCTCCTTGGAATCGAGTGGCTCAACCAGCAGGTATTCGCGAAGGACGGGGACGATCGCCCGGACGGCCTGGCCGCGGTGGCTGATGGCGTCCTTCTGCTCCGCGGTCAGTTCGGCGTTGGTCACCGTATTGCCGTCGGCGATGAAGATCGGATCGTAGCCGAAGCCGTTGCCACCGCGGGGCTCGAGCACCAGGTGTCCCGACATCACGCCCCGGACCAGGTGTTCGGTGCCGTCCGGGGTCACCAGCGCCATGGCGCAGACGAACCGTGCGGTGCGATCTGCAGCCTCGGTGTCGGTGAGCTGGCGGACCAGCAGCTCCAGGTTCCCGACGTCGGTGGCGTCCGGCCCGGACCAGCGTGCGGAGCGGACCCCGGGCATGCCATTGAGCAGGTCGACCTCGAGACCGGAGTCGTCAGCAACGGCCAGCAGGCCGGTCGCCGCGACCGCAGCCCTCGCCTTCAGCAGGGCGTTGCCCTCGAAGGTCCGCTCGGTTTCGGCCGGCTCCGGATAGGCCGCGAACGCATCCAGACCGCGGACGTCCGCATCGATTCCTGCGGCAGCCAGGACCCGGTGGAGTTCGACGGCCTTGTTGCTGTTGTGGGTTGCCACGACGACAATGCTCATCCGGCGAGGGCCTCCGTCTGCAGCCGGGTCAGCTCGGCGCAGCCGGCCAGGCCGAGGTCGAGCAACTCGTCCAGCGCCGGACGGGAGAACGGCTTGCCTTCCGCGGTGCCCTGCACCTCGACGAAGTCACCGGTCCCGGTGGCGACCACGTTCAGGTCGACCTCAGCCGCCGAGTCCTCGGTGTAGGCGAGGTCGAGCATCGGGACGCCGTCGACGACCCCGACGGAGACGGCAGAGACGGTGCCGGTGAGCGGCTCCCCGGCAAGGGCGCCGCGGGCGCGCAGCCACGCAACCGCGTCGACCAGGGCGACGTAGGCGCCGGTGATGGAGGCGGTTCGGGTGCCGCCGTCGGCCTGCAGCACGTCGCAGTCCAGCACGATCGTGTTCTCGCCAAGGGCCCGGTAGTCGATCACGGAACGGAGGCTGCGGCCGATCAGCCGGCTGATCTCGTGCGTGCGGCCGCCGATCCGGCCCTTCACCGACTCCCGGTCGCTGCGGGTGTGGGTGGCCCGGGGAAGCATGGCGTACTCGCTGGTCACCCAGCCGAGGCCGCTGCCCTTGCGCCAGCGCGGCACCCCTTCGGTGACGGACGCAGCGACCAGCACCCGGGTGGCGCCGAACTCGACGAGTACGGAACCCTCGGCGTGGTCGAGCCAGCTGCGGGTGATCCGCACCGGGCGAAGTTCATCTGGGCTACGGCCATCGGCTCTGGTAACGGACATAGGCTCAGCCTATCGGGGAGCACCGACAGCCCAGGGAGACCGCCGACTTGCCATCCGCCATACCCCCCGGGGTATAGTTTCAACGAGAGACCGACTTGAAGGAGATTCATAGATGTGTAGCCCCGTTACTTGCAGGAGTTGCGGCAAGACCACCTGGTCCGGCTGTGGCCAGCATGTGGCCCAGGTCAAGGCAAGGGTGCCCGCGGGCCAGTGGTGCGGCGGTCACGCCAGCTCCGCCCAGCCCACGGTGAAGGCCAACTCCGGATTGTTCAAGATCTTCGGCCGGTGACCAAGGCCGGTTGGGCCGCAGCCCTGGTGGCAGTGGCCACCCTGCTCGCCGGCTGCTCGGGCGGAGCGGTCGGCGTTTCGGTCGGGCCGACCGCTGCAACCGCCCCGGCTGCCGGCAGTTCGCTCCCGGCAGCGGAGTTCGCGGCAGCAGCCAAGCTGCCCGGCACCGTCCTGCTGGACGTCCGCACGTCGCAGGAGTTCGCCGACGGGCACCTGTCCGGGGCGGTGAACGTGGACGTGGAGAGCGCAGACTTCCTGCAGAAGGTCGAGTCCCTCGACAGGACCTTGCCCTACGCCGTGTACTGCCGCAGCGCGAACCGCTCCAAGGTCGCCATGTCAGCCATGCAGCAACTCGGCTTCACCCAGCTCTACGACCTGGCCGGGGGCATCACCGCCTGGAAGTCCGCCGGCGGCGAGGTCGTCACCGGCTGAGGGCTTGGGCGGATCAGCCGGCGAAGGTGTAGACCTGCTCCACCGAGTCCACGAAACCACCCATCAGCCGCCGACCGATGCCGGCGAACAGCTCCGGGCTGCCAGTGGTGAGGAATCGCAGCCGTGGGTTCCGCGGCTGGGCGTGCAGTAGACCCTGGTCGGTGAGGGTGGCGAAGACCTCCTTGGCGCACTCCTCCGCGGACGATACGAGGGTCACGTCGTCGCCGATCACGTAGGAGATGACCCCGGCGAGCAGCGGGTAATGCGTGCAGCCGAGGATCAGGGTGTCGATGCCTGCCTCCCGCAGCGGCAGCAGGTACTCCTGCGCTGATCGCAACAGCTCCTGGCCGCCGGTGATCCCGGCCTCGACGTATTCGACGAACAGCGGGCATGCCCTGGTGACCAGTTGCACGCCCGGCACCGCGACCAGGGCGTCGTCGTAGCTCGCCGAAGTCGCGGTGGCCTCGGTACAGATCAGCCCGATCCGCCCGGTCCTGGTGGCGCGGACGGCCCGGCGGGCGGCCGGCAGGATCACGTCGATGACCGGCACGTCGTAGCGCTCCCTGGCGTCCCGGAGCACTGCGGAGGAGGCAGAGTTGCAGGCGATCACGAGGGCCTTCACCCCCGAGTCGGCCAGGTAGTCCAGGCACTCGAGGGCATATTCGCGCACTTCCGGGATGGACTTGGTGCCGTAGGGCGCCCTGGCGGTGTCGCCGAGATAGACCATGTCCTCGCCGGGCAGCTGGTCGAGCAGCGCCCGGGCCACGGTCAAGCCACCGAAGCCGGAGTCGAAAACCCCGATCGGGGCGTCTGAGGCGGTCACGTGCACCGACTCTAGGCCCGCGGTGAGATGGGCGCCAACCAGCGCTTCGCTACGCTTTGGCCGGGACGCTACTGGTCTACGGGTAGCGTCGTCACCGAACGTGTAGCGAAGCGGTAGGACGCCAAATGCCTGAGCAGATCAACGCCACCCGGATCTTGCTGCGGACCCTGCGCTTGCTGGACGACGGCCGGCGCGCGGTCGCCGAACAGTGGGACAAGCTGACCGGTAGCGCCCCGGACAAGCGCCCCGAACCGCCCGCCGACCGTAGGCAGCCACCCGACCTCTGGTGAGCCCACGGACCACCCTCCCTCGTCGAAGACCACCCTTAGCGTCGAAGGCCACCCTCCCTTGTCGAGGACCACCCTTAGCGTCGAGGGCCAGCGCCCTGGTGCTGGCCCTCGACGCTTACGGTGGCCCTCGGCGCGGGACCGGGTCGATCAGCGGCGGCCCTCAGCGCCGAAGCGTGGCCCTCGGCGGGGACGGGGAGGGTCAGCGGCGGGTGAGGGTGAGCGTGACCAGCCCGGCACGGCGCCCGGACACCGGGGTGGTGCGTCCGCAGCCTGGCGTCCCCGCATCGGTCGCGGCGGCGCAACCGCCGCACCCGGAGGCCGGGCAGCCAATGGACAGCTCGCGGGCGTCCACCCGACCCGCGCGGACGAGGTGGTCGACCGCCGCCCGCAGGACCGACTCGTCCAGCCCGGAACGGCGCACCATCTCGGCCACGGTCGGAGTGCCGGCAGCAAGCTCGGCCAGCACCGTGGTGAGGGGCCCGGTCATATGAACAACCTGCCGACCTGGAAGACCACAACGGCGAGGACCCAGGCCGTCACCAGCTGCATACCGACGCCGAACAGCGTCCACTTGGCGCCGATCTCGCGCCACTGAGCGGCCAGGGTAGCCACGCACGGGGTGTAGGCGAGCAGGAAGACCATGAAGGCCAGCGCCGCCGGGATCGGGTGGCCGCCGGAGGAGGTCTCGAAGTCCACCCGCACCCGCTCGCCGAGCGTCCCGGGGATGCCGTCGGCCGGCTCATCGACAGCATAGGTCTGCGCCCAGGACGAGATGACGGCCTCCTTGGCCACGAAGCCGACCACCAGGGCCGAGGTGGTCTCCCACTTCGCGAACCCCGCCGGCGCAAACACCGGGGTGATCGCCCGGGCGGCCACGCCGTAGGCGGAGTCGGCCACCGGCACCTGCCCGAAGGCCTGGCCGGGGGTGGTGGGGATCGACTGCAGCAGCCAGACCGCGCAGACGGTGGCGACGATGATGCCCGAAGCGGTCTTCAGGAAGCCCTGCAGCCGCACCCAGGTGACCGAGGCGGTCAGCCGCACCGTGGGCACCTGGTAGGCGGGCAGGTCGATGATCAGCGGTTCGGTCCCCATGGTCCGCCACAGCGTCCGGCGCAGGACGAACCCGGCCAGCACGACGAGGTGGATCGACACGAGATACATCGCGAAGACTGCTGTCCCGGCGTAGGGGCCGAAGAACACCGAGCCCAGCATGACGAACACGGTGAGCCGGGCAGCGCAGGAGGTGAACGGCACCAGCAGCGCGGTCAGGACGCGTTGGCGGGAGCTGGGCAGGATCCGGGTGGCCGAGATGGCCGGCACGTTGCAGCCGAAGCCGACGATCAGCGGCAGGAAGGCCCGGCCGGGAAGGCCGATCGAGCGCATCAGCCGGTCGGTGACAACTGCAGCCCTGGCCAGGTAGCCGGAGTCCTCGAGCAGGGCCAGCAGCATGAACATCAGGGCCATCAGCGGCACGAAGGTCAGCAGCATCCCAACGCCAGCGATCAGCCCACTGACCACAAGGCCCTCCACCCAGCTGCCGCCGAGTCCCAGCTGGCCGAGCAGCGCGGTGGCGCCGGCGCTGACGGGGCCGGCGAACAGGTCGTCGAGGAAGCCCTGCAACGGCGCGGCGACGGCCGTGGTGATCTGGAACACCAGCCACATCACGGCGAGGAAGATCACCGGTCCGAGAACCGGGGCGGTCACCCAGCGATCCACCTTGTCGGAGAAGGTTCGCGGATGCTCTGCGGGGAAGGACGTACCGGCCCGGACGGCGTCGGCGATCCAGGTGAACCGGTCATCGTCAAGTTCGAGGGAGTCACTCGTCGCCGGCGCCGGACGTGGTTCGGCGGCTCGGCCGACGTTCTCGCGGACCGTCGCCGCCAGCGCCTCGAGGCCCACCCGGCGCCGTGGATCGATGCCGGCCACAGGGCAGCCAAGGGACGCGGCCAGCGCGGCGGTGTCGACGCTGATGCCGCGCTTGGCTGCGACGTCCAGCATGGTGAGCGCGACCATCATCGGCAGGCCGCGCTCCCGCAGCTGAGCCACCAGGTAGAGGCTGTTGGCCAGGCGTGAGGCGTCACACGCCACCACGCAGAGGTCGGGGCGCTCGTCATCGGGGACGCCGAGCAGGAGCTCCCTGGTGAGGGCCTCGTCCGGGGAGTGGGGATCGAGGGAGTAGGCGCCGGGAAGGTCGATCAGGGTGAGGTCGAGCCGCTGCTCACTGGGGTCGCAGTCGCATTCATCGCAGGTGCAGCTGGCGGCGTCCCGGGTGGTTTTCCAGATCCCGCGGGCGACTTCGACGGTGGTGCCGGGCCAGTTCCCCATGGTGACGCGGGATCCGGTGAGTGCGTTGAACAGGGTGGATTTGCCGGTGTTCGGGGCGCCGACCAGGGCCACCACCGGCGCGTCGGTGCCGGCTCCGGTGCCGCCGCCGGTGTGGCAGCAGGCCTTGACCGAGGGGGTGTGGGTGGTCACCAGCAGGTTCAGGGGCCGGGTCGCGGCGGAGCCGGTGAAGGTCATGGGCCGCTCACCTCGGCGCGCAGGTGCGGGAGCAGTCCGGCCCCGAGCGCGATCCGGGAGCCGGCCACCAGGGCGACCCGGCCACCGCCGGCGGTCTTCGACAGGAGTGAGAACCTGGTACCGATGCGCAGGCCAAGGGACGACAGCCGTTGCCGGGAGCCTTCGGGGGCGTCTGCGCCCACGAGGGTGAGGCTGGTTTGCAGCGGAGCATTGACCAGATCGGTGCCTACGTACATATGCGTAAGGGTAGCCTAACCAAATAACGAACGCACGTTGTCCCGGAATTCCTCTGTGGGGTTGAACTCAGTGCAGGCCCAACAGGTTCTCGGTCACGGAGGCGATCCACTCGTACACCCGGTACACGTAGCTGCGCGGCTCATCCTCGGGAAGGGCGTCCAGGTCCTCGGCGTCCTCGGCGGTCTTGATACCGAGCCGCACGGCCAGGCTCAGCCGGACGCCGGTGAGGGTCTTCAGCCAGCTGTCCAGTTCGATCACCCGGACTTGCACTGGGTGCTTGCCGGCATCGCAGTCGCGGAGCGCGGAAAGCACCACCTCGGCCGCCTCCAGCCGGCTGGACCGCTGCCGGGCCTGGGTGAGCCGCCGGAACTCACCGGATGCAGCCGGATCCTCGGGATAGGCGTCGGGGAAGAGGCGGTTGATCACCGGGTCGGTGTGGTCCAGCGGATCGGCCCCGGACATCTCGGCCTGCCATCGCGCGAACGAGTCACCGTGGTCGGGCTGCTCCTCGTCGGATTCGAGCAGTCCGGCGTACTGCTCGACCAGGGACTCCAGCAGGGTGGCCTCGTAGTCGGTGAGCTTCATCAGGATCATCGGTCCCGACCGCTTGAAGCCCCGCATCAGCCGCGCTCGAGGGTGGCCCACAGGCCGTAGCCGTGCATCGCGTCCACGTCGGTCTCCATCTGCTCACGGCTGCCGTTGGAAACCACGGCCTTGCCGCCGTTGTGCACCTGCAGCATCAGGTCGATGGCCTTCGACTCCGGATAGCCGAAGTACTCGGAGAACACGTGGGTGACGTAGCTCATCAGGTTCACCGGGTCGTCCCAGACGATGGTGACCCAGCCGGTGAGGGCGGATTCGGCCGGCCGTTCGGATACCGCGGTAGCCCCACCGGGCTGCTCGGGTGCACTCTCGCCTGCCATCGCTCCATTGTGTCAGACGACGACCGCCACGCCGCGTCAGCCGCGGGGAGGGAGGAGTCTTGACGAGCAGTGAGGAACGAACTGCGATGAGCAGACGACGACCGCCACGCCGCGTCAGCGGCGGGGAGGGAGGAGTCTTGACGAGCAGTGGGGAACGAACTGCGAGGAGCAGACGACGACCGCCACGCCGCGTCAGCGGCGGGGAGGGAGGAGTCTTGACGAGCAGTGAGGAACGAACTGCGAGGAGCAGGCGCCGAAGCGCTGCAGCAGCGCCTGCGGCTGCACCACGACGATCCTCGAGAGTCCACGGCTAGGCTGACCGGCATGACCCTCCTGACGACGCCGTCGGGCGCCCCGCAGAGCACAGCGCTGCTGACCGACCACTACGAGCTGACGATGGTGCGTGCTGCGCTGCGCTCGAAGACAGCGTTCCGCCGAAGCGTGTTCGAACTGTTTCCGCGCCGCCTGCCAGTGGGTCGTCGCTATGGCGTGGTCGCCGGGGTCGGTCGTGCCCTGGACGCGCTGGAGGTCTTCCGGTTCGACGAGGGCTCGCTGAACTTCCTCCTGGAGCAGAACGTCATCGACACCGACCTCGCCGACTGGCTGAGCCGCTACCGGTTCAAGGGCAACATCTGGGGCTATCCCGAAGGAGAGGCCTACTTCCCGGGCTCCCCGCTGCTGATCGTCGACGGCACCTTCGCCGAGGCCTGCATCCTGGAGACGCTCCTGCTGAGCATCTACAACTACGACTGCGCCGTCGCCTCGGCCGCTTCCCGGATGACGGCCATGGCCGGCGACCGGCCCTGCATCGAGATGGGCTCGCGCCGCACCAACGAGTACGCGGCGGTGGCGGCAGCAAGGGCCGCCTACGTCGCCGGCTTCCAGTCCACGTCGAACCTCGAGGCGGGACGACGCTACGGGATCCCCACCACCGGCACCGCCGCCCACTCCTTCACCTTGCTGCACGACACGGAGGAGGAGGCCTTCAAGACCCAGCTGAAGGCCCTTGGCAAGGGCACGACGCTGCTGGTGGACACCTACGACATCGAGGAGGCCGTGCGCACCGGCGTCCGGCTGAGCAAGGGGAAGCTCGGCGCCATTCGGCTCGATTCGGGCGACCTTGCCGAGCAGGCTGCCGATGTCCGCAAGCTGCTGGACTCCCTCGGGGCGACCAACACCCGGATCATCGTCACCTCCGACCTGGACGAGTTCCAGATCGCGGCGCTGCGCGCCGCTCCGGTGGACGCTTACGGGGTCGGCACCTCCCTGGTGACCGGTTCCGGTGCCCCGACCTGCGGCTTCGTCTACAAGCTGGTGGCCAGGGCAACCGCTGAGGGCAAGGACGCCGACCTCTACCCGGTGGCGAAGAAGAGCCTGAACAAGATCTCGATCGGTGGCCGCAAGTTCGCCTTGCGCCGGCTCAACGACAAGGGTCGCGCCGAGGCGGAGGTGATCGGCATCGGGACGGCTCCGGTGGGCGACTACAACGACCGGCCGATCCTGGTGCAGCTGGTGGCAAAGGGCAAGATCGTCGGTCGCGAGCCGCTGGCAGCCGCAAGGGAACGGCACCACCAGATTCGGGCAGAGCTTCCGCAAGCTGCTTTGAAGATGTCCAAGGGTGAGCCGTCGTTGCCGACGATCATGCTCGACGACACCGGCAGCGCCACCGACAACCCCTACGCGCCATGAGGGCGCTGATCGTCGTCGACACGCAGGTCGACTTCTGCGAAGGCGGGTCGCTGGCTGTCGCCGGTGGCGCGGCCGTTGCAGCCCGGATCGCGGAGCTGCTCGGTCAGGGCGATGGCCACGGCTACGACCATGTCGTGGCCACCCGCGACCACCACATCGATCCCGGCACGCACTTCTCCACTACTCCCGACTACGTGGATTCGTGGCCGGTGCACTGCGTGGCCGGCACGCCCGGAGCCGAGCTTCACCCGGCACTGGCAGGCGTCAGCTTCGAAGCGGTCTTCGACAAGGGCGAGTACGCCGCCGCCTACTCCGGCTTCGAGGGTCGCAGCGGAGGCGTGAGCCTCGCCGACTGGCTGGTCGACCGTTTGGTCACCGCCGTGGACGTGTGCGGCATCGCCACCGACCACTGCGTCCGGGCGACCGCCATGGACGCGGTCAGGGACGGCTTCGCGACCTCCGTCCTGCTGGACCTGACCGCAGCGGTCTCGCCCGACCGCCTGCCGATCGTGCTGGAGGAACTGGCCGATGCCGGGGTGACGCTGCGGCAGAGCCGCGACGGTCCGGCGGAGGAGCGCCGGGTCGACTGGTCCGAAGGCTCCTGGACCAACCAGCCGGCGGAGGTAGCTGTGGCCGGCGACGCACTGGAGGTGACCGCGGTCGAGGGCTCGGACGCCTGGCGGCACACCAGCTACGGGTTCGTGCACGACTCCGAGCACGCCCTGCTGGTTCCGCTCGAGGTCGGCCAGGCGGTCGAGGTACGGCTCCAGACCAGCTTCAACGGGCAGTTCGACCAGGCCGGCGTGATGGTGCGGGCCGACGCCGAGCATTGGGTGAAGGCCGGCCTGGAGTATGCCGACGGCGTCCTCAATCTGGGTGCCGTGGTCACCCTCGGGCGGTCCGACTGGTCAGTGGCACCGGTGGACTGGAACGGCCGCGCGGTAACCGTCCGGGTGAGCCGGGCCGAGGAGTCCCTGACGATCCGGGCGTGGGTCGATGACGAGCCTTCCCAGCTGGTCCGGGTGGCACCGTTCGTCGGTGGCGAAGTTGGCGCCGGACCGTTCCTGTGCGCGCCGACCCGTGCCGGCTTCACCGCGAGGTTCCTCTCCTGGGAGCTCGCGCCGGCCGACGCCTCGTTGCACTGACCCGGGTTCGAGCCGCTTGGTGGTGGTTATGGCGGGAGCTGCGGCCGTCAGCAGACGGGCGAGCCGCCTGGTTGTGGTTATGCGATCAATTTCCGCCCGGAAAACCACCACTCAGCGGCTCAAGCATCCAACGCCCCTGATCCTGGGCGTCGATAACCACCATCTTGCGGCTCTTGGTGGTCCGGGGACGGCATACGGTGTCAGCGTGGATGATCTTCGGGTGCCGCCAGGCCCAGGCGTACCGCATGGGCTGGTGATCCCGGCCGGTGAGCTGGTCGAGCGCTACTCGCGCTCCTCCGGCCCGGGCGGGCAGAGCGTCAACACCACCGACTCCCGGGTCCAGCTGTCCTTCGACATCAAGGCTTCGAGGGTGCTGACCGACCTCCAGCGCGAGCGGGCGCTGCAGCGGCTCGCGGCGCGGCTGGACGGGACCACGCTCACCATCGACGCCTCCGAGCAGCGCTCCCAGTTCCGCAACCGGACGGCTGCGCGGGACCGGCTGGCCGAGATCCTGCGGGGTGCCTTCGCGCCACCCCCGCCGAAGCGGCGAGCCACGCGCCCCACCCGGGGCTCGATCGACCGGCGGCTGACCAGCAAGTCCCGCAGGGGAATCCTCAAGCGTCAGCGCGGCCGGCCGTCCGTCGAGTAGGCCCGCTGGCCCTCACCCTGACCCCGCAACAACGCCGGGCCGACGCGCTGCTCGCCATGATCACAGCCCACACCGGGCAACGCCGAGCCCCGCGGGTCGGCGGCGACCGGCCACAGGTCATGGTGATGATCGACTACGACAAGCTGCGGAAGCAGGCAGCCGGGGCCGGACTGATCGGCGACGGTGAACCGATCAGCGCGGGCGACCTGCGCCGGCTGTCCTGCGACGCCGACCTGCTGCCCGCCGTTCTCGGCGGACCCAGCGCCGTCCTCGACGCCGACCTGCTGCCAGCCGTTCTCGGCGGACCCAGCGCCGTCCTCGACGTCGGACGCGCAGCCTGGCTGGTCACTCCAGAGATCCGCGCAGCGCTCGCCCTGCGCGACGGCGGTTGTGTCTTCCCGGCTCCCACACCCGCCCCGCCGCCTGCGAAGCCCACCACATCATCCCCTGGTGGAGCGGCGGCGCGACCGCCCTGGGGAACCTCGTCCTGCTCTGCCACCACCACCACGCCCTGGTCGAACCCGCGAAGTACGGCACCCGCGACCAATCGGAAGTCCAGATCGCAGCCGACGGACTACCCGAAGCCACTCCACCGCGGAGATTCGAGCCCACCGCCGACCCCTACGCCACGCCAGACACCAGAGGGGCCAAGACCCCGGAGCCCGCGGATACCCACCCGACGCGGATCTGGTCACGTGCGCTGGCTGACCCGCGAGGCCGCTGGCTGAGCCTGACGATGCCCGAGTAGGGCTCAGTCGTCGACCTCGAACTGCAGGTCGATCCGTGAACCGACCAGCTTCAGCACGTAGCCGTAGTGGCCACTCGGCAGCTCGGTCTCGCCGACGTAGTCGATCGGCTGGTACACGTAACTCCGGTCGGCCGTGGTGACCTTCAGGTAGCTGTAGCTGTACGCCCTGAGAACCAACTCATACCGCGACACCTGGCCCGCACGCACGGGCCCGTAGTGCCTCTTCGTACCGCCGGGGAACACGGCGTAGACGTCGGTGAAGTCGACGCTGGAGGCGTTGCGGATCCGGATCCGCACCGCTGGGGCCGGGCGGTTGATGATCGTGGGCGTGGCTTCCGGCGCCTGGGTTGGCAGGTTCGGATCCGGTGATGGGGTGCCGACGACGCTTGGCGTTGGGCCGGTTCCCGGCGGCCCCTGGGCCACGGTTGCGCGGAACCTGCCGAGCAGGACACCGGCAGCGTCGAACAGCTCGAGGGTGTCGCCGGCGCGGCTGGCCCGCCTGGTGCTGCCCAGGGCCTTGGCGAACTGCTGCTGCTGGGGAACATTGCAGCCGATCGCTGTGCTGAACCCGGTCCGCGACAGGACAAGCTCGTTGCCAGTGAGCCGGTAGGTGCCGCCGACCCCGTTGCAGGGGTCAGCACCGGAGAAGGTCGAGTCCGCTTCAAACCTGAGGTAGGGCACCTGGCCGTCGACCGGTTCCACCGGCTGTCCGGGCAACTCGATGGCCACCCAGGTGGCGCCCACGAGGACCGGCGCCTCGGCGGCTGCGCTGGACGTGGGCACGCCCGCCGGAACCGCCGGCACCACCCCGCCACGACCGGTCAGCGCCCACACCCCCAGCCCGGCGACCATTGCCAGCGCAGCGGCGGCCGCCAGCCAGCGCCCGGCCACCAACCAGCGGCCGCGGCTTGCCCGGAGCTCGCCCACCTCCGGTAGCGGCACCGGGATGTGCACCGAGTCCACCCGGTGGAGGGCATCCCGGAACGCCCGTTCGGCTTCATCCATTGCTGTGACCTTCCTCGATGCGCGAACGCAAAGCGGCGAGCGCGCGATGCACGTGGGAGCGGGCGGTCGCCTCCGGGCAGCCGAGCGCTGCGCCGATCTCGGCGAAGCTCAGGTCCTGGTAGAAGCGCAGCACCACAGCTGCCCGCTGGGTCGCCGGCAGGCTGGTGCACAGCCGCCACGCCTCGTCGGCGTTGGCGATCGCCCAGACCGGGTCGGCGACCACCCGGGCCTGCGGGAGCAGCTGCGGCTCAGCCACCGGCCGCGACCTGCCCCGGCGGCGAATCGTGGCCAGGCAGGCGTTCACCACACAGCGGTAGACGTAACCATCGAGCCGGTCGCTGCCGACGAGGCTCCCCCAACGTGGCAGGACACCCTCCAGAGCGTCCTGGACGCTGTCGCGGGCGTCGTCCCAGTTGCCGGTGATCAACCAGGCCACGCGCAGCAGCCGGTCGGACCGCACCCGGACGAAGCCGTCGAAGTCGAGGCCGCCGCCCGCGTCCACGACCACAGCTGCCCCCTCGGGATTGGTTACCGCCACACCCTAAAGAGTCTCCAGCGCCCGGATTCGTTGCACCAGCCAGGAACCGGCCGGCCCGGGCCTACGGCGCCAGCTCACCGATCCGGGCGAGTTCCGCCCGCAGCGCCGTCCCCACCACCGCCACATCGAGGGAGCCGGCGTCGACGTGCACGACACAGTCCAGCCGTCCGGCGTAGGACATGGCGGCCACGCCGAGCCGTACGTTCCCCTGGAGTGGGGTCACCGGCCAGGCCCGCTCCAGCGGAGCGCCGGCCAGCCAGAGCGCCTGCTCAGGACCCCGGACGTTGGTGACGAACAGCGCGACGAAGCGCTGCCGCCTGGCCAGGAACGCGAACGCCCGGGTGCCCCACCGGGAGCGGGTCAGCTCGTAGGTACCCTGGGCGCGGGCCTCCTCCTTGGCTGCCTTCGTGATGGCGGCGATCCGGGCGATCCGGTCGGCGGCTTCGGGTTCAGCGAGGGGCAGCGGCACCATCATGATGCCCACTGCGTTGCCGGAAGTGCCACGATCCGGCAGGGCCACCGGAACGCTGGCCGGGAGTTCCGGCGGCACCGGCTCCCCCACCGCCCGTAGGGCTGCCGTGGTCGCGGCAGAGACCGCGGCCAGCAGCGCGTCGTTGACGGTCCCGCCGGCCGACCGGGAGCCCAGCGAGAGTGCGGCGAGATCCACCTCGGCGAAAGCCACTCCCCGGTCCGGGCCGATCGGGCCGAGCAGGACGGTCGGACCCAGCCGCCCCGTGAACATGGCGCTGAGCCGCTTCACGCTGGCCCACATCCGGCGCAGCCGGTTCGGCCGCTTCCGGTCACGGCGGGGCTCAGGTGCCGGCCCGGCGCCGGCCGGTGGCGCGGCGACCGGATCGAACAGCTGCTGGGCAAGGCGGACGCCGGCCACGCCGTCGGCAACGGCGTGGTGGACGCGCAGGATGACCCCAATGCCGCGGTCGGCAGCTCCAGGCACGACCAGCAGTTCCCACAGCGGCCGGTCGATCGGCAGCGGCGTCGTGATCAGGTTGGCGCACAAGGCCGCGAGTCCGTCCCGGCCCGCCACGCTTTCCACCTGGCGAACGTGCCAGCCGAGATCCGGCGCACTGGCCTCCCAGCAGGGACGCCGCTGCGAGCCGCCGACGCGTTGGGTGAACCGCCGCAGACCGGTGACGGCCGGATCGCCGAGCCGGCTGGAGATCACGGCCCGCAGGTGGTCGAGGTCGGCAGCACCATCGGCCGACACGAAGCCGCCCGGCCCGAGAACGCCGGCCATCAGGAAGGCGTTCACCTGGTCGCGGGCGTCCAGGAGCAGGTTGGACGCATCAGCGGCGGAGAGGGCCTCGGTCCCGGAACTGTTCGGCACCGTGATCAGCGCTCCGGTGGTGGCGGCGGCACGGAGTCCAGCCCGGGCGTCTCCCCCGGCCACAGCAGGGCAATGGTGCAGGGGGCGTGGTCGACCACGAACCGGGTGTGGCGGCCGAGGCTCTTCGGACCCAGGCGGGTGCGGTCACCGTCGCGGGCCACGACCAGCAGGTCGGCGCCGGCAGCCGCTGCAATCACCTCGCGCTCGGTCAAGCCGGTGCGCAGCAGCGGTTCGCAGGGACGGCCGAGCGCAGCCGCAGCCTGGGCCAGCAGGGCCTCTGCGGCTGCGCGCCCCAACACCTCGACCTCCTGGTCACGGCTACGGCCGCGTCCCATCAGGCCGGCGAGCGGTCCGGTGGGCACCCCTTCGGAGGCGTCGGCGACCGCAACCAGCACCAGCTCGTCGGACTCGGGTCGGTGCCGCACGGCTTCGACGACAGCCGGCCAGGTGCCGGCGGCGACCCATCCCACAACCTTCATCTCAGACTCCCATCAGTTGCACGGCCACCCACAAGGCGGTGGTGCAGGCGACCAGGCTCACCGGGACGGTGAGCAACCCCAGCTTGGTGAATTCGCCGATCTCGGTGTCATGATCGTGGTCGGCGAGGATCCGGCGCCACAGCAGCGTTGCCAGCGATCCCACGTAGGTCAGGTTCGGGCCGACGTTCACGCCGATCAGCACGGCCAGGACCGCTCCCGGCCCGGAGGCCGCGACCAGCGGCAGCAGGACCAGCACAGCCGGCAGGTTGTTGACCAGATTGGCCAGCAGCGCGGCCAGCCCGGCGAGCAGCAGCAGGCTCCCGAGACTGTCACCGGTCGGCACCAGGTGGCCGATGGCGGCCGCAAGCCCGTTGTCGACGACCGCCTTCACGATGACGCCGAGGCCGAGCACGAACAGCAGGAACCAGACGTTGGCGGCGCCGAGCAGCCCGGTGACCTCCACCCGGAGGGCTCCCGGCGGGGCGGTGAGGAGCCGCTTGGCCGCGAGCACCACCACTGCGGCCAGAGCCACCCAGAACGGCTCGAGGTGCAGCGGCGACGACGCGACGAAGCCGACAAGGGTGAGCGCCACCACCACCAGCGCGAACACCGGCGGCCCGACGACTTCGGCGGTGCCGCGGGGCGGGGCCGCAACCGAGAGGTCGGTGGCGAACCAGCGCCGGTGCACCGCGTACTCGATGGCGATCGCCACCAGCCAGGGCAGCGCCATCACCGCGCCGAACTGGGCGAAGCTGAGGCCGGCGGCTCCCATGGCGAGCAGGTTGGTCAGGTTCGAGACCGGCAACAGCAGGGATGCCGAGTTCGCCAGGTGGGAGGTGGCGTAGACGTGCGGGTTGGGCCGCACACCCATCCGGGACGCGGTCGCGAACACCACCGGGGTGAGCAGGACCACGGTGGCGTCCAGGCTCAGCACCGCCGTGGTCAGCGAGGCGATCACGAACACGAGGCCAAGCAGCCGGGTCGGCCGGCCCAGCGAACGCCTGGCCATCAGCTGGCCGGCTGCGGCGAACATGCCCTCTTCACGGCACAGGTGGGCCAGCATCAGGATCGCGGCAAGGAAGGCAACGGTCGCGCCGAGACCCTGCACCTCCTGCCAGGCGGTGGCAAGGGGCAGCGCACCCACAGCCACCACCAGGACGGCAGCCGGGACCGCAGCCACGCCCTCGGGCAGCCCGCGCGGACGGACGACGGCGAAGGCCAGTACAGCTGCGAGACAGACCAGTGCCAGAGCCTCAGCGCTCCATCCGGGCATGGCAGTCACCCTGGGCGGCTACTGGCGCCGCAGCCGTTCGCGCAGCTTCAGCAGTTCCCGGCGCTGGGACTCACTGAGGCTGTTCAGGCCCTTGGCGTTGATCTGATCGAGCAGGGCGTCCAGGCGTTCCCGGTCGGACGCGTGCCGGCTGGCGTCGCGCGCGCTGGCCCGGGAGACCTTCGGGGCTCGGCCAGCGGCCGGACGTCCGGGCTGGACCCGGCCCGGGATCCACGGATAGTCACCGAGCAGGCCGACCGCGCGGGCGATGATCGCGACCAGCGCCAGGCTGAACACCAGGCTCAGCAGGCCGGAACCGTCGCGGCCGGCGATCATGCCGAGCACCCGAACCCCGACCAGGACCACGCCGATCACCCAGGCCGGGATGCCGAAGAAGAACGGGCGACGCGGGTACTCCGCTACCCAGAGCAGCAAGACCAGGAACTCGATGTAGTCGAGGCTCATCAGGCCCTGCCCCCCGCCGACGACCAGGGCAACCAACGTGTAGGCGGCGGTCAGGCTGGCCCACATGCCCACCAGCAGCCAGACCATCCGCGTGTGGCCGATCAGGCGTTCCAGGTCGGTGCCGAAGTACCAGAAGAGGGCGAGGGTGATCACCGTCCAGATCGAGAGGTCGTTGGCGAACGGCCAGGTGAACAGTCGCCAGAACTCGCCGTCCGCGACCGCACCCGGGGTGTACAGCAGCCAGGCCGGCAGGGTCGGCGACACCACCCAGGCCAGGCCGGAAGCGACCGCCAGCAGGACCACAAGGACGACGGTGGTCACCTCGAGGCGTCCGATCCGGAACCAGGGTTCGCTGGGATTGTCGCGTGGGGCGAAGAGACCGCTCATAGGGCCAAGGTTGCCAGACGAACCCTCATGACGCTCCCCGGGTCAACTCTGGACGACCAGTTCGATCTCCGAGCGGGGCAGCCGCAGGGGCCCGCTGAAGCCGTTCATGATGCCGGCCAGCCGGAACGCCCGCTCGTCGTGGTAGATGTCCTCGAGGCTCAACGGCTTGCCGTCCGGGCCGGAAAGGGGGATCCGCCAGTTGGGGTACTCGGTGCTGGTGCCGGGCTGGTTCTGGGTGCGCCGGTCCCCGACAGCGTCGGTGAGGGCCGCGCAGAGCACCCGGGCCGGGGTGGCCACCAGGTAGCGGTGCATCGCTTCGACGATGTCCTCGGTGGTTGCCGGATCGGCGGTGAGGAAACCCCCCTGGCGCAGGGCGGCGATGAAGGCGTTGCGCTCCCGATCGGCGGTGGCCAGTTCGGCCTCCAGCGATTCGGTGAGCAGTCCGAGTTCGTGCTGCAGCTTGATGTGTTCGGCGGCCAGGTAGCCGGCGGTCGGCGGCAGGTCATGCGTGGTCACCGAGGCAAGGCAGTACTCGCGCCAGGCTTCCGGGGCCAGCGGGCTGCCGTCACCGTTGCGCTCGAACCAGGCGATCGACGTGCCAAGAATCCCCCGCTCCCGCAGGTAGTCGCGAACCCACGGCTCGACGACGCCGAGGTCCTCGCCCACCACCACGGCACCGGCCCGGTGAGCCTCGAGCGCGAGGATGCCCACCATCGCCTCGTGGTTGTACCGGACGTAGGCGCCCTGGTTGGCTGCCAGCCCGGCCGGGATCCACCACAGCCGGAACAGGCCCATGATGTGGTCAACCCGGATCCCTCCGGAGTGCCGCAGGATGCCGGCCACCATGCTGCGGAACGGGGCGTAGGACAGGTCGTCCATCCGGTCAGGGCGCCACGGGGCCTGGCCCCAGTCCTGGCCGGTCTGGTTGAAATGGTCCGGCGGTGCGCCGACGCTGACCCCTTCGGCGAACAGGTTGCCGAAGGTCCAGGCCTCTGCGCTCTGCGCGCCGACGCCGACGGCAAGGTCGTTCATGATCCCGATCCGCATGCCGGCGTCCTTGGCCGTGGACTGTGCGGCCCGCAGCTGGTCGTCCGCGATCCACTGCAGCCAGGTGTAGAAGATGATCGTGTCCACGTGCTGCTCCGCGAACAGGGCAACCGTCGGGGAGGAGGGCCGGCGCAGTTCGGCCGGCCACTCGTGCCAGTCGTAGCCGAACCGGTTCACCAGCGCCGACCAGGTGGCGAACTGGGTCAGGCCGCGTCCCTCGCGGCGGAGGAAGTCGTTGAAGGCCATTCGCCGGACCGGGCGCAGGCCGCGGTCGTAGATCACCCGCAGCGCCTCGATCTTCGCTGTCCAGATGGCGTCGCGGGAGATCAGTGGCTCGCCGGCCAGCTCCTTCCTCAGCTTGCCCTTCAGCTGGGCGATCCGGCCCCGGGAACGCTCGTCCAGGTCGGCGTACTCCGGCACCAGTTCCGGCCGGATGTACAGCGGATTCACGTAGCGTCGCGAGTTCGGCAGGTACGGGGACGGTTCCAGGGGCGGCGCCGGTTCGGCGGCGTGCAGCGGGTTCACCAGCACGAAACTGGCGAACTGCTGGGTGGCGGACCAGGTGGCCAGGTCGGCCAGGTCGAGCAGGTCGCCCATCCCCCAGGACTCGACCGAGCTGACGCTGTACAGCTGGACGGCGTAGCCCCAGGCCCGCTTCTCCCCCATCGATGCCGGAAAGCCGAGGAAGGACGGGCTGACCACCAGCGTCGATTCGGCCTGGCCCGCCCCGGTGGTCGCCTGCAACCGGTGGTAGCCAAGCGGCAGGTCCCCGGGCAGCTCGAAGGAGGCCTGCCCGGTGAGTACGCCGTCCACCATCCGCGGGGGTTCGTCGTCGGCCACCTGGGGGACGTCCTGCCAGCCACCCTCCTCGAGGCGGACGGCGAGCCGCACCCACTGGCCCTCGGGCAGGTGCACCTGCACCCGCCGCGAAGTGCCCTGCTCCAGCACAAGGAACGGTTGCAGCAGTCGGGTCCAGGGCCGCAGCCGGTGCGCTGCCAGCGCCTCCCGCGCCCGTTCCGGATCCGAGGCGTCGACGTCCATGCCGGCCAGGATGGCGATCACGGTCTCATCGGTGACCTCGGTCAGTCGGCCCTTCCAGTCCCAGAACTCGGTGGCGATGCCGAAGGCTGCGGCGAGTTCGCTGAGGAACTGATTGGACAGGGCCATTCCGGGAACGCCTTTGAGAGCAGCTGACTTGGTCGGTTAACGATACCCGTACCCGCGGGGCTCAGGAGCGCTCGAACGGTGCCAGCAGCCGCCGCAACAGGTCGGCCAGCTGCTCGCGTTCGGCCGGCCCGATCGGGCCGAGTACCAGGCGCTCGTAGGCCAGCAGGTCGGCCAGCGCAGCCTGGACGCGTTCGCGGCCCGGTGGGGTAAGCCGCACCAGCACCCCCCGACGGTCCTCGGCGTTCGGCTGCCGGACAACAAGCCCGCGAGCCTCCAGCCGATTCACCCGGTTGGTCATGGTGCCGGAGGTGGAAAGGGTTGCCCGGATCAGCTCCCCCGGCGACAGCTCGTAGGGTCGACCCTGGCGGCGGAGAGCTGCCAGCACGTCGAACTCCCAGACCTCCAGCTCGTGGGCGGCGAAGGCGTCCTTCCGGGCACGGTCGAGGTGCTTGGCCAGACGGCTCAGCCGGGAGAGGCTACCCAGCGGAGTGACGTCCGCTTCTGGCAGTTCGCGAGCCCAGGCGGCAAGGATCAAGTCCACCTCGTCAGCCATCGCACCCCCTGAACTATCTCGATGTCGAGACTTTAGCGGTTCAGAGCCGGACGGAGTGGTTCTGCACCTCACCGATCCGCGCCGCCGCGGCCACCCCGGTCAGGCTGACCAGGGCCATCATGGTGAGCAGGCCGCCGAACCCGAGGGTGGGATTGGCCTGGCTCGAGCCGAACACGAACACCGTGCCGGCGAGTCCGGCGCCGATGCTGGCGCCCAAGGCCTCGCCCACCTGCAGCGACGAGGTGTTGCGGCCGATCTCCACCGGCGGGGACAACTGCATCACAGCGAGCGACGTACTGGCCACCGACAGCCCCATGCCGAGTCCAGCCAGCACCCAGCCCGCCACAGCCAGCCCGACCAGCCGTCCCGGCAGCCAGCCGGCCACAGCTGTGGCCAGCAGGCCGACAGTCGTGCTCGCAGCGCCGATGCCGATGATCCAGTCCCGCCGCCAGGGC
The DNA here is from genome assembly GCA_963848845.1 of uncultured Actinomycetota bacterium. GTDB lineage: Bacteria > Actinomycetota > Actinomycetes > Propionibacteriales > Propionibacteriaceae > Propionicimonas. The sequence goes on from CAWKFH010000007.1 coordinate 134,673, forward strand.
AACCACGGCCGCGACTGCAGCCAGGCGCCGGCCATCCAGCCGACCGAGCCGGCGGTGAGGATCAGCCCGGCGGCCTGCAGGTCGAAGCCCTCTGCGCTCACGAACAGCAACGGCAGGAAGCTCTGCGCCCCGGCGAAGCCGGCTGTCGAGGTGGCACGGACCACGATGACCGCGTCCAGCCCGCGACCGTGCGCGCGGAAGCCGACCGGCAGCAGGGCCGGCAATCCTCGCCAGAGCAGGAGCAATCCCAGGGCCAGCCAGGCCAGCGACCACAGGTCGAGCCGCTGGCCGGCGACCTGGAGCCCCATCGCGCCGAGCGCCACCAGGGCTGCCGACCACAATTGGCTGCGGTCCAGGGACACCTCCGCATGCGGTGGCAGGTGCGCCCGCAACAGCGGCCGCAGTACCAGCGCACCGGCCACCAGCAGCACCGGTAGCACCGACCAGAACACCCAGTGCCAGGAGAACGTCCGGGTGAGCCAGGCAGCGATCGGCGGCCCGAGGAACGACGGCCCCATCCAGGCCGCTGAGAAGCCGGTCAGCATCCGGGCGCGCTCGCGCTCGTCGAACACCCTGGCCACCAGCACCATCACGGCCAGGTTCATGGTGCCGCCGCCCAGTCCCTGGACGAAGCGGCCGAGCAGCAGGATCGGCATGGACGGCGCCGACCCGGCCACCACCAGCCCGGCAGCGAAGACGGCGAACCCGACGATCATCGGCGCCTTCGGGCCGACCCGGTCACTGAACTGGCCGGACGCGACGATGGCGAAGGTCTGCGCCAGTCCGAACGCTGTGAAGGCCCAGGCGTAGAGGTCGACGTCCCCGAGGTCGACGGCGGCCGCCGGCATCGCGGTGAGCACTGCCATCGACTCGAAGGCGATCGCGACCACGCACAGCAGCAGGCCGATGGTCAGCCCTCGCCGGGACGGGTGTGGAGCAGCGTCACCAGACTGCGACGCTGCGCTCATCAAGCCCCCGATCGGCACTATTCTTCGGCCGGTAGTGTCTCACGATCAACGGAGCAACGGATGACCCAGCCCCCCGCAGGCGACCTGAGCCAGATCCCCGACTTCGCCGCCCCCGGCTTCCAGCCGGTGCCGCCGGTCAGCATCCAGGCACCGGAGCCAGAGCCCGTTCCGGCAGCGCCTGCTGTTGCCGTTGAACCGTCCGGGCCGGCAACGGAGGATGTGGGCCGGGGGGTGCTGTTCTCCCTCGCCGCGATTCCGCTGGGCGCTGCCCTCACCGTCGCGATCTGGCAACTCGGCTTCGTCGCATCGATCTCGGCCTTCGCCCTTGCTGCAGCTGCGGTCTGGCTGTATGCGAAGGGGGCCGGCCATGCTCCGGCGAAGGGTGCCTTCGCCGTTGTCGCAGTGATCGTGCTGGGCGTCGCCGTGTCGATCGTCGGGGTGATCGCCTCCGACTCCTTTCGCTACCTGAGCGAGGAGTACCCGGGGACAGCTATGAGCGACCAGATGGCCTACGTTCTCGCCGACCTGGCCGACGCACGGATCTGGCAGGGCTACGGCGGCGACATCGCGATGTTCGTCCTGTTCGCAGCGCTGGGTACCTTTGGAGTCATCCGGCAGCTTGGACGCGCAAAGGCGGTCTGAATGACCATTGAGAACCCGCAGACGACGACGATCGTCAAGGAGCGCACTGACCTGCGCCCCGAGGAGGGCGACCACGAGCGCTTCTCCCACTACGTGCCGAAGGCCAAGCTCACCGAGGCCATGGTGATGGGCACCCCGGTGATCGCCCTGTGCGGCAAGGTCTGGGTGCCCTCGCGGAATCCCGACCGGTTCCCGGTGTGCCCGGAGTGCAAGGAGATCTGGGCGTCGATGCGGCCGGAGGGACCCGAGAGCTGACGCTCAGCGTCCGGCGGCCGGCAGGATCTCCAGCCGCGGGTACTCCGGCTTCCACATCCGCTGGTAGATGTCGTTGATCGGATTGGTCATCGGCTGCCGGGCGAGGCCCTGCTCCTCCGCCGTCCTTGCGACCGCCTTGGCAACGGTCGCCGCCACCAGCCGCAGGTCGCTCATCGACGGCAGCAGTGAGGCCCCGGGCCGGTACTCGTTCACCAGCCCGGCGAGGGCGTCAGCCGCGGCGTAGATCATCTCGTCGCTGACCCGCGTCGCCTTCACCACCGAGACTCCCAGCCCGAGGCCGGGGAAGATCAGGGCGTTGTTGGCCTGCGCGATGGTGTGGTAGATCTCGCCGTGCCTGATGGTGCCGTACGGGCCGCCGGTGGCGATCAGGGCCTGTCCGTCGGTCCATTCGAGCAGGTCGGCCGGGTGCGCCTCGGCCCGGCTGGTCGGGTTCGACAGCGGCATGATGATCGGCCGCTCGCAGCCCTGCGGCCATGGCCCGCACCACTTCCTCGTTGAAGGCCCCGGTCTGCGCGGACGTGCCGATCAGGATCGTCGGCTGCACCTGCGCGGACGGTCTCGGCCAGGGTGATCCGCGACGGGTTGGCCACGTCCCAGGCGGCCACCTCGGCGCGGCGTGCGCGCGTAGGGCCGCTGGAAGTCGCGGACGCCGGCGCCGTCCTCGACGATCAGGCCGCGACTGTTGAACGCGTAGAACTGGGCGTACGCCTGCTCGGCCGACAGGCCCGCCTGGGCCATCGCCTCCCTGATGATGTCGGCGATCCCGACCCCGGCGGTCCCGGCGCCGTAGATCAGCACCCGGTGCTGCGGCAGCCGCAGCCCGGTCAGCCGGACGGCGGCGAGGACGGCGGCCAGCACCACCGCTGCGGTGCCCTGGATGTCGTCGTTGAAGGTGCAGATCCGGTCGGCGTAGCGGTTCAGGATCCGGTGGGCGTTGCCGGCGCCGAAGTCCTCCCAGTGCAGCATCGCGTTGGGGAACAGCTTGTTGACCGCCTGCACGAAGGAGTCGATGAACTCGTCGTAGCGCTCGCCGCGCACCCGGGCGTGCTGCTCGCCCAGGTACAGGTCGCTGTTCAGCAGGCCGAGGTTGTCGGTGCCGACGTCGATGCACCACCGGGATCGCGCGCCGCGGGTGGATGCCGGCGGCTGCGGTGTAGACGCCGAGCTTGCCGATCGCGATCTGGATGCCGCCGATGCCCTGGTCGCCGATGCCGAGGATGCCCTCGGAGTCGGTGGCCACCACCAGGTCGACGTCGTCGGCGTCCAGTTCGAAGTCGCGCAGCGACTGCTCGATCAGTTCGGGGTGGTCGATGGAGAGGAACAGGCCGCGGGCACCGACGTACTCGTGGCTGAACCGCTCGATGGCCTCACCGATGGTCGGGGTGTAGATGATCGGCAGCATCTCCTCGAGGTGCTCGCTGAGCAGCCGGTAGAACAGCACCTCGTTGCGGTCGCGCAACTGGGAGAGGTAGATGAACTTCGACAGCGGCGACGGCGAGCGCAGGTACTGGGCGTAGGTGCGCCGCATCTGCTCCTCGATGGTGGTCACCCGGCTCGGCAGCAGGCCGGAGAGCCCGAGCTGCTCCCGCTCGGCCAGGGTGAAGGCCGTGCCGCGGTTCGCCATCGGATGCACGAGGATCAGCCGGCCGCGGGCACTGATCCGCAGCACCGCGTCCCGGGTGGTGGTGTCGAGATTGAAGTCGAGCTGTCGCATCGCGAATCCCCTCCAGGGCGCCGGGCGCCGTCACGCGGCCAGGACATGAGCCTATCCATCTCGCCTGCCGCCCGGGCCGGCGCACCCTAGGATGAGCCGCATGGCAACCAAGACGCTGATCGTGCTGCGCCACGCCAAGTCCTCCTGGCAGACCATGGAGCCCGACCTGCGCCGTCCCCTGTCGGAGCGCGGCGAGCGGGACGCGGTCGCCGCCGGCGAGATCCTCGCCGGCTACGAGCTGGACGTGGTCCTGGCCTCTTCCGCGACCCGGGTGCAGCAGACCTGGGACGGCGCGAGACCGGCGGCGCCAGCTGCGCCGACGTCCGCGCCTCCGAGGCGATCTACCACGCGTGGGCCAACGAGCTGCTCGCCGAGCTGCACGAGCTGGACGAGTCCCGGCGACACCGCCCTGCTGATCGGCCACCAGCCGACCCTCTCGGACCTGATCGTCGGACTGGCCAAGCCTTCGGAGCTGGCCGATCGGGTCGCTGCGAAGTTCCCGACCTGCCGGCCTGGCCGTGCTCACCTACCGCGGCGCGTGGAAGACGCTGGCGGAGGGCAAGGCCGCCCTGAAGCGGTTCGAGATCCCGCGCGGCTGAAGTTCAGCGGCCTGGGAGTCAGGTCAGTAGCGGTACAGGTCGGTCTTGAACGGGCCGGCCACCGGCACGCCGAGGTACTCGGCCTGCTCCTCGGAGTCAGCTCGCTGAGCTTCACGCCGAGCGCGTCCAGGTGCAGCCGGGCCACGTACTCGTCCAGCTGCTTGGGCAGGGTGTAGACGCCGACCGGGTACTGCTCGGGCTTGGTGAAGAGCTCGATCTGGGCCAGCACCTGGTTGGTGAACGAGGTGCTCATCACGAAGCTCGGGTGGCCGGTGGCGTTGCCGAGGTTCAGCAGCCGGCCCTCGCTGAGCACGATCACCGAATGGCCGTCCGGGAAGTTCCAGCGGTCGACCTGCGGCTTGATGTTGGTCTTGCGTGACGCCTTCGATGTGCTCGAGGCCGGCGAGGTCGATCTCGTTGTCGAAGTGGCCGATGTTGCCGACGATCGCCAGGTGCTTCATCCTCGCCAGGTGGTCGGCGGTGATCACGTGCAGGCAGCCGGTGGCGGTGATGAAGATGTCGGCGGTGTCCACCACGTCGTCGATGGTGGCCACCTGGTAGCCGTCCATCGAGGCCTGCAGCGCGCAGATCGGGTCGATCTCGGTGATGATCACCCGGGCACCCTGTCCGGCGAGCGCCGAGGCGCAGCCCTTGCCCACGTCGCCGTACCCGCAGACCACGGCCAGTCTTGCCGCCGATCAGCACGTCGGTGGCCCGGTTGATGCCGTCGATCAGGGAGTGCCGGATGCCGTAGCGGTTGTCGAACTTGCTCTTGGTGACCGAGTCGTTCACGTTGATCGCCGGGAACAGCAGCGAGCCGTTGCGGAACATCTCGTACAGCCGGTGCACGCCGGTGGTGGTCTCCTCAGTGACGCCGAAGATGCTGTTGGCGACGCTGCACCCAGTCGAGCTGGGAGGACCGCAGGGTGGCCAGCACCACCTGGTACTCGGCCGCGTCGGCCGGCCGCGTCGTCGGGCACCGCGCCGGCCTTGGCGAACTCGACGCCCTTGTGCACCAGCAGGGTGGCGTCGCCGCCGTCGTCGAGGATCATGTTCGGCCGCGCGTCGCCCCAGTCGAGGATGCGCTCGGTGCACTCCCAGTACTCCTCCAGCGACTCGCCCTTCCAGGCGAACACGGGGACGCCCTCGGGGTCGTCCGGGGTGCCGTCGCGGCCGACGACGATCGCCGCCGCGGCGTGGTCCTGGGTGGAGAAGATGTTGCAGGAGGCCCAGCGGACCTCGGCGCCGAGTTCGACAAGGGTCTCGATCAGGACGGCGGTCTGCACGGTCATGTGCAGCGAGCCGGCGATCCGGGCGCCGCGCAGCGGCCGGCTGTCGCGGTAGCGCTCACGCAGGGCCATCAGGCCGGGCATCTCGTGCTCGGCGAGGGTGATCTCCTCGCGTCCGAAGGCGGCAAGGTTCAGGTCAGCGACTCGGTAATCCACAAGCGGCCACCTTACGCGAGTGGCTGAGCATGTCGCGATTCCGCATCCCGGCTGCGGCAGCGCGGGTGGGCGTCGGCCCTTCGCGACGGCCTAAGTCGCCGCTTCCCGGTCGATGTCGGGCTCGAGGTAGAGGGCGGTGACCATCGGGTTGGCCGTCCGGATCGCCACCTCCGCGTTGTCGATCACCTCTGCCACCCGCAGTGCCGAAGCCGTGGGTTCGACGGCGATCTTCGCTGCCACCAGCACCTCCTCCGGCCCGAGGTGGAGGGTCTTGAGGTGGATCACCCGCTCCACCCCCTCGGCGGCGACCAGCGCCGTCGTGATGTCCCGGACCGCCTCTGGCGTTGCCGCCTCGCCGATCAGCAGGCTGCGGGTCTCGACGGCGAGGGTGACGGCGACGAGGATCAGCAGCAATCCGATCAGGGCCGTGCCGATCACGTCGAACAGGCCGTTGCGGGTGATCAGGGTCAGGCCCACGCCCAGCAGCGCGAAGACCAGGCCGACCAGGGCTGCGAAGTCCTCCAGCAGGATCACCGGCAGTTCCGGCGACTTGGCGGTCTTGATGAACCGCGCCCAGGACTGGCGGCCCTTGCCGGGCAGCGACTCCCGGATCGCGGTCCGGAAGCTGAAACTCTCCGCAACGATGGCTGCGACGAGGACGACGATCGGCACCCACCACCACGGACCTTCGAGCAGCTCGTTGGGGTGCCCGGCGACGACCTCCTCGTACTTGTGGAAGGCCTCGTACAGCGCGAACAGGCCGCCGAGGCTGAACAGGATGATCGCCACAAGGAACGAGTTGATGTAGCGCGCCCGGCCGTAGCCGAACGGGTGCTCCGCGGTCGCCTCCTGTTTCGCCGCCCGGCCGCCACGCAGCAGCAGGATCTGGTTGGAGGTGTCGGCAACCGAGTGGACGCCCTCGGCCAGCATCGAGGCCGAGCCGGTCAGCGCCCAGGCGCCGAACTTGGTTGCGGCGATGAACGCGTTCGCGACCAGTGCCGCGACGACTGCCCTGGTTCCACCTTGACTGCTCACGGCGACATCCTGCCACCCCGGCCGCGCGAATCAGGCGCGGCCAAGGCCGATCTGCAGGTAGGCGGCAGCGAAGAGGCCCTTCTGCAGGACGGTGACGTAACGCTCCACCGGGGTGCCGACCTCATGGCGGAGATTGGAGACCAGCACGTCCTGGGCCAGGGCTGTGGCCCGCAGCCGTTCCCGGTCCTCCGCCGCACTCTCGTCGTCCATGCCATCGTCGACCAGCACCAGTCCGGGCCGGCGTTCGGCTACCGACTCCTCGAACGGGTCGGCGAACGGGTCCCGCGGCGGTACTGCGGTCAACAGCGGCAGCAGCGCGCCGCCATCTGCGGAGAGGACCATCCGGCCACTGGCCGAACGCAGCGCCTCGGCCACGCGACGACTCGCGCGGGCGGCAAGGATCGAACCGCCCCAGACCATCGGCTGGGCGTCTGCCAGTTCCAGAGCCATCGCCTTCGCCGGGTTCTGGGTGGCGTCCAGGGCCCAGGACGAGTCAGTCGCAACCAGGTCCATCGCCTCCGCCACGGCCTCCGGGTTCACCGCCGGCCCGACACCGAGCCGGTGCAGCGCCACGAGGGTGATGATCGCTGCCGCCATCGGGTCGCCCGTGGTGGTCGGCAGGATCGTCGTCGACGACGACCCGGCCTCGCGGGCGAGCGACGAGTCGGCTGGGCAGGCCACGATCAGCCGACAACCGCGACGGACCGCCTCGAAGGCAGCTGCCAGGCTCACCCGGTCACCGCCACCCATGACCACGACCACGTCCAGCGGCCCAACCCAGCCGGGCAGCCCGAGACGCGGCCAGGCCACCAGCGGCACCGGGCAGGTGGGTTCAAGCACAGCCCGCAACAGCCTTGCCTCTGGACCGAAGGTGATCATCGCGCGCGGACGTTCGGCCTCCAGCTCCGCCATCGGGCCTTCGGCGGCTGCGAGTTCGCGCCGCACCCTGGCGCCGGCCTCGGCCAGCGGGCGAAGCAGGTGGTCGGCCGATTGAAGCGCTTGGGCGTCCTCCAGCCGGGAGTCGTCGAACTCGTTCATCTCAGGCGCCGGCGGTTCCGGGCCGGCGGGCCTCGTCGACCAGCAGGATCGGGATGCCGTCGCGCACCGGGTAGGCCAGCCCGCAATCGGCACCGGTACACACCAGCTCGGCGGCCTCGTAGTCCCAGGCCAGCGACGAGTGGCAGGAAGGGCAGACCAGGAGCTCGAGCACTTCAGCTGGCAGTTCGTTCATCAGCGGTCCTTTCGGATGATTGCAAGTGCCTCGTCGCGCAGGGCTGCGACCGTCTGGTCGTCCCTCGCCTCGACGTTGAGCCGGAGCAGCGGTTCGGTGTTCGACTCCCGCACGCTGAGCCACCAGTCCGCACCGCTCACCAGCAACCCGTCGTCGGTATTGATGGTGCCACGTCCGGCGAACGCTGCGGCGACCTCGACCCCGATCGCCTTCGGGTCGCTGACGGTGCTGTTGATCTCCCCGGACGCAGCGTAGTGCGGGAGTTCGGCGGCCAGCGCTGAGATCGGCCGGCCGGTACGCCCCATCATGGCCAGCACGTGCAGCCCGGCGAGCATGCCGGTGTCGGCGCCCCAGAAGTCGCGGAAGTAGTAGTGGGCGGAGTGTTCGCCGCCGAAGATCGCGTGGTGCTCGGCCATCAGGGCCTTCATCCTGGTGTGGCCGACGGCACTGATCACCACCCGACCACCGGCTGCGGCAACGACCTCGGCGACGGCGCGCGAGGTGATGGTGTTCACAACGATCACTCCGCCGGGCTCGCGCGCCAATTCGGCCCGGGCGATCAGTGCGGTGACCACAGAGGGACTGACCACGTCGCCGTGCTCGTCGATGATGAAGCAGCGGTCGGCGTCGCCGTCGAACACCAGGGCCAGGTCGGCGCCGTGCTCACGGACGGCGGCCTGCGCGTCCAGGAGGTTCGCCGGCTCCAGCGGGTTGGGCGGGTGGTTGGGGAAGCTGCCGTCCAGTTCGGTGAACAGGCCGATCACCTCGACCTGGAGCGGGCCGAGCACGGCCGGCGTGGTGTGCCCAGCCATCCCGTTGCCGGCATCCACCACAACCTTCAACTGGCGCATCCCGGAGAGGTCGACCAGGGAGTGCAGGTGTGCGGCGTAGGCGGCCAGCAGGTCGGTCTCCCGGTAGCCGCCGCGCTCGGCGCCACCAGGCAACTCGACGTAGGCGAGTTCGGTGATCCGGGCCATCAACTCCGGCGTGATCGGCGCCGCGTCCGGCAGGCAGAACTTGATCCCGTTGTAGGCGGCCGGGTTGTGGGACGCGGTGAACTGCACCCCCGGCAGGTGGGTGTGACCAGAGGCGAACCAAAGCTGGTCGGTGCTGGCCAGGCCGACGTCGAGGACGCTGGCGCCCTGGTCCATCGCTCCTTCGGCGAAGGCAAGGCTGAGTTGGCGGCCACCGGCGCGCATGTCGCGGCCCATGACGAACTCCGCACCGGCAAGCCCAAACGCTGCCACGAACGCCGCGCCGATGGCTCTGGCGCCTTCGATGTCCCACTCCGGGGTGTCGCCGCCGACCAGACCGCGGATGTCGTTTGCCTTGAAGACCTGAGGTTGAATCACCTTCGGGAGCCTAGCGCTCTGATCAGTCCTGCGGATCGGCGAGCACGGCCAGGTGGCCCTTCCTGCGGGTCACCGCCGGCTGCACCGGTTCGGGGACGCCCTCGCCCAGCCCAACCCTGCGGACGGCATCGGCCAGCGCCATCAGGTCGTCGGCGGAGGCCCGTGGGCTGTTCAGGTCGCCGGGCAACCGGATCACGTCCCAGCCGCGCGGCACGCTGAGGCCACGGGAATGGCCGCGGCAGAGGTCGTAGCACCCGGGCTCGGCGCGCAGCGCCAGCGGGCCGAGCACCGCAGTGGATTCGGCGTAGACGAAAGTCAGCGTGGCCACCGCAGGATCCGCGCAGGCGGTCCGCGTGCAGCGCCGGTTGATCACCCGGTCACGTTACCGCCGCGCGGCCGGTGTGCCCGGTAGCCGCCGACGGTGTGGCGGAGCCTAAGCTGGCGCCATGAGACGTCGGGAACGGCACGGCCGCGGGTTGCGCGGGCCGATGGCGGCACCGAACCCGGTCACCGGCGCTCCCCTGCAGCTGCGGCAGCGTCCGCGTGGTGCCGACTTCTTCGCTGAGTGCCTGCGGGCCTCGGTTTCCCGGACGGCGACGGCCTGCCCCCGCGCCGTGGTCGGCATCGACGTCGGATTCGAGGAAGTGCCGGGCAACCTGAACAGGTGGCACAGCGAGCGGGTTCCGCTGGCGGCGGCGGTGCCGGCCCAGGCCGGACGCAATGGCCAGGTGGTGCTGTTCCGCCGGCCGCTCGAGCATCGGGCGAACTCGCGGGGCGACCTGCGCCGGCTGGTCCACCGGGCATTGCTGGAGCAGCTCTCCGCGCTCACCGGGATCGGCCTGGACGAGCTCGACCCGTCCGGCGAAACCGACGACTGGGACTGATCCTCAGCTGTTCTTACCTCACCGCTCGTCAGGGCTCCGCCCAACACACGCGCTGACGCGGTGTGGGGTGGTCGTCTGATCCCAGCTCAGCTGCCGGCATGGGGATCGAAGACCACCTGCGCGGAGGAGCCGCGACCGTCCTGCGCGATCAGGTCGACCACAGCCAGCCCCCGGACCTTGCCCAGCCGATGGGTGCTGACCAGTGCGCCGCGCAGGTCGACGGCCTCGGTCTGTACCCGGACCACGTTCGACGCGGCCTGGGCAAGCGCCACCGTCATGGTGGAGCCCGGCGGCACCTTCACCACCTTGGGAGCACCTGCCGCCGCGGCCCCGGAGGCGGTGGTGACCGTCGCGGTCGCCTCGACGTCAGACGGGTTGGTCAGCTGGAGCACCGTCTGGGAGCTCCGGCCGGCAGCCAGTGGCCAGATGCTGTCGGCGGGCAGCGGCGGGGTTGAAACCGTGAAGGCCGGATCGCGGCGGTCGTCGTCGTCGCCGCTGTCCAGCCACATGCCGGCGGTCACTGGCTGGCTGGAGGTGAGCTTGAGCGCCCCGTACTGGCCGGCAAGACCCGAGGTCATGGCGACGCTCCGGGTGGTCCCGGCGGGCACCTCCACCTGCTCGGCGCCGGCGAGTTCGACCGGCCCGGACTCGCTCTGCACGCTGACCGCAACGGTCGCGGTCCGCTCACCGGGGTTGGTCAGCACCAGGCGCCGCTGGCCATTGCCCGCAGGGATCCCCGCCACCACCAGTTCGGTGGCCGGCTCGCCGGCAGCCGGCAGCCAGTCGACGCCGAGCGGAACGTCGCCGGCCCAGGTGCGCTGCCGGACGAAGGCGGCCACCCGGCCATCGGAGCTGCTGACCTGAACGGTCAGTGGAGCTTCACCTCGAGGCAGGACGCCAAGCGAAATGGTCTTCGAGGAGTTGCCGGTCACCTCGACGCCGCGCGGCGCGGGGATCCGGCCGGATTCGGCGTAGACGGTCAGGTCGACCGAGGCCTCGGTGCCGTCGAGGTTGGCAACGACCACCTCGGACTGGGCCTGCCCGCGGACGTCGACCCCGGTGAACCAGTGGTCCGTGCGCGGCACGACGCAGGCCGCTGCCGAAAGGCCGCGCTCAGGCCCGTCCTGCGCCAACACCACCGTGGTCGCCCCGAAGGGATCCGGCAGCGGTGCGGAGACCCGGACGGGCTCGCCGGCCGAAGTCAGCACCTTGAACCGGCCGGCGTCGCTGCCCTGGTTGGGCTCGCTGACCCGGGTGGTGCGCAGTCCGGACCCGGTGGCGGTGACGGCCACCCGCACCCTGGCAGTGACCGACTCGAAGGCGGGGCAGACCACGGAGACCCGGGAAGCCGGCGCCGCGAACGGCGTCTGCGGCACGGGTTGTGGCCCAACCAGCCACGCGGCGACCGTGGCCGCCACCAGCACCACAAGGACGACCCCTGGCCACACCCAACGGTTCATGACTCACCCCCAGCGATCCGGCGTGGGCCGGTGAGTTCGTTGCGGCGCCGGACGGAAGGCGCGGCCAGCACGGCCAGCACAAGAAGCCCGGCCAGTTGGGCGAAGGCCCACCATGGCGTGCCGGTGGCCAGCCGGTAGCTGAGGTTCCCGCTCGAAGTGCCAACGGTGAAGGCTGTGCCCGGGCCGGCACTCGCGGCCGTGGCCAGGACGGTGTCGCCGACCTTGGCCACCCAGCGCGGGTCGGGCGGCTCGGCCAGCCGCAGGACCCGGCCTTCCGGCCCATAGCCAATCGCGACACCGTTCCCGAGCGGGATCCGGGTGTCGACAGTCTCAAGGGTGGCGATGGCCGAGTTCGGCACCGGCCAGATGTACTGGCTCGCGTCCCCGGTGCCAAGACCGAGACCCGGGACGTTGTTGATGGCCATCCGCTGGTCGGAATCGCCGCCGGCGAGGCTGACGAAGGAGACCCCGAGGCTCACCAGGTCCGGCAACAGTTGATCGTCGGCGCTATCCCCGACGAGCCGGGCGGCGACGGAGCCGGCCAACTGCTTCGCGGCGGCGTCGCCACCGAAGGCGACGCCACGCTCGGCGTCCCCCAGGCGCGCGAAGTCGCCCTCAACCAGCGACCAGCGCACCTGCTCCCCGCTGGCCACAAGGACCAGCGTCCGGCCCGGGGTCGGCGAAACCTGGGCGTTGCGCACGAAGGCAGGTACCGAGCCGACCGGACCGCGGGAAAGGCCGGTCTGCCCAGCCCAGACCCACCAGCCTCCGCCAAGGGCGACGGCGGCTACGCAGATCACCGCAAGACCAAGGCCGGCCAGGTGCCGGATCCCCAGGTCGCGCCCCTGCAGCTCGGCTGCGATTCCGTCCAGCCCGGCGCAGGCCGACAGCACCAGCGCCGCCACAACGGCGAGCTGCCACTCCAGCGCCTGCGGCCGTGCCCACGTACCCGGCGGCACCTCGACCACCAGCCGGGTCAGGGTGATCGCGACCAGTGCCGCCAGCCCCGCACCGGCCAGCGCCGGGCCGGCAACCCCCGGACTGCGGGCCGCCCCGGCCACCGCGGCCACCCAGCAGACGGCGAAGAAGGCGATCGAGATCCACAGCGGGGTCCCATGGTCGCCGAGGGTGTGGCCGATCAGCACCGACCACGGCTCCGGCGACGGCGTCGGCGCAAGCGCCGGCTCGATCCCCGTCAGCAGCCGACCCGGGTACCTCAGCAGGGTGAGTCCCCACGGCCCCACCCCGAGCAGCACCGGCGCCAGCAGGACCACCGACCATTGCAGCCAGGCGGTCACCCGGCGGGCACTCAGTGCGGTCAGCACGGCCGCCACTGCCGCGCCCACCCAGAACAGCGGCACCAGGGCGCAGGCCAGCAACAGCCAGAAGGCGACCGCCCCAGCCCGTCGCCAGCTCCAGTCCCCGGTGGACAGCCAGCGCCAGGCGCTGTAGCCGAGCATCGGCAGCAGGATCGAGGTCGCGGCGAGGCCGAAGGCGCCGACGTTCAAGCCGCCGATCAGGGCCGGCGCCAGGGCGTACGCGAAGGCGCCGAGGCCGGCGAGGCGGCGATCGACGACCACCTGCCGCAACAGCCGGAAGGACATCAACCAGGCCAGCGGTACCGCGAGCACAAGGGTGGCTGTCACCAGCCACCCCGGTCGGCCGAACGCCAGCAGGGAGAACACCCCGGTCAGGGCCGACCATGGGGTCGCCGCCACTGCAGCCGTGCCCGGTACCGGCGTCAGGTAGGAGTTGACCAGTTCCAGCCAGCCGTCCTGGGCTGCCAGCAACTGGGCGCCGGTGAGCGAACCGGTACCGAAGGCGGTCCGACCGGCGCCAAGAGCCGCCGCCACAAGGACCAGCAGGCCAGTGGCCGCCAGCGGCAGCCGGTAGCGGCCGGTGCCCGTGTCGGCGAAGTCGTCGCCGGTCATCTCGTCGAGGCTGACTCCGGTGGTGCGCCCGGTGAAGCTGTGCGCCCATTCCGAGAACCTGGCAGCCACCAGTTCGGCGGCGCGGCGCAGCCCGGCCCGCCGCCGCAGGCGCAGGGCCGCGGTCGCAGCCCTTGATGCTCCGGTGGTTGGCAGCGAGTCCACGGAGTCGGCCACGGAGTGGCGGAGCTCGCGCCCCGACAGCCAGGCACCGAGCCCACGCAGCTCGTCGGTTGCCCGCTCGGGGTCCTTGCCCAACAGGTAGCCGAAAGCCGACAGCAGGCAGCCGAGGACCAGCCGCAGTGCGGTGAGCCAGCGGCGCCCACCGGTGGCATGCCCGGCGATCAGGGCCAGCCCGGCGGCACGATCGGTGGCCGGGTCGCCCGGCAGCGAGTGGTCCACCAGCTGGGCCCCGGGTTCGGCCAGCACCTTGTAGCCGGCGAGGTTGGCCCGCCAGCCGAGATCGAGTCCCCAGTGGCTCCGTGGCAGCTCCGGGTTGAACCCCCCGAGGAAGCGCCAGGCGTCGCCACGGACCAGCATGCCGCCGGCCGGGACGCCGAGCGCAGCTGTGGTCTTGAGTTGGCCCTGGTACAGCTCGCCAGGTTCGGTCATCGGACGCAGCCGGCCATTGCGGCTGATCGTCTGCGCCCAGTCGCTGACCATCGTGCCTGCGCCACGCCGGCGCGGTTCGATCAGCAGGGCTCCGACCACCGCTGCGTCCGGGTGGTTGCGCACGCAGTCCAGCAGGGCGGCAAGGGTGTCGGGGCCGGGCTCGACGTCGTCGGGGAGCACCCAGATCCAGTCGCCGACGACGTCGGCAGGCAGGTCGTCGCGGAACTCCTCGACGAATACGTCCGAGTCCTCAACGGCGGCGCGGCACCGGCTGGTGAATGGTTCGCCGCGTTCCGGAAGGACGCCCGCCACCACCCGGAAGGAGCTGTAATCGGGCGCGGCCTCGGTGTCGATGGTGTGCAGCCAGGCCCACTGGTCCACGTGGGATCCCTCGCCGTCCTCGCTCACGGATTACCTTCCTGGCGAACTTGCAGGATCGCGGAGGACAGCCTACCGGGGCTCTCGGGCCCCAGTTCGCGGTGGATCAGATGGCCTGCTTCTTCACCCGGCGACGCTCGCGTTCGCTGAGCCCACCCCAGATCCCGAAACGCTCGTCGTGCGCCAACGCGTACTCCAGGCACTCGGCGCGGACGTCGCAGGTGGTGCACACCTTCTTCGCCTCGCGGGTCGAACCGCCCTTCTCGGGGAAGAAGGCCTCCGGATCGGTTTGGGCGCAGAGAGCGCGGTCCTGCCAGCCCAGGAGGCCTTCGGCCTCCGGCTCGACGATCAGGAACAGTTCCTGCATGTGACTTCCCCTCGACCCAGTTCGCCGGCGGGGGTACCGAACGAACTACCTGATGAGAATTACATGCCTGTCATTCACGATAAGTCAACCCCAATGCGTTATTATCCCCGCTTTCGCCCTCGGGGTCCCCCGTTGGGGGACGTCAGCTGCGGGGGGCGTCCGGGGGTGGACCTTCGGCCTCGTCCCGGAAGATCGCGCCGGGGGAGGGCTGATCCGTCGCCGGCAGCCGGGCTGCGCCGGGGACGCCGGTGGCCGCCTCGTCCGCAGTGCGCCAGGCGGTGCCGGTCGCCTCACTGCGCTGCCAGACCGTTGGTACCTCGTCGGTTTCCGGTTCGGTTTCGATCACCGCGGGTTCTGCCGGTGCAGCCGTGTCGATCCGGCCGGCGTTGACGCCACGCATCAGCACCCAGACGGCACCAGCTGCCAGTCCCTTGAGGATCAGGTCGAGCAGGCCGCCGACGATCTCGAACGCCACGCCGAAGGGGTTCGCCGAGGCGACGACCCCGAGCATCGAGCAGACCAGGGTCAGCAACACCCCGACGGTGAGCACCCAGGCCGCGACCCGGGTGATCAGCAGCGCGTGTGGGGTGGCTGGCGAGATGAAGAAGCAGGTGCAGACCAGAATGACCACGACCACAACCAGGGTCAGGTTCATCAGCGAGGCGCCGATCTCCTGGAAGACGGCGAACACCGGCATCGACTGCCGCAGCTGAAGGACGAGCTGCACCATGCCGAGCACGAGGTTGGCCGCCACGATGGCGATCACGGCCCAGGTGAGCGGTTCCCGGATTCGTTTCAGGTTGTCGATCATGTGGTACCTCCGCTGTCTCCCGGCCAGCCTATCGAGGGAGCGGGGGCAGATCGCTCAGGCGAACTGCTGGCCGGCCTGCAGCACGACGGCCGCCACCAGTTCCTTCACCCGTTCCGCGTCCCCTGCGCTGGCCACGAGGGTGGCCTCCGGCGTCCGCACCACCACCATTCCGGTCACGCCGAGCAGCCCGATCACCGATCCGGGATCGGAGTTCACCACGATGTTGTTCTCCGAGTCGATGGCGACGCTCAGCCCGGAAACCGCGTTGCCGGCCGCATCCTCACCGATGATCTCGGCAAGGCTGGCGTAGCCGCCGACGTCCCGCCAGTGGACGGGGAGTGCCACCGCCGCAACGTGCGCGCTCCCGTGACCGGCAGAGACCGGCTCCATCACCCCGTAGTCGACGGAAGTCCTGGCCAGCCCCGGGAAGATGTCAGCCAACAGTTCGGGGTGCTCGGCGAGCCGGGTGATCGCGGCGTGGGTGGCCGGCAGCAGCAGCCGCAGCTGATCCAGCAACGTGGCGGCCCGCCAGACGAACATCCCAGAGTTCCACCAGTACTCACCGGAGGCCAGGTAGCCCTCGGCGACCTCATGGGCCGGCTTCTCGGCGAAGTCCAGCACGGCGTGCGCACCGGGGAAGCCGGCGAGTGGTTCGCCGCGATGCAGATAGCCGTAGCCGGTGTGCGGGCTGGTCGGCACCACCCCGAGGGTCACCAGGACCGACGGATCGGCCTCGGCCACTTCGAAGGCGGTTTCGAGGCATTCGGCGAACACCCCGATCGGCTCGATGACCTGGTCGGCGGACACCTGGGCGATCACAGCGTCCGGGTCGAGCCGGTCGAGGACCGCCGCCGGCCAGGCGACGGCGTTGAGCGAGTCCCGGCCCACCGGTTCCCCGAGGATGTTCGCAGCCGGTAGTTCGGGCAGGTCGGCTGCGACCGCGTCGGCGTAGGCCGCGCCGGTCACCACCAGCACCCGTTCGGGCGGCACCGAGGCCAGCGAACGTTCGAACGCGAGCCGCAGCAGGCTCCGGCCGTTCACCAGCGGAAGCAGTTGCTTTGGGGTGCCCTGACGGGACAGCGGCCACAACCTGGTGCCGGACCCGCCGGCCATTATCACGACATAGCGCACAGCCTGAGTTTCCCACAGCCGGTGAGGAACGAACCGCGCGGAGCGCCCCCTACGATGAACCGGTGGCTGCGAACCCGATAGTGAGTGCCCTGGCTGAGCGTGGACGCCGGAACGGATCGGAAGCGCTGCTCACCTGGTACCGGCCCGAGACCGGCGCCCGCACCGAACTGAGCCTGCGCACTTTCGCCAACTGGGTGGACAAGACCGCGAACCTGTTGGAGAGCCTCGACGTGACTTCAGAGGTGGCCGGCCCGCTCAACGCCGACCACCCGGGTCATTGGATGAGCCTGGTCTGGCCGCTGGCTGCCTGGCAGCGGGGTTGCAGCTTCACGACCACGACCACGGCGGCGTCCGAGCTGGTGGTCGTGGGGCCCGAGGTCCCCCAACCGCACCCGCCGGCGCTGACCATCGCCTGCTCGCTGCACCCGCTGGGCCTGGGCCTGCGGGACCTTCCGGCCGGGGTGCTGGACTACACCGCCGAGGCCCTTGCCGAACCGGACGCGCACTATGCGACCCCCGTCCAGCCCGGCGACCTGGCCTGGCGAGATGCGGAGCGGCAGCTGAGCCACGCCGCGACCGGGCTGGTGGCCCCCGTCGCGGGACGGGTGCTGGTTCGCCCGACCACGGCGTGGGAGTCCCTGGCCGCTGCCCTGCTCGGGCCCCTGCTTGGTGGCGGCTCGGCCGTTGTCGTCGAAGGCCCGGTCACCGATGAAGTCGCTGGCCCGTCTCGGAGCAACCGAACGTGTCACCGGCCCGATGGCATGATGGCCCGCAGGTTTCGGCAACGACTGGAAGTACCGCGATGAACATGATCAGCCGCCGCTCCCTGCTGGCAACAGCCGGGGTGGTGTCCGGCGGAATGGCCTTTTCTGCGCTCGCCGCGTGTACCGCCACCCCCAACATCCCGCGCCCGACCGCATCCCCGACGGGCCCGATCAAGTCCCAGCTCGACGAAGTGCTGAAGATCGTCTCCGGCGGCAGCGACAAGTTCGGGGTCTTCGTCACCGACGTGCGCAGCGGTGGCAGTTACAGCTTCAACGGCGACTACGCCAGCCAGAACGCTTCGATGGTGAAGGTGATGACCGCACTCATGGCGCTGCGGGAGGCCGGCGGCCTGCTGAGCCCGGAGTACGAGGCCGTCGCCGAGAAGATGATCACGCGCTCCGACAACGAATCCGCCGAGACCCTCTGGGCCTACGGCGGTGGACCGGATGCCTACCAGCAGCTCGCCGACGACCTGTTGATGACCCACACCCACCGCGAACCGGCCCGCGACGACTGGAGTTGGACCTGGACCACCCCGTCCGACCAGGTGCTGCTGCTGAGGTACCTGACCGAAGGCGGCACCGACGCCTTCACCGCCGACCAGGCCGGCTATGTCTACGACCTGATGGGCAAGGTCACCGACGACCAGACCTGGGGGGTCGGGTCGCCGAAGTCCGGCTCGGTGCAGGTGCACCTGAAGAACGGCTGGGTGCAGTTCAAGTCCACCGACGGGTTGTGGGCCGTCAACTCGATGGGCACGGTGAAGGGCGACGGTCGCGACTACCGGCTGGCCGTGATGACCCGCGTGCCCGACTTCGCGACCGGGCGTGAACTCACTTCCGAGGTGGGCCGCCAGGTGTTCTCGATCCTGGGCTCCGGCACCCTCTGACCCCGGCCACGGCCCCCTCTGGCCCCGCGTCCCCCCAAACGCCACCACTTAGCGCAAATGCCGCCGAAAGAGCGGTGGCTTCTGCGCCAACCGGCGGCTTCTGGGTGGGGGCTCGGGCCGGGGACGGGGCCCGTGCCGGACGGGTCTGGAGGGGGCGGCGTGGGTCAGCTGCTGACCTTGCAGATGCTGTCAAGGTTGTCGGTCTGGGTCTTGCTGGACGACTTCGGCTTCGGGCTGGCCGAACCGGACGGTGACGAGCTGGCGGAGGCAGTGGGTTTCTGCTCGCTGGCCGCGATCTTGTCCGCGACGACCTGGCGGATTTTCGCGAAGTCCGGGTCCATCGGGACGATCAGTGGCGGGGTGAAGCTCACCGAGCCCATCGGCTGCGACTTGCCCTTCATCGCCAGGTCCAGCATGGTGCCGATCTCGGACGACGGCAGGTTCGTTGCGACGATCTGCTCCCCCGCGTCCGCGATGGCCTGGAACTTGGTCAGCACCGTGGTCGGGTTCAGCTGCTTCAGCATGGCGTTCATCACGCACTTCTGTCGCAGCATGCGCTCGTAGTCGGTGGAGTACTCCCGGGAACGGGCGAACCACAGGGCGTGGAAGCCGTCCAGCTTGACGTTCTTGCCGGGCTCGATCCAGTCGTAGACGCCCTTGGGGCCGTGCAGGCTGCCGATCGGCACCCGCTTGCCGATGTCCAGCCGGATGCCGCCGACTGCGTTGATCAGCTGTTTGAAGCCCTTGAGGTCGATCATCGCCCAGTAGTTGATCTTCAGCCCGAGGGTCTCCTCGACGACTCCCTTGGTGGCCTCGACCCCCGGGTACTTCACCCCGGGGAACAGCTTCTTGTTCTGGGTGGCGAGGGTGTAGATGCCGTTCAGCAGGCAGGCGTCAGCAAGGTCCTTCACCTTGCAGAAGTAGCCGTCGGGGTACTTGGCGTGCAGGGGCGAGTCCGCAGGGAACGGGGCGTGCTGCATGTTCCTTGGCAGGCTGAACAGGACGGTGCGCCCGGTCTCGGCATCGATGCTGGCCACAGTGATGGAGTCCGGACGAAGGCCGCCACGGTCCGCGCCCGCATCCCCACCGAGGAGCAGGACGTTGTACCGGCCGTTCTCCTGCTGGGTGGATCCGCCACCGGTGAAGATGCTCGTGACCAGCTTCGACTGCGTCGCGAACATGCTGGACGCCGCCCACGCCGCACCGCTCCCGGTGGCGACAAGGACGAGCGCGAGCAGGCCGGAGACCCACTTGCCGCGGGTGGACATGTTCCGGGGGTTCGCCAGCCACCACGCGTCCGCCAGCAGAAGCGCCCACCCGGCGCCGAGAGCCAGTACCAGCCAGCGCAGCACGGTCAGCGTTACCGGATTGGCGTAGAGCCCGATCATGAAGGAGCGGAACGGGATCAGCAGGAGCAGGACCACCACCAGCAGGAGGATCAGGATGAGCCAGGTCCGCAGCGCGAGCCGGCCAAGGCGTCGCTTGCCGACGGCGAGCTGGGCGGAACCCGGCACGATCACGGTCATCAGCATCAGGATCAGGCCCCGGCGCAGCGCAATGCCCTGACTGCGCTGCTGCGGTGGTCCCAGCGCCTCACTGGTCGGCTGGGCGGTGGTCGTGGCCATCAATCTCCTGCGGGGAAGGTGAAGCGGGCGCCATCCAGTATTGCCTTGATAGCCCAAACCTCCCCGCTGGCGCGCCGCCGCCGGGACAGCCCTGGCTACTCAGCGCCGCCGTTGACCCCGCCGAGGCTGTCCCCGAACCGGCTCGCCCCGGCGACGGGAATCGCCCCGCCCGGAGCCCAGAACCTCGGCGTGCCGCCACCGAACGGGATCACGTTCACCATGCCCGCGGTGTGTGCGGTGTCATCGGGGACGCCCACCAGAAGGACCCGTTCGCTGGCGCCGGCGACCATCGAAAGGGTCGCCCCGAACTGGTCACCGCCGTCGGAGGCGCCCGGAACCCCGGGGCTGCCCTGGGTCCAGGTGACCTCGGAGCCAAGGTTGTTGGTGGGGAAGACCTGCACCATTCCGGAGTCCGCGCCGGCGGAGGTGTTCTCCTTCGGAGCGCTCACGGCGAGCCTGGTCCGAATGTCCCCGAGGCCGGGGGCGATCCAGGCGACCTCGTCGCCGAAGATGTCGCCGGGCTGCGCGGAGTCACCCACCCCGGCGGTGTCCTGGGTCAGTGCGGTGCCGGCGTCGATGTCGGCGAG
The DNA here is from genome assembly GCA_963848845.1 of uncultured Actinomycetota bacterium. Lineage (GTDB taxonomy): Bacteria > Actinomycetota > Actinomycetes > Propionibacteriales > Propionibacteriaceae > Propionicimonas. The sequence continues at coordinate 155,372 of CAWKFH010000007.1, forward strand.
GTCCGAGCTGAACAGCTGCACCAGTCCGGCGTTGCTGTCCGAGCCGACGTTCTCCCCAGGCGCACCGACAGCGATCCGCGACGTGCCGCCCACCCGGATGGTGTCGATGCTGCGCCCGTAGAAGTCGCCGGCTTCCGCCGTGTCCGGAACCCCGGGAGCGTTCTGGTCGAGCGAGACCCCGACCAGTTCGTCGTCGAAGTAGATGTCCTGCACGACGGTGACCGAGCCGGCATCCTGCTTCGAGCCGATGTCCTCCTTCGGCGCACCGACGGCACAGTCGATGATGCTCTCCTCACCCGAGAGGTAGTTGCAGGACACGGCTGCACCGAATTGATCCCCGGCCTCGGCGCCGCCGGGGATGCCGTCGGTGTTCTGGGTGATCCAGAAGTTCACGGTGCCGCCGTCATGGGCGGCCTTCACGGCGAGTGCGCCGGCGTCGTTGTGCCCGGCGACGTTGGCGCCGGGAACCCCGATCGCCAGGGCGTAGGCGTCCGGGGCCGGTGTGCCGCCCTGTCCGAGGTCCTCCACGACGTCGACCGCCTGGCCGAACCGGTCGCCGGCGGTGATCACCTGGCCGAAGCTCGCCGCGGTGTAGCTGGTGGTGGCATCGGAGATGGCAAGGCCGCCGGCGCCCCCGTAGAGGACCTGGACCAGCCCGGCGTCCTGGTTGCCGCCGAGGTCCTCCATGGGCGTGCCGACCACAACGTCGGTGTAGCTGTCGCAGTCGATGTCTGCCATGGCCAGTGAGGTGGCGAACCGGTCGCCGGCCTCCGGGAGGTCGGAAACCTCTGCCTCGCCCTGCCAGAGGACATCGCGGAGACCCTCACCGACCAGGCCATCGGCGTCGCCGTACAGCACGATCAGCCGCCCGGCCTCGACCACGCCCCCGACCGTCGCGTAGGGGTCGCCCACCACTGTGTCGGTTCGGTTGTCCCCGTTGAAGTCGGACTTCACCCCCGCCGCGCAGCCATCGGCGGCCGCATGGGAGGTCGCAGCCGGGGCGGTGAACGGCACCGCCATGAAGACCGCCAATCCGGCGAGCAGAACCCGAGTACGCATGGCCATTTCCTCCCTGATCGACTTTGAGCAATCGGAGCGCCCAGCTCGCCTCAAGATACGTCCGGACGGCGATTGGATCCCTTCGCACAACTACGGGCCGGATCGCTACGCCGGAAGGACGTAGAAGTAGATCAGCAGGTAGTTGAGCAGCGCTGCCACCATCACCAGCAGGTGCCAGAGTTCATGGAAGCCGAAGACGCCGGGCAGTGGGTTCGGCTTCTCGATCACGAAGATCACGAAGCCGGCGCTGAACACCACACCGCCCGCTGCCATCAGCAGCATCGCGCCGAGGGGCACGCTCACCGCAGCGCCCAGCAGCAGGACCGTCATCCAGCCGAGGGCGATGTAGAGGGTGTTCGTGACGTACTTCGGCACCTGGCGCCAGACCGAGCGCAACACGATCCCGAGCACAGCGATCGTCCACACCGCGCCGAGCACCGTCCAGCCATAGACGTTGCGGAACAGCACCAGCACCAGCGGGGTCACGGTGCCGGCGATCAGGAAGAACACCGAGTCGTAGTCGAGCGTGCGCAGCACCTCGTTCAGCCGGGGACTGCCGTCGATCCCGTGGTGCAGTGCGCTGGACACGAAGAGCAGGAGCACCGAGGCGCCATAGACGGCCAGCCCGACGAGCTTCCACGGGTCTCCCTGGACGCTCGCCTGCGCGACGAGCAGGCCAGCCCCCACCAGGGCGAAACAGGCGCCGACCAGGTGGGAGATCGCGTTGACCCGCTCGTCGGTCACGTGGATGCTGCCATCCCGGCTCCTTGGGACTGTCTCCACCTGCCAGCCTTCCCGCGATGGCCCGCCCTCAAGTCCTGGAGGCCACGAATGGCGGACGAGTGCGCTCAGGGCGAGTCTATCGGTGCTCGAGCCGGCTCCGAGCCGGTTTGCCGGCGGTGTGGGCGTCGGGTCGGTCAGCGCAGGTCCAGCCGCATCAGCACCCGGGGAAAGCCGTTCAGCACGGAGGAGGTGTCGGCGGCCTTTGCGAAGCCGGCCTGCTCGAAGAGCTTGCGCGTCCCGACGTACGCCATCGTCAGATCGACTCTGGCGCCGCGGTTGTCGACCGGGTAACCCTCGATGGCGGGTGCCTTGCGTTCGCGGGCGAACGCCACGGCTCCTGCCAGCAGCCGGTGGGAGATCCCTTCGCCACGGTGCCCCGGGCGCACCCGGATGCACCACACCGACCAGACATCCAGGTCGTCGACGTGGGGAATCCTCCGGTTGGTCGCGAAGGCGGTGTCCGCCCGTGGATGGACGGCGGCCCAGCCCACGACTTCTTCACCGTCGTACGCGAGCACCCCCGGCGGCGGATCCTGCCGGCACAGCTTCCGAACCAGCTCGCCGCGGGCCTCGCGGTGCAGGGACTGGTTCTCCTTCGAGCTGACGCGGTAGCTGATGCACCAGCACACGTCGGCGTCGGGCCGCTTCGGCCCGAGCACGTCCCTGACATCGTCGAAGACCGAAGCCGGCCGCACCTCGATCACCACGCGACCACTCTGCCAGCCGGCCGTGTGGACCGGCACCCGGGCGTCATGAGATCAGTTGCTGCGACGAATGCCGCGGATGCCCAACCACAGGCCGAGAGCAGCCAGCGCGAGCGCCGACACCCAGCCCCACAGCACCGCCGGGTTGGCCAGGTCCCCGGCGAAGAGCGCCCGTTCGGCCTGCACCACCCAGTTGATCGGGTTCACCGCAGCCACCGCGCGCATCCAGCCCGGAGCGGCGTCGAGCGGCAGGAGCATCCCGGAGAGGATGAGCAGCGGGAAGATCAGCGTCTGCTGGACCCCCCAGAACAGCCACTCGCGGTCCTTGGTCGCCAGGGCGAGCGCGTAGGAAAGCGAACCGAGCCCGACGCCGAAGACCGCCAGCAACAACAGGCCGATCACCATGCCGGCAAGGTGTGGCGCGAAGCCGAAGGGCCAGGCGATGGCGACGATGATCAACGACTGGGCGATGATTGGGGCGATCTCCTTCAGCGCCCTCCCGACCAGCAGGGAAGAGCGGGCCAGCGGGGCGACAAGGGTGCGCTCGTGGGAGCCGGTCATCATCTCGTACTGCAGGTTCGAGCCGGTCGCACCGGTGCCGAACAACACGATCATCACCAGCACTCCAGGCACGAACCACTGCAGCGTCTCCCCGGTGGCAGCACCGGACTGCCCGATCAGCAGGGGCGCGAACAGCCCGAGGAAGACCAGCGGCTGGACCAGGCTGAAGATCAGTGTGAACGGGTCGCGGAGGGTCGGCTTCAGTTCACGGGTGAGGACGTGCCAGGTGTCGGTGACCGCATTGCTGGTGACGACGGTCTCGTGCAGGTCGGTGTTGTTCATGAGAGTGCTCCGGTCATCTGGGTCTGGGGTTCCGGGGTGGTTTCGGCTTCCTCGGCCGGCTCGCCTTCGCCCGCCTCGCGCAGCGTCCGCCCGGTAAGGGCGAGGAAGACGTCGTCGAGGGTTGGCGGGATGCCGCTCGCCTTCGCCACGGAGATCCCGACCGCGTCCAGGGCCCGGACCAGGCTCGGCAGGAGGGAATCGCCGGCGGGCGCGGTCAACTCGATCACGTCCGGGCCGCGCCGGTGCACGGGCCGTGCGGTCCGCTGCTCAACGATGCTGGCCGCCCGGTCCGCCTCGGCGGCCGAGGTGAAGCCGAAACTGAGCAGGTCGCCGGCCAGGTTGGCCTTGAGGGCTGCCGCGGTGTCATCGGCGATCACCTGGCCCTTGTCCATGATCATCACCCGCTCGGCGTAGCGGTCGGCCTCCTCGAGATAGTGGGTGGTGAGGAAGACCGTGGTGCCGTGGTCAGCTCGGAGCTTGAGGATGTGATCCCACAGATTGGCCCGGCTCTGCGGATCGAGCCCGGTCGAGGGCTCATCGAGGAACAGCAGGGGCGGGGCGTGCATGAGACCGAGTGCGATGTCGAGCCTGCGCTTCTGGCCGCCGCTGAGGCGCTGCACGGTCTGGCTGGCGAAGCCGGCCATCCCGAGGGACTCGATCAGCTCGTCCGCCCGGCTCAGCGCCGCCTTGCGGGACATGCCGTAGAAGGCTCCCTGACTGACCAGTTCGTCGCGGGAGAGTTGCGCGAAGCTGCCGCTGGTGAGCTGACCGACGTAGCCGATCCTCGCGCGCACCCGGCCCGGCTGGCGCAGGATGTCGTGACCGACGACCGTTGCGGTCCCCGAGGTCGGCGGAATCAGCGTGGTGAGCATCCGCAGGCTGGTCGACTTGCCCGCGCCGTTGGGACCGAGGAAGGCGACCAGTTCTCCCTTGGCGACGCTGAAGCTGAGGTCGACCACAGCTTCGATCGTCTTCTTCTTGACGGTGAATCGCTTGGTCAGGCCGTCGGCCTCGATGATCGAATGGTTCATGGGCCGAGCCTAAATCTCATTGCGGACAGTTTCCGTCCTCAATTCGAGGCATTCTTGCACCATGGCAGACACCACTTCCAGGGCGCTGGCGATGCTCAACCTGCTCCAGACCCATCGCCATTGGGCCGGCACCGAACTGGCCGAAAGGCTCGGGGTCACCGAACGCACCGTCCGGCGCGACATCGACCGGCTCCGCGAGTTGGGCTACCGGATCGAGTCGACCCCCGGTGCCGCCGGCGGCTACCGCCTGGTGGCCGGTTCCGCCCTGCCCCCGCTCCTGCTCACCGACGACGAGGCGGTGGCGATGGCCATCGGGCTCCGGGTCGCCGCTGCCCAACGGCTGGTGGGCGGCCCGGAAACCACCCTGACCGCGCTGGCCAAGCTGGAGCAGGTGCTCCCCCGCCAGTTGCGACGGCAGGTGAACGCCCTTGCCGACGCTGTCCGGCCGGCCGGGATCCGCACCGGCGCCGCCGTCTCCCCTGAGGTCCTCGGTGAGCTCGCGCTGGCCTGCCGCGACCACGAACGGGTCCGGTTCAGCTACACCTCGGCAACCGGCGACCTGAGCCGGCGCCGGGTGGAGCCGTACGCCCTCTCCCCCGCCGACCGGCACTGGTACCTGCTGGGCTGGGACCTCGACCGGGACGATTGGCGCACATTCCGGATCGACCGGCTCAGCGAGATCGAGCACACCCTGCTCGGCTTCCACCCGAAACCGATGACGCCTGCTGAGGTGGAGGAACGCATCCTGGCGGCCCGGTCCTGGGTGCGCCAGAAGGTCGAGACCATGGCCGTGCTGGAGCTGCCGCTGGACCGCATGCTGCAGCACTTCGGCCCCTGGGCACGTGGAGCCGAAGCCCAGGACGCCACCCACACCAGGTGGCCGGTCGGCGGTGCCGACGTGCGGGAGACGATGGCCGGCCTTGCCTGGATCCCGGCCGGCGTCGAGTACACCACCGACCTCGGCGAGTCCGAGCGTGCGGAGTTGCGGGAGATCCTTGCCCGCATGCTCCGCGCCGTTGGCTAGCCGGCGACACGGACGGTGCTGTTGGACGAGTCAGGTGGCCTTTGCCCTGATCGCAGAGATCTGGCGCTCACTGAGGCCGAGACCGTCGGTGAGGAAGCCGTGCATCGAGCCGTAGTCGTGCTTGGCCTTGCTGATCGCTGCGGAGACCTGCGCGGTGGTCGCCCCGGCGGTTCGGGTGTATTCGGCCTCGACGTCGGTGTCGCTCGCGCCGGCGGCGTACATGATCAGGGCCACAGCCCAACCGGTACGGACGCGGTTGTCCGAGCAGTGCAGGAGGATCGATCCCGGGGCGGCCGCCACCTTCGCGAGGACCTTCCGGTACGCCGCCCTGCTGCCCGAGCTCGCCACAAGGTCACCGGGGGAGCCAGTGGCCGCCACCGGGTACGAGGATCGCGACACCTCCGGGAGCGTGGGGTCGGGCCTGCGGGAGCGCTCCGGACCGGTGCGCAGGTCGATGATCCTCCCCTCATGGAGCAGGCCACTCAGGAGCGCCCTGCCCGTGGTCGTCGAGTTCCTCAGCTCACCCGACCTGTAGATCACCCCGGCCTTCAGGGTCGAGGCGGCAAGCGCGTCACGGAAGCCGCTCGTGCCGCTGATGGAGGTGGTCGCCGGGCTCACCGAAGCCCGGACTGCTCGGGTCGACCACTGGATGGTGCCGTTGGCGAAGCGCTGGGTCCAGACGCCGATTCCCTTGTAGGTGGCCCGCCAGCGATTGGTCACCGGCAGCCCGAACACGTCCCACCCGCCCTTCCTGAGGTAAGTCTCGTAGACCTTCCCGGCGAGCTTGTGGGAGCCGGCCCGGGTGGCAGTCGAACCGAGGGTGGCGATGGAATCGTTGAAGGCGACCTCCACCACGACCGGGTTGTGGTCCGAGGGCAGAATCTTGTCGTCGGCGTAGAACCAGTAGCGGACTCCGTCGATCGTGCGCTGCACCGTGTGCGGGCCGGTGGAGACCTTGTAGGTCTTCACCACGGCACCTCTGGGGGCCCAGACGTAGTCAAGGGTGCTGCCACTGGTGCGCACAGCCTTGTAGGTCCGCGTGCCATTGACCATCGCGGTCATCGACTGCACCGAGACGGCCCCGGGGATGTCGCCGGTGTCCTGCACAGCCCACCCGGATGAGTTCACCAGCCCAGCGCCGGCCAACTCCGCGAGCGGAGCACCCGCCTTCCCGGTACTCCCGTCCTTGACGTTCAGGTCACCGGTCACGACGAACGGGATGGCCAGATCCTTGCTCACCGACCGGACCACCGTGGTCACCCGCTTCGCCTGCGCCGCGCGTGCGGCGGCCGCCTTGTCGCCTTCGGCTGCTGCCGACAGGTGGGTGTTGAACACGATGAACTGCCGCCCGCTGGCCCGATCCTGGAGGGTCGCGTGGGTGACCCACCGGTCCCGCAGGATCGTCCTGCCCCCGTCTGCTGAGGCGATCCTTGTGGCGCCGTCTCCGATCAACCGGAATCGCGACGTCCTGAAGGCGATCGGGTTGTCGTTGTCCAGCCGCACGAAGGCGAAGTCGGCGAGCAGCGGCGCGACCGTGTTCAACTGGAGGACGTTTCGACCGTCCAGCTCGACCTCGTCCAGGTTCTCCTGGAAACCGATCACGTCAGGGCCCTCATGCCTGATCCACTCGACCAGCTGGTCGTCGCGCAGGTCCCAGTCCAGGTCGGCGGCGGGAACCCGGGGGAACTTGCCGGACGCCGCCGCGTCCGCGTAGAGCACGTTGTAGGTCATCGCCTTCACCGTCCAGCCCGAAGGTTCACCCACAACAGCTGGGGACGCCGTCGCCGAACCGGGCGAGGACGCACCCAACGCCACGGTGGCGAGCAGCGTCAGCGCTCCGATCGACCCCAGGATCTTCCTCATGGTGAGCCTGCTGCCTTCACTCACGGCATCACTGCCTTCCCCTGCGGAATCGGCGCTTCAGCCGCAGGTCGGCCGGCAGCGGCGGCGCAGCCAGCCTCGGGACGGCACCGCGGTAGCCGGCCACCCGTCCGAACCGGTCGTCCGGCGCCTCGTTCCACTCCTCGCGGAGCTGCACGATGTCGTCGTGGCTACGGCCGATGAAGTTCCACCACATCACGACACCTTCGTCGAACGGCTCCCCGCCCAGCAGCATGATCCGGGCAGGGGCATCGGTCGGGTTGGTCAGCCGCAGGTGGTCCAGCCCTGCGTCGCGGACGCCGAGCACCGTGCGGTCGAGGCGGACGCCGTCGAAATCGACGTACCCGGTGTCGACCAGTACGCCGTGCTCGAAGCCGGGATCGACAGCCAGCTCCCAGGTGGCGCCGGGGTCGATCACCACCTCCGCGCCCAGCAGTGGCGTCTCGGTGCGTACCGGGGAGGTCGCGCCGGCAAGGCTCCCGATCAGCAGCCGGGCCCGGACCCCAACGGCTTCCAGCACGTCGGGACTGTAGTGCTGGAACTCGCGGACCAGGTCCGAGCTGGCTTCCGGCAGCACCACCCAAAGCTGCACGCCGTGCAGCAGGTCACGCTCAGGGCTGGACACCTCGGAGTGGGCGATCCCGTGGCCGGAGGTCATCAGGTTCACCTCGCCGGGTCGCACCATCGAGTGCACGCCACCGGAGTCGCGATGCTCGATCTCACCTTCGAACAGCCAGCTGACGGTCTGGAGGCCGGTGTGCGGGTGCGGCGGTACGTCCATGCAGACGCCCTGCGCCGGGCCGTAGTGGTCGGCGAAGCACCAGGCGCCGACGAACGAGCGCCGCAGGGAGGGCAACGTGCGTCGCACCTTCAGGCCGTCGGTCCCGCCGAGGTCGACGTCCCTTGGTTCGATGACCTGGACGTGCTCGGGGTCGTGCCCGGAAGCCTGCGCGCACTCGAGGACCTCGGACCTGGTCTCGGTGTTGCTCATCACGCCTCCTCCGACCCGGCCAGCCTATGCGCGGCAGCCATCGTCGGCGATGCCGACACCTCAGCCGGCGGCCCGCTTCACGAGGGCGCTGATCACGGCCTCATTGGCGGCGGTCAGTTCGGTGAGGGCGTAGGCGGTGGGCCACATGGTGCCTTCGTCGAGGAATGCATCGTCACTGAAGCCGAGCGTCGCGTACCTGGCCTTGAACTTGGCTGCGGCCTGGAAGAAGCAGACCACCTTGCCGTCCCTTGCATAGGCTGGCATGCCGTACCAGAGCTTGGGTGCGAGCGCCGGCGCGTTCGCCCTGACGATCGCATGGATGCGCTCGGCCAGGTCGCGATCCGGCTGCGGCAGCTCCGCGATCTTGGCGACGACCGAGGGTTCCTCGTCCTTCGCCGCGCGACCCCTTGCCGCCTTCACCTCCTTGCCGCGTTCCTTCATCGCGGCGAGTTCCTCCTCGGTGAACGCCCCTCCGGTCTTGGCGGTGGTGCTTGTGCGCTTCGCTGCCTTCTGCGCATCAACCATGATGCCCTCCTGAACTCGTCGTGTCGGGAACTACCAGTCATGGTACGAACGGCAGCGGCGCGGCGCTTCTTCGAAACTGATCGATCGTCGCGGTTGTCGGGCGCGGCGCTACGATCCGGAGGTGGATGTCGCTCCATCGGTTCAGTCAGGGTCGGCCGCAGCGTCCGAGGTGCTGGTCGACCGCCTGGCCAACTCAGGCGATCCGGTGGTCGCCTACCGGGCGAACATCGTGGCAGGGCTGGATCCGGACTCGGCGGAGGCCAGGTCGTTGCGCGGGCAGATCCCCGGCTCGCCGATCGCGCTGGCATTGCTGCGGGTGCTGGAGCAGGATGCCAAGACCCTCCACCACACCTACCGAAAGTGGCAGGGTCCGCACTGGACGCTGACCTGCCTGGCGATGATCGACTACCCGCGCCGGCGACCCGGCCCTGCGCCCGCTGGTCCGCCTGGTCCACGACTGGCTGTTCGCCAGGCACTTCCTCGAGTCGCCGATGACGGTGATCTACCCGGGGCAGGCAGGAGCGGGTCCGGCACTGCGCGTCCATGGACGGCAACGCGATCTGGTACTCGGTTCGGCTGGGGCTGGAGGAGGACCGCACCCGTGACGTGGTCGACCGGCTGATCGGCTGGCAGTGGCCGGATGGCGGCTGGAACTGCGACAAGCGGGCGGAGGCCACCAACTCGTCTTTCCAGGAGTCCCTGATCCCCGCCCGCGGGCTGTGGGCCTACGGGCAGCGCCCACGACTACGCGCCGGCCCTCGATGCGGCCCAACGGGTGGCTGACCTGGTGCTTGCCGCGGCGGCTGCTCTGGCATCGGGGCGACGGCAGCCTGATCGTGCCGGATTGGTCCGGCAGGCCGGGCCCGGACCGGATCCACTACCCGATCCAGTTCTTCGACGTGCTGTTCGCGCTGCAGGTGATGGCCGACCTGGGGCGCCTCGGCGACCCGCGTTGCGCCGACGCGCTGGCACTGCTGGAGTCGAAACGGCTGCCGGACGGCGGGTTCCCGCTTGAGGCGCCGACCACTGTCACCGCTGACCGGGTGGTGAGCCGCGGCAGCTACGCCGACTGGGGACCAACCGGGCTGCGGCAGCAGCAACCCACTGGTCACCCTTGCGGCACTGGAGGTGCTGCGTGACCGCGAACTGCTCCGCGTCCGGTGACGCCCGGATAGCATTTCTGGCATGAGCCAGACCCCGCAACAATCGCCGATGATCGGGCAGATCGCCGCCTTCGCCCACGCGTGGCAGTTGGCTTTCGACCAGGTCGGTGACCGGATCACCCTGACCCGGGTGGTGGCCGAGCGGAAGGCTTTCCTCTCGACGGCAAGGCTCAAGTACCTGGCCACCATCACGCTGGACGCCGCGGGCGGCGAACTCCGGTTCAGCGAGATGCTGAAGGAGTCGGGAGCCGGCCTCACCAGCGGCGGCGACGACGGCGATTTCGGTTCCACCAGCGGCTTCGGCTTCCAGAAGACGTCCTACAACACCCGGACGGACACCATCGCCGATTCCATCGAGGAACAGGCCAGGAGCCTAGGGGCAAAGTACGCCAACCAGTTCCCGTACCGGGAGATCCGGATCCAGGTCAACCGGATTGCCGAAGCCGGCGGTTACGCCTTCAGGTACGGCGTCCGCTAGCCCTGCCGGTGGCCGGGCCCGACCGGGTCAGTTGCCGCGGACGGCGGCGCCCTTTGCCAGCGCGGTCTCCCGGAGGTCGGCCTGGAAAGCGACCATCTTCGCGGTGAGCTCCGGGTCCGATGCCGCGAGGATCCGGACAGCGAGCAGGCCGGCGTTGCGGGCGTTGCCGATTGCCACGGTCGCCACCGGCACCCCGGCCGGCATCTGCACGATCGAGAGCAGCGAGTCCATCCCGTCCAGGTACTTCAGCGGCACCGGGACGCCGATCACCGGCAGCGGGCTCAGCGCCGCCAGCATGCCCGGCAGGTGTGCAGCTCCGCCGGCACCGGCGATGATCACCTTCAGGCCGCGGGTGTGGGCGTCGCGGCCGTAGACGACCATGTCCTCCGGCATCCGGTGGGCCGAAACCACGTCAGCCTCGTAGCTCACCCCGAACTCGGCACAGGCTTCGGCCGCTGCCGACATCACCGGCCAGTCCGAGTCCGAACCCATCACGATCCCAACCAGGGGCTGGTCACTCATCGGTTTCTCCCATCAGCTGACGGGCCGCACGCCAGGCCCGTTCGGTGGTCTGCTCGAGGTCTGCGCCGACCGCGGTTACGTGGCCGACCTTGCGGCCGGGCACCACATCCTTGCCGTACAACTGCACGCTCAGCGACGGGTCCCTTTCCAGCACCTCGGCCAGCCCGCCGAGCAGGTCGCTGCGGCTGCCGCCCAGCACGTTCACCATCACCGACCAGGGCGCCAGCGTTGCGGTCGAACCCAGGGGGAGGTCGGCCACGGCGCGCAGGTGGTTCTCGAACTGGCTGGTGACGGCGCCGTCGATGCTCCAGTGCCCGGTGTTGTGCGGCCGCATGGCCAATTCGTTGACCACAACCGAGCCATCTCCTGCCTGCATCAGTTCCACTGCCAGCACCCCCACGACGTCCAGTTCGGCAGCGATCCGCATCCCAATCGCCTGGCACTCCCTGGCCTGGTCGGGACGCAGCCCTGGTGCGGGGGTGATCGTGGCGGTGCAGATGCCGTCGGTCTGGACCGACTCGCTCACCGGATAGGCCACGGCCTGACCACCTGGACGCCGCACCACCAGGACGCTGAGTTCGCGGGCGAAGTCGATGAACTCCTCGGCGATCACCGCAGCATCCACCCGCAGCCCAACGAAGGGGACACCGGCCTCATCTGGTCCGTCGAGCTTCCAGACCCCCTTGCCGTCGTAGCCGCCGCGGGAGGTCTTGGCGATCACTGGCCAGCCGTGGCGTCCGCCGAAGGCGACCAGCGCAGCTGCGTCCGCGACCACCTGATTCACCGGGCACGGCACGCCGAGGGCGGCCAGCCGGGAGCGCATCACAACCTTGTCCTGCGCGTGCACCAGGGCTTCCGGCCCCGGACGCACGGTCACACCGTCGGCAACCAGGTCATGCAGGATCGGTGTCGGCACGTGCTCGTGGTCGAAGGTGACCACGTCGCAGCCGGCAGCGAAGGCCGCGACGGTCGCCGGATCGGTGTAGTCACCGACCGTGACGTTGCGCACCACCTGCGCTGCCGAGACGTCTGGGCCCTCGGCCAGCAGCCGCAGCCGCAGGCCGAGCCCGATCGAGGCGGCGTGCATCATCCGAGCCAATTGGCCACCGCCGATCACGCCGATGGTCGCTGCGGGAGTGCTCACGGCGGCGAGCCTACCGATGCCCGTACGACCGCCGCAGGCCGGGGGCTTCTGCCAAGATGGGCACATGACTGCGCACATCGTCGCGATGGGTGGTGGCGGCTTCTCGATGTCGCCCTTCGGTGCCCCCACCAACCTCGACCGCTACCTGGTCGAACTGACCGGCAAGTCCTCGCCGCTGGTGTGCTTCGCGCCCACTGCGTCCGCCGACGACCCGCAGTACATCAACAGGTTCCTGCTGGCCTACGGCACCCTCGGGGTGCGCACCATGGTGCTGACCCTCTGGGAGGGCGGTTCTGCCGGTTCGGTGACGCGGCTGGCTGACGCCGATCTGCTCGTGGTTGGCGGCGGCCACACGGTGAACCTGCTGGCGCTGTGGCAGGCCCACCACGTCGATCGCGCGATCCGGGCCCGCTACGCGGCCGGTGACGTCGTCCTTGCCGGCGTCTCCGCTGGCGGCTCCTGCTGGTACGAGGGCTGCATCACCGACTCCTTCGGCGACTTCCGCGCCTGGCGTGGCGGGCTGGGCCTGGTGCCCGGCAGCTTCTGCCCGCATTTCGACGGCGAAGCCGAACGGGCCCCGGCCTACACCAATGCTGTGGCCACCGGTGACCTGCCCGGCGGCTACGGCGCCGACGACGGCGGCGGGGTGCACTACGTGGACGGGGTGCCAACCAACTTCATCGCCGAGGCCGCCGGAAAGCGCGTCTACCGGGTGATGCCCTCCGACCTGCCGACGGCCAGCGGCGTGCTGGTCGAGCCGCAACAGATGACCGCCCTCTGAAGACCACTTCTCGAGCCCGCCTTCTCTGACCACAGCCCGCCTTCTCTGACCACAGCCCACCGCTGAGGGCCAGCCTTGACGTCGAGGGCCAGTGCCTGGGGGCTGGCCCTCGACGTCAGGGCTGGCCCTCGACCGCCTGGACTGGCCCTCGGTCCGAGGCGGATGCGCCCGGTCGTTCAGCGGAAGATCAGCGTGCGCTGCACGATGAAGTTCACTGTGGTCGCAACGCCCTGGGCAATCACGAAGGCGATCACCCGCGCCAGCGGATCGTTTCCGGTGAGGGCGTGCAGCCACGGATAACACAGCGCCCAGAGTCCCAGCTGAACGGCGAAAGTAGCCCCGTAGAGCACCACCACGGCAGCGAAACGGCGCTTGGACGCATCAGCGTTGAACGTCCAGCGCCGGTTGATCAGGTAGGCGGTCGTCGTACCGGCGACGAACGACAGCGCCTTGGACGTGTTGGGGTCGAGGCCAAGCGCCATGAACACGTTCAGCAGCCCGAAGTCCACGACCGCCGAGAGGCCGCCGGTGATGACGAACCGCACGAGCTGGGTGTGCAGTCCAAGCCGGGTGGTGGATTCGGTGGGCTCGGAGCTCACGCGTCATTTGCCTTGGGGATGCTGCCTGGCTGGTCCCCGCCGAACAGCAGTTCGGTCATCATCACGTGCACCCGCTCGACGTCGGGAATGTCCTCAAGGGTGACCGGCTCGTCGGCGGCTGTGGTCAGCACCAGCGTGCCGCAGCCGAAGATCCGGTCGGAAAGGCTGCGGTTGTAGGCGACGTTGACGATCCGGGTCAGCGGCAGGTCGTGACCGCTCTTGTTGATGATGCCGCGCCGGGTGATGATCCGGCGATTGGTGAACGTGTAGGTCGTGGTGAGCCAGCGCAGGAACGGGGCCAGCACCCAGAGCACCAGCGCAAGCAGGCAGACCGCAACGATCGACCAGGTCAGCCACGGCTGGAAGTTGGCCGGCAGCGCGAACGCCATCCCGGCGGCGATGGAGACCAGCACCAGCACCACGGCGGGCAGGACGAGGACCTTGGCGTGAGTGCGCAGATGCAGCACCTCTTTTTCCCCACTACCAAGCAATTCCGGAGGCAATCCCATGGCGGTATGTTCCCACACTGCCCTCAGCGAAGGTGTGCGACGTCGCCCGCCGCGAAGGACCGGATCCGGCCGTCCACCCGAACCAGCAGGCAGCCGTTCGGGTCGACGCCGGTCGCCTCACCGACCACCGACCCGGTCGCCGACAGCTGCACCCGCACGGAGCGGCCGACAGAGGAGCAGCGGTCCGCATACTCTTCCCGAAGGTCCAGACCGCCGAGCCAGCGCAGGTACCACTCCCCCAGCGCATCGAGGACGGCGGCCGCGACCGCACCGGCGTCCACTTCGGCACCGGCAATCGCGAGGGAGGTGGCGGTCGGCACCGGCAGTTGATCGGCGCTGAGAGTGGTGTTGATCCCCATCCCGATGATCACCGCCGGGCCGGCGTCGGAGTCCACCCGTTCGGACAGGATCCCGCACACCTTTCGACCATCGATCAGGACGTCGTTGGGCCATTTGAGCTCGGCCGACACTCCAGTGGCCGCACGTAGCCCGTCGGCAACCGCGAGACCGGTGAGCAGCGGCAGCCACAGCCAACGGATGGCCGGAACAGCTGCCGGCGGCCGCAGCAGCACCGAGATCGCCAGCGAGGTGCCGGGCGGCGCCTCCCACACCCTGGTGAACCGGCCGCGTCCGGAACTCTGGTGGTCGGAGACCATGACCGAACCCGAGCCGGCGCCAGCGCGGGCAGCTGCAGCCAGGTCGGCGTTCGTCGATCCGGTGGTGGCCACCGTGCGGACACCGGTCCACACCGAGCCGGGCCGGACCAGCCGGGCCGACAACAGTTCGGCGTTGACACTGGGATTCACGCGCCGACTCTATGGCGGACGTCGCTGGATCGTGAACCGAAGTCGGTATGCAATCCCGCGCACTGACGCTCAGCGCGCGGTCGTGATCTATCGTCTGCACATGGACCTGGACATCCACACGACGCGTGGCAAGATCGCCCAACTCTCCGCCCGGATGGAGCAGGCCAAGCACCCCTCCCCTGCGGCTTCGGTCGAGAAAGTGCACGCCCAGGGAAAGCTGACCGCCCGCGAGCGCGTCCTCAGCCTGCTGGACGACGGCACGTTCACCGAGTTCGACGAGTTCTCCCGGCACCGCTCGCTCTCGTTCGGCATGGAGGAGAAGCGGCCCTACACCGACGGCGTGATCACCGGAGTCGGCGCGATCCATGGCCGTCCGGTCTGTGTCTTCAGCCAGGACGTGACCATCTTCGGCGGCGCACTCGGCGAGGTCTACGGCGAGAAGATCGTCAAGATCCTCGACTTCGCGATCAAGACCGGGTGCCCGATCATCGGCATCAACGAGGGCGGCGGGGCTCGGATCCAGGAGGGTGTGGTCTCCCTCGACCTGTACTCCCAGATCTTCCGACGCAACGTCCTGGCCTCCGGCGTAATCCCGCAGATCTCGCTGATCATGGGCGCAGCGGCCGGTGGCCACGTGTACTCTCCGGCCCTCACTGACTTCGTGATCATGGTCGACCAGACCTCGCAGATGTTCATCACCGGCCCGAACGTGATCAAGACCGTCACCGGCGAGGACGTCACCATGGAGGAACTCGGCGGCGGACGCACCCACTCAACCAAGTCCGGCAACTCCCACTACCTGGCAGCTGACGAGACCGACGCCATCGAGTACGCGCGGCAGCTGATCACCTACCTGCCGCAGAACAACCTCGAGGATCCGCCGGTCTTCGTCGAGGAGGAAGCCGACCTCACCATCACCGAGCACGACCTGGTGCTGGACACCCTGATCCCCGACTCCCCCAACCAGCCCTACGACATGCACGAGGTGATCAAGCGCGTCCTCGACGACGACGAGTTCCTCGAGGTGCACGGCCTGTACGCGCAGAACATCATCTGCGGCTTCGGCCGGGTCGAGGGTCGGGCGGTCGGCGTGATCGCCAACCAGCCGATGGTGTTCGCCGGCTGCCTCGACATCAAGGCTTCGGAGAAGGCAGCCCGGTTCGTGCGCACCTGCGACGCTTTCAACATCCCGATCCTGACGTTCGAGGACGTTCCCGGCTTCCTGCCCGGCACCGACCAGGAGTGGGACGGGATCATCCGGCGGGGAGCGAAGCTGATCTACGCCTATGCAGAGGCCACCGTCCCCCTGGTCACCATCATCACCCGGAAGGCCTACGGCGGGGCCTACTGCGTGATGGGCTCCAAGCCGCTTGGCGCCGACGTCAACCTGGCCTGGCCCACCGCACAGATCGCGGTGATGGGCGCAGAAGGCGCGGTGAACATCCTGTACAAGCGGGAGCTGGCCGACACCGAGGACCCGGCCGGCCGGCGCACCGAGCTGATCGACGAGTACAACGACCAACTGGCCAATCCCTATGTCGCCGCGGAGCGGGGCTACATCGACAAGGTGATCTACCCGCACGAGACCCGCGCCCAGGTGATCCGGGTGCTGCGGCTGCTGCGCACCAAGCGGACGCAGCTGCCGCCCAAGAAGCACGGGAACATCCCGCTGTGACCGCGGCACGCCCCGACCGGTTGGTCCAGATCGTCGCCGGGGACCCGACCGACGAGGAGTTGGCAGCGCTCGGCGCCGTGATCATCGCGCTGCGGCGCGGGCGCCCGGACCCGCACGTGCCCGGCACCAGCACCCTGGCCGGCGGCTGGCGTTCCTACTGGCACACCGTCCGAACCCCGCTGGTGCCCGGCCGCGAGGCCTGGCGCAGCAGCTTCCGCATGTGAGCAGCTTCTCGGCCGCTGGCCAACGTCCGGCCCTGGTCCTGGCTTCGGCGTCCCCAGCCCGGCTTGAGACCCTGGTCCGGGCGGGACTCAACCCTCGCGTCGTGGTCTCGGAGGTGGACGAGGACGGGTTCACCGCCGCGACCGTGACCGGCCTGGTCGCGGCGCTGGCGCTGGCCAAGGCGGAAGCCGTTGCCGCGACGCTGGCCGAGCCCGGCGAAGCCACCGACCTGCTCGTGGTCGGCTGCGACTCCCTGCTGGAACTGGATGGGCAGCCGCTGGGCAAACCGGGATCACCGGCTGAGACCGTCCAGCGCTGGCAGCGGATGCGCGGGCGAACCGCGCTGCTGCACACCGGTCACCACGTCGTCGCCCGGCTTGGCGGCCAGACCCGGACGGCGGCGGCTGTGGCGACGACCGAAGTGACCTTCGCAGACCTCAGCGACACCGAGATCGACGCCTACGTCGCCACCGGGGAGCCGGGACTTGTGGCCGGCGCGTTCACCATCGACGGTCTTGGCGGGGCCTACGTCACCTCGGTGACCGGAGACCCCCACAACGTTGTTGGGATCAGCCTGCCCCTGCTGCGCCGCTTGTTCGCCGACCTGGGTGTGCCCTGGCACACCCTATGGAACCGCTAGCCTTGTAGGGCTATGACCACCACCGAGAACCTGCCCGAGGTAGCGCCGAAGAAGTCGGTGGTACCCGCTTGGCTACGCGCGATGCGACCCAAGCAGTGGGTGAAGAACGTCCTCGTGCTGGCCGCACCGCTGGCCGCCGGCCAGCTGTTCGAACCCGCCGTCCTGCTGGCCTCGCTGTGGGCCTTCGTTGCGTTCTCCCTGGTCAGCGCTTCGATCTACCTGATCAACGACAGCCGCGACATCGATGCTGACCGGCAGCACCCGAAGAAGCGGTTCCGGCCCATCGCCGCCGGCGAGCTGTCCATCCCCACCGCTTACGTGCTGGCCGCGATCACCCTGGCTGGTGCGCTGGCGCTCGGCTTCTGGGTGGCCAGGGATCTGGGCATCACCCTGGCCGTGTACTGGGTGCTCCAGGTGGTCTACTCGTTCTTCCTCAAGCACCAGCCGATCATCGACCTGGCCATGGTGGCCGCCGGCTTCCTGCTGCGGGCAGTCGCCGGCGGTGTCGCCTCCGGTCTCGTCCTCTCCCAATGGTTCCTGCTGGTCGCGTCCTTCGGTTCGCTGTTCATGGTTGCCGGCAAGCGGTACTCCGAACTGAAGGAACTGGGAACCGACGCCGGCACAAGGGCCAGCCTCGAGCGCTACACCAAGTCGTACCTCCGCGAGGTCTGGTCGGTGTCGATCTCGATCGTGATCATGTCCTACAGCCTGTGGGCGTTCGAGCAGCGCAACGCCCAACCCTTCGGCATCCCATGGACGGCGATCTCGATCGCACCGTTCACCCTTGCCGTGCTGCGCTACGCCATGAGGATCGACCAGGGCAAGGCCGGTGAGCCAGAGGACGTGGTGCTTTCAGACCCGATCCTGCAGGTGCTGGCGGTCCTCTGGGTGGTCCCGGTGGCGATAGCGGTGTTCGGATGAGCCGACCGGTCGCCCTGGTCACCGGCGCCTCGAGGGGCATCGGCCGGGCGATCGCCGTTGCACTGTCCCCCACCCACCACGTCCTGGTCGGTGGCCGGGACGCCGATCTGGTCGCCGACGTTGTCGGCGAGCTGGAATCGGCAGCACCCTTCCTCGCCGATCTCACCGACGAGGCAGCCGTGGCCGCAGCTGTGGCCGGCATCGAAGCGCTCGACGTGCTGGTGCACTCCGCCGGCGCGGTAGCCTTCGGGCCGCTGGCGGACTCGACCACCGCCGAATGGCGCGACCTGCTGGAACTGAACGTGATCGCCCCGGCCACCCTCACCCGCCTGCTCCTGCCGGCGCTGCGGTCGACCCATGGACTGGTGGTGTTCCTCAACTCCGGGGCCGGCCTGAACACGCACCGCGGCTTCGCCGTCTACTCGGCCTCCAAGTTCGCGCTGACTGCCCTCGCCGATGCCCTGAGGCTGGACGAGCGCGGCCGGGTGCGGGTCACCTCCGTGCATCCCGGACGCGTCGCCACCGACATGCAGGCGCGCCTGACCACGCTCGAAGGGGTGCCCTACATTCCCGACGCCCACCTGGCGCCGGCGGATGTTGCCAGGGCCGTCCGGCTCGCCGTTGACCTGCCGCCGGACGCCTCGCTGGACGCGCTGCGGATCAATCCGGTCTAGTCCTCGACCAGCCGAAGCAAGGCAGGGGGGAGCCTTGCCACGCCGGACAGGGGCGACAATCATGGCGAGGTGAGCGAACAGCCCAGCCGATGGAGCCGAGCCATCGTCTACCCGGACATGTGGGTCGACCCGGACGACGACCCCCGCAACACCGACGGCGTCAGCCCCGATGGCGAGCTGGCCACGCTGCACGACTACCTGTCCGACTACCGGATGACGCTACGGATGAAGTGCGAGGGCCTGGACGCCGAACAGCTGGCTCGTAGGTCGGTGCCGCCCTCGACGATGTCGCTGCTGGGCCTGCTCCGCCATCTTGCCGAGGTGGAGCGCGATTGGCGCAACTGGATCACCCCCGGCGACCCGCTGCCGAAACTGTATGGCGGGCGCGACGCCGACTTCGAAGGCGCTGTCGGCGAACCGGCGGTCGTCGATGCCGCGTACGCCGATCTCGCCCGTGAGCAGGCGGAGACCGACGCAATGCTGGCCGACCACTCCGATCCGGGCGAGCGGCTGGGAAGTAACGGCATCGCCGTGAGGGAACTACTGGTTCACCGGGTCGAGGAGTACGCCCGCCACTGCGGCCATGCCGACCTGTTGCGCGAATGCATCGACGGCCGCGTCGGCCAGTGACTCCCATGCCGGATTCAATCGCCGAACCTGCAAAGGTGCCTTGGGGCTAGCGTTCCAGTCCCAGCACCACGCCGAACCCCAGCATCGCCAGGCCGGCGGCCCCGTCGATCACTCGCGTGCCCCGACGGCTGGTCAGGAAGCCGCGCACAGCGTGCGCGCTGAGGATCACCACCGTGAACCAGACGAACGCGACCGCCACGTGCACGCCCGCCAGCATCGCCCCGGCCAGAACGGGCGGGTAGCCGGCCGGCAGGAACAGCGGAAGGACGGTGAGG
The DNA here is from genome assembly GCA_963848845.1 of uncultured Actinomycetota bacterium. Lineage (GTDB taxonomy): Bacteria > Actinomycetota > Actinomycetes > Propionibacteriales > Propionibacteriaceae > Propionicimonas. The sequence goes on from CAWKFH010000007.1 coordinate 175,252, forward strand.
TAGAACACGGCCATCTTGGGGTTCAGCAGGTCGGTGAGCACGCCTTGGACGAAGGCCTCCCGCGCCGTGGACGAGCTGGCGGTGAGGTCGGTGTGCGGGACCCCGCCGCGAACGGCTGAGCGCAGGTAGCTCCAGGCCAGGTAGAGCAGGAAGGCCACCCCGGCCCAGCGCAGCGCGGTGTAGGCGACCTGCGAGGCGACGAACAGTGCGGCGATACCCGCCGCGGCCGCCATGCCCCAGACCAGGGCGCCCAGACCGATCCCGGCCGCGGCAGCGAACGCCGTCCGCCGGCCGCCACGAAGTGCCTCCCGCAGCACGAGCACCGTGTCCAGGCCGGGAGTCACCGCCACCACTGCGGCCAGCAGGGTGAACCCCACAAGGGACTGGGCGAGTGTCACCCGAGCATGCTAGGCCCGCGGTGCCGCCGGACCGGCGACGTTCAGATCCAGTCGACCCGCCGGAAAAGGATGTACAACCCGACCGTGCCCAGCAGGATCAGGATCGTGCTCTGCACCAGCCCGTACTCGCTCAGGTAGCCGGGGTAGGGGATGTTCTGGCCGAACCAGCCGGTCACAGCGGTCGGCACAGCGATGATGGCGCCCCACCCGGCCAGCTTCTTCATCACCTCGTTCAGGCGGGCGTCCTGCAGTGACAGGTTGGTCTCGAACACGCTGCTCACCATGTCCCGCAGCGACTCCGTCCACTCCGCCGCCCGGATCACATGGTCGTAGAGGTCGTTGAAGTTGCCGTCCAGCTCCTCCGAGAGCGGACGGTCGGCCTCGCTGTGGAAGCGCATCACCGAAGTGACCACCTCCCGCATCGGCAACACCACCCGGCGCAGCTGCACCAGCGCCTTGCGCGTCCCGAAGATCCGCTGCTGGACGGTGCGGGTCTTGGTGCTCACGTCGAAGAGCAGGTCCTCCAGCCCCTCGAGCACTTCGTCCATCGCCTCGATCGCCTCGAAGTGGCCGTCCACCAGGTAGTCGAGCATGCCATGAACGAGAGCGGCCACCCCGTGCGGGAGCAGCCCGTCCTCGGTCCAGCGGGCCAGGATGGCGTCCATGTCCACCCGCTCATCGGTGCGGACGGTGATCAGCGCGTCCGGCAGCATGAAGGCGGAGATCCGGCCAACCTTCAGCCGGACCCCGCCGTCATCGTGCCCGGCGAGGGCCGTCGAGTAACAGGTGAGGAAGGTGTGGGTGGCGTGCCGGGTGGCCTTGGGCCGCTCCCTAGGCTCCAACGCGTCCTCCACAGCCAGCGGATCGAGGCGAAGTTCGGCGGCCAGCTCATCGAGCACCCCGCGTTCGGGCTGGTACAGGTCCAGCCAGACGAGCACGTCGGGTTCGGCCAGCCAGCGGTCCAGGTGGTCGAGCGGGAAGTCCGCCGCCACCTCGACGCCGTTCCGCCAGGCCCGACTGCGACAGCTGCTCACCAGCACAGCATGGCACCCAACGGGGCTGTACGAGGTTATCCGCGCGCCGGGACCCGGTATCGCCGGATGCTGTGAGGGGGTAGATTCACGACCCGTGGATATCGACCTGACCGCCGAGGTGGGGCATGGTCTGGGCGAAGCCGCCACCGAGGCCGACAACATCCTTTGGCCACTGCTCAGCACCGCGCTTGTGCCCTGCGGCGTGCATTCCGGAGAACCGACTTCGATCCTGCGCGCCTGCAGCGAGGCCACCGCGCGGAACGTGGCCCTTGGTGCAGCGGTCGGTTATGCCGACCGGATGGGCGGCGGGGAGCGCTTCATCGACTACGACCCGGACGACCTGGCGGCGACGATCATCTACCAGCTGGGAGCCCTCGACGGCCTGGCGCTTGCCGAGCAGGCGAGGGTCACCTGCATCCGGCCGACCGGCGCGCTGTTCGAGGCTGCCCGCACCGATCGCAACCATGCCTGGGCTGTGGTGAACGCCGTCCTCGACTACGACCCGACGCTGACCATCATCGGGCTGCCCGAATCGCGGTTGTTGCAGACCGCCGAGCGGCACGGGCTGAGCGTCGCCCGGGAGTTCCAGCCGCACCGGTTGCTGAACGCCAGTGGTGCCCTCGGGGCCGTCGTCACCGACCCGGAGGCGATCACCCGGCGCGCACTTGAGGCGGTGAGCAGCGGGAACTACGACTGCATCCGGCTGCCGTGGCAAACCATCGCCGAACGATCGGCGGCCGGCGCTGTCCATGCAGCCCTGGTCGAGGCCGGGCACACGATCACGGCGGATCGGTTGGGATTCCAGCCGGCGCTCCCCGTCCAGCTGTCGGTGGCGCACCACGGAACCCCTGCCTGAAACCCTGCCGATCACTAGACTCCGCAGGAGTTGCCTGTTTGCGCGCCCGAGGAGGAGTCAATGCCGATCACAAAGGTGCTGGTGGCAAACCGGGGCGAGATAGCTGTCCGGGTGATCCGGGCCGCCAGGGACGCCGGTCTGTTCAGCGTCGCCGTGTATGCCGACCCGGACGCCGATTCCCTGTTCGTGAAGCTCGCCGACGAAGCCTTCGCACTGAACGGCCTGACTCCCGCTGAGACCTACCTCGACATCGCCAAGATCCTCGGCGTCGCCGCCCGCAGCGGCGCGAACGCCGTCCATCCCGGCTACGGCTTCCTTGCCGAGAACGCCGGCTTCGCCCGGGCCGTGATCGACGCCGGCCTGGTCTGGATCGGCCCGCCACCGGCAGCCATCGACGCCCTTGGTGACAAGGTGCAGGCCCGCCACATCGCCGCAAAGGTCGGCGCCCCGCTGGTTCCAGGCACCTCCGACCCGGTGGCCAACGCCGAAGAGGTGGTCGCCTTCGCCGAGGAGTTCGGCCTGCCGATCGCGATCAAGGCCGCCTATGGTGGCGGTGGCCGCGGCCTGAAGGTGGCCCGCAACCTGGCCGAGATCCCGGAGTTGTTCGAGTCGGCAACCCGGGAGGCGGTCACAGCCTTCGGCCGCGGGGAGTGTTTCGTCGAGCGCTACCTCGACCGTCCCCGGCATGTCGAGACCCAGTGCCTCGCCGACAGCCACGGCAACGTCGTGGTGGTCTCCACCCGCGACTGCTCGCTGCAGCGCCGCCACCAGAAGCTGCTGGAGGAGGCACCCGCACCGTTCCTCACCGACGACCAGCGCACCCGGTTGTACGAGGCCAGCAAGGCAATCCTGCTCGAAGCCCACTACGTCGGGGCCGGCACCTGTGAGTTCCTCGTCGGCCAGGACGGCACCATCTCGTTCCTTGAGGTGAACACCCGGCTGCAGGTCGAACACCCGGTCTCCGAGGAGGTCAGCGGGCTCGACCTGGTGCGGGAGATGTTCCGGATCGCCGACGGCGAAGAACTCGGCTACGGCGACCCCGAGCTGCGCGGCCATTCGATCGAGTTCCGCATCAACGCCGAGGACCCGGGCCGCTCGTTCATGCCAGCACCCGGGACCCTGACCGCCTGGCGGCCACCGTCCGGCCCGGGTGTCCGGGTCGACGAAGGCTACCTGACCGGGATGGCCGTACCCGGTTCGTTCGATTCCCTTGTGGCCAAGATCATCGTCACCGGCGCCGACCGGGCGCAGGCCATCGCCCGCTCTCGCCGGGCCCTGGCCGAGACCACCCTTGAGGGCATGCCGTCGGTGCTGCCCTTCCACAAGGCTGTGCTGACCGATCCGGCCTTCGTGGCTGCGGACGGCAACTTCGCTGTGCACACCCGCTGGATCGAGACCGAGTTCATCTCCACCATCGAGCCCTACGTCGGCACGATGGGTGAAGCCGAGCCCACCGAGAACACCACCTACGTTGTCGAGGTGAACGGCCGCCGGCTCGAGGTGCGCCTGCCGAGTTCGCTGGCTGCCCCGGTGCTCAGGCAGGCCGCGGCGAAGCGGCCCACCCGACGCAGCACGGGCGGCGCAAGGGCGAAGGCGCCGTCATCGAACGAGCTCACCGCACCGATGCAGGGCACGATCGTCAAGGTGGCTGTGGTCAACGGCGACGAGGTCAGCGAGGGCGACCTTGTGGTGGTGCTCGAGGCGATGAAGATGGAGCAGCCGATCACTGCACACCGCTCGGGCATCATCGCCAACCTCGCTGCCGTGGTCGGTGAGTCCGTGATCTCTGGCCAGACCCTGCTGGAGATCGTCGACCCGGGCTGACCGGACGGCCGGGGCTCAGCGGTAGCCGGCTGCGGCTGCGGCGTACTGCTGGCTGATGGTCGGGCGTGGGTCCCTGGCGGGTGAGCCGACGAGTTCGACGGGCCAACCCGGACGGTGTCCGGTGAGCACCCATGCTGCCTGGCGGGCGGCTCCGTCTGCGACGTATTCGCCCGGGGCCGGGACGTGGACCGGGAGGTCGAAGACCTGTCCGGCGATGGCCTGAACGGCCGGGTTGGCTGCCGCGCCGCCGATCAGCAGGATGCGGCTGGTCTCCACGCCGGCGGCCTGGATGGCTTCAAGGCCGGCTGCCAGTCCGCAGAGCATGCCCTCGATCGCTGCCCGGGCGAGGTTCGCCCGGGTGGTGCTGGTCAGGGTGAGCCCGGAAAGCGTGGCGGTGGCGTCAGGCAGGTTCGGGGTGCGTTCGCCTTCGAAGTAGGGCACCAGCACCGCCCCACCGGCTCCGGGTTCGGCTTGCAGGGCGAGGTCGCCGAGTTCGTCGTGGGTGACGCCGAGCAGGCCGGCGACCGCATCAAGGACGCGGGCGGCGTTCAGGGTGCAGACCAGCGGCAGGAAGCCGCCGGTGGCGTCGGCGAAACCGGCAACGATCCCGCCGGGGTCGCCGACGCGTGTGGTGGTGGCGGCGAACACAGTGCCGGAAGTGCCAAGGGACACCGCCACATCGCCGGGACGGGCATCCAGGCCCAGGGCTGCGGCTGCGTTGTCGCCGGCGCCGGGACAGACGAGGAAGCCGGGCCCGCTGACGGCTTCGGCCGGGCCGAGCACGCGGGGCAGGATCGCGTCGTGGCCGAGTGCCCGGATCAGCAGGTCGCGGTCGTAGTCGCCGGTGGCCGGGGACCAGTAGGCGGTGCCGGAGGCGTCGGAGCGGTCGGTGACCAGCTCGGTGAGGACGGGGCCGAGCGCTGAGTCGTCGGCCGGGCCGTAGCCGCGCAGCCGCCAGGTCAGCCAGTCGTGCGGCAGCGCAACCGCTGCGACCCGGGCGGCGTTCTCCGGCTCGGCGTCCCGCAGCCAGCGCAGCTTGGTCGCGGTGAACGACGCGACCGGCACCACCCCGGTACGGGCGACGTAGTTCTCGGCGCCCAGCTCGTCGACCAGATCGGTGGCGGCAGCGGCCGAGCGGGTGTCGTTCCAGAGCAGCGCAGGACGGATCACCCGGCCGGCCGCGTCAAGGGCCACCATGCCGTGCTGCTGGCCGGCGACGCTGACCGCGGCCACGCCGGCCAGGCCCCCGGCCTGCGCCAGCGCCTCCTGCAGCGCGTCCCACCAGTGCTGGGGGTCGACCTCGCTCCCGGCCGGGTGGGACGCCCGGCCGGAGGCGAGCAGGGCGCCACTGTCGGCGTCCCGGACGACGATCTTGCAGCTCTGGGTCGAGGAGTCGACCCCCATCACCCGGGCCACAGGCATGCTCAGCGGGCGCCGAGCAGGTGCTCGGTGGCCAACTGCTGCAGCTGGACGAAGCCGAAGCCCTTGCCGGCGAAGTAGGCGCCGGCGTCGAAGTCCTCGAAGGCCGTGCGGTCGGCCAGCAGGTCGTCGTAGCTCTCGCCATCGGCAAGGGTCGGCACCGACAACTCCGGCACCCTGGCGGCGGCCAGCGCAGCCTGCACCTCCGGATCGGCCCGGAACGCCTTGGCCCGCTCCCGCAACAGCAGGTAGGTGCGCATGTTGGCCTGGACCGAATCCCACACACCGGTCTCGTCCTCGGTACGCGACGGCTTGTAGTCGAAATGCCGCATGCCCTCATAAGCCGGGCCACCGTTGGGGCCGCCGTTCTCCAGCAGGTCGACCAGCGCGAAGGCGTTGTGCAGGTCGCCGTGGCCGAAGACCAGGTCCTGGTCGTACTTGATGCCCCGCTGGCCATTGAGGTCGATGTGGAACAGCTTGCCGTGGTACAGCGCCTGGGCGATGCCGGCGGCGAAGTTCAACCCCGCCATCTGCTCATGCCCGACCTCCGGGTTCAGCCCGACCAGCTCGGGATGCTCAAGGGAGTTGATGAACGCCAGCGCATGCCCGAGCGTCGGCAACAGGATGTCGCCACGCGGCTCGTTGGGCTTGGGCTCGATCGCGAACCGCAGGTCGTAGCCCTTGTCGAGCACATACTGGCTCAGCAGGTTGACCGCTTCGCGGTAGCGCTCAAGGGCCGCCCGGATGTCCTTGGCAGCGTCGTACTCGGCACCTTCGCGACCGCCCCACATCACAAACGTGGTCGCGCCCAGCTCCACCGCCAGGTCGAGGTTCCGCAGCACCTTCCGCAGCGCGAACCGGCGCACCGCGCGGTCGTTGCTGGTGAAGCCGCCGTCCTTGAACACCGGCGCGCTGAACAGGTTGGTTGTGATCATCGGTACCTTCAGCCCGGTCGAGGCACAGGCGGCCTTCAGCCGGTCGATCTGGTTGCGCCGCTCGCCGTCGGTCGAGCCGAAAGCGAACAGGTCATCATCATGCAGGGTGAGGCCGTAGGCCCCGTACCCGGCCAGCTTCTCCACCACCCGCACCACATCGAGCGGCTTTCGCGTCGGCCCACCAAACGGGTCCGTGCCGTTGTAGCCAACGGTCCACAGACCGAAGGTGAACTTGTCAGAGGCGGTCGGAGTGAGAGTCACGGGGACGTCCAATCTCTCGGCGGTGAGCGAATGTTGCGGGAAGTCAACTTATCTCAGGACGATCGCCCTGTCCACGAAATTTCTCCGAGAGGGCATCAATGTGACAGCCACTGAAGGCGGTCCTCGGCACGCCGAGCCTGGAGTTGCTCCGATCTGAACAAACCCTGCCCCGAGTTACCAGATCGTTACCCAAATGCCTTGAGCAGATGCCTGTTGGAGCATTATGTTGCCTATACAGACAAAAGGTTGCAGATGGGCAACCACTGGCCCGGTCCGAACAGGGTGGTACGGCACCGGGCGACCGCGACGGTATTCAGAGAGGAATTCACATGTCGCAGAAGACCCGTTTCGTCGCCCTCGTGGCGGCGAGCGCGCTAGCGCTTTCCATGGGCGCCTGCACCAGCACCCCGGCCGGTTCGGGCAGCGCCGCGCTGAAGGACTGCAACGTTGGCATCGCGATGCCCACCCGCAGCCTCGAGCGCTGGATCAACGACGGCGAGCAGCTCCAGAAGAAGCTGAAGGACGCCGGGTGCACTGTCGACCTGCAGTACGCCGACAACAAGGTGGACCAGCAGATCAGCCAGGTCCAGAACCAGATCGCCGGTGGCTCCAAGATCCTCGTGATCGCAGCGATCGACGGCACTGCGCTGGGTCCGGTCCTCGAGGAGGCCGCCAAGCAATCGGCGAAGGTAATCGCGTACGACCGCCTGATCAACGGCAGCCCGAATGTGGACTACTACGCCACCTTCGACAACTACAAGGTCGGCCAGCTGCAGGGCAACTTCCTCAAGGACGAGCTGAAGCTCGACTCCGCGACGGAGCCGATCAACTTCGAGCCCTTCGCCGGCAGCCCCGACGACAACAACGCGAAGTTCTTCTTCTCCGGCGCCTGGGACGTACTGCTGCCCTACGTGGAGAAGGGCACGCTCAAGGTGGTCAGCGGCAAGTCCCCGAAGTCGAACGACGAGTGGGCATCGATCGGCATCCAGTCCTGGCTGTCCGACAAGTCGCAGGCCGAAATGGACAACCGGCTCTCCTCCTTCTACACCGGCGGCAAGAAGGTCCAGGCCGTCCTCTCCCCCAATGATTCGCTCGCCATCGGCATCGAGGCGTCGCTGAAGGGGGCCGGCTACAAGGTCGGCACGGACTGGCCGATGATCACCGGTCAGGACGGCGACAAGGCCAACGTCAAGGCCATCCTCGCCGGGGAGCAAGCGATGACGGTCTGGAAGGACACCCGCAAGCTGGGTGACCAGGTGTTCAAGATGATCCAGCAGATCAGCTCGGGCAGCACCGTGGAGGTCAACGACACCAAGACGTACGACAACGGCGTGAAGGTGGTTCCGTCCTACCTGCTCGAGCCCGAGGTCGTGGTGAAGGACACCGTGCAGAGCAAGCTGATCGACTCCGGGTTCCTCAAGGCATCCGACGTGGGTCTGTGACCAATGCGGACGGGGTGGCGGGCAACCGCCACCCCGTCCGTCTCCCATCTGCACTCCCCAAGGTGAACCATGACTGACACCGATCCGATCCTGCGCATGCGGAACATCACGAAGGACTTCAGCGGGGTGCGCGCCCTCAACGACGTCTCCCTTGAAGTCGCCCGCGGTGAGGTACACGCGATCTGCGGCGAGAACGGCGCGGGCAAATCCACACTGGTGAAGGTGCTCAGCGGGGTCTACCCGTACGGCACCTATTCCGGGACCATCGAGCTGAATGGCGAAGAGGCCACCTTCGCCGACATCAACTCCAGCGAAGCCGCCGGGATCGTCATCATCCACCAGGAGTTGGCGCTCAACCCGCTGCAGTCGATCGCGGAGAACATCTTCCTCGGCAACGAGCGCTCAAAGCGCGGCATCATCAACTGGGACCGCACCGCCATCGAGGCCGGCGCGCTCCTGGCAAAGGTCGGGCTGGCCGAGAACCCGGCGACCAAGATCTTCGAACTCGGTGTCGGCAAGCAGCAACTGGTCGAGATCGCCAAGGCCATGGCCAAGGACGTATCCCTGCTGATCCTCGACGAGCCGACGGCCGCCCTCAACGACGAGGACTCCGACCACCTGCTCGACCTGATCGCAGGAATGCGCGATCACGGCATCACCTGCATCCTGATCTCGCACAAGCTTCGCGAGGTACGCCGGATCGCCGACCGGGTGACCGTGATCCGGGACGGCAAGACCATCGAGACCATCGACATGGCCGAACCCGGCGCCACCGAGGGCCGCATCATCAAGGCGATGGTCGGCCGGGAGCTGAACAATCTCTTCCCGCCGCACGAGCCACAAGTCGGCCGCGAGCTGTTCCGCGTCGAGGACTGGACCGCCTACCACCCCGTCGATACCGGAAGGATGGTCGTCGACCACGCCTCCTTCACGGTGCATGCCGGCGAGATCGTCGGCTTCGCCGGGTTGATGGGCGCTGGCCGCACCGAGCTGGCGATGAGCCTCTTCGGTCGGCTCTGGGGCACCGGCATCTCCGGCAGGGTCTTCAAGGACGGCAAGGAGATCCGCACCGCAACCGTCGACGAGGCCGTCTCGCACGGCATCGCCTACGTCACGGAGGACCGCAAGCGGTACGGCCTGAACCTCATCGGCAGCGTTGCCGCCAACATCTCAGCCGTTGCGCTTGCCCGGTTCGCGAAGTGGGGAGTCATCGACCGTAACCGCGAGTACGTCACCGCCGAGGAGTACCGGCGCAACATGAACATCAAGACCCCGACCGTCTCCGAGGTCGTCGGCAAGCTCTCCGGCGGGAACCAGCAGAAGGTCGTGCTGAGCAAGTGGCTGGTTTCCGGACCGGACGTGCTGATCCTCGACGAGCCGACCCGCGGTATCGATGTGGGCGCGAAGTACGAGATCTACGGCCTGATCAACCAACTGGCGGCCCAGGGCAAGGCAGTGGTGATGATCTCCTCAGAGCTGCCGGAACTGCTCGGCATGTGCGATCGCATCTACACCATCTCCGAGGGCGCCATAACCGGTGACGTACCTCGCTCGGAGGCGACCCAGGAAAGCCTCATGTACCTCATGACCATGGGAAAGGAAGCGCTCCGATGAGCACCCAGACCTCTGCCGAGCAGGTCACCGAAGAACCCGTCCCGGCCCGCAAGCTGGCACTCGACTTCAGGCAGTACGGCATCCTGGCCGCACTGGTTGCGATCATCGCACTCTTCCAGGTGCTCACCGGTGGGCGACTGCTGATGCCAGGAAATGTCAACAACCTGATCCAGCAGAACTCCTACGTGCTCATCCTTGCAATCGGCATGGTGATGGTGATCATCGCGGGCCACATCGACCTCTCGGTCGGTTCGGTGGTCGCAATGGTCGGCGCGGTGGCAGCGCTGGCGATGAACGACTGGCACCTGCCCTGGTGGCTGGCTGTGCTGGTGGCCCTGCTGGCGGGGGCACTGGTCGGCGCCTGGCAGGGCTTCTGGGTGGCTTATGTGGAGATCCCGGCCTTCATCGTGACCCTGGCCGGCATGCTGCTCTTCCGGGGACTGACGCTGATCTTCCTTCACGGTGGCACCATCGGCGGCCTGCCGCGCGAATTCGTCGCGATCGGTGCCGGCTGGCTGCCGAACTGGCTGGGTGAGGTCGGCAGCGCTGACGTGCTGACCATGCTCCTGGCCATGATCGCCTGTGTTCTTCTGGTGTTCTTCCAGACCTCCGCCCGTAATGGTCGCAAGAAGCTACAGCTCCCGGTCGAGGGTGCAGGCCCGTTCTGGGGGAAGATCGTCCTCGCCGTGGCCGCAATCCTTGGCGTGTCCTGGCAACTGGCCAACTACTCCGGCACCCCGATCATCCTGATCGTCCTCGCTGCGCTGATCCTCACCTACAACTTCCTGCTGAACCGGTCGGTCTTCGGACGGCACGTCTATGCGATGGGCGGCAACCTCTTCGCTGCCATCATGAGTGGCGTCAAGACCAGGCGGGTCAATTTCGCCCTGTTCGTGAATATCGGCATGCTGGCCGCGCTCGCCGGAGTGGTCAGCACCTCGCGCGCCGGGAGCGCCGTTGCCTCGGCGGGCCAGAACTACGAGCTCGATGCGATCGCAGCGGTATTCATCGGTGGCGCGGCCGTCCAGGGCGGCGTGGGCACCGTGACCGGGGCTGTCATCGGCGGACTGGTGATGGGCGTGCTCAACATGGGCCTGTCCATCCTTTCGGTGGACGCCGCCTGGCAGATGGCGATCAAGGGCCTGGTGCTGCTGCTGGCCGTCGCCTTCGACCTGGTCAACAAGCGACGCGGCGGCCGGTGAGACCGACCGGGGCTCAAACGCGATAGCCTCGGCAATCAATTCAGCAAAAGGGTGGAGCGAGGTGACGGCCGGTGACCATCGGCGCCGGGACGACCGAGGATGTCCGACGGGCCAACCTGTCGGCCACGTTCGGCATCCTCTACCGCTCCGGGCCGGTGTCCCGTGCCGCCCTGAGCAAGCGCACCGGCCGCAACCGGTCGACGATCGCCAGCCTGGTCACCGACCTGGTGGAGCTTGGCCTGGTCGAGGAGCGTGACCCGGACTCCCTCGGCCTCGTTGGCCGACCGAGCCCGGTGGTCGGCATCCGGCCGGAAGTGACGGCGATCGCGGTCAACCCAGAGATCGACGTGCTCACCATCGGCCTGGTCGGCCTCGACGGCAACGTGCGCCGGGTGATCCGGCACGAGTACGACCGAATCCCCACGGCCACAGAGGTGCTCAGCATCACCGCAGCCGTGATCTCCGGCATGCAGGTGGAACTGGACGGCCTGCGGGTGGTCGGCATCGGCGTTGCCGTCCCCGGCCAGGTCCGAACCGGGGACGGGGTGGTGCGCAACGCGCCCCACCTCGGCTGGCATGACGAGCCGCTGGGCGAACCGCTGGCCGCCGCCACCGGCTACCCGGTGCGGGTGGCCAACGACGCAGCCCTCGGCGCGCTGGCAGAGCACGAGTTCGGCGCCGGACGGGACAAGGGCCACGTGATCTACCTCAACGGCGGCGCCTCGGGGATCGGCGGCGGGATCATCTCGGCCGGCACCCTCCTGGGTGGCGCCTCCGGTTACCCCGGCGAGTTCGGCCACATCCGGGTCTCCAGTTCGAGCGTTGTCGACTCCGCAGGCATCGCCGGCACGCTGGAAGCCGAGGTCACCAGGGCCGAACTGCTCGAAGCCCTCGGCCTGACCCGTGCCGAGCCCGGTCAGTTCGAGGCGGCCCTGCTCGCCGACCGCTCCGGCGGGGTGGCCTCGATCGTTGCCCGCCAGCTCGGCCATCTGGGCACAGCCATTGCCGCTGCGATCAATGTGCTCAACCCGCAGGTGGTGGTCCTCGGCGGGTTCCTGGCCACCCTTCAGGTCTACGACCCGGCGGCGCTGGAGTCTGCCGTGGCCGCGTCCACCCTTGCCCCGTCGCTGGAAGGCGTCCTGATCACCCCGGCCGAGCTCGGCGCCGACCTGCTCATGGTCGGCGCTGCCCGTCTGGCGTTCGCGCCGCTGCTCGCCGACCCGGGCTCGATCAGTAGGTGATCACCTGTTCGCTGGAGTGCCCGTGCAGCCGGCGGGCAGCCTCGGCGACGGAGCCGCTGAGGGACGGGTAGACGGTGAAGGTTTCCGCAACCTGGTCGACGGTCAGCTTGTTGCGCACGGCCAGCGACAACGGATGGATCAGTTCGGACGCGGACGGTGCCACGACCACTCCCCCGACCACGATGCCGGTTGTCGGCAGGCAGAAGATCTTCACGAACCCGTCGGTCAGCGCCTGCATCTTCGCCCGGGCATTGCCGCGCAGCGCCAGCGTCATGCTCAGACCGCGAACCGCGCCCGAGTCGATGTCGGACTGGCTGCAGCCAACAGTGGCGATCTCCGGTGAGGTGAACACGTTCGCGGAGACGGTGCGCAGGTCGAGCGGTGCCACCGAGTCGCCCAGCGAGTGCCACATCGCGATCCGGCCCTGCATGGCCGCGACGCTGGCCAGGGCGTTCACCCCGGTGCAGTCGCCGGCAGCGTAGACCCCGCGCGCGGTGGTGCGTGAGACCCGGTCAACCACGACGTGCCCGGAAGCCGAGAGCTGCACGCCGGCCTCCGCGAGGCCGATGCCCGCGGTGTTCGGGATGGCGCCGACGGCCATCAGGCAGTGCGAACCGACGACCTCACTGCCGTCGGCCAACCGCACCACCACTTCGTCGCCACGACGTTCAGTGGCGAGCGCCCGGGCGCCGTTGAGCACGGTCATCCCGCTGCTCTCGAAGACCTGCTGGATCACCCTTGCGGCATCGTCGTCCTGGCCGGGCAGCACCTGGTGCCGGGACGAGACCAGGGTCACCTGCACCCCGAGGGCCTGGTAGGCGCTGGCGAACTCGGCTCCGGTGACGCCGGAGCCGACCACGATCAGGTGCTCGGGAACCCGGTCCAGGTCGTAGATCTGGGCCCAGGTGAAGATCCGCTCCCCGTCCGGCCTTGCGGCATCCAGCTCGCGGGGGTGGGCGCCGGTGGAAACCAGGACGATGTCGGCGCCGATGGTCTCCTCGCCGTCCGCCGTCCTCGCGATCACCCGCTGGGGCCCGTCCAGCCGTCCGGAGCCGGCGATGATCCGGATGTCGTCGCGGAGCAGTCGTCCGGCGATGTCGGCCGACTGGGCCTGGGCCAGAGCGCGGATCCGGGTGTGCACCTTTCCAAGGTCGACGCCGACCGCGTCCCGCAGGCTGCTCTCGCCGGACACGAGCCGCAGGCCGACTTCCTCCGCGCTGCGGATCTTGGCCATCACCTCTGCGGCTGCGATCAGGGTCTTGGACGGCACGACATCGGTCAGTACCGCCGAACCGCCGAGACCGCGACGCTCGATCAGGGTCACCCGCCCGCCCAACTGCCGGGCCACCAGGGCCGCCTCGTAGCCTCCGGGGCCGCCACCGATGATCACAACGTCCGTCACGCCTGCGATTCTCGCACGCACCGCGACCGGCCCGAGCGATTCCCCGAGGGGCCAAGCATTACGCTCGACACGTGCCGCGCATCCTGGTTCTCCCCGCTCTCGCCGTTGCCGGCGTACTCGTCAGTGTCGCCATGGTGTTGATCGGCCTGCCGGAGTCGAACCCGGTCCAGTCGGTGCTGCTCGAGTTGTCCTCGCTGCCACTGTCGTTCGCGGTAGCTGTCGGCATCGTGATCCTGCAGCGACGCACGGTCCGGCCGATGGGCCGACGGACGCGGGTGGTGCTGCTGACCGGGCTGGCGCTGATCGCGCTCGGCCTGCTGCTGATGATCTGGGCCTACCTGCCCGGTCCCCGCGGCCTCGTGCACACCGGCCAGTTGCTGATCTGGCTTGGGCTGCTGGCTGCACTGCTGGTGGTGATCCGCCGGCTGCCGCGGCGGGTGCATTCCAGCTACCACGTCCTCGAATCCGACGATGAAGCTGCGGGGGTTGGGGATCCCGCTGACCGGGACCAGGCACCGTCGTTATAGTCATCAGGTGAACGTCGACGCCGATCCCAAGACCGAGGCCGAACTGGCCGCCAAGACCGTCCTTGAGCGCTTCGGCCTCACCGGCATAGACGTGGCCCTCGTGCTCGGCTCGGGCTGGTCCGGGGCGGCGTCCGGCCTTGGCGAGCCGATCGGCGAATGCGAGCTGGCCGAACTCCCCGGATTCGCCAAGCCGGTGGTGGTCGGCCACGGCGGCGCCCTGAAACTGATCCGGACCGGCACCGGTCGGACGGCGGCCCTGTTCACCGGGCGCACCCACTTCTACGAAGGCCGCGGCGTGGCCCCGGTCGTCCACGGCGTCCGGACGGCAGCCGCCGCCGGGGCCCGGATGATCGTGCTCACCAACGGCTGCGGCGGGCTGAACCCGGCCTGGGGCCCCGGCACCCCCGTGCTGATCAGCTGATCACATCAACCTCACCGGCGCCACCCCGCTGGAGGGCGCAACGTTCATCGACCTCACCGACGCCTACGCCCCGCGGCTGCGCGAGCTGGCCCGGCAGGTCGACCCGAGCCTCGACGAGGGTGTCTACGTCCAGTTCCGCGGGCCGCAGTACGAGACGCCGGCCGAGGTGCGGATGGCCAGGGTGCTCGGCGGCGACCTGGTGGGCATGTCCACCGACTCTGGAGACCATCGCCGCCCGCGAAGCCGGCCTGGAGGTGCTGGGCATCTCGCTGGTCACCAACGCCGCTGCCGGCATCTCCCCCACACCGCTGGCACATGCCGAAGTGATCGACGCCGGCAAGGCCGCCGAACCCCGACTGCGCGGGCTGCTGGCCGGCCTGCTCGAACGACTCTGAAGGGCACGCGATGATCGACGAGGCACTGCGGTCCCAGATCACCGCGTGGCGCGACCAGGACCCGGACGTGGCGACCGGCGTCGCTCTTGACGACCTGCGTGGCCCGCGCCGATGGCGGGGACGCCGCAGCGGCCGCCGAGCTGGCCGACGCCTTCTCCGGTCCGCTCACCTTCGGCACGGCGGGCCTGCGCGGTGCGCTCGGACCGGGACCAGCCCGGATGAACCGGGTGGTCGTCAGCCAGGCCGCGGCCGGGCTGGCCGCCTACCTGCTTGATCGCGGTTTCAGCGGAGGCCGCGTGATCGTCGGCTACGACGCCCGTTACAACTCGGAGGTGTTCGCCGCCGACACCGCGGAGATCCTCGCCGGCGCCGGGCTGCTGCCGCTGCTGTGCTCCCGGGAGTTGCCGACCCCGGTGGTCGCCTTCGGCATCGGCCACTTCAAATGCGTCGCCGGGGTGGTGGTGACCGCTTCGCACAACCCGCCGCAGGACAACGGCTACAAGGTCTACCTCGGTGACGGCTCCCAGATAGTCCCGCCGGCCGATGCCGAGATCGCCGCCCGCATCTCCGAGGTGGCCGCCCGCCCGCTGGCCGACATCGCCCGCAGCGACGACTACCCGCTGGTCGGTGACGACCTGGTGGACGCCTACGTCGCCAGGGCCGCGTCCCTGGTCCCCGCCGAAGCCCCCCGTGAACTGAGCTGGGTCTACACGGCGATGCACGGGGTGGGCGCTGCCGTGGTCGACCAGGTGGTCGCAACCACCGGTTTCCCCCAGCCGCATCGGGTGGCCGAGCAGATCGAGCCCGATCCGGCCTTTCCGACCGTGCCGTTCCCCAACCCGGAGGAACCGGGGGCGATCGACCTCGCCCTTGCCCTTGCCCGTCAGTCCGGCGCGGACGTCGCGGTCGCGAACGACCCGGACGCCGACCGCTGCGCAGCGGCTGCGGTGATCGGCGGGGATTGGCGGATGCTGTCGGGCGACGAACTGGGGGTCCTGCTGGCCGACGACGCGCTGCGCCGCGACGTCCCCGGGACGTATGCGTGCTCGGTGGTCTCCAGCACCCTGCTGGGCACCATGGCTGCGGCGCACGGCCGGCCGTTCACCACCACCCTCACCGGGTTCAAGTGGATCGGCCGGGTGCCGGACCTGGCGTTCGGCTACGAGGAGGCGATCGGCTACTGCACCGATGCTGCGGCCGTCCCGGACAAGGATGGGATCACCACCCTGGTGCGCCTGCTGACCCTTGCGGCAGGGTTGAAGGCTGCCGGGGAGACGATCGCCGACCGGCTCGACGAGATCGCCAGGACCTACGGCCTGCACCTGACCTCGCAGCTGGCTTTCCGGGTATCCGACCTGCGGCTGATCGCCGAGGCGATGGCGCGGGTGCGGAGCGACCCGCCGTCCGTGCTTGCCGATGAACCGGTGACCGCGCTCGATCTGGCCGTCGGCAGCCCGGCGCTGCCCCCCACCGACGGCATGCTGTTCGAGGGCACCTCGGTTCGCGTCGTGGTGCGGCCTTCGGGGACCGAGCCGAAGTTGAAGTGCTACCTGCAGGTGAAGCTCGGCGCGGCCGACAGCCAGGACCTGGCGGCGGCAAGGAGCCGCGCCGGTGAGCTGATGTCCCGGGCGCGGGCCGACATGGCAGCGGCACTGGGGCTGTGAGCGGCGGAAGGTGCCGGGTGGTCCTGATCGCCGGCCCGTCGGGCAGCGGCAAGTCACGGCTTGCGCACGGCTCGGGGTGCCCGTCGCTGCGCCTGGACGACTTCTACTTCGACGCCGACCGTCCCGGCATGCCACAGACCCTCGGCATCACCGACTGGGACGATCCGCGCTCCTGGGACGCCGGGGCAGCTGTGGCCGCGCTGCGCGAACTGCTGGACTGCGGCGAGGTGGTCGTGCCCACCTACTCGATCGCGGAGAGCCGCCGCGCCGGCAGCCATGTCATCCGGCTGGACGGCGCCAACTGCCTGACCGCTGAGGGGATCTTCGCGATCGAGTTCCTGGACACCTGCCGGTCGGCAGGGCTGGAGGTCGACGCCATCTACCTCGACCGACCCGCGCCGCTGGTCTTCTGGCTGCGCCTGCGTCGGGACCTGACCAAGAAGCGCAAGCCACCGCTGATCCTGCTGCGCCGCGGGCTCGCCCTGTGGCGCGCCCAGGCCGGACTCCGGCGCAAGGCTCTGGCGACCGGCTTCACCCCGATGACGATGCACGGCGCGGTGGCTCACCTCAGCACCGCCCACGCCGCCGGCCCGTCGACCCACTGACCCCCCGACCCCCTGACCCTCCGACCCCCCCGACCCCCCAGCCCCAGCCCCCCGCCCTCACGCGAAGTGGACCAAAACCGCCGACAGCGGCGGTCTCGGTCCACTTCGCTGGGCAGGAGCGAGTGGTGAGGGAGGAAGGGAGCAGCGGATGCGCCGGCCACGTCGCTGGGAGACACTCGTACCGGGAAAAGGAGGGCTGCCATGAACAAGTTCGACGTTCAGTCCGCCGATGGCACCAGACCGGCGGTGTGGGTCGAGGGGGAGGGCCCTGCGCTCGTCATGGTGCACGGATCCATCGCTGACCACACCACCTTCGACCCGTTCGTGGACGTGCTGCGAGCCGACTTCGAGACCTACGCGATGGACCGCCGTGGCTTCGGCGCGAGCGATGACACGGCGGGCTATGCCATCGAACGCGACTTCGAGGACGTGACGGCCGTGGTCGACGCCGTGGCCGAGCGCACCGGAGGGCCCGTGGCGCTCTTCGGTCACTCCTATGGCGCGAACTGTGCGATGGGCGGCGCAGCCAGGACGGGCAGCGTGCACCACCTCGTGCTCTACGAACCGAGCCTCGGCCTGCGCTATCCGCCAGGGGTCATCGACCGGATCGAAGCGGCGCTTGCTGAGGGAGATCCCGAAGCGGCCATCGTGATGGTGCTGGTCGAGATCCTCGGGCTTACCGACGACGAGGTCGAGGCGATGCGGGCGATCCCCTTGTGGCACACCCGGCTCGCCGCCGCGCCCACGGTCCCTCGGGAGTGCCGCGTCGAGGAGGAGTGGGCCTACGAGCCCGGCCAGTTCGACGCGATCGCAGCACCGACGCTGCTGTTGGCCGGCTCCGAGTCGCCGCCTGACCTGGCCCGGGCAACCGATCTGGCTGCTGCCGCCATCCCGAACGGTCGGATCCAGGTGCTCGAGGGACATGCACACTTCGCCCACAAGTCGGACCCGCGCATGGTGACCCGAATCATCAGGGAGTTCACCTCCACGTAGTCAGGCACGCGCCGCCGGCTCCCCACTTCCGCCAAAGTGGGCCGAAACCGCCGACAGCGGCGGTTTCGGCCCACTTTGGCGGCGGGCGGTGCGGTGAGGGCGCGCGCAGCACAGGTCGACGGCAGTGGATAACCCTGGCCGTCATCCACAGGCTGGGAACGGCGTCTGGTGCAAGGGCCTCAGTCCGGCGCAACATCGGGAGCGTGCATCCACAGCAGAACCCCAGCGCGCAGTTGCGCTCCCTGGCGGCAGCCCAGAGCGGTCTGGTCACCGCCGCGCAGGCCCAGTTGCTCGGGTTGGGCAACCAGTCGATTCGTCGCCTTGTCGCGCAGCACCATTGGGTTCTCCTCAATCACGGCGTCTACGACAGCCGGCCCGGCACGGATTCGCTCGAGAAGGCGGCCTGGGCTGCAGCGCTGCAGGCCGGCGAGCCGTGCGCGATCGGGGGCGAGGTGGCACTGAACCTCCTCGGTCTGCACCGGCCCACGCAGCGCGCAGTCGTGTGGGTGCCGGCCGACCGCCGGCCACGCTCCTCAGGTCCCGTCGTGATGCGCAGGGACAAGATCGGACGCCTGGAACGCCGCCAGGGACTCCTTCCCCGGATCCGGGCGGATGACGCGGTCATCGACATCGCCGAGCGCCTGGGCACAGAGGACGCCGTCGCTCTGATCTCGGAGGCGGTCCGCCGTCGCGTCGTCACGCTGCGAAGCCTGACGGGCTCGATCGATGACCGGTCGAGGGTCAGGAACCGCAAGCTGCTGCTGGCTCTGCTCGCAGATCTCGGCGGAATCGAAAGCACTCTCGAGTATGTCTACCGGCGCGACATCGAGCGAGCCCATGGGCTGCCGCGGGCGTCCCGGCAAACCAGTGTGAGCACCGGTACCCGAAGCGACGTGCTCTACGAAGAGTTTGCCCTGCTGGTCGAACTCGACGGCCGCGCGGGACATCTGGATGCCGATTCGGCCTTCCGGGATCTGCGCCGGGACAACGCCCACGCGCAGCGACACCTGGTGACGCTGCGCTACGGGAGCTCCGATGTGCGGGGTCGACCCTGCGAGGTGGCGCGGCAGGTGTTCGAGGTGCTCCGCCTGCACGGCTGGGCCGGAACGATCACCGGATGCCCTCGTTGCCGTCGACGGCTCGCCACCGAACTGCGTGCGTGATCGACTCCTCAACCCGTCCCCATCCGTCCAGCCCAACGCAAGGTGGACCGAAGCCGCCGCTGTCGGCGGTTTCGGTCCACCTTGCGGGAGGGCGAGGGGTTTGCGGCGGGCTCAGGCGATCGGGGCCCACTCCGGGCCGGTCTGGCCGAGGGTGTCGTCGAGCTTGACGAACAGCGGGGTCGGCTTGACCAGTGGACGGCCGACATCGAGCGGGCGGGACTCCCAGGTAGCCAGCTGGTTGACGTAGTCACCCTGCAGCACCAGGTAGTCCGGAGCGCCCTCCTCGCTGACCGTACGCAGCTCTGGCTGCGCGGCCCAGACGCCCTCGCCGCCGAGCGCCTCGAACACCTTCTGCGCGGCGTGCGGCAGCAGCGGGGTGAGCAGGGTGTTGCAGTCCTGCACCAGCTGCAGGGCCACATGCAGCACGGTGTCGCGCCGGACCGGGTCGTCCTTCAGCTTCCAGGGCTCGGAATCGGAGATGTACTTGTTGGCCAGCCCGACCACGCGCATGGCCTCGCCCGTTGCCTGCTTGAACCGACACCGTCCCCAGAGTTCGCCGACCACGTCAAAGGCGGCGGCGGAGGCCGCCAGCACCTCCCGGTCGGCGTCGGTGAGCTCGCCGGCCGCCGGAATCGTCCCGACGTTCTTGTGCGCCATCGAGATCGAGCGGTTCACCAGGTTGCCCCACTCGTTGGCCAGCTCGAAGTTGTTGCGACGGACGAACTCGTCCCAGGTGAAGTCGCTGTCCTGGTTCTCCGGCCCGGCGACCGCGATGAAGTAGCGCAGCGAGTCCGGCCCGAAGTCACGCAGGAAGTCACGCACGTAGATCACGTGACCACGCGAAGACGCCAGCTTCGAGCCCGACATGGTCAGGTACTCACTCGACACCACCTCGGTCGGCAGGTTGAGGGGTGAGTAGGCGCTGCCCCGTCCACCCTTGTCACCCTGGCCGTTGGCGCCCAGGAGGATGCCCGGCCAGATCACCGAGTGGAAGGTGATGTTGTCCTTGCCCATGAAGTAGTAGGCCTTGGCGGCCTCGTCCTGCCACCACAGCTTCCAGGCGTCCGGGTCGCCGGAGCGGCGCGCCCACTCCACCGAAGCGGACAGGTAGCCGATCACGGCGTCGAACCAAACGTAGATCCGCTTCATCGGGGCGTCCGCCCAGCCCTCGAGCGGGATCGGCACCCCCCACTCCAGGTCGCGGGTGATCGCCCGGGGACGCAGCTCCTTGAGCAGGTTCAGGCTGAACTTCATCACGTTGGGGCGCCAGTCGTTGCGGGTGGCCAGCCACTCACCCAGCGCCCCGGCCAGCGCCGGAAGGTCGAGGAAGAAGTGCTCGGTCTCGACGAACTCCGGCACCTCGCCGTTGATCTTCGATCTCGGATTGATCAGGTCGATGGGGTCGAGCTGGCGGCCGCAGTTGTCGCACTGGTCACCCCTGGCACCCTCGTAGCCACAATGCGGGCAGGTGCCCTCGATGTAGCGGTCGGGCAGTGTGCGTCCGGTGGACGGCGAGATCGCGCCCATCTCGGTCTGGGCAACCACGTAGCCGTTGTCGTGCAGTGTCCGGAACAACTCCTGCACCACAGCGGTGTGGTTGAGGGTCGTGGTGCGGGTGTAGAGGTCGTAGGAGCAGCCGAGCGCCTGCAGGTCCTCGGCAATCACCCGGTGGTACTTGTCGGCCGTCTGCTGCGGAGTGAGTCCCTCCTTGTCGGCCTGCACCTGAATGGCCGTACCGTGCTCGTCAGTGCCCGAGACCATCAGGACGTCGTTGCCGACCATCCGCTGGTAGCGCGAGAAGACGTCTGACGGGACGCCGAAACCGGAAACGTGGCCGATGTGCCGCGGGCCGTTGGCGTACGGCCAGGCGACGGCGGCAAGGATGCGCGAACTCACGAAGGGTCATCCTATGCGTTCGGCCGGGTGCCAAGGCACAGCCGTCCGGGCCTGACCACCGGCCGCCGGGCAGCGTCCGACCCGGAAATGAGACGCCCGCGGGGCTGCTTCTGGACCGAAACCGGCCGCGTTCCACATCTCGTCGCCAAACCCGTACGATGTTCAGCGTGACCCCTGAGTTCATACTCTTGGCCCTCGTTGTTATAACAGCGTTGGCCTTTGATTTCACTAACGGGTTTCATGACACGGCTAACGCCATGGCAACTTCCATCGCTACCAAGGCGTTGACACCGAAGGCTGCTGTGACGCTCTCCGCGGTCCTGAACCTTGTCGGTGCCTTTCTTTCAGTCGAGGTGGCCATTACGGTCACCAATGCGGTGATCCGTATCCAGAATCCTGACGGCACACCGAAAGCCGAACTGATGGCCGATGGGGGTCACGGCCTGCTGCTGATCCTGATGGCGGGCCTTGCCGGCGCGATCATCTGGAACATCCTGACCTGGATGTGGGGCCTGCCCTCCAGCTCGTCGCACGCGTTGTTCGGCGGCCTCGTCGGCGCCACCATCGCCGGCATGGGCTGGAACGGGGTCAAGTGGGCCGGTGAAGGAGCCAAGCTCGACGGCGTGCTCGGCAAGGTGGTGTTGCCGGGCCTGCTGTCCCCGGCGATCGCTCTCGTTGTCGCCATGGCCGGCACCTGGCTGGTCTACCGGATCACCACGGGCGTCGCCGCCCGCTACCAGGAGAGTGGCTTCCGCTGGGGCCAGATCGGTACGGCATCGCTGGTCTCCCTTGCCCACGGCACCAATGACGCCCAGAAGACGATGGGCGTGATCACGCTCGCGCTGATCGCCTCCGGCAACTGGACCTCCACGCACGAAGTCCCACTCTGGGTGAAGGTCGCCTGCGCCGTGGCCATCGCCTCCGGAACCTACATCGGCGGGTGGCGGATCATCCGCACCATGGGCAAAGGCCTTGTGGAGATCTCACCCCCGCAGGGCATGGCCGCAGAGAGCGCGTCCGCTGCGGTGATCCTCGCGTCCAGCCAACTCGGCTTCGCCCTTTCCACAACGCACGTCGCGACCGGGTCGATCCTGGGTTCTGGAGTGGGTCGCAAGGGCGCGACGGTGCGCTGGCGGGTGGCCGGCCGAATGGGACTGGCCTGGCTGACCACGCTGCCCCTGGCCGGGCTGGTCGGGGCAGCGATGTGGTGGATCGGCGACCTGATCGGCGGTTCCGCCGGGGCCTTCACCATCTTCGGCCTGATGTGCGCGGCGACGGCCTACATGCGCTGGCAGACCCAGCGCGACCATGTCGGTCACCACAACGTGAACGACGAGTGGGCCGGCGCCGAGAAGGACAAAGCCAAATTGCCGGTTCCCGGGGGGGTGCACTGATGGATCAGCTCCTGGCCGCCCTCGATGGCGGATGGCGGGTTCTCCTCGCCGGCCTGGTTCTCGGCGCCGGACTGCCGGCCATGTTCGCCATCGGAGTCCGGGCGCTGGCCTGGGGCACCGGCGGCGACGCCGAGGTCCACGAGACCGGGGTGGTGCTCAAACCGCACCCGCTCGGCCGGCTGGTGGCCTACACGATGTTCGGACTGGTCCTGATCTCGGTGCTGCTTGGAATCGGCTACATCGTTGCGCACGGCCTGGGCATGACCATCACCTTCAACGGCCTGTGGCCGGTCTTCACACCGAAGTGAGCTCGTAGGCTCCCGCACCCAGTCCGGACGCTGCCTGGCGCATGTCCGCAGCGACCCGGTCGAGGAACTCCCTTGCCCGCGCACTGACCTGCCGCCGGATCATCGCTTCTGGTAGCGGTTGCACCGCGATCCTTGTGCCCACCCCGGCCAGCACGAGGGGCAGCGTGTAGCCGACCGATGAGGGGAAGCTGGCCAGCTGGGTGGCCACCGGACCGCGCCGCAACTCGATCTCCAGCGGTACCTTCGGCCGCACGATCCGCAGGCCGCTGCGCTGCGCAAGGCGGCGCAACTTCTCCGGATCCTCCCGGCGGTGCGCGAAGTAGCGGCCGCCGGCGCCCGGGTCAGCGGCCAGCGTGCTGACCGCGTCAAGGTAGCTCTCCAGCTCGACCACGCCGCTCTCGACCAGCGAAGAGCCGATCACGTCCAGCCCTCGCAGCGACCGCGGCGGGCCGAACCGGCGCCGCGTCCAGTCGTAGCCGTGATGCTGGATCCGGCTGCCCGGCAGGCTGGTCACCGACATGACGGTGAACAACCGCAACCGCCCGGCGCCGAAGAACGACCGCGCATGCCTGCCCAGCGGCCCACGCAGCAGGCCGGTGGCCGGCCCCGAATGCCAGCGGCGCAGGGACTCCCCGTGGGCGAGCTGGGTGGCGAACTCCAGCGTGGCCGTGCCGTCGTCAACCACCACGACCTCCTGCGGACGGGCGAACGGCAACAGCGCCTGGATCATCCCGGAGAACGGGTCGCCGATCACCAGCCGTCGGGCGCCGGCGACAGCTTCACGCAGCTCTGCGACGGTCCGCAGTCCGGCCAGCGCGGAGGAGCGGGGCGAATGCCACTCCACTTCGATGCCCTCCTCCTCGGCGAAGTCGGCAACCGAACGCAACTGCGTCACCGTTCCCGGATCGTTCGGGGCGAGCACCGCCAGCCTGGTCCGGTCGCCTGCCTGCTCGGCGTGGCACCACTCCAGCAGGTGCAACAGCTGCGCCGGGCTCTCGACCAGGGCCAGGGTGTCGGCGGTCATGCCACCTGCTCCGGCCCGTGACGGGAAGACTCACCTTCGGCGACCACCCCGGACACCCGGCGCAGCTTCTTCATGGCGGTGAGCTCACCGGGGTAGACCTGCTTGATCCCGTCGCCGAGCGCTGCCTCGAGTACCCGGATGTCGCGGACCAGGCGACGCATGCCCTCGGGCTCCACCGACGCTGACTGGTCGGAACCCCACATGGCCCGGTCAAGGGTGATGTGCCGTTCGACAAGGACGGCGCCCAGCGCCACCGCACACAGCGTGGTCTGCAGCCCGACCTCGTGACCGGAGTAGCCGACCGGCACGTTCGGGTACTCCGCGGCCAGGGTCTCGATCATCCGCAGGTTCAGCTGCTCCGGGGGCGCCGGGTAGGTGCTGGTGGCGTGACAAAGGACGATGTTGCTGCTGCCGAGCACCTCGACGGCGTGCCGGATCTGTTCCGGAGTCGACATTCCGGTGGACAGGATGACCGTCCGCCCGGTCCCCCGCATGGCCTTCAGCAGGTTGTCGTCGGTGAGGCAGGCGGAGGCCACCTTGAAGGCCGGCGGGGCGTAGGCACCGAGGAAGTCGACGCTCTCGGTGTCCCAGGGCGAGGCGAACCAGTCGATGCCGATCTCCCGGCAGTAGTCGTCGATCTGGCGGTAGTCGTCGGCCCCGAACTCCACCCGGTACCGGTAGTCGAGATAGGTCATCCGGCCCCAGGGGGTGTCCCGCTCGACGTCCCACTGGTCGCGCGGTGTGCACACCTCGGGGGTGCGCTTCTGGAACTTGACCGCGTCCATGCCTGCGGCCTTGGCCGCATCGATCAGGGCGAGCGCCTTGCGCAGGTCGCCATTGTGGTTGATCCCGATCTCGCCGATGACGTAGACCGGCTGGCCGGGACCGACCAACCGGTCGCCGATGCGGCGGAGCCTTGGGTTGATGGTGCTCACAGTTGGTCCTTTCGCAGGATCCACGAGGCGATCTCGCGGACAGCTCCGTGCCCTCCCGGCACGGTGGTGACGGTCCGGGCAGCTGCCCGGACGCCGGGCTGGGCTGAGGCAACCGCCACTGGCCAGCCCACCTGCTCGAAGCAGGGCAGGTCGTTCACGTCGTTACCGAGGTACAGCACCCGAGCTGGCAGCAGTCCGTGCTCGGCGAGCCACTCGGCCAGCTCCTCGCCCTTGGCATCGATCCCGTGGCGGCACTCCACCCCCAGCTTGGCTGCGCGCGCGGCGACCACCGGGTTCACCTCCGTCGAAAGGATCAGCACCGGCAGTCCAGCCCGGCGCATCGCGGCGACGCCCATACCGTCGCCGCGATGCACGGCCACCCGCTCGCTGCCGTCTGCTGCCAGCCACGCGCGGTCGTCGGTCTGGGTGCCGTCGAAGTCCAGCACCACGGCATCCACCTCCCCCGGTCCGGGGCGATCGGCCGGGTCGAGGAGCTGCGCGAGCGCCCGGGCGCGGTCCAGGTCGGCGGGCTCGTCGATCTCGAGCACCCGGGCAGCTTCGGTGGTCACGGCAGCGATGCGTCCGAAGAAGCGGTGCCGGTGCTCGGCGAAACCGTCGGCCCGCATCGCGTAGGCCGCGCCGGTCTCCAGCCATTCCGGCTCCCGGTCCTGGCGGCGAAGGCGTCCGCGGGGATCGTGGTTCACCCCGATCGCGTCCGCACCGTTGCGCCAGAGGAACCCGTGGAACGGCGCCGCGGTGAAGGCTGTGTCGGCGCCGTCATCGAGCACGGCAGCCACCACAGCGTCGAGCTCAGCACCGGTGAGGAACGGACTGGTGCACTGCACAAGGACAAGCACCTCGAGGTCGGCCGGACGGGAACCGTACAGCACCTCCACGGCGTGCTGCAGCGCGGCTTCGCTGCTGGCGGTGTCGCCGGCGAGTTCGGCTGGGCGGTGCACCGCGATCGCCCCGGACGCGGTCGCTGCGGCTGCGATCCCGTCGTCGTCGGTGGAGACCGCGACGGCGGTCACCCGCCCGGCGAGCTGGGCGGCCCGGATGGCCCGGACGACGAGGGGCACACCGCCGACCTCGGCCAGGTTCTTGCCCGGCAAGCCCTTCGAGCCGCCACGGGCGGGGATGACGACCAGCACGTCCCCGCTCACCGCGCCGCCCGGGGGGCGGGCGCGCCGGTGACGGCGGGGACG
Source organism: uncultured Actinomycetota bacterium (assembly GCA_963848845.1). GTDB lineage: Bacteria > Actinomycetota > Actinomycetes > Propionibacteriales > Propionibacteriaceae > Propionicimonas. The sequence continues at coordinate 201,410 of CAWKFH010000007.1, forward strand.
GCCGCGGATCGGGTCGGCCGGTCTCTGGAGGTGGGGGTCACACCAATGACGCTAGGCACGACTGATGAGAGCCTGCGGAACTACGGATCGCGGGTTGGTGAACGTTGCCCCAACAATGGCCCTGCCACGGTCCCTGGGGAGCGAGCGCAGCGACCGTGGCCGAGGGTCCGCAGAATTCCTCAGCCGGCGCCCGACGGCGAGATGACCGGGTAGCGTCCAAGGGATCCTGTCACCGGCGAAAGGATTCCCCAATGAAGATCGGAACCGGCTTGCGACTCGCGATCGCCGCCCTGGCCACCGGGCTGGCCGCAACCCTCACCCCGGCTGTTGCCGTGGCCCATGGCGGTCACGGCCACGGCCACCCCTTCCCCGAGGTGATCGACCTGCCGAACGGCTTCCGGCCCGAAGGCATCGCCATCCGGGGGAACCGGGCCTACTTCGGCTCCCTCGCCGACGGCGACATCTATGCAGCCGATCTGCGCACCGGCAAGGGCAAGGTGATCAGCGAGGGCCCGGGCACCTCATCGGTCGGGTTGAAGGTCGACGGCCGTGGTCGGCTGTTCGTCGCCGGCGGGGCGGCCGGCGACGCCCGGGTGGTCGACATCCGCAGCGGCAAAGTGCTGAAGGGCTACCAGCTGGCCAGTGGAACGAGTTTCATCAACGACGTCGTGCTCACCCGCAAGACGGCATGGTTCACCGACTCCGCCAAGCCGGTGCTCTACGGCCTGCCGCTGGGGCGCCACGGCAAGCTGCCGGAGGCGACGGCAAAGATCACGCTGCCGCTGTCCGGCGACTACGTCCACCAGCCCGGCTTCAACCTCAACGGCATCGAAGCCACCCCCGACGGCAAGGCGCTGCTGGCCGTGCAGTCGAGCACCGGCCTGCTGTTCCGCATCGACCCGAAGACCGGAGTGGCGAAAGAGGTCGACCTCGGCGGGTACGCCCTTACCAACGGCGACGGACTGCTCGTCCTCGGCCGAAAGCTCTACGTCGTGCAGAACCAGCTGAACTTGGTTGCGGTACTCAACCTCAACCGTTGGGGCACGTCCGGAGCCCTGGTGAAGACCCTCACCAACCCGAACTTCGACGTTCCGACCACGGTCGCCAAGTTCGGCAAGTGGCTCTACCTGCCGAACGCACGGTTCTCCACCCCGCCAACGCCGGACACCACCTACACGGCGGTCCGGGTCAGGCGCTGAACCCGACCTCGGCGAACCCAGCCTTGATTCGTTCGATCAGCCCAAGCCGCTGGTCGAACGGCAGGAAGGCGCTCTTGGCCGCATTCACGCTGAACCGGCGCAGGTCGGCCAGGCCGTAGCCGAACGCCTCGCTGAGCAGCGCGAACTCGCGGCTCAGCGTGGTGCGGCTCATCAACCGGTTGTCGCAACTGACCGTCACCCGGAACTGCAGCCTGGCCAGCAGGCCGAACGGATGCTCGGCGATGGTTCTGCAGATGCCGGTCTGCAGGTTGGACGACGGGCACAGCTCAAGCGGAATCCGTCGATCCCGCACGTACCCGGCGAGCTCGCCGAGGGTGCCGTCCGGCGCGATGTCGTCGGCGAGCCGCACCCCGTGCCCCAGCCGGGACGCGCCGCACAGCTGGACCGCCTCCCAGATCGACGGCAGGCCGAACGCCTCGCCGGCGTGGATGGTGAACTCGAAGTTGTGCCGCTTGAGGTAGTCGAACGCCTCGGCGAAGCGGCTCGGCGGATAGCCGTCCTCGGCTCCGGCGATGTCGAAGCCGCAGACCGAGTCGTGCCGGAAGGCGACGGCCAGTTCCGCGATCTCCACGGTCGGCGTGCCGTGGCGCATGGAGGTGAGGATCTGCCGGGCGATGATCGGCCGGCCGGCTGCCGCGCTCGCTTCCATGCCATCGGCCAGGCCGTCCCGCACCGCTGCCACGGCTTCGGCAAGGCTGAGCCCACCGGCCAGGTGCTGCTCGGGTGCCCACCGGGCCTCGGCGTAGACGACCCCGTCCGTGGCCTGGTCCTCGACGAACTCCGCCGCCACCCGACGCAGCTGGGCCGCGGTCTGCATCACGGCGATCGTGTGGGCGAACGTCTCCAGGTAGCGCACCAGCGAGCCGGAGTCGGCCGCGGCGTAGAACCACTCCCCCAGCGCTGCCGGGTCGTCGGTGGGCAGTCGGTGCCCGCTCGACCTTGCCTCCTCGATGATCGTCGCCGGACGCAGGCCCCCGTCGAGGTGGTCGTGCAGGGCGACCTTCGGCAGCCTCCGGCAGACCTCGATCGGCACCGCCACTAGTTGTCCTCCCCGGTCACTTCTTCGAGTTCGGCAGCCCCGAAGGCCATCGGCAGCACCTGGTCCATGGTCATCAGGCCTGCCGGGGTGTCGACCAGCAGTTCTGCACCGCCGTGCTCCCAGAGCAGTTGCCGGCAGCGCCCGCAGGGCATCAGCGCGTCGCCGTTGGCGTTGGCGCAGGTGAAGGCGACCAGCCGACCGCCGCCACCGGCGACGAGTTCGCTGATCAGGCCGCATTCGGCGCACAGCGCGACCCCGTAGGCTGCGTTCTCGACATTGCAGCCGCTCACCACCCGGCCGTCGTCGACCAGCCCGGCCGCACCCACCGGGAAGCGGGAGTACGGAGCGTAGGCCCGGGTGGTCAGTTCTCGGGCCACCGAGCGGAGCGCCTCCCAATCGACTTCGCCGCTAATGGGCCTCACCCTTCCGGTACACCTGGCCGTCGGCGGCGGGCATGCGCAACCGCTGCGCGGAGAACGCCAGCACCAGCAGGGTAGCCACGTAGGGAGTCATGTTGGTGAACTCCGGCGGCACCTCGGTGGTGAAGGCATACCAGGCGAGGACGCCGAGCGCCATGGCGATCCGCCAGACTCCCGCGAACGGCTTGCCCTTGGCCCGACGGAAGAGCTGCCAAACGCCCCAGGCCAGCAGCAGCAACCCGATCGGCAACAGGTAGGCATGGATCACGTCACCGCGTCCGCGCAGCTGAATGGCGTCGGCGTAGCCGAACAGCATCGCGCCCGCGGCGAGGCCGCCCGGTCGCCAGTTCCCGAAGATCATCGCGGCCAGGCCGATGTAGCCGCGGCCGCCGGTCTGGCCGTCGCGGTAAAGGTTGGACGCGACCAGCACGAGGAACCCGCCGGCCAGCCCGGCAAGGGCTCCGGAGATCAGCACGGCGAGAAACTTCAGCCGCAGCACGTTGACCCCGAGGGTTTCGGCAGCCTGGGGAGCTTCGCCGCAGGACCGCAGGCGCAAACCGAACGGAGTCCGCCACAGGATCCACCACGAGCCCACCAGCAGTCCAACTGCCAACAACGTCAGCACGTTCACGTTGGTGGTGACGGCCCGCAGGATGCCGGCAATGTCGGCAACGAGCCAGGTGCGCGACTGCTCCAGTTGCAGGAGCCAGTCACCAAGGCCCGGAACCGAGAGGAACGGCAGCTGGTCCAGCGGCGGCGACTGGGTGGGGCCACCGCCGGGCAGCCCGGTGAAGGTGCGGACGGCCAGGTACGCCCCGGCGCCGGCGCCGAGCAGGTTCACCGCGACCCCGGAGACGATGTGGTCGACGCCGAAGATCACGGTGGCAAGGGCATGGATGGCGCCGCCGACGACGCCCATCAGCAGAGCGCCGAGAATGCCGGCCCACGGCCCGTAGTGGAACCCGAAGAACGCAGCCCCCCAGGTGCCGAGGATCATCATCCCTTCCAGGCCGATGTTGACCACGCCGGCCCGCTCCGACCAGAGGCCGCCGAGGCCGGCCAACGCCAGCGGCATCGCCAGCCCGATGGCCGCGGCCAGCGCCCCCGAGGAGTCGATGTCGTGCGCACCGGTGAGCACCCGGACGGTGGCGATGACCAGGATCGAGCCGCCGATGATCGCCGGCCAGTACCAGGCCGGGCGGCCCTTGATGATTGAGGCCCGCAGCTTCGGTTGTGCGGCTGTTGTCGTGCTCATGCCGAAACCCCCTCGGTGGCAGGCACGGGTTTGGCCGCCAGTTCCCTGGCCACCCGGCGTTGCTCCATCGCCAGGCCGCTCCTGCGGACCAGCTCGTAGGCGATGACCACCGACAGCACGATGATGCCCTGGATGATCAGCACCAGCTTGTCCGAGACACCGGCGCTGATCTGCAGGCCGTTGCTCAGCTGGCTGAGGTAACCCCACAGCACGGCGGCGAAGGCCATCCCGATCGGGTGGTTGCGTCCGAGCAGTGCGACCGAAAGCCCGGCGAACCCGAGCCCGGCCTGGACGGTGTCGCCGTAGGCGTAGTCCTGTCCGAACAGCAGCGGCATCCCCACCAGTCCCGCGGAGGCCCCGGACAGCACCATGGCCATTACGACCATCCGCTTCACCTTCACGCCGCTGGCGATGGCCGCCGTCTGGGATGCGCCGGTGGCCCGCAGGTCGAAGCCGAACCGGGTCTTGCCCAGCATGAACCAGTAGACGATGCCGACCAGGATGGCCAGGAAGATCAGCCCGTAGATCTCGCGTCCGGTCCCGAGCAGGGCTTCAACGCTGATGCCCGGCACGCGGGAGTCCTCGGCAAGGACCCTGGTGCTGGTGGCGTTGCTGCCTTCGACCTTCACCGCAGCGCCCTTGAGCAGGTAGGCGACCAGGTAGGTGGCGATGTAGTTCAGCATGATGGTGGAAATCACCTCGCTCACCCCGCGTCCCACCTTGAGCAGGCCGGCGATCAGCGCCCAGAGCGCCCCGGTGACCATGGCCACGATGATCGAGACGATGATGTTCAGCCAGCCGGGCAGGAAGTTCGCACCGGCGAACACGGCTGCGGCGAAGGATGCGATCCGGTACTGGCCGTCGACACCGATGTTGAACAGGCCCATCTTGAACCCGATCGCCACCGCGACAGCCGAGAGGTAGAGCACCGTGGCCTCGTTGAGGATGGCCACGATCTGCCGCGGAAGCGGCGCCTTGAACAGCACCTGCCAGACCTCGAGCACCGGGTCACCGGCTGCCAGCAGGATCAAGGTGGTGAACAGCATGGCCACGATGATGGCCAGCACGGGGGCGGCGAGGGCCAGCCCGAACCGGCGCAGGTTGGTGGAATTCATCGCGGGTCCCCCTCGTTCGTCGCGGCACCCGTCATGGCTGCGCCGAGTTGCTCCCTCGTGACCACGTCGGGGTCGAACTCACCCGAAAGCTTGCCGCGCAGGATCACCCGGATGGTGTCCGAAAGCCCCACGAGTTCCTCCAGGTCTGCCGAGATCAGCAGCACGGCCATGCCGCCGCGCCGGGCTTCCTTGATGAGTTCCCAGATCGCGGCCTGGGCGCCGACGTCCACACCGCGGGTGGGATGGGCGGCCACGAGGACCCGCGGGTGGTGGCTCATCTCCCTGCCGATGATCAGCTTCTGCTGGTTGCCGCCCGACAGGGAACCGGAGGTCACCTTGATCGAAGGGGTGCGGACGTCGTACTCCGCCACCACCCGCTCGGTGTCGGCCTTGGCTGCCTTGGCGTCGATCAGGGCACCCTTGACGTTCGGCGCCTGCGTCTGGTGGCCGAGGATCATGTTCTCCCACAGCGGGGCTTCCAGCAACAGCCCGTGCCGGTGCCGGTCCTCGGGGATGTAGCCGACGCCGGCCTCCCGGATGGCCCGCACCTCCGCCTCGGTGATGTCCGCCTCGCCCAGCAGGACCCGTCCGGCGGTGGGACGGCGCATTCCCATGATCACCTCGACGAGTTCGGCCTGGCCGTTGCCCTCGACGCCGGCGATCCCGAGGATCTCACCTGCGTGGATGGTCAGGTCGATGCCGTCGAGCAGCTTGCGCTCCCCGCTGCCTTCCAGCTCGACGCCACGCAGCACGAGGCGCTCCTCTTCCGTGACCGTCGATTCCTCGGTCTGCGGGGACGGCAGCTCGGAGCCGACCATGAGTTCGGCCAGCTGCCGGGCGGTGACCTGCGTGGGGTCGACCGCTGCAACGGTGGTGCCGCGGCGGATGACGGTGATGTCTTCTGCGACCGAGAGCACCTCGTCCAGCTTGTGGGAGATGAAGATGACGGTGAGGCCCTCGGCCTTGAGCTCCCGCAGGTGGTCGAAGAGTTCGGTTACCTCCTGGGGTACGAGGACGGCGGTCGGCTCGTCCAGGATCAGGATCTTCGCTCCGCGGTAGAGCACCTTGACGATCTCGATGCGCTGCCGGTCACCGACGCCGAGGTCGCCGACGAGGGAGTCGGGATCGATGGACATGCCGTACTCACCGGACAGCTCGCGGATCTTCGTCCTGGCGGCGTCGCCGATGCCGTGCAGGCTCTCCGCGCCGAGGACGACGTTCTCGAGGACGGTCAGGTTGTCGGCGAGCATGAAGTGCTGGAAGACCATGCCGATGCCGGCCTTGATGGCCTCGATCGGGCTCTTCAGGGTGACCTGGGTGCCATTGATCGCGATGGTGCCCTCGTCGGGTTGCTGCACGCCGTAGAGGATCTTCATCAGGGTCGACTTGCCGGCGCCGTTCTCGCCGACGATGGCGTGGATGGTGCCGCGGCGAACGCTGAGGGCGATGTCGCGGTTGGCGACCACTCCGGGGAAGCGTTTGGTGATGCCGTGCAGTTCGACGGCCAGGTCCGGTTGGTCGGCTGCGCCCGTTACCTCGGCAGCCTCGACGGCACTCGACATGGGCTGGGCTCCTCGTCCGATTCTGTTCCCGGCGGTCCGGCACCGATGCAGGTTCTCCGACCGTCTGCCCGGCACTCTAGTAGCAACGAACCGACCCGGGCGACACACTGTGGTGTTGCCCGGGCCGGCGTGGTTGTTCTCAGCGGCGGGAGTCGATTCCCGCCGGAAGGGTCACTTCGCGGGAACGACGATCTTGCCGGAGATGATGTCGGCCTTGTAGGCCTCCAGCTTGTCCTTGATGTCGTCGACCATGCCGCCGGTGGTTGAGTAGCCCACACCATCAGCCTTGAGGTCGAAGACGGTGTTGCCGGCCTTGAAGGCCCCGTCGTGGACCGACTTGATGAAGGTGTACACGCCGGTGTCGACGCGCTTGATCATCGAGGTCATGATGACGCTCTGGACATCCGGAGCAGCGGTCTTGGCCTGGTCGGAGTCGACACCGATGGCCAGCTTGCCGGCCGCCTTGGCAGCGGTGAACACGCCACCACCGGAACCGCCGGCAGCGTGGTAGACGATGTCCGCGCCACCCTGGTACATGCCCTCGGCAGCAGCCTTGCCCTTGGCCACGTCACCGAAGCCGGAGAAGTCCGGCGGCTGGGTGAGGTACTTGGAGCTGACCTTGACGTCCGGGTTGGCAGCCTTGGCGCCCGCAACGTAGCCGGCCTCGAACTTCTTGATCAGGTCGGTCTCGACGCCGCCGACGAAGCCGATCTCACCGGTCTTGCTCTTCAGAGCCGCCGCAGCACCGACCAGGAAGGAGCCCTCGTTCTCGGCGAAGGTGATGTTCATGATGTTGGCGCCGGTCGAGGCCTCGGACGCGTCATCGACAATGGCGAACTTGACGTCCGGGTTCTCCTTGGCGATGGTGCCCACGGACCCGGCGTAGGCGAAGCCGACGGCCACGATGGTGGTGTAGCCGGCGTCGATCAGCTGCTGCAGGCGCTCGGCGCGAGCCGACTCGGCCTCACCGTTGGTCGCAGCCGCCTCCTTGGTCTCGACGCCGAACTCGGCTCCGGCCTTGTCGAGGCCGGCAGCGGCGGAGTCGTTGAAGGACTGGTCGCCACGACCGCCCACGTCGTAGGCCATGCCCACCTTGATGGCCGCCGCGGGGGCGGAGCTGGCCGGTGCACTGCTGGCCGCTGGGGTGGGCGCGGCGCTGCTGCACGCAGCGAGGGTCAGAGCGGCGGTAGCCGCGATAGCGATCTTGATCACCTGTCGCACGGTGTCTCCTTTGGGAATCTCTAGGCGCGGAAAGCCGCGCTCACCGGACCGACTCTAGTGCTCGCCGAGAGCCCTTCTGACCGCCCGGCGCAGCCTGTGACGAACCGTTATCGAAAAGTAAGCTGCCGACCCTCCGGGCGCTAGCATGAGTCGGTGGAGATGGAGTCCTTTCGGGCCGAGGCGGAGCACTTGGTCACCAGTCCAGCGATCGGTTATGACCAGAAGGTCCGGCGGCTGGCCTCGCTCGCTGTGAGTGCCCTCCCCTATCCCGACCTCTCGCCGCTCTGCGCCGAAGCCCTGCAGGCGCGGGTGATCTGCGACATGTATGAAGGCAATCGTCCATTCACCCCCCGCTACGTCCTGCCCGATTACGCCAAGGCGCTGCGCAACGGCGTCCGGTACCTCGAGCTCGACCCGCCGACCAATCTCGACGACGCCCTCTCCTTCCTGACCATCCTGTACAGCCAGGTGCCTTCGGTAACCACCTACCCGGTCTACCTTGGCGACCTGGACGTCCTCCTGGAGCCGTTCGTCCCCGCCGAGCTGCCTGAGGCCGAGCTGGACGCGAAGCTGCGCCGCTTCTGGATCCAGCTCGACCGGATGCTGCCCGACGCCTTCGTGCACGCCAACGTCGGTCCCGGCGACAGCCGGGTGGTGCGTTCGATACTGCGGGTGGAGCGTTCGTTGCGGCAGGTCGTGCCGAACCTGACCCTGAAAGTGGCTCCGGAGATCACCCCGGACGACCTGATCACCGACGCCGTCCGGACGGTCTTCGTCACCGGCAAGCCGCACTTCGCCAACCAGCCGATGATGGTGGCCGACCACGGCACCGACTACGCAGTGGTCAGCTGCTACAACTCACTGAAGACCGGCGGCGGGGCGCACAGCCTGGTTCGGCTGAACCTGAAGGCGGCCGTGACCCGCCACGTCGGCGGGCTCGAGGCCTTCTGCGACGAGGCCCTGCCGCACTGGGTCGAGCTGACCTGCGAGTTGGGCGAGGCAAGGATCCGGTCGCTGGTCGAAACCCAGGGCTTCTTCGCCAACCATTTCCTGGCCACAGAAGGCCTGGTGGACGTCGACCGGTTTTCCCTGATGTTCGGCATCTTCGGCCTGGCCGAGTGCGTCAACGACCTGATGGCCAGGGAAGGCAACCCGGACGCCCGCTACGGCCACGACGAGGCGGCCAACGCTCTCGCCCACCGGCTGACCCGGCGAATCGCCGAACTGGTCGGGTCGCGACCGCTGCCCTACTGCGGTGGCGGTGGCGGGTTCGCCTACCTGCACAGCCAGAGCGGGATCGATCTCGACCTGGACACCACGGCCGGCACCCGGATCCCGATCGGCGACGAGCCAGGGCTTCGGGAACACATCGCCGCCTGCGCACCGCACCACGCCCTGTTCGCTGCCGGGATCTCCGACATCTTCCATGTCGACGAGACGGTGACCGGCAACCCGCAGGCGATGGTGGACGTGATCCGGGGCGCGCTCGCTGCAGGGATGCGGGACTTCACGTTCAACCTTGACTCCAACGAGTTCATCCGGATCACCGGGTACCTGGTGCGCAAGAGCGACCTGGTGGGCATCGACGAGCACGGCGCCCGGCACTCCAGCGACTACCTGGCCGCCACCGCAGAGGTGAACCACACGGTCACCACCCGCGCGGTGAAGCGGATCGTGGCCGCCGAACTGAGCGCAGCGCCCAACCTTGGCTGAGCCGGTCGTCGGCGCGACCGGCCTGGTCACCGACTTCATCGAGTTCTCAGCAGTCGACGGCCCGGGCAACCGGTTCGTCGTGTTCACCCAGGGCTGCAACCTTGACTGCCTGGCATGCCACAACCCGTACACCATCAATCCCTGCATCGACTGCGGCGATTGCGTGGTCTCCTGCCCGTCCGGCGCCCTGAGCCTCGACCCCGCCGGGAAGGTCGTCTGGGACTCCGGGACCTGTACCGGCGGCGACACCTGCATCGCGGTCTGCGAGTACGACTCCACCCCGAAGGCGCGCACCCTCGCCGTCGCGGATGTGCTGGAGCGGCTGCGGCCGGCGGCGCCCTTCCTTTCCGGACTCACCGTTTCGGGTGGCGAGGCCACGGGTCAGCCGGCGTTCGTCCGCGCCATGTTCGCAGCAGTGAAGGCCGACAAGGAACTGGCCCGGCTGACCTGTTTCATCGACACCAACGGGGACGCCGACCCGGCAACCTGGGACCTCCTGGATCCGGTGCTGGACGCGGCAATGGTCGACCTGAAGTGCCTGGACGACGACGTCCACCGGCAGATCACCGGTTCGAGTAACCAGCGCGTGCTGGCGAGCATCCAGCTGCTCGCCGGACGCGGAAAGCTGCACGAGGTGCGACTGCTGCTACTGCCGGGGATCAACGACTCCGATGAGTTGCTGGCCCGCACCGGGGCATGGCTGGCAGCGATCAACCCGAAGTTGCGGGTGAAGGTGATCGGTTTCCGCCACCACGGCGTCCGGCCGTCCCCGATCCCGTTGCTGGAACCGACCCCCCAGCAGCGTGCGTACTACGCCGAAGTACTCAGGGCGCAGGGCGACTTCGACCTGGTCCTGGTCTAGCTCAGCGGTCTGCCCTCAGTGCTTCGGCCAGATGGTTGGGGCGTCGGCGGCGAAGGCGACCAGGATTGCATCGGAGGCCTCGAGGGCGGACAGCTCGCCGCTCTCCACATCGGCTTCGAGGCCGGAGCGGATCGCGCTCACCGACGGCGAGGTGCGCAGCGCGTCCTCCAGTTCACCGCGCACCAGCGCCCAGAGCCACTCCCGCTGCTGGCGCGCCCGCCGGGCGTCGAGCCGCCCTTCCTCCTCGAGGCGCTTGCGGTGGCTGACGATGGCCTGCCAGACCTCGTCCAGGCCCTTGCCGGTGAGCGCGCTGGAGGTCAGCACCGGCGGACGCGGGGAGTTCGGGTCGGAGTTGATCAGCTTCATGGCGATCGACAGTTCCCTGGCCGTCACCCGCGCTTCACCCTCGTTGTCACCATCGGCCTTGTTGACCGTGATCACGTCGGCCATCTCGAGGATGCCGCGCTTGATGCCCTGCAGCTGGTCGCCGGCCCGGGCCAGCGCGATCAGCAGGAACGTGTCGACCATGCCGGCGACCGCCACCTCGGACTGGCCCACGCCGACCGTCTCGACCAGGACAACGTCGAAACCGGCCGCCTCGAGCACCAGCATCGATTCGCGGGTGGTGCGGGCAACCCCGCCAAGGTGAGAGCCGGCCGGGGATGGGCGGATGAACGTGTTCGCGCTCTGGGCGAGCTCACCCATCCGGGTCCGGTCGCCGAGGATCGAACCCCCGGTCTTGGCCGACGTCGGGTCGACGGCCAGCACTGCGATCTTGTGGCCGGCGTCGATCAGCCGTTGCCCGAGGGCATCGATGAAGGTGGACTTGCCGGCCCCGGGTACTCCGGTGATCCCCACCCGCACAGCCTTGCCAGAGTACGGGCGCAGGATGCGCAGCAGGTCAGCGGCCACAGCGTGGTGAGCCCGTTTGCTGGATTCGACCAGGGTGATCGCCCTCGCGATGGCGGTGCGCTCGCCGGCCAGCACCTGCTTTGCCAGCAGCTCCGGGTCGAGGTCCGGACGCCGGATCTTGGCCGGATCGCGCCGCGGCGGGACGGCGTCACCGTACTGGCGGCCCGGAGTCGGATCCGACCGCAAGTAGAGCGGCACCTTGTCCTTACTCATCGCTCTCCCCATGGTCTACCGATGGCTGAGCCTGCCGAAACCAGTTGGTCCCGACAGGCTCGACCATCGAAATTCGGATCCTACGCAGCGTCGATGCGCTCACGCAGCTTGGTCAGCAGCTCGACCGCCGATTCCGGAATGACCGTTCCCGGCGGGTAGATCGCGTCGGCTCCGGCGGCGTACAGCTCGTCGAAGTCCTGTGCCGGGATGACCCCGCCGACCACGATCATCATGTCCGGACGACCGAGTTCATCCAGCGCCTTGCGGAGCGCCGGCACCAGGATCAGGTGACCAGCCGCCAGGGATGAGACACCCACAACGTGGACATCGGACTCGACGGCCTGGCGGGCGGTCTCGTCCGGGGTCTGGAAGAGCGGACCCACATCGACGGTGAACCCGAGGTCGGCGAAGGCGGTGGAAATCACCTTCTGGCCGCGGTCGTGACCGTCCTGACCCATCTTGGCTACCAGGATGCGCGGGCGACGGCCCTCGACCTTCTCGAACTCCTCGACCAACGCACGGGCCTTCATGACGCCTTCGGTCGAACCGGACTCGGAGTTGTACACCCCTGAGATGGTACGGATGTTCGCGGTGTAGCGCCCGAAAACCTTCTCCAGCGCGTCGGAGATCTCCCCAACGGTCGCCTTTGCGCGAGCCGCGTCGATGGCCAGCTTGAGGAGGTTACGGTCCGGATCGGTCGAGTCGACGTTGCCGGCAGCCCAGGTGAGCTTCTCCAGCGCAGCCTGCGTGGCAGCCTCGTCCCGTTCGGAGCGCAGCATCTGCAGCTTGGCGATCTGCTCGTCGCGAACCTTGCCGTTGTCCACCTTCAGCACCGCCGGCACAACGTCGTTGTCGACGGTGTACTTGTTGACGCCGATCAGCGGCTGCCGGCCGGAGTCGATGCGGGCCTGGGTGCGGGCCGCTGCCTCCTCGATCCGCATCTTGGGGATGCCTGCCTCGATGGCCTTGGCCATGCCACCGGCTGCCTCGACCTCCTGGATCAGGTCCCAGCCCTTGCGAGCGAGCTCGTAGGTGAGCCGCTCCAGATAGGCGCTGCCGGCCCACGGGTCGACGACCCGGCAGGTGCCCGACTCCTGCTGCAGGAACAGCTGGGTGTTGCGGGCGATCCTGGCCGAGAAGTCGGTCGGCAGGGCGATGGCCTCGTCCAGGGCGTTGGTGTGCAGGGACTGGGTGTGTCCCTGGGTGGCCGCCATTGCCTCGAGGCAGGTGCGACTGACGTTGTTGAAGACGTCCTGGGCGGTGAGCGACCAGCCGGAGGTCTGGCTGTGGGTGCGCAGGCTCATCGACTTCGGGTTGCTCGGCTCGAACTGCCGCACCAGGCGCGCCCAGAGCAGACGGGCCGCACGGAACTTGGCGACCTCCATGAAGAAGTTCATGCCGACGGCCCAGAAGAAGCTCAGCCGCGGGGCGAACTGGTCGACCTTCAGGCCAACGGCCTCCCCGGCACGGATGTACTCCACTCCGTCGGCGAGGGTGTAGGCCATCTCGATGTCCGCGGTCGCCCCGGCCTCCTGCATGTGGTAGCCGGAGATCGAGATCGAGTTGAACTTCGGCATGTTCGCGCTGGTGAACGCGAAGATGTCGGAGATGATCCGCATCGAAGGGGTCGGCGGGTAGATGTAGGTGTTGCGAACCATGAACTCCTTGAGGATGTCGTTCTGGATCGTTCCGACCAGCTTCGCCGGAGCCACCCCCTGCTCCTCACCCGCGACTATGTAGAGGGCGAGGATGGGCAGCACGGCCCCGTTCATGGTCATCGAAACGCTCATCTGGTCAAGCGGGATGCCATCGAAGAGTTGCCGCATGTCCAGGATCGAGTCGATCGCCACACCGGCCATGCCGACGTCACCGGTCACCCGCGGGTGGTCGGAGTCGTAGCCACGGTGGGTGGCCAGGTCGAACGCGATCGAGAGGCCCTTCTGGCCCGCGGCCAGGTTGCGCCGGTAGAACGCGTTGGACTCCTCGGCGGTGGAGAAGCCGGCGTACTGCCGGACGGTCCAGGGCTGGTTCACGTACATCGTGGCGTAAGGCCCGCGCAGGAACGGCGGGATGCCCGGGTAGGTGCCAAGGAAGTCGAGGCCCTCGTAGGCGGATTCGTCGAACAGCGGCGGCACCAGGATGTGCTCCGGGGTCAGCCACCCCTCACCCATCGGCTCGGGACCGCTGTCGGCGACGGTCGGCGCACCGAGCTCGATGTCGGTGAAATCGGGGACGGAGGCTTGCACTGAGTCTGTCGAAGTTGTCACTTGGCCACTCCAATCCGGTCAAGGGCACCTTCGAGGAAGGCGACCACATCCATTCCGTCGTACACCTCGCCGTCGAGGACGCTGGTGTCCTCGGCTCCGGTCTCGGACTTGCGGCCGGCGATGTAGACGGTTTCGATACCAGCGCCCTTCAGCGCGGTTGCGACGGCGATGGCCTGGGCGGCGTAGATCTTCGCCGAAGAACACAGGATCGCCATCCTGGCCCCAGAGGCCCCAGCCTTGGCTGCGATCTCCTCGGGCGTGCCGCCTTCGGAGGAGGGGAAGTCGATGCCCCCCACCAGCAGGACGTTGGAGGTGAACATCTCCCGGCCGCCGAAGTCGCGACGTGCGCCGAGGCAGGCGAGGAAGACCTTCGGCTTCTCAGCGGCTGCTGACCGGTCACGGACAGCCTCGAAGACCTCTGAGTCACGCACCGGCTTCAGCCCTGCGGCAGCGGGTGCCTCCGGACGCGCCTTCGCGGTGATTGGCTGCTCGTCCTTCATCGGGAACATGCTCACCCCGGTGATCGTCTGCTTGCGGGTGGCCAGGCGCTTCGTGCGCTCGGCCGCGGTCTTGGCGATCCGCTCGGCCACCAGGCCCGACTCCAGCGCCGCCACCATGCCGCCGGCGGCCTCGATGGCCTGGAACTCGGTCCAGGCCTTGCCGGCCAGCTGATCGGTGACGCTCTCGACGTACCAGGAGCCCCCGGCCGGGTCGTTGACCCGCCCGATGTTGGATTCCTCGGCCGCCACCAGCTGGATGTTGCGGGCCATCCGTCGGCTGAAGTCGTCCGGGAGGCCAACAGCTGTGTCGAACGGCAGGCAGGTGATCGCCTCGGCCCCGCCGACGGCGGCGGCGAAGGTGGCGATCGTGCCCCGCAGCAGGTTCACGTACGGGTCGTCCCTTGTGATCATCCGCCAGGAGGTGACCGCGTGCTGGATGGCGCCGCGGGCGTCCGCCGGGACGCCGGAAACCTCGCCGATCCGCGCCCACAGGCGGCGCAGTGCCCGCAATCGGGCGATGGTGAGGAATTCGTCGGCGTTGGCGCTGACCCGGAACTCGATCTGGCCGAAAGCGTCGGCTGTGCTGACTCCGGCGGCCTCCAGGTCGCGCAGGTAGGCGACCCCGGTGGCGATGGCGAAGGCGAGCTGGTCGACGTCGCCGGCACCGGCGTCGTCGTAGGGCAGGACATCAACGGTGAGGGCGCGGACGCCGGGCAGCTCGGCCAGCGCGGCCTGTACCCAGACAGCGTGCGGGGTCAGGTCGACCTTGGCGCCGGTGCGGGCGGCCAGTGCGATCGCGTCCAGCCCGAGGTTTCCCTTCGCGCCGGTGGCTCTGGCTCCGGTCCAGAAGGCGGCGAGCGCCCTGGCTGCGGCTACCTGGTCGGTGTTGCTGGAGACCGAGATCGAGGCCAGCTTCGGGTCGACCCCGGCGAGCACAGCGCCAAGGTCCTCCGGAGCGATGGCGCCGGCTCCGGTGCGCAGCCACAGCGACGTGGCACCGCGCTCCAGGTCGGAAAGCACCTGCGCGTTGCTGAACGCGACGTCGCCGTCCTCGTGCAGGGCGCGCAGGTCCCACGCGACTCCGGCGTCGCGGACTCCGGCACCCCGGGTGAAGGGCATTGCGCCGGGCAGCCCGAGCGGGGCCACCGGATCGGTGTAAAGGGGCTCGATGGTCAGGCCGTCGACGGTGCTGGTGCGCAACCGTGTCAGGGCCTGCTCGATGGTCAGTTCCTTGCCTTCGGGACGTCGCCGGTTGAGGACCTTGAGTACCTCTGCCTCCCACTCTTGGCGGGTCGGCGTAGCGAAATCACCGGCAAGCATTAGGGGCGTGTCGGTCATGGGCTCACCTTATCGCCCCGACCCGGCGAGCCTTCTTGGTCGGACCAAATCGGGACGATTGCGCAATGCCCGGCGCGGAACGGGCCGGACCGATCAGGCGCCGGCGGCGATCATCCGCTCTCCCAGCGCGCGGACGGCGGCCTTCAGCTCGGGTCCGGAAACCACGCGAAACGGTGCCGGGATGGTGGCGAGGATCTCCGCGTACCAGGCGGGATCGCTGGTGCTCCCCAGCAGCCGGCAGGTGTTCTCATCAATCGGCTCCAGCCTTCCGATGGTGCGCGACAGCCAACCCGACAGCTGTTCTGCCGGTGCGGAGATCTCCACCTCGGTGGCGAATTCCCAGCCGACGGCGAAGTTCTGCTCGAGGACGGCAACCGGGTCGAGGTCGGCGGGCAGCTCGAAGGTGGCTTCCTGCAGGTCGACGCTGTGGATGCGGTCGAGCCGATAGGTCCGGATCGCGCCATTGCTGACCCGGCGCGACAGCAGGTACCAGCGTCCGAGCCGAACGACGACGGCCCACGGCTCCACGAGGCTCGACCACTGCGGCCCGTCCTCGTGCCGGTAGCCGATCAGCACCTGCCTGCGCAGCGAGCAGGCGTGCACGAGCTGCGCGGTGATGGACGGGTCGGCGGGGGCCGCGTGCCGGTCGGGTACGGGCCGCGCTGTCCGCCGGACGAGGTCTGCCTGGGTCGCGACCGCCTCCGGAAGGGCGCGCATGATCTTGCGCAGGGCATTGGCGACCGGATCGGTGGAATCAGCAGCCTCGTGGTGACCCTCCAGGACCGCCATCACCATGCCGAGGGCCTCAGTGGCTGTGAACACCAGGGGTGGGAGCCGGACCCCGCGTCCCACCCGGTAGCCGCCGTGGCGTCCGCGCACGGAGATGATCGGGATCTCGGCCTCGCGCAGGATGGCGACGTAGCGCCGCGCAGCCCGCTCGGTGACGCCGAGCTCTGCAGCCAACTGGTCGGCGGTGGCGCCGGGCTGGTTCTGCAGGAGCTCCAGCACCTGCAGCGCCCGCGCGGTGGGGCTGGTCTCGGTGGTCACGCTGCCCTCTCGAAACTCCTCGAACTTGCCCGGAACAATCCGGAAGTAGAACGTCCGGTATCGATCTTACGGTTGTCTCATGACACAGGAAATCCCGTACCGCACCAGATCCAGCAATTCGGCTCCGGCCGACCGGGCAACGCGTACCTCCGCCGTTACACCTCCCGGCGCCGAGCGTCGCGACAGTTGGTTTGCCAAGGCTCTCAGCGACCTCTGCCGGGTCCTCATCGACCGCAGGGAGGACGAGATCCCCGATTCCCTCATCGACGACCTCGGCCTGCGCGGACGCGCGATTTCGCGGGAGTTGCGCTCCGAGTTCAACCGTCTTGACGCTCAGGTGCACGCTCGTTTCTACTGAGGCGATGGGCGACCTTGAGTTCGAGTTCACCGCGAAGGTGATCGAGTGGCGCGGTCCCGCACCCTTCTACTACGCGGTCGTGCCGCCCGAGGAGAGCGAGGAGATCGGCGCCATGTCGGGCGCCGTCACCTACGGCTGGGGCGCGATCCCGGTGGAGGCATGGATCGGCGACCTGAAGTTCACCACCTCCCTCTTCCCGAAGGACGGTGCCTACCTGCTTCCACTCAAGGCGGCGGTGCGTCTTGCCACCGGCGTGAAGCTCGGTAACCGTGTACCGATCCGGATGGGCCTCACGCTGCGAGGCTAGCTGGGGCGGCTAGCTGACCTGGCGGACCAGGGCTTCCGCAGAGCCGATCATGGTGGCGGTCTCCCGCTCCCATTCGGGCTCCTGCCCACGGAAGGGGCCGGTGGCCAGCGAGATGATCACCGCGGCCGCCCGCAGCCGCAACTCGGTGGCGTCCACCCGGGTATCGAAGACCGGCACCCAGCGCCGGATCAGCTGGTGCACCCTGGCTTCCTGGGCTGTGTTCATCCGCTGGATGGTGGACAGGTGGGCGACCAGGCATGCCAGGTCGTCGGCCCGGCGGCCGGGACCGAGGGTGTCGGTGTCGAGAAGCCCACAGACCCTGCCGCCCGAGACGTGCACCTGCCCCTCGTGGAAATCGCCATGGGTGGCCTCGTTGCCCGGCGGGATCGGTGCCAGCCCCTGGCTGATGGTCGCCACCAGCCGCTCCAGCTTCGGTTCAAGGGCAGGCAGGGCAGCGGACACCATCCGGGCGTAGTGCCCGACGGCGTCCGACCACGGCGGCCGGCGGTCCAGCCGCCCGACCGAGGCGGGCATGGCGTCCAGCAGTTCGATCAGGGACTCCGGGGAGCACGGGTCGGCCACATCGAAGATGGCCTTGGCCAGCGGCTGGCCCGGCAGTTCCCGCAGGATCAGCAGGTTGTCGTCGGTCACCGCTGCGATCGGTGCCACCGGCAGCCCGGCCTGCAGCAGCAGCCGGTGGCGGGCGACGACGTCGTCGAAGAGCCGGGCCCGCAGGACTTTGACGTAGACCACCTGCGGGGGCTCGCCGAAGCTCACCCGCACCACCGCCCGCCGGCGTGGCCGGTAGCCGATCATCTGCAGGGAGAGGTCCTCCGGCCGCACCTGGCCGGCGAAGACCTGGTGGGTGTTGCAGACTTCGGCCATCGACTCGGCGTAGGCGGCCCGGGTGAGGCCCGGCAGGTCCGGGTCCTGCGGGTAGATCCAGACGGCCACCTCCCGGTCGCCGTCGGCGAAGATCTCGGCCGCGGTGTCGGTGTCCGCCGGGCCGGAAGCCCGTGCGCTCACCCCGAGCAGTTCCTCCCGGCGTCCATAGGCCCAGTCGACCAGCGCCGAATAGGTGGCGGTGGTGGATTGTGCGGGGTTGGCGTCCACGTGGTCGAGGGCCCAGGAGATCAGGTTGCCGCCGGCGTGCTGGACGGCTGCGGCGAGCAGCGCGCCGACGTCATCGGAGGTGAGCAGCAGAGAGCCGTCGGGATCTTCTGAGTGCACCCCGCCACCTCCTTGTCTGCCCCGGCTGGCAGCAGACTACTTCGACAAGGTCGGCACTAGTACTCGACGCGGGCTTGCGGTCCGAGTCTGGTCAGGCGCAGGCGAGCGGCGCGCCGTCCGTCGAGCTCTGTGACCCGCAGTTCGAACGCTTCCGGCGCGGCCTGTTCGCTCTCCGCGTCGAGGGTGACGGTGCAGACGTCGCCGACCTGGGGCAGGGTGCCGAGCTGGGCCATCACGAAGCCGGCGATCGTGTCGTAGGGGCCCTCGGGCAGCAGGAAGCCGAACTCCTGGGCGAAGCCCTCCAGCGTCTCCAGCCCGTCCACGTCGATGGTGGCGTCGTGGTTGGGCGTGGCCGGCGAGTATTCCGGATCGAACTCGTCGGAGATGTCCCCGATCAGTTCCTCAACCAGGTCCTCGATCGTGACGATCCCGGCGGTGCCGCCGTACTCGTCCCGCACGATCACCAGGTGCTGGTTGTTCTGGCGCATTTCAGTGAGGGCCCGCAGGATCTTGACCGTCTGCGGCAGGGACATGACCGGCCGGACCAGCTGGCTTACCGGCGCGTTGCGTTCGATCGAGTCGAGGTCGGCCAGGTCACGGATGTGGACGAAGCCGATCACGTCGTCGAGATCCTCACCGATCACCGGGTAACGGCTGTGGGCGGCCCCGTGCACCGCACGGATGGCCTGGTGGGCCGGCATCGAGCCGTTCAGGAAGTCGACCTCTGTGCGCGGGATCATCGTCTCCCGCAGGCTCACCTGGCCGGCGGCGAACACCTCGTCGACGATCTGTCGCTCTTCGTCGCCGAGGGTGGACGAACTGCCGACCATCGCCCGCAGCTCCTCGTCGCTGACTTCCTCCCGCGATGCGTTCGGGTCACCGCCGAGGATCCGAACCACGATGTCGGTGGACCTGCCGAGGAACCAGATGATCGGGGTGGCCAGCCTGGCGATGGCGTTGACCAGCGGCGCAAGGGCCATGGCGAACGCCTCGGCCCGCTGCATCGCCAGCCGCTTGGCGCTCAGCTCGCCGATCACGATCGAGAAGTACGAGATGACCAGGGTGATCAGCACCAGGGCGATCGGCTGGGCCGCGCCGTACGGTACGCCCCACCCGACCAGGACGACGGCAAAGCTGTCCGCGAGGGTGGCGCCGCCGAAAGCTGCGGAAAGGAAACCGGCAAGGGTCACGCCGATCTGCACTGCGGAGAGGAAGCGGTTGGGATTCGACGTGAGCTCGGCCACCGTCTGGCCGCGCTTGCCGCGGACGCTGAGCTTCCTGACCTGGGCTTCGCGCAGCGAGACCAAGGCCATTTCTGCCGCCGCGAACACGCCTCCGATCAGGATGAACACTGCGATCAGCAGGATGTTGCCGACTATCGAGTTCATGCCACCTGCCGGTGTCGGGGATCTGAGAAGGCAGAGTCTACCGAGGTCCGCCGCTCCACCCACCCGAGCGGGTGCTAGCCTCGCGGCCATGTCCACGGGGGGGTTCAGTTTCGGCAGGGGAAACCTTGCCAAGCTCCTTGGCCTCCCCCGCTACGTCATCGGCGCCCTGCGGTCCCGCTCCATCGTGCGTGACCCAGCCCTCTGGGTCGTCGGCAGCGCCTTCGGCCCGGCGGACGGTGCCCTTGCCTTCGTCCGCGCGGCGGCTGACCTGCCCGAACCGCCGCGTGTGGTCTGGCTGAGTGGGTCGGCGGCCGAGACCGGGGCGGCCAGGGCTGCCGGGATCACCAGGGTGGTCGACCGCGATTCGGCCGCCGGCTACCGGATGACCCTCAAGGCCGGCCTGGCTGCGGTCACCCATGGCTTCGGGGACGTGAACCGCTACGGGCTGTCCGGAGCCGTGATCGTCCAGCTGTGGCACGGGGCCCCGCTGAAGAAGCTGCACGCTGACTCCCCCGCGGTCACTTCGCTCGGTGGGGCGGAGCGGATCCCGGGGGTGGCCGCCCTGCTGCGCCACGCGTACCGCCGCGGCACCAGGCGGATCTCGCTGCTGCCCACCGGAGCCGGCTGCTTCGTGCCGTTCCTTGCCAGCGCCTTCAACCTGACCGACGGCCAGGTGCAGGTGCTCGGTGAGCCCCGCGCCGACGTGCTGTTCACCGGCACCGAGGACGCGCGGGTGGCGGCTGCCCGGGCCCTGCTGGCACCTCACCTTGGCGGTCACGTCGGTAGCCGCGTGGTGCTGTACGCGCCGACCTGGCGCGACGGCGATCCAGATCCGGGCGTGCCGAGCGAGCAGCAGTGGTTGCGGATCGAGGAGGTCTGCGAGCGCCTCGACCTGGTGCTGCTGATCCGTCCGCACCCCCTCGGCGTCGGCGAGTACGACCACGCCTCGCCACGGATCCGGCTGCTCACTGCCGCGGACGAACCGGAGTCGATGCCGCTGCTCTGGGGCCTGGACGCCCTGGTCACCGACTACTCGTCGATGGCCGTCGACTACGTGGCGACCGGTGGGCCGTTGTTGCTGCTGGCCCCCGACCTGGAGTCCTACCGCAGGACCCGCGGGCTGTACGTGGACTACGAGTGGCTGGCCGGCGGCACCTTGAGCACTGACTGGGATCAGGTGCTGGACCGGCTGGTGGCGGTCTTCACCGACCCGGAAGCTGCCGCCGCAGCGGCAGCGCACAGCCGGGAACTCGCCGGGAGGTTCCACGAATGGACCGACGGACGCAGCGCCACCCGCGTGGTGGAGGCCGCAGCGCAGCTCGTGCGAGAGCGCCTCAGCTGACCCGCGAGCGGTCGACGGTTGTGGCCGCGCCGGTCAACCAGCCCTTGATGAAGCCGGCGCCCCAGCCAAGGTGCATTGTGCCGAGGACGACGACGTTCAGCAGCCGGTCGATGAGGCTGTCCCCGGCCAGCCGGGTCACACCCACAGCGGCCACGCCGGCGACATAGCCGAGCGCCGGCACGTGCGCGAACGCCCAGCCCTGGCCACGGACGACACCCGTCAGCTGGAGCAGGCCCGCCAGCAGGCTGATCGCCACCAGCACTGCGACGGCCGGCGGCGGCAGGTAGCGCCACGGGGTGGAAGCGTGGCGCCGCACGAGATGGCCGCGCCACACCCCGGTTGCGTACATCTGGCGGCGCAGCGCGTCCCAGCTGGCACGGGGCCAGTAGGTGACCCGCAGCTTCGGCGTGAACAGCACGCGGTGTCCGGCTTGCAGGATGCGGTGGTTCAGCTCCCAGTCCTCGGCACGCCGCAGCTGCTCGTCGTAGAGACCGACCTCCTCGAGCACTTCGCGCCGGAAGACACCGAGGTAGGCAGAGTCGGAGTCGACCTCGTCCTCGCCGTGGTGCCACGACCCACCGCCGAGGCCGAAGGGCGAGTTGTAGCCCCGGGCAACCGCCTGCTGGAACCGGCCGCGACCCTTGGCTTCCATCACGCCGCCGACGTTCGCGGCGCCGGTCCGCCGCAGGATCTCGACCGCGGCAGCGGTGTAGCCGGCGGGTAGTTCGGCGTGCGCGTCCACCCGGATCACGACCGGGAAGCTGCTGGCCCGGATCGCCAGGTTCAGCCCGATCGGGATGTCGTTGCGCGGGTTCGCGACCAGCCGGACGCGGGGATCGGCCGCTGCCAGCTCAGCGGCCACGGCGTCCGTGCCGTCGGTGGAAGCGCCAAGGGCGAGCACCAGCTCCTGCTCGCCCGGGTAGTCCTGGCTGAGCACTGCCCCGACGGCTTCTGCAAGGTGCCCGGCTTCGTTCAACACCGGCATCACGTAGGAGACGGACACGTTCTCGGGTAGGGGTTCCAGCTCTCGACGCCTCGTCGCTGTCGGGCCAGAAGTCACCGCGCCATTCTCGCACGCCGACCCCCTCCCCCATCGAGGGCCACCCCTAGTGTCGAGGGCTCGACCCTGGGGACTGGCCCTCGACGTCAGGGCTGGCCCTCGGCGGTTGGCTGGTGGGCAGCGGTCAGACTCAGCTTGGCGGACAGGTTCTCGTCTAGGGCGGCGAGGAAGGCCTCTGTGGTCAGCCACGCCTGGTCAGGTCCGACCAGCAGGGCTAGGTCCTTGGTCATCTTCCCCGACTCGACGGTCTCGATGCAGACCTGCTCAAGGGTCTCGGCGAAGGCGATCACCTCGGGGGTGCCGTCCAGCTTGCCGCGGTGCTTAAGGCCACCGGTCCAGGCGAAGATCGAGGCGATCGGGTTGGTCGAGGTCGGCTGGCCCTGCTGGTGCATCCGGTAGTGCCGGGTCACCGTGCCGTGGGCGGCTTCCGCCTCGACGGTCTTGCCGTCCGGGGTCATCAGCACCGAGGTCATCAGCCCGAGCGAGCCGAAGCCCTGCGCGACGGTGTCGGACTGGACGTCGCCGTCGTAGTTCTTGCAGGCCCAGACGTAGCCGCCCTCCCACTTCATCGCCGACGCGACCATGTCGTCGATCAGCCGGTGCTCGTAGGTGAGCCCCTTGGCAGCGAACTCGGCCGCGAACTCGGCCTCGAAGATGTCGGCGAAGATGTCCTTGAACGCGCCGTCGTAGGCCTTGAGGATCGTGTTCTTCGTTGACAGGTACACCGGGTAGTTCCGGATCAGGCCGTAGCTGAACGAAGCCCTGGCGAAGTCCGCGATGCTGGCGTTGAAGTTGTACATGCCCATCGCCACGCCGCCGTCGTCGCCGTAGTTGGCGACCACGTGCTGGATCGGCTCGGAGCCGTCAGCCGGGGTGAAGGTGATGGTCAGCTGGCCGGCGCCGGGCACCTTGAAGTTGGTGGCCTTGTACTGGTCGCCGTGGGCGTGGCGTCCGATCACGATCGGCTTGGTCCAGCCAGGCACCAGCCGAGGGATGTTGGAGATGATGATCGGCTCGCGGAACACCACGCCGCCGAGGATGTTGCGGATGGTGCCGTTCGGCGAGACCCACATCTGCTTCAGCCCGAATTCGGTGACGCGGGCCTCGTCGGGCGTGATGGTGGCGCACTTCACGCCGACGCCATGCGCCTTGATCGCGTTGGCCGCGTCGATGGTGATCTGGTCGTTGGAGGCGTCCCGGCTCTCGATGCTCAGGTCGTAGTAGTCGAGGTTCACGTCGAGATACGGGTGGATCAGGCGTTCCTTGATGAACTGCCAGATGATCCGGGTCATCTCGTCCCCGTCGAGTTCGACCACCGTGCCGACGACCTTGATCTTCGCCATCCCGCAGAGCCTCCTGTGTTGCGATTGTGCCCAAAACATACCGTGGGGTGGCGGGACGCTAACCTTTCAGCCGTGATCGACTCCACCCACTGGCTGCTGACCCTTTCCTGTGCCGACCGTCCGGGGATCGTGCACCAGGTGACGGGTGCGATCGTCGAGGCCCACGGCAACATCACCGAGTTGCAGCAGTTCACCTCAACGGAGTCCGGCCGGTTCTTCATGCGGGTCCAGGTGCAGTCGGGCTTCGACCGGTCCCACTTCGAGCGCGCCTTCGCGCCGATCGCCGAGGGTCTGGGTGCCGTCTGGAACCTGGACTATGTCGGACGCCGCCGCCGCACCCTCGTGCTGGCGAGCAAGGCCGGCCACTGCCTGAACGACCTGCTGTTCCGCCAGCGGTCCGGCTACCTGCCGATCGCACTTCCGCTGATCATCGCCAACCACTCCGACCTCGGCGATCTCGCCGCCTTCTACGGGGTGCCCTTCGAGGTGCACGAGGTGACGCCGGACACCAGGCTCGATGTCGAGCGGCGCATCCTTGACGTGGTCGCGGAGCACGACATCGAGCTCGTCGTCCTTGCCCGGTACATGCAGATCCTCTCCCCGGCGTTGTGCGAGGCCCTCGCCGGCAGGGCGATCAACATCCACCACTCGTTCCTGCCCGGCTTCAAGGGGTCGAACCCCTACCGCCAGGCGCACTCGCGGGGTGTGAAGCTGATCGGCGCCACCGCCCATTTCGTCACGTCCGACCTGGACGAGGGCCCGATCATCGAGCAGAACGTCCGCCGGGTGGATCACACCATGGAGGTGCCGCAGCTGATGGCGATCGGTCAGGAGCAGGAGAGCCGGACGCTGACCGAGGCGGTCAAGCTGTTCGCCGAGCACCGCGTCCTGCTGGACGGGGCCCGCACCGTCATCTTCAGCTAGACGCCTCATCCTGGTCAGCCGTCGTGGCCTCGGGCTCCTCGAACACCGCGGACGCCGAGGAGCTCGGCCAGCTCCCAGCCGTCCGCCGGGGAGCCGTCGACGACGATCACGCCGGTGTTGTCGAGGTGCGCGCGCCCGAGGGCGTCGGTGAAGCCCTTCACCCTGACCATCGACCACACCCGCAGGGCCGCGCCGTGGCTGACCACCATGACCACGTCCTTGCCGGAAGCCGCGATCGTCTCGATCGCCTCGTCGTAGCGGGACATGAACTCGTGCGCGTTCTCGCCGCCGGGAATGCGCGCGTCGAGGTCGCCCTTGCCCCAGGCGACAAGCGTGCCGATGTAGCGCGTGGCATCTGCGGAGAGCTCGTCGTCGCCGGCGGAAACCTCGCGCAGCTCGGGCAGCACCTGCGGCTCGAGCCCGCGGGTCTCGGCCACCGGGCGGGCAGTCTGCTGCGTCCGCACCAGGTTCGACACGTAGACGGCCTCGATCTGGTGGTGGCTGAGCCGCTCGACAAGGGACACCGCCTGCTCCAGCCCGCCGTCGTCG
Source organism: uncultured Actinomycetota bacterium (assembly GCA_963848845.1). Taxonomy (GTDB): domain Bacteria; phylum Actinomycetota; class Actinomycetes; order Propionibacteriales; family Propionibacteriaceae; genus Propionicimonas. The sequence continues at coordinate 226,594 of CAWKFH010000007.1, forward strand.
AGGTCCGCGCCGGGCTCTGCGGTGTCCAGGAGTAAATCGACATTCGAAGCGGTACGACCGTGGCGGACGAGGATCAGGCGCATGGTTCGAGCATAGATAGCCCCCGCCACCCTGCCTGACCCCGTCCGGCAAAGCACCGCCCGGCGCTACGGTTGGGAACCCAGGGAGGAACCATTGAAGACCCGGATCGCCGCGCTCGGTTGCGCCAGCGTGCTCGCGCTCGTCGGCTGCACCTTGCCCGCCACTGCGCCGGGACCAGCCGCGCCCACCTCTGCCGGCTCGAACCTGCCGGACGCCTCCGTCGGCCCCTCCGCTGCGCCGTCCACCGGACCGGCCACCCCGACCGCAGGCGGCACCCGACAGCCCCGTCAGCAGCCGCCGAGCATCACGCTCGCCGGCGACGCGATCGCCGGGCGTCCGCTCGGCACCACCCCGTTCGTCCGGGTGGAGCCACTGATCGAATCCCGGCTCGGCAGGGCGAAGGCCGGCCGACCGGAGTTGTGCCGGTTGGACGGAGAACGCAGCCCGCTGGTGGTGGTCGACCACAACTGGCCCGGCCTCACGATCCACGCCGGCCGCCGCGGCTCGGCAACAGTGGCGCTGAGCTGGAGGGTTGACCTGTCGAACATCCCGGACGGTTTCCGCCTCGCCGACCGGTTGCCGTGGCAGCCGACCTTCGCTTCGCTGCAGGCTTCCGAAGGCGTCGAGTTGTCCACCAGGGACGGGATTCGCTCGGCCCGGCTGGAGAACACCGCGATCACCTATTCGGGACCCGATGGCGCGCGCAGCCCGGACACGGTCGCCGGCGGGCCCGGCCTGGCGTGCAGCTAGGGCGGACTCCACCCGGCGAAGCCGGGCGTCAGGCCTTGAGCACCTTCGAGGTCAGCGCCGAGTACTGCCAGCCGGTGGTGTAGCCGGCAAGGCGCCCGGTCACCTTCACCTTCAACCGGTAGCCCGCCACCGCAGGACTCACCGCATACGTCAATCCGGTCTGCTTGAGGAAGTAGGCCTTGCCGCTCGAGGTCACCCGGTACCAGCGATAGGTGAGCTCGACCCCCGGGGGCCCCCAGGTGCCCGCGGTGAGGGTGAGGACATCGCTGACCTTCGGCCGCCGGTTGTCGATGGTCGGCGTCGGCCTGGGGCCCAAGGTGCCCTTCGCCACGGCGGAGCTGTAGGCAGAGGTCTTCGTCGTCGAGGTCCAACCCTCCACCGAGCCGGTGACCGACACCTTCAGCTTCTTGCCGAGGTCGGCGGCCGTCACCTGGTAGGTGCTGCCGGTGCCGATCGTCGTTGGGTAGCCGTACCGGTGCCACTTGTAGGTGAGCTTCAGGCCGGCCGCCGGCAGCCAGGCGCCAGGGGTCACCCGCAGGGTCTGGCCAACCTTTGGGGTGGTGTCGCTGAGCTTCGGAGTCGTCCCGGAGACGGTGCCCAGCGGTGACTTGACGACCTCGATCAGGCCCGTTACCGGCGACGAGCCGTCGACAGCCACCAACTGGCCGGTGCCGTCCGCCGCTGCCTGTTCGAGGGTCCAGCGATAGGTGCCGGTCGCCACGTCCTGCCCGTTGTCGCGCCCGTCCCACGCGATCCCCCGGATCGAGCCGTCCGGTGAGGATTCGACCTCCTGCGTCCAGACGACGCTGCCAGCGGCGTTGCGGATGTCCAGGGTGCCGGCGTCCAGCGGCTTGGTGGCATCAACTTCCAGCTGCCACTCGCGGGCGCTGGTGATGAGGTTCAGGGTCTCCGGGGCCACCGTGCCCAGCACCCGCGGCGCGGAGAGACCGACGCCGTGCAGCTCACGCACCACGAGTTGGGAGTAGGTGTTGTACGCCAAGCGGTGCGTCCCGTCGGTGGCGACCTCCCACCAGTCCAGGTCGGGCACCACCGTTTCCTCGCCGGTGGCCAGGTTCCAGACCGCGAGTTGGTCGTCGTAGGCGTCGTCCGGGTCGCCTGCCGGCAACTGGATGATGACGTACCCGTCGCCGATGCCCCACGGGAAACCGACGCGGTCCCAGGCCTGGCCGGTGCGGTAGTCCAGCACGATGGTCGTTGGGGTCTGGGATGCCCCGATCGGGGCCCAGCCGAGGATCAGGTCACCCCAGATCGCCTCGCCGGTGAACTTCCGCGGCTCGAGCCGGCTGGGGACCACCACCGGCCGCACCACCTTGGTCGCGACGTCGACGACCTCGTAGCGGTTGAGGCTGGCGCTGGCCAGTCGCAGCGCAAGGGAGCCGAACAGCCCCCGCACCTGGCTGTTGTTCATGGCCTTGCCGTCCACCCGCGTCACCTGGTCGTAGGCGACGGTGCGGCCGTAGAAGTAGGGACCGCTCAGCGACTCGGCGGTCACGCCGTACTTCGGCGGGGTGAGCGTCCGCACGGCTTGGCCGCGCTCGCTCAGCCGCAGCTTCGAGCCGTCATCGAGCAACGTGCGGCCGGCGGAGGCGCCGATGCCGAGCGCCCGGGGAGTGAGCAGCTTCTCGGCACCGATCGCCGTGTCGGAGACCTTCCGCTGCCAGGCCTGGTAGTCGTCGGCGTCGCCGGGACGCTGGTCCAGCCCGGTGAGCCGGTCTGGCGTCAGGCGGAGCCCCGACACCTGGGCCGGGCCGGTCGGGTAGTGGAACAGGTTCGAGACCTTCCCTTCCGCCGAGACCTGCCCGATGTAACCGGAGGTTGAGTTCCAGACGGCGGCGAAGGGCCGCTCGGAGTCGCCGACGGCGAAGATCCGCACCCGGTCGGCGTCGGGTTCGATCACAGCCACCGGCGGTTCGGCGGTGGCGGTCCCGGCCACGACCAGACGGGTTTCGGATCCGGTCCCCCACCGCGGGGTGACCAGGGCCCAGTCCGCGCCGAGCGCGAGGCCGGCGGTGGCCGTCCGCGGGTCGTCGACGCCCGGGACGTCGAAGGGCTGGCAGGACGGGTCGGCCCAGAAGGCGCGTTCGCGCAGGCAGACCGTGAAGGTGTCAGCAAGGGCCGTGACGTAGACGACCTGGTCACCGCGGAGCGCTGCCGCGATCAGCCCGGGAACCGTCTGGGGTCCGCCCAGCACCGACGTTTCACCATTGAGCGGGAGCAGGTCCAGATAGCCGTCGCCGGCGAGGCCGTCAGGATCGGCGGTGGTGGTGCTCACCAGGGCCAGCGTGCCGTCGTCGGTGCCGAAAGTGGTCTCGGCCGACTCGACTTCGGTCGGCGCGGTGTGGGCGAGCTTGTGCACCTCGCTCGTGGCGAGGTCCTGGGCGTAGTAGCCGGCTTCCTCGGGGACAGCCTCGGTGTAGAAGATCGCCGTGGTCGCGTCGGCGGTCTCGACCCAGCCGCCGGTCACCTCGTGGGTCTCGGTGGTCCCGGTGGCGAAGTCGTAGATGTTGAGCCGGGTGGCGTCCTCGCCGATCACCTCGTAGGTCACCTTGCCGTGGCCGCTGCGGGCAATCACGGCGTTGGCCAGGTCTGGCGCATCCAGGTCGGTGAAGGTCGCGCCGTTGTCGGTGGTCACCTTGTCCGCAACCACACTGTCGCCGAAGGCAAGGAGCATCGATTCCCCGGACGCCGCCACCACCGTCCGCTCGGCCATCGCGCCCGGCAGGGCAACCCTGATGTCGTCGGCCGCTGCGCTGGCGGACGGGACGGAAAGGGCGAGGCCGGAGATCCCAAGCCCGAGGGCGACCAGCAATGCGATCCCGTTGCGGGTCCGGTTCGGCTGCTGCCGAATCCCGCCCCGACTGGATTGCACCATGACAGCTCCCGAATCCCGGTTGGCCCCGATTGCCCCGCGCGGCTACAGATCGGAAGTTACCACCCTAGCCGCCGGTGGATCGGCATCGTCCGCCGACTCAGCTGCCACCGGGCAAGAACGCCACCCCCGGCCGCCGTGAGTGCACCAATTCCCGCACGAGCACTGCGATGCCTGAAAGTGACCGCTGACCTGGCCGGGCACTGCTAGCGTCGGATGAGACTCGCACCCAGCATCAAATTCATTGAGGAGCCATCGTGAGCCAGACCCCCGTCAAAGTTGCTGTCACCGGCGCTGCCGGCCAGATCTGCTACAGCCTGCTGTTCCGCATCGCCAGCGGCGCCCTGCTCGGCCCGGACCAGCCCGTCGAGCTGCGCCTGCTCGAGATCACCCCGGCCCTCAAGGCCCTGGAAGGGGTCGTCATGGAGCTGGACGACTGCGCCTTCCCGCTGTTGAGCAAGGTCGAGATCGGCGACGACGCCAAGAAGGTGTTCGACGGCGTGAACCTGGCCATGCTGGTCGGCGCCCGGCCGCGGACCGCCGGCATGGAGCGCGGCGACCTGCTGAGCGCCAACGGCGCGATCTTCACCGCCCAGGGCAAGGCCCTCAACGAGGTGGCCGCCGACGACATCAAGGTGCTGATCACCGGCAACCCGGCCAACACCAATGCCCTGATCGCGATGAGCAACGCCCCCGACATCCCCAACGAGCGGTTCAACGCCCTCACCCGCCTCGACCACAACCGGGCCATCTCGCAGCTGGCAGCGAAGCTCGGCGTCGCCGTGACCGAGATCAAGCACATGACCATCTGGGGCAACCACTCCGCCACCCAGTACCCCGACATCTTCCACGCCGAGGTCGGCGGCAAGAACGCGGCCGAACTGGTCAACGACCAGGCCTGGATCGCCGAAACCTTCATCCCGACCGTCGCCAAGCGTGGCGCTGCGATCATCGCTGCCCGCGGTTCGTCATCGGCGGCCTCCGCTGCGAACGCCACCGTCGAGCACATGCACGACTGGGTCCTCGGCTCTGCCGAGGGTGACTGGATCTCGATGTCGGTTCCCTCCGACGGCTCCTACGGGGTGCCCGAGGGCCTGATCTCCTCCTTCCCGTGCGTCGTCAAGGACGGCAAGTACGAGATCGTCCAGGGCCTGGACCTCAACGTGTTCTCCCGCGCAAAGATCGACGCCTCGGTGGCCGAACTGGTCGACGAGCGCGACGCCGTCACGGAGCTCGGTCTCATCTGAGCCCAGCACACAGCTCGGCAGGGCGCGGTCATCGGGTTCGGTGGCCGCGCCCTTTTTGCTTTGCAGCCGTTGTCACGTGGGCAGTGGTGCCCTGTCTCAGACCCGGCGGGATGTACGAACACGGTCGATTCCCGGCGGATCGGCCACTGGCTCTTCTTGCACTGCGCGCGCACCGATAGTGTGCTCGCGTCCACATGCTCTGGGGGGAGCGGACGTCAGATCGGTCCAGACTTCAGGAGAGAGCATGCTCGCCAAGACCCGCAGGAGGGCCCTGCTGGGCCTGGTCGCAGTGACCACCGTCACCGGGCTGTTCGCCGGCACCCTGGCCGTTCCGGCCGTCTGCCGCGCCAGCTGATGGTTCCTTCAAGATCAAGATCCCGGTGACCATCAGCTCAAGGGTGGTCAAGGACCGCTACCTGGTCCAGACCGCCGGCCTGCCGTTGATCAAGGGCGGCAGCAAGTCGTTCAACCGGACCAGGCAGGACGCGGTGACGACAGCGGCCAAGTCGGCGGGAGCAACCGTCACCAAGGCCCACAACCAGCTGTGGACAGGTCTCGCGGTCACCGCTACCAGGACCCAGATCCAGAAGTTGGCCGCGGCTCCCGACGTCGTCGCCGTCTACCCGGTGCTGAAGGTGTCCCTGCCCAAGACCGAGAAGAGCGCGACGAAGCAGGCCAGCTCGTTGGCCGAGATCGCCGCAGCAGGTACCGACTACACCGGCCAGGGCGTCAAGGTCGGCATCATCGACACCGGCGTCGACTACAACCACGTCGACCTCGGCGGCTCCGGCACTCCGGGTGGGGACACCTTCCCGACCGTCCGGGTTGCCTATGGCTACGACTTCGTCGGCGACAACTACAACGGTGACGACACGACCCGCGCAGCCGATGCCGATCCTGACGACTGCGGCGGGCACGGCACCCATGTGGCCGGCATCGTCGGCGCGGACGGTGACGACGACAACGGCGGCGCGGTCGGCGTTGCCACCGACGTGACCCTGGGCGCATACCGAGTCTTCGGGTGCGAAGGAAGCACCTCTACCGACGTGATCATCGAGGCTCTCGCCAGGGCTCGGACCGACGGCATGGACGTGGTGAACCTGTCCCTCGGCAGCGACTTCGACAGCTGGCCCGACTACCCCGATGCCGTGGCCGTGAGCAACCTGGCTGCTGCCGGTGTGGTCGTCGTCGTGGCTGCCGGCAACAGCGGCGACACCGGGCTGTTCTCCGCAGGCTCGCCCGCAGTGGGCGCGGGCGTGATCTCGGTGGCTTCCTACGAGTCGGAGAAGATCCGGATCAGGGCGATCTCGGTGAACGGCGTCAAGTACGCCTACACCTCCGTCGAGGACACTGCGCCCGCTCCGGCCGACAATGCCAGCCAGCTCACCCTGCGGGTCGCCTCCAACACGACCGCCTGCAACGCGAATCCTGTGCTCACCGCCGTTCCGGCTGACACCGCCCTGCTCGTGAAGCGCGGCACTTGCGCGTTCAGTGAGAAGGTCGCCAATGCCCAGGCCGCTGGAGCCGAAGCCGTGGTGCTCTACAACAACGTGCCCAGCCTCGACAGCTTCACCGCCACCCGCGACGGCCAGCCTCCGTTCACCATCCCGGCGATCGCCATCGGTGGCACTGACGGGGCCAACCTTGCCTCCCTGATCGCTGCCAGCGGCGCCAAGGCCATGACGTGGCTGAACTACCAGCAGGATGTGACCAATCCCGACGGCGGTGCTCTTTCCACCTTCAGCTCTGCGGGCATCGCAGCCGACCTGAGCCTGGTGCCGACCATCACCGCCCCGGGCGGGAAGATCTACTCCACCCTGCCGATCGAACAGGACGAGCACGGCAACCTGTCCGGCACCTCGATGGCCACTCCGTTCGTGGCCGGGTCGGTCGCACTGCTGCTGGAGGCCAGGCCGGCCCTGAATCCCGCGGGAGTCAGCCAGTTGCTGTACAACAGTGCGGTTCCGGTGGCGAAGTCGACCGAGGCCGGCGTCACCACCCGTCCGGAAGCGGTCTTCCGCCAGGGTTCCGGCCTGATCAAGGTCGCCAACGCCATCGGCGCCTCCGTGGTGGCCTCCCCGTCGATCCTCAAGCTCGGCGAGGGCACGAGCCACATCGTGAAGGTCACGCTGACCAACACCAGCGCAACGACGCTCACCTACAAGCCGAGCCGGGTCTCGGGCGTGAGCGCTGCCGCGAGCACGACCGGCACCTACATGGGCACCACGACGCCGAAGTACGCCTTCGGCGAGGTCGGGTTCAAGGCCTACAGCAAGACCGTCACCCTGGCGCCCGGCGGCTCCGCTGTGGTCAAGCTGAAGCTCACCGCTCCGAGCAAGGCCCTCAAGGGCAAGGCCGGCATGCTGTACGGCGGCTGGGTGCGGTTCACCACCAGCGGGGCCGGGAACACCATTTCGGTCCCGTTCGTCGGAGTGCGTGGCGACTACCAGAAGGTCAAGCTGCTCAACAAGTTCAAGCTGGTCGACGACGAAGGCAAGAACTGGTCGCTGCCGAGGCTGGGCGTAGAGGTGAACGAAGGGGGTGCTGACGACGGGATCTACTTCCTGCCATCCACGAAGTCGAACCAGTACCAGTTCGATCTTGATATCTTCTCGCCGTCGGTCATCTACCACCTGGACTACCCGGCCAGTGACGTGCGACTCAAGGTGATCAACACCAGGACCCACAAGAAGTACTACGCGATCATCGACTGGGGTGCTGCCAACGCGGTCGCAGGCAACCCACTTCGGCCACGAAGTCCCGCGACGCCGCCGCTCAGGTCGTCACCTTCTACGGTGCTCTACCTGAACAAGTCCAACGGGGTCAGTTGGCCGTTCCGGACGGCAACTACCAACTGCAGCTGAGGGTGCTGAAGCCCAAGGGCACGGCGTCGAAGAGCTCGCACTGGGAGACCTACACCTCACCGAAGTTCTACATCCTCCAGTAGCCAGCGCGACACTTGTTCGGCCGGTCCCCGTGGGGCCGGCCGAACGGCTTTCCGGGCCGGCTGCACCCGCCCGAGCGAGATAACCTACGGTTCCGTAGCCGTCGGGTCTAGGCTGGTCCGGACCTCCCCCGAGCGAAGAAGGATCACCAATGGCGCCGATCGGCCGCCCAGCCACCGAAGCCACCGAAGCCGTCCGCGAAGCCCGGGACTTCCTGTTCGAGCATGGCACGGACTACGCCGGCGCGGTCGCCGGCTTCCGCTGGCCGCAGCTGAGCGAGTTCAACTTCGCGCTGGAGTGGTTCGACGTCGTCGCCGGTGAGCACCCCGACCGTCCGGCGGTGAAGATCGTCGACGCCGACCTCAACGCCCGCGAGTGGAGCTACGCCGAGCTGTCCCGTCGCTCCGACCAGGTGGCCAACTGGCTCACCGGGCAGGGCCTGCGGCGCGGCGACCGGATGATCGTGATGCTGAACAACTCCATCGAGATCTGGGAGATCCTGCTCGGCCTGCTGAAGGTCGGTGGCGTAGCCATCCCCACTTCGACGCTGCTGTCCGGCGCCGACCTGGACTACCGGATCGACCGAGCCGAGGCCCGGTTCACGATCGCCCCGTCCTCGCTGCACGCCAAGTTCGCGACCGTCCCGGACGAGGTGGTCAAGGTCAGCGTCAGCCCGGACGCGCCCGAGGGCTGGATCGCCTTCGCCGATTCCCACGCTGCCCCGGTGGTCTACCAACCGGACGGGCCGACGCCGGCCGATGACACCTCGCTGCTCTACTTCACCTCTGGCACCACTGCGCGACCGAAGCTGGTGCGCCACACCCAGGTGTCCTACCCCGTCGGGCACCTCTCGACGATGTGGTGGCTTGGGGTCCGTGACGGCGACGTCCACCTGAACATCTCCTCGCCCGGGTGGGGCAAGCACGCCTGGAGCAACTTCTTCTCCCCGTTCCTCGCCGGCGCGACCGTCTTCATCTTCAACTACGACCGGTTCGACGCCACCACCCTGATGCGGATCATGGAGTCCCACGACGTAACCACTTTCTGTGCGCCGCCGACGGTCTGGCGAATGCTGATCCAGGCCGACCTCACCCAGCTCCACAAGCCGCCGCGTGAGGTCGTCGGCGCCGGAGAGCCGCTGAACCCCGAGGTGATCTCGCAGGTGCGGGCCGCCTGGGGCAACACCATCCGGGACGGCTTCGGCCAGACCGAGATGACCTGCTGCGTCGGCAACTCCCCCGGCCAGCTGGTCAAGGACGGCTCGATGGGCCGTCCCCTGCCCGGCTACTCCGTCCAGCTGCTCGACCCGACCACCGGGGCCCCCGCCAGCGACGAGGGCGAGATCTGCCTGGACCTCTCCGTTCCGAACATCGCGCTGATGGGCGGCTACTACAACGACCCGGAACAGACCGAGGAGGCCTGCCGGGGCGGTTTCTACCACACCGGTGACATCGCCGCCCGGGACGCCGACGGCTACCTGACCTATATCGGCCGGGCGGACGACGTGTTCAAGGCTTCGGACTACAAGATCTCCCCGTTCGAGCTGGAGTCGGTGCTGCTGCAGCACCCGCTGGTTGCCGAGGCCGCCATCGTGCCCAGCCCGGACCGGCTTCGGCTGGCGGTGCCCAAGGCCTACGTCTGCCTGGTCGCCGGCGCAACTCCGGACGCGGAAGCGGCCAGCTCCGTGTTCGCCCACGCCAGGGAGAACCTGGCCGGCTACCAGCTGATCCGGTTCCTGGAATTCGTCGACGAGCTGCCGAAGACCATCTCCGGCAAGATCCGCCGGGTCGAACTACGCGATCGGGAGGCGGCGCGGGTCCAGGCCGAGGCGGAGGGCAGTTCCACCCACTTCCTGGAGCGCGACTTCCGCTAGAAGGCCCGCGGAGCGGAGCGCAGCACCCCCACCGCCAGCCACCCGGCGAAGACGGTGACCAGGGCGAAGATCGCGAACGGCACCACCTCGAGCTTGCCTTCGACCAACGCTGCGGAGACCAGCATGGCGAGGATCGCACCGGCCATGGTGACCGCCTTCACGCTGAACAGCGCCGCCAGCAGGTGACCTGCCGGACGGCGCAGCCAGACGAGTATCGATGTCGCCAGCGCCAGGGGCACCACCAGCCCCAGGTCGAATGCCTGGACGGTCAAGGTCGGGGTGCCGAGCAGGCCGGCACCGGCCACGTCGCCGGCCAGGCCGGTGGTGATCCGCGGGATCCACATCGCCAGCAGCAGCGCAGCGGCAACGAACCCGAAGGCGACCAGGCTGCGCCTCGGGAAGCCCTTGGCCGACCCGTCCACCAGCGCCGCGGCGTCGATCGTCGACCAGATCCAGGCGATCCCTACCAGGCTGAGCGGATACAGCAACACGAACAGCGGGTACAGCGGGCCAAGCGCCCAGAACACCGCGTACATCAGGTACTGATACGCGAAGTAGCCAAGGATGCCCAGCGCCACCAGCCGGCCGCGCAAGGATCCACGCGCGACGAACACCGCTGCCACGGCGATCACCGGCACAGCGAGGAACAGCGTGACGGCGTCCCAGCCGACGCCCTCGGCGACCACCCGGACGGCATTGAAGGCGTACACGCCGTCGGTCGCGTAGCGGTACTGCTCACCGCGGATGCTGGTGGCCGACGCCGAGGCGCCACTGCCCCGCAGGAAGATGCCGATGGCAGCGGCCACGCCCGCGAGGGCGGCGATCAGCAGGCAGTAGCCGGCCAACAGCAGGTTCCGGGTCTTCATCTGGCCACCGCCGGCTGCGCGGCACCGCGCCAGAAGAGGTCGAACAGCTGGTCGACCTCCGCCTCGACCGCCGCGTCCGTGCCGGCCGTGAAGCCGAGCAGGGTGCGCATGATCACGAAGCTCGAGGTGAGGGCGAAGAAGCCTTCCGCAATCACAGTCGCGGGCAGGTCGTCCCGCAACTCGCCGCGGCGCTGCGCGGCCTGCAGGAAGTCGGCGACCGCAGCGAGGTTCCCCTGCGGACCGCCGGCCAGCACCTCGGCGACCTCGGGTACCGAACTCGCCTCGAAGGCCAGCCGGCTGACCAGGCCGCCGTCTGCAAGGCCGCTGGCCACCTCCTGGTGGGCGAGGGCGAGCAGGGTGGCCCGAAGGTCGGTCGCTGCCGCGAGGTCGGTGACCGTGCGGGCCGGCTGCCGGGAGCGGAGCCGCTCGCCAATGGCGCGCAGCACGCCCTGCTTGTTACCGAAACCGCGGAACAGCGTGACTTCGTTGACCCCGGCCCGCTCCGCGATCAGCCGGGTGGTGGTGGCCTGGTAGCCGCGCTCGGCGAACAACTCCGAAGCCGCTTCGAGGATTCGGTGAGCCGAATCGGTAGGTGTCATTTCACTCCTGCATGTAAGTGCTTACTTGCAGTCTAGCGAAACCATCGATTTGTGTCGAATTGTGGTGATAGCCCTTGTCAGGAGGTGCGTAGACCAACTACAATCGAACATGTGAGCGAATCAGTGCTGGATCTTCCGGACGGCAGGGCCACCTTGGTGGACCCTCGCCCGGACGATCTGGCCCTTGTGCTGGACGCCCTGGTAGCCATGGCTCCCGAGGGCAGCGATGCGCCCCTGGAACCCTGGCGGCTCACCGACCGACGACTGCTCGCCGACCTGGCCGAGGCCCAGCTCCAGGCCACCCGCGCCCACGCCCGCTGGCTGGCGCTGCTGGGCGAGGCCGAGCGACGCGAGGCAACGCAGCTGGAGCTGGGTTTGCCCACCGCGAGCTGGTTGACCGACCAGAACACCCACTGGGCCCGGTCGGCGCGCGAGGAGGTGCGGTTCGCCGTGCGCCTCGCCGAGAACCCGGCCGTCGGCAAGGCGCTGGAACGAGGCGACGTGTCGGTGGAACAGGCCCAGGCGATCGTGAACGGGCTGCGTCGCCTGCCAGCAGAACTCGACTCCGGCCAGCGGGAACAGGTGGCCGCGCACCTGGTCGAACTGGCCGCCGAGTTCGGACCCTACGGCCTCTCCCGGCTCGCGAACCGCGCGGTCGACGTCGTGGCGCCGGAAGTCGCCGAGGACGCCGACCGCCGGGCCATCGAGCGTGTGGAGGCTGAGCAGGCCCGCGACCGCTACCTCACCTGGCAGCGAGATCCCGACGGTGCCTGGCTGCTGCGCGCCAAGCTGGGCAAGGTCGCCGGGCAGCAGCTCGTCGGGTTGCTGCGTGCCTTGGCCGCCCGCCAGCGCGCTGCCGGGCTGTTGGCCGGCGACGACATCGCCCGCACCCAGGCGGCCGCCGATGCGCTGGTCACGCTCGCCGACCACTACGCCTCCTGCTGCGAGGCTCCCCGGCACGGCGCCGACCGGCCCCGCGTGCTGGTCGCCATCGACTACGACGTCCTGGTCGGCCGGCTCGGCACGGCCACCCTGCTCAACACCGGCGAGGCGATCACCGCATCCGAAGCCCGGCGGCTGGCCTGCGATGCGGGCATCCTGCCGATGGTGCTGAACGGCGACTCGGTTCCGCTCGACGTGGGGCGCGAGCGTCGGCTGTTCGGCTCCACCCTGCGGCAGCTGCTGATCGCGCGTGACCAGGGTTGCGCTTTCCCTGGCTGCGACCGCGGACCGGCCGACTGCGAAGCCCACCACCTCAGACCGTGGTGGGCCGGCGGAGTCACCTCGCTCCGGAACGGTGTGCTGTTGTGCAGCTTCCACCACCACCTGGTCGAACCCGAGCCCAACGCTCCCCCGGTCACCGGTTGGCAGATCCGGATGGACGCGCGCGGCAGGCCTGAGTTCCTGGCTCCGCGAGCGTCCGGCTGGCGGCAGCACCACCGCTACGTCACCTAGGACTACCTTCCCGGCGGGATCCACCATGCCAGGACGATGATCCCGATCCCCACTCCGAGCAGCATGACCGAATCCAGCGCCCGGTTGCGGACGGCCAGCAGACCCACCCGCTGCTGGGGAAGCAGGCGCAGCAACCCGCCGAGGGTGATCGCCGCGCCGACCATAGTGCTGCCGGAACGCCAGTGGCCGAGGAACACGATGGCCAGGCCGATAGCCACGCCGGCCAGCACCGATGCCAGCGGCCACTGCCCCAGCACCTGCTGCACGACGGTCTTGGGCGGACGGCGATCCGGCTGGACGCTCATCGGGCCAGCTCCTCGGCCCGGTCGACGACGTTGCTCAGCAGCATCGCGCGGGTCATCGGCCCCACCCCGCCGGGCATCGGGGCGATCAGCGACGCCACCTCCCAGGCGCTGGCGTGCACGTCACCGACCAGGCCAACCCCGGTGCGGGTGATGCCGACATCGAGCACCACCGCCCCCGGCTTCAGCAGGTCGGCAGTGATCAGTCCCGGCGAACCGGCCGCGGCCACAACGATGTCTGCGGCGCGGGTGTGGGCAGCCAGGTCCCGCGTCCCGGTATGGCAAAGGGTCACGGTCGAGTTCTCGCTGCGACGGGTGAGCAACAGCCCCAGCGGCCGGCCGACGGTCGTCCCGCGGCCGACGATGCACACCTCCGCGCCGGCCAGTGGCACGTCGTAGCGGCGCAGGAGCTCGACGATCCCGCGCGGCGTACACGGCAGTGCGCCCGGCATTCCCAGCACGAGCCGGCCGAGGTTCACCGGGTGCAGGCCGTCGGCGTCCTTGTCCGGATCGACCAGCGAGAGCGCCCAGTTGTCGTCGAGATGCCGCGGCAGGGGCAACTGCACGATGTAGCCGGTACACGCCGGATTCGCGTTCAGCTCGACGATCGCGTCGGCCACCTGCTGCTGGGTCGCGTCCGCGGGCAGGTCGACCCGGATCGACTCGATCCCGACCTCTGCGCAGTCGCGGTGCTTGCCGGCGACATAGGACCGGCTCCCCGGATCGTCACCCACCAGCACCGTGGCCAGGCCCGGCCGGATCCCCTTGGCGGCCAGCGCGGCCACCCGGACGGCGAGCTCGCCCTTGATCGAGCGCGCGACGGCGAGCCCGTCCATCCTGGTCGCGGTCATTCGATGCAGTCCTTAGTGGAAGAAGTGGCGGGTGCCGGTGAAGTACATGGTGACACCGGCAGCCTGCGCTGCGGCGATGGTCTCCGAGTCCCGCACCGAACCGCCGGGCTGGACGATGGCCTTCACCCCGGCCTCGATCAGGATCGCCGGCCCGTCGTTGAACGGGAAGAAGGCGTCGGACGCAGCCACCGAGCCCACGGCCCGCTCGCCGGCGCGTTCGACTGCCAGCCTGCACGAGTCCACCCGGTTCACCTGGCCCATGCCGACCCCGACGGACGCGCCGCCGCTGGCCAGCAGGATGGCATTTGACTTCACCGAGCGGCAGGCGCGCCAGGCGAACTCCAGGTCGGCCAGGGTTGCGGAGTCCGCTGCCTCACCGGAAACCAGCTGCCAGTTGGCCGCCTTGTCGCCATCGGCATCGATGGCGTCGGCAGCCTGCAACAGCATGCCGCCGCTGATGCTCCGGTTCTCGATGCCGCCGGTGCGATAGGCCTCGGCCACCAGCAGCCGAAGGTTCTTCTTGGCTTGCAGGATCTCCAGCGCGCCGGCTTCATAGCCGGGGGCGACCACCACCTCGGTGAAGATCCCGGCGATCTGCCGTGCGGCCTCGACACTGACCGGACGGTTGGTGGCGATCACGCCACCGAAGGCCGAGACCGGGTCGCAGGCGTGCGCCTTCCGATGGGCATCGGCGATGTCGGCGCCCACCGCGATCCCGCAGGGGTTGGCGTGCTTGATGATCGCCACCGCCGGCTCGGCGAAGTCGTAGGCGGCCCGGTAGGCGGCGTCGCCGTCGGTGTAGTTGTTGTAGCTCATCTCCTTGCCGTGCAGCTGCTCGGCGGTCGCCAGCCCGCGCGCCCGGTAGCCGTTCCGGTACAACGCGGCGCGCTGGTGGGAGTTCTCGCCGTACCGGAGGCTGCCGACCTTGTCCCAGGTTGCGCCCACCCAGGTCGGGAACCCGTCACCGCCGGAGGAGTCGGTGAGCACGCTGCCCATCCAGGACGCCACCGCGACGTCGTAGGTGGCGGTGTGCACGAAGGCCGCCGCTGCCAGGGCCTTGCGCTGGGCGAGGGTGAACCCGCCGGCGGCCAGGGCCTCGGTCAGTGCTGGGTACTGCTCCGGGGAGGTGATGATCGCCACCGACGGATGGTTCTTGGCTGCAGCGCGCACCATCGACGGCCCGCCGATGTCGATCTGCTCGACGCATTCGTCGGGTCCCGCGCCGGAGGCGACGGTCTGGGTGAACGGGTAGAGGTTGGAGACCACCAGCTCGAACGGCGCGATGCCCAGGTCGGCGAGCTGGGTGCGATGCGACTCGAGCCTGAGGTCGGCGAGCAGCCCGGCGTGGATGTGGGGGTGCAACGTCTTCACCCGGCCGTCCAGGCATTCGGGGAAGCCGGTCACCTGTTCCACCGGGGTCACCGGCAGACCGGCTCCGTCGAGGGTGGCCGCGGTCGATCCGGTGGACACGATCTCCACCCCGGCTTCGACCAGCGTCCGGCCGAGCTCGACCAGCCCGGCCTTGTCGTACACCGATACCAGGGCGCGGCGGATTGGCAGCAGGTCGGTCATCTGTTCCCTCGGCTGAGTTGGTTGACAGCGTCGACCAGCAGTTGCCGCTCGACGATCTTGATGCGTTCGTGCAGGCTCTCCACGGTGTCGTCCGGCAGTACCCGCACCGGCTCCTGGGCCAGGATCCGCCCGGTGTCGACGCCCTCGTCGATGAGGAACAGGGTTGCCCCGGTCACCTTCACGCCGTGCGCGAGCGCGTCCCGCGGCCCGTGCATGCCGGGGAAGGACGGCAGCAGCGCCGGGTGGGTGTTGACCGTGCGGCCACCGAATCGGGCGAGGAACGCCGGGCCGACCAGCTTCATGAACCCAGCACTCACCACCAGGTCGGGTTCGTAGCCGGCCACCAGTTCGGCAAGGCGGGCGTCCCAGGCGCCCCGGTCGCCACCGGCCAGGGGATGCACGAAGGTCGGCACTCCGGCCAGCTCGGCGCGGACAAGTCCGTAGGCCTCCGGGCGATCGGCGCCGACGGCCACCACGCTGGCGTCCAGCTCCCCGGCGGCGGACGCGTCCAGCAGGGACTGCAGCAGGGTGCCCGAGCCGGAGACCAGGACGACCAGGCGCATCGGCATGGCCCCGACCCTATCGAACCGCCCGGGACTCAGGACCCGGGGCTGCGACGGCGGACGAACCAGGTGACCAGACCGGCCAGCACCGAACTGAACAACAGGATCGGGACGCCGATAGCCAGTGCCTCAAGCAGTCGTGGGCCGAGATCTACCAACCGAAGTCTCCCCAGTCCCCCGCGACTGGCGGCCGCCCAGGCCAGGTAGACGATGCCGGTGGCGACGCCGGCGGCGGCAGCCGCTGCGAGTGCCCCGACCGGCCCGGTGTGGCCTCCCCGGATCGCGACCACACCCGCGAGAGCGCCAGCGGCCACCCCGAGGGCGAGCCAGGCGATCAGCCACTGGTCGCCGACCCCCACCGGGGGCAGGGCGCCGAACACCGGAATGGCCGGCAGCATGCCGAGCTGGGTGGTCGACAGCGAGACCAGGGAGCCGGTGCCGACGCTGAAGCCGGCGCCGAGCAGCCAGGCAAGGGCCCAGCCCAGCAGGTTCGGCAGGTAGGCGACGGCCACCAGCGACCAGACGAACACCCCGCCGCCGTCGAAACGCAGGCCCGACTCGAGCGCGGAGATGCGGGCCTCGCCAAGAGCGACCGCGGTCCCGAGCGCCAACGCCGCTGCGATGACCAGGGCCAGCCCACCGGCGCCGGCGCCGCGCAGGCTACGACGCAGCCAGTCCGGTCCGAGGTCTCCCGGCCGGTAACCGGCGGCTTGCCCGGCGCCGAGCGCCGAGCCGAGCGCACCGATCACCAGCGCGCCAAGGGCTGGTCGCCAGATCCCGGCTGGGCCGGCGACCGCCCAGGCCAGGACGGCACCGAATACGAGGTAACCGGCAGTGACCTGGCCAACCGAGCCGAGGAACAGGAGCCGGCGGAGGTCGCCACCCGGCTCGCCGGTGCGGGATTGCCGCCCCTGCCGGTAGGCGAACCCGCCGACGGACGCGCACAGTGCGAGAAGGACGAGGCTCAGCCCGAGCGGGATCAGCGTTATCTGGTCACCGCCGACAGGCAGCGCGCCGCCGTGGGCCAGCAGCCAGACCTGGGCAGCGAAGTTGAGCACTGCCGGGAGGGCAATGGCGATCGCACTGAACCAGGCGATCATCACGACCCCGGTCACCAGGAGCAACCCGGCCAGCCCGGCCAGCACGCCGCCACCGAGGGCAGCCAGCGGCCACGGCAGCAACGGTGGCCTGTCCGGGACGCTTGGCAAGCGGACGGTTCGGGCGTTGGAGACGGTGAACCTGAGCCGCTCGGGATAGCGGGTCCTTGGCTTGGGCATGATTCGTCCATGCTGACCCACGCCGTCGGGGTCAGCCGGTGGGACACGCGGGCGATGGCTACACTGGCCGGGTCATCAAGCGTCGACAGCAAGGTAAAGCAGTGGCAGAAGAGGGTTCGTCCGCGCCAAGGAGGGCGCTCGGACCGCTCCCCGACGAGCCTGGCGACACTCCCGTCGGCGACCGGTTCGGTTCCCGCGCGCTGCCGGACGACGAGCCCTCCCCGCTGACCAGTACCGGCAGGTTGCGGCGTCTGGCGATGAGCCCACCCAGCCCTGACGACCCGCTGGAAGTAGAAGGCACCACCCCGGTGCCGCCACCGATGCCCGTCCTCCCAGATTCGGAGGCAGCCCTGCTGCCGTCGGCCGGACGACGGTTCTCGGCCAGCGCCGAGCCCGGCGAGGTGGTCTACGCAGCTCCCCGGCGTTCCGCGGTGAGCGCCAACTCCCCCACTTCGGCGCGCGAGCCGATCCTGCCCCCGCCGGTTCGGCCGACGGCT
This sequence comes from uncultured Actinomycetota bacterium, assembly GCA_963848845.1. GTDB lineage: Bacteria > Actinomycetota > Actinomycetes > Propionibacteriales > Propionibacteriaceae > Propionicimonas. The sequence goes on from CAWKFH010000007.1 coordinate 244,362, forward strand.
CCGCCGAGCACGACCGTGAACGTCACCCCCTTCAGCAAGTACTATCCGCAGTCGGTCCCCACCGCTCCCACCGCACCGCCGGACGCCCCATCGCTGACCCCGCCCGCGCCGTTGGCCGTGGCACCCGTGGCTGCGGCTGCGCTGTCGGAGGAAGCTGCAGAGCCGAAGTCCGAGCCGGCGACCAAGGCGAAGAAGGCGCGCCGGGAGAAGGCGCCCAGACCGGTGAAGGAGCGGCGCTCGAAGGCGGAGGCCGAGGCCAACACCACCGACGCGTCCACTCGCAGGAAGCGGAGCGCGAAGCCGGCGATGGTCATCATCGCCGCCGTCGGCGCGGTGGCGGTGCTGGTGGCCGCGTCGGTCTGGGCGCTTACCGTGCGCTCCTTCGCTCCCAGCGGCGGCCCGAGCACCACAACGGCCGCGGCGCTCGACCCGCTGATGACCGCCGCCGACCTGGCCGGCCTCGCCGGCGCGACCTGGTCGGATTCCGCCGACCCAGTCCGCCCGCTGTGCCTGCCGGAGGCAGCCGACGGGCTGCCCGCCGCCCAGCGCTCGGTCTCGCGGAGGATCACCTCTTCCACCTCGACAACCGAAGCCGTGGCCCAGGTGGTCGACACCTACGCCGACGATGCGGCCGCCACCCAGGCCTACGCCGCCCGGCTGACCCAGACCGGCACCTGCGCTGAAGCCGTCGCGTGGATAACCGGCGCGAACACGATCTCCGGCCTCGCCGATTCCGCCGACCTGGTTCGGCTGACCGTCCAGGAGGAGCAGGTCCAGTTCCACTCGCTGCTGGTCGCCCGCACCGGGCGGAACGTCAGCATGATCGACATCGGTACCTCCGTGGCCGTCCCGGCCGCCGAGGTGGCGAACCTGGCCGCCAAGCCGCTCAGCCGCCAGTGCAGCGGCGGCGAGGGCACCTGCCCGGGCAGCATCGCGGTCAGCACGGCTCCGCCGCCCCCGGGCAACCCGGTGGGGTGGCTGGTTTCGGCGGACCTGCCCCGGATCACCGCAGGCGCCGGACGTTGGGGCGCCACCGAGCCGCAGACCACCCTCAACGTGGTCGGCAGCCAGTGCGAGGCAATGAACCTGAAGACGGTTCCCGGCACCCAGAAAGTCGGCCAGCGTACGTTGCTGCTGGCCGACGACGGCGCCGCCCCGGAGGGCTTCGGGGTCGACCAGGTCGTCTACACCTTCGCTGACGCCACCGCAGCAGAGAGCCTGGCCAAGAAGCTCGAGACGAACCTGAGCGGCTGCCCCGATCGGGCCCCGACTGCCAGCGTGAAGGCGGGCCCTGCAGTGAAGGGCACCGGCGCGGCGAAGGTGAAGATCGCCGGCTACACCTTCAAGGTGACGCAGAGGACCGAGACCAACACCGTGGTGTTCCGGGTTGCGGTGCTCACGGTCGGCCAGCGCCTGGTCTACCTGCTGGCCAACCCGTCGGCCACCTTCGACTTCTCCGACGACAGCTGGGGCCGGGTCGCCGTCCGCTCCGGCCAGCGCGTCAGCCAGACCAGCTGACCCGGTCCGCTCAGTCCAGCCCGGCGATGACTTCGCGCATCAATGCCGCCGTCTCGCTCGGCGTCCGTCCGACGCGCACCCCGGAAGCTTCCAGCGCAGCCTTCTTCGCCCGCGCGGTTCCCGCCGAGCCGGTGACGATCGCACCGGCGTGGCCCATCGTCCTCCCGACCGGGGCGGTGAAACCGGCAACGTAACCCACCACCGGCTTGGTGATGTGCTCGGCGATGTAGGCGGCGGCCCGCTCCTCCGCGTCCCCGCCGATCTCGCCGATCAGCACGATCGCGTCGGTGGCCGGGTCGTCCTCGAAGGCGGCGAGGGCATCGATGTGGGTGCTGCCGTTCACCGGGTCGCCGCCGATGCCGACGGCTGTGGAGAAGCCGATGTCGCGCAGCTCGAACATCATCTGGTAGGTCAGGGTGCCCGACTTCGAGACCAGTCCGATCCGGCCCGGTCCGGAGATGCCCGGGGGAATGATGCCGACGTTCGACTTTCCCGGGGAGATCAGGCCAGGGCAGTTCGGTCCGATCAACCGGGTGTGGCCGGACTCCGCGGCGTAGGCGACGAACTCGGCGGTGTCCTTGACCGGGACGCCCTCGGTGATCACCACCACCAGGTCGAGGCCGGCGTCGACGGCGTCGATGACCGCCTGGCGGGTGTACGGCGCCGGCACGAACACCACTGACGTATTCGCCCCGGTCGCCGACCTGGCCTCACTGACCGAGTGGAACACCGGAACCGGGTCCTCCTCGAAGGTCACCTCCTGGCCGCCCTTGCCAGGGGTCACGCCGCCGACGATCCGGGTACCGGCCCCGATCATCCGCTGCGTGTGCTTGCGGCCTTCGGAGCCGGTCATCCCCTGGACGACCACTTTCGCGCGCTGGTCCAACCAGATCGACATCGGTCTCTCCCCTACTCGGCCGCTGCGGCCAGCTGGGCGGCCAATTGGGCCGCGTCGTCCATGGTCTCGGCGAGCTGCACCAGCGGGTGCGCCGCCTCGGTCAGCATGTGCCGGCCGATCTCCACCGCATTGCCGTCCAGGCGCACCACGATCGGCCGGGTGGCCCGCTCGCCCAGCATGCCGAGGGCGTCGATGATGCCCTTGGCCACCTCGGAGCAGGCTGTGATGCCGCCGAACACGTTGACGAAGACCACCTTCACCTGTGGGTCGGAGAGGATGATGTCCAGCCCGTTGGCCATCACCTGGGCTGAGGCGCCGCCGCCGATGTCGAGGAAGTTCGCCGGCTTCGGCTGCCCGGGGAGGCCCTTGCCGGCCGCCGCCACGACGTCGAGGGTGCTCATCACCAGGCCCGCACCATTGCCGATGACCCCGACCGAGCCGTCCAGCTTCACGTAGTTGAGGTTCTTCTCACGGGCCCGGACCTCCAGCGGATCGTCAAGGGAGTCGTCTGCGTAGCCCGACCACTCGGGGTGCCGGAAGGCGGCGTTGCCGTCGAGGGTGACTTTGCCGTCGAGGGCGATGATCTGCCCCTGCCGGGTCTTCACCAGCGGGTTCACCTCCACCAGCGTCGCGTCGTTCTCCCGGTACACGTCGCCGAGCAGCACCAGCACCCGGGCGATCTCGGCGCGGTCGCCCTCGGGGAAGCCGGCCGCGGTCACGATCTCCTCCGCCTTCTGCAGGTCCAGTCCCGCCAGCGGGTCCACTTCGATCCTTGCCAGCGCTTCGGGCCGCTCCCGTGCGAGGGTCTCGATATCAACCCCGCCGTCCTTCGAGCACATCGCAAGGTACCTGCGCGAGGACCGGTCGAGCAGCAGCGAGAAGTAGTACTCCTCGGCGATGTCGGCACCCTCGGCGACCATCACCGTCTCGACCCGGTGACCGTTGATGACCAGCCCGAGGATCTCGCCGGCAACGGCTGCGGCCTGGTCTGCCGAACGGGCCAGCTTCACTCCGCCAGCCTTGCCCCGCCCCCCGGTCTTCACCTGGGCCTTGACCACAACCACCGGCGTGCCGAGGGACTCGGCGGCCGCGCCGGCCTCCTCGGGTGTCCTGGCCGTGATCCCGCGCAGGACGGGTACGCCGTGCGCTTCGAACAGGTCCCGCGCCTGGTACTCGAACAGATCCACTCCGACTCCGTCCACTACTTTCTGGTCTCCGCGCCCCGGCGGCAGTCCTGCCGAGCCTAGTCGGCGGCGGGCGTTCGCACCCGGTTGACCGGCCCGAGAAACCAAGTACCCACATTCTGAGCGATTCTGAGAAACACCCAAGGAAATGCTAAGCTCCCTCAGTGCCTGGTTGATCCGGGCACCGGGGGCATACACGGCACACGAATGGGGAGCTGGTGAACGGACTACGACTGCGGGCTGACAAGCCGCGTCGGGCGCTCCCCGAACCCAGCAGCGCCCGGGGGAGCAGCCGCTGGTTCTCCGCGGCCCACCTGCGCAACCTGCTCAAACGTGGCGTCACCGTGGTGGTCGTCTCAGGAATCGCAGTCGCCGGCTTCGGCGCCTTCACTACGTCATCCACCAACTCGATCGGCACAGCATTCGCCGACGCCGGCCCGCTGGCCATCGCCAGCATCCCCGCCGTCCAGGCAGCTACCATCGCGCCGGCGCCGTCGCTGGCCGACCTCGCCGCCGAGCGGAACCAGTCGCTAGTCGCAGCCGGCGACCTGATCTCCGGACTCCAGCAGGACGCGGCCCTCGACGCCCGCAGCAACGCGATGAGCGGCAACGTGGCCATGATCGCCAAGGAGATCGAGCGGCTGAAGAACCTCTCCAAGTTCATGTGGCCGACCGCCGGCGGCGTCTCCTCCCCCTACGGGTTGCGCATGCACCCGATCCTGCACTACTACCGCATGCACGACGGTGACGACATCGGCGGCAAGTGCGGCCAGCCGATCTACGCCGCGCAGTCCGGCCTCGTGGTCAAGGCAGCGGGTGGCGGCTACAACGGTGGCTCCGGCAACAACGTCCGCATCGACCACGGTCAGATCAACGGCGTCAACGTCCAGACCGCCTACCTGCACATGACCAGCTTCGTCGTGAAGCCCGGCGAGAAGGTCGACAAGGGCGACCTGATCGGCCACGTCGGCAGCACCGGTCTTTCCACCGCATGCCACCTGCACTTCTCCGCCTATATCAACGGCCGCGGTACCGACCCGATGCAGTTCATCGGCTGGAACCCCGAGTCCAACCGGACCGGCGACCCCGCCGCCACCGAAGGCTGATTACAGCTTCTCCATCGGCGCGTGCTTCAGGGATAGCCGCTTCACCCCGGTAGAACCGAAATCCACATCCGCCTTTGCGCTGTCCCCCGCGCCCGAGGTCGCGATCACGGTGCCCATCCCGAACGTTGTGTGCAGCACCCGGTCGCCGACGTCGACGGCGGCAACGGTCTTGATCGCCGGCCGGGCCCCGAAACTCACCGTGGAGCGCCACGCCTGCTCGGTCCGCGCCGCGGCCTGGGATGCGTAGCTGGAGCGGACGACGCCGAGGCGGCGCCAGTCGATCAGCTGGGCGGGGATCTCGTCGGTGAACCGGCTCGGCGGGTTGTACTGCGGCGCCCCCCACTGCGAGCGGACGCTAGCCCGGGTGAGGTACAGCCGCTGGCGGGCGCGGGTGATGCCGACGTACGCCAGCCGCCGTTCCTCCTGCAGCTCGTTGGGATCCACAAGGGCGCGCTGGTGCGGGAAGATCCCGTCCTCGAAGCCGGTGAGGAAGACGGTGTTGAACTCCAGCCCCTTCGCGGTGTGCAGGGTCATCAGCGTGACCAGGCCAGCGGCGTCCGGGTCGTTGTCGGGGATCTGGTCGGAGTCGGCCACCAGGGCGATCCGTTCAAGGAAGGCCGGCAGCGAGTCGTCGGGCTCCGGAGCCCCGGCGGCCAGCTCGCTCTCGTCGCCGGTAACGTCGACGGCGTGGGCCGCGGCCACGAACTCGCCGGCCACGCTGACCAGCTCGATCAGGTTCTCGACACGGCTCTCGTCCTGGGGGTCGGTGGACCTGGTCAGTTCGTCCAGGTAGCCGGAGTCCTTGAGGATCCCGGCGAGGATCTCGTCGGCCGGCACGCCCGCGGCCACCTTCGCCCGGTAGCCGGCGAGTAGGGCTGCGAAGCCGCGAACCTGGTTCAGCGACCGCGCGACGATGCCCGCCGCCTCGTCGGCCCGGTCGAGCGCAGCCCCGAAGGAGATCTGCTCGGAGGCGGCGAAGGCCTCGATCATCGCCTCGGCCCGGTCGCCGATGCCGCGGCGGGGCACGTTCAGCACGCGACGCACCGAGACGTCGTCGTCGGGGTTAGCGATCGCCCGCAGGTAGGAGATGGCGTCGCGCACCTCCCGGCGCTCGTAGAACCGGACGCCGCCGACCACCCGGTAGGGCATCCCGACCCGGATGAAGACCTCCTCGAAGGCTCTCGACTGGGCGTTCGTGCGGTAGAAGATCGCCACCTCCCCCGGCTTGGAAACCCGGGAATCGGTGAGCCGGTCGATCTCCTCAGCGACGAACTGGGCCTCGTCGTGCTCGGTGTCGGCGACATAGCCGACCAACAGCTCACCGTCGCCCGCGTCCGACCACAGCCGCTTCTCCTGCCGTCCGGGGTTGCGGGTGATGACGGCGTTGGCGGCATTGAGGATGTTCTGGGTGGACCGGTAGTTCTGTTCCAGCACGATCGTGTGGGCGCCGGGGAAGTCGGAGGCGAAGTCAAGGATGTTGCGAATGGTCGCGCCCCGGAAGGCGTAGATCGACTGGTCGGAGTCGCCGACCACCATCAGCTCCGGCGGGTCGGCCAGCGGGCCCTCGACCGGCTCGCCGTGCACCCCGCACAACTCCCGGACCAGGGCGTACTGGGCATGGTTGGTGTCCTGGTACTCGTCGACCAGCACGTGCCGGAAGCGGCGCCGGTACTGCTCGCGCAGGTCGGGAAATGCCTGAAGCAGGTGGACGGTGGTCATGATCAGGTCGTCGAAGTCCAGCGCGTTGGCCGCCTTGAGCCGCCGCTGGTATTCCGCATAGGCGTCGGCGTAGACCTCCTCGCTGCCGGCGGCTGCCCGGCTCCTGGCCGTTTCGTGGTCGACCAACTCGTTCTTGCAGTTCGAGACCCAGTTCAGCACCGCCCGCACCGGGTAGCGCTTCGGATCGAGGTCGAGCTCACGCAGCACCAGGGTCATCAGCCGCTTGGAGTCGGTGTCGTCATAGATCGAGAAGGTGCGGGACATCCCGAACCGGCTGATGTCGCTGCGCAGGATCCGGACGCAGGCGGAGTGGAAGGTGGAGACCCACATCAGCTTCGCCCGGTTGCCGACCAGGTCCACGACCCGGTGCCGCATCTCGGCGGCAGCCTTGTTGGTGAACGTGATCGCCAGGATCGAGCCGGGGTGCACCTTGCGCTGGCTGACCAGGTGCGCGATCCGCCGGGTGAGCACCCGGGTCTTGCCCGACCCGGCGCCGGCGACCACAAGGACCGGGCTGCCGGCATGCAGGACGGCCTCGCGCTGGGGAGGGTTCAGGTCGGCGAGCAGGGCCTCCTCGTCCACCTGGCGACGGGCTGCCCGCTCCTGGCTGGTGGCCGGCAGCTCGGTGGGCGCAGGCCTCGCCGCCGGCTGGAAGGCCGCGCTGAACAGGTCCGGAAAGAGGGTCTCTGACATGGCCCGGCAAGCCTACGCCGTGGTGCCCCCCATTCCGCTCCGGGCTCGCGCCTCGCTGGCCTCAGGGTCCAGTGGTGGACACACCCGATACGCCCAACCCGGCCGGACGCCTACGGTTAAGGACATGAACTTCATTGCTTGGATAATCATGGGCCTCATCGCCGGCGCGATCGCGAAGTCGATTCTCAAGGAGAAGGGTGGCTGGGTTTCGTCGCTGGTCATCGGTCTGATCGGCGGCGTCGTCGGCGGTTGGCTCGGGTCGGTGTTCTTCGACCGCGGCGTCACCGGTTTCTTCTCGGTGTGGTCCTGGCTGCTCGCTATCGGTGGCTCGGTGCTCGTCCTCTGGATCTACGGCATGATCCAGCGCAAGGCCTGAGGATCAAACGAGCTTGCGGTCGGTTGCCCACCGGGTCAGTTGGTGCCGGTTCGACAGCTGGAGCTTCCGCAGCACGCTGCTGACGTGGGTCTCGACGGTCTTGATCGAGATGAACAGCTCGCGGGCGATCTCCTTGTAGGCGTAGCCGCGGGCGATCAACCGAAGCACTTCCCGCTCCCGGATCGAGAGCCGGTCCAGGTCCTCGTCGATGCTCGCCACGTCAATCGCCCCCGAGAAGGCGTCCAGCACGAACCCGGCCAGCCGGGGGCTGAACACGGCGTCGCCCTCGGCGACCCGGCCGATCGCCTCCACAAGTTCGTCGGCTGAGATCGACTTGGTCACATAACCGCGGGCGCCTGCCCGGATCACCCCGATCACGTCCTCGGCGGCGTCGGAGACCGACAGCGCCAGGAACTTCACGCCTGGCTCCACCGCAGTCACCTGCTTGATCACCTCGGCGCCGCCACCGCCCGGCAGGTGCACGTCCAGCAGCACGACGTCAGGGGACGTGGCAAGGATCGCCGCCACCGCCGTCGGTACGTCCTCACCCTCACCGACCAGCAGCACCCGGTCGCCGATGTCGTGGCGGACCCCGCTACGGAACATGGCATGGTCGTCGACGATCACCACCCGGCGGGCCGCAGGGGTCGGTTGGTTGTCGATCTCGCTCATCGCGGCAACTCCAGTCTCACTTCGGTGCCCTCACCGGGCGCCGTCCTGATTATCGCCCGTCCGCCGACTCGTTTCACCCGCTCGACGATCGAACCGCGCAAACCCATCCGGTCCTCGCCCACATCGGCGAGGTCGAAGCCCCGGCCGCGGTCCCGGACGTAGACCGAGACCAGGCCCTGATCGGCCTCTGCGTAGACGTCTATCCGGTCGGCGCCGGAGTGCCTGGCCGCGTTCACCATCGCCTCCCTGGCCGCCTTCACGACGGCGGTGACGTCTGGGGTCAGGTCACAGTCGCCCACGGTCACCAGCTCAACGTCCACGCCGTGCCGGTCCTCGACGTCGATGATCTCCCCGGACAGCGCCTCCGAAAGGGTGGCCGAGCCCAGGCTCTCCCCGTAGAGCCACTGCCGCAGTTCCCGCTCCTGGCGCCGGGCGAGCGCCGTGACCGCCTTCGGGTCGGCGGCCTGCCGCTGGATCAGGGCAAGCGTCTGCAGTACCGAGTCGTGCAGGTGGGCGGCCATGTCAGCCCTTGCGTCGGCGACCAGGGCGTCGTCGCGGGCCTGGGCAAGGGCGTGGCGGACGCTCAGGATCCAGGGCAGCGCGGCCAGCGCCAGGCCGGCCCCCGCCAGGCCGAGGAGCAGCAGGGTCCGGGCCACCTCGCCAAGCGCCGGCTGAGCGACCACGACAACCGCGATGGCGCCGGCGAGGGCGGCCAGGCCGACGCCGATCGCCACCAGGGTCGTCCAGTGAGCCAGCAACGGCGACACCAGCCGGCGCCAACCCGAACCACGGCTGAGCTCCCTCGTCGAGATGTGGTCGGCCTGCCACCAGATGATTCCGAGACCGGCAGCGGCCAGCAGCCCGGCCACCAGCACCGAGGTGGGCATCGCCCAGGCCGAGGCCTGCAGCAGCCAGAGCAACCCGACGCCAAGCAGCAGCAGCGCACTGGCCATGCCCAGGTCCACCGGGCTGAGGTTCACCGAGCCCTTGGGCCGCAGGCCCTTGCGGGCCCCGGCCTCGAGACCGGGCGCGGACCGCTGTTCGGTGGATCTCGGCATCACCAGCCAGAGAGCGAGGTAGACGGCCACGCCGATCAGCCCGAGCGAACCGAACACCACTGCGACCACGCGGAGCGCCAGCACCGACCAGCCGAGGTGGTCGGCCAGGCCGGCGCAGACCCCGCCAACCCAGGCGTCGCTCAACGGCCGGGTCGACCGCGGCGATTCGGCTTCGATCATGGTCAAGCTGCACCCACCCCCTACCGGATCCGGCGATCAGGCCGAACCGCGCTCGATCAGTTCGCTGGGCAGGATGACAGGGTAAATCGGTGTCCTCCCCGAAAGGAGCTCCAGCAGCATCTGCCCGGCGATGCGCGCCAGCTCGCTCGCCGGGTTGGTCATCGTGGTCAACAAAGGATAGGTCTCCAGCGATGCCGAGGAGTTGTCGAAACTCACCACCTTCACCCGGTCCGGCACCGTAAGGCCGGCCCGGTGCAGCACCCGCATCGCTCCCAGGGCCATCAGGTCGGAAGCAACGAAGATGCCGTCGAGATCGGGGGCGGCCGCGATCAGTTCGATCGCCGCCTGCTCGCCGCTGGCGATGCTGAAGTCGCCCGGCGCAATTCCCACCGGGGTGAGGCCGGCACGGACCGCCGCGTCGCGGAACCCGCGTAGCCGCTCACTGCCGGCGTTCATGTCCATCGGTCCGGTGATGGTGGCCAACCTGCGCGCGCCGCGTTCGATCAGGTGTTGGGTTGCTCGAAGGGCGGCGTCGTACTGGTCGATGTCGGCGTAGGGCAGCCCGGGGACGCCGGGGTCGCCGACGAACACCACCGGGTAGGCGACCTGCTGCAGGTGCCGGGCCAGTTCCGGCCCGTGACTGGAGACCACGATGGCACCGTCGAGATGCCCGCTCTCCAGGTACCGCACCATGCGCTCCGCGTGGTCACCCGGCTGGGCCATGGCCAGCAGCACCTGGACGTCCACCTCGGAGAACGCAGCCAGAGCACCGTGGTAGGCCTGCGGGAAGAAGGGGTCGGTGAACACGCGCTCATCGGCCTCTGGCACCACCACTGCCACCGCACCGACCCGCTTGGTCACCAACGCCCTCGCGGCCCGGTTGGGTCGGTAGCCGAGTTCGCCGATCGCCCGGCTGACCTCGGTCACCGTGTGGGCGGCGACCAGGTGGCCGCCGTTGACCACCCGGGACACGGTTGCCCTCGAGACCCCGGCGAGGCGGGCGACGTCCTCAAGGGTCGGCATCGGGCGGTCCCGGCCTGTCAGCGCTTCAACCATCAGTCATCGACCAGCTTCCTTGCCGACGGCTCCAGCCGGCCTGTTTCAGCGAAAGATTGACACCATATCTCTGAGTCGCCTTGTGTGGCCCTTTGATTCGGCCCGCATGAAGAGCGCTCTCATATTTAACGATGGAAGCGCTCTCATAGTCAAGGGCCAAGGCCCGGTTCGCGCCGCTTCTCGTCTATGGTGGCTCGCAGCGCTGGGCGCGCCACGAACCACCTTGGAGGCCACGATGGAGCCATCGGTCCTGTTCATCGGCGGCACGGGCATGATCAGCTCGTCCTGCGTCATCGAGGCCGTCAGCCTCGGCTATCGGGTCACAGTGCTGAATCGCGGCAGCAGCGCGCTCCGGCCGGCCCCGGTTGGCGTCGAACTCCTTCGGGCCGATCTGGAGGATGCCGGCTCGCTGACCTCAGCACTTGCCGGCCGCGGATTCGACGTCGTCGCCGACTTCCTCTCCTTCACCACGGACCGGCTGGGACGCAACGTCGACCTGCTGGCCGGGCGGGTCGGCCAGTACGTCTTCATCTCCTCTGCCTCCGCGTACGCCAAGCCGGTGGCGAGCTTGCCGATCCGGGAGTCCACTCCCCTGCGCAACCCGTTCTGGCAGTACTCCCGCGACAAGATCGCCTGTGAGGACCTGCTGGTGGCGAGGTACCGCGAGGACGGGTTCCCAGCGACCATCGTCCGCCCGTCCCACACCTACGACCGGTTCGGGATCCCGCTGGAGGGCGGTTGGACGCAGATCGCCCGAATGCGTGCCGGGCGGCCGGTGGTCGTCCACGGCGACGGCACCAGCCTGTGGACCATCACCCACGCCACCGACTTCGCCTACAGCTTCGCTGGGCTGCTCGCCCACCCGGCCGCCATCGGCGAGAGCTACACGATCACCGGGGACGAGGTCCTCACCTGGGACGCGATCGCCACGGATCTGGCTCGGGCAGCGGGTGTGGCCAACCCTCAGCTGGTGCACGTTGCCAGCGAGACCATCGCCCGGGTGGTGCCATCGATGGGTCCGGGCCTGGTCGGCGACAAGGCTCATTCGGTGGTCTTCGACAACTCCAAGGTCCGCGCGCTGCGGCCCGGCTTCGTCCAGCGGACTCCGTTCGCAGCCGGGGCCCGCGACATCATCGCCGCCTACGACGCCCACCCCGAGCTGCAGGTGATCGACCAGGAACTGGACGCCGGACTTGACGCGCTCGTCGAGCTGGCCCTTGGCCAGGCCTAGCCGTGAAGTGCTCGACGCACACCCCAACGCCTTCGCCCTGGATTCCTTCGATTAGCGCACCGGCGACCACGCCGCTCAACAGCGGATCCTCGGACTGGAGTTCGAAACAACGGGCCAGTCAGGTCGAGTCCCGAAGCACCAGCTGACTCGCCAGCATCACCGGGGTCTCCGGGTTACCACCGGCCAACAGTTCGATCAGCATCTCTGCTGCGATCCGGGACAGCTCTGCTGCCGGGTTTGTCATTGTGGTCAAGGTCGGCACCGTCTGCAGGGCGGCGGCGGAGTTGTCGAAACCCACCATCAGCACGTCGGCTGGCACCCGTCGCCCGGTGTCCTCGATGACTCGCATCGCTCCGGCTGCCATCAGGTCGTTGGCTACGAACAGGCCATCCAGATCTGGGGCCTCGGCGAGAATCCGGACCGCTGCGGCCCGGCCGCCCACGGTGGTGAAGTCCCCGTCCGCCCGCACCGAGGCATCCAGCCCGGCCGCGGCCATCGCTTCCTCGAAGCCACGAAGCCGTTCGATCGCTGCGGCCATGTCCATCGGCCCGGTGATGGTGCCGATCCGAGAGGCGCCACGCTCGATCAGGTGCTGGGTGGCGGAGCGGGCAGCTGTTGCTGGTCGACGTCGACGTAGGGCACACCCCGGGGTTCCGGGGTCGCCGACGAACACGATCGGCCGGGTGTCCGGGCACAGCGCCCGGCCAGGTGTGGACCGTGGTGGGAGACGATCAGCGCGCCGTCGACAGGCCGCTGTCGAGGTAGCGGACCATGCCGGGCCACGCTGTCACCGGGCTGGGCCATCGCCAGCAGCACCTGGACGTCCAGGTCGGCGAACGCGGTCAGGGCCCCGTGGTAGGTCTGCGGGAAGAACGGGATCGGAGAAGACCCGCTCGTCGCGCCTCGGGGACGACCACCGCCACCGCCCCGACCCGCCGGGTGACCAGGGCCCGGGCCGCGCTGTTGGGGTGATAGCCGAGCTGCGTGATCGCCTGCGTCACCGCCGCTCGGGTCTCCGGTGCCACCAGGCTGCCACCGTTGACGACGCGGGACACTGTGGCGCGGGAGACACCGGCGAGGCGGGCCACGTCCTCGAGGGTGGGCAGCCGCTGTTCGGACGTTCGTGATCCGCCGTCATCGCGGACCCCTACTCCACGAGCTCCGGTGCGCGGCCACGGCTCCGTACCAGAGCGGCGCTGGCCTTGGGCAGCCGCCGCAGCTCATCGTCGACCGCCATGATCCCGAAGCGCTTGGTGTAGCCGAACGCCCACTCGAAGTTGTCGATCAACGACCAGAGCAGGTAGCCGCGGACGTCGACGCCCGTCCCGGATCGCCCGGTGCACGGCCAGCAGGTGGCAGCGGAGGTAGTCGATCCGGTCCTTGTCGTTGATCGGCCCGTCCGGGCGAACCGTCGTCGTCGTACGCAGACGCCGTTCTCGGTGATCACGAGCGGCACCCCGGCCGGCCCGGTGTAGGTGCGGTGCAGCCAGACCAGCAGCCGGCCGAGACCGTCCGGCTCGACCTCCCACCCCATCGAGTCCGTGGCAGCCCACGGGGAGACCTCGGCCGTCGGGGGCGGAGAGGTGCGGGCTGGCCAGGGTGCGGCCCCGGACCAGGCGCGGCGTCGCCTGCGCCGGGCTCGACCGCCCGGTACATGGCGGTCGTGTAGAAGTTCACGCCCAGGACGTCCATCGGGGTGGCGATGGCGGCCAGGTCGCCGTCGCGGACCAGGTCGTCGGCCCACCAGCGGCGCGAGGTCGGCGACGCACGTCCTCGGGGTAGGCGCCGGCGAACACGGGGTGGACGAAGAGTCGGTTCGCGGTGCCGTCGATGCGTCGTACGACGTCCAGGTCGGCCGGGTCGTCGGCGGTCGGCCGGGAGCGCCGGGGTGAAGTTGAGGGTCAGCCCGAGCGTGGCGTCGGGGTCCGCCGCCCGCAGCGCCTGGACGGCGAGGCCGTGGCCGAGCAGCAGGTGGTGGACGGCGCGAGACCGCCTCGTGCGGGTCGGTGTGTCCTGGGGCGTGCTCGCCGGCGCCGTAGCCGAGGAAGGCCGAGCACCACGGCTCGTTCAGCGTGGTCCAGGTCCGCACCCGGTCACCGAGCCGGTCGTGGAGGGCGGTCGCGTAGTCGGCGAACCGGTAGGCGGTGTCCCGGTTGGTCCACCCGCCGGGCAGGACGCGGGCAGGTCCCAGTGGTAGAGCGTCAGCCAGGGGGCGATCCCGGCCTCGAGCAGCTCGTCGACCAGCCGGGAGTAGAAGTCCATGCCCGCTGCGTTGACGCCGTCGGCGACCGATCACCCGCGGCCAGCACACCGAGAAGCGGTAGCTGTCTCAGGCCGAGGTCGCCGCATCAGCGCGACGTCCTCGCGCGTAGCGGTGGTAGTGGTCGATGGCGACCCGGCCGTCGCTGCCGTCGGCGATCGCGCCGGGCACCCGGCAGAACTCGTCCCAGATGGACGGCTCGCGCCCGCCCTCGTCGGCAGCACCCTCGATCTGGAAGGCCGAGGTGGCCGCGCCCCACTGGAAGCGGCTCGGGGAACCTGACGCCAGCGTCGTGGTCATCCCTTGACCGCTCCTTGCATGATGCCGGAGACCAGGTGGCGTCCGGCGACGACGAACAGCACGAGCAGCGGGATCGTGGCCAGCACGACGCCGGCCATGATCAGGGACATGTCCTTGAAGTAGGACGCCTGGAGCAGCTGCAGCGCCACCGGCAGGGTCGGGTTGCGTCGAGCCCAGCACGATGAACGGCCAGAAGAAGTTGGTCCACGCGACCACGAAGGTGAACAGGGCCAGCATCGGCCGCGGCCGGCCGGGCGGCGGGCAGGGCGACGTGCCAGAAGGCACGGATCATGGAGCAGCCGTCGACCCGGGCGGCCTCGATCAGCTCGTAGGGCAGCGCCTCGGAGAGGTACTGGGTCATCCAGAACACCCCGAACGCGGTCACCATGCCCGGGACGATGACCGCGACCAGCTGGCCGGTCCAGCCGAGCTTGGCCATGACGATGAACAGCGGGATGACGCCCGAGCTGGGTCGGCACCGCCATGCGTGCGCGATGACGAAGGCGAGCAGCACGTTGCGGCCGCGGAACCGGAGCTTGGCGAAGGCGAAGCCGGCCAGGGTGGAGAAGAACACGACCGACACGGCCGTGACCGTCGCCACGATCACCGTGTTGAGCATCGCCTGCCAGAAGCCGATGTCGGCGCTGAGCACCCGGTCGACGTTCTCGAAGAAGTGACCCTGCGGGATCAGCGACGGCATCGGGGTCCTGGGCGATGTCGCCGGCGGTGGAGGCCGACCAGCAGGAACGCGTAGTAGAGCGGGAAGACGGAGATCAGGACGACAAGGGCCAGGATCGTGTAGGTGACCCAGCCGGGCGCCGGAGCCCCTTCCATCCGGGCCCGCCGGCGGGCCGCTGCGCGGGCCGCACCCTTGCCGGCAGTCTGCTCGATCATGGCGACCGGCATCGGTGAGTTGCTCATCGCCTTCTCGCTTCGGCCGGGCATCGGCCTCACCGGTCGGCGATGCGACGGGTGACGCGAAGTTGACCAGGGCGATCAGCACGATGATCAGGAACAGGATCCAGGCGACGGCGGCCGCGCGGCCGAAGTTGCGCTGGCTGCCCCAGCCGAGCTCGTAGAGGTACATCGTGACCGTCATGTACTGGCGGTCCGAGCCACCGAGCCCGAGTCTGGTCGAACATCCGCGGCTCGTCGAAGATCTGCAGGCCGCCGATGGTGGACGTGATGACGACGAAGATGATGGTCGGACGCAGCAGCGGCACGGTGACGTGATGAACGTCTGCAGCCGGTTGGCGCCGTCGACGACGGCCGCCTCGATCAGGTCACGCGGGATCGCCTGCATCGCGGCAAGGAGGATCAGGGTGTTGTAGCCGGTCCAGCGGAAGTTCACCATCGTGGCGATCGCGTTGTGCGACCAGAGGCGATCGGCGTGCCAGCCGATCGGGTCCAGACCGAGCTTGGTGAGGATGGCGTTGATCACGCCGGACTGGTCGGCGAAGAGCTGGTTGAAGATCAGGCGACGACGGCGACCGGCGCGACGACGTAGGGGACCAGCACGCCCATCCGCCAGAAGGTCTTGGCGCGCAGGTTGGCGTCGAGGACCGAGGCGATGACGATCGCGATGAACATCTGCGGGATCGACGACAGCAGGAAGATGCTGAACGTGTTGCCCATCGCGTCCCAGAACCGGGGCTGGTCGAGCACGTCGGTGTAGTTCTCGATGCCGATGAAGCCCTGGTTGCCGGTGATCAGGCTCCACTCGTTGCAGGGAGACCCAGCCGGTGTACAGCAGCGGGAACAGCCCGACGAGGGCGAACAGCAGGAAGAACGGTGCGATGTAGAGGTAGGGAGCGCACTTCACGTCCCACCGGCTGAGGCGTTGACTTAGCGTCATCGAGGACTCCCTTCAGGTCAGGTTCGTGGGCAGGGTGCGCAGGTGCACCCGGCCCACGAGGAGTGTCTAGTGCTCGATCAGACGAGCGCCTCGAACTCCTTGATGGCCTGTGCCCAGGACTCCTCCGCCGACTGCTTCTTGGTCACGTCGACCCGGTTGATCGCGTCGGCCATGACCTGCCGGACGGCGAAGTACTGCGGGCCCTTGAACGGGTTCACGGTGACGGCCTTCGCCCGGTCGGCCAGGATCTGGCCGGTCGGAGCGTCGTTGAAGAACTTGTTCGTCACGCCCAGCAGGTCCGGGCTGCTCAGCGCCTCGACCTGGCTCGGGAAGGTGCCCTTGGCCTTGAACGCCTCGATCTGCTGCTCGGGAGCGGTCAGCCAGGCGGCGAGCTCACGGGCCGCCGCCTGGTTCGCACCCTGTGCCGGGACGGTGAGGTAGGAGCCACCCCAGTTGCCGCCGCCACCGGGGAAGGTGTTGGCGATGTCCCAGCCCTCGACGCCCTTGGCGTTGCCCTCGATGACACCGAGCATCCAGCCCGGGCACAGCATGGTGGCGAAGTCGTCCTTCTGGAAGGCGTTGGTCCAGTCCGGCTGCCACTGCTGCAGGTTCGCCGACAGCTTGTCGTCGACCGAGGCCTTCAGGATCGAGGTGTACATGTCCTTGACCGGCTGTTGTCGTCCAGCGGGATCAGCATCTCTTCGGTATCGGAGGAGGAGAAGGCGTTCGGCAGCTGGTTGATCACGCCCTGCATGATCGCGTCAGCGGAGTCGAACCAGGCGACGCCGTCAGACTTGGCGACGAACTGCTTGCCGAGGTCGAAGTAGTCGTCCCACGTGCTGCCGAGAGCCTTGGCAACCTCGTCGCGGTCGGTGGGCAGCCCGGCCTTCTTGAACAGGTCGGAGCGGTAGCAGACGGCCTCGGGGCCGATGTCGGTGCCGTAAGCCACGAGCTTGCCGTCGGTCGTGGTGGCTGCCTTGGTCTTCCAGTCGAGCCAGCGGCCCTCGACATCGTCGCCGCCGAGGTCGGTCAGCTTGTCGGCGGTCTGCATGACCTCGGGCAGCCAGTCCACCTCGATGGCCTCGATGTCGGTGAGGCCGGAGCCCGCGGCCAGCTTGCTCAAGTAGTTCTCGCGCGCCTCGTTGGAGGTCGCGGCCTTCTTCGGCGTGATGGTGACGTTCGGGTTGTCCTTCATGTACTCGTCGAACAGGTCCTCGTAGCCGAACTCGTTGAAGGTGGCGACGGTGAGAGTGACCTTCTCGTCGCTTGGTGCCGCCGAGGTGGCGGGCGGGGCCGCGGGGCTGGATGAGCACCCGGCCAGGAGGAGTGCGAAACCGGCCGCAGCGGCCGCGCCCCGCATCAGGGATGAGCGCATGTGGACTCCTTCGTCAGTGGCGGGCGCCGTGCCAGCCGGTCATGCCGTGGTCTAGGTTCCGAGCCGTCCGTGAGAGCGCTCTTACACCTATAGGACAATTTCATATGTGAAAGCGCTCTCACGGTCAAGCTTCGTTGCTGGATCGTTACCTTTCCGTTGTGATGTGCACCCCGACCGGCGATGTCGGGAGGCTTCAGGGTCAACCCCGATGGCCTCGCTGTCGCCGACTGGGTTGAATGGATACGTGCCCGAGAACCTCCCTGTCGTCATCACTCGCCCGCGAAGCGGCGCGATGGTGGGCGGCGTGTGCGCCGGCCTGGCCCGCCGCTGGCACGTGGATCCCAACCTGCTGCGGATCTCGGTCGTTGTGCTCTCCTTCTTCGGCGGACTCGGACTGGCCGCCTACTGCGCCGGACTGCTGCTGATGCCTCGCGACGGACAGGCCGAGATGCCGGTCCGGCGCTTCCTGCCGTTCACTCGCACCTGGTCCACCCCGGCCGTGGTCGCGGCCACCATCGGTGCGCTTGTCGTTGTGGTCGGCATCTCGAGTTCCGGCGGCATCGGCCTCGGACCGGTGCTGGTGATCTTCGCCATCTGGTTCTTCGGCTTCCGCAACCATGGCGTCGTCGCCAGGCCGACACCGCCTCCGGAACCGACCCCGTTCGAACGGGCGGCCGACGCGTGGCGCGAGCGGATGACCGAGCAGAACACCCCGGGCTTCGAGTCAGTGACGCTTGCCGGCCCCACCGAACAGCGCTGGACCCAGCCCTACACCCAACCAGCAACGGAACTGGTCGTCCGCGACAACGAGCCGCCAGCTGTGGTCGCCGAGCGGCGTCGCCGCAGGCACCTGTGGTGGCTGGCGTTGGCCCTGGTCGGGATCGGCGTGCTGGTGGTCACGGTTCTCGGCCTGGTCGGGTTCCACACCGGCGCCCTCGCCTACGCGGCAGCTGTGCTGGCCGGGCTCGGCGCGACGCTTGTCGTGGCCTCCCGCGCCGGCCGGCCGCCGCTGCTGCTGCCGGCGGCGATCCTCGCCGGGCTGGTCACAGCAGCCCTGATGGGATCCGCTGCGGTGGGTCCGCTCGCTGACGTCGGGGACGTCAAGCGTGCGTTCGCCAGCGGCAGCGAACTGGCCCCCGTGAACGTCTCAGCCGGCGAGGTGGCCATCGACCTGAGCCGGCTGGAACTGGACGGCGATCGCAATCTCGACGTCCAGGTGGGTGCCGGGTCGGTCGACCTGACCCTGCCGGCCGGGGTGGCCGCAGAAGTCACCTGGAAGGTTCGGGCGGGTGAGTTCGACGCCCCCGGTGGGGAGGCACATGAAGGCTTCGATCTTTCCGGCACGAAGCTCTACCCAGGCGCGGCGGGTTCCCCGACGCTGCACATCCGGCTCGACGTTGGCCTCGGTGATGTCACGGTGCACCGATGAACCGCGACCGGGCCGCCTTCGCCATCGGCGTCCTCGCTCTCGCCCTGGCGGGGCTGGCGCTGTGGACCAACTATGGACGCGTCGACTGGAACCTGGTCGGCGTACTAGCCCCGGCCGGAATGGTCGTCATCGGCGTCGGGATGCTCCTGCTCTCCCGAACTCGCAATTGAAAACTCCAAGAAAGGAAAGAAACATGAAGCAACCCCTCACCCGTTCGGCCACCGACAAGATCATCGCCGGTGTCTGCGGCGGGATCGCCCGCTCGTTCGGCATCGAGGCCAGCCTCGTCCGAATCCTGGCCGTCGTGCTGTCGCTGTTCTTCGGCGTCGTCCTCGTCGTCTACGTCGCACTCTGGCTGGTGCTTCCCCTCGAAGAGGGCGGCGCTACCGGCTTCGACGAGCTGAAGAAGATGTTCAGCGGCGGCAACAGCAGCACCCCGCCGCCCTCCGACCTGCGCTGACCCAAAACGGGGACGGTTCCTATTCCGGTTCACCTGAACCGGAATAGGAACCGTCCCCGTTCTTGCCTACTCCCATTCGATGGTGCCCGGCGGCTTGGACGTGACGTCCAGCACCACCCGGTTCACCTCTGGAACCTCATTGGTGATCCGGGTGCTGATCCGCTCCAGCAGTTCGTAGGGCAGCCGGCTCCAGTCGGCGGTCATCGCATCCTCGCTCGACACCGGACGCAGCACGATCGGGTGCCCGTAGGTCCGCCCGTCGCCCTGCACGCCCACCGAGCGGACATCGGCCAGCAGGACCACCGGGAACTGCCAGATGTCATGGTCGAGGCCGGCAGCTGTCGTCTCCTCACGCACGATCGCATCGGCCTCCCGCAGGATCCGCAGGCGCTCGGCATCGACGGCGCCAACGATCCGGATCCCAAGGCCGGGCCCCGGAAACGGGTGCCGGTCGACGATGTGTTCCGGCAGTCCCAGCTGGCGTCCGACCTGCCGCACCTCGTCCTTGAACAGGGTGCGCAGCGGCTCGATCAGCTTGAACTGCAGGTCGTCCGGCAGCCCGCCGACGTTGTGGTGGCTCTTGATGTTGGCCGCCCCCTCGCCGCCGCCGGACTCGACGACGTCCGGGTAGAGGGTGCCCTGGACCAGATAGTCGATCGGTCCGGCAGCGTTGAGCTTGCGGGCCTCGTCCTCGAAGGTCCGGATGAACTCCCGACCGATGATCTTTCGCTTGGTCTCCGGGTCGCTCACCCCGGCCAGCGCGTTCAGGAACCGGTCCTGCTCGTCGGCCACAACCAGCGCGACCCCGGTGGCGGCGACGAAGTCCCGCTCCACCCGCTCGGCCTCCCCCTTGCGCAGCAGCCCGTGGTCGACGAAGACGCAGGTCAGCTGGTCACCGATCGCGCTCTGCACGAGCGCGGCGGCGACCGCTGAATCCACACCGCCGGACAGCGCGCACAGGACCCGGGCTTCCCCGACCTCTGCGCGGATCCGGGCCACCTGGTCGTCGGCGATGTTGAAGCTCGTCCAGGTCTGGCGGCAGCCGGCGATGTCGATCAGGAAGTGCTCCAGCACCTTCTGGCCGTACTCGGAGTGCAGCACCTCCGGGTGCCACTGCACGCCGGCCAGCCGGCGGGCCGGGTCCTCGAAGGCCGCAACCGTTGCCCGTGGCGAGCGCGCGTTCACGGTGAAGCCGGCAGGCGCTGCGATGACCTCGTCGCCGTGCGACATCCATGAGGTGAGCGTGCCGGGCAGGCCGGCCAGGAGCCTGCCCTGCGCCAGCACCTCCACCGTTGTCCGGCCGTACTCGCGCTGGCCGGTGCGGGCGACAGTGCCGCCGAGCGCCTGCGCCATCGCCATGAAGCCGTAGCAGATCCCGAACACCGGTACGCCGGCCGCCAGCAGGGCCGCGTCCAGCTGCGGCGCCCCCGGCTCGTAGACCGAACTCGGACCGCCGGAGAGAATTACTGCCTGCGGATTCCGGGCGAGCAACTCGGGGACCGCCATCGTGTGGGGCACGATCTCGGAGTACACCTTGGCCTCGCGAACCCGGCGGGCGATCAGCTGGGCGTACTGGGCGCCGTAATCGACGACCAGCACCAGATCGTGTTCTGCGGTCATGGCAGGTGAGTCTATTGCCGTCGGGGGTTCTCGGATTCCAAGACCCGGTTGACCATTCAATGGACGCAGCGCTAGTCTCCCGGCCATGTCCTCGACGAGCCTCGCAACCATGTGTTGTCGCTGCCTGCCGTCGATGGCGTGTTGTCGAATGCGCTGAGTAATCTCACCCGCAACACGAATTCATCCCGGGAAATACGAGCGCTGAACCGCGTCCTGATCCCGTAGAACCACGCCCCGGGGCCGTCGGCCATCGGCGCCCCAAGCACCCATCACGACAATCCAGGAGAGAAATGGCCCAGCATCCCGACACCCTCACCGTCCACGCCGGGCAGGAGGAGGCGGATCCGACGACCAATGCCAGGGCCGTCCCGATCTACCAGACCACTTCCTATGTGTTCGACGACACCCAGCACGCTGCCGACCTGTTCGCACTGAAGGTCCCGGGCAACATCTACACCCGGATCATGAACCCGACCCAGTCCGTCTTCGAGGCCCGGGTGAACGCCCTGGAGGGTGGCGTGGGTGCTCTGGCCACCGCGTCCGGTGCGGCGGCGACCACCTACGCGGTGCTCAACCTCACCTACGCCGGGGACAACATCGTCGCCCTGTCCACCCTCTACGGCGGTACCTACGCCCTGTTTGCGCACACGCTGCCGCAGTACGGCATCGAGGTGCGCTTCGTCGACCCGGAGAAGCCCGAGGAACTCGCCCAGCACGTCGACGACAAGACGAAGCTCGTTTTCGGCGAGACGATCGGCAACCCGGCGATCAACGTGATCGACCTGGACGCGTGGTCGACCGCAGCGCACGCGCTTGGCCTGCCGTTCATCGTGGACAACACCGTGCCCACCCCGCTGCTGTGCCGGGTCTTCGACCACGGTGTCGACATCGCCGTACATTCGGCCACCAAGTACATCGGCGGCCACGGCACCTCCGTCGGCGGCATCCTTGTCGACTCCGGCAGGTTCGACTGGACCGCCTACGGCGACCGCTTCCCCGGGCTGACCAGCCCGGACGCCGCCTACCACGACGTGGTCTGGACCGACGCCGCCGGCCCAGCCGCCTACATCATCAGGGCCCGCACGGTGCTGCTCCGCAACACCGGTGCCGCGATCACCCCGTTCAACTCCTGGCTGTTCCTCCAGGGCCTGGAGACGCTGCACCTGCGGATCGAGCGCCACTCGTCGAACGCACTGGCGGTCGCGGAGTACCTGCAGACCCACCCCGCCGTCGCCTGGGTGAGCTACCCGGGGCTGGACTCCTCGCCGTACAAGGCGATCGCCGACCGGGTGCTCACCGGACGCGGCTACGGCGGCATCCTCGCCTTCGGGCTGAAGGCCGGGCGCGAAGCAGGTAGCAAGTTCGTCGAGGCCCTGCAGCTGTTCTCCCACCTCGCCAACATCGGTGACGCCAAGTCGCTGGCCATCCACAACGCCAGCACCACCCACTCGCAGCTCAACACCGAGGAGCTCCTGGCCGCCGGTGTCCCGCCCGAGCTGGTCCGGCTGAGCGTTGGCATCGAACACATCGACGACCTGATCGCCGATCTGGACCAGGCCCTGGCCCAGATCTGACCTTCGACAACCGAACAACGACCAAAGGAACAGAAGACAGATGGCCTACTTCGAAGACGCGACCGCCCTGATCGGCCGCACCCCACTGGTGAGGATCAACCGCCTCTACGGCGACAGCCAGGCGATCGTGCTCGGCAAGCTCGAGTTCTACAACCCGGCCAACTCCGTCAAGGACCGGATCGGGGTGGCGATCATCGACGCCGCGGAAGCCAGCGGCCAGCTGCAGCCCGGCGGGACCATCGTTGAGGCCACCTCCGGCAACACCGGCATCGCGCTCGCCTTCGTCGGTGCAGCCCGCGGCTACCGGGTGATCCTGACCATGCCGGAGACGATGAGCAAGGAGCGCCGCGCGCTGCTGCGGGCCTTCGGCGCGGAGCTGGTGCTCACGCCCGGCCCGGAGGGGATGAAGGGTGCGGTTGCCCGCTCCGAGCAGGTCGCAGCCGAGACGCCGGGGGCGATCCTCGCCCGCCAGTTCGCCAACCCGGCCAACCCCGACATCCACCGCAGGACGACAGCTGTGGAGATCTGGGACGACACCGAAGGTGCGGTCGACTTCGTGGTGGCAGGCGTCGGTACCGGTGGCACGATCACCGGCGTCGGCCAGGCGCTCAAGGAACGCAAGCCAGAGGTGAAGATCGTCGCGGTGGAGCCGACCGAGTCGCCACTGCTCTCCGGTGGCCAGCCCGGCCCGCACAAGATCCAGGGCATCGGGGCGAACTTCATCCCGGAGATCCTCGACCGCTCGGTCATCGACGAGGTGCTGCCGCAGAGCAGTGAGACCTCCGTGGAGTGGGCCCGGCGGGCGGCCCGCGAGGAGGGCCTGCTGGTCGGAATCTCCTCCGGCGCCGCGCTGGCCGCGGCCGGAGAGCTGGCCGCGCGGCCGGAGAACGCCGGCAAGACGATCGTCGTGATCATCCCGTCCTTCGGAGAGCGGTACTTGTCTACCGTGCTCTACGCCGATCTACTGGACGCGTGAACCTAGCCGTCATCCTGAAGTCCGCGCGGGGGCGGATCTCCGAGGACCTGGAGACCGCCCTCCGCGAGGACCCAGCGGCCACGTCGAAGCTGCTGGTGGCCCTCACCTACCCGGGCATGCACGCGATCTGGGTGCACCGGCTGGCGCACCGCCTGTGGACTTCCGGACCCGCCGGGAAGCCGTTCGCCCGGGTGCTGTCCCAGCTGTCCCGGTTCTTCACCGGCATCGAGATCCATCCGGGCGCGGTGATCGGACGCCGTTTCTTCATCGACCACGGCATGGGGGTGGTGATCGGCGAGACCGCGGAGGTGGGCGACGACGTGCTGATGTACCACCAGGTGACCCTCGGCGGCCGCTCGCGCGGGCGCTTCAAGCGGCACCCGACCATCGGCAACAACGTGCTGCTGGGGGCCGGGGCGAAGATCATCGGCCCGATCACCATCGGGGACGGCACCAAGGTCGGCGCCAACGCACTTGTGGTCAAGGACGTCCCGCCCAACTCTGTGGTCACCGGCATTCCCGCGAACACCTCCCCCGGCGACGTGATCGCCTGAGCGGGCCTGAGGTGACGTCATGAGCCCAGCCAGCTTTGACCCCAAATCCGGGGTACAGGGCGCCGCCGCAACCCTGACGGTCGCCGGGCTGGCGATCGGCCTGCTGGTCGGCCTCTACCGTCCCGTCTTCGCTCTCGTCGCCGGAGCGGCCGGCGCTGGGGTAGCGATCGTTGTCTGGATCACCAAGGCCAGGGGAAGCGTCGGCCTGCTGGCCCGGCTGGGCCTCGGCCTGGCCGTCGGCGCAGCGCTGGCCTTCGTGTTGAACGAACTGGGCGTCCTGCCTACCGTCGGCACCCGCTGAACTCGTTAGGCTGGGCGCGTGCAGAGCGACCCTGAACTCGAACGGCTGCGCGGCTCCATCGACAATCTGGACACCGCGATCATCTGCCTCCTCGCGGAGCGGTTCAAGATCACCCAGCAGGTCGGCCGCCTGAAGAAGGATCGGGGCCTGGCCCCCGCCGATCCCGAGCGCGAGGAGCAGCAGATCGGCCGACTCCGTGACCTCGCCCTCCGGGCGCACCTGGACCCCGAGTTCGCCGAGAAGTGGCTGGAGTTCGTGGTCGCGGAGGTCGTCCGGCACCACGAGGCCATCGCAGCGCAGCCGGACGCGTAGATGGACGAACGCCTGGCAGCAGCGCTGCGGTCGCGCGGTGTCTGGGCGGGCTTCTTCGGTTCGGTCCTGGTCGCCTGGGGTGGCTGCCATCCGGAGTTCTCCTACGATCCGGACGGCTGGCCGCCCGACTGGGTGAATGCCATCGGGCTGGCCGCCCCACTGCCGCTGAACCGGATCCTGATCGTGGTCGGCGTGGTCGCGATCACCTGGGGCTGGTGGCACATCCGGCCGACCAGGGAGCGCCAACCGGTGCAGGCTGGCACAACGCTGGCCCTGTGGAGCCTGCCGCTGCTGGCAGCCCCGCCGGTGCTGAGCAATGACGCGATCCTGTACGCCGACCTCGGCTGGACGCTGGCGTCCGGCGCCAACCCCTACCAGGTCGGCGTGGCCACAACCGGGGGGCCGTTCACGACGCTGGTCGACCCGCTGTGGGCCGGCAGCGGAGTGGCCTACCCTCCGCTCACGCTGCGGCTGAACCAGCTGGTGGTGATGACCACCGGAGCCGACCCCTATTGGTCAGTGGTCGCCATGCGTATCCCGGTGCTGCTGTCGGTCATCGCCATGCTGTTGCTGGTGCCGCGGATCGCAGCACTCCTCGGCCTGCCGAAGCCTGGCGCAGTGTGGCTCGGGGTGCTGAACCCGTTGTTGCTGCTGCACTTCGTCGGGGGCGGCCACAATGACGCCCCGATGGTGGCGACCACGCTGGCCGCCATCTGGGTGGCCTGCCGCTGGCCCGGCTGGCGGGGCTCGCTCGTGGCCGGCCCAGTGGTGGTCGGGGTGGCGATTGCGTTCAAGCAGCAGGGTGGACTGGCGGTCCTCGCGGTAGCCGGGCTGCCCGTTGCTGCCACCCTCGCCGCCCTGCCTACCGCGAGGCGGCTGTGGCTGCTGGGCTGGCGGACCGCCGTGGCGACCCTCGTCGCGCTGGCAGCCTTCGTGCTGATCAGCCTTGCCAGCGGGCTGGGATTCGGCTGGGTGGGCTGGCTGGACCTGATGGGCCTGGCCGGCACTCCGGCCCCGCTCGCCCTGCTCGCCAAGGGCGGCGCCCTGCTGTGGTCTGCAGCAGGCGGCTCCTACACCGGCTTCCTGATCGTCGCCGGACGGGTCGGCACCGCGATCCTGCTGCTGGTCCTCGCCTGGATCGGCGTGAGGTTCGCCGACCGGCCGCTGAGCCTCGTGGCCTGGGGTTCACTGGCGATCGCCGTCCTCGGCCAGGCCCTGCACCCCTGGTACCTGCCCTGGAGCCTTGCCCTGCTCGCCCTCGTCCCGCTCACCCGCAGGCAGCGGTATTGGGTTTACGGGTTCGCCATCACGTTCTGCATCTGGAACGCGATCCAGACCGTGATCTGGCACGGCCAGGCTTGATCGTTTGCCGCCGGTGGCAGGATCAGGGTCATGCGGGTAGCAATCGGCGGAAGCACCGGGCTGATCGGGGCCGCTCTTGGCCGGCACCTGGTCAGGTCCGGACACGAGGTGGTGCGACTGGTGCGCGGCCAGGTCAGCGCGTCGGACCAGCGGCACTGGGACCCGGACGCCGGGCGGATCGACGCCCCCGGACTCGACGACGTGGACGCCGTGGTGAACTTCGCCGGTGCCCCGATCGCTGGTGGCCGCTGGACCAAGGAGCGCAAGGCTGAGATCCGCCGTTCCCGGACCACCTCGACCCTGACTATCGTCACCCAACTGTCGCCGGACGGCCGCTGCCAGCGCCTCCTGAACGGATCGGCCATCGGCTACTACGGCGACACCGGCGCCGACATCGTCGACGAGACCATGCCCGGCGGACGCGGCTTCCTCGCTGGTGTGGTCGCCGACTGGGAGGCGGCGGCCGGCCACTCCCCCGTGCCGTCGACCGTCGTGCGCACCGGACACGTGCTGGCCCGCGAAGGCGGCGAGCTCGCCATCCAGTGGCCCCTGTTCGCACTCGGCCTCGGCGGCAAGACCGGCAGCGGCCAGCAGTTCGTCTCCTGGATCAGCATCACCGACCACGTCCGTGCCCTGGAGTTCCTGCTGCACTCCGACCTCACCGGTCCGGTGAACCTTGTGGCACCGAACCCGGTCAGCAATGCCCAGTTCACCCGGGCCTTCGGCGCCCACCTGAACCGGCCGACGCCGTTGCCGTTGCCGTTGACGGCCGTGATGGTGCTGTTCGGGCGGGAGTTCGTCAACGAGATCCTGCTGCCGGGCCAGCGCGTCCGCCCGGCCCGGTTGCTGGACGCCGGCTTCGAATTCGAGCACCCGACCCTGATCCAGGCCTTCGCCTCCCTTGGCTGAACCCCGGGCAGCCGCCCGTTCCCGCGGGGATACACTTGCCGCTCCATTGCCCGACAGATAGGTGAGTCGTGTCGAGTCCTGCCGAGCTCACGCCGTCCGGAGTCCCGGGGCCCTTCGAGGCCCTCGGCCTGACCTTCGACGATGTCCTGCTGCAGCCCAACGAGAGCGATGTCATTCCCTCCGCTGTCGACACCACCACCTCGGTGAGCCGGCGCATCCGGCTCCGCGTTCCGCTGCTCAGCTCGGCCATGGACACGGTCACCGAGTCGCGGATGGCGATCGCCATGGCCCGCGAGGGTGGGATGGGGATCCTGCACCGCAACATGTCAGCAGAGGAGCAGGCCAGCCAGGTGGACCGCGTCAAGCGGTCCGAGGCCGGGATGATCGACCAGCCGATCACCACCACCCTTGAGGCCACGATCGGCGAGGTCGACGAGATGTGCGGCCACTTCCGGATCTCCGGGGTGCCGGTGGTCGACTCCGCCCTCAAGCTGCTCGGCATCGTGACCAACCGCGACATGCGGTTCGAGGACGACCCGAACCGGGCCGTCGGCGAAGTGATGACCCCGATGCCGCTGATCACGGGTTGGCCCGGGATCCGCCCCGACGAGGCGCTGAAGCTTCTGGCCAAGCACAAGATCGAGAAGCTGCCCCTGGTCGACGGCGAAGGCCGCCTGCGCGGCCTGATCACGCTGAAGGACTTCGTGAAGTCCGACAGGTATCCGCTGGCGAGCAAGGATCCGCAGGGCCGGCTGCGGGTTGGCGCGGCGATCGGCTTCTTCGGGGACGCCTGGGAGCGGGCCATGATGCTGGTGGACGCCGGGGTGGACGCGATCATCGTCGACACCGCCCACGGCCACTCCCGCGGCGTGCTCGACATGATCGCCCGGCTGAAGGCCGAGCCGGCCGCAGCCGAGGTGGACATCATCGGCGGCAACGTAGCCACCTATGCCGGCGCAGCAGCCCTGGTCGAGGCCGGGGCCGACGGGGTGAAGGTCGGCGTCGGGCCGGGCTCGATCTGCACCACCCGGGTCGTGGCCGGGGTCGGCGTGCCCCAGGTGACCGCCATTCACGATGCATCGCTGGCCTGTCGCCCGGCCGGCGTCCCGGTGATCGGCGACGGTGGCCTGCAGTACTCCGGCGACATCGCCAAGGCCCTGGTGGCCGGCGCGGACGCAGTCATGCTGGGGTCGCTGCTGGCCGGCTGCGAGGAGAGCCCGGGCGAACTGGTCTTCATCAACGGCAAGCAGTACAAGTCTTACCGGGGCATGGGATCGCTGGGCGCGATGGCCGCCCGCGGACGCAAGATGTCCTACTCCAAGGACCGCTACTTCCAGGGCGACGTCGAATCCGACGACAAGCTGATCCCCGAAGGCATCGAGGGCCAGGTGGCTTTCCGCGGGCCGTTGTCGGCGGTGGCCTACCAGCTGGTCGGCGGGCTGCGACAGTCGATGTTCTACACCGGTGCCCGCACGATTGAAGAACTCCACAGCAAGGGCCGGTTCGTCCGGATCACCGCCGCCGGGCTGCGCGAATCACATCCGCACGACATCCAGATGACCATCGAGGCGCCCAACTACTCCTCGCAGTCCTGAGCAAGGGAGCTCCACAACATGATCGAGATCGGCCGATCCAAGCGAGCCCTGCCCGTTTACGGCTTCGACGACATCGCCATCGTGCCAACCCGGCGCACTCGCGGCATCGAGGAGGTGAACCTCTCCTGGCGGATCGACGCGCTCACCTTCGACTTCCCGATCGTCGCCGCCCCGATGGACTCGGTGATGTCGCCGACGACCGCGATCGCCATGGGTCACCTCGGTGGGCTCGGCGTCCTCAATCTCGAAGGGCTCTGGACGCGTTACGCCGATCCCGAACCCCTGCTCGCCGAACTGGCAGAGATCGACGACCCGGTGACGGCAACCAAGCGGATGCAGCTGCTCTACGCCGAGCCGATCAAGGCTGAGCTGATCACCGAACGGATGGCCGAGATCCGGGCCGCCGGGGTGCCGGTGGCCGGCTCCCTCTCCCCCCAGACCTGCGCCGAGTTCGCCGGGGTGGTCGAGAAGGCCGGCGTCGACTTCTTCGTGATCCGCGGCACCACCGTCTCGGCCGAGCACGTCTCGAAGGTCGAACAGCCGCTGAACCTGAAGAAGTTCATCTACGAACTCGACGTCCCGGTGATCGTCGGGGGGTGCGCCACCTACCAGTCGTCGCTGCACCTGATGCGTACCGGCGCGGCCGGGGTCCTGGTCGGCTTCGGCGGTGGCGCCACCAAGCGCACCCGGAACGTCCTCGGCGTCGAGGTGCCGATGGCTTCGGCACTCGCCGACGTCGCAGAGGCTCGCCGCGACTACCTTGACGAGTCCGGCGGCAGATACGTCCACGTGATCGCCGACGGCGCGCTGGGCCGCTCGGGTGACATCACGAAGGCGCTGGCCTGCGGTGCGGACGCGGTGATGGTCGGCTCGCCGCTGGCCCGCGCCACCGAGGCACCCGGGCACGGCTACCACTGGGGGCCCGAGGCCTGGCATCCCACCCTCCCCCGCGGCGAGCGGGTGAGGTTCGGTGCGATCGGGACGCTGGAGGAGATCCTGCTCGGCCCGTCCCATATTGCCGATGGCACCATGAACCTGGTCGGCGCGCTGCGGCGGGCACTTGCCACCACCGGCTACACCGACGTCAAGGAGTTCCAGCGGGTCGAGGTCGTCGTACACCAGTGACCGCCAGTAGAGCCATCCGATGAGTCCGCTGGACGTCGTCCTTGCTGCGCTGGCCGTGCTGCTCGCTGCCGGCTGCGTCATCCTGCTCCTCGCCCACCGGCGCGCCAGAGCCGAGCTGGCCGTGGCGCTCGCAGCCCGCGCCAGCGCCCTCAACGCGCAGCGCCTCGCCGCCGAAGCCGCGGTGGCAGCCGAACGGATCCGGATCCTGCGGGAGATGCACGACGTCATCGCCCACTCACTGGCCATCATGATCGCCCAGGCCGATGGCGGCAGCTACGTCGTTGCCGACACCGCAGCGTCCCGACGGGCCTTCCTCACCATCGGCGAGACCGGGCGGGCCGCCTTGACCGATACCCGCCGCATCCTCGGCATGCTGCGCAACGGCGACCCCCAGGGTCCGGAGCTGTCGCCCGTCCCGGATCAGGCCCCCCTGGACGAACTGATCGAGCAGGCCCGCCAGGCTGGGGTGCGGGTATCGCTGATCAGGGTCGGCGATTCCCGTCCGTTGCCGTCGGGTTCCCGGCTGGCGCTGTATCGCATCTGCCAGGAGGCGCTGACCAACGTGATCAAGCACGGCGGTGACCCCGTACTGGTGATTGTCGCCCTCAGCTGGGGAGCAGAACAGGTGACGCTCACCGTCACCGACCGGGGTGGGGCCGGCGCGCCGCCGGTCGATCCGGACGCGGCCGAGCCGCTGGCCGGGCTGGGACTCGGCTTGATCGGGATGCGGGAGCGAGCCGAGATCGTCGGCGGCTCGCTCGAGGCCGGCCCGACCGAAGACGGCTTCCGGGTGCGCGCAACGATTCCACTGGCCAGCCTGACCGAGGCAGTCACCGTTCATGGCTGAACGCATCCGGGTGGTGCTGGTCGACGACCAGTTGCTGGTGCGCGCCGGGCTGGCGATGGTGATCGAGGCGCAGGCCGACATGACGGTCGTCGGCCAGGCCGGCGAAGGCGCCGAAGCGGTGGCCCTGGTCGAGCGCACCGGCTGCGACGTGGTCCTGATGGACGTCCGGATGCCCGGGATGGACGGGCTCGAGGCGACCCGGCGGATCCTGGCCGCCGCCGACCTCGCCGGGATCGAGCACCCACCCCGGATCGTGATGCTCACAACGTACGACCTCGACGAGTACCTGCTCACCGCCATCCGCAGCGGGGCCTCCGGCTTCCTGCTCAAGAATGCTCCCCCGGCCGATCTGCTCGGAGCCATCCGCACCGTCCACACCGGGGACGCTGTGATCGCTCCCTCCGCGACCAGGCGGCTCCTCGTTCACGTCGCCACCACGACCGGGGACGCCGTCCCGGTGGTCGTCGACCCGCGCCTTGGCACCCTCACCGATCGGGAGCGGGAGGTGCTCGAACTCATCGCCCGTGGCCTGTCCAATGCCGAGATCTCGGCGAGCCTCTACCTGTCGGAGACCACAGTCAAGACGCACGTGCGCCACGTGCTCGCCAAGCTCGGCGTTCGCGACCGGGTGCAGGCGGTCGTGGTCGCCTTCGAGTCCGGAGTGGCCGGCTCAGCAGGTTAGGCGACCCGGGTGCCCTTGGCCAGCTGGCCGTAGGGAACCTTGAGCCGCTGCACTGCCACCCAGAGGAAGGTGGCGCCGAGCAGCAGGTTGGCTCCAAGCCCCCAGGGCCAGATCGGCGAGTCGACCACGACCGGACGCCGCTTCACCGGGCTTTCGACGTTCACCGGTGTGCCGGTGGCCGTCGTCACGTGCGGGGTGCCGTCGGCGTCGTAGTCGATGTTGTAACCGCTCTGCGCGTAGAGCTCCAGGCAGTCGTCGCGTTCGGTCGGCGGCGGCTGGGACATCGACCGCACGCCGAGGCGGATCAGCGCGAGCGGGTCGGCCGCCCGGTTGGCGTAGTCGCTCAGGTCGGCGTAGGCCTCGGCGGGCAGCGGGGCGGCATCGGCGACCACTACGAACGGATTGATGACCGTGATCCACCAGATGCGTTCGAGGTGGACGTTCTCGGTGGTCTCGTCGTGCCAGGCGCATTGCTGGACCGGCGCCTGGGGCAAACCGGTGCCATCGCCATCAGGGTGCTTGTTCCAGTAGCTGTCCACCTCGGCCTGGTACTGCGCCGCGACCGCCGGGGGCAACCCCCAGACGCGCACCGGATCGGTCGTCTGCACCAGCGGCGACATCATCGCCATCACGAAGGTGCTGATGATGGTGAGCGCCACCACGGAAAGGTAGGTGAGCACCGTGGAGCCGGCCGGCCGGGACAGCAGGGCCGACCAGCCCAGGCCGATCGCGCAGACCACGGCGACGAGGATGAACACCACCGTGAAGCAGGCGATCACCTGCCACAGCGAGATCGAACCCGAAACCATCGACCAGGCGATGAAGGGCAGCCCGACCACAAGGAACACCAGCGCAGTGAGCAGGGCTGCGAGCAGCTTGCCGATGGCGATCTCGGCCGCGCTGAGCCTCGTTGCCTGCAGCGTGGCAAGGGTGCCGGCGCTCCGGTCGCCGTTGATCGAGGTGGCCGTGAAGGTCGGGGCGATGATCAGCCCCATGCCCAGCACGAAGAAGACGTTGAGCGCGAACGCCATCGGCCCTGGGTTCTGTGGAGAGGCTTCGGCGCGGAAGAGCCGGGAGGTCGCCAGGATCACAAGGGACGTGACCGCCCCGATCACCACGAACCAGGCCACCAGCGCCCAGATCCAGCGGCGGGACCGGACACGTTGCTTCAGTTCCAGCTCGGTGACCGTTCGCAGGCCGTTGACCGAGAGTCGCCAGGCGCTCATGTCCGCTCCTCGTTCAGCGACAGGTAGGTCTCCTCAAGGCGTCCGGCGACGGGCGTGATGGTGTGCAGCGGGACGTCGGCGCCGACCGCTGCCCGGATCAGCTCGCGGGCCGACTCGTAGCCGGCCAACTGGACGATCACCTCGCCGTTGGGCTGCCCGCTCCACGGGATACCTGCAGCGTCCAGGAAGGTGCGCAGGCCGACCGGGTCGGTCGCGTCCAGCCGCCAGCCCCGCTTGACCGCCTCCGAAGTGGGGGCCGACGTGTCCACGGTGCGGCCCTGGGAGAGGAAGACGGCGTGGTCGTAGACCTCCTCGAGTTCGGAGAGCACATGGGAGGAGACCAGGACAGTCTTGCCATCGGCAGCGAGTTCGCGCAGCAGGTTGCGCAGTTCGATCCGGCTGCGCGGATCAAGCCCGGATGCCGGCTCGTCCAGCAGCAGCACCTGGGGGTCGTGGATCAGGGCCCTGGCCAGGCCAAGCCGCTGTCGCTGTCCGCGGCTGAGTACCCGGGCCGGGCTGGCGGCGAACTCGGCCAGGTGCACCCGGGCGAGCAGGCCGGCGACCCGCCCGGGCGTCTGCCTGCGGTCAAGGCCGTAGGCGTGGGCGAAGGTGGTGAGGATCTCGGTGCAGGTGAGCGCATCCCAGGTACCGAAGGAGTCCGGCATCCAGCCGACCCGGGACCGGACCTCGAGATTGTCGGTGGCCACGTCGAAGCCGGCGATGTTGGCCCGCCCAGCGTCCGCCTGCAGCAGGCCGGCCAGGAGCAGCAACAGCGTGGTCTTGCCGGAGCCGTTGGGGCCGATCAGCGCTGTGACCGTGCCGCCCGGCGCGGTGAAGGTGATCCCGTCGACTGCCCGCACCTCACCGAAGGCGCGCCTGAGGCCGATGGCCTCTATGCCCGGCGCCGGATCGTCTCCCGAGAGGGGATGGTTGTCGCTCATACCGCGAAGGCTATTGACCCGGGTGCTGCGACCGCGTCATCCTCACCGGCGGATCGGATCATCCTTGCGGACGACCCGGGCCTGGCGCCGCCGGCTCAGACGACCGCCGCCGGCCCGTACGCCGCGTACCAGGCGGTCACCACATCGACGGGCGCGGTCGCCTGGAACTCCAGGTCGGCGTGCCGACCGCCGGAGACCAGGTCCCGGCCGGCGCCACCCTCGAGCAGGTCGCGGCCGTGCTCGCCGTACAGCCGGTCGCGTCCGGCCTCGCCCAGCAGGTGATCGTTGCCGCTGCCGCCGTAGACCTTGTCGTTGCCTGCACCACCGTTCACGACGTCCCGGCCGTCTCCGCCGCCGACGACGTCGTAGCCGCCGTCACCGTTGACCTTGTCGTTGCCGGCGCCGCCCCAGACCCGGTCGTCGCCGGCACCACCGGAGAGCGCATCGTCCCCATGGCCACCGGAGATCCAGTCCCGGCCGACCCCGCCGAAAACGGTGTCATTGCCCGCGCCGGCGCAGACAACATCATTGCCGCCGAGGGCATAGATGACGTCATCACCGCCGAGGGCGACGATCACGTCCCGGAACTCGGTGCCGGTCAGGGTGTCGGCCGCATCGGTGCCGACGATGGTCGCCTTGAAGCCGTGGCAGGTGTAGGCCTTCGTGGCCGGGGTGGTGGCTTCGGCGCTGGCCGGCAGGGCGGTCAGCACGGCGAGCCCGGTGCTGAGGACGGCGAGTGCTGCGATCTTCAGGGTCTTGTGCATGGGTATCAGTCGCTCCTTGGAGTAGTGGACAACGCCATCCTCGGGCTACCGGCCGCCGTCCGCAGCAGGAATCGGCCGACCTCCAGCAAACCCCCAGCCAGCCTCCAGCCAACCCCCAGCCGAGTTCAGCCGCTGACACCTGAAAGGCCCCAGCCCGGTAACGGGCTGGGGCCAATCGGTCAGGACTCAGTGGCTGTGGCTGTGGCCGTGCCCGTGGTCGTCCTCGTCGTCGGCCGGCTTCTCGACCACCGAAGTCTCGGTGGTGAGCAGCAGGGACGCGATCGAGGCGGCATTGGCCAGCGCGAAGCGGGTGACCTTGACCGGATCGATGACGCCCTGGGCAACCAGGTCGACGTACTCGTTGGTGGCAGCGTTGTAGCCGTGACCCGGCTCCATCTCGGCCACCCTGTGGACGACGACCAGACCCGGCTCGCCGCCGTTCTCGGCGATCCACCGCATCGGCTCGCCGACGGCCTTGGCCACGATGGAGACGCCAGTCTTCTCGTCGCCGACCAGGCCCAGCCCGTCGGACAGCACCCGGGCTGCGTGGACGAGGGCGGAACCGCCGCCGGCAACGATGCCCTCTTCGATGGCTGCCCTGGTGGCGGAGACAGCATCCTCGATGCGGTGCTTCTTCTCCTTGAGCTCCACCTCGGTGGCAGCGCCGACCTGGATCACGCAGACGCCGCCGGCGAGTTTTGCGACCCGTTCCTGCAGCTTCTCCCGATCCCAGTCCGAGTCGGTGCGCTCGATCTCGGCGCGCAGCTGCGCGACCCGACCGGCGACCTCTTCGGACTTGCCGGCGCCTTCGACGATGGTGGTGTTGTCCTTGGTCACCGTGATCTTGCGAGCGCGACCGAGCACGTCGAGACCGACCTGGTCGAGCTTGAGCCCGACCTCAGGAGCAACGACCTTCGCGCCGGTGAGGATCGCGATGTCCTCCAGCATGGCCTTGCGACGGTCACCGAAGGCCGGAGCCTTCACTGCCACAGAGGTGAAGGTGCCCTTGATCTTGTTCACCACGAGCGTCGACAGCGCTTCGCCGTCCACATCCTCGGCAACGATGAACAGGGTGCCACCCGCGCCGATGACCTTCTCCAGCAACGGGAGCAGGTCGTTCATCGAAGAGATCTTGCCCTGGTTGATCAGGATGTACGGATCGTCGAGGACCGCCTCCATCCGCTCCGGATCGCTCACGAAGTAAGGGGAGAGGTAGCCCTTGTCGAACTGCATGCCCTCGGTGAACTCCAGCTCGGTGCCGAAGGTCTGGGACTCGTCGACGGTGATGACGCCGTCCTTGCCGACCTTGTCGAAGGCGCTGGCGATGAGGGCGCCGATCTGCTCGTCGCGAGCCGAGATCGTGGCAACGTGTGCCATGTCGTCGGTGGTCTCGACGTCCCGGGCGAGCCGGCGCAGTTCGGTGACGACAGCATCGACGGCCTGGTCGATGCCCCGCTTGAGGGCAATCGGGTTGGCGCCGGACGCGACTGCCCGCAGGCCCTCG
This sequence comes from uncultured Actinomycetota bacterium, assembly GCA_963848845.1. GTDB lineage: Bacteria > Actinomycetota > Actinomycetes > Propionibacteriales > Propionibacteriaceae > Propionicimonas. Next base: position 280,024 of record CAWKFH010000007.1, read on the forward strand.
TGAACGAGCGCCTGGGCGAGCACGGTTGCGGTGGTGGTGCCATCGCCCGCAACATCGTTGGTCTTGGTGGCCACCTCTTTGGCGAGCTGGGCGCCGAGGTTCTCGAACGGATCTGAGAGCTCGACCTCCTTGGCAACGGTCACGCCGTCGTTGGTGATCGTCGGCGCACCCCACTTCTTGTCGAGGACGACGTAGCGGCCTTTCGGGCCCAGCGTCACCTTCACGGTGTTGGCAAGGATGTCGACGCCGCGTTCGAGCGAGCGCCGGGCCTCCTCGTCAAACTGAAGGATCTTTGGCATTTAGTCGGTTCCTTACTTGGTGACGACGGCGAGAATGTCGCGGGCGTTGAGCAGCAGGTACTCCTGCCCGTCGTACTTCACCTCGGTGCCGCCGTACTTGCTGAAGATGACGATGTCACCCTCGGCGACATCGAGCGGGACCCGGTTTCCGTTGTCGTCGATGCGACCGGGACCGGTGGCCAGCACCTTGCCCTCCTGCGGCTTCTCCTTGGCGGTGTCGGGGATGACCAGCCCGGAAGCGGTGGTCTGCTCGGCTTCCAGCGGCTGGACGAGGATGCGATCCTCGAGCGGCTTGATCGTGACTGCCACGTCAAAACCCTTTCGTTCTGGCAGGACTCACGCCCTGATTGGTCAGGTATCCAGGGGCCTCGGCGTCGTCGCGGTGCCGCCGGAGGCTGATTGGCACCCTCATGGTGAGAGTGCCAAAGCGAATCTATCGCGGCCTTAGCACTCGATCAAGCCGAGTGCCAGCCGAAGCGGCCATGGCGCACCGTTTCCGGCCGGCGGATCGAGCCAGGTGTCCACCCAAAGAGGGACATGAGGAATTCTCAGGAAAGTGGGACAGTAGGATATGCGGCGATTCCCCCCGAGTCCGTGGCTTCCAGCTGCGGCCCCCAGCACCCGGCTCGCCGTGGCGTTGGCCTTCGTGCTTGCCTCCATCGGACTCGGCGTCCCCCCGGCGACTGCTGCCGATGCCCTGCCGGCCCAGACCGGACTCACCATGACCAGTCGGTCGCGGAGTGCACTCGCCATCGCCTGGAAGCCGGTAGCTGGAGCGACCGAGTACAGAATCCGGTGGTCGACGAGTTCCAGGATGAAGAACGCCAAGCCAAAGGCGACATCCATTCCGTCCGCTGAGCTCTCCGGGCTCAAGTCCCACAAGGCGTACTACGTGCAGGTTCGCGCGCTCGACACGGACGGGGCCCCGCTCACCGCCTACAACAAGGCCAAGAAGATGTGGACGCTCTCGAAGAGCGGCTTCAGGTTCTTGCCCCCGTCGGGCCTCAGCGCCACCGCCGTTGGCAGCACCTCGCTCAAGGTGAGTTTCGCGGAGCGATCCGGTGCGTCCAAGTACCTCGTGCGCTACAGCAGCTACGCGGACTTCCGTCGGACCGATCGGGTGACGGTCAGCTCCGCGCCGTTCACCATCCCCGGCCTGGAGAGCAGCACGACCTACTACCTGGACGTCCGGGCGCTGAGCTCGTCGGGCAGGGCCATCAGCTACTACAGCGACAACTTCACCAAGTCGCCGCTGGCGGTGACCACTGGCTCCCCCTACCGCTCGAGCGTCGAGCCGGACAGCAAGTCCAGCGAGTCGCTGCGGGTGGCGAGCTTCAACATCAAGTGCGCGGGCTGCGATAACCCCGGCGAGTTGAGCTGGGAGATGCGTCGCGACGCGGTGAAGGACACGATTCTCGGCCAGAAGCCGGACGTGATCGGCCTGCAGGAGGCGTCCCAGGCAAGCCTGCTGGGCGACACGCTCAACCAGTACGACGACCTGGTGAGCCGGCTGGGCGACCCGTACCGGGTCGCGAACTCGTACCGCTACAACTGTGCCACCAGCACCAGTTCCAGTAGCTGCAAGTATGTGAACCGCGGCGCGTCCGAGTCCGCGCGAATCATCTACAACGCGGAGAACCTCGACCTCGTGAAGACCGGTTCGCTTGAGCTCGACCACGCGAGCAGCAAGGACAACGAGCGCTACCTCGCCTGGGCGCTACTGCTCCAGATCAGCACCGGCGAGGAATTCATCTTCGCCACCACGCATCTCCAGCCCAACCCCAAAGGCACCAGCACCATCTACGACAGCACGTACTATGCCCTTCGCCGAGAGCAGGCTCGCCAGATCGCGGCCGAACTGATGCGGGTCAACAGCGGTGGGCTGCCGGTGATCCTCACCGGTGACATGAACACCCGGTGGAACTCCCCCGGCCCCAGCGGGACCGTCGCCAATCCGCAGTACGAGGTTTTCACAGCCGCAGGCTTCCACGACCCGCTCAACGGCGGCACCAAGGCCGACCGGGCGAAAGGCCCTGACGCGACAATCACGAGCCGGGTGCACCTGGAGTACAACAGCTGCAACGGCTATGACAGCGAGGACACCCCCCGCGACAAGAGCAACAACACCATTCGGCAGGGCAACAACATCGACTACATCTACCTCAATGGCCTCACCGCCACAGCTTGGGAAACTGTCGTCAGGGTGGACTCCAGCGGCAACCTGACCCCCGTGATTCCGTCCGACCACAACCTGATCCGCGCGGACGTGAGCTTGCCCTGACTTCTGCATAGACTCATCAGAGAGCCGGAGGAGGTTGGATGAACTGGGCCGACAGCGTGATCTGGTGGCACGTCTACCCACTGGGCTTCGTCGGGGCCGAACGTGCCGCGGTCCCCGGCGTCCAGCATCGCCTGCCACTACTGGGGAACTGGCTGGACTACCTGATCGCACTCGGCGCCAACGGCCTGCTGTTGGCGCCCGTGTTCGCGTCCGCCAGTCACGGCTACGACACCCTCGACCACTACCGCATCGACGCCCGGCTCGGCGATGGGGTCGACTTCGACAACCTCATCCGTGATTGCCACGAGCGGGGCATCCGGGTCTGCCTGGATGGGGTGTTCAACCACCTGGCACGCAAGCACCCGATCGTGCAGGCGGCCCTGGCGGCCGGCCCCGATAGCGAAGCTGGCCGCTGGATCCGGTGGGTCGACGGCTACCCCCGCTACTTCGAGGGCCACGAGGGCCTGGTCGAGCTCGACCTCAACGCTGCAGCGGTCGCCGACTACGTTGCGGACGTGATGACCCACTGGCTGGGGCGCGGAGTCGACGGCTGGCGGCTGGACGCGGCCTACGCCCAGGGCGCGCACGTGTGGGCGCCGATCATGGCGAAGGTGAAGGCCGGGTTCCCGGAGTCGTGGATCCTGGCGGAAGTGATCCACGGGGACTACGCCGAGTTCGTGGCGACGTCAGGGGTGGACAGCGTCACCCAGTACGAGTTGTGGCACGCCATCTGGGACTCGCTCAATGACCGCAACTTCTTCTCCCTCGACTGGACGCTGACCCGCCACCGGGAGTTCTGTGAGCAGTTCCGGCCGCAGACGTTCATCGGCAACCACGACGTCACCCGGATCGCCTCGAAGCTGAACGACGCCCGCCATTTGCCGCTGGCCGCGGCGCTGCTCTTCCTGCTGCCGGGCATCCCGTCGATCTACGCCGGGGACGAGCAGGGCTTCACCGGTGTGAAGGAGGAGAACCACTACGGTGACGACGCCGTGCGCCCGCCCTTCCCCGCGCAGCCTTCGGAGTTGCTGCCCTTCGGCGAGGACACGCATGCCGACTACACCGAGCTGATCGGCATCCGCCGCAGGCACCCATGGCTGGTGAACGCTGCGGTCACGGTCGCCGAAGTGACCAACACCTTCATCGCCGTCCAACTCGAAGCCGAGGGCCACCAACTCACCCTGCGCCTGAACATCGGCGAGTCTCCGTTCGCCGGTGTTGCCCCTCACGACTGGCGGGTCAGCTGACAGCGTAGGGCGGCTCGAAGGCGTCCCGACCGCCGGGTTGTTCGGGATATCAGCATGTCTGGTGGTGGCCGCCGGCCTGACTGCCAGGTTGTCCGGCTAATGAGGGGGTTTCTGCACGCCATAACCCGGACAATCCGGCGATCACGACTGACAACGCCGCACGGGGCCGCGATAAGCCGAACAACTCGACAGTCAGATACCCAGGGCCCGGGCGACGCGGGCAACGACCTGCTCGGGGCGCGCCATGATCTCCTTTGCCAGCCACCTGACCACTCCGTAGCCAAGATCGCGAAGCGCCTGCTCACGTTCCTTCTCGGCCACGAACGCCGAGCTGCCTTCGGCATACTTCACGGCACCGTCACACTCGCCGATCAACCCCTGGGGTTCCCAGAGGCAGTCCGGGAACAGTGTGCCGATCGGAGTCCGCACCGGGGCCTGGAACCTGGGCGTGGGCAGCCCGGCGAGGTGGAAGTGACCGGCCGAGAGCGACTCTGCGGCCGACTCCCGCCCCGGCTCCGCAAGGCCGATGGCCGAGCTCAGGCCGGTTCGGCGCCGGGACCGGGCGACGTCGGCAAGCTGGTCTCGCGAGGCCTCGACCAGCCGCGGATTTGAGTAGTCGGAACGCCTGGGACTGACGACGAATGCGGTGCACAGCTGCCGGGCCGCCGCGTCGAGGATGACCAGCGCTTCCGGGAGCGGCAGGCCGGCGCTGAGATCGATGGCCGTGCGGACCAACCCGGTCACCGCATACCCCTCCGGGTCGCGGGCAAGATGCTCCGCCGGTAATTGCTCCACGTGATGCTGCGCCCCGTTCGATCGAGCGCGATGTCCGGCACCTGCCGGTAGCGAGATCGCGATCGGGAAGGTGTGCCAGGGGTGCCACCCAGGGGATGGCAGGCCCCACACCAGGGCCGCGCTCTGCCGGCTGATCACCGCCTGCGGAGCGGCGACCACCTCCGCCCGGGCCAGCATCAGGTGCTGCGCCGTGGGATCCTGCGGCCAGGAAGCGGATGCCAGATAGACGCCCCGCCGCAGCCGGATCAAACGCCCCCGGCGCAACTGAGTGGCGAGCATTTCGTCGGAAATGCCGCGTGACCTCAGGACGGCGTAGCTCGTCGGCTGCGTCGGAAGCGCCCACGGGCGAGGAGTGCGCACCCCCAGGAGCCTGCCCCCTGGCACCGGATCAGCGAAGGGGCGCTCCCAGATCTGTGGACAACTCCCTGGCAGCGACCAGCTCACCCCACAGGCGACGGCTACCGGCGCGCCGCCCTTGCCCCGGCCCCGCCGCCACCTCCGAAGAACAGTGATGCACCGAAGACGAAGCCGAAGTTGTACCAGCCCCCGTTGTTGTGCACCTCGTAGATGTTCACCTGATCGTTGAAGAACGAAACGACCAGCGTGAACGGGGCGATGAATCCGTGCCAAAGGCCGAGCCAGAACCCGGCCGGCGCACCGGAGCCCTGGACGGGGTTGGGCCCGGCAGCACAGCCGGCCACCAAGCCAAGGATGACGATCGCCCCCACCACGATCAGGAACCGTCGAACTGCCATCTCACACCTCCGCACCCGACGCTACTCCCGGCCAGCCCCCCGTAGCTGGGTCTCCGGGCAGGTCGGCATCGGCTTCCGGAACGAAGCGGACGCTCTCTGGACCCGCCTCCCGAACCAGCCGGTAGTAGGCGGCCGGGGTGAGTCCAGCGAACTGCCGGAAGCTGCGCGCGGCGTGTGACTGGTCGTAGTAACCGCTCTCGATCGCGAGGGCGCTCCAGGACACGTCATCGGGCACCGAGATCAGGTCGATCAGGCGATGGAACCGGACCAGTTCGGCGAACAGCTTCGGCGTGATCCCGGTGCTGCGCCGGAACCTGGGCACCAGCGCCGGATGGCTCACTCCGGCAGCGGTCGCCAGTTCGCCGATGGGGGTACCGGGCCGAGCACCCAACGCGTCGACGACGCCGCGCACCAGAGGATCGATCGCAGCGGTCCGCAATCGGGCGAGAAGCGCGGCCTCCAGCCGGTCCAGCACAGCCTCCCCGTCGTCACCGAAGGCCGGCTGGACGTCAAGGACCACGTCGGCGACCGCACCGGCCAGCCTGATCGGGTCGAGCCCGAGCGCCAGCAAGGCGTCGGGACGCAGGACCGCGCCGGCGTTCACGATCAGGTCCGGGCTGGCACTCAGCACCAGGTGGTCGCGAAGGCCGGAGCAGAACACCCGCCCCAGTTCCCGCCAGGGCCCGTCGGCAGTGCGGACAAGGTACGGCTGAGCACCCAGGTTGACCACCAGGTGCACGCTCGTCATCGGCAGGATCCGCTCGACCCTTGACGGCGCCGGTCCGCGTTGGAACCAGCACCCCTCGACCGCGGTTGCCAGTGGTCCGGCCGCCGGGCGCCACAGGTATTCCATCGGGCCTCCTGAAATCCATCCAATCGTGGCCGACGGCTTCCGGCTAGCCTCGGCGCACCGTGAGAGAGGAACGAAGATGAGCCGGGCCTTCACCGATGAGCAGACGATCACCGCCCCGGTGGGATCGGTCTGGACCGCCCTCACCGATTGGGGACGCGCCCCGTCCTGGATGCCCGGTGTCGACTCGATGAGCAGTTCCGGTCCGCTCGCCGAAGGGACGCAGCTGACCTTCACCGCTCGGGGAAAGGACCGGACAAGCCGGATCGCCGAGTGTCGGCCGGAGTCGGTGCTGAGGCTGGAGAGCACCGTCGGTGGGGTGTTGGCCAGCTACCGCTACACCCTGGAACCGGTGGACGCCGGCGTCACCCGGGTGGCGCTGGCAGTGGAGGTGGAGACGTCGGGTGCGATGAAGCTGCTCGGCCCGGTGATTCGCTCGGCCATCGCCAGGGCGGACGGGGTGCAGCTGTCCCAACTCAAGCGACTCGTTGAACAGCCCTAGTGGCCACCAGCGCCCTCGCGCCGGCTGGAGTTGGGGTCAGGACAAGGGTCGCTGACCCCTTGCCGGCAGGCTTCAGGCGTCGCCGCAGCATCGCCGGGTCGACGTCGAGGCCGCGGACCTTGATCTCGAGGGTGCCGATTCCGCACTCCCGGACCCAGGCCCGGAGGACCCGCTCATCGAACGGCAGCGAGTCCAGTACCTCGAAGGCGGTCGCGAACCCCGACTCCACCAGCTCGTCGCCGGCAAGGTAGGCGATGCCGGGGTTCACCCCATGGGCGCCGAGTCGTTCCGCAAGGGCGCCGACCGCACCGGCCCGGATCACCGCAGGATCCGGTTCGTAGAGGTAGCGGCCGAGTTCGCCAACCCGAGGACCCGTGCGGTCGCCGGCGACCAGGTCCTCGCCGGCTGGCAGCAGCACGGCGCGGCGCTCGCCGGCGGGCCACGGCCCCGACCAGAGGGAGGCCTCCACCAGGTCGCCCCGGTGGCTCACCCAGGTGGTGGCGACCGTTTCGGGGATGACCGTCGATGGCAACCCCGGTGCTGCCTTGATGCAGCCGAGGCGTCCGGTGAGCAGTCCGGCGACGAAGTCCCAGGACGGGGTCAGGTCCGCCACCCGCCAACTGCGGCCGGAGGCGGTGCGCCTCGCCGGGTCGGCGAACACAGCCGCCCCGTCGGCCAGCAGGCCCTCGGCAAGCTCCACGGCGTCCCCGCAGATCACCCGCCCGCGATCACCGAGGTTGGCAGCCGCCAGCACCGCGGTGGCCGGATCGGCCTCGACCGCAACCACGTCCAGGCCGGCGTCGGCGAAGGCGAGGGCGTCGGCGCCGATCCCGCAACCGAGGTCGACAACGGCTCCGGCCCCGGCGGTGGCCAGCCGCCCGGCCCGCCACCTGGCCACGTCGGCCCTGGTCGCCTGCTCCAGTGCGTCCGGGGTGAAGAACAGCAGTTGCGCCAGCTCGCCGAACTTCCCGGACGCCCGGCGACGCAGCGCAACCTGGGAGAGCGCTGCCGCCGCGCGGTCGGCCGGCCACTTCCGGCGTAACGCCTCGGCCGCGGCCAGCGAGCCCGGATCGTCGTGGCTGGCCGCAGCGGACAGCGCCGGCTCCGCCTCGGCAGAGACCAGCCAGCTCGCCAGCACGGGATCCATCCCACGAACCTACGTTGTGTCGCGGTGCCTGGGCCCGCCGCCACGCTCCTATGATCAGGAGCATGAAGGTGACCTCCCTGATCAGCCTCGTCCTCGGCATAGTTGCCCTGATCGCCGGAACCGGAGTCCTGATCTGGGGATCCTGGATCGCGTACTGGCACTACGCGACCCTTTCCACCGGCCGTAGCGCGGAGTTCCAGAACCCGATCCCGATCATCGCCGCAGCCGGTTTCGCCCTCGCCCTCGGCGGATTCCTCGCCGGTCTGGCCATTGCAGCGCCGCGCAAGCCGGTGCGAGCGGTCGTGGAGCCGACCGACTGACTCAGCCCAGCCAGCGCTGGACCAGCAGGACCAGCCCCCACACCCCGGCCGCGCCGAGCAGGAACAGGTAGCCGAGCACCAGCCGGGTGTCCCGCAGGTAGCAGCGTGACCTGGTGAGCCCGCCCTGCCTGGCCTTCCAGTAGCCGGCGAAGCCGACACCGGCGAAGACCAAGACGGCCAGCGGGCCGAAGACCCATCCGAGCAGTGAGATGGTGGCGAAGATGCACAGCCGCAGCGGGTCGAACGGCTTCGCGTCCGTCGCCGGCTGCGGTTGCGGCGCTCCGCCGCTCACGAAGTCCGAGGGCAGTGGACCCTGCGCGATCCGGGACGCGGCCGCTTCCGGCGTCTCGCTCATGTCGTTGCCTTCCTCGAGGTGCTTACCCGCTGGTTGCCGAGCTTGGTCCATGCCTGCACGGCGCAGAACGGCGCGCATTGCGGTTCGCCAGCGTCGCTGAACGTGCCGACGTGAACGCAGCACTGCGTCAGCCGCTCCTCCAGCATGGTGGAGATGTCCTGGAACGGCTTGACGGTGATCCGCTTCACCCGCTCGGCCAGCAGCCGGCGCATCCGGTCCTCCTGGCCGGGCAGCCTGCCGGCAGCGAGGGTGGCCAGCGTGCCGATGCCGAGGTCGCACTGCGTGCAGATGTTCTGCCACAGCTGGCCGGTGCGCGGGCTGGTGAGCGTGGCCTGTTCGCTGAGCAGGTCGAGCATCGAGTTCTTCATCAGCTCCCGCAGTTGTGCGGGCAGCTCGCGGTCGGCCACCCGGTTGGCCAGGTGTTCGGGGTCGAGCTCCAGCCAGCGCAGCAGCTCGTCGTGCCCGACCAGTGCGGTGAGCGAGCGCCACACCCCGGCATCGTCCTTCAGCATGTAGCCGACCGAGGAACAGTGTGGATGGGAACACGGCAGGGCGGTGAGGTCGTGCCACTGGACCACGTTGTCGGTCTGCGGGCCGAGCCGGGCGAGGACGCCGGTGTGGGTGAGCCGGTCCATCGGGTCGATCCCCTGGCCGCGCCCGGAGCCGAAGACCGGCTGGATGGCCACCCCGCCGATGTAGGGCGTGTCCAGCGCCTTGCGAACCACGGCGCCGATGTCGCCGTCATTCACGCCGAGGGCTGCGGTCATCACAAGGGTGGTGAAGATCCCGGCAGCGGAGAGCCGCTCGATGGCCGCTTCCTTGAACCGGGTCAGGTCGGCTCCGCGGTGGTGCCTGGACGCAGCGGGCGACGGCCCGTCGTACTGCAGGTACAACTCCATCCGGTCGCGGTGCAGCTCCAGCAGCTCCAGCAGTTCGTCGTCGGCGGCGACCAGCAGGCCATTGGTGTTGAGCATGATCCGCACGATCGGGCGTTCGGTCAGTTCGTCCAGCAGTTCGGCGAGTTGCGGGTACAGCGTCGGCTCGCCGCCCGACAGCATCAGCACGTCGAGCCGACCCTGCTCCCGCGATAGCCTCGCGTCCACGTTCGCCAGGATGTCGGCCAGCGGCGCGACCCCCGTCAGCGCCGGGCCAGAGGCGGTGAAGCAGGTGGGGCACTTCAGGTTGCAGTGCTCGGTTACGTCCTGGATGAGGATGCAGGTGTGCTGGGTGTGGAAGGCCGGCAACCCGTAGGCATAGGCCTCCGGGATCGGGCGGAAGTTGTCCGGCTGGTCAGGGGTGTGCACCTTCGTCGGAGCCTGCCACTGCTCCAGGTAACGCAGGATGTTCGGATCCTCGTCGTACATGGTGGTGACCAGGCCATGCACCCGGCAGACCCGTTCCAGCCACACCAGGCCGCCCCGGATGACCAGCATCCCGGAAAGCCGCGCCACCCCGGCGAGGTCGGCGCCGGGTTCGTGGCACTCCGGACAGAAGGCTGTGACGTATTTGTGGATCCGGTCACCCCGCAGCGGCTGCCCGGAGCCGAGCGTCCGGTTGCGGGTCGGGGGATTCAGCAGGTTCGTCACGGGCTTCTCTCGTTCGTTGCTGGCGGGCAGGATTCGGGTTTCAGCCGCCGAAGTTGGCCAGCAGGGCGATGCAAAGGCCACCGAGGATCAGGATCCCGGCGCCGATGCCGATCAGGATCCCGGCACCGGTTCGGGTGGTCCGCGGGATCGCGGCGAGCACGATGCCGGCCAGTACCAGGACGAACGGCACCACGAGGATCAGCGCATTCAAGGTGGCGGCGAGCGGGTTGTCGTAAGGCAAAGCTGTGGTGATCCCCCACCAGGCCAGCAGGCTGGCGACGGTGATCCCGACCCCCAGCCAGATCGAGCCGCGGCCACCCTTCGTCGGTTGGGGCGGTGGCGAGTAGTAGTGCGGGCCGGCGGGCGGCGGCTGGGCCGGCGGTTGGGCCGGCGGATACGACTGCCCTGGCCGGGATGACGGCGGCGCTGGCTGGGGCGGCGGCTGCCAGCCGGGCGGCTGGAAGTCGGGATGCTCCTGAGGCGGCTGTTGGTCAGTCACCATTACCTCCGATGATCGCCGGGACGGCCGGGGCGGCCACTGGTCGCTGCCGCCAGACGCGGCTGACCCGCCAGGCCAGCAGCGGCAGGAAGCAGAGCAGGAACCACTGGGGGCGGGTCAGCCCGAACCAGACCGCTTCGTTGGCGCGGAGGAACTCGACGCCGAACCGGAACAGCGCGTAACCGGCCACGTAACAGATGAACAGGTCGCCGGGTTTGGGCAGCCGATCCCGGTTGCGCCACAACCAAGCGAAGGCCACAGCCTGGAAGGCGATCTCGTAGGCGAAGGTCGGGTGCAGCCCTACCCCGGCCGGCCCGCCGATGAGGGCAGCCTGGTCGGGGGTGAGCACGATCCCCCAACCGCCACCGGTGGGGTGCCCAGGTAGCTCGGTGAGCAGGCAGCCGATCCGGCCGATCACCATCGAGAGGGCCACAGCCGGGGCGAACAGGTCCCCGGTCGAGGCCTTGTACCTGGTGATCAGCTTGCCGACGTGGACGCCTATCCAGGCACCGACGAGCGCGGCGAGCACGCTGCGGTTGCCGTCGCTCCACCACTGCAGGATCGGTTCATTCTGGGTGGGGTCGAACTGTTGCCACCAGGTGCCGACCCGGGACGCGACTCCGGCCAGCGCAAGGCTCGTCCCGGCGATCACCCACAGCCGGTCGTCCTGCAGCCCGCGGCGCCGGAGCTCCCACGCGAAGACGGCCAGCCCGGCCACGATGCCCAGACCCATGAAGAGACCGTGCACCAGGCCGCTACCGGCGAACGGGAGCCCGATCATGCGCACACGCTAGCGGTGGTTCAGGTCTGGGAGTAGCTCCAACTCCCCGGTTCCCCGTCGACGTAGGGCAGCAGCCCGTGGAACATCGGGCCGTCGCCGAACACCAGCGGCAGGAAGTGTCGGTCGCCGGCCCACATTGGCAGCCCGTCCAGGTGGTGGATGTCGTGCCAGGCCAGCGGGCCGTCGGCGTTCACCGCCGGCGGGGTGCCCTCGAAGCCGTCGACTACGAAGATGAAGCCGAACCAGTCCTCACCGCCGGCCCCGAAGCCGGGCCAGGACACGGTGCCGCGGAGCCGGGCCGAGGTGACCGTGATGCCGGCCTCCTCGCGCAGCTCCCGGACCAGGCAGGCGTAGACGTCCTCGTCCGGCTCGAGCTTGCCGCCGAGGGCATTCCACTTGCCGGCGTGCACGTCGCCAGCACGTTCGCGGTGCACCAGCAGCACCTTGCCCCCGGCGACGACGTAGCCGAGCGTCCCGATGATCGGCGTGTACATCAGCAACTTCCCATCAAACGAGGACGGTGCTGACCGGCAGCCCCGAATTCGCGCCGATCTGCAGCGAGGAGGGACGCAGCCCGGCGCTGACCACCTGGGCACCGAGCACGGCGATCATCGCGCCGTTGTCTGTGCACAGCGCCGGCCGGGGTCGGCGCAGGGTGATCCCGGCCGCCGCCGTCCGCTCTTCCAGCAGGGCGCGCAGCCTTGAGTTGGCGGCCACACCCCCGCCGAGCAGCAGGTGGTCGGTGCCGAGGTGGTGGCAGGCGTCGACGGCTTTCGCGGTCAGCACGTCGCACACCGCCTCCTGGAACGAGGCTGCGACGTCGGCGACGGAGAAGTCCTGCCCGTCGCGGCGCCGCGTCTCGACCCAGCGGGACACTGAGGTCTTCAGCCCGGAGAAGGAGAAGTCGAAGCGGTGTTTGGCCTGGTCCTTGTTCGCGGTGAGTCCGCGCGGGAACGCGATCGCCTTCGGGTCACCGGCCGCCGCCGCCTTGTCGATCACCGGGCCGCCGGGGTAGGGCATGCCGAGGAGCCGGGCCACCTTGTCGTAGGCCTCGCCGGCGGCGTCATCGATGGTGGCACCCAGCTCGACGATCTGTGAGGTGATGTCGTTGACCGCCAGCAGCGAGGTGTGCCCGCCGGAAACCAGCAGCGCAGCGCAGGGTTGGGGCAACGGCCCGTGGTCGAGCAGGTCGACCGCTACGTGCCCGACCAAGTGGTTCACCCCGTACAGCGGCTTGTCCAGCGCGACGGCGAGCGCCTTTGCCGCGGTCAGCCCGACGACCAGGGCGCCCATCAGCCCCGGCCCGGCGGTGACGGCGATCCCGTCAAGTTCGGACAGGTCGACGTCGGCCTGCTCGCAGGCACGGCGCAGGGTCGGGATCAGGGCCTGCAGGTGGGCGCGGCTGGCAACCTCCGGCACCACGCCGCCGAACCGGACGTGTTCGGTGACCGAGGACGCAACCTCGTTCGCAAGCAGCTCGTTGCCCCGGACGATGCCAACCCCGGTCTCGTCGCAGGAGGATTCGATGCCGAGGATGAGCGGGTCGCTCATGCGCACTCCACGGCCCAGGCGTCGCCATCGCACAACGGGCGCAACATGACCAGGGCGTGCCGTCCGGGGGCGTAGTAGTCGCGCCTGGTGGAGATCGGCTCGAAGCCGAGGCGTCGGTAGAGCGCAACCGCGGGCTGGTTCTCCTGGCTCACCTCCAGCAGCATCCGACGGGCGCCGATGGCGCTGGCCCAGTCAATGCCAGCGCGGACCAGTGAGGCTCCGATCCCGCGCCCGCGGGCCTCGGGGCGCACTACCACCCGGTGCAGGTCGGCCATGTCGTCGACGCAGCTGAACGTGGCCACCCCGATGATCCGCGCCGCCAGGTCCTGGCGGGTGAGCACGTAGCGGTCCGGGGAGGTGATTTCCTCCGCCCAGGCGCTTTCCGACCACTGCTCCCCGGCGTCGAATCCGGTCTTCTCGAGCTCGACGATGTCGGCCAGGTCGTCGATGCGGGCGTGGGAGATGATCATGGCTTCACCATCATGGCGAGCCTCGGCTGCAACAGCGTCGACTTCCGAGTGGTGGGCACGTCTGCGTCCGGACGCCGCAGGTAGAGCGGCTCGACACCAGCATCGGCAAGGTGCTCACCAGCCGCAGCCATCAGCCCGGCGTCGAGGGAGTCGGGGCCGGAGCACTCGCGTCCGGTAAGGGGGGCGCCGGGACCGGCAAGCGGCAGGTCGGGCACGGCGTCGGGAGCGGTGACGAACGGGCCGTCCACCCGCACGCCGGCGCCGTCGTACCGGGCCCAGTAGACCTCCTTGCGGCGGGCGTCGGCCGCAACGACGAAGCTGTCGGGGACGTCGGCCCGCCCCGCCCAGTCGAGGGCGATGACGTCAAGGCTGCAGACGCCCCGGACGCCGATGCCCAGCACCTCGCCGAGCGTGAGGGCTGCGGCCACCCCGACCCGAAGGCCGGTGAACGGGCCCGGGCCCACGCCAACGACGATGCCGGTCAGGTCGCGGGGCGTGGCCCCGGCCGTGGCGAGGACCCGCTGCACCAGCGGCAACAACTGCTCGGCATGCGCGCGGCGGTCCGCGACGACATCGGACGCCGCCACCCGGCCGTCCCTGGCCACGCCGGCGCGCACGTCGGTCGCGGTATCGATGGCCAGCACCAGGCTCACAGCGCCTCCAGTTCGGGTCGGGCCGCTGTCCAGCGGTCCCCGATCGGGGTAAGGAAGATCCATCTGGTCTCGTCCTCTGGGTCGAGGCTGCGGCGGATGTCGAGCTCCAGGTAGTCCTCGGCCAGGCCCTCGGCGATGCCAGCGCCCCACTCGACCAGGGTCACCGAGTCGTCGAGGGACAGCTCCAGGTCGAGGTCCTCCAGCTCCGCGAAGGAACCAAGGCGGTAGGCGTCGACGTGGACAAGGCCCGGGCCACCGACTCCTGACGGGTGCACCCGGGAGAGCACGAAGGTCGGGGAGATGATCGGTCCGGCCACCCCGAGCCCGGCGCCGAGGCCCTTGGCGAAGGTGGTCTTGCCTGCTCCGAGGTCACCGGAGGCAATGATCACGTCGCCGGCCCGCACCACCGCGGCCAGCCGGCGGCCGAGTTCAACCGTGTCCTCGGCGGTCGGGGCGGCCTTCCGTACCGGCAATCGGCGGGCGAGGGTGAGGCTGGATCCCGCCCGCTCCACCTCGGTGAAGCCGCGTCGCTGCCACCAGTCGACCACCTTCGGGAACTCCGCCCGAGCCACCAGTTCGACGGCGGACGCGCCGCGGGCGGTGAGCAGTTCGAGGGCAACGTCGACCATGACCGAAGCGATGCCCTGGCGCTGGTACCCCGGACGCACCGAGACCCGGTGGATTCCGGCCATCGGCCCGTCGAGGCTGACGATCACCACTCCGGCGGGCTCGCCGTCGACCAGGGCCAGCACGCCGAACCCTCCGGCAAGGGCGGCAGTCACCTTTTCTGGGGTCTCGAACAGGGCCGGCGGCGGTGGGTCCACCTCAGGGCGGTGCCCGAAGGCGTCGAGGATCAGCCGGCAGATGGCATCGGAGTCGGCCGGGAGCGGTTCGACAATGCGCAGCAGGCGGCCATCGGCCAGCAGGGTCTCGGCGAGCGCAGTCTGCTGCATCAACACCCTTCCTGATTGCCGGTGGAACCGGCGATTCGGCCCGGGTGATCTTAGCAGTGACGCTCAGCCGGCCTGGCGGGCCTGCACGACAGCGAGCACGTCGGCGTACAGCGGATGGTCCGGCGTCAGTCCGGTGACCTTGTCGACCACCTCGGCTGCGTCCAGTCGGCCCAGCAGTTCCTGCAGCTCGACGGCTTCGGGGTCGTCGGCGGCGTCGAACCGCAGCCCGGCACCGATGGCCTCGAGCAGCGCGGACCGGCCAAGGCCCCGTTCGGCCAGCTGGGATGCCGGGCTGATGAAACGCTCGTTGCGGCTGAGCTTGCGCAGCGGGGCCCGGCCCACCCGCAGGGTGGTGTCGGGAAGGTAGGGGTTGGCGAAGCGCTTGAGGATCTTCTCAACGTAGGCGGCCTGGGTTTCGGCCGGGACGCCGTGCTTGTCCACGATCAGCGAAGCGGTCTCCACCAACACGGCAGCCACCTTCGCGGACACGGCCGGGTCGGCGAGGGCTTCGGAGATCTTCTCGATCCCGGCCGCGTGGCCGAACCAGGCACTGGTGGCGTGGCCGGTGTTCACCGTGAACAGCTTGCGCTCGATGTAGGGCTCGAGGTCCGGCACCCAGGTGACGCCGGGGATGTCCGGGTGGGCGTCGCCGAACGGCTCGGTCTCGATCACCCACTCGTAGAAGGTCTCAACGGTCACGTCCAGGCCCGCCGCGGGATCCTGGTTGGGAACGATCCGGTCGACGGCGGTGTTGGCGAAGACCGCGCGGGAGTCGAGGTCGTCGCCGGGGTAGGCCTTGCGGACCTCGGCGGCGAGGATGTCGGTGCCGTTGATGGCGTTCTCGCACGCCATCACCGCGATCCGGGCGCCGTCGGCCGGCCGTGCGGCGATCCCGGCAGCGATCGCCGGGGCGACGAACTTCAGGATGTGCGCGCCGACGGCCGTGGTGACCAGGTCGGCGGACGCGATGGCTGCGGTCAGCGCTTCCGCCTCGGCCGCCGAGTTGAGGGCGGAGAACCCGCGGACCTCATGGGTCCGCGGATCCTCCCCGACTTCGTGCACGACGTAACTGTCGGCGTCCTTGAGTCTCGCGATCAGCGCCTCTGCGACGTCGGCGAACACCAGCTCATAGCCGGCGTTGTGGAGCAACAGTCCAACGAACCCGCGTCCGATGTTTCCAGCTCCGAAGTGCACTGCTTTCATCAGCCATTCACCTTCCTGAAAGTGTCGGCGATCTCCTCACGGGTGCCGGCCTCTTCCAGGGCCGCCACCGCGTCGGTGTCAAGGAACACCTCGGCGATCTTGCTCAACAGGTCCAGGTGCTCGTCGTTCGCACCGGCGATGCCGATCACGAACTTCACCTGGTTTCCGTTCCAGTCGATGCCCTCGGGGTAACGCACAACCGAGATGGCCGAGGACCTGATCAGTCCCTTCGCCTCGTTGGTGCCATGAGGGATCGCGAGCAGGTTGCCCATGTAGGTGGACACCGAGTTCTCGCGGTCATGCATCGACGTGATGTAGCCGGCATCAACAGCACCGGCCGACACCAGCAACTGGCCTGCCTCGTCAATCGCGGAGGACTGGTCGACTGCCTTGCCGGCGAGCACGATCGAGGACACCTTGAGCACACCCTCGTCGGTGGCGGCTGCCACCGGCTCAGGCTCGGGCGCTGGGGCGGGCTCGTCCAGGATCGCCCGCGCCGGAGCCGTCTCGACTGCCACTACGGTGACCGCCGGAGCGGTCACGATCGGGGCGGGCTCAGCCGCTTTTGGGTCGGAGTTCGCCGCCTTGACCAGCTCGACGACTTCGTCGTACTTCGGGCTGGCCATGAAGTTGTCCACTGAGATGTGCATCGCTGACGGCGTCCTCTGGCTTGCCCGCTCGCTGAGGTCCTGATGCGAAACGACCACATCGTAGGTGTCGTCGAGGTTGGCGATGGCCTTGTTGACCACGGTGACGTCGGTGAAGCCGGCAGCCTGGATCTTCTTGCGCAGGACGGATGCGCCCATGGCGGAGGATCCCATGCCGGCGTCGCAGGCGAACACGATGTTCTTCACCGGCCGGCCGGTGAGCGTCTCGCTGCCCTCGCCACGCAGCCCGGCCAGCGCCCCGGACCCCTTGCCCTTGTTGGCCTCGGTCTGGCTGATCGCGCTCTCGAACTTGTCCACACCGGCCGCCTCAGCCGCCAGGTCACGACTACGCGAAGCCCGCAGGATGATCGAAGCCACCACGAACGTCACCGAAGCCGACAAGACCACCGACAAGATCACCGGGAAATAGGCCCCCGGCGCCGTCTGCGCCAACACGGCGATGATGCTGCCCGGCGCCGCCGGCGCCCGCAACGCCCCACCCAGCAACATGTTCGTCGCCACCCCGGTCATACCGCCGGCGATCAGCGACAAGATCAGCACCGGCTTCATCAACGCAAACGGGAAGTACACCTCGTGGATACCGCCGACGAACTGGATGAACGCCGCACCCGGAGCCGAAGCCCTCGCCGCACCAATCCCGAAGAACGTGAACGCCAACAGCAAACCGACCCCAGGACCAGGGTTGGCCTCCAGCAGGAACAGGATCGACTGGCCATTCTCGGCCGCCTGCTGGGTACCCAACGGCGTCAACACCCCATGATTGATGGCGTTGTTCAAGAAGAACACCTTCGCCGGCTCGATGATGATGGAAGTCAACGGCAACAGGTTGTTCGCGATCAACCAGTTCACCGCACCACTGAGCACCGTCATGATCCCGTTAACCAGCCACGCGACCGGATAGAACCCGACGATCGCCATCACGAACCCCCAGATACCGGCCGAGAACATCGCCACCAGCATCTCCAGCCCAGCCCGGATCTTCTCCTCCCACAACCTGTCCAGCCACCGCATCGTGTAAGCAGACAACGGGCCCATCATCATCGCACCGATGAACATGTGGATCTGGCCAAGCTGATTGTCAGCCGGCTGCGTCGCATTGAACTGGGCGATCAACAGATCCGAACCAGCAATCGCACCAAACGTGCCGATCGAAGCCACCACCGCACCCCGCAACCCATACACGATGTGACCACCGGTGTAACCGATCAAAATCGGCAACAGATAATGGATGAACGGCCCAACGATCGTCACCAGATCAGCGTTCGGCGTGAAACCCTTCGGAATGAAGAACATCGTGAAGATGCCCCACGCGATCAACGCCGGAATGTTCGGCATGATCATGCCGGACAGGAACGTGCCAAACTTCTGCACCGCTACCCGGACTGACCCCTTCTTCGCCGTTACTTCGGTAGTCATGTGACTCCCTTACTTGGACGTAGGTAAGCACCGGGCCCCTCCACACTGAGTTCCCCGACGGTACGACCGTTGGTGTTGGCCGCCGAGCAGCAGACTAAACCGAACCTGGGGTTGTGTGGAGGTCCGGCGGTCAGAGTCGGCTCTCAAACTGCGGGATTGCCTTCAAAGTCTCGCCCAGCCCTTCAGCTAGCGCCTGCGGGGTCACCGGCCCTGGCCGGGCTGCCGCAGCGAGGGCCTGGACACTGCAGGCAGCGAGAGCAGCACTGACGACGTCAAGGCCGGCAGCCAGCAGGGTGCCGCAGATGCCGGCCAGCACGTCTCCCGAGCCCGCCTGAGCGGTCCAGCCCGGTCCTGAAATGCCTAGCCAGACCCGATTCCCTCCCGGAGTGGCCACGTATTGGGTCGCGCCCTTCAGCAACACCGAGCAGCCGGTCCGGGCGACGGCACTGCGCACGGCTGCCAGCGGATCGGCAGTCACTCCTTCCCTCGGAATGTCGAGCAACCGGGCCAATTCCCCGCTATGTGGGGTAAGCAAGACTGCGGAATGGCCGCGTTTCGAGAGGTGACGCAACCCATCGGCATCCACGACCAGCGGCACGCGGGCCTCAATTGCCCTGGCCACGACTCCCCGATCTGGCCGCTGGCCCCACCCGGAACCGACCACCAGGGACTGCACCCGGCCCTGACCGATCACGACATTCGGGTAACGATCGACGATGCGGCTGGCCACCTGCGGCGGCCCGAGGTAGCGCACCATGCCTGCCCCAGCTCCGATCGCGCCGGCGGCGGTCAGGACTGCAGCACCCGGGTAGTCGATCGAGCCGGTGTCCAGCCCGACCACGCCGCGGGAGTACTTGTCGCTGCCGGCATCCGGCACCGGCCACGCGGACGCGAGCTCGCTCACCGTCCACTGGCTCACCGTCGGCTCGGGCAGGTCGAGGCCGATGTCGACCAGCTGGACCTCGCCGCACGCCGACCTGGCCGGTTCCAGCAGCTGGCAGAGCTTGAAGCCGCCGAACGTCACCGTCAGCTCTGCGGTGAAGTGGGGGGCTTCGCTGAAGGGCGGTTCGGGCGAAAGGCCGGAGGGCAGGTCGACTGCAACCACCGGCACCCCCAGGCTCCGGCAGGCCTCGGCAAAGGCAGCAACCTCGGGCGCCAGGCCCGGCCGCGAGCCGATCCCGGCGACCCCGTCGATCACCAGCCGCTGCCGTGGGAGCAGCG
Source organism: uncultured Actinomycetota bacterium (assembly GCA_963848845.1). Taxonomy (GTDB): domain Bacteria; phylum Actinomycetota; class Actinomycetes; order Propionibacteriales; family Propionibacteriaceae; genus Propionicimonas. Next base: position 299,576 of record CAWKFH010000007.1, read on the forward strand.
TCCGGGCCGTGGCGCCGTCCACCGAACGCCCGCCGGCGGCAAGGAACGCGACCCAGCCCTCGCTGTGAACCTCGGGGCCGGTGCGCCAGGCGGAGACGGCCACTCCGCGCCCGGCCAGTCGGGCCCCGGCGAACAGGGCGTCGCCGCCATTGTTGCCCGATCCCACCACAAGCAGCACCCGGGAGCCGTAGGCGCCGCCAGCAGTCCCGAGCCGGCGCAGCACAGCTGTGGCCAGTGCCGCCGCAGCGCGCTGCATCAGGACGTCCGGGCCGAGGGCGTCCATCGCCGTGGTCTCGGCGGCCCGGATCTGCGCAACCGTGTAGCCGTTGTCCATCAGGACTCGCAGATGACCACGGCTGCCGCGATGCCGGCGTCGTGGGTGATCGACAGGTGCACAGTGCGGATTCCCCGGCCGGCCACCAGCGCAGCCACGGTCCCGGAGCATTCGAAGTAGGGCTTGCCGTCGGCGTCCTTGCGCACCTCGACGTCGGTCCAGACCAGGCCGGTGGGCGCGCCAAGGGCTTTCGCGAACGCCTCCTTGGCCGCGAACCGGCCGGCCATCCGTTGCATCGAGGCGTCCCGCTCCTCCGGCGTGAACACGCGCTCCAGCAGGCCCTGCCGGGAGGCAGCCTGGGTGAACCGGGAGACCTGGGTAACGTCGATACCGATGCCGACGATCATCGCAGCTACTCGACCGTGACGCTCTTGGCCAGGTTGCGCGGCTGGTCCACGTCGTAGCCCTTCAGGGTCGCGAGCTCGCAGGCGAACATCTGCAGGGGGACGGTGGCCACCAGCGGCTGCAGGAGCGTTGACACCTTCGGCAGGCGGAACAGCACATCGGCGTACGGCTCCACCTCGGTGTCGCCCTCCTCGGCAAGGACGATGGTCAGCGCACCGCGGGCGCGAACCTCCTGGATGTTGGAGACCACCTTGTCGTGCAGCTGGTCGCGGCCCTTGGGCGGAACCACGATGAAGATCGGGATGCCTTCCTCGACCAGGGCGATCGGACCATGCTTCAGCTCACCGGCCGGGAAGCCCTCAGCATGCAGGTAGGCGATCTCCTTCAGCTTCAGCGCGCCCTCCAGCGCCACCGGATAGCCGACATGGCGGCCGAGGAACAGCACCGACTTCTCGTCGACGAACCGGCGGGCGAGCTCCTTGATCGGGCCGAGCTCGTCGAGCACCTTCTGGATCAGCGGCGGCGTTGCTGCCAGTTCGGACATGACCGCGTGGATCTCGTCGTCGTACATCGAGCCGCGAACCTGTGCCAGGTAGAGCCCCAGCAGGTAGCAGGCGGCCACCTGGGTGAGGAAGCCCTTGGTTGAGGCCACGCCGATCTCCGGGCCGGCGTGGGTGTAGATCACCGCGTCCGATTCCCGCGGGATGGTGGCGCCGTTGGTGTTGCAGATCGCGATCACCTTGGCGTGCTGCTCCCGGGCGTGCCTGATCGCCATCAGCGTGTCGGCGGTCTCGCCGGACTGGCTGAGGGTCACCACCAGCGTGGAGCGGGTGATGATCGGGTCCCGGTAGCGGAACTCGCTGGCGATCTCCACCTCGCACGCGATCCGGGTCCAGTGCTCGATCGCGTACTTGGCCACCAGCCCCGCGTAGTAGGCGGTGCCGCAGGCGACGATCACGATCTTGTCGACCAGCCGCAGTTCGGACTCCGGGATGTGCAGCTCGTCCAGCTTCAGCGAGCCGTCCGGGTTGAACCGGCCCAGCAGGGTGTCGAAGACCGCCTTCGGCTGCTCGTAGATCTCCTTGCGCATGAACCAGTCGTAACCGGACTTCTCCGCGGCCGACAGGTCCCAGGTGACTTCGAAGGGGTGGGTCTCGGCCGGGTTGCCGGCGAAGTCGGTCACCTCGATGGAGTCCGCCCGGACGTCGACGACCTGGTCCTGGCCCAGCTCGATGGCGAACCGGGTGAACTCGATGAAGGCAGCCACGTCGGACGCGACGAAGTTCTCCCCGTCGCCGACCCCGACCACGAGCGGGGAGTTGCGGCGCGCCGCAACGAGCCGGTGCGGCTCGGTGGCATCGACGGCGACCAGGGTGAAGGCCCCCTCCAGCCGGCCGCAGATGCTGCGCATGGCGTCCGCCAGGTCGGCACCGCAGGCCACCTCGCGGCCGAGCAGCTGCGCTGCTGCTTCGGTGTCGGTCTGGGAGTTGAACTCGACGCCTTCGGCTTCGAGCTCTGCCCGCAGGATCGCGAAGTTCTCGATGATGCCGTTGTGGATCAGGGCGACCCGATCGCCGGCGGAGACGTGCGGGTGGGCGTTGGAGTCGGTGGGCCCGCCGTGGGTGGCCCAACGGGTGTGGCCGATGCCCAGCCCCGAGTCCGGCAGCGGGTTGGCTTCGAGCTCGGCGATCAGGTTGGTGATCTTTCCGGCCTTCTTGCGGTAATCGATCCGGCCGTCCGCCACCACTGCGATGCCGGCGGAGTCGTAGCCGCGATATTCCATCCGGCGCAGGCCTGCGACCACGACATCACGGGCGACACGAGGACCCGTATATCCGATAATTCCGCACATAGCGGTCACTGTACTGGCGGGTTCGGCACACTAGTGCGCGTTGTCTCTGTACGAACCGGGCATAGTCGAGGTGGTAATGGCACCAGCAGCAGGCGTCTTCGAGGAAGTCGACGCGCCCGAAGACAACCCCTACGGGCCCTACCTGACGCTCGATCGCCAGCACTGGGCTGCGCTGGCCGCGGTCCGGCCGGACAACCTGGACGACGCCACCCTTGACCGGCTCCGGGGCATCGACGACCCGACGGACGCCGCAGAGGTCCGCGAGGTCTACCTGCCGTTGACCGATCTGCTCAGCCTCTACATCGAGCGAACCGGAGCATTGTTCTCGGCCAGCCACGAGTTCCTTGGCCTGTCCGGGGGCAGGACCCCGTTCGTGATCGGCGTCGCCGGGTCGGTCGCGGTCGGCAAGTCGACCACGTCGCGGATGCTGAGGGAGTTGCTGTCGCGGCTGCCCGGTTCGCCCCGGGTGGACCTGGTCACCACCGACGGCTTCCTCTACCCCAACGACCACCTCTCCGAATTGGGGTTGCTGGAACGCAAGGGCTACCCGGAGTCGTACAACCGCCGACGGCTGGTGCAGTTCGTGATGGACGTGAAGTCGGGTGCCCCGCAGGTGACCGCACCGGTGTATTCGCACCTGGTCTATGACATCGTCCCCGACCAGGTGATCACGGTCTCCCAGCCCGACATCCTGATCGTCGAGGGCCTCAACGTGCTGCAGGCCGCCCGCCAGCGTTCCGACGGCACCACCGGCCTTGCGGTGAGCGACTTCTTCGACTTCTCGGTCTACGTCGACGCCGCCCATGCCGACATCCGCAACTGGTACGTCAAGCGCTTCCTCAAGCTGCGCGAGACCGCCTTCCGCGATCCCCAGTCCTACTTCGTCCGGTTCAGCGAGCTGGACGAGGTCGAGGCGACACAGATGGCCCTCGACATCTGGAACCGGGTCAACGGTCCGAACCTGGAAATGAACATCCGCCCCACCCGGGGCCGGGCCACAGCCATCCTGCGGAAGGGGCCCGACCACCAGGTCAGCTGGGTCCGGATCCGGAAGGTCTAGTGACTGAGCGCAGGCTCAGCGCGCGGGCTCAAGGGACAACCGCTCCCGCACCACTTCGACCAGACGCTCGGCGACTTCCTGGGCGCGCTCGGCGGTCTCTGCCTCGACCATGACCCGCACCAGTGGCTCGGTGCCAGAGGGACGCAGCAGCACCCGGCCATTCCGACCGAGGGCCCTGGCTTCTGCCGAAATCGCAGCGTTCACGACCGGGTCGATGCCGGCCCGGCTCTTGTTCACGTTCCGCACGTTGATCATCACCTGCGGCAGGCGCCGCATCACCCCGGCGAGCTCCTGGAGGGTCTTGCCAGTGCGGACCATCCGGGCCGCAAGGTGCAGGGCGGTCAGGACACCGTCGCCGGTGGTCGCGAACTCGCTCATGATCACGTGCCCGGACTGCTCGCCGCCGAGGGTGAAACCGTTGGCGTTCATCGCCTCAAGCACGTAACGGTCACCGACCTTGGTCTGGTCGACGTGGATGCCGGCGTCCCGCATGGCGTTGAGGAAGCCGAGGTTGCTCATCACGGTCGCAACGACCGTCCCGCTGTGCAGCGTCTGTTCCGCGTGCATCGACAGCGCGAGGATCGCGAGGATCTGGTCCCCGTCCACAACGGCGCCGGTGTGGTCAACGGCGAGGCAACGGTCGGCGTCGCCGTCGAGGGCGATGCCGAGGTCGGCTCGGTGTTCGATCACCGCGGCCTGCAGCGAACCCAGATGGGTGGAGCCACAGTTGTCATTGATGTTCAGGCCGTCCGGATCGGCGTGCAGCGGCACCACGTCCGCGCCCTGGGCGTCGAAGGCCGCCAGCGCGGTCAGGTGGGCGGCGCCGTTGGCGCAGTCGATGACCACCTTGATCCCGGCGAGGCTGGCGTCGGCGCCGAGGCTGGCGACCAGGTGGGCGACGTAGGCCTCGATGGCGCCGGGATCGTCGGTGACCCGGCCGACCGCAGCCCCGGTGGGACGCAGCCAGACCTCGGTCATCCGCTCCTCGATGGCGTCCTCGATGTCGTCATCGAGCTTGACGCCGCCGCGGGCGAAGAACTTGATGCCGTTGTCGGGCATCGGGTTGTGGCTGGCCGAGAGCATCACGCCGAGATCCGCGTCCCGCTGGCCAACCAGGTGGGCCACACCGGGGGTGGGGATCACGCCGAGGCGCACCACGTCGACCCCTGCAGACGCCAGTCCGGCCACCACCGCAGCTTCCAGGAACTCCCCGCTCGCGCGGGTGTCCCGGCCAACGAGGGCGACCGGGCGACGGGCACTGCCGAAGGCGCCGGCTTCGCCCAGCACGTGGGCAGCCGCCATCGACAACTCAAGGGCAATCTCGGCAGTCAGCTCGAGGTTCGCAGTCCCGCGAACCCCGTCGGTGCCGAAGAGTCGAGCCATCGCCCGACCGGGATCAGCGCTTGCTGTACTGGGGAGCCTTGCGGGCCTTCTTCAGGCCAGCCTTCTTGCGCTCCTTGACGCGGGCGTCACGGGTGAGCAGACCGGCCTTCTTCAGGACCGGACGGCTGGCCTCGGCGTCCACGGCGTTCAGCGAGCGGGCGATGCCGAGGCGAAGCGCACCGGCCTGGCCGGTCACACCGCCGCCGACGATGGTCGCGATCACGTCGTAGGAGCCGACCACAGCAGCGGTGACGAAGGGCTCGTTGACGGTCTGCTGGTGCAGCTTGTTCGGGAAGTACTCCTCAAGCGTGCGGCCGTTGATGGAGAACTTGCCGGTGCCGGGGAACATGCGCACGCGGGCGATGGCCTCCTTGCGGCGACCGGTGGCTGCGGACGGCGCAATGAGCGCCGGGCGTCCGCCCGGCAGCGCGGCGCTGGCAACAGCCTCGGCGCGGTAGGCGATCTCCCGATCGTCCTCGACGAAGGGGACGGCCTCTGGGGCAGGAGTCTCTTCAACGGTCTCGGTCACGGTGCTTCCTCGGCTCACTGAGCGATCTGGATGATCTGGTACGGCTGCGGCTTCTGCGCGCTGTGGGGATGCTCGGGGCCGGAGTAGACCTTGAGCTTCTTGATCAGCTGACGGCTCAGCTTGTTCTTCGGCAGCATGCCCCAGACCGCGAGCTCGACAGCCTTGCGCGGATCCTTCTCCAGCAGCTCGCCGTACGGGACAGCCTTCAGGCCGCCCGGACGACCGGAGTGCCGGTAGGCCATCTTGTCGGTGCGCTTGTTGCCGGTGAGGGCGATCTTGGACGCGTTGACGACGACAACGAAGTCGCCGGTGTCGACGTGCGGGGCGAACTGCGCCTTGTGCTTGCCTCGAAGCAGGGTCGCCGCGGTGACGGCCAGCCGTCCCAGGACGACGTCCTGAGCATCGATCACAAGCCAGGCCCTGGTGATCTCACCAGACTTGGGGCTGTACGTAGACACGGGACTAAGACCTGCTTCCATGAGTTTTATCAACGGCTCCGGTGCGGGATTTGCCTCCTAAGGCAGACCACAGCGCAACAGCGACTTAGATTACCTTGCGCCGTCGGGAGGGTCAAAACCGGGCCCTCGGCGGACCGGGTCCGGCGCAGTTGCCGGCCGCCGGCGGTGGGGCAGCGCCAGCATCCCGACGATGGCGCCGGCCGCCCAGAGCGCGTGGGCCTGCGTCAGCATCAGCGACTGGCTGTGGAGCGCAACGGCAGGGCGTGGAACCACCCCGAGAACCAGGGCCGCACGAGCCACTCGAACCGGACCCCTAGCACGCCGTCAGCCTAGGGTCGGCGGCAGCGGTGCGCAGGCGAGACGGGCAGGGCGTACCCGATTGTTGTCTCTAGTGTTCGTGCATGGCAGACATCCTCCAGATCCGGCATCCCGCCAGCGGCGCCGAAGCGGAATTGGCGATCACCGATGCCACCATCAAGGCCCCGGACCTGCGGCAGTTCAGGGTTGGTACTGAGCCGCTGGCCACCTACGACCCGGGATTCATGAACACTGCGGTCTGCCGCTCCTCGATCACCTACATCGACGGCGAGGCCGGGGTCCTCGAGTACCGCGGCTACCCGATCGCCGACCTGGCCGAGAACTCGACCTACCTTGAGGTCGCCTACCTGCTCCTCAACGGCGAACTGCCCAACCCCACCCAGCTGGCCGCCTGGGAACAGCTGATCACCGAACACCGGATGCTGCCGGACAAGTTGAAGACCGTGCTGGCCGGCTTCCCCTATGACGCCCACCCGATGACGATCCTGATGGCATCGGTCGCGGCGTTCTACTCGTTCTATCCCGATGCCCACAACTTCGAGGATCCGGCGGCCCGCGACCTGAACATCGCCCGGCTGATCGCGAAGATGCCCACCCTCGCTGCCTTCGCCTACCGCAAGGGCAAGGCCCGGCCCTACGTGAACCCCGACGACTCCTACGGCTACTGCCACAACTTCCTGGCCATGCTGTTCAAGAAGAGCGAGCGCCGCTACCAGGCCGACCCGCGCCTGATCCGGGCGATGGAGGTGCTGTTCATCCTGCACGCCGACCACGAACAGAACTGCTCGACCAACGCCGTCCGCTCGGTCGCCAGCTCCGGCAACGACCTGTACACCTCCTGTTCGGCCGGCATCGGCGCGCTGCACGGGCCGCTCCACGGTGGGGCCAACGAGGCGGTGCTGAAGATGCTGCGCGAGATCGGCAGCGTCGACCGGGTCCCGGAGTTCATCGAAGGTGTGAAGGCCGGCAAGGTGCGGATGATGGGCTTCGGCCACCGGGTCTACAAGAACTACGACCCGCGGGCAAGGATCATCAAGAAGTCGGTCGAGGACGTCTTCGAGGTGACCGGGGTGAACCCGCTGCTCAAGGTGGCCCAGGAGCTGGAGCGCTACGGCCTGACCGACGAGTACTTCGTGAAGCGGCGGCTGTATCCCAATGTCGACTTCTACTCTGGCCTGATCTACGAGGCACTGGGCTTCCCGCCGGAGATGTTCACCGTGCTGTTCGCCGTCCCGCGGACGTCGGGCTGGGCCGCGCAGTACCAGGAGTTCATCACCGATCCGGAGCAGAAGATCATGCGGCCGAAGCAGATCTACACCGGTCATCCCACCCGCAGCTACCTCCCGATGGAGCAGCGGGCCTGAAATCGGGCGTTGGCCCTTGCGAGGGCAGACCTGCGTGGCAAGGTATTCCCCATGAGTTCAAAGATGAGCGCTGCCTCGATGCAGGTGACCAGTCCCGATGACGTCCGCAATGTCGTACTGATCGGAAACGCCGGTTCAGGGAAGACCTCACTGTTCGAGCAGTTGCTCAGGGCCCGGCTCATCGGTTACCGCGGCGAGAAGGAGGACGCAGAGCGGGCCGCCCAGCTCTACCTGGCCTCCCTCGTGACCGGCGACGTGCTGGTGAACCTGCTGGACGCCCCCGGGCATCCCGACTTCGTCGGTGAACTGCGCGCCGGCATCCGCGCCGCAGATGCCGCGATCTTCGTCATCTCCGCAGCCGACGGCATCGATGGCGCCGCCCAGACGCTCTGGGACGAGTGCGCTGCGGCCAACCTGCCCCGGATCATCGCGCTCACCAAACTCGACGCCGGCCATGCCGACTTCGACACCTCGGTCGCCGAGACGCAGGACAAGTTCGGCGAGGGCGTCCTGCCCACCCATGTGCCGACCCTCAGCTCCCCCGGCGTCGTCGGTGGCAACATCGGCCTGCTCAGCCTCGAGGAGCACGACTACTCCGGCGGTGAAGTGGTCAACCGCAAGCTCACCGCCGACGACTCTCATGTGGAGACCTACCGTGGTCCGCTGATCGAGGCGATCATCCAGGAGGCCGAGGACGACTCGCTGATGGACCGCTACCTCGGCGGTGAGGAGCTGGACACCGACTACCTCCTTGACGACCTGCGCAAGGCAGTTGCCACCGCCAACCTCTTCCCACTGGTGCCGGTGGCGTCCAACACCGGCGTTGGCGTCGAGGAACTGCTGCGGCTGATCGAGCACGGCTTCCCGACCCCGTCCCTGCATCCGAACCCCGCGGTCTCCACCCCGGACGGCAAGGACCTGCCGACCCCGCCGACCGACCCGGCAGCCCCGCTGGTCGCCCAGGTGATCCGAACCACCACCGACCCGTTCGCCGGCCGGCTGTCGATGGTGCGGATCTTCTCCGGCACGCTGCACGCCGAGGATGTGGTCCATATCTCCGGCCACCGTTCCAGAATCGGCCAGGCCGACGGCCATCCCGACCACGACGCCGACGAGCGCGTCGGCCTCATCCAGGGGGCCGTTGGCTCGGAGCTGAAGCCCCGCCCAATCGCCATCGCCGGCGAGATCGTGATGGTTCCGAAGCTCACCACGGCCGAGACCGGTGACACCCTCTCGGCCAAGGATCGCCCGGCGGTTGTCGACGCCTGGAACCTGCCGGAGCCGCTGCTGCCGCTGGCGATCCGCGCCGCCACCCGCAACGACGAGGACAAACTGGCCGGCGCCTTGCAGCGGCTGGCCGTTGAGGACACCACCGTCCGCCTCGACCGGGGCGGGAACGACCAGCTGGTGCTGTGGACGACGGGCCAGGCTCACGCCGACCTGCTGATCGCCCGGCTGGTCGATCGGTACGGGGTCAAGGTGGAGCAGGAGGAGTTGAAGATCCCGCTCCGGGAGACCTTCATCGCCAAGGCAACAGCGCTGGGCCGGCACGTGAAGCAGTCCGGCGGCCACGGGCAGTACGCGGTCTGCAACATCGAGGTGGAACCGCTCCCCCGCGGCAGCGGCTTCGAGTTCGTCGACAAGGTCGTCGGTGGCGCAGTGCCGCGCCAGTTCATCCCGAGCGTCGAGAAGGGCATCCGCAACCAGCTCGACAAGGGTGTGTTCGCCGGCTTCCCGATGGTCGACCTCCGGGTAACCCTGCTCGACGGCAAGTCCCACTCGGTCGACTCCTCCGACATGGCTTTCCAGCTGGCCGGGTCACTGGCCATCAAGGAGGCGGCCACACCGAAGACGGTCGCCCTGCTGGAGCCGCTGGACCTGGTCACCGTGACCGTCGGCGAGGAGTACCTCGGCGCGGCAATGACCGACCTGACCGGGCGCCGGGGGCAGCTGCTTGGTTCGGACGCCGAGAACCGCAAGGCGATCATCCGGGCGCTGGTGCCGCAGACCGAACTGTCCCGCTACGCCATCGACCTGCGCGGGATCGCCCACGGTTCGGGGACGTTCACGCGGGAGTTCCACGGCTACGAACTGCTGCCGGCGACCCTGATGGACAAGTACGTCAAGTCCTGACCCAAAATGGGGACGGTTCCTATTTCGGTCCGGCTTTGAGGAGCCAGAAAAGGGGACGGTCCAGCTAGCTGATGGCCTCGTTCGCAGCGATGAAGCCGAACACGCCGTTGGCGACCATCTGGACGGCGATGGCCGACAGCAGCAGGCCGGCGATGCGAGAGGCCAGCACAGTGCCTGACTCCCGCAGGATGGCCCTGATCAGGCCGGCATAGCGCAGGAACACCCAGACCAGGCACATCACGGTCACCAGGGCGAGCGCGACGGTCACGTAGCCGGCCAGCCCGGGTGACCCCTGGACGGCCAGCATGGTGGCCACGATCGCTCCCGGCCCGGCCATCAGGGGCGTCCCCAGCGGGACGATGGCGACGTTCACCCCGTCATGACTGACCGGGTCGTCAGCCTTGCCCATCAGTAGCTCGAGGGCGATCAGGAGCAGCAGCAGGCCGCCGGAGACCTGGAGCGCAGGGACCGACACCTGCAGGTAGTCGAGAATCTGCTTGCCGAAGACAGCGAAGACAGCGATCACACCGAAGGCCACCAGCGATGCCCGGTCCGCAGCGCGACGACGCTGACGGGGGCCGAGGGCATTGGTGAGGCCGAGGAAGACGGGCAGTAGTCCGGGCGGGTCAACGATGACCAGGATCGTTACAGCGGTAGTGAGAAACAGATCGAGATCGAAGAACTGGCCCACACAACCCAGCCTAGGGCTGCGCCCGTTCCGGGGCGAATCAGACGACGACCGCGAGGATCAGATGCTGTGCAGCGGCCGGACCCCCGGCGGCAGGTAACGTGCGTCCACGATCTCCTTGCCGAACGGGAAGCAGGTCACCGGGATCATCTTGAGGTTCGCGATGGCCAGCGGGATGCCGATGATCGTGACGGCCTGCGCCAGCGCGGTGGTGACATGCCCGATCGCAAGCCACACCCCGGCGATGACGAACCAGATCGCGTTGCCGAGTGCCGAGCCGAGGCCCGCGCCTGGCTTGGCGATGACCGCCCGGCCGAAGGGCCACAGGGCGTACCCGGCCATCCGGAACGACGCAACCCCGAACGGAATGGTGATGATGAAGATGCAGGCGATGATGCCGGCAACGAAGTAGCCGAGGGCCAGCCAGAAGCCCCCGAGGACCAGCCAGATGATGTTGAGGATCGCGCGCATTGTTCTCCTTGTCGGGTTCCCTTCCATGAAACCCTGCCCGGCGCCGATTCCCCAGCCGGCTCGACCCTGGTGTGTCCCTTAAGTCACCCCGGGCCGGAGCGTCCCTAGAATGACGCCCATGCCCGTCGCCGAACCTATCCATCGCGACGTGGTTTCCTACGCTCGCCGCAGTTCCCGGATGACTGCAACCCAGCAACGGGCCTGGGACCAGCTCCACGACGAGTGGGTGGTGCAGTTGGCGGCCGGCGAGCGGGCGACCTCGGTCTCCCCGGAGGCGAGTGTCGACTGGACTGCGCTGTTCGGCCGCGAGGCGCCCCTGATGGTGGAGATCGGCTCCGGCACCGGACACGCGATCATCGAACTGGCTCTGGCCATGCCAGACGCCAATCTTGTCGCCTTCGAAGTCTTCACCCCGGCGGTCGCGTCCACGCTGGCCCGGCTCGCCCGACACGGGGTGACCAACGTTCGGCTGGTGATCGCCGACGGTGCGCAGGCCTTGCCGGTGGTCTTCGGCGAGGCGACCATCACCGAGCTGTGGACCTTCTTCCCCGATCCCTGGCACAAGACCCGGCACCACAAGCGGCGGCTGGTCAGCCCGGAACTGGCTGCGGTGGTGAAGTCCCGCCTTACCGCCGACGGCACCTGGCGGCTGGCCACCGACTGGGACGACTACGCCGAAGCCATGTTGGCCGTGCTGGACGCCGAGCCGGGCCTGGCCAACCGCCACGACGACTGGGCCCCCCGCTACGAGCTCCGGCCGCTGACCAAGTACGAACGTCGCGGACTGGCCGCCGGCCGCACCATCCACGATCTCGCCTATCGCCGCCGATGACCCGCTTTCGCCTCGACCTGGCCTACGACGGCAGCGCCTTCCACGGGTGGGCGACCCAGCCCGGCCTGCGCACCGTCCAGGAGGAGATGGAGACCTGGATCGGCCGGGTGCTCCGGCTGCCCGAGCGGCCGCTCCTGTTGTGCGCCGGACGCACCGACGCCGGGGTCCACGCCAGGGGGCAGGTGGCCCACCTCGACCTCGACCTGCCCGAGCCCGAAAAGGTCGTCGAGGTCCTCACTCACAAGCTGCGGATCGCCTTGCCGGTCGACGTGTCGGTCCGCAGGATCGCCATCGCCCCGGTCGGGTTCGACGCCCGGTTCGCGGCCCTCTGGCGGCGCTACGCCTATCGGCTCACCGACGGCTACGCCGACCCGCTGGACCGGCTGACCACAGCCGTCATCCGCAGGCAGCTGGACGTTGCTCTGGTGAACCGGGCAGCCGAAACGCTGCTGGGACTGCATGACTTCGCCGCGTTCTGCCGAGCAAGGGCCGGCGCGACGACGATCCGGCAACTCCTGTGGCTGCACGCCGAGCGGCTGCCCGATGGCCGCGTCGAGATCGGCGTGCGCGCCGATGCCTTCTGCCATTCCATGGTCCGCTCGCTGGTCGGCGGACTGGTGGAGGTGGGGACGGGGCGCAAGGACCTCGAGTGGCTGGCCGGGCTCCCCGACAGTGTCGGCCGGTGCGGGCAGATCCGCGTGATGCCGGCGCGCGGGCTGGTGCTCGAGGAGGTCCGCTACCCGCCTGATGACCAGCTCGCCAATCGGGCGCGCGAGTCGCGAGCCACGCGCAGCATGACCGAGGAGTCGATGTGAGCCACTACTTCCACACGCCCACCGGCCCTGAGAACCGGCGGCAGGTGACCATGCGCTTCTGGGACACCGACTGGGCCTTCACCACCGCCGACGGCGTGTTCTCCGCCGACGGGCTCGACCTTGGCACCGGAGTGCTGTTGCGCGAGTCGGTGCCACCTGCGGACGCCCGGCGCCTGCTCGACCTTGGTTGCGGCTATGGCGTACTCGCCGTGGCGCTGGCCAGCGCGTGCCCCGAAGCGGACGTGGACGCGATCGACACCAACGAGCGGGCCCTGGCGTTGTGCGCCACCAATGCCGCCACCCACGGCGTCGGCGACCGGGTGCACCCCTTGCTGCCCGAACAGGCCGACCCCGACGCCAGGTACGACGAGATCTGGTCCAACCCGCCGATCCGGATCGGGAAGGTCGCGCTGCACGAGTTGTTGCTGACCTGGCTCCCACGGCTCACTCCCGCTGGATCGGCGCGACTGGTGGTGGGCCGGAACCTCGGTGCCGACTCACTCCAGGCCTGGCTGGTCAACTCCGGCTACCGCTGCGAGCGGGTCGCCAGCGCCAAGGGCTTCCGGGTCTTCGCAGTAACGGCCGGGAAGCGTCGCATAACCCTGCCCGGGGTTGCGGCGGAGTCCTAGGCTTTTCACTGCACGTCCACCCACACAGAAGAGGGAACGCATGACCGAAGAGAACACCACCCCGGTCGAGTCCGAAGGCTTCGTGAGCGACCTGCTCGGCAAGGCCAAGGGGTTCGGCGAGAAGGCCAAGGACCTGGCCGAGGACGCCATCGAGGGCGTCAAGGACTTCGCCGAAGACCTCCCCGAGAACGCCAAGAGGATCACCGACGACACCGTCGCGGGCGTCAAGGGCTTCGCCGAAGACTTCCCCGAGAACGCCAAGAGGATCACCGACGACACCGTGGCGGCGATCAAGCACGCTGTGGGCGGCGACGGGACCAAACCCCCAGCCCCGGGCGCTTAGCACGATTCCATCACGTGCAGGGCACCGGGTCACCGGTGCCCTGCACGTTTTGGTTGTGTTCGCCCCCCGGCCCGAAAGCTGGGTTATGGTGTGGACACCTGAACCTTTGCAGGGGAACCCGGTGCGAATCCGGGACTGACCCGCAACCGTGAAGCTGGCGAAAGCCGGCAAAGTCGGTCTGCCTGCACAAAGTTCTGGCTCAGTAAATGACCCGTCGAGGTAAGCGGGTGGAGCCGGACATCGCGCCAGTTGGCCGGGATATCCGAAGCCCGAGTGCCTCGCGCGAAAGGATCCAGATGTCCCTCAAGCGTCTCCTCGCCCTCGTGGCCGCCGCGATGTTCTCGATGCTGAGCCTCAGTGCCGGCCCAGCCCAGGCCGCGATCCCGGCCTGCGACGGGGTTTGGGTCGTGGTCCAGCCCGATGAAGCCAAGCCGGAGGGGATCGAGGCCAAGTGCGCCCCAGACTTCGGGACGGGCACAGCAGCCCTCGCCAGTGCCGGGTTCGCCGCCGAACTGGCGGGCGACATGATCACAAGAATCGGCGGTGCACCGAAGGACGCCGACTACAACACCAACGGCAATTACTACTGGTCGTACTGGAAGGCCCCCGTCGACGCAGACGGGGCCGTCGGCGCCTGGGAGTACTACACGGTTGCTCCCAGCGCAGCGAAGCCTGCCAAGGGCAACGCCGAGGGGTGGCTGCTCACCAACAAGCAGGACGCCAAGGGCCCAGCCCTCACCAGCATCGCCGCCGTCGCACCGGCTGAAAGCGCGCCGGCCACATCCGCTCCGGCCAATCCGGACCAACAACCTCAAGGCAGCGAAGCTCCGGTCGGCGCGATCGTGGCGGGCACATTGGTCGTCGTGGCCATCCTTGGGCTCGGCGGCTGGTGGTTCATGAAGGGACGCCGACGCTGACCTCAATGCACCCATGGGCCTGGTGGTGCTGGGCGATCGGAATCGGGATCGCCGTCACCGGTACCACCAACCCGCTGCTGCTCGCCCTGATCGCGACCGCCATGGTGGTGGTCGTCATGCTGCGGCGCAGCAGCGCCCCATGGGCCAGGTCGGTCAAGGCCTACCTGCTGTTGTCGTTGTTCGTGATCGGCATGCGGGTGTTCTTCCAGGTGCTGATCGGCACCGGCTCCGGCGATACCGTGCTGTTCGCCCTCCCCGCGATCCCGCTCCCGGAGTGGGCGGCCGGCATCCGGCTCGGCGGCCCGGTGACGGCTGAAGGGCTCACTTTCACCCTTTACGACGCACTGCGGCTGGCCGTGATGCTGCTGTGCATCGGGGCTGCGAACGCGCTGTCCAACCCGCGGCGCGCCCTGCGATCCGTGCCCGCAGCGCTGTATGAGGCCTCGGTGGCCGTCGTGGTGGCCCTCAGCGTGGCGCCCCAACTGATCGAGAGCGCCCAGCGGGTCCGCCGCGCCCGACGGCTGCGGGGCGAGTCGGTCAAGGGCCTGGCCGCCCTTGCCACGGTGGCGATGCCGGTACTGTCCGACGCGATCGAAAGGTCGATCGCCCTCGCGGCCGGGATGGAGTCCCGAGGCTTCGCCCGCACCCGCGGGCTCCCGGTGCGCGGATCCCTCCCGACGATGCTGGCATCGGTGCTGCTGTCGCTGTTCGGCCTCTTCCTGCTGCTCAGCACGTCCTGGTGGGCGTTGGCGACCAGCCTTCTGCTGGTCGGCCTTGCCGGAACTGCCTTGGGCCTGCACCGGGCCGGCCGCGCACTCCGGGTGACCGCCCACCGTCCGGACGCCTGGGGCTGGCGGGAGACCCTTGTCGCCGCTGCCGGCATCGGTGCAGCCGTCCTGGTGCTCGCACTGGGCTGGCTCGATCCAGCCGCAGCGAGCGCCCTGCACCCCTCGACCGATCCGCTGCTGTGGCCGGACCTCACCGTCTGGATGCTGGCCGTCGTCGGACTGGTGCTGGCGCCGCTCCCGCTCAGCCGGACGCGCTCCCTGCACACCGTCGATTCAGTCCGCAATGACACCAGGGTGCGGTCGCTGCGGCCCCAGGTCGAGCCGGAACTTGCGTCGAGATGATCACCTTCGACCGGGTCTCGGTGCGCTACGCCGATACCGCCCGGCCCACGCTGGACCGGGTGTCCCTCGAGCTTCCCGAAGGCGACCTTTGCCTGGTCGTCGGGGCCACCGGTAGCGGCAAGTCCACCCTGCTGGGCGCCATCAACGGCCTGGTCCCGCACTTCACCGGCGGGGTGCTCGGCGGCCGGGTCGTGGTCGACGGCTGGGACACGGCGCTGCACCGACCCCGGGACATGGCTGAAGTGGTCGGCTTCGTTGGCCAGGACCCGCTGCGCGGCTTCGTCACCGACACCGTCGAGGACGAGATCGCCTACGGCATGGAGCAGCTGGGGATCGACCCGGTCGCCATGCGCAAGCGGGTCGAGGAGACCCTCGACCTCCTCGGCATTGCCGACCTCCGCCGGCGGCCGCTCCTCGAACTCTCGGGCGGCCAGCAGCAACGGGTGGCGATCGCAGCAGTGCTGGCCGCCCAGCCGCGGGTTCTGGTGCTGGACGAGCCCACCTCGGCGCTCGACCCCACCGCCGCGCAGGACGTCCTTTCGGCAATCGCCACCCTCGTCCACGAGGTCGGCCTGACAGTTGTGCTGGCCGAGCACCGGCTGGAACGTGTGATGCAGGCCGCGGACTCGATGATCTGGCTCCCCGGGGACGGCAGCGCGATCCAGGGCAACCCCCGGGAGGTCCTGGCCGCAGCCACCATCACTCCCCCACTCGCAGCACTGGCGCGGACAGCCGGCTGGGCCGAAGTGCCGCTGAGCGTCCGCGAGGCCCGGCGCCGCGTCCTCGCCGAAGGCCTGCTGCCAGCACCACCGCCACCTCCGGCCGCCGCGTCCACGCCGGTGGTGCTGCGGGCCAGCGGCGTCGAGGTGCGTTTCGGCGACGTGGCGGCCGTCCACGGAGTCGACCTGGAGCTCCGGGCGGGCAGCGTCACCGCACTGATGGGACGGAACGGGTCCGGCAAGTCGTCGCTGCTCTGGGCCCTGCAGGGCGCCTTGACCTGTGCCGGCGAGATCTCGGTCGGCGGCGTCGACCCACGCGGGCTGGGCGCGGCCAGCGCCCGCAGGCTGGTGACCCTTGTGCCCCAGACGGCCGCCGACCTGCTCTACCTGGCCAGCGTCGAGGCCGAGTGCGACCAGGCTGACCGGGAGAGCGACGTCGCGCCAGGCACGGCAGCCGGCCTGCTGGCCGAGCTCGGTGTCACGATCCCCGGCGACCGGGACCCGCGGGACCTGTCCGAGGGCCAGCGGCTGGCGCTCGTGCTGGCGGTCCAGCTGGTGTCCGGGCCCAAAGTGCTGCTGCTGGATGAGCCGACCCGCGGCCTCGACTACCGCTCCAAGGCCGACCTGCATCGCATCGTCGACCGGCTGGCCGCGTCCGCGGTGGCGGTGCTGATCAGCACCCACGACGTCGAGTTCGCCGCCCTGTCCAGCCGAAGGACGCTGCTGATGGCAGACGGTGAGATCATCGCCGACGGCGACACCGCCGAGCTGCTCACCTCATCTCCCGCCTACGCCCCGCAGATGGCCAAGGTGTTCGCCCCGATCCGCGTGCTCACGCCGGACGACGTCGCCAGGGGGCTGCGATGACCGGCAGCGACCGTCGGGTCTCGGTGGCCCTGATCGTGGCCCTGGTCGCCGGCGTGGTCGCGTTCAGCTGGCCGCTGTTCCTGCGTCCGGATTCGGCGGTGACGCCGGCGCAGGCGCCGATCATGTTCGCCCTTGTGCTGCCGATGGTGCTGGCGATCGTGCTGTCGGAGCTGGCCGGCGGCCGGTTGGACGTGAAGGCCCTGGCCATGTTGGGCGTACTCGCAGCCGTCGGCACCATCCTGCGTCCGCTCAGCGCAGGCACGGCAGGCTTCGAACTGATCTTCTTCCTGATCATCCTTGCCGGCCGGGTGTTCGGCGCCGGGTTCGGCTTCGCGCTGGGTGCGATCACCCTGTTCACGTCGGCCCTGATCACGTCCGGCGTCGGCCCATGGCTGCCCTACCAGATGCTCACCGCCGGCTTCGTCGGGCTGTTCGCCGGCTGGCTGCCGCCGGCCAAGGGCCGGGCCGAGCTGGTCCTGCTGTCCGCCTACGGCATGGTCTCAGCCTTCGCCTACGGCTGGCTGATGGACTTCTCGTTCTGGCCGTTCGCGATCGGCGACGGCACCCAGCTCTCCTTCGACCCGGCAGCCTCGCCGCTGGAGAACCTGCACCGGTTCGTCCTGTTCAACCTGGCCACCTCGATGGGTTGGAACCTCGGCCGGGCCCTGACCAACGCTGTCCTGGTCCTCCTGCTCGGTGCACCGCTGCTGCGGCTCTTCCGCCGGACGGCCCGCCGGGCCAGTTTCCGGCCGGACAGATCCCTGCAGACTCTGGCGGAATAGGGGTTCGGGGGGGCAGGTTGGGGGTAGCAGAACGCCAGCCTCAATTCGAAAGGGAAACCTATGGCTTACACGCTGCCGGACCTCGACTACGACTATGGAGCACTTGCCCCGCACATCGCACCGGAGATCATGGAGCTCCACCACAGCAAGCACCACGCGGCCTACGTCGCTGGTGCCAACACTGCCCTGGACAAGCTCGCTGAGGCACGGGAGACCGGCGATTTCGGCAGCCTCCCCAAGCTGGAGAAGGACCTCGCCTTCCACCTCGGCGGCCACATCAATCACTCGGTGTTCTGGAAGAACATGTCCCCGGACGGCGGCGGTGAGCCCGCCGGCGACGTCGCTGCGGCGATCGACGAGTTCTTCGGTTCCTTCGCCGGCTTCAAGGGGCAGTTCGGCGCTGCGGCCAACTCGCTGCAGGGCTCCGGTTGGGCGCTGCTGGTTTGGGATCCGATGGGTCAGCGGCTGAACATCAACCAGCTCTACGACCAGCAGGGCAACCTGCCGGTGGGCCAGTTGCCGGTGCTGCAGCTGGACATGTGGGAGCACGCCTTCTACCTGCAGTACAAGAACGTCAAGGCCGACTACGTCACGGCCTGGTGGAACGTGGTCAACTGGACCGACGTTGCCGATCGCCTGGCGAAGGCACGGGCGGCCGTCATCCTCTGACACGGCTGGAATGCGGGTCCCCCGGGGGCCAATTTCCTGAGAGAACTTGACCTATCTCTCAGGATCAGGCAGGCTTTTCTCAGGAAAGCTAGCCTAGACCCTCGGGGGATTCTGACTTGAACAAGGCGATCACGGCCACCGTGCTAGCAGCAGCGCTGCTCACCGGCGGCACGACCACCGCTACCGGTCTGTACAAGGACGTTCAGCTGAACGTCGACGGACGGATCGAGCGCGTGGGTGCATTCGCCCTCACCGTGGCCGACCTGCTGGCCTCCCGGGGAATCACGATCAACGCTTCCGACGTGGTTACCCCGTCCCTCGACAGCCCGGTCACCGACGGAGCCACCGTCGACGTGAAGTACAGCAAGCCGGTCACGTTGACCGTGGACGGCACCCCACTGACCATCGTGACGACAGCGGCCACCCTCGACACGGTCCTGGCCGCAGCACCCGTCGCAGAACTCGGGGCGGCCAAGCTGTCCGTCCCCGCCTCGACCCAACTCCCCCGGGCCGGACTGAGCGTCACCGTAAGCACCCCGAAGCAGGTGAAGCTGAAGGTCGCCGGCAAGAGCGCCGAGCTGACCACGACCGCCACCACGGTCGCCGACCTGCTGGCCGAGCAGGGGCTGGCCACTTCTTCGACCGACAAGCTCCAGCCGCTGGCCTCGACCACCGTCGCCGAGGGGCAGGTGATCGTCCTCGACCGGGTCGTGGTCAAGACCCGGACGAAGACCGAGACGGTCAAGTTCAAGACCGTCCGGAAGAACAACTCCGGCCTCTGGAAGGGCGAGTCCCGCCTGGTCGCCTCCGGCAAGGCCGGTAAGGCCAAGCGGACCTACCGGATCACCGTGGTGAACGGCAAGGTGACCGCGCGCGTCGTGGTCAGCCAGACCGTGATCCGCAAGGCGGTGGCGCAGGTCCTCGAGGTTGGCACCAAGACATCGGCGAACGGGGTCGGCATCAACCTGGCCAGGGCTGCCATGTGGGACCGCATCGCGCGGTGCGAGTCCGGCGGCAACTGGCGGATCAACACCGGCAACGGCTACTACGGCGGCCTGCAGTTCAACCTTGCGTCCTGGAACTCGAACGGTGGCCGCGACTTCGCCGCGTACCCGCACCGGGCCAGCCGGGCGCAACAGATCACCGTCGCCAACAGGTATTACGCCAAAGCCGGCACAAGTCCCTGGACCTGCGCGTAGTCAGCGCGTCACCGTCCCCCGGTACAACGGCCCCGAGAATCAGCTCCCCCCTGATTCCCGGGGCCGTTGATATTCCGGGAGTTACTCCACGCCCAGATGGTCACGCGCCCACAGCGCTGCGCTCGTCCGGTCGACCACTCCCAGTTGGCGGAACACCTGACCCAGGTGCGCCTTCACCGTTCGCTCGGTGATTCCCAGCTGTCGACCGATCTGCTTGTTGGCCAGCCCCTTGGCGACCAGCCGCAGCACCTGGAGCTCGCGCGCCGACAGGGACTCCTCAGGCCGCGCCGGACGGGTACCGGGAAGCAGCGCCCTGGCCACCTTCGGATCCAGCGGCACGTCGCCGTCGGCTGCTGCGCGCACTCCGGCGAGCAACTGGTCCGGCTCGCTGTCCTTCAGCAGGTAGCCGATCGCGCCCGCAGCGAGGGCTGCGGTGACCTTGCCGACGTCGGAGAACGAGGTGAGGATCACCACCTTCGCTTCAGGCGCGGATGCCAGCACCAGCCGGGTCGCCTCAATGCCATCCATCACCGGCATCGACAGGTCCATCAGCACGACGTCGGGCCGGACGACAGCCGCGAGTTCCACGGCCTCGGCCCCGTCGTGGGCCTGGCCCACGATCTCCAGGTCGCCGGTGGCGTCGATGAGGGCGGCCAGCCCGGCCCGGACCATCGCGTGATCATCGACGAGCAGCACCCTGGTCATGAATCCTTCCTTGCCATTGTGAGTCGCCAGTGGGTCCCGTGGCCTGGGGCTGCGGCGAGGTCGAGCCGGGCGCCGGCCGCGGCGACCAGATCACCGAGCACCCGGACTCCGAAGTGCCCCGCCTTCGGCTCGGCCAGCGTCGCCGTGGCGTCGAATCCGGGCCCGTCGTCGATGACATCAAGGATGACGCTGGCATCCTCGGCCTGCAGCGAGACGGTCACCGCAGCACTCGGGGCGTGCTTGGCCGCGTTGCGCAGGCATTCCTGTGCCACCCGGTGAACCAGCCGCTGCTGATCCTCCTCGAGCGACTCGGCCACCCCGTCCGCCAGGTCAAGCGTGACCCGCAACCCCCGGGAGCCGGCTTGGGCTGCCAGGTCACCGAGGGCTGCGGCCAGCCCGGCGGTGGCGAGGCTGGGCGGGTAGATGTCGACCAGCAGCGACCTCAGGCTCCCGATGCTGCTGCGCACCGCTCCGGCCGCCCGCCGCAGTTCCTGCGCCAGCGAATGGTCCCCGAGAGCCTCGGCCCTTGCACTGGCGCCGGCTACAGCGAACGAGGTGCCGACGAGATCCTGCACCGGGCCGTCGTGCAGCGAGGCCGCGATCCGGCGACGTTCCTCGGCGGAAGCGTCGACGGCGCGGACGAGCAGGGCCTCCCGCTGTTGTTGCACGTCGCGCAATCGGTCGAACACCCGCCACAGGATGGGCACGGTGAGCACGAAGAGCACAAGGAGACTTGTCAGCATCACCCCGGTAAGGCCGCGCCACAACTGCGCTGCACGTTCCCGGACCGGCTCGTAGGTGGCGTAGATCTCGAACAGCATCTGGGTGCCGCCCGGAGTCCATACCGGCCGGTAGACCTCCATCAGCTTGTCGTTGCCCTGCTCGAAGATGTTCTCGCTGCGGTCGAGTTCGGATACCTCCGCCCGGACGGTGGGGTTGCGCAGGGCCCGGATCTGGTCCTCGTCCAGCGGGAACGTCTGCCCGATGAGCTGCGGCTCGTCGGCGTACACGACCCGGCCTTCGGTCGACCACAGCTTGACCCGCACGATGTTCGGGCTGAGGATCCGGGAGCGCGCGATCGCGTCGAAGGCGGCCACAGCTGCGGGATCGCCCTGGGCGAGGGCCTCGTCGAGGGCGGGTTGGACGACAGCCTCGGCCAGCACGTCGGCGATCCCGGCGGCATCGTTCACCGCCTCCCGTTCGGCCAGCTGGCTGGCCGCGAATGCGCTGCCGACCCCCACGAGCGCCAGCACACCGAGGGCGCCCAGCACCAGCCGCCAGACCAGCCTCCTGAGGTTCAGGGGGGCCAACTCTGACGGCGCACTGTTACCACTGGAGACCGTGACCCAGGCAGGCGAGATCCCGGCCGCGGGGGGAGCCGGGGCCGGGATCTCAGAGGGGCGGTCAGTGGAGGTCATCAATCGTCGGAACCGTGCCCGTGGTCGTCACTGCCGGAGTCATCCGAGCCGTGCCCGGAGCCGCCGCGGTCGTCTCTGCCGGAGTCGTTCGAGCCGTGCCCGGAGGAGTCCCGGTCGTCGCCCGGCTCGACGCGGCTGTCGCGTGGACGGTCGCCGCCGTGGTCGTCCAGCGCGTCGTGGGTGCTGGTGGCGCTCGGGGTGGAAGTTGGCTGGACCTCGGCCGGCATGACCTGGGCTGACACCGGGACCCGGACCGGAACACTCTGGGCGAAGGTGCTGTTGCCGAGCAGGCCTACCGTCGCCGGTACGAGGGCGGCGACCGCGGCTGCGATGGTGAGCGCGATGCGATTCATCGGGAGTCCTTCCGGAGGGTCAGTGTGTCAGAAGGTGAGGGTGGCCCGGCAGGTCTCGCCGGTGCGCAGATTCCTGGCGGAGGCGACGATGACGTCGGCGCCGGCCCGATTGGCAATCCGCTTCTCCACCGAGAACGAGCCGCTGGGGGCCTTGGTGGTGCGGCGGCCGGACCAGACCCTGGTCCCGTTGTCCTTGATGGTCACTGCCCAACGCTGGCCGTTGCGGTTGGAGTCGACCTCGAACTCGACCTCGAGCCGACCGTCATCATTCTTGGCCTTCAGCTTCCAGTCGGTGCGGGCGGTGCAGTCACCGGACGTCCGGACCCGGACGCCCTTTGCGGACGCGTCGGGGGCCGTAAGGGTCAGCGTCGAGACCGAAAGGGCCGCGGCGACCAGGGTGCCGACAATGCGCTTGATGCTCATGGAACACTCCTTGGGGTTCATCGGCCGGACGTTCCGGCCTCACAACCCAAGGTTCGTGGGTGGGGAGTACAGCCCACCATCGGGCAATGGTCGTAGTACCTCGGCGAAACGCGAACCGCCCGCTCCCCAGCGGGGAACGGGCGGTTCGGGTACTGGCTCAGGCCTTGTCAGCCTCGACGGTTTCCGGGGCCGCTTCAGCCTCGACGACCGCGTCGGCCTCGACCGCGGCCTCCTCGGCGACGGCCTCCTCGGCGGCCGGAGCTGCCTCGGTCTTCTTGGCTGCCTTCTTCGCCGAGGTCTTCTTGGCTTCGGGCTTGGCGGTCTCGGCCTTCTTGCCTGAACCCTTCACCTTGGCCTTGCGGGACTCCTCGACGGTCTCGGTCACGACCTCGATCACGGCCATCGGGGCGTTGTCGCCCTTCCGCGGGCCGATCTTCGTTATCCGGGTGTAGCCACCCTCGCGGTCGGCCAGCTTCGGAGCGATCTCGGTGAACAGGGAGTGCACCACGCCCTTGTCGGTGATCGTCTGCAGCACGATGCGACGGTTGTGCAGGTCGCCCCGCTTGGCCTTGCTGATCAGGCGGTCGGCCAGCGGCTGGACGCGCTTCGCCTTGGCCTCGGTCGTGGTGATCTTGCCATGCTGGAACAACTGGGAGGCCAGGTTGGCCAGGATGATCCGCTGGTGGGCCGGGCTACCGCCGAAGCGGGGGCCCTTTGTCGGCTGGGGCATTGTTCGTTGTCTCCTGTATGGCTATTGATCAGTACGAGTCGTCGAAGTCGACGTCGGTGTCGTAGTTGCTGAGGGCGCTCAGCGGGTCGAAGCCCGGGGAGCTGTCCTTCAGCGAGAGGCCCATCTCGTGGAGCCGGAGCTTCACTTCCTCGATCGACTTGGAGCCGAAGTTGCGGATGTCGAGCAGGTCCTGCTCCGAGCGCGAGACCAGCTCGCTGACGGTGTGGATGCCCTCGCGCTTGAGGCAGTTGTACGAGCGCATCGTGAGCTTGAGCTCCTCGACCGGCAGAGCCAGGTCGGCGGCCAACTGCTCGTCAACGGGGGACGGGCCGATCTCGATGCCTTCTGCGTCGACGTTCAGCTCGCGGGCAAGGCCGAACAGCTCGACCAGGGTCTTGCCGGCCGAGGCCATGGCGTCCCGCGGCTTCATGGAGGCCTTGGTCTCCACGTCCACGATCAGCTTGTCGAAGTCGGTGCGCTGCTCGACGCGGGTGGCCTCCACCTTGTAGGTGACCTTCAGCACGGGGCTGTAGACCGAGTCGACCGGGATCCGGCCGATCTCGGCGTCCGGGTTCTTGTTCTGGACGGCGGAGACGTAGCCACGGCCGCGCTCGACGACCAGCTCCATCTCGATCTTGCCGGTCTCGTTCAGCGTCGCGATGTGCAGCTCGGGGTTGTGCACCTCGACGCCGGCCGGCGGCGCGATGTCGGCAGCGGTGACCGCGCCGGCGCCGGACTTGCGCAGGTACATGACCACCGGCTCGTCCTCCTCGGAGGACAGCACCAGTGACTTCAGGTTCAGGATGATCTCGGTGAGGTCCTCAACGACCCCGGGCAGGGTGGAGAACTCGTGCTGGGTGCCCTCGACCTTGATGCTGGTGACCGCCGCGCCCGGGATGGACGACAGCAGGGTCCGGCGAAGCGAGTTGCCGAGGGTGTAGCCGAAGCCGGGCTCCAGCGGCTCAATGACGAACCGGGAGCGGAACTCGTCGACGACCTCATCAGTAAGGATCGGACGCTGTGCGATAAGCATTTGTGGTTCTGTTCCTCTCCACCGCCCACTATTTGACGGTGACTTGGTTGCCCCGGACGACCTGTCCGGCGCGGGTACTGCTGGGTGTTCCCCTCCCCGCGGTTAGGCGGGGAGGGGAACCGGGACTTACTTGGAGTAGAGCTCGACGATCAGCTGCTCGGTCACGTCGATGTTGATCTGCTCGCGGACCGGGAGCTGGTGCACGAGGATCCGGCCACGGTTCGGGCGGGCGGTCAGCCAGCCGGGGACGGTCTGATCGTTGTGCACCTCGCGGGAGACGACCAGCGGGTGCAGGTTCGCCGACTTCGCCCGGACGTCGATGACGTCGTAGGCGCTCACCCGGTAGCTCGGAATGTTCACCTTCTTGCCGTTGACCATGAAGTGGCCGTGAACGACCAACTGCCGGGCCTGGCGCCGGGTGGAGGCAAAGCCCGCCCGGTAGATGACGTTGTCGAGACGGGACTCGAGGATGACCAGCAGGTTGTCACCGGTCTTGCCGGAAACCCGAACTGCCTCTTCGTAGTAACGACGGAACTGCTTCTCCAGAACGCCGTAGGCGTAGCGGGCCTTCTGCTTCTCCCGCAGCTGGAGCAGGTACTCCGACTCCTTGGTGCGACCGCGGCCGTGCATACCCGGCGGGTAGGCGCGGCGCTCGAACGCCTTGTCGCCACCGACCAGGTCGGTGCCGAGCCGGCGTGACTTCTTGCTCATGGGTCCGGTGTAACGGGCCATTTTTAAGTCCTCTCTTCGGCTCGGGGTTAGACGCGACGACGCTTGGGCGGACGGCAGCCGTTGTGCGGCACCGGGGTGACATCGGCGATCGGACCGATCTCAAGCCCGACAGCGCCAAGCGAACGGATCGCGGTCTCCCGGCCGGAACCGGGACCCTTGACGAATACGTCGACGCGCTTCATCCCGTGCTCCATCGCGCGGCGTCCGGCGGCCTCGGCGGCCATCTGCGCTGCGAACGGAGTGGACTTGCGGGAGCCCTTGAAGCCGACAGTGCCGGCAGAGGCCCATGAAATCACAGCACCAGTGGGATCGGTGATCGAAATGATCGTGTTGTTGAAGGTGCTCTTGATGTGCGCCTGGCCGGAGACAATGTTCTTCTTCTCCTTGCGACGCACCTTCGTCTTCGCGGCCTTCTGGCTCGCGGTTCGGCTTGCAGTAGCCAATTCAGTTTCTCCTGGAGTTTCTGGTGTCTAGGTGCCCGCGGTTAGCGGACCTTCTTCTTACCGGCGACGGCCTTCTTCTTGCCCTTGCGGGTACGAGCGTTGGTCCGGGTGCGTTGACCACGGACCGGCAGGCCCATGCGATGGCGACGGCCCTGGTAGGAGCCGATCTCGATCTTGCGACGGATGTCTGCGGCCACGCTGCGGCGCAGGTCACCTTCCGTCTCGTAGCTGGCCTCCAGGTGGTCGCGCAGCGCAACCAGCTGTTCGTCGGTGAGTTGGTGGACACGGATGTCGCCACTGATGCCAGTGGCCTCCAGGGTTTGCTTGGCGCGGGTACGTCCAACGCCGTAGATGTAGGTGAGGGCGATCTCCAGCCGCTTCTCGCGCGGCAGGTCGACCCCAATTAGTCGTGCCATCAGGCGGTTACCTTTCAATAGTCGAACCGGTTTCCCGGCCCGCGAAGGTGTCTGGCGTGATGCGTCCCCTTGCCGCCTGGCATGGGCCCCGGCCTTCGACCGGGGGTGGCTGCCGGAGCTGGCTCCGGCAGGTGCTATCACGTTGTGGTTTTGATCCCGGCCCGAGGGCTGTGATCGAGCCTTGCGGCTCTCCCTGCTGTTCAGTTGTTTGCTTGATCCCTCAGGATCGGTGTTTCCGCGTCCCGCCCTTCGGCAAGCTCAGGAAAGGCTGCCACTGAGCAGGCTCAGCCCTGGCGCTGCTTGTGGCGCGGGTTGTCGCAGATCACCATGACGCGACCGTTCCGGCGAATCACCTTGCACTTGTCGCACATCCTCTTGACGCTCGGCTGGACCTTCATCGAGCAACTTTCTGACTCATCGCCGAGCGCAGGGCTACCCCTGGTTTCGGACTGGTGGTGGATTCTTGCGGACTCTTGCCTACCGGTGCCGGAAGACGATGCGGCCACGGCTCAAGTCATAAGGAGAGAGTTCGACGACCACTCGATCGGCCGGAATGATGCGGATGTAGTGCTGCCGCATCTTGCCGCTGATGGTCGCCAGCACCCGGTGCCCGTTGGCCAGTTCCACCCGGAACATGGCGTTGGGCAGGGCTTCGACGACGGTTCCCTCGAGTTCGAGGGCGCCTTCCTTCTTCGCCATTACTCCCAATCGTTGAGGTTATGTGATCGCACGCCCATGCAGGCACAGGTCATGCAAGGGTCAACACTACTTCACCAGCTCAAAGGGCCCCAAATCGGGACTATCCCGGCCGCCGGAGGGGTTCACCCTTGGAAGACGACCAGTGAGCGACACCCCAAGGATGGCAGGGACTGATGCGAGCGATCCAGTTTTCCCAGTACGGCGACCCCGAGGTACTCACCCTCGTCACCACGGCCGAGGAGCCGGCGGCAGGGCCCGGCCAGGTGCGGATCCGCGTCCGGGCAACGGCGGTGAACCCGTTCGACCACAAGGTGCGCTCGGGGATGTTGGCCCGCGGCGAGGCGCTTGCCGCGCCGATGATCCTCGGGCTTGAGGCTGCGGGCGTGGTCGACCAACTGGGCGATGGGGTGAGCGGGGTTGCGATCGGTGACGAGGTGTTCGGGCTTGGCAGCGCCACCTACGCCGAGTTCGCCGTGCTGCGGGCCTGGGCCCCCAAACCCGCCGGTTTCTCCTTCGAGCAGGCGGCGGCGCTCGGCGTGGCCGGGGAGACCTCGATCCGGGCGCTCGGCCTGCTGTCGCTCCAGCCTGGCCAGACCGTCCTCATCCACGGCGCTGCCGGAGCGGTCGGCCAGGCCGCCGTCCAGGTGGCCAGAACGAACCGACTGCACGTGATCGGCACGGCGAGCGAGGTCAACCACGACCTGCTCCGGACGCTGGGCGCCGAGCCGGTGACCTATTCCGACGGGCTGGTGGCCAGGGTCAGGGCGGTCGCACCCGGTGGCGTGGACGGGCGTCCTCGACACAGCCGGCAGCCAGCTCGAGGACCTGTTGGCCCTGGTTGCCTCACCCGAGAAGGTGGTGACCATCGCCAACTACTCCGCAGCCGAGCGCGGCGCCCGGTTCACCGGCGGCGGAGCCGGTGCATCGGCCGCGCTCGCCAGGGTCTCGGAACTTGCCACGGCCGGACAGTTCGAGGTGCGCGTCGCCCACAGCTACGACCTCGCTGAGGCGCGCTGCTGCACACCAAGCCAGCCGGGCGCGCCGGTCCGGCGGCAAGCTCGTGCTGACCGTGAGTTGAGCGTTCCGGCGCAGCACCAGAGCCGGTCGGACTAGACTTGTCCGTCGCTCACCTTTCCCGGAGGAGACACGTGGATTCAGCTGGGTCAATCCCAACGGCACTCGAACGCGAACTGGCCATCGAACAAGCACATGTCGATCTGGTCTATGAGCACCTCGAGCAGGCCACCCGCTCGGCAAGGAAGGTGGCTTCCCAGGGCAGGGACATCTTCCGGTCGGACCGAGAGAGCTATGTCCGAGAGGAGGACGGCACCGCTCTGTTCGAACGCGACGCGTTCGCCTTCCAGGCAGCGCGGCGACTGGCGACCCTTGACGCCGAGCATGAGGGCCTGGTCTTCGGCCGGCTTGACCACACCGACGGCGAGACCCGCTACATCGGCCGGATCGGCGTCCGGGACGCTGAGTACGAACCGCTGGTGATCGACTGGCGGGCCAGGGCGGCCGAGCCCTTCTACCGGGCGACCGCCACCGACCCGATGGACGTGGTGCGACGCCGGGTGCTGCGCTGCCGCAACGACATCGTGATCGGCATCGAGGACGACCTGCTCGACGACACCTCCAACCGCGACGAACTCGTGATCATCGGCGAAGGCGCGCTGATGGCGGCCCTGAAGCGGGCCAGAGGACACCGGATGCGCGACATCGTCGCCACCATCCAGGCCGAGCAGGACGAGGCCATCCGGGCCGACTACCAGGGCGTGACCGTGATCTCGGGCGGCCCCGGCACCGGCAAGACCGTGGTTGCCCTGCATCGCGCCGCTTACCTGCTGTACTCCAACCGTCGCCGGTTCGAGCGTGGCGGCATCCTGGTGGTCGGCCCGAGCGGGCTGTTCATGGACTACATCGAGCGGGTGCTGCCGTCCCTCGGTGAGGATTCGGTGACGCTGCGTCCGATCGGTGGGGTGGCGGTGGACACCCTCGGCGTCACCGCGGCCAGGATCGATGCCGCGCCGGCCGCCGTCATCAAGGGCAGCCTGCGGATGGTGCCGTTGCTGAAGCGGTTGGTGAACCTGCCGCTGCTGGACCCGATCGCGGACCAGCCGCCGCTGCGGGTCACCGTGAAGGGGGAGGCGCTCAGCCTGGACGAAACCACCCTCGGCCGGATTCGCCGCGACGTGCTCACCCGCACCAGGGCCAATGCCGGCCGGGCGGCAGCCGAGGCCGCGTTGCTGGCCGCGCTGTACGAACGGTTGCCGGCGGACCTGGAACTCGACCAGGCGGAGATGTCCGAGCTGGTCAGCGACTCCGCCGCCTTCAAGATGTTCGTCCAGGCGTGGTGGCCGGACCTGACCGCCACCCACGTGCTCCGTCGGCTGGCCTTGCCGCGGGTGGTGGCCCGGGTGGGCGAAGGCATCCTCGACGGTGCCGAGCAGGCTGCGCTTGCCGCCAGCTACAGCAGCGATGAGTGGTCGGTCGCCGACACCGCCCTCCTGGACGAACTTGTGGCCATGCTCGGCCCGATCGAACCCGACGAAGCGGACGAGCCGCTGCTGTTCCTCGGCGACGGCACGCAGATGACCGAGCTGGTGACCACCGCCGACCGGCTGCGCGACGCCCACGAGATCGACCCCAACGCCGACCCGCACGACACGTTCGCGCACGTGCTGGTGGACGAGGCCCAGGACATCAGCCCGATGCAGTGGCGGATGCTCCGCCGTCGCGGCTCGCAGGCCAGCTGGACGATCGTCGGCGACCCGGCGCAGAGCAGCTGGCCGAACCTTGAAGAGTCCGCCAAGGCGGTGCAGGAGCTGATCGGCTCCTCGCCGCACCGCAATCACCGGCTGTCGACCAACTACCGGAGCCCGGCCGAGGTGTTCAGGCTGGCCGCCGAGGTGGTGCGGCGTGCCTACCCGCAGGCCGACCTGCCCAGCGCCGTCCGCTCCACCGGGGTGGAGCCGCTGCTGCTGACCACATCCGAGAATGAGCTGGTTGGCCGGCTGGACCGCGCCGTGGACGACCTGGCCGGCAACGTCGAAGGCACCATCGGGGTGATCGCAGCGCCGTCCCGCATCGGCCAACTGGTCGCGGTACAGGGTCCCGCGGTCACAGCCAACGCCGAACGGTTGTCCTTCCTCAGCCCGTTGAACGCCAAGGGCCTGGAGTTCGACGCGGTGATCGTGGTCGGTCCGGACGAGATCGTGGCGGAGTCCCCGGGCGGGGTGCGGGTGCTCTACGTCGCCCTGACCCGGCCGACGCAACGGTTGGTCACCCTCGATGTGGGGGAATCTGCCGGAGCCTGGCGAGAATCTCTGCAGTAGCCCGCGAGCGGTTCTGGGTGAAGAACTGCAGGCCGGGCGCGCCTCCGGCAAGCAGCCGGTCGCAGAGTCCTGTGGCCACCTCAAGTCCGACCGCGCGTACCGCCGCCGGATCGTGGGCGACGGCGTGCAGGCGCGCCACCAGCGGCGCGGGCAGGTCGGCGCCGGAGAAGGTGGCGAACCGTTCGATCTGGGCGACATTGGTGACCGGCATGATGCCGGCGATGATCGGCAGCTGGCAGCCCAGCGCGCGCACCCGTTCGACGAGACGGAAGTAGGCGTCGGCGTCGAAGAAGAGCTGGGTGATCGCGAACTCGGCGCCGGCCTGTTCCTTCTCGGCGAGGATCCGGGCGTCCAGGTCGAAGTCGTGGTGCTCCGGGTGCCCGTCGGGGAAGGCCGCCACCCCGACGCAGAAGTCGCCGCTGGCCTTGATCAGCCGGACCAGTTCGGTGGCGTTGTCGAGGCCGTCGGGATGCTTCAACCAGGGTGCGGTCGGGCCGGCCGCCGGATCGCCGCGGACAGCGAGGATGTGGCTGACCCCGGCCCCGGTGTAGGCCTCGATCGCACCGCGGATCTCGCCCACCGACTGGCTGGCGCAGGTCAGGTGGGCCATGGTCACCGCGTCGATCCGGGTCTGGATCAGCCGGGTGGCGTCGATCGTCCGGGCCCGGGTGGAACCGCTGGCGCCGTAGGTCACCGAAACGAAATCGGGCCGCAGCGGTTCGAGGCCGGCGATGGTGTCCAGCAGCAGGGTCTGGCCGGCGTCGTCCTTCGGCGGGAAGAACTCGAACGACATCGTGGGATGGTCACCGGTGGCCAGGACCTCGGAGATGCTCGGCGCCGGCCTGGTCGTGGACATGGGGGCAAGGCTAGGCCCAGCGTCGGTGAGCCGCGCAGTCTAGGCTCAGAGCGTGGTCAATCTGGACGCCGCCGATCCGCTGTCGGCCGAGCTACGGGCAGCGATCGGCGGCGAACTGGCCGGCTTCCTTGCGAGTCGCGGCCGGACCCTGTCGGAGATGGGGCCCGAGGTCGTCGAACTCGTGGAGCTGGCGACGGCCTTCACCACTGGGGGGAAGCGGCTGCGTCCCGCCTTCTGCTGCTGGGGCTACCTGGCCGCGTCCGGGGGCAGCGATGTGCCTGCCCAGGTGTTACGGGCGGCCGCCAGCCTCGACCTGCTGCACGTGAGCGCACTCGTGCACGACGACGTGATGGACGGCTCCGACACCCGCCGCGGGGTTCCGGCAGCCCACGTCCAGCTCGCCGGACGCCATGCAGCAGCCGACCGCAGGGGCGGGGCAAAGGAGTTTGGACAGGCCGGCGCGATCCTGCTGGGCGACCTGCTGGTGATGTGGTCGGTGGAGATGTTCACGGAGTGTGGGGCTCCCCCGGCGGCGCTGGCGGCCGCCCAACCGCTGCTTGCCGCCATGCGGTCGGAGGTGACCGGCGGGCAGTACCTCGACATCACCGCGCAGACCCGGCAACCCATGGACGCCCGCCGCGACCCGGAGTCGGTGCTGGCCCAGGTCCGTCGGGTCGTGGAGTACAAGACCGCGCGGTACACCGTCGTCCGGCCGCTGCAGATCGGGGCGGCGCTGGGCGGGGCGGGGCCCGAACTGATTGCCGCGCTCGGCCGTTACGGCTCGCCGTTGGGCCGCGCGTTCCAGTACCGAGACGATGTGCTTGGCGTGTTCGGGGACGAGGCCGTGACCGGCAAGCCTGCCGGAGACGACCTGCGGGAAGGCAAGCTCACCGTGCTGATCGCCAACGCGATGGCCGGCGCTGACGCTGCCGATGCTGCACGGCTGGACGTGCTGCTCGGCGCCGGGCTGACCCCGGCGGAGGTGGCCGAGGCCCGCAGGATCATCACGGCTTCGGGGGCGCTGGCCGCCACCGAGCAGGAGATCGAGGACGCGACCACCGGGGCTCTGGCAGCGCTGAACCACGCTGGGATCGGTGCGGGAGCGCGCGGCGGGCTCCAGCAACTGGCGCTGCTCGCGAGCCAGCGGGACTCCTGAGCCCTAGCGCACGACCAGCGCGTTGAGTTCACCCACTGGCAACGACCAGCTGCCGCTGTGGCTGCCGGGCAACGATCCGGACTGGCCAAGCGCGCTCCAGGCGAGCAGCCAGTTGGTGGTCGCAGTGACGCTGTAGTTGCCCTTCGGCAGCGAGGACTTCAGGTAGGTGTAGCCGCAGACCGGGGACTTCGTGCCGGGCTTCACACTGGCGGGGTAGGCGCGGGTGCTGGTGCAGCTCACCTGGTGCCCGTCCCCCATGTCGAACGTCGTGGACCGCCAGGTGGCCCGGAGCGTGAACGTGATGCCGTGGGCCCGCACCCGGCTGGCCACGGTCGTCGGACCATCGGTCCACAGCCAGAGCGGGTATCCGACCGCGGCCATCTTCCACTCGTTCACCGACGGGTCCGGGCCGAACCGTGGTGTCGGGTCCGGCAGTTGCAGCCGGACGACCAGGGTGCGCGCGATGGCACTCAGCGAGACTCTGGCCCGAGGTTTGGCTGCCCTGCTGTCATCCTTCGGCGCGCCGTGGCAGATGCCGTCCGGGGATTCGCGGCACATCGCCTCAATGGCAGCCAGTTCGGTCTTGGTTAGTTTGGGAGGAACGATTGGACTCTTCCGGAGGACGACCGCTCGGTTCTTCGATGAGGCATGCCTCGGTTCGCGCCGATCGACTGCCTTTCGAACTCGCCCCTCCCCGTGCCACCCCCTACGTCCCGCACATTCACGCCTCCGGAGTCTGAGTCATCGGCAAGGACCACCCGTGCTGGAGCGAGGCAGGCAGAAACCAGCACGGCAAGAATCGTCGCGACTAAACTTCGCATTCCGGCACCTTTCCTCCGTCAGCACCGATGATCTTCAACGCAGCATCCACCGAGCCGAAATAGACGGTGTCAAGAGCTATCGGTCCGTGCTTCTGGACCTCTCCGCCTCTGGTGAATGACGTAGCCGACGCGTCGATGCATGACCTGAAGACCACGACCGATCCGCCTTTGGACAAGCCAGGCTGGCGTACTAGAAACTCGAGGACCGGGTCCGGACCTTCGGCCCGCAAACCCAACTTCTTCATATCTACATACTCCGCCATGGCATCTGCGAGAAATGCCCCGGACGTCGTCTCCAGTAGTGCGGGAGTCGGTGCATCAGTGCCGCCGGCACGCATGATGCGCACGTCCTCCGCCAGGAACTTGCGATACACAGCCTCGGCCTCGGCGTAGAGCTTGTCCTTGGCCACCATCTCGTCGTACTGGTGCTGGGTGCAGTCGAACTCGGACCCCCCTGCCTCTGGAGTGCAGCGGAAGCTGGGCAGGTTGGTCGGCACCGGCGCGGCTGGCTGGCAACCGGCCAGAAGGCAGGCGATCACCACGATCGAAGCGAGTCGCCCTGACAGAATCGGCATGGCTACCTCCCGGGGTGGCAGGAGTGTGGCACACAACCAAGCCGGGAAAAAGACCCGATCGGGGTTATCCACAGCCTCTTGGTAATACTCGTGCAGTTGCCCACAGGGTTGGCTCCGGCAGGCCAAGTTGTCAGTGGCAGTGCCTAAAATGAAACACATGTTCGAAGTGCGCGATCTGCAGGGAGTCCCGCTACGGGACGCTCTTGAGGTGCTCCTCGATGCCCGCGCCACACGCCAGGCAGCCGAGGTCCAGGAGGCGGTCGCGATCCTGCACATCGTGCAGAACTACCACCGCGATCTGCCCGACAACCCCATGCCCGGCCGCGGGCGACTGGTCGAACTCGCTGCCGAGGGCGGGCCGAAGCTCAACGAGTTCGTTCCGCTCGAGCTGTCCGCAGCACTGGGCGTCAGCCAGCAGACCATCAGCCTGCTGATCTCCGACCTGCTCGACCTGGAGTACCGCCATCCCCTGCTCTGGGCGCTGGTTCGCCACGGGGCAGTCCCGCTGTGGCAGGCGCGGAAGATCGTCGCGCGAGTGTCCGGGGTCGGCCTTGGGCTTCGGGCTGCCCTCGAACTCGACCGCGAGCTCTCCCCCACCCTGCCCGGGCTGCCCTTCGGCCGCGCCCTGAAACTCCTCGAGGGCCTGATCGTCGCGGTTGACCCGCGCGGGGCGGAGGAACGGGCCGAGACCCAGCGACGCAACCGCTACGTGCGCCTCCATCCCCAGCCTGACGGCATCAGCTGGCTGGAAGGCAAGGTGAACTGCGCCGACGGGCAGCAGTTGGACGCGGCCCTGAACAGGATCGCGGCCATCCTCAAGGCCGACGGCGACCACGACGACCGCGAGAACCGACGAGCCTCGGCCCTCGCGATCCTGGCCAACCCCGTGCATGCCGCAGCGCTCCTGCAGCGGGCAGCGCAGCCAGCCTCCGATCCTGCTCAGCCAGCCCTTGGCAGCACCCTGCTCCCGATTGACCCGAAGGGCCTGCTGCCCCGGTCCACCCTCTTCGTCCATGTCAGCGATCAGGCAGTGCGCAAGGGTCGCGGTGTGGCCAGGGCTGAGGGCATCGGTCCGGTGCCGGTCAAACAACTCCGCCGGCTGCTGAAGGGCACGCGGGTCCGGGTCCTGCCGGTCTTCGATCCGGGTGGGGTCACGCCCGTCGACTCCTACGAGATCCCGGCGGCGATGCGCCGGGCGGTGATTCTGCGCCACCCGACCGACGTCTTCCCGTACGGCTCCCGTCCCAGCCGCGGCCTCGACCTCGACCACACCGAGCCGTACTGCCACCGCAGCGGCGAGCCGGGACAGACCCGCGTCGACAACCTCGGCCCACTGGCCCGACGCCCACACCGGGCGAAAACCCACGGCGGCTGGCAGGTGGAGCAGTTGCTCCCCGGGCGCTACCTGTGGCGGAGTCCGCTGGGACTCACCTACTGGAAGAGCGGCGACGGCCGGACCTTCCCCCTGCGGCAGGCGGCGCACGACCCACCGCCGTTCTGAACGGCGGTTGCCTGCCTCAGTTCTGGAACATCTTCAGGGTGAGGCTCTGCATGGCCGGATCCTCGTTCCAGACGTGCCGCAGCCGGTCCTTCAAGGCCATCGCCGCGGCCTCCGGGTCGTCGGCGTCGGTGATCGCCCGGGACACGGCGATCCGACGGGCCCCGGCCGCGAGGATCTCGTCCAGGTTGGCGGCGGTGACCCCGCCGACCGCGAACCACGGCTTCGATTCCGGCGCGCTTGGCGGTGCGACCTTTGCTGCGTGCCGGACCAGGCCAAGGCCGGAGTCCCCTACCGGCAACCCGCCGTAGACCGGGCCGACGGTCAGGTAGTTCACATCCGGGTCGGCGATCGCCTCTTCGATCTGCCCCCGGGAATGGCAGGACCGGCCGATCAGCCCCCACTTGTGCAGGTGGCGGCGCGCGGTCGCGGCCTTCTCGCCACGCTCAGACAGGTGCAGGAGATCGGCCCGGAACTCCTCGGCCAGCTGGCCGGACTCGAAGACGCTGACCAGGCCCTGGTAGCGGTACCCGACCTCACGCAGCACCTTCAGCGCCGCCAGCATGGTGGCGGGGTCGGCGTCCGGATCCCGCAGTTGCACCAGGTCGACCCCGCCCGCGAAACCCGCGTCGATGAACTCGCCCAGATCGCCAACTTCGGATCGGGTGCCGGTGATCAGCATGAGGCGGGCCAGCCCGAGGCGGGTGGCGAGGCCGAGGAGTGCGGTCATCAGCCCAGCCTATTCCCGACGGCGGGTCGGCGGACCGAACTTGGCTGGCCCTCATACAATCACCCCAGGTCTGGACGGCCTACTTCCCCGACTCTGTCCGGAGCCAAAGTGACGACCATGAGCCATAGCGATCCCCTGGTGGGTCACTTGCTCGACGGTCGCTACGAAATTCTCCGGAAGCTCGCGCGTGGCGGCATGGCCACCGTCTACCTCGCCACGGACCGTCGGCTCACCCGAACCGTCGCGGTCAAGGTGATGCACGACAACCTGGGCAGCGACCAGGACTTCGTCAGCCGTTTCGACCGGGAGGCCCGCGCGGCCGCCCGCCTTTCCCACCCGAACGTGGTCTCCGTCTTCGACCAGGGCATCGACAACGACCGTCCCTACATGGTGATGGAATACGTCGAGGGGTCGACCCTGCGGAACCTGATCAGCCGCGAAGCCCCGATGGAGCCGCAGCGGGCCCTCGACCTGCTGGTGCCCGTTGCTGCAGCCGTCGCAGCTGCCCACGAGGCCGGCATCATCCACCGCGACCTGAAGCCCGAGAACGTGCTGATCTCGACCCGGGGCCAGATCAAGGTCGCCGACTTCGGCCTGGCCAGGGCTGTGACGGCGCACACCGCCACAGCCAACGGCATGCTGATCGGAACCGTCTCCTACATCGCGCCCGAACTGGTCACCCACGGTCACGCGGACACCCGCTGCGACGTGTACGCCCTTGGCGTGCTGCTCTTCGAGATGCTCACCGGACGCAAGCCGCACACCGGCGACACCCCGATCCAGGTGGCCTACAGCCACGTCCACAACGAGATCACCGCGCCATCGGCCAGCGCGCCCGCGCAATGGCGGGACACCCGGTCCGGCGTCCCGCCGTACCTGGACGCCCTCGTGATGTCGGCGGCCGCACGGAAGCCGGACAATCGCCCGGCGGACGCGAAGGTGCTGCTCGACCACCTGCGCCAGGCCCGGGACGCCATCGGGCACGGCGTGATGAACGATCCCCTGCTCACCTCCCGGATGCGGGAGACCACCCTCGACGCGGCGAACCAGGTGACCGAGCATGTGCCGGCCGTGAGCGCGGCCGGGGGCAATGTCCAGCGGACCGCCACCCTGCGCTTCACCCCATCCACGCCGATCAGCCCCAACCACCCGGGCGCGGCCGACGGCATGCCCTACTACGACGACGTGCCGCAGAACCTGCCCTCGCCGGCCGCGGGACCGCTTCAGCAGCGCCGGGCGCGGAAGCGTCGCCGCGGGGGAATCTCCCTGCTGGTACTGCTCGTCGTGACCGCCCTCCTCGGCGTCGGAACCTGGTACCTGGTTGCCGGGCAGTTCACCACGACCCCTAACTTCACCAAGCTCAGCGAGAACGAGGCAACCAAGCTGGCCACCAAGAGCGGCCTGAAGCTCTCCTGGGATGAGGCTTTCAGCGAGACCGTTCCGGTCGGCCAGGTCGTCCGCACCGACCCCGGTACCGGGGATCGGGTGCTTCGCGGCGGCACCGTCACCGCGTTCCTCTCCAAGGGCCCGGAGCGCTATCCGGTGCCCTCCCTGGTCAACCGCAGCCCCGAACAGGCCACCCAGGCCCTCGAAGCCGCCCACCTCAAGGCCGGCAAGCAGATCGAGGTCTACAGCGAGAGCATCGCCATCGGCACTGTGGTCAGCGGCTCGATCGAGGCCGGCAAGATGGTCAAGCCCGGCACGGTGGTCAACCTGAACGTCTCCAAGGGTCCTCCGCCGGTGAAGATAGTCAGCTACAAGGACAAGCCATTCACCGAGGCCGAGGCGTACTTCAAGAACGCCGGGCTGATCGTCCAGCGCGCGGAGGACAAGTTCCACAGCAAGATCGTCGCCGGCAACGTGATCTCCTCCGACCCCAAGAGCGGCTCGCTGGCAAGGGGTGAAACGATTACCTTCACCGTCTCCAAGGGCCCGGAGATGATTGCCATCCCTGGAGTGCGCGGCCTCAGTCAGAAGGCTGCGACGAAGAAGCTGACCGACCTCGGCTTCAAGGTCAACGTCGAGCGTGCCCTGCCCTTCGGCAGCACAGCGCTGGGCACCAACCCGGGTGAGAGCCAGCAGGCAGCCAAGGGGTCGACGATCACGTTGTACGTCGGGTGACCCTCAGGCCGGCGTCCAAGGACCCTTCCCGCGCAGGTCGGTGAGCTTGCACGGCGTCATCTCGCTGACCCGGTTGAACGCCAGCGACCAGCCGCGCTCGTTCAGCATCCCGTCGTGGATGGGGAAGCCCTGGGGCGCTGCGACCTCGCGGGCGAAGTCGATGGTTTCCTTCATCGCCGCCCATGGCCCGTAGGCGGGTACCGCCAGCACGTCCACCCCGGACGGCACCGCGGCCAGGCTGTCGCCGGGATGGAAGAAGGTCGGCTCGCCCTCGGCGCTGAACACCAGGCCGACATTGCCGATCCGCGGGATGTCGCGATGGATCACCGCGTGCAGCCCGCCGACGGCTGCGATCGTGAGCCCGTCCAGTTCGATGCTGGTGTCGGCGGTGATCGGCTCGGCCCGCTCCAGCCGGACCGCCTCGATCACGCCCGGCTCCACCAGGACCCGCGCCTGCGGATTGGCGGCCAGCAGGGCCGGGGCGTTGGCCGGGTCGATGTGATCCGGGTGCAGGTGGGTGACCAGGATCGCGTCCAGGTCGACCAGGCCGTGCCAGGCGTCGGAGAAGTTGCCCGGATCGATCAGGATGCGGATGCCCGAGGTTTCGAGGAGCACCGCGGAATGGCCAAGATGGGTGATCTGCATGTCACCTGCCTACCAGCCGGGAGATGACGTAGTCCATGGCCATCAGGTAGCCGCGGGTGCCGAACCCGGCCAGCACCCCGACGGCCAGGTCGGCGAGGTAGGAATGCCGGCGGAACTCCTCCCGGGCGTGCACGTTGGAGATGTGCACCTCGCAGAACGGGACGTCCACGGCTGCGAACGCGTCCCGGATCGCCACGGAGGTATGGGTGAACGCCCCAGGGTTGATGATGATGAACCGGGTGCCGTCGGCGCGGGCGGCGTGCAGCCGGTCGATGATGGCGCCTTCGTGGTTGCTCTGGAAGGTGTCGACCTCGAGACCGGCGGCAGCACCCTGCGCCACCAGCCCGGCCTCGACCTCCGCCAGCGTGATGGAGCCGTAGATCTCCGGCTCCCGGGTGCCGAGAGTGTTCAGGTTGGGCCCATTGATGACCAGCACGTCCATGCCGACTACTCTCCCACGCCATCCTCACCGAGGGCGGTCAGCACGTCCGCTGCGATCTCCCGCGGTGGGCGGCCGCTGACGGAGACGACCACCTCGGCAGCGTCCCGGTACGCCTGCTGGCGACTGTCGTAGAGGTCGCTGAGGTTCGGTCGGTACAGCATCGGCCGGGCGGGATCGGACGCGACCCGCTCCAGCGCCTCGGGCAGGGCGACGTCGAGCAGCACCACCCGATGCCCGGCGAGCGCTGCCCGCACCTCGGCGCTGCCCAGCGCGCCGCCGCCGAGGGCCAGCACGACCTCCGGACCGGCCAACAGGCGGGTGATGGTCTCGGCCTCGACCCGGCGGAAGCCGGCCTCGCCGTAGCCGTCGAAGATGTCGGCGACCGAAAGGCCCTCGGTGTCCTCGATGACCTGGTCAGAGTCGACGAACGGCATGAGGAGCCGGCTGGCCAGCAGCCGCCCGACGGTGGTCTTGCCTGCCCCCATGAAGCCGATCAGGACGATCATTGGCTACCTCCGATGGCCGCGCGGCCGGCGGCCAACATGGCCTCGAGCGGCGCGGTCCGGCCA
Organism: uncultured Actinomycetota bacterium; assembly: GCA_963848845.1. Lineage (GTDB taxonomy): Bacteria > Actinomycetota > Actinomycetes > Propionibacteriales > Propionibacteriaceae > Propionicimonas. Next base: position 339,113 of record CAWKFH010000007.1, read on the forward strand.
GTGAACAGGGTGAACTGGCGCGCGGCCTGGTGGACGAGCAGGTCGAGGCCGCCGATCACGGTCATGCCCGCCGCGGCTGCGGTCCTGGCCAGCGGCGTCGGCCAGTCGGCGTAGACGACGTCGAACAGCAGCCCGTGGCGGGGTCCCGGCAGGGCGAAGCCGTCGGCCGCACCGCCGGGCAGGGTGGAGATCACCACCGGTTCAGCTCCGCCCGGCCAGTCCTCCAGCGCAGCGGCGGCAACGTTCAGGTCTGGCGCGGCCGTGGCTGCCCAGGCAGTGAAGTCGTCGACCCGGGTCCGGTTCCGCGCGTACAGCTTGATCCCGGACACCCCGAGGTCGACCAGGGCCAGCGCCGCCGACCGGGCCGTGGCACCGGCGCCGAGGATCGCAGCCGAGGTCCAGCCCGGCTGCCAGGACCGCCCAAGCGCATCGACCAGGCCGCCGATGTCGGTGTTGTCGGCACGCCACGCACCGGTGGGCAGCCGGACCAGCGTGTTCCCGGCGCCGGCCCGCTCAGCCAGCGGAGTCACCTGGTCAGCCACCTCGAGGCAGGCTTCCTTCAGCGGCATGGTCAGGCTCAGCCCCCGCCAGTCCGCGTCCAGCCCGGCGACGAAGCCGGGCAGGTCGGCGGCCACCAGTTCGAACCGATCGTAGGACCAGTCGGTCAGTCCGAGCTCGGCGTACCCGGCCGCGTGCAGCACTGGCGACAGCGAGTGCTCGACCGGCGAACCGAGGACGGCGGCTTTCACCCCGCGAGCACCCCCGCCACGATCCGCCCGGCGGCGATCGCCTCGTCGACGGACACCTCCTGGTGGGTCACGGCCCGCACGACCCTGACGCCGACGGCCGACAGCTTGACGCCGGCAGCGCGGGCAGCCGCGACAACCGACCCGGCGGTGGCGGAACCGGTGTCCAGCACGACGATGTTGGTCTGCACGCGGGCCGCCTCGACGGCCGCGGGCACGACCGCTGCGACCTCGGCGGCGAACGCTGCGGCGGCCACATGGTCATCGCCCAGCCGTGGCAGGTGGTGATCGAGGGCGTAGTCGGCGGCCGCGGCCAGCAGCCCGGCCTGGCGCCATCCTCCGCCGAGCCGCTTGCGCTGCACCCGGGCACGGGCGATGCTCGCAGCACTCGACACCAGCATCGAACCGATCGGCGCCCCGAGTCCCTTGGAGAAGCAGACGTTGACGGTGTCGAACAACGTCCCGTAGTGGTCCAGCGGGACCTGCGTCGAGACGTGCGCATTCCACAGCCTCGCGCCGTCGAGGTGCACCCCGACGCCCGCGTCGCGGCACAGCTGCGATACCTCGGCCAGGTGCTCGTAGGGCTGGACGGTGCCACCGCCGAAGTTGTGGGTGTTCTCCAGCGCCACGGCGGCAGTGGAGACCAGGTAGGGACCGGCGTCCGGGGTGATCATGCCGGCGATCGTGGCGGCGTCGGTCACCCCGTAGGCGGAGTCCCAGGTTCGCATCGTGATGCCGTGCAGGGCAGCGTGGGCGCCCATCTCGGCCCGGGCAACGTGCGCCCGGACGTCGCAGACCAGTTCCTGCCCCGGCTGGACCAGCAGCCACACGCCCAGCAGGTTCGCCATCGAGCCGGTCGGGCAGAACAGCCCTGCCTCGTGGCCGAGCAGCTCGGCCACCCGCGCTTCGAGCGCGTTGACGGCCGGGTCCTCGGCGTAGACGTCATCGCCCACCTCGGCGGCAGCCATCGCAGCCAGCATCCCGGCGGTCGGCCGGGTGACGGTGTCACTTCTCAGGTCGATCATCGGTCAGCGGCCTTCAGAAGTCTTCGGCAGAGTATTCCTGCACCGGGTTCACCCGGCGGATCCGGCCGTCGGTGAGTCGTTCAGCCACCAGGAAGGCCAGCTCGAGCGACTGGTTACGGTTCAGCCGCGGATCGCAGGCGGTCTCGTAGCGGTTGGACAGGTCGGCCTCAACGAGCTCGTCGACGCCGCCGACACACTCGGTGACGTCGTCACCGGTGAGTTCGATGTGCACTCCGCCGGGCCAGGTGCCCATGGCCTCGTGGACATCGAAGAAGCCGTTCAGCTCGTCCGCGACCTGGCTGAAGGCGCGGGTCTTGTAGCCGAGCGACGTCTCGAAGGTGTTGCCGTGCATCGGGTCGCACACCCAGGCCACCTTCCGGCCGGTCTGCTCGATGGCTTCGATCACCGGCGGCAGCGCGTCCCGGATCCGTTCTGCACCCATCCGGGTGATGATCGTCAGCCGTCCCGGCTCCTGGTCGGGGTCCAGTCGCTCGGCCAGCTCCACGGCCGCCGTCGGGGTGGCCGCAGGCCCGAGCTTCACCCCGACCGGGTTGCGCAGGTGCCGCAGGTACTCCACATGCGCCCCGTCGAGCTGGCGGGTGCGCTCCCCGATCCAGACCATGTGGGCACTGGTGTTGTACGGGGTGTCGGTGCGGGAGTCGATGCGGGTCAGGGCGTGCTCGTACTCCAGCAGCAGCGCCTCGTGACTGGAGTAGAAGTCGACCGTCCGGAACGTGTCGGAATCCACGCCGCAGGCCACCATGAACGCGAGGGCCCGCTCGATCTCGTGCGGCCAGTTGCTCGTAGCGCTGCTCGACGTTGGAGTTGCGGACGAAGTCGGAGTTCCAGGAGTGCACCGCCCGCAGGTCGGCGAAACCACCCTTCACGAACGCCCGGAGCAGGTTCAGCGTCGCCGCGGAGTGGTTGTAGACCTCGATCAGCCGACGCGGGTCCGGCCGGCGCGCGTCCGGGGAGAACGGCAGCGCGTTCACGGCGTCGCCACGGTAGGCGGGCAGGGTGATCGCGCCGCGGGTCTCGGTGTCGCGGCTCCGCGGCTTGGCGTACTGGCCGGCGATCCGGCCGACCTTGAGCACCGGCACCTGGGCGGCGTAGGTGAGCACCACGGCCATGCTCAGCAGAACCCGCAGCTTGCCGCGGATGTTGGCGGCCGTCACCGACTCGAAGGTCTCGGCGCAGTCACCGCCCTGGAGCAGGAAGGAGCGGCCGGCCGCCACCGCTGCCAGCTTGCCGCGCAGGTCGTCACACTCGCCCGCGAACACCAGGGGCGGACGGTGCCGCAATTCGGCCAGCACGCGGGCGACCTCGTCGGCGTCCGGGTAGGTCGGCTGCTGGGCGGCGCCCATACGGTGCAGTTCGGCCAGGGACGGGATCGGTTGGGACACGGCGGTCAGGATAGTCCGCCGGAGGGCAACTGCGGCGGGGAAGCACCGTAGCCGGGATGGGGCAGCACCCTGGCCTCGGCCTCAGCGGCAGACAGCGAGCCGCTCTTCACCGAAGTTCCATAGGCGTCGACATAGGTCTGGCCGGACAGTTGCTGGATGTCGTGCATCACTTCGTCGGTGACCCAGCGCAGGGTGTCCCGGTCGTCGGCGAGACCTGCGTAGGCGCTGAAGTCGTGGGGTTTGCCGATCACCACGCGCGGCTTCCAGATCCACGGGATGCCCAGGCGGGTCCGCACCGGGCCGGTGTTGGCGACAGCGACCGGGATCACGGGGACGCCGGCGGCCAGCGCCATCCTGGCAACGCCAGTGCGACCCTTGTACAGGCGCCCATCCGTTGAGCGGGTGCCCTCGGGGTAGATGCCGACCAGGCCACCGTCGGCGAGCGCCTGCAATACCGGGGACAGCCCCTCATGGCTCACCCGGCCACCGGAACGATCCAGCGGCACCTGCCCGACAGCCTTGAGGAACCAGGCGATGATCTTCGAGCCGGGCCCGCGGTTCCCGGCGAACAGTTCGGCCTTGGCGGGGAAGATGACCTGGCGACGCAGGAGTGCTGGCATCACGAACGTGTCGCCGGCCGCGATGTGGTTGCTGGCCAGGATCGCGCCACCGGTCTCGGGAACGTTCTCAGCACCCTCGATCCTCGCCCGGAAGAGCCAGCGCACCACTGGTGCGAAGAGCAGGTTCTTGAACAGCTGGTAGTACATCAACGCCCTCCGCGTCCGGTGCCTCCCGACAGCCTACGATGACCGCATGCAGGTGAGCGATTTCGCCGAGCCATTCCACGCCGACGGCGGCCCGGTCGGGGTCTTGTTCTGCCACGGCTTCACCGGATCACCCTGGTCATTGCTGGAGTGGGCGAAGCTCACCGCCGACGCCGGCTACACGGTGTCGCTGCCCCGGCTGCCGGGACACGGCACCAGCTGGCAGGAACTCAACGTGACCGGCTGGCGGGACTGGTATGCGGCCGCGGAGCGGGCATTCCTCGAGCTGCGCACGAGCTGCGAGGTGGTGTTCGTCGCCGGACTGAGCATGGGTTGCGCGCTGGCCCTGCGGCTGGCTGAGAAGTATCCCGACGAGGTCGCCGGGCTGGTGCTGGTGAACCCGGCGGTGATGGGGTACCCGAAGATGCTCGCCGTGCCGGTGCTGCACCACTTCAAGGCCTCGTCGAAAGCCATCGGTTCGGACATCGCCGAGCCGGGCATTCTCGAACGGGCCTACGAACGGACGCCGCTGCGGGCGGCCAACTCGATGATGCGGATGTGGGTGGACGTCCGGGCCTGCATGGACCTGGTCGGCTGCCCGCTGCTGGTGTTCAGGTCGGCCGTGGATCACGTGGTGCCGGCGGCATCGACCGCCTTCGTCGTGAGCCACGTCTCCAGCGAGGCGATCACCGAACGTGTCCTGGAGCGCAGCTACCACGTGGCCACGATGGACCGCGACAAGGAGCAGATCTTCAGCGAGTCCCTGGCCTTCTTCGCCCAGCACTCAGCCTGATCGCCCGATCCGCTCCAGTTCTGCGGTGTACCAGCCGGTGACCCGCTCCAGTTCGGCCGTGGTCACCTGCCTGGAGTCGTGGATGGCCCGATCGAGCAGACCCTTGGCGCCGGCACCGAGGTGCGTTTGTACCTGCTCGACCGCCAGTTGGGCCAGCGCGTAACCGGTGAGATCAGTCAGTTCGTCCGGCAGCGTCCTTGGCACCGGGTGGTCGCGCAGGTAGCCCGCAACCAGCTGCTGGTTCCGGGTGGCCGTCGCCGGGTCGTTCCCTGCCGCGACTGATTCGGCCAGGCCCTCCACCGCCCATTGGAGGTTCCGGCCCACCGGAACGCAGGCGGAGTCGGTGGCCACATGCACGGCCTCGTGCACCAGCGTGCTGTCCAGCCATTCGGCTGGCTGGTCGAGGACCGCCGGATTGACCACGACCCGGGGCGTGCCGGTGCTGCAGGTCGTCAGCGCGGACGCGCTGCCATGCGGCTCATTGGTGACGGCCTCGAAGTCGGACGCGTCGGCCACGATCTCGACCACCAGTCCCCCGGTCCAGCCGGCACCGCCGGCCGGGCTGCTGGCCGCAACGGTCACCGAAGCCCGGTCGAGGCGGTCCGCCCATTGCTGCCGGGCCGCCTCGTCCAGGCCGGCACTGAGCAGCGTGCCGTGCCGGGCTGGGGTGACGTCAGTCGCCCCAAGGGTCCAGATCGGCCGGTTGGGGGTCGGCGTGAGCCCGCGGATGCGGCCGGTGGCCGGTTCCAGGTCCAGCCGCAGCGTCCAGGTGGCCTCCCGGCGGTCGCCGGGAAGCATCGAGCGCACCGAGAGCGTCTGGCCGTCCGGCTGGCTGAAGGTGACCGCTGCCCGGCTGAGTGCCGAGAACCACTGCCGGCCAGTGGCGGCGCCGGCCGGGTCGGCCGTGAAGTTGTCGAGGAAAGCCTGTTGGCTCTCCTGGCGCAGCGCGTTGTTCAGGCGATCGGGGAGCGTCCCCGGCTGGGCCTGCGGGACCTGGGCGCAGCCGATTGCGAAGGCCAGCAGCAGTGCCGCCGACCAGGCAGGGAGTCTCAGCCGACGACGCGGCGCGCGCCGGCCCACGGCGCCGGGTAGGAGGCCAGCGTCTGAATGACCAGATCGACGCGGGTGTTGCGGGCGTGCACGATCTTGCCGTTGCCGATGTACATGCCGACGTGGTGGATCGGGTGGTACCAGAAGATCAGGTCACCGGGCTTGAGTTCGCTGCGGGAGACCGCGCGGCCGACGTTGGCCTGGGCCCGGGAGGAGTGCGGAAGCGAGATGCCGACGGACCGGTAGGCGGCCTGCATCAGGCCGGAGCAGTCGAACCCGGTCGGGCCGGAGCTACCCCAGACGTACTGTCCGATCTTCACCTTCGAAGTCGCGTAACGGATCGCACCGAGGGCGCGGGCGTTGGCCGACACGCCGTCCAGCTCGCTCGGGTCCCAGCCGGTTTTGGCACCATCTGCTGCTTCGAGCGCTGCGCGCTGTTCTTCGGTCAGCTGGAGTACGAGCGCCTGGGCGGCATCCACCTTTGACTGCAGCTGCTGCTTGAGCGCTGCCAGCTTCTGCTCCTGCTGCGCCAGGGCCGCGGTCTCGGCGGCGCCAGTGCGCTGCATGTCGGCCAGGTTGGCCGCCTCGGCCTGGTGCTCGGCGAGGGTGTCGTTCCGGTCCTGGTCCACCTTGCTGGCGGTGGAGAGGCGGTCCAGCAGGGTGTCGGGGTCGCCGCTGGTGAAGATCTGGACGGTGGTGTCGACGTCGCGATTGCGGAACTGCATCAGCGCGATCGCCCGGACCTGCTCACCCAGGGCGCTGACCAGCTTCACCTGGGCGGCGATGTCGGCCTTGAGCACGTCGAGCCGCTGCTTGCTCTCGGCAAGGGTCTGGCTGGCTTCGTGGTAGTCCTCATCGAGGGCGCTGGCCTGGTCCTCGAGCTCGATTACCTGATCCTTCGCATCCTTCAGCTTGTTCGCTGCCGGCGACGGCGTGGGCGTTGGGCTGGGCGCGGCTTGGACGGGGGTCACGGCCTGGCCACCGAGAAGCACAAGGGCGGCGACCACTACGGCGAACGCAGAGCGCACGCCTTTCTGGAACCCCATCCATGACCTCCCGCTGAAGCAAACCTGAGAAAATCCTAAGGGAGCGCGGTCGGGAAGGCAACTCCACCCCTTTCGAAGGGGGGCGTGGACCGGACCAGCCGGAGGGGTGGCAGGAGCCCGGAGTCGGCCATCACCTGCAGTGCCGCCTGCTCCTGATCGTCAAGGAGCACCTCCTCGGAAATCGGTCCGAGGAGCACGGAGATCACGCAGTCAGAGCAGGCCGGGCCCCGGGCCCGGCAGGTGCCGCAGTCGACATGCAGTACGTCCATGACCACATCGTGACGGCTACCTCTGACACTTCCCCCGCCCGCGGCCTACGCTGCGCCCATGCTTCGGCGGAGGGCCTGCGTGGCGGTGGCATCGGTTGTCCTCGCCGGCTGTACGACGACCCCGGCCTGGCAGCGGGTCACCCTGCCCGCGGACTTTCGTCCCGCTTCCCTCTCGGCTGCAGGCGAGGGGCTGCTGGTCGGTGGCCAGCGAACCGGCGCCCCGGTGCTGGTGCGGGTAGCCGGTGCGGTCGCGACCGGGGCGCTCGACCTGGAACCGAACGAGCCGAGCGCCGCCGAGGCCACCCTGATCTCCGTGGCTGTCGACGGGGACGCCGTCAGCGCGATCGGCCGGGTCCATGCCGGCGCCCACTCGAATCCCCGGCTGACCCTGTGGGACGGCAGCCTCAGCGGGAACCGCCTGACCAGCCATCCGCAGGAGTTCTTCACCTTCGGCGGCCACGACGCTGGGAACCTGCTCGGCATCGAAGTGATCGGCGGCACGCCGGTGATCTTCGGCCTCCGGTCGGTCCCGGCCGGGATCGAGGGGGTGGTGTGGACCCGCTCCGGGCACACCTGGCACAAGCACACCGGTCTCGACCCGGCGCTGATCTCCAACCCTGACCGGGTGCTCGGCTTCGGCGCGCTCGCCCGCTCGGGCAACCTGCTGGTGGTCGCCGGCGACGAGGTGGGGCTGGCCGGTGGGTTCAGCCAGCGGCCGTCACTCTGGCTGGGTTCGGCCACCGGGCCCTGGCAGCAGGTACTCCTCCCGGTACCCGCCGACCTGCCGCCGGTGGCCGGCCAGCTGTCCCGGGCCACCGGGGTCGCCTGCTCCGAACCGGCCGGGACCTGTTGGGTGGCCGGCTGGACACTGGGCCGGCCAGTCGTCTGGTCGGTGACGATCGGCGAGGACGGCTCGGCCAGCGACGTGGTGGCGACGGAGCTCGCCGGCACCCCGGCCCCCGGCCAGGATCCGGCGGCCATGGTGACGATCGTGGCGGGACGACCGGTCGTGTCAACCGGGGCGACCCCACCCGGTCTCCGGCTCGGCTGCCCAGACGGCTGGCGCACCCTGCCGGCGCCGACCGGCCCGGTCAGCGCTTTGGTCGGCAGCCCCGCCGGGCTGTACCTGATCACCGGCGACTTGGTGGAACGGATCGACGCGCCGCGCTGTTGACCGGAAGTGTCGGTGGCTTGATCTAGCGTCGCGATCGTGACCAGTGCAGCGTTCGCCCAGCCGAGTTTCGAGGACCTCGGCCGGCCGCTGTCCGGCATCACCTTCTGCGTGGTCGACCTCGAGACCACCGGCAGCGCCGCCGAGGACACCATCACCGAGTTCGGGGCGGTGAAGGTCCGCGGCGGTGAAGTGCTCGGCGAGTTCCAGACCCTGGTGAACCCGAGCACCCACATCCCGGCGCTGATCGCCGTACTCACCGGCATCACCGACCTGATGGTGGCCGGTGCGCCAAAGCTGGCCGAGGTACTGCCGAGCTTCCTCGAATTCTCGGCCGGCACCGTGCTGGTGGCGCACAACGCCGGCTTCGACACCGGGTTCCTGAAGCGTGCCTGCGCCACCCACGGCTACCCGTGGCCCAATCCGGAGGTGATCGACACGGTCGCCCTGGCCCGGCAGGTGCTGCTGCGGGATGAGGTGGCGAACGTGAAGCTGGCCACTCTCGCCGCCCACTTCCGGGCCGGCACCACCCCCAACCACCGGGCCCTTGCCGATGCGCGGGCGACCGTCGACGTACTCCACGGGCTGCTGGAACGGATCGGGAACCTCGGCGCCGGCACGCTCGAGGACCTGTTCGAGTTCACCCGAAGGGTCTCCCCGGAACGCCGCGCCAAGCGGGGCCTGGCCAAGGACCTGCCGTCCGCACCGGGGATCTACCAGTTCGTTGCCGACCTCGCCGGGCCGGACGGGCGCAGCCGCCGCCAGGTGCTCTACGTTGGCAAGAGCCGCAACCTGCGCAAGCGGGTGGCCAGCTACTTCACGGCAGCGGAGACCCGCCCGCGGATCGACGAGATGGTGCGGATCGCGACCGGCGTGGAGACCACGGTCTGCCGTACCCCGCTGGAGGCGGACGTGCTCGAATTGCGGCTGATCGCTGCCCATTCTCCCCGCTACAACCGCAGGTCGAAGTTCCCCGAGCGGCAGGTCTGGCTCAAGCTCACCACCGAGCCCTTCCCGCGCCTTTCGATCGTCCGGGTCGTCGGCGCCGAACCCGCAGCGTATTTCGGGCCGTTCCGGCGCCGGGCGGCAGCGGAGCAGACCATGATGGCGCTCTACGACGCCTTCCCGATCCGGCAATGCACGACCCGGCTCTCGCCCAAGCGGGCGACCTCGGCCTGCGCGCTCAGCGGTATGGGCCGCTGCTGCGCCCCGTGCGAACTGGCCGTCACCCCCGCGGAGTACGCCGAACTGACCGATCGGGTGCGGGCGTGCCTGCAGGAGGATGTCGGCCCGGTGCTGCGGGCGGCGGAGCCGCGGCTGAACCAGTTGGTCCTTGCCGAGCGCTTCGAGGACGCAGCGGTGCTCACCGACCGGCTGGAGGGCTTCAGCCGGGCCGCCCTGCGGCACCACCGGCTGGCCAGTCTGGCCGGCTGCCCGCAGATCGTGGCCGCCTACCGCGCCGAACCCGGCTGGGAGATCCACGTGATCCGCCACGGCCGGCTGGCAGCGGCGGCCCTTGCCCGTCCCGGCGAAGTGCCGCAGAGGGTCGCGCGCGACGCGGTCGCCACCGCGGAATGGGTGGCCCGACCGCTCGGCCCGGCGCCGGCCGCCATCGTCGAGGAGACCGAACGGATCGCGGACTGGCTGGAGCGCCCCGGCGTCCGGCTGATCGAGATCGAAGGCGACTGGAGTTGGCCGCTGGGCATCGGCCCGGCGGCGTCGCAGCAGATTAGGATCGGCGCATGATCACCGCGATTGTGTTCGTCAAGGCCGACGTTGCCCGAATCCCCGAGGTTGCGAGGGAGATCGCAGACCTGGCCGGGGTCACCGAGGTGTACTCGGTCACCGGCACCATCGACCTGATCGCGATGGTCCGAGTGCGCACGATCGACGATGTCGCGACCACCGTGGCCGACCAGGTCAACAAGGTGCCCGGCGTGGAGGGCACGGAAACGCACATCGCGTTCCGCGCCTACTCCACCCACGACCTGGAGGCCGCTTTCGCAATCGGTGCCGAGTAGCGCTCAGCCTTCGCTGATCTCCACCGAGTTGATCACGACCGGTTCGGCCGGCTTGTCCATGCGCCCGGTCGGAACGGCCGCGATCTCGTCGACCACCAGGCGGCTGGCCTCGTCGGCCACCTCACCGAAGATGGTGTGCTTGCGGTTCAGGTGCGGGGTCGGCCCAACGGTGATGAAGAACTGCGAACCGTTGGTGCCCTTGCCCATCCGCAGGCCGGCGTTCGCCATGGCCAGCAGGTACGGCTTGTTGAAGACCAGTTCCGGGTGGATCTCGTCGTCGAAGTTGTAGCCCGGGCCGCCGGTGCCGGTGCCCAACGGGCAGCCACCCTGGATCATGAAGCCGCTGATCACCCGGTGGAAGCCGAGTCCGTCGTAGAACTTTCCAGTCGTCTGCGCGCCGGTTTGCGGATCGGCGTACTCCTTGGTGCCGTTGGCGAGGCCGACGAAGTTGGCCACGGTCTTGGGTGCGTGGTCGGCGAAGAGGTTGATCACGATGTCGCCATGGTTGGTGTGGAGCGTTGCCTTCTGGGCCATGCTGGCCTTCCTTTCATTCCGGACTACCCATCCTGACAGATGCTGTGTGGCATGGCGCCGCTACGGGTACGGTGGTCCCATCCGAGGTTCCGGGAGGCAAAGTGAAGACCAAAAAGCTGCTCAACGCGGTGGAGGACGGCACGCACACCGCTGTCGAGTACCTCTCGCCCTACGTCGAACAGGCCCTGCGCGAGGGCGGCGAGTTCGCTGACCAGACGTATTCCAGACTGCGTCCAGTGCTGAAGGACGCACGGACTCGCGGCGCACGAATGGCTGCTGACACCTTCGACCGGGTCCACCCGGCGATCGACGAGGCCCTCGATCGGGTCACACCGGTCGTCGACGCGACCGTGAAGCGGGTCAAGCCCGCTGTGGACGACGTGCTGCAGAAGATCCCGCCGACGGTCGATTACGCCCGTGAGCGCGTCCAGGAGGACTACCTGCCGCGAATCGCCGACCTGCTCGGCGAGCTTGCCCGGCAGCCCCTGGCCAAGGAACTCAGGGTGTCCGCCGCGTCGGCAGCGCTGGCCAAGGAGATCCGCAAGGTCGCCAGGCCAAAGCGTTCGGGTTGGCGGATCTTCGGCCAGATCCTGCTCGCCGGCGCAGCGCTCGGTGCGGTGGCGATCGCGATCAAGAAGCTGCTCGCCGACCCGTCCACCGGCTGGGAGACCCACGTGCCAAACACGGCCTACGTCGCTGACCCGGTCGCCGACGTTGCCGACGCCGCCGCAGACGTGGTCGACGACGTCAAGAAGAAGGCTGCCGATCTTGCCGATGATGTGCAGGAGAAGGCCGCCGACCTCGTCGACGAAGCCAAGGACGTGGCTGCCGATGTGGCCGACCAAGCCTCCGACGTTGCCTCCGACGTGGCCGACAAGGTGGACGAAACCGCCGGCGACATCGAGGACAAGCTCGACCAGCTCGCCAACGAGGCCGAAGGTGGCGATGCGTCCCCTTTAGCCGATAGCCCCTACGGAGTTGGCTCGTACCTCGGTACCGAGCCGCCGCAGGGGTACAGCATCAAGGGCAACGACCGGTCGATGAAGTACCACGTGCCCGGTAGCGCAGCCTACGAGCGGACGATCCCAGCGGTGTGGTTCGCCAGCGAGGAAGCCGCCCAGGCTGCCGGGTTCGTGCGTGCCCAGCACTGAGGAGACCTGAAAAAGTCCTGAGAATCCGGGGCGCCGACTCACAGTCGGCCCCCGGATTTCGACTTTCTGGGGTGTGAACGACCACGACTACTACTGGGTCCAGGCCGCACCGTTCCGGGCGCTGCTGGGCAGGCTGATCGACATCACCGGGCTGCCGTGGCCGGTGCTCGCCCGGCACGGCCGGCTGCCGCCGCGGCTCGTGCACCGGCTGCTGTACGGACGCGAAGGACGCCGGCTGGCCCGGATCCCGAGCGACTGTGCCCGTCGCATCCTTGCCCTTGACGAGCGACGCCTCGGCGAGCTGGCCCGGCAGGGTCAGCAATAGGCTGCGCTGGTGCCAACCATCCCGGCTGTGTTCGCAGGACCGCTGATCGCGCTGTTGCTGGCCATCGCCATCACCGCCGCCATCCCGGTCCTGTTGCGGCACCTGCCCGTGCCACCGGACGAGGTTGGGGTTGCGCCCTTCATCGAGCTGGATTCGCCGAGGTTCCGGGCGGCAGTGTTCAGTTGCGCCACGGCGGCCGGCAGTGTTGCGTTCCTCGCCCTGCCGGCGACGATCTGGCCGGCCTGGGCAGGACTCGTCTCCCTTGGTGCCCTGCTGGGACTGATCGACCTGCGCACCGGCTTCCTGCCGCTGCGGCTCAGCTACACCACGACCGGGGTCGCCGCCGTTGGCGTCGTGCTGTCGGCCTGGCTGCGGGCCGACTGGGCGGTCCTGATCGGCGCAGCCGGTACCGGCGCAGTGGCCGCGGGCCTCTTCTGGCTCATCTGGCGAACCGGCAGTGGCATCGGGTTCGGGGATGTGCGACTTGCCGGGCTGATCGGGATCGTGACTGGCGCCACCGGTGCGTCGGTTGCGCTCTGGTCGTTCCTGCTCGGCGCGCTGGTTGGGGCGGTCTGGGGCCTGCTGGTCAGGTGGCGGCGGGGCGCCGACGGGCCCTTCCCCTACGGCCCGTCGCTGCTGCTCGGGCCCCTGATCGCAGTGGGGGTCAGCCCGTTCTGGCTGCCTGCGTGACGCGCACCCAGGTGTCCAGGACGCTCGCTGCCGCCCCGGAGTCGATCGCCTCGTAGGCTCGCTGCAGCGGTCCGGCCAACTGCCCGGCCAGTGGGGCCGAGGTGTCGGGCCCGGTGAAGGCGAGCTGGGCTGCGGCAGCGTTGAGGGCAACGATGTCGCGCACCGGCCCTGGCCGGCCGGCGAGCACCTCCCGCACGACGCCGGCGTTGTGGGCCGGATCGCCGCCGACCAGATCCTCACGGCTCGCCGGAACGACGCCGAGCTCTTCCGGATCAAGACCGGTAGCCACGATCTGGCCTGCGGAGATCAGCCACACGTCCGAAGTTGTGGTGGTGGTGAGCTCGTCGAGGCCGTCGCTGCCGTGGAAGACCAGGCCGCGATGGCCGCGGCCGGCGATCACTCCGGCGACCAGCGGGGCCATCCGGGCGTCGGCCACACCGACAGCCTGGGCAACCGGCTTGGCCGGGTTGGCCAGCGGACCCAGGAAGTTGAAGGTGGTCTGCACGCCGAGTTCGCCGCGGGCGGGTGAGGCATGGCGCAGCGACTGGTGGTACAGCGGGGCGAACAGGAAGACGATCCCCGCTTCGGCCAGCACCTGCGCCTGGCGGGCGGGGGCCACATCGATGGCCACTCCGAGAGCCTCCAGGCAGTCTGCGGTGCCGCAGGCGCTGGACGCGGCACGGTTGCCGTGCTTGACCACCGGTACCCCCGTGGCTGCGGCCACGATGGCTGCCATGGTCGACACGTTCACCGTGTTGGCCCGGTCACCACCGGAGCCGACGACGTCGACCGCCTGGTGGGTGAGCTCGATCGGGGTGGCCCGGGCGAGCATCGCCTCTGACAACCCGGTCAGCTCGGCGACGGTCTCGCCCTTGGTCCGCAGGGCGATCGCGAATCCGGCAATCTGGACGTTGGTGGCGTCGCCGGCGAGGATCTGGTCCATCGCCCACGCGGTCGCCTCCGGCGACAGGTCCCTTCGGCCCACCAGTTCGGTGAGCAGTTGGGGCCAGGTCCAACTCACGCGGTGGCCTGGTGGGCGAGCCGGGCGCGCAGCAGTTCTGCCGCAGCTGCCGGCAGCCGGACCGGGTCGACCGGGTAGGGCGCGACCGCGTCAGCCTTGGACCACGTGGCCAGCCAGGCGTCAGCCACCCGGGCCACCAGCAGCAGCACTGGCGGGCAGTTCTCGATCTCGTTCTTGAGCTGATGGCAAAGGCCCATTCCGCCCGAGGGGACAGCCTCACCGTCGAGGATCACCAGGTCGATGCCGCCGGCGTCCATCGCCTGCAGAACGACGGGCTGGGTGGCCACCTCGTACACGTCCAGTTCGGGCAGGTCGGCGGCCAGCCGCTTGCCGAGCGTCAGCCGCACCTGCTCCCGCACCGTCCGGTCGTCGGAGTACAGCAGCACCCGGGCAGTCGTCTGTTCGGTCATCGATCTTCCTCATCCGGCACCGCGACTGCGCGGTCGCCTGTGGCGTCATGGTAACGGTTCCCGACGTCCTGACCGGCTGCAGCCCGCCGCGCAGCGATCCGCTCCTCACGATCGAGCCGACGATCCACACGGACGGCCTCCCGCTTGCTGTCGGTGTACCACTGGGCGAGGAACACCGCCATGATCACGCCCATGGTGAGGTCGCCGGTTGCCCACATGATTGCCCCGGCGAGGTTCTGGTCGTCGATCGGGCTCGGCGGCCAGGCGCGGCCGAACGCCAGGTACCAGTCCTCCGCGATCAGCTTCGATGAACTCATGATCGTGGTGCCGAGGAACGCCTGGGCCGGCATGGTGATGAAGAGCAGCAGCAGCCGCATCGGGTACGGCAGCCGGTTCGGCATCGGGTCGTTGCCGAGGATCGGGAAGAAGAACAGGCAGCCGACCGTGACCATGTAGACGTGCAGCAGGTCGTGCGCCCAGTCCACGTCGAGGGTGAAGCGGTAGAGCTGGGTGAGGTAGAGGGCGAACGGGGTGGTGATCAGCAGGGCGGTGGCCAGCGGCGGGAAGAACAGCACCTTCAGCGGGCCGGAGTTCAGGATCCGCGTCACCCGGCGACGCCCGACAGCCTTGAGGTTGCGCAGCAGCAGGGTGATCGGGGCGCCGATGGCCAGGAACACCGGGGTGATCATCGTGAGCATCATGTGCTGCACCATGTGCACGCTGAACAGCACCGTGTCGTAGGCACCGAGCGCACTCATCCCGGCGACCACCGCAGTGCCGATGCCGCCGACGCACCAGGACCAGGTGCGCACCGCGGGCCAGCGATCGCCATTGGCGCGCAGGCGCCACACCCCCCACAGGTACAGCCCGAGGCCCAAGGCGGCCGGGATGGCGAAGAGTGGGTCGAACTTCCACTCGGTCAGCATTCGCAGCCACGTCAGGGGCGGGGGCTGGTTGCCCGGGTCGGCGTGCAGCGGCAAGATCCACCCGGACAATTCCATGGCCCAATTATCGACCCTCGGTGGTGACCATTGGGCGGTCCGTTGGCCATAATGGCGCAATGGCCCACACCACGCCGATTAGTGCACCCGCCTTCGCCCCATCCGGCGCGCTGCACCCGATCGCCGCCACCAGGCTGCAGGGTGTGCGGGGCCGCCCGGACACCCTCGCGGTCGGGGTGATCATCTGGCTCGCCAGCGAGCTGATGTTCTTCGCCGCACTCTTCGCCGCGTACTTCTCGCTGCGGGAGATCACCACAGCTGCTGCGGCCCCCGGCGCCACCACGATGTGGGAGTGGGGAGCTTCACACCTAGACAACACGTGGTTCGGGATCACGTTCCCGTGGTTCGCGACCATCAACACCACCATCCTGATCCTCTCCTCGGTGACCTGCCAGCTCGGTGTGCACGCAGCCGAGAAGGGCCAGGTCGGCCGCACCGGGTCGCTGCTCAACCCCGGCGGCTGGGGTCTTCGGGAGTGGTACACCCTCACTTTTCTGATGGGCTCGGTCTTCATCGGTGGCCAGGCCTTCGAGTACGCCAATCTGGTTGGCGAGGGTTTCCTGATCTCGACGAATGCCTACACATCTGCGTTCTTCCTGGCCACCGGCTTCCACGGCCTGCACGTCATCGGTGGTTTGGTGGCATTTTTGCTCATGTTGGGCCGAACCTATATGTCCCGCAGGTTCACTCATGAACAAGCAGTGCACGCGATTGTTACGTCCTACTACTGGCATTTCGTTGACGCGATCTGGGTCGTGCTCTTCGGCGTGCTCTACCTGCTGCGCTGAACCCTGACTCCCAAGGAGGAACCCTGATGAGATTCCTGGCCTCAGGACGTCGGCACAAGGCGGCGCGGCCGCTCCTGCTGCTGGTTGGTCTCTGCCTGGTGGGCGCCGTCTACGCTGCACTCGCACCGGCGACCAATTCAGCGGCCGAAGGCGTCGCCGATGCGCAACTGGTTGCCCGCGGCAAGCAGCTGTTCGCGGTCAACTGCGCCTCCTGCCACGGGCTCAACGCCGAGGGACTTGCCCAGCAGGGTGCACCGAACCTGACCAACGTCGGCGCGGCGGCGGTCGACTTCCAGGTCCGTTCCGGACGCATGCCGATGGCCAACCCGCTCGGCCAGGCGCCCCGCAAGGAGAACACCTTCACCGAGGACGAGATCGCTGCGCTTGCCGCCTATGTGAGTAGCCTCGGCGAGGGCCCGGCGATCCCCGACGAGAGCCAGTACGACCCCAGCGGCATCGACGCCGCCGGGGTGGCCCGCGGTGGTGACCTCTTCCGCACCAACTGCTCTGCCTGCCACAACTTCAAGGGTGCCGGCGGCGCCCTGCCGAACGGGGTGCTCGCACCGAGTCTTGAGAACTCGACCGGCAAGGACCTGTGGGAGGCCATGCGGACCGGTCCCGGCCAGATGCCGGTGTTCGCCTCCGGCGCCGTCCCCGATGATGACGTGCAGAAGATGGTCGCCTATCTCCAACAGGTGAACGAGACGCCGTCGGCCGGGTTGACGCTCGGTGGGCTCGGGCCGGTGTCCGAGGGCTTCTGGGGCTGGGTGGTCGGCATCGGCGGCCTGGTGCTGTTCGCGATCTGGATCGCCACCAGGGGTGCCCGCGCATGAACGAGGCCAAGAACCTGCCAGTTCCCGACCCTGGGCTCGAGGAACACGAGCACCGCTTCACCGATGTCGATGAGGCGGCGGCCGATCGGGCGTACCGGCAGATCGTCGGCATGCTGGCCGCCGTCCCGGTGCTGGTACTGGCCTTCGTTGTCGTCTACTTCGCGGTGCCGAAGGAGGCCGAACTGGTGCTCCTCGGCGCCAACTTCCACATGCAGACCGTGCTGCTCGGACTCACCGGCGGTCTCGCCACCCTGCTGATCGGCACCGCTGCCATCGCCTGGGCCAGGTCACTGATGAGCGATGAGGAGATCGTCGGCGAACGGCACGGCGCCGCCTCGCCGCCCGAGGTTCGCCAACGGGTGTTGGCCGACGTCGAGACCGGCATCGAGGCCTCCGGGATCCGGCGCCGCAAGCTGATCGGCTCCGGGATGGCCGGAGCGCTCGGGCTGATCGCCGTCCCGGCCCTGATCAGCCTCGCCGACCTCGGCCCGTGGCCAACGGCAGCGCTTCGCCGGGAGACCATCGAGAAGACGATCTGGGCCGAGGGCGTCCGGCTGGTCAACGACGTGAACTACCTGCCGCTCAAGGCGTCCGAGTTGGTGGTCGGCCAGTTGGTGAACGCCGTCCCGGACACGCTCGAGGACCTGCACGGCGCCGACTTCCAGTCGGCAAAGGCCAAGGCGGCGATCATCATCGTCCGGATGGACCCGAACAGCATCAAGATCCCCGAGTCGCGCCGGGACTGGCAGATCGACGGGATCCTGTGTTACTCCAAGATCTGCACCCACGTCGGCTGCCCGATCAGCCTCTGGGAACAGCAGACCCACCACCTGCTCTGCCCCTGCCACCAGTCGACCTTCGACCTGGGCAACTCCGGTGTGGTGGTCTTCGGCCCGGCAGCGCGTTCGCTGCCCCAGTTGCCGATCACCACCGATGCCGAGGGGTACCTGATCGCCAGGAGCGACTTCACCGTCCCCGTGGGTCCCAGCTACTTCGAGCGGGACTCGTCCAGGGATTTCAAGGAGGGTGACCGCTGATGGCCAAGCCAGCAGAACTCAACCCCGAATCCCCGGCGATGGAGGTCCGCACTCCGCCAAAGGAGGCAGGGCAGAGCAAGGTCGCCGGGCCGGTGGCCTGGGTGGACGACCGGATCGGCCTGGCCAAGCTGGTCGGGAACATCCGCAAGGTCTTCCCGGACCACTGGTCGTTCCTGCTTGGCGAGATCGCGCTCTACTCCTTCGTGATCCTGCTGCTCACCGGCGTCTTCCTGACCATCTGGTTCAAGCCGTCGATGGCCGAGGTCGACTACGCCGGCTCCTACGCGCTGATGCGGGACATCCCGATGTCGGAGGCCTTCGCTTCCACGCTGAGCATCAGCTTCGACATCCGGGGCGGCCTGCTGGTGCGGCAGATCCACCACTGGGCGGCCATGCTGTTCGTCGCAGCGATGACGGTCCACATGCTGCGGGTCTTCTTCACCGGTGCCTTCCGCAAGCCCCGCGAACTCAACTGGGTCATCGGCGTCGGCCTGTTCTCGATGGCCCTGGTCGAAGGCTTCGCCGGCTACTCGCTCCCGGATGACCTGCTGTCGGGCACCGGCCTGCGATTCGTGGACGGCCTGATCCGCTCCATCCCACTGATCGGCACCTGGGCGGAGTTCTTCATCTTCGCCGGCGAATTCCCCGGCGAGCTCGTGATCCCGCGGCTGTACATGGTGCACATCCTGCTGATCCCTGGCCTGCTGCTCGGCCTGATCACCGCCCACATGGCCCTGCTGGTCTACCACAAGCACACCCACTGGCCCGCTCCCGGACGGACCAACCACAACATCCAGGGCTACCCGTTCTTCCCGATCTACGTTGCCAAGGCCGGCGGCTTCTTCTTCATCGTCTTCGGAATCACGATCCTGATGAGCGCCCTGATGCAGATCAACCCGGTCTGGTTGTACGGCCCGTACAACCCGTCCCAGGTGACCGCCGGCTCGCAGCCCGACTGGTACATGGGCTTCGTCGAAGGCGCAATCCGGATCATCCCCAACTGGGAGACCCACCTGCTGGGCACCACCTGGTCATGGAACATCTTCCTGCCAGGCATCGGCCTGATGGGCCTGCTGTTCACCGGCCTGGCGCTGTACCCGTTCATCGAGGCCTGGATCACCGGCGACAAGAGCGAGCACCACCTGCTCGACCGCCCGCGCAACGCCCCAACCCGGACGGCGATCGGCGTCGCCGGCATGGCGGCCTACGGGATGTTCTGGCTGGCCGGCGGCAACGACATCATCGCCACCCAGTTCCACATCTCCCTGAACGCTGTCACCTACTTCATGCGGGCGGCAGTGTTCGTTGCGCCGGTGCTGGCCTTCATCGTGACGAAGCGGATCTGCCTCTCGCTGCAGCGGGCCGACAAGGCGCGGGTGTTGCACGGCTCGGAGTCGGGCGTCATCGTCCGTAGCCCGGACGGCGGCTTCACCGAGGCGCACGCACCCATCTCCCGGGGCGAGGCCTACACCCTCACCAGGCACCCACAACCGGAGGCGCTCGCGCCGAACGGCAAGAAGATCGGCCGGATCCGCCAGCGGTTGTCCCGCTGGTATGCCGACGGGCAGGTGGTCACCCCGACAGCAGAGGAGATCGCTGCGGCGGCCCACCATGGCGCGCCGGCCATCGAAGGCAGCACCAGCGAGACCGGAGAGACCCACTGAGCCCGCTGGTCGAGGTGGTGCGTTCGGGCGCAGCCCTGCCGGCACCGGGTGACGTCGAGGAGCTGTTCGCGATGGCCTCGGCCGGCGGTGACGCGTCCGGCAGGACCGAGGCCGCCGAGCTGTTCGCCACGCTGTACGACCTGGCGATGGACCGCACCGACATCGTCGCCGTGACCGCCAAGGAGGTCGGGGAGCTGGTGGGCTTCGGCTACGGCCACCGCTGGCGCTGGGCGGAGCAGACCGACGAATGGTCCGCAGAGCTGGCCCGGCAACTCGCCGAGGCTGCCCCCAAGCTGGACGGCGCGTTCGCTGTGCAGCTGCTGGCCGTGCATCCAAGGTTCACCCGCCACGGTCTTGGCTTCGAGCTGCTCAAGCAGCTGATGGTCGCCTCGGCCGCCGACACCCTGTGGTTGCAGACCGCCGACCTGGATTCCGCGGCCCGGCGGCTGTTCGGCCGGATGGGTTACCGGCCGCTCGGGCAGGGCGGGCTGGTCCTCGTCTACGGCTGAGCCCGGGCCGCTACCCTTGTCCGGTGCGATTCCTCACCGGCAAGCCCAGCTACGACCTGACCTACGACGACGTCTTCATGGCGCCGCGGCGGTCTTCGGTCACCTCGAGGCTCGACGTCGACATGACCAGCACGGACGGCCTCGGGCTGCCGCTGCCGCTGATCGTGGCGAACATGACCGCCGTGGCCGGACGCCGCATGGCCGAGACCGTGGCGCGCCGGGGTGGCATCGCGATCATTCCGCAGGACCTGCCGACCGACATCGTCGCCGGCGCCATCGCCATGGTGAAGGCGGCCCCCACCGTCTTCGATTCCGCGCTGACGATCGGCCCGCACGCCACCATCGGCGAGGCGCTGCTGCTCCTGCCGAAGCGGGCCCACGGACTGGTCGTGGTGGTCGAGAACGGGGCCCCGGTCGGCACCCTTTCGGCCGCAGAGGCCGAGGGCCTCGACCGGTTCGCCCAGGTGCACGAGGCGATGAGCACCGACCTCACCCTGATGGCTCCCGACGCCACCCCCACCGAAGTGTTCGACGAGCTCGCCGCCCGGCGCCACAAGGCCGCCCTGGCGGTGCGTGATGGACACCTGGTCGGGCTGATGACGGTCAAGGGAGCCCTGCGCGCGGCGCTGTACGCCCCGGCACTTGACCCTGCCGGCAACCTGAGGATCGGCGCGGCCGTCGGCATCTCCGGCGACGTCGAACGGCGCGCCGAAAGCCTGCTCGATGCCGGCGCGGACGTACTGGTGATGGACACAGCCCACGGTCACCAGGAGCGGATGATCAGTGCCGTCCAGCGCTGCCGGTCAGCGGTCGCCACCTCGGGGCGGCAGGTGCCGATCGTGGCCGGCAATGTCGTGACCGCCGACGGCACAGCCGACCTGATCGAGGCCGGCGCGGACGTGGTGAAGGTTGGGGTCGGGCCGGGGGCCATGTGCACCACCCGGATGCAGACCGGGGTCGGCCGCCCGCAGTTCTCCGCTGTGCTGGAGTGCGCAGAGGAGGCAAGGGACGCCGGCAAGAGCATCTGGGCCGACGGCGGCGTGCGCCACCCGCGGGACGTTGCCCTTGCCCTGGCTGCCGGCGCCGGCGCGGTGATGATCGGCTCCTGGTTCGCCGGGACGCACGAGTCCCCAGGGGAGCTGATGTTCGCCTCCGACGGCCGGCCCTACAAGGAGTCGTACGGCATGGCTTCCGCCCGCGCCGTGCGGGCAAGGACCCGCACCCAGTCCGCCTTCGACCGGGCCAGGGCCGCCCTCTTCGAGGAGGGGATCTCCTCCTCGCGGATGTACCTCGACCCGGCCCGTCCCGGCGTCGAGGACCTGCTCGACTACATCGTCTCCGGCGTCCGTAGCTCCTGCACATATGCCGGGGCGCGCACGCTGACCGAGTTCGCCGCCCAGGCGATCGTCGGGGTGCAGTCGGCGTCCGGTTACAACGAGGGACGGCCCCTGCACTCCAGCTGGTGACCTATCGGGACGTGAGCGGGTTCGGCATCGGGATGCCAAGGGCGGCCGACAATTGCCGGTAGGCCTCGCTGATCTGGGTGTCGGGACCGGACTCCGGGTCGGGACAGACGAAGTCGCGCGGGAGCTGCGCGTCGGCCGGCACCTGGTACACCTCGACCAGCTCTGCCGGCACCAGTCGTCGCACCAGCGCCTCGTTGAAGTCGTGATCGACGCTCGGGTCACCGGCATTGCGGATCAGCAGCACCGATCCGGATACCGTCCCGGAGGGCTTGGGTTCGATCCACAGCCGCAAGCCAAGGAACGCTGCGATTCCCTTCAGCGAGTAACGGGGGTACAGCATCCCGGCCACGTTGTCGGCACCTCTCTCCGGTTCCCACCACGCGTAGCCGTCGACCGGCGACAGCCGCAGCGCGCGGACCATCGGGGGGACCTGCCAGCTCCAGTAGCCACCGGGGCTGAGCAGGGGTGAAATCAATACCGAGCGGTCAACCTCCGGACGTTCCACCGCCGCCCAGGTTGCCAGCGCCCCGCCGCCGGAAAGCCCGATCACCAGCACCTCACCCCCGAGACCGGCGCCGATGTCGATGGCCTCGTCGGCGAAGCCCCGCAACTCCTCGGAGGTGAGTTGGGAGAACTCGTCAGTCATCTTGTCGGCAAGACCGTGATGGGGCATCCGGGGCACCCAGACGTTGCAGCCATGATCGTGGTATGCCTGTGCGATCAGGCGGAACCCGTAAGGGGTGCCGGTGTAGCCGTGGAAGATGACCACGGCAACCGGTGTACGGGCTCCCGTGAGTACAGCCAGGCTGCCGCCGTGCTCGATCAGCGGCTGCTCTTCTGCCTCGAGGAAGAGCACCTGCCTGATCGCGGTGACGGCTTCGTCGTACCGCGTCAGCGGCTTGGGCTGGGACGTCAGATCGGGATCGAAGATGGCAGTGAACAGCAGCAGGGCCAGCGCGGTCAGGCTCGCGAGCAGAATCCACAGGACCCGCCGAAGGACTTCCCGGCCACCCGCCATACGTTCAGATTACGCCCGGCGGATTCTCCCGGTTGGGGATCAGGCCTCAGTGCCGGTAGTCGTCCCGGTAGTACTGGTAGGTCCAGCCGACTACTGCCCAGATGCCCAGCCCGACGCCCAGCAGCGTTAGCCACCAGCCGAAAACCGGGCCAAGGGCCATGGTCGTGACGGCGGCGGCCGCCCAGAACGGCCAGATGCTCTGGGAGGGGAAGAAGCCGACCTCGCCGGCGCCCTCGATGATCTCAGCGTCCTTGCGGTCCTCGGGGCGCGGGTCGATCTTGTTGGACGTGATGCTGAAGAACACCGCCAGCATCCCGCTGAACGCCAAGGTGAGCAGCAGGGCAACCGTCCCGATGATCTCGTGGGACATGAACCAGTAGATCGGGATCACCACAGCGAAGAACGCGGCGATGCAGATGAAGAGCCAGCGTTCCGCCTTCACTTCTCGACCTCCCTGCTGGTCGCCCCGTCGACCACTTCCTGCACCGGGTTGACCGGTCGCGGTACGGCGGGGTGCTGCAGGTCGAAAGCCGGGGACTCGGAGCGGATCCGGGGCATCGTGGTGAAGTTGAACCGTGGCGGCGGGCTCGAGGTGGCCCACTCCAGCGACCGGCCCCAACCCCACGGGTCGTCGGTGTTCACCAGCGGCGCCTTGCGGGTGATCCAGACGTTCCAGAGGAACGGCAGCATCGAGACGCCGAGCAGGAACGCACCGACAGTGGACACCTGGTTGAGGAAGGTGAACCCCTCACCCGGCAGGTAGTCGGCGATCCGGCGCTGCATGCCCTCGACGCCCAGCCAGTGCTGCACAAGGAAGGTGGTGTGGAAGCCGATGAACAGCAGCCAGAAGTGCAGCTTGCCGAGGCGCTCGTCCAGCATCCGTCCGGTCAGCTTCGGCCACCAGAAGTAGAACCCGGCGAACATCGCGAACACCACCGTGCCGAACAGCACGTAGTGGAAGTGCGCGACGACGAAGTAGGTGTCCGACACCGGGAAGTCAAGCGGCGGGGACGCCAGCATGATGCCGGTGAGGCCACCGAACAGGAAGGTGGTGAGGAAGCCGAGGGCCCAGACCATAGGGGTGTCGAAACTGATGGCTCCGCCCCACATCGTGCCGATCCAGTTGAAGAACTTCACCCCGGTCGGCACGGCGATCATGAAGGTCATGAAGGAGAAGAACGGCAGGTTCACCGCGCCGGTCACGAACATGTGGTGGGCCCAGACCGACATGGACAAGGCACCGATGCTCAGCGTTGCGGCCACCAGTCCGATGTAGCCGAAGACCGGCTTGCGGCTGAACACCGGCAGGATCTCGGTGATGATGCCGAAGAAGGGCAGCGCGATGATGTAGACCTCCGGGTGCCCGAAGAACCAGAACAGGTGCTGCCACAGGATCGCGCCGCCGGTCGCGGGGTCGAGGATGTGCGTGCCGAGCCTGCGGTCGGCCTCAAGCACCAGCAGGCCGGCGGCCAGCACCGGGAAGCAGATCAGGATCATGATCGAGGTCACCAGGATGTTCCAGGTGAAGATCGGCATCCGGAACATCGTCATTCCCGGGGCCCGCATGGTGATGATCGTGGTGACGAAGTTCACGGCGCCGAGGATCGTCGAGAGGCCCATCACGTAGAGCCCCATCACCCAGAGGTCACCGCCGACCCCTGGCGAGTTCACAGCGTCCGACAACGGGACGTAGGCGAACCAGCCGAAGCTGGCAGCGCCGCCCGGGGTGAGGAAGCCGGCGCAGGCCGTCAGCGAGCCGAACAGGTACAGCCAGTAGCTGAACGCGTTCATCCGCGGGAACGCCACGTCCGGGGCCCCGATCTGCAACGGCATGATCGCGTTCGCAAAGGCAACGAACATCGGCGTCGCGAACATCAGCAGCATCAGCGTGCCGTGCATGGTGAAGAACTGGTTGAAGGTCTCGTAGTGCATGAACTGCAGGCCGGGGAAGGCCAGTTCGGCCCGGATCGCCAGGGCCAGCAGGCCGGCGAAGGCGAAGTAGGCAAGGGAGGTGACGAAGTACATGTTTCCGATCACCTTGTGATCGGTGGTCGTCAGCAGCTGCATCGCCAGCGTGCCCCAGCGCTTGCGCTCAACCACTGGGAGGGCCTCGACCTCTTCCGGAGCCACGCGTTCGGCGACCGTCATTTCTTCTCCCCTACGGCCGGGACGCTGGGTACGGCGTTCGGGTAGTCCGGCGCCTTGATCTCGCCGACCTGCCCAGCGGCCTTCAGCTTGTTCAGGTAGGCCGTGTATTCCGCTTCGCTGACCACGTGGACCGTGAACAACATGGCCGAATGGTAGGTGCCGCAGAGTTCTGCGCACTTGCCGGAGTAGGTTCCCAGCTTGTCCGGGGTCACGTCGAAGGAGTTGTGCCGACCCGGGATCACATCCAGCTTGTAGTAGAACGCCGGGATCCAGAACGAGTGGATCACGTCGGCAGAAGCCAGGTTGAACCGCACCGGCTTGTTCACCGGAAGGTACAGGTCGGGGATCTTGTCGATGGTGCCAGCCTCGTGGACAACCGCGCCGACGGCCGGGTTCTGGTCCTCCATGTAGTTGAAGGTCCACGACCACTTCTGGCCGATGACATTCACGGTGGTCAGCGGCCTGGTGGTCTCCTTGGCCAGCACCCCGTTCTGGGCCTGGACGGTGAAGAAGAAGAGCACGCCGATGATCAGGAACGGCACCAGGGTGTACAGCAACTCCAGCGGCAGGTTGTAGCGGGTCTGCCGCGGCTGCTCATCAGGGCTGCGCTTGCGGTACCGGATCATCACCCAGACGATCAGGCCCCAGACGAAGACTCCGACCACAAGGGAGGCGATCCAGGCACCGACCCAGAGGTTCCCGATGTAGGGAGCGCGATCGCTGGCAGCCTCCGGCAGCCCGAACCGCCCCCACTGTGCCGTGGTCTCGGCGCTGCACCCGGCCAGAGCCAGCATGGCGCCGACAATGACGGCGGCGAGCACCGGCTTGTTCGGGCGTAGCTGTCGGACCACGAGGCGCCTTCCGGTTCGATACCTACTCTGCGATGCGCGAAACCCTAGCCGTCAGCACTACTCAGTGGAAGCTGTCACCACAGGCGCAGGACCCCGTCGCGTTGGGGTTGTCGATGGTGAAACCCTGCTGCTCGATGGTGTCCACGAAATCGATCGTGGCGCCGGAAAGGTACGGGGCACTCATCCGGTCGGTGACCACGGAAACACCGTGCCAGTCGGCGACGACGTCACCCTCGAGCTCTCGGTCGTCGAGCTGCAGCTGGTAGCGGAGCCCCGAACAGCCGCCGGGAGCGACCGAGATGCGCAGCGCGAGGGTTTCGACATCCTCGTTGGCGATCAGGTCCTTGACCTTCTGGGCCGCGACCGGGGTGAGCACAAGGCCATCGGTCGCGATGGCGGAATCAATCGTCATATCTACCTGAATTTCCTTCCGGACTGAGCTGTCCACCGGTGCAACCGGCCCTGTCGGGCCGATATTCCGGCGAGTCAGGTCAGTCTACCCAGGGCCGTTCCGACCCCGGAACCCACCCGGCCGCGATTCGGGCAGCGGCAGCCGTGAGCCCGGCTTCGGTGGGTGGACCGGCCGGCAGCAAGTGGGCGGCCTCGATGCCGAGGGTCCGCAGTTCACGCCGCGCGAGGCCGGCACCCGTGGTGAACAGCACACACGGCCGTTCGGCCGCCTGGGACCACTCGGCGACCGCTTGGACAACCGGCCCGCCGCGGTCGAGGGCGGAGAGCTCGGTGCAGCCGGTCACCACCAGGTCGGCGCGCGCGAGGGTCCGATCGAGGCCGGCGATCTGGTGGCAAAAATGAGTAGCGGCGACCAGCCGTCCACCGTTGCCAAGGATCGCCAGCCCACAACCGCCGGCTGCGCCGCCGCCCGCCACCGTCGCCAACCCCGCGCCGAGGGTGGCCGCCCAGCCGGCGAGATCTGCATCCGCGCTGAGCAGTTCGGCCACGTCCAGCCGGCCGGCGAAGGCACGCCGCGCGAGGCCACCCCCGATCCCGGTGGCCGGCAGCTCCAGCTCGTCGGACGCGACCAGGCCGACGAGTTCCCGCCCGGCCAGCGTCCGACCGGCGGCGCCGAGCAGCCCGACCCCGCCGTCATGGGCAGTGATGCCGGTGAGGTCGAGAATCACCGATTGCTCGTCCTCGACGACGGCGGCGACCCACTCCCCGACCTCGGCCGACGATGCCGACGGCGCCCAGTCCGCAACCGGCGCCTGGGTGAAGCCGACCAACACGCTGCCCGGCCAGCGAACCACCCAGCCCTGGCCCTCGGTTCGGGCATCGCCACCGGTAAGTGCGGCCACTGCAACGGCCAGGTCGGGGCCGCCGGCCGCTATCGGGGCCAGTGCCACCTTGGCGTGCGTGGAGATCCCGCGGGCGAGCGCTGAGCCGGCGGTCACGGGATCCAGCTCGCCGATGCGGCCGGTCACCACCGCCACCCGGAGCCGGCTCAAGGCGCCTGCTCGGCGAAGGGCGGCTGCTGGTAGCCGCCGGGCGGCTGCTCCTCCGGAAGGTCGTCCGGCTCGGGGGACCGGTCATCGAGGTGACGCAGCACAGCACGGAGGCCGGCGGCCTGGTCCCGAAGCTGGTCGGCGCGAGCCATCAGGGCGGTGTGGGTCGCTTCGAGTTCGGCAGCCCGCACTTCGGCCGCGTCCGCGCCCAGCCGGGTGCGGTCAAAGGCGAAGCGGCGCCGGGCCGCGGTGAGCTCGGCGAGCCTCGCCCGCGCCTCGTGCAGGGCCGCCAGGGCGCGCTGGTAGGCGAGTTCGGCTTCGGCCCGATCGCCGTCGTCGACCACGTCCAACCCCCTTGAACCCCTCAGGTGCCGATTGACCTAGGATGAGGCAGACATCGTCGCACCACAGGTAGGTATGAAGTGGCATTGTTCCGCCCCTACGACCGGTCCGAATCCGCAAAGCCCGATTCCACCCCGGTAGAGCCCGCCGACCAGGCGAGATCCGGGAAGAAGGACGCGCCGACCCCGTCCCGCCGGGAAGCCGAGGCTGCGCGCCGGGAGCGGCTGAACCCGACCCTTTCAGCCAAGGAGCTCCGGGCGAAGGAGCGGGCGGCCAGGAGTTCCATGCGCGACGACCAGTACGCCAAGGCCGAAGGTGCGCCGGGCAAGGTGCTGATGCGGGACTTCGTCGACTCCCGCCGGAGCCTCGCCGGCTACGCGATGCCGGTCCTGATGGTCACCCTTGCGGCCTCGCTGCTGGTCAGCTCGTTCAGCCCCGACGCGGCCATGCTGGTGACTTTCTTCACCTATGCGGTGTTCGCCATGATCGGGATCGACATCTTCCTGATGTGGCGCAAGTACAAGTTGCTGCACGCCGAACGCCTTCCCAACGCCCCGCTCAAGGGCCTGCTGCCCTACATGCTGAACCGGTCGATCAACCTGCGCCGGCTGCGGCTGCCAGCGCCGCGGGTGAAGCCCGGCGACGAGATCTGAGCGATGGGTTACTACTGGGCGGCCACACCGGAGCCCACCGCTGAGCGGGTGGCAGGGCTGGGGCTCGACACCGAGTTCGAGGACCAGGGCCAGGCAGAGGCGTGGCTCAGCGCGAGCTACGCGGAACTGGCCGAAGCCGGGGTGCACGAGGTTGCGCTCTACGAGGCGGGTCGGCTGGTCTACGGGCCGATGAGCCTTGAGTCCTGAGCCTTGGGGTCGAGCCGCGCAAGTTCTTCCTGCTCGAGTTGGGTGTAGGCGATCTTGCCCACCAGGGTGGTCGGGAGCGTCTTGCGGAACTCGATGCTGCGGGGGACGGCCCATTTCATGAGGTGCAGACGCGCGTGGGCCAGCAGGTCCTCGCGCAGCGCCTGGTCGCCGGCGACGTCGCCGGCCGGCACGACGAAGGCCTTCACCGCAGACATCTGGTACTCATCCGGTGTGCCGACGACGCAGGCCCGCTGGACACCGGGATGGGCCTCGAGCACCTGCTCCACCTGCGCCGGGTACACCGAGACCCCGGACACCTTGATGATCCGCTTCCGCCGTCCCTTGAAGTACAGGTAGCCGTCCGGGTCCATGGTGCCGACGTCGCCGGTGTGCAGCCAGATCCGGCCGTCGCCATGGCGCCGCAGGGTGTCGGCGGTCGCCTCCACCTCGTTGAGGTAGCCGTTCATCAGGGTGGGCCCGGTGACGCAGATCTCGCCTTCCGCGCCGTAGGGCAGCTCGACACCCTCGCTCGTGGCCACCTTCACGCGCATCCCCGGTATCGGGATGCCGATCGACCCCTCGCGGTACTTGCCTGGTGGTGAAACCGAGCATGCGGTGACGCACTCGGTGAGCCCGTAGCCCTCCATCAGCTCGACCGGGCTGCCCTGGCTGGCGATGACCCGGTCGAAGCGGGCCTTCAGGTCGGGAGTCAGCGTGTCGCCCCCGGAATAGGCACCGAGCAGCTTCGTGAAGGAGACTCCGGCGAAGCGCTTCTCGGCCAGCAGCGCCTGGAAGAGGGTCGGCACCCCGGCGATGAAGGACGGTGAGTGCCGGATCAGGTTGTCGATGTAGACCCTTGTGCTGAACTCCGGTACCAGGATGGCGCACGCGCCGACGGTGAGCGGTGTGTGGATGCACAGCCCGAGCCCGAAGCCATGGAAGACCGGCAGGATCGCGAGCACGCTGTTGCCGGGCGCGATGCCGGTGATCGCGCCCATGGAGACAGCGAGCGCGTTGAAGCTGGCCGACGACAGTTCGATGCCCTTCGGCATGGCTGACGTGCCGCCGCTGAACAGCACGACGCTGGTGTCCCTGGGCTCGGCCTGCCGGAGGTAGGGCGTCTCGGTCGCCGGCTTCCTGAGGAACTCCCGCCAGGTGAGGACGCGCGGGTCAGTGGTGGGTACCGGCGCGATCTTGCGTCCCTTCGTGACCGAGAAGCCCAGCTTCTTCGGGCCGCTCAGGTAGTCGGAGAACCGGGTGATCAGTAGGCGCTCCACAGCCGTCTCGTCGAGGATCTCGCGGAAGCGGCCGTAGAACATGTCCACGGTGACCGCCCACCTGCTCGCGCTGGCAGTGAGGTAGTGCTGGAGTTCGGACGGGGACGACAACGGGTGGGTCATCACCGCCCGTGCCCCGATCCGGTTCAAGGCGTAGAACGCGATGATCGCATTGGGGACGTTGGGCATCGAAAGCGTCACGCTGTCACCGGGGCCGATGCCGTGGGCAAGGAAGGCTGCTGCGCACCGGTCGATGTCGACCAGCAGCGCACGGTAGGAGATCCGCCGACCGAAGTAGATCAGTGCCGTGCTGTCGGGCACCCGTCGCGCCGTCGCCGCCACGAGTTCGTACATTGTCGCGTCCGGCACTGTGATGTCGGCAGGCAGGTCACCGTAGAGGGCCTGCCATGGTGTGTCGGACATCGTCGTCCCGTCTTAGAGGTGCTCCAGCTGGGTGGGGTCGTTCAGATAGGTGTCGAAGAGTTCGAGCGCGCGGGCGTCGTAGTAGCCGTCCGCGATGCGTTCGTCGAGGGCGATCCGCAGCTCCATCGTCCTCCGCACCGTCGGCTTTCCGTCGTCTCCGACGACAACGGTTGGCTTCACCTTCCCGATGGTCACGAAAATGCTGCAGGTACCCCACTCGAAGAGGTGGTGGTAGGCGGCTCCCATGCCCACGCTGCCGAGGTTGGCGATGTAGGCGCTGCAGCGCAGGGGGTCGACGCCCCGAAGGAACGACGGGGTGTCGACGTAGAAGTCCCAGGCGGACAGCAGGTTGACGGCCACCTGGAGCAGGCTCCGCGGCAGGCGAAGGAACAGGTCGACCAGGCCGTCATCCGCCTTCTGCTCGCCCGACTTCGCCGACCGGATCTCGCCGCGGAGCTTCTGCAGCGCGACCCGGGCGTCGTCGGTCGGTTTCAGCGTGACCGAGACGTTGGTCTCGGAGCTGTCGGCGGTGAGCTGGCGGCGGGCGATGAACGACAGCTGCACGTCGCGACGCTGGTAGAGCCGACGACCGATGATGTAGCGATTCAGCGTCGGACGCTCCCGCAGGATCCGGACCAGGGCAAGGAGGACAGCCTCGAAAAGCGTGAGCTGCGCCTCGGTTCCCTTCACCCGCTCGAGGTGCGCCATCAGGTTCTCCACCTCGATGGTGACCGGGTAGTAGGCGATGGACTCGTTGCGACCCTTCATGATGAACGGGAACATCGCGCTGAACCCCCGGCCCAGCTCAACCCGGGTCGCGTCGTGGCGGTCCCGACCCCGTCGTGCTGCGCTCATGGGACGGAGTCAATCACACGCGTGACCAGCAGGATCGGGGGGTTGCCGGTTGACGTGGCCAATTTCTCAGCGAAGCCGCGCCTCGATCGTCGCTGCGGTCTGCTGCAGCGCTTCGAGCACCGTGTCCAGATCCCGGTTCAACGGTGCCCGCCAGGTGAGCGCGACCGCCGCCAGGTTGGACGGTGAGCGCAGCGCTACCGCGATCGAGCTGAAGCCGACGGTGACCTCGGAGTCCTCCTCGGCGTAGCCGCGGCGCCGGGTGGCGGCCAGCAGCGCCCGCAGGTCGGTCAGCGATCCGGGTCCGAGCTCTGCCCGATGGACGAAGCTGTCCCTGGTCGGGTAAAGCGCCCGGACCTGCGCCGGGGGCAGCGCCGCGAGAATCGCCCGCCCGGTCGCGGTCAGGTGGGCCGGCAGCCTCACGCCGACGTCGGTGACCAGCCGCGCCTGCCCACCGGCGCGTTCCTCGATCAGGTAGACCACGTCGGCACCGTGCAGCACGGCGAGGTGGGCCGAGACCCCCACGGCATCGACCAGCCGGGCGATCGGCACGCGGGCCAGCCGGGTCAGCGGCTCCTGCCGGGTGAAGCCCTGGCCGACCTCCCAGGCAGCCACCCCGACCCCCCAGAGCCGATCGTCGGGGTAGTGCACCACGAAGGACTCGGCGGCCATCGCCTGCAGCAGGTGGTAGGTGGTCGAGCGTGGCAGGTCCAGGTCGAGGGCGATCCGTCCGGCAGGCACCGGAGTCGTGCGCAGCGAGAGGTACCGGAGCACCTGCAGCGCCGCGGTTGCCGACGGGACGGGCCGACTCATGGCCTCAGTCTCGCATCCGAGACACAAACGCTCTCCAGGCTATCGGCGCGGACCCCTGCGAAGCCGTTCAATTCTGGAATGGAGCAGATCTGGGTTGGCACCGGCGGCATGCGCAGGTCAGACGTCGTGGCCGTTGCCCGGAACGGCGCCCGCGTCCAGCTGTCAGCGGCCGCTGAGGACGCGGTAGCGAGGGCACGCGGCCACATCGACGCCCTCGCCGCCGCCGGGGACGGTGTCTACGGGATCTCCACCGGTTTCGGTGCGCTGGCCACCCGGAACATCCCGGCCGGAGAGCGCACCCGGCTGCAACGCAGCCTGATCCGATCGCATGCGGCCGGCAACGGCCCGCGCGTTGAGGACGAGGTGGTGCGAGCGATGATGCTGCTGAGGCTGTCGACCCTTGCCAGCGGGCACAGCGGCGTCCGGCCGGCCACCGTCGCCGCCTACGTCGCCCTGCTCAACTCCGGATTGGTGCCACTGGTGCACGAGTACGGTAGCCTCGGCTGCTCCGGCGACCTGGCGCCGCTCGCCCACTGCGCCCTGGCCCTGATCGGCGAGGGCACCGTAATCGATGCCGGCCGGGAACGTCCGAGCGCAGAGGCGCTCGCCGATCACGAACTGGCACCGGTGGAGTTGGCCGAGAAGGAGGGCCTTGCGCTCATCAACGGCACCGACGGCATGCTTGGCATGCTGGTGCTGGCGCTGGCCGACCTCGAACTCCTGCTGGACACCGCCGACCTGGCCGCAGCGATGAGCGTGGAGGGCCAACTCGGCACCGACCGCACCTTCGCTGCTGACCTGATGGCGCTGCGTCCGCACCCCGGCCAATCCATCTCGGCAGCCAACCTGCGCCGGCTGCTGGCCGACTCCCCCATCGTCGCCAGCCACCGGGAGGGCGACGGCGTGGTGCAGGACGCCTATTCGCTGCGCTGCTCGCCGCAGGTGCACGGCAGCGTCCGGGACGCGATCGGCTTCGCCACAGCCGTGGCCGAACGGGAACTGGCCTCGGCCATCGACAACCCGTCGGTGCTCGACGACGGCCGGGTGGAGTCGCACGGCAACTTCCACGGCGCCCCGGTCGCGCACGTGCTGGATTTCCTGGCCATCGGGGTCGCCGACCTCGCCGGGATCAGCGAGCGACGAACCGACCGCTTCCTCGACGTGTCCCGCAACCGCGGCCTGCCGCCGTTCCTGGCGGATGACCCGGGCATCGACTCCGGCATGATGATCGCCCAGTACACCCAGGCCGGCATCTGCTCGACCCTGAAGCGGCTCGCCGTTCCGGCCAGCGTCGACAGCATCCCCTCCAGCGCGCTGCAGGAGGACCATGTCTCGATGGGCTGGCACGCCGCACGCAAGCTGCGCACCGCCGTGGACGGGCTGTCCCGGGTGCTGGCGATCGAGATCCTGATCGCCGCGCGCGGCATCGAACTGCGCAGCCCCCTGCGACCCGGCGCGGCGACCGGCGCGGCGATCGCGGTGCTGCGGGAAGCGGTTCCCGGTCCCGGCCCCGACCGGTTCCTGGCCCCGGACATCGAAGCCACCCACCGCCTGGTCACCAGCGGCCGCCTCGCTGCGGCGGCCTTCAACTGAGGAGACACCCATGACTCACCCGCCAGTCCGGGCCCCGCGGGGCACCACGATCTCGGCCCGCTCCTGGCAGACCGAGGCACCCCTGCGCATGCTGATGAACAATCTCGACCCGGAGGTCGCCGAACGGCCAGAGGACCTGGTCGTCTATGGCGGCACCGGACGCGCTGCCCGCTCCTGGGAGGCCTTCGAAGCGATCGTCGAAACCCTGCGCGACCTGGCAACCGATGAGACCCTGCTGGTGCAGTCGGGCAAGCCGGTCGGGGTCTTCCGCACCCACGAGTGGGCACCGCGGGTGCTGATCGCCAACTCCAACCTTGTCGGTGACTGGGCCACCTGGCCGGAGTTCCGCCGGCTGGAGGCGGCCGGGTTGACGATGTACGGCCAGATGACCGCCGGATCCTGGATCTACATCGGCACGCAGGGCATCCTGCAGGGCACCTACGAGACGTTCGGCGCGGTGGCCCGCAAGCGCTTCGGCGGGACGCTTGCCGGCACGCTGACCCTCACCGCCGGGTGCGGCGGGATGGGCGGCGCGCAGCCGCTGGCCGTGACCATGAACGAGGGGGTGGTGCTGATCGTCGACGTCGACCCGGCCCGGCTGGCCCGGCGGGTCGAGCACGGCTACCTGGACTCCTACACCGCCGACCACGAAGCAGCGGTCGCTCAGGCGCTGGCGGCGAAGGCCGAACGTCGCCCATTGTCGGTCGGCTTGGTCGGCAATGCCGCCGAGGTCTTCCCGAAACTGCTGGCCGAAGGGGTGGCCATCGACATCGTGACCGACCAGACCAGCGCCCACGATCCGCTGTCGTACCTGCCGATCGGCGTCTCGGTGGCCGAGTGGCACGAGTTGGCAGCTGCGGAGCCCGAAGTGTTCACGTTGCGGGCCCGGGAAGCGATGGCTGCCCACGTCACCGCCATGGTCGGCTTCCTCGACGCCGGCGCGGAGGTGTTCGACTACGGCAACTCGTTGCGCGCCGAGGCAGAACTCGGCGGCTGCGAGCGGGCGTTCGCGTTCCCCGGCTTCGTGCCTGCCTACATCCGTCCGCTGTTCTGCGAGGGGAAGGGACCGTTCCGCTGGGCGGCCCTCTCGGGTGATCCCGCCGACATCGCCGCAACCGACGCCGCCATCCTTGAGCTGTTCCCAGAAGACGACCACCTTCGACGCTGGATCACCGCCGCACAGGACAAGGTGCACTTCGAGGGCCTGCCGGCCAGGATCTGCTGGCTCGGCTACGGTGAACGCCACCTGGCCGGGCTGCGGTTCAACGCGATGGTCGCCTCCGGCGAACTGAGCGCACCGATCGTGATCGGCCGGGACCACCTGGATTCCGGCTCGGTCGCCTCGCCCTACCGGGAGACCGAAGCCATGGCCGACGGCTCGGACGCGATCGCCGACTGGCCGCTGCTGAACGCCCTGCTGAACACCGCCTCCGGGGCGACCTGGGTCTCCATCCACCACGGCGGCGGGGTCGGCATCGGCCGGTCCATCCACGCCGGCCAGGTGATCGTCGCGGACGGCACCGAGCTGGCGGCAGCGAAGATCGCCAGGGTGCTGCTCAACGATCCCGGCACCGGGGTGATGCGCCACGTGGACGCGGGCTATGACCGGGCCAGCGAGGTCGCAAGGGAACGTGGCGTCCGGATCCCGATGATGGACCGCTGACGTGGGCGCCAACGAGCTGCTTGCCGAGCTCTCCGAGATTGGCCGGACCGGCGCCGGCGGCTATTCCAGGCTCTCCTGGGACCCGGCGACCATGGTGTTGCGGGAGTGGTTCGCCGGCCAGGTGGCGGCCGCGGGCCTTGACCTGACCGAGGACGGCAACGGCAACCAGGTTGCGTGGTGGGGTCAGGGTGAGGAGGCCCTGCTGCTCGGCTCCCACCTCGATTCCGTGCCCGAGGGTGGCCCCCTGGACGGGCCCCTTGGGGTGGCCTCGGCGCTGGCGGCACTTGCGCAGTTGCGGGCCGAGGGGTGGCGGCCGTCGCGTCCGATTGCGGTGGCCAACTTCACCGACGAGGAGGGCGCCCGCTTCGGGGTGGCCTGCCTTGGCTCGCGGCTGGCCAGCGGCGCCATCGCGCCAGAGGTGGCCCTCGCGTTGCGGGACGCCGGCGGCGACACCCTCGCCGAGGTCATGCGGGCTCGCGGACGCGATCCGCGGTTTGCCGGCCCCGCCGACTGGCTCTCCCGGGTGAAGTACTACGTCGAACTACACGTGGAGCAGGGTCGTTGGCTGGCACCGCATGAGGCTCCCGTCGGTGTCGCCTCCGCGATCTGGCCGCACGGCCGGTGGCGGCTGGAATTCTGCGGGCAGGGCAACCATGCCGGGGCCACAGCGATGGTCGACCGGCACGACCCGATGCTCAGCTATGCCGCCGTTGTGCTGGCCGCCCGCGAACTGGCGCTCAGCTCCGGCCAGCGGGCGACCATGGGCCGGGTGCAGGTCGATCCGGGCAGCACGAACTCGATCCCGTCCCGGGTGACCGCCTGGCTGGACGCCAGGGCCGAATCGGAAGCCGAACTCGAATCGCTGGTCGAGCAGATCCTCGCGCGGGCAAGGGCTGCTGCGCAGGCTGACGACACGACGGTCAAGGTGAGCACCGAGTCCACCACCGGCGCCGTGACCTTCGACCCAGCCCTTCGGCACCGGCTGGCCGCCCTGCTGGACGCCCCGGTCCTGCCGACCGGTGCCGGGCACGACGCCGGGGTCCTGGCCGCGAAGCTGCCGACGGCCATGCTGTTCGTCCGCAACCCGACCGGAATCTCGCACGCCCCGCAGGAGTCCGCGACGCCCGAAGACATCGACGCCGGAGTCGCCGCCCTTACCCGGGTGATCCGGGAGCTGGCATGACCGTGCACCCGGCGTTCGCCAACTGCCATTCGCACGCCTTCCACCGGGCCCTGCGCGGCCGGCCCGACGGCGGCTTGGGGTTCTGGGGGTGGCGGGACGGCATGTACGGGGTTGCCGGGGCGCTCGATCCCGACCTGTACTACCGGCTCGCCCGCGCGACGTACGCCGAGATGGCGCTGGCCGGCATCGGCGCTGTCGGCGAGTTCCACTACCTGCACCACGGCGCCGGCGGAATCCCCTACGCCGACCGCCACGCCATGGCCGAGGCAGTGATCGCCGCAGCCTGGGAGGTCGGGCTGCGCATCTGCCTGCTGGACACCTGCTACCTGCGCGGCGGCTTCGCCGGGGAGGAGCTGACCGCTGTCCAGCGGCGGTTCACCCACCCCGACGCGGAGAGCTGGGCTTCCGGCGTCGCCGAGCTCGACGCCAGGTACGCCGCCAACCCGGGCGTGGTGATCGGGGCGGCGATCCACTCCGTCCGGGCCGTGGACGAGGCTTCGCTGGCGACCGTCGCCGCAGCACTCCCCGAGGCGCCGTTGCACGTCCACGTCTCCGAACAGCCGGCGGAGAACGCCGCCTGCCTGGCCGCCACCGGGCGGACCCCGGTGCAGCTGCTCGCTGAAGCCGGGGTGTGGACCGCGCGGACGACCGCCGTCCACGCCACCCACCTCAGCGCTGCCGACATCGCGACCCTCGGCTCGGCCGGCGGCTACGTCTGTTTCTGCCCGACCACAGAGGCCGAGCTCGCCGACGGGATCGGGCCGAGCGTCGCGCTGCGCGAGGCCGGGGCCCGGATCACCCTTGGCTCGGATTCCAATACCGTGATCGACATGTTCGCAGAGGCACGTGGGCTGGCCATGCACGAGCGGCTCGCCAGCGGCACCCGCCAGGGTTGGCCCGCCGGGCAACTCTGGCCGGCAGCCACCAGTGACGGGGCTGCTTCGCTGGGATTCGGTGGCCTTGGCGGCTTCGAACTGCGCGCTTCGGTGCGGACAGCAGGGACGGCCGAACCGATCTGGGCGGCCTCGGCCGCCGACGTCGTGGCGCCGCCCGGACTCGATCCGGAGTGGGTGCAGGTCGAGTTGGCAGCCGTCATCGCAGAGGTCAGGGGACGGCTGTGACCTCGATCGCGGTGCGCCACATCGGCGAGCTGGTCACCTGGGAGGACGACCAGCCGATCCGGCACGACGCCGGGCTGGTCATCGCAGACGGGCTGGTGGCCTGGGTCGGCGCCTCGGCGGAGACCCCGGCGGCCGATCAGGCCATCGACGCTGCCGGCGGTGCCGTGATTCCGGGTTTCGTGGACTCCCACACCCACCTGGTGTTCGCCGGTGATCGGGCGGCGGAGTTCACGGCCCGGATGGCCGGACAGCCCTACGCTGCCGGCGGTATCAGCACCACGGTCGCCGCGACCCGGGCGGCGGGCGAGGTCGAGCTGACCCGGCTGGCGGCCGACCGCGTCCGCGAACTCACGAACCAGGGCACGACCACGGTCGAGATCAAGAGCGGTTACGGACTCGACACCGAGAGCGAGGAGCTCCTGCTGCGGGTGGCCGGTCGGTTCACGCCCGAGACCACCTTTCTCGGTGCCCATGTGGTGCCGGCGGGCTGGACCGCCGATGCCTACGTGGCCCTGGTCACCGGGGAGATGCTGGACCGCTGCGCGCCGCTGGCGAAGTGGGTCGACGTCTTCTGCGAGGCGGGGGCCTTCGGCGCCGATGCCGCCCGCAGCGTGCTCACCGCCGGCATCGCCGCCGGGCTCCAGCCGCGCGTCCACGCCAACCAGCTCGGTCACGGCCCGGGCGTCCAGCTGGCCTGTGAACTTGGTGCTGCCGCCGCCGACCACTGCACCTACCTCAGCGATGCCGATGTGGCAGCGCTCGCCGATTCCGGCGTCGTCGCCGGCCTGCTGCCCGGGGTTGAGTTCTCCACCAGGCACCCCTACCCGGACGGCCGCCGGCTGCTGGCGGCCGGGGTGCGGCTCGCGATCGCCACCGACTGCAACCCGGGCACGTCGTACACGTCCTCGATGCCGTTTTGCATCGCGCTCGCGGTCAGGGAGATGGGCATGACGCCCCTCGAGGCGCTGCACGCCGCCACGCTCGGCGGGGCGGCCTCCCTGCGACGAACCGACGTCGGCCACCTCCGTCCCGGGGCAAGCGCCGACCTCGCCATCCTGGACGCGCCGAGCCATGTCCACCTCGCCTACCGCCCCGGCGTCCCCCTGGTGCAGCGGGTGATCACCAGCGGTCGCTGAGCCACCGCCCCAACACAAAGGCCGCCGATTCGCGCAGAAGCCGCCGTTGTAACGGCGGCTTCTGCAACAAGCGGCGGTCTTTGTGGCGGGGTGCGGCCCCGTCAGGTCTCCCGGACGCCGGTCTCGACGAACGGCGGCTTGACCACCTCGAACGGTTCCAGCCGATCACGGACGACGACGTCCACCAGGTCACCGACGACCACCGAGCGGTCGAGCAGGGCCAGTGCGATCCCGGTGCCGAGTGTCGGGGAGAAGGTGCCGGACGTGATCGTCCCTACCTCGACCCCGGCAACCCTCACCTTCATCTGCGGCCGCGGGATGCCGCGGCCGGTCGCCTTCAGGCCGCGCAGCAGCGGGCCGGACTTGGCTGCCCGCTGCTCGCGCAGGGCGGCGGCGCCCCAGAAGTCGTCCTTGTTCCAGCCGACCGCCCAGGCCAGGTTGGCCATCACCGGGGAGATCTCCGGGCTCAGGTCGTGGCCGTGGAGCGGGTAGCCCATCTCGGTGCGCAGGGTGTCGCGTGCCCCAAGGCCACAGGGCAGGATGTCGTACTCGGCTCCGGCGGCCAGCACCTGGTCCCAGACCCGGCCGGCATCGGCGGCCGGCACGACCAGCTCGTAGCCGCGCTCGCCGGTGTAGCCGGTGCGGCAGACGATCAGGTCGATTCCGTTCCAGGTGGCCGTGGTGAAGCTCAGGTACGCCAGGTCCGCGGGCAGGCCCAGCGCAGCCAGCGTCTCGTCGGAGCTGGTTCCCTGCACGGCGAGCACGGCATGATCGCGGTGCTCGTTGACCACCGATACCCCAGCGGGCGCGGCAGCGGCCAGCAACTCGCCGACCGTGGTGGTGTTCGAGGCGTTGGGGATCAGGAAGACCTCTTCCGGGGAGATCAGGTAGCTGATCAGGTCGTCGATCACCCCGCCAGACGAGTTGCACAGCAGCGTGTACTGCGCCTGGCCGGGCGTTATCCGGTTGAGGTCGTTGGTGATGCAGGTGTTGACGAACTCCGCAGCGCCGTCGCCGACGATCCGCAGCTTGCCAAGATGGCTGACGTCGAAGATGCCCACCGCCGAACGGACCGCCCGGTGCTCTGCGACGACCCCGGAGTACTGCAGCGGCATCAGCCAGCCACCGAACTCGGAGAACTTGGCGCCAAGCGCTACGTGGCGGTCATGCAGTGGCGAGTTCAGGGTTGTCATCTCAGGGCCTCCTGTCGATCAGGTTAGTCATAGCGACCGGCGCAGCACGTCGGCGAGGTCTGCGGTGGTCATGGCAACCGGGTTGCCCTTGGTGCTGGAGGCCTTGGCTGCAGCCTCGGCCACCGGCTCGATCCCGTCCTCGGTCATGCCAAGGGCCGCGAGTCCGGGGACGCCGAACTCGGCCGCGGTCTGCCCCCACCAGTCGAGGAAGGCGCGAGGGTCGTGGCGCCCGGTGAGCAGTTCGCCGACCTCTGCGTACCGGGCCAGCGCCACGTCCCCGGCGTGGGCGAGGTTGTGTTCGCTGACCGCCACCATCACGGCTGCCGTGATCGCGCCATGGGGCGCCCCAAGGTAGCCACCAAGGGGTCCGGCCAGGCCGTGGGCCGCCCCGAGCTTGCCGTTGGCGAGCGCCAGGCCGGAGAGCAGCGCGCAGAGGCTGACGTCGCTGCGGGCTTCGATGTCGCCGGGCTCGGCGTAGGCCCGGCGGAGGCCCGAAGCCGCTCGCCGGATGCCCTCGCGACAGAAGCCGTCGGTCAGCGGGTTGGCGAAGGCCGAGACGAACGGCTCGATGCACTGCACGAGCGCGTCCAGCCCGGCATGGGCCGTGACCGCAGGCGGGCAGGCGATGGTCAGCTCCGGATCGACAATCGCCACAGCCGGCAGCATCGAGGCCGACCGCAGGCTCACCTTGACCCGATGTTCCACCGACGTGACCACTCCGTTGGCGGTCACCTCGGAGCCGGTCCCTGCAGTTGTGGGCACAGCAACCACCGGCAATGAGCGCACCGCCAGCGGCTGCCCAGCGCCGATCACTTCCGCGTAGTCCAGCGGGTCCCCACCGTTGGTCGCCAGGGCGGCGATGATCTTGGCCGCGTCCAGCACGGCGCCCCCACCAAGTCCGACCACGACGTCGGCGCCATGGGCGCCGGCAGCGGCAGCTCCGGCCCGGACCACGTCCAGGGTCGGCTCGCCGCGCACCGCGAAGATGGCGGCATCGGGAAGGGTTGCGATCAGGTCGGCGTTGCGGGTCGGGTCCGAACCGGTGCAGACCAGCGGACGGGAGCCGAGAGCCGAGACGGCTGCGGCGAGTTCTGCGCGGCGACCGGGCCCGAAGGCGATCCGGCCTGCAGTGGCGAAGGTGAATGCGGTCACGGGGCACTAGCCTAGGCTCGGTGAGCCGAAGTCGGCCGAAGGATAGGAAACGATCGTGATCAGCACCGGACAACCCACCATCACCCTGTCCCCAACAGTGGGCAAAGACCCAGGCGTCCTCGTGGTCGGAATTGCCGAGACGACAGAGGGTGAGATCCTGATCGGCCTTCCCGACGACATCGGCAAGGCCGTCACCAAGGCTCTTGGCAGCGATGTCGCCGCCCTGGCCCGTCAGCTCGGCGCTTCGGCCAAGACCGGCAAGACGGTCCTCGTGGCCGGACCGGGCGGCCTTCGAATCGTTGTGGTCGGCGTCGGTCCGATCGACGTCACTCCGGAGCAGGTCCGCCGCGCGGCCGGCGCAGCCGTGCGGCTGGTTGCCGGGTTGCCGGCTGCCGCACCGCAGACGGTGACGATCAGCCTTGAGACCGCCGAGCCCCAGGTGATCAAGGGAGCAGCCGAGGGTGCCCTGCTCGGCGCGTACAGCTACCGCCCGGGTACCGGGGCAGGCATCGGCCAGCTGGTGCTGGTGAGTCCCAACCGGAAGCCGGAGGCGCGCCAGGCGCTTGATCTGGCGAAGACCACTGCTTCCGCGGTCGACCTGGCCCGGGAATGGGTGAACCTGCCCGGCAACGAGCTGTTCCCGGAGTCCTTCGCCGAGGCGGTGAAGCCGTTGGCCAGGAATCCCCGGCTGGCCATCGAGGTGTGGGACGACAGCGCGCTGGCGCGGGACGGCTTCGGCGGATTGCTGGCGGTCGGTGGCGGGTCGATCCGCAAGCCCCGGCTGGTGAAGCTGTCCTACGCCCCGCGCGGCGCGAAGTTCCACCTTGCCCTGGTCGGCAAAGGCATCACCTTCGATGCCGGCGGGCTGAACCTGAAGCCGGCCGAAGGCATGTACACCATGAAGGTCGACATGGCCGGAGCAGCAGCGGTGCTCGCCGCGACCGCGGCCATCGCCGAAATCGGGCTCCGGATCCGGGTGACCGCCTGGGCGGCGATGGCCGAGAACCTGCCCTCCGGCAGCGCCTACCGGCCATCGGACGTGCTCACCATGTATGGCGGCAAGACGGTGGAGAACGGCAACTCCGATGCCGAGGGCCGCCTGGTGATGGCCGATGCGCTGGTGAAGAGCGCCGAGGAGAAGCCCAATCTGGTGATCGACGTGGCCACCCTCACCGGCGCCTGCGTGGTCGCTCTCGGCGAGCGGGTCGCCGGCCTGATGGCTCGCGACGACGAGACCGCCGATCTGGTCCTGGACGCAGCAGAGGCAGCCGGGGAACAGTTCTGGCAGCTGCCGATCCCAGAGGATGCCCGGCCCAAGCTCGAATCCAAGGTGGCCGACCTGAAGTCGACCGGTGACAAGTGGGGCGGCGCGCTCACCGCCGCCGCCTTCCTTTCCGAGTTCGTCCCGGAGGAAACCCCGTGGGCGCACCTGGACATCGCCGGCCCCTCCTTCAACTCCGGCAGCGCCTACGACTACACCCCGGCCGGTGGCACCGGTGTGGGTGTGCGTACCTTGATCGCCCTTGCGCACGCCCTGGCCAACTAACGATGGAAAACGACTACGACCTGCTGGTCGTCGGCGCCGGTGCCGCCGGGCTGCTGTCCGCTGTCGCCGCCCGCCGGCTGGGCGAGCGAGTCCTCGTTGTCGAGTCCGACACCCTCGCTGGTGGCAGCACCGCCGGGACGGACGGACGGATCTGGCTGCCGGCCAACCACCTGATGGCCAAGCTCGGGGTCACCGACTCCACCGCCGATGCCGGGGAGTACCTGGCTGCGCTGCTCGGCCCGACCACGCCGGCGTCGACGCCCGAGCGACGCGCTGCCTTCGTCCGAACGGCGGGCAAGCTGGCCCGCTGGCTGTCGTCGTCCAACATTGCGCTGGCCGCGATCCGGGGGTTGCCCGACCACCACAGCGACCTGCCCGGCGGGAAGCCGCAGGGCCGGGTGCTGCAGGCCCAGCCGATGGATCGGCGGGTGCTCGGGGAGTGGTCGGCCTTCCTCCGTCCCGACACCGAGAGCGACCGGGGCCGGATCGGCCGGCTGCTGCCGGGACGCCGGAACACCAGGACCGCCGGTGAAGCGTTGGCTGGACAACTCCTGCACCGAGCCACAGCCAACGGGGTCGAGGTCTGGCTGGACACACCGGTGGTCGGACTGCTCGGTGACGGCGAGGTCACCGGCGTGGTGGCCAGGCGTGACGGCGCCGACGTGCCAGTCACGGCCGCCCGGGTGCTCCTTGCGAGCGGTGGCTTCGAACGCAACCAGAGCCTGCGCGAGGAGTACCTCCCGCTCCCGACGGAGGAGGCCTGGTCGGTTTCGGGCGCGACGAACACCGGTGACCTGCTGAACCTCGCCGTCGCCCAAGGTGCGGCCACCACAGCCCTTGACGACGCCTGGTGGGCACCGGTGATGCTGGTCGGACCACAGGCGTGGTCACTCAACGAGGCTCGCGGCAAGCCGCACAGCCTGATCGTCGATTCCGCCGGCGACCGGTTCTTCAACGAGGCCGCGCCCGCAAATACGGCCGGTCGTGCCCTATACGACCGCAGCCGCGGCGTTCGGGCGGTGCCGTCCTACCTGGTGCTGGACAACAAGCATCGCCGAAACGTGCAGCTCGGTCCGTGGGCGGCGAACAACACACCGCGCGCTGCGATCGATGCCGGCGAGATCGTGCGGGCCGGCACGCTGAACGACCTGGCGCAGGCGCTCGGCGTCGACCGGGCCGGGCTGTTGGGCACCGTGGTGCGGTTCAACGGGTTCGCAAGCAAGGGCAAGGACCTGGACTTCAATCGCGGGGAATCCGCCTGGGACTCGGCCAGGGGCGAGACCGGCAAACGGCGCAACCCGAGCCTTGGGAAGGTGGAGAAGCCACCGTTCTGGGCAGTGAAGGTCTACCCGGGCGACACCGGCACCAAGGGTGGGCTGGTGATCGACGCAACCTCGCGGGTGCTGCGGTCGGACGGGACCGTGCTCAAGGGTCTTTATGCCTGCGGGGGTGCGGCTGCATCGCTGT
Organism: uncultured Actinomycetota bacterium; assembly: GCA_963848845.1. Taxonomy (GTDB): domain Bacteria; phylum Actinomycetota; class Actinomycetes; order Propionibacteriales; family Propionibacteriaceae; genus Propionicimonas. The sequence continues at coordinate 382,928 of CAWKFH010000007.1, forward strand.
TCAAGGGCACGACGCCAGCTCCCGGGGCTGCCCTTGGTGCTGCCCTTGTGGAGGCGTTCCTTGCCGCGACCGGTCAGCCCGAGCGGCGCCGCGAGTCGTAGTCGCGCATCCGCTGCGGGTAGCCGACTACGCCGGCGTCATAGGCCGGCAGCTTGTGCTTCACCGCGAACCGGCGAGCCCATTGCACGCTGCTGACGCTCCGTCTGGTCCATTCGCCGTCGTGCGCGATCAGCAGCACTGTGGTCTTGGTCATGGTCGTCGGATGCTCGATGAATGCCTCGACGCCACGCCTCGTCTTGAGGAAGTTCTCGAGATGCGCGACCGTCGCAGACTCCATGACGGCGTCGCGCCCCGACTCCGTCCGCTTGCTCCGCATTCTTGAGAACCAGCCCACGGCGCCCATTATGGTCGCCCGAATCGGGGCTAGTCTGAACCCTGCACCGAACAGACAGACGAAGGAGCCAGCGAATGTCCACTCCCGTTCCACTGCCAGCACTCGGCGAAAGCGTCACGGAAGGCACGATTTCACGCTGGCTGAAGCGAGTGGGCGACCGGGTAGAGGTGGACGAGCCGCTGGTCGAGGTCTCCACGGACAAGGTCGACACCGAGATCCCCTCGCCGGTCGCAGGTGTGATCCTTGAGATCCTCGTCGAGGAGGATGGCGTGGCTCCGGTGGGTGCCGTACTGGCCACCATCGGCGAGCCCGATGAGGCCGGCGGCTCCGCCCAGCCGGCGCCGGCACCGGCCGAATCCGCCGAGGTCGCGCCCGCACCGGCGCCCGAGACACCCGCAGAACAGGACGTGCCCGCCCCGCCGGTGCCGAGCACAGAGCAGGAGCCGGGGACCGAGATCCCCGCCGCCGGGCAGGGTGGTGGCACCGAGGTGCTGCTACCGCAGTTGGGCGAATCGGTCACGGAAGGCACCGTTTCGCGCTGGCTGAAGCGGGTCGGCGACCCCGTTGAGGCCGACGAGCCCCTGGTCGAGGTGTCCACCGACAAGGTCGACACCGAAATCCCGTCGCCGGTTGCCGGCGTGCTGCAGGAGATCCGCGTCCAGGAGGACGCCACCGCGGCAGTCGGCTCGGTGCTGGCCGTCATCGGAGCAGCCGGTGCACCGGCCGCTCCGGCACCTGCCCCGGCCCCGGCTCCAGCACCGGCACCTACCCCTGCCCCGGCACCGGCTCCAGCACCGGCTCCCGCCGCTCCCGCGCCCGCCGAATCGGCTGCATCCCCCGAACCGGCACCGGCCCGCCGCGTTGCCGAGGATGCCCCCGACACCAGCTACGTGACCCCGCTGGTGCGCAAGATGGCCGAGGCCAACGGCATCGCCCTGAACACGCTCAGCGGCACCGGAGTCGGTGGCCGCATCCGCAAGCAGGACGTGCTCGCCGCAGCCGAGGCCGCGAAGCTGGCAGCCGAGGCCGCAAAGCAGGCGGCTGAGGCCGCCCGCAAGGCCGCAGCCGAGGCCCCGGCACCGGCTGCTGCTCCCGCCCCGGCCGCGCCGGCCGCCGCAGGGGCTGCCGCCCCGGCCGCGGACGCCGGCAAGCGTGGCACCACCGAGAAGATGACCAGGCTGCGGGCAACCATCGCCAAGCGGATGGTCGAGTCGTTGCAGGTCTCCGCCCAGCTCACGGCCACCGTGGAGGTGGACTTCACCGCCATCTCCAAGCTGCGCGCGAAGGTGAAGGACGAGTTCAGGTCACGCGAGGGCGTCGGCCTGAGCTACCTGCCGTTCATCGCCAAGGCTGCCGTCGAGGCGCTCAAGCAACACCCGGTGGTGAACGCCACCATCGACACCGAGGCCGGCACCATCAGCTACGCGGATGCCGAGCACCTCGGGATCGCCGTGGACACCGAGAAGGGCCTGCTGGTCCCGGTGGTGAAGGATGCCGGCGATCTCAGCGTCACCGGCCTTGCCAAGAAGATCGGAGACCTGGCCGCCCGCACCAGGGCCAGCAAGGTCACCCCCGACGAGCTGAGTGGCGGCACCTTCACGATCACCAACTACGGCTCTGCCGGCACGCTGTTCGATACCCCGATCATCAACCAGCCCCAGGTGGCCATCCTCGGCACCGGCGCGCTGGTGAAGCGGCCGATGGTGGTGAAGGACCCGAACCTCGGCGAGATCATCGCAGTGCGGGACATGATGTACCTCTCGATGAGCTACGACCACCGGCTGGTGGACGGCGCCGAAGCCGCCCGCTTCCTCAGCTTCATCAAGGCCCGCATCGAAGAGGGCGACTTCGGGGGCGAGCTCGGCCTGTGAGGTCACAGCAGGTCCCGGACCCCCGTCCGGCCGGATTCGAATACGTCGGCATCGCCGACGGGGTGCTGACCGACTACCACGTGGCCTGGGACCTGCAGCGCGACGTGCATGCCCGGGTCGCGTCCGGTGAGCTGGGACCACAGGTGCTGTACGTGGAGCACCCGCCGGTCTACACCGCGGGCCGCCGGACCGAGCCGCACGAGCGCCCGGTCGACGGCACGCCCGTGGTGGACGTGGACCGTGGCGGCAAGATCACCTACCACGGCCCAGGGCAGCTGGTCGGCTACCCGATCGTCTTCCTGCCCCGCGGGGTGGGTGTGGTCGACTACGTCCGCCGGGTCGAGGAGGCGCTGATCCGGCTGCTGGCCGGTTACGGCATCCCCACCGGCCGGGTACCCGGTCGCACCGGGGTGTGGCTGGCCGCGCAGCGCGGTCGTCCGGAGCGCAAGATCGCCGCCATCGGCATCCGGGTTTCCAGGCAGACCACCATGCACGGCTTCGCCCTGAACGTGACCAGCGACCTGGCCGACTTCGGCCGGATCGTCCCCTGCGGCATCGCCGACGCCGGGGTCACCTCGATGGCCGACGAACTTGGCGGCGCCGCACCCAGCCTGCTCGAGGTGGGCCGCGCCCTCGAACCGCACCTGCTCGAGCTGCTGAGCTTCGAGCCGTTCGAGCAGTCACCTGACCTCGTGCATCTCGCCCAGCCCGAGGAACTGCGGACGCCGGCAGTCACCTACGGACTCACCGGCTGATCCGGATACCATTGGCCGGTGACCGACACCGAGCCTCGTCGACTGCTGCGCCTGGAAGTACGCAACGCGCAGACCCCGATCGAGCGCAAGCCGCCGTGGATCAAGACCACCGCGACCATGGGGCCGGACTACCGCGAGCTCCAGCAGCTGGTCAAGGACGAGGGACTGCACACGGTCTGCCAGGAAGCCGCCTGCCCGAACATCTTCGAATGCTGGCAGGACCGTGAGGCCACCTTCCTGATCGGCGGCGACTCCTGTACCCGGCGCTGCGACTTCTGCCAGATCGAGTCCCGCAAGCCGTCCGGCTACGACACCGCTGAACCCGTCCGGGTGGCCGAATCGGTGCGGACGATGGGCCTGCGGTACGCGACCGTCACCGGCGTCTGCCGCGACGACCTCGAAGACGAGGGCGCCTGGCTGTACTCCGAGACCATTCGGCAGATCCATGCCCTGAACCCCGGGGTCGGGGTCGAGATGCTCGCCCCGGACTTCTCCGGGCGCCGGGAGCTGCTGCAGCAGCTGTTCGACACGCGTCCGGAGGTGTTCGCCCACAATGTCGAGACCGTTCCCCGGATCTTCAAGCAGATCCGTCCCGGCTTCCGATACGACAAGTCATTGCAGGTGCTCAGCTGGTCCCGGGAGGAGGGGCTGGTCACCAAGTCGAACCTGATCCTCGGCATGGGCGAGACCCGGGAAGAGATCAGCTCGGCGATGCGCGACCTACATGCTGCCGGGACCGAGCTGTTGACGATCACCCAGTACCTGCGGCCCTCCGTCCGGCACCACCCCATCGACCGGTGGGTGACACCGACCGAGTTCGACGAGCTCGCCGTGGAGGCCACAGCAATTGGCTTTGTGGGTGTGTTGAGCGGACCATTGGTACGTTCTTCCTACCGAGCCGGCCGGTTGTACCGGCAGGCGATGGCTGCCCGCGAGCAGCGGCCCCAAGACGAGACCCGGAGTGCATGATGGCGAGCGAGAAGGCCAAGGAACTGGCCGCGAAGCAGAAGGCTGAAGTCAAGGCAGCGAAGCTGGCGAAGAAGACCTCGACCAACCCGGCCGACTGGCCGTGGCACAAGCAGATCTGGCAGACCTACAAGGTCACCGCAGAGGCCGACCCGAAGCTCAACTTGTACCTGCTGGCCGCCTTCGGTGGCGTCCTGGTGCTCTCGGTCGTGCTCGGGATCTTCCTGCCGCCGTGGTGGATGTGGCTGCTCCTCGGCGTCACCGGCGGCCTGACCGCTGCGCTCTGGGTGCTGCTCGGCCGCGCCAAGAAGGCCACCTACACCCGCTACGCCGGCCAGCCCGGCTCGGCCGAGGTCGCGCTGTCGATGCTGGACAAGAAGAAGTGGTTCTACACCCCGGTGATCACCGCCACCCGGCAGCTGGACGTGGTGCACCGGGCGGTCGGCCCGGGTGGCATCATCCTGATCGGGGAAGGCGCTCCTGCCCGGGTGCGGACCCTGATGGCCAGCGAGGCGAAGAAGCACGAGCAGGTGGCCTACGGCGTCGCCGTCACCACGATCATGATGGGCGATGGTGAGGGCCAGGTGCCCCTCGGCAAGCTCGCGGCCCACCTGAAGAAGCTGCCGAAGAAGCTCGAGGCCAGCCAGGTGACCGACGTGAAGGCCCGCCTACGGGCCCTCGACGCTGCCCGCCCGAAGGTCCCGATCCCGCGCGGCCCGCTGCCGTCGATGAAGGGCGTCAACCGCGCCATGCGCGGTCGCTGAGCTTGGCGAACCTGGTCAACGCCGAGCGCGTCTCGCTGGCGTTCGGTACCCGGACCATCCTGGACGAGGTGTCCCTCGGGCTCGACAACGGTGACGTCATCGGCGTCGTCGGCCGCAACGGCGATGGCAAGACCACCCTGCTGGAACTGCTGGTTGGCAGCCGCAGCCCCGATTCCGGCCAGGTGGTCCGCAACCGCTCGGTGTCCATCGGCCACCTCGGCCAGACCGAGGACTTCCCACCGGGGGCGACGGTCCGCGACGTCACCATCGGCGGCCGTGCCGATCACGTCTGGGCTGCCGATGCCGCCAAGCGGGCAGTGGTCACCCACCTGCTGGGGACGCTGGACCTGGCCCAGCCGGTGGCCGAACTCAGCGGCGGCGAGCGGCGGCGGGTCAGCCTCGCAGCTGTGCTCCTGGCCGGGCACGACCTGCTGGTGCTCGACGAGCCGACCAACCACCTCGATGTCGAGGTGGTGGCCTGGCTGGCCGCGCACCTGAACCTGCTGCAGGCGGCCGGGACGGCAATGCTGGTGGTCAGCCACGACCGCTGGTTCCTTGACGCGGTCTGCAACCGGGTCTGGGAGGTCCACGACGGCGTCGTCGACGCCTACGACGGCGGCTACGCCGCTTACGTCCTGGCCCGGGCTGAGCGCACCCGCCAAGCCGCTGCCAACGAGTCCCGGCGGCAGAACCTGTTGCGCAAGGAACTCGCCTGGCTACGCCGCGGCCCGCCGGCCCGCACGAGCAAGCCGAAGTTCCGAATCGATGCAGCCAACGTATTGATCGAGGACGAGCCCCCGGCCCGCGACATGATGCGGCTGCGCGAGTTCGCCACGTCCAGGCTGGGCAAGGACGTGTTCGACCTGCACGAGGTGACCTACCAGCTACCGGACCAGCGCAAGCTCGTCGACCGGCTGGACTGGTCGATCGGGCCCGGCGACCGGATCGGCCTGATCGGGGTGAACGGGTCGGGCAAGACCACCCTGCTGCGGCTGCTGTCGGGCGAGGCGGTCCCCCAGCGGGGCACGGTGAAGCAGGGCCGAACCCTGCGGCTGGGGCACCTGTCGCAATCGGTGACCGAGCTCGACGAGAGCGAACAGGTGCTGGAGTCGGTGCAGCAGCTGCAGCGGGCAACCCGGCTGGCGACCGGCCGGGACATCACCTCGACGAACCTGCTGGAGGACTTCGGATTCGCCGGGCAGAAGCTGGTGACCAGGATCGGTGAGCTGTCCGGCGGCGAGCGCCGCCGGCTGCAGTTCCTCCGGCTGTTGCTGAGCGAGCCGAACGTGCTGCTCCTCGACGAGCCGACCAACGACCTCGACATCGACACCCTCACCGTGATCGAGGACTACCTCGACACCTGGCCGGGCACCCTGATCGTTGTCACCCACGACCGGTACTTCCTCGAACGCACCTGCGACGTGACCTACGCGCTGCTGGGCGACGGCAGTTGCGTCCTGCTGCCCGGCGGAGTTGAGGAGTACCTGGAACGGCGCCGCAGCAACCGGATCCCGAGCCCCAACTCCTCGCCCGCCGAATCCAGGTCGACCGGCGCCAGCGACGCCGCCCGTCAACGGCAGGCCCGTAAGGACCTGGGCAGGGTCGAGTCCCAGCTGGCCAAGGTGAGTGCCCGGATCGAGGCTCTCCACGTGGCCCTCGCCCAACACTCGGCCGACTACGAGCGCCTGCTTGCCCTCGGCGTCGAGCTCGACCAGACCCTCGCCAGACAGCAGGATCTCGAAGGCGAATGGCTGGAGCTTGCCGAACTGGTAGGCGAGTGAGCACTGCCGACTGCGAGCCCGGTGTGCCAAGCTTGGCCGGTGGAACAGTGGTGGCGCACGGCGCTGGTGGCCGTTCTCGTTGTCCTCACCGGCATCCTCGCCCCGGTCTCCGTCGTGGCTGCCTGGGCCCACACCCAGGTCAGTGACACCGAAGCTTTCGTTGCGGCCTATGCGCCGCTCGCCGACGACCCGGCCGTGCAGCGGGCGATGGCCGACAAGATCTCCGTCGCCATCCAGGAGCGGCTGGACCTGCCCGGGCTGACCGATGAGCTCCTGGGTGGCCTGACCGGGTCGAACCCGATCGCGGCGCGGCTCCTGCCCTCACTGACCGGCCCGTTGAACTCGATGGTCTCGGAGTTCATCGACACCCACGTCGCGGCCTTCGTGGCCAGCGACGCGTTCAGCCGGGTCTGGACCGTTTCCCTGCGCACCAGCCACACCCAGTTCGTTGCCCTGCTCAGCAGGGACGAGACGTCGGCACTGACCGTGCAGGACGGGCTGCTCCAACTGCAATTCGGGCCGTTCGTCGACGCCGCCAAGCAGCGTCTGGTTGCCGACGGTTTCCCGATCGTCGAGCGGATCCCACCGGTGACCGCAACCGTTGACCTGGTCCAGCTCGACCCACGGACCGTGGCCCAGGCGCAGGCGGGCTACCGCCTCCTGACCGTGGTGGCGGAGTGGTTGCCGTGGCTCCTGCTGCTGCTGCCGACGCTCGCGCTGCTGGTCGCAAGGGACCTGCGTCGTACCGTGATCGCGTGCGCCGCAGCGGTCACCATCGGCATCGTCGTGGCCTGGCTGGCCTTCCGGGCCGTCGTCGAACGCGGCGTTGCCGCGGCCGCTCGCAACGGGTTCCCCGAGGCAGCCACCGGCGCCATCACCGACGGCGCCCTCGGACCGATGCGCGGCCCGGCTCTTGCCGTCGCGGTGCTCGGGCTGGTGATCGCCTTCCTCGCCTGGCTCACCGCACGCACCGAAACCGACCCAGGCACCGCCGCGGAGTCGTGACCGGGTACACCAAACGCCGCACCGGGGCTCCGCCGGGGTTCTTCGGTGTCGAGGCTTCCGGTCTGGCCTGGCTTCGGGTGCCCGGCGGGGTGCCAGTCGCCCGCGTCCTGGACATCACCGGGACCAGCATCACGGTCGAACGAGTGACTCCCCGGGCAGCGTCTACGGCTGCAGCCACGGCCTTCGGGGAACAGCTGGCCATCACCCACGACGCCGGGGCGGCGGCGTTCGGCGTTGGTCCGGACGACTGGGCGGGCAACGGTTTCATCGGTGACCTGCCCCTCAGCCTTCGGCCTGAGCCTTCCTGGGGTCGGTTCTATGCCGGGCAGCGGGTGCTGCCCTACGCCAGACAGGCGCACCGCCAGGGCGCCCTGGACGCACCCGGCCTTGCGATGATCGAGCAGCTCTGCGAACGAATCGCCGCCGGCGAGTTCGACGACGCTGCTCCCCCGGCCCGGATCCACGGCGACCTCTGGTCGGGCAACGTCCTGTTCAGCGGTGATTCGGTCGTGCTGATCGACCCGGCAGCTCACGGTGGCCACCGGCTCACCGACCTGGCGATGCTCGCCCTGTTCGGCCTGCCCCACCTCGATGCGGCGTTGGACGCCTACTGCCGCAGCGCCAGCGCACCTGCCGGCGGGCATGGCGGGACGCTGGTCGGGCTGCACCAGCTGCACCCACTGCTGGTGCACGCCGTCCTGTTCGGCGGCGGCTACGGCGACCGCGCGGTCGCGGCTGCCCGCCAGTACTGACGCGTCACCGCCGCCATGTGACCGCCACTCGAGTCCCCGAGCTAACAACCACTGGGCTCGGCACTGGCCCCGGAACTGAGGTTTCGCCGGTTCTCCGGCGAAGCCGTAGGTACGGCTCTAGTCTGGAATCGCCTTAATTCAACGGGGGGTGACCGCGATGAAGCGGTTCTTCGCGATCCTGGGCGGCTCGATTCTCGCCCTGGTCGCCATTCTGGCGGTACTGCTGTTCACACCAGTCACGGATCCGGACCTCTCGGCGCACCCGCAGCCGGCTGGATCCTACGCGGAAGCCGTCGCTCGCATCGAGGCCGTTTCCGCATCCGAAGCCACCATGGACCTGCAGCCCGAGGGGCGCGGCATCGCGCTGCTCACCGGCGCGCACTCAACCAAAGCCGTGGTCCTCTTCCACGGCTACACCACGCTTCCCGAGCAGTTCCGGCTGATCGGGCAGGCCTACCTGGCCGAGGGCTACAACGTCTGGATCCCGCGCCTGCCGCATCACGGCGCAACCGACCGGATGACCACGGAGTTCTCGGAGATCAGCTCGACCGAACTTCGCGAGTTCGCCGACGCCAGCATCGACATCGGTGCTGGACTCGGTGACGAGCTCACCGTCGCCGGCCTGTCCGGGGGCGGGTCGCTCGCGGTCTGGTCGGGCTTCGAACGCCCGGAGGTCGACCACGCGGTCCTGATCTCCCCGCTGCTGCAACCGCTGGGGTACTCGGACTGGCAGCTGCCGCCGATGGTGCGGGCGCTCCGCCTCTCCCCGGTCGACATCTGGAGCTGGTGGAGCGAGGAACTCAAGGAGGCCAACTGCGCCGGCTACGACTACCCGCGCTTCTCCCTGAAGGGCATCGGTGCCCTGCTGACGCTCTTCCAGTGGGTGGACGCCCGGAACGCGCCCCCGGTGCACTCGACCTTCACGCTGATCCGCAACGACGGTGACCCACGCCTCGACGGGGCGTTCAACGAGGCCTTCCTGACCAGACTGGTACCGGCAGGCCAGCTCACCGTTGTCCGAATCCCGGCCAGCGAAGGACTGGGCCACGACCTGGTGGCGTGGCAGCACCACAGTGAGAACTTCGTGAAGCTGACCACCGCCTACAAGTACCTGTCGCAGGCGATGGGCCTCCCGATCCCCGACCCGAAGGCCCACTGATCGGGGCGCTCAGCGCAGGAAGGTCGCAACCCCAAGCCCGACGACCAGCAGGCCGCCCAGCAGGGCGGTCCAGCGCCGCAGGCCCGGGCCGGTGATCCGGGCGCCGGCGAACGCTCCGACGGTCGCCAGCGCGAGCTGCCAGGCCGAGGAAGCGATCAGGGCGCCCACGGCGAAGGCGACCTGGTCGGCCGGTTCACTTGTCGTGAGGTTGCCACCGGTAACCAGGGCCGTGAAGTAGACCACCGTGGTCGGGTTCACCAGGGTGAGCCCGAGCACGCTCGCAAAGGCGGTCGCCGGATGCATCCGGCGCTGCGTCGCGTCGGCTGCCCTGCCCTCGCGCCAGCCCGAGGCGATGATCAGCGCTCCCATCACCACCAGCACGATCGTGGAGGTCCAGCGCAAGGGCACCCGCCAGGCCTCGATCCACGGACTGAGCACAGCACCCAGCACCAGGGCGACCGTTGCGTAGATCCCGTCGACCACTCCGGCGCCGAGGCCGGCGGCGGCCCCCACCCGCCACCCGTACTGGGCCGACCACAGCACGATCAGGGTGGCGATGGCGCCGATCGGCAGGGCGACCGCAAGCCCGGCCAGGGCACCCTGGCCGAATGCGGCGAGCATTGGCATGGCCGAATCGTAGGGGTTGCGGCCACGGCCGAGTGACGGTGCCGCGGGAATGATCCAGTGCCCAGCGTGTTGGAACCTGCGTGAAGAAGATCGGGTTCCTGTCCTTCGGGCACTGGTCGGACGCCCAGCACTCGCCGGTGCGGACCGCCTCGGACGCGCTGCTGCAGTCGATCGAGCTGGCGGTGGCCGCCGAGGAGGTGGGCGCTGACGGCGCCTACTTCCGGGTGCACCACTTCGCCCGCCAGCTCGCCTCGCCGTTCCCGCTGCTGGCAGCCATCGGCGCCCGGACCTGCCGGATCGAGATCGGCACCGGCGTCATCGACATGCGCTACGAGAACCCGCTGTACATGGCCGAGGACGCCGGGGCGGCCGACCTGATCTCCGGCGGCCGGCTGCAGCTCGGCATCAGCCGGGGATCACCGGAGCAGGTGGTCGACGGCTACCGGTACTTCGGCCACGTCCCGCCGGAGGGCTCCAGCGACGCCGACATGGCCCGGGAGCACGCCGCGGTTCCTGCTACAGGTGCTCGCCGGGCGAGGGCTTCGCCCAGCCCAACCCGCGGCCGATGTTCCCCAACCCGCCCGGGCCTGCTGCGGATCGAGCCGCACTCCCCCGGCCTGCGGGACCGGATCTGGTGGGGCGCCGGCACCCGCGCGACCGCGGAGTGGACCGGCGAGCAGGGGATGAACCTGATGAGCTCGACGCTGCTCACCGAGGACACCGGCGTGCCGTTCCACCAGCTGCAGGCCGAGCAGATCCAGCGGTTCCGGGACGCGTGGACGGCCGCCGGCCACGAGCGCGAGCCGCGGGTCTCGGTGAGCCGCAGCATCTTCCCGATCGTCAACGACCTCGACCGGGCGCTACTTCGGCGCCGAGTCGCGCAGGACTCCGACCAGGTCGGCTTCATCGACGGCGGCCGGCGCGGTTCGGCAAGTCGTACGCCGGCGAGCCGGACGAAGCTGGTCGCGGCAGCTGGCCGAGGACGAGGCGATCGCCGCTGCCGACACCCTGCTGCTCACGGTCCCCAACCAGCTCGGCGTCGACTACAACGCGCACGTGCTCGAGAGCGTCGTGCACCACGTCGCCCCCGAGCTGGGCTGGCGCTGAGGCGGGGAACTCGATGAAGAAGTGGGCCAGCGGCGACCAGACCAGCCGGCGTCAGCTGGCCGGCCAGCTGTCCGGGCCGCTGCGCAAGTTCCTGGCCACCGAGTCGGGCAGCGCCCTTGTGCTGGTCGCCGTGACAGTGGTGGCGCTGGCCTGGGCCAACTCCCCCTGGTCGGCGAGCTATCCCGAGCTCTGGTCGACGCTGGCCTCAGTCCGGATCGGGGACTTCGGCCTGGAGATGGAGCTGGGCCACTGGATCAGTGACGGCCTGATGGTGGTGTTCTTCCTCGTGATCGGCCTGGAGGTGCGCCGCGACCTCGCGATCGGCGAGCTCACCGACCGCCGCCGGGTGGTGCTCCCGCTGTTGGCCGGCGTCGGGGGCATGGTCGTGCCGGCCCTGCTCTACCTGCTGATCGCACCGGCCGGGGAGGCGGCCGCTGGCTGGGGGGTGGTGATCGGTACCGACACCGCCTTCCTGCTCGGCACGCTGGCCCTGGTGGGGCCCAGCATCTCGACCCAGCTGCGGGTCTTCCTGCTCACCCTCACCGTGGTGGACGACATCGTGGCTGTCTCAGTGATCGGCGCGGTCTACTCGGATTCGCTCAACGTCCCCGCGCTGGCCCTGGCGCTGGCAGGGGTGACGGGCCTGGTCGTCCTGGGACGCCTCGGCGTGTGGCGGACCTGGCCGTACGTGGCGACGACCCTCCTGGTGTGGCTGGCGACCATGGGGTCGGGCCTGCACGCCTCGATCGCCGGCATGGTCTGTGGCCTGCTGATCCCTGCCTTCGCGCCGCGACGCGAGGCCGTCGAGGGCGCCGCCAGCCGGTTCCGGGCCTTCCGGCAGTCGCCGATGCCGGAGGTCGGGCGCTCGGCCAAGGACGCCCTCGCCCGGGCCGTGTCGGTGAACGAACGCATGCAGCTGGTCCTGCACCCCTGGGCCGGGTACGTGGTCGTGCCGCTGTTTGCCCTGGCCAACGCCGGAGTGGACCTGCGCGGCGGCCTGTTCGCGCGGGCTCTCGCCTCACCACTCACCTGGGCCATCGTGGTCGGGCTGGTGGTCGGCAAGTTCCTCGGCATCGGTGGCGCCACGCTCGCCGGGGCCCGGCTCCGGCTGGGCCGGTTGCCGCAGGGCGTCGGACCCGGCCAGGTGCTTGGCGGCGCAGCCCTGTCAGGCATCGGCTTCACGGTCTCCCTGCTGATCGTCGGGTTGGCCTTCACCTCCGGCGAGCTGAAGGACGTGGCCACTGTCGGCGTCCTGCTCAGCCTGGCCATCGCCACGGGGCTCGGCTGGCTGGCCTTCCAGGTGGCGGCGCGCTGGCACGGCGAAACGTCGGCCGGACTTCCCACCGTCCTCGACCGGCCGGTTGACCCGGCGCGCGACCACATCCTCGGCCCGCCGGACGCACCGCTGACGCTGGTGGAGTACGCCGACTTCGAGTGCCCGTTCTGCGCGAAGGCCACCGGGGTGTCCCGGGAGGTGCGGGATCACTACGGCGACTCCGTCCGGTACGTCTTCCGGCACCTGACGCTGCCCGACGTGCACCCGCACGCCGAGCTGGCGGCTGCCGCCGCTGAAGCTGCGGGCGCGCAGGGCCGGTTCTGGGAGATGCACAACCTGTTGTTCGCCCGCCAGGACCAGCTGGAACTCGAGGATGTGGCCGGCTACGCGGGTCAGCTGGGGCTGGATGTGGAGGAGTTCCTGCGCGATATCGACGAGCAGCGACACGCCGCGCGGATCCGGGAGGACGTGGCCAGCGCAGAGGCCAGCGGTGCTCGCGGCACCCCGACCTTCTTCATCGGGTCAACCCGTCACATCGGGCCCTACGACGCCCGGACCCTGATCGAAGCCCTCGGGGCTACCGCAACGGTCTCAGCGTGAGGGATGGCCGAACGGGCTGTCCTGCACTGGCCGCCGGGGAGCTCCGGCTGTCTGGCAAAGGCAGTCACAGTGCCAGCTGTAAGTCGATTTGGGCGTGCCCATAGTGATGGTCCCAACGCACTGCGCGTGGTCTTCTGCGATACAACGGCCGCACCTGATCGGATTCACGCCTGTGCCTCCCTGTGGGTTGGTGGCCACCAGCACCCCACCGGACCCAACAGGTCAACACTACGCACTCCACCCAACTTCCGTGCTATCGGTGGGGTTCTCGCGCCGATCCGGCCCGCACGGATGCGGGCAGGCAACAGCCGATCAGGGCTGTTCAGGGTGGGGTGCCGCTCAGCTGATGCGGCGGTATCCGGCTTCGCCGGGATCCTCGTCGACGGAGTACCGGTCGGCGAGACCGCTGTACTGGTCGTCCTCGGGCTCCACCTCGGGCTCCTCGACCAACTCCACTACGGTCTCTGGCTCGTAGGAGTCACCGCCGCGCAACTCACGCTCCAAGGACGTGAAGTCCGTGGAGTACGAACGATATTTCAGATCGCGAGCGACCTTGGTCTGCTTCGCCTTCGCACGGCCGCGCCCCATGAGGTCAGCCCCCTTCGCAGCGGTCGAGCCGCTTTAATAATCAAGTTCCGTCGTGAGCCAAGGGTACCCAATCGGAGCACCTCCGCAAAGACGACTTCAGCGGGGGTGGTCGGAGTGCAGGTCGACCCGCGCCCTCGCCCCCGGCGAAGCGCTCGCGACACCGGCCACCCACGATTCGATGCCGGCTGCCGCAGCGATCCGGGAGGCCTCGGCCACCGACGACTCGGGCAGCACGAGGGCCATCCCGACGCCCATGTTCAAGGTGGCCTCGATGTCGGGCTGGGACAGCTTTCCCACCTCCTGGACAAGGCTGAAGATGGCCGGCGGTCGCCAGGTACCGCGGTCGAGGTCCACCACGATCCCATCGGGGATCACCCGCACCAGGTTGTTCGCGAACCCGCCGCCGGTGATGTGGCTGATCGAGTGCACCTCGGTCGCCTTGATGATCGCCAGCAGGTCCAGCGCGTAGACCCGGGTCGGCGTCAACAGGGTCTCCCCGAGCGTGCTGCCCAGTTCGGCGACCTCCCGCTCCAGGCTCCACTCAGCGAAGACGCGCCGCACCAGCGAGTAGCCATTGGAGTGCAGCCCGGACGAGGCCAGTGCCAGCACCACGTCGCCGGGGCGCACCCGGGAGGCACCAAGGATCTCGTCGTACTCCACGACGCCGGTGGTGGCGCCGGCGATGTCGAAATCCTCCGTGCCCAGCAGGCCCGGATGCTCCGCGGTCTCCCCGCCCAGCAGGGACGCGCCCGCGGCGGTGCAGGCCGCGGCGATCCCGCCGACGATGGCCGCGATCCGCTCGGGGTAGACCTTGCCGCAGGCGATGTAGTCGGTGACGAACAGCGGCTCGGCGCCCGTGACCACGAGGTCGTCGACCAGCATGCCGATCAGGTCGTAGCCGATGGTGTCGTAGACCCCCATCGCGCCGGCGATGGCGACCTTGGTGCCGACGCCGTCGGTCGAGGTGGCCAGCACCGGGTGCCGGTAGCCGGCCAGCGCGGCCGCGTCGAAGAAGCCGGCGAAGCCACCGAGCCCACCGAGGACCTCGGGACGGTGGCTGCGGGCCACGGCGTCCTTCATCAGTTCGACCGCCCGCTCCCCTGCAGCGATGTCGACGCCGGCAGCCGCGTATGCGCTCTCAGCAGCCAAGCTTCTGCTCCAATCCCATTTGGAGGGCCCGGCCGGCCGGGATCGGCACCGGGTACACCCCGTCGAAGCAGGCCCGGCAGAGCTTGCGGCCGGCAATCCCGGTGGAAGCGGTGAGCCCGCCGAGACTGATGTAGCCGAGGGAGTCGGCGCCGATCGAGCGGCAGATCTCGTCCACGCTGAGCCCGGGGGCGATCAGCTCGGCCCGCGTGGCGAAGTCGATGCCGTAGAAGCACGGCCACTGCACCGGCGGTGAGGAGATCCGGACGTGGACCTCGGCCGCGCCCGCCTCGCGGAGCATCTTCACCAGGGCCCGCTGGGTGTTGCCGCGGACGATCGAGTCGTCGACGACGACCAGCCGCTTGCCCTCGATGACGTCGCGGATGGGGTTGAGCTTCAGCCTGATCCCGAGCTGGCGGATGGTCTGCGAAGGCTGGATGAAGGTACGCCCGACATAGGAGTTCTTCACCAGACCGAGGCCGTAGGGAATGCCGGAGGCCTCGGCGTAGCCGATCGCGGACGGCGTGCCCGACTCCGGGGTGGGGATCACCAGGTCGGCATCGGCCGGGGCCTCCATCGCCAGCGTCCGGCCAATCTCGACGCGCACCGAATGCACCCGGCGGCCGGCGATCAGCGTGTCGGGCCGGGCGAGGTAGACGTATTCGAACAGGCAACCCTTCGGGTCGGACTCGGCGAAGTGGACGCTGGACAGTCCGGCCTCGTCGATCGAGATGAGTTCGCCCGGTTCGATCTCGCGGATCAGGGTTGCCCCGACGATGTCAAGGGCAGCGGTCTCGCTGGCCACCACCCAGCCGCGCTCGAGCCGCCCCAGCACCAGCGGGTGGATGCCCTGCGGGTCCCGTGCGGCGAACAGGGTCTTCTCGTTGGAGAAGACCAGGCAGAACGCACCCTGCAACCGGGGCAGCACCGCCAGCGCCGCGGCCTTCAGGCCGTCGTCGGCGTAGACCGCCATCAGGGCGGTCACCAGGGCGGTGTCGGAGGTGGAGTCCATCCGGTCCTTGCGCGGCACCTCTGCGGCAGCGACAGAGGTGGCGAGCCAGGCTTCCAGCTCGTCGGTGTTGGTCAGGTTGCCGTTGTGGGCCAGTGCCAGCCCGCCCGCCGCGGTGCCCCGGAACGTCGGCTGCGCATTGCTCCACGTGCTCGACCCGGTGGTCGAGTACCGGCAGTGACCGACGGCAAGGTACCCGTTCAGCGAGTTCAGCGTCGGTTCGTCGAACACCTGCGAGACCAGGCCCATGTCCTTGAAGACCATGATCCGCT
This sequence comes from uncultured Actinomycetota bacterium, assembly GCA_963848845.1. Classification (GTDB taxonomy): domain Bacteria; phylum Actinomycetota; class Actinomycetes; order Propionibacteriales; family Propionibacteriaceae; genus Propionicimonas. The sequence goes on from CAWKFH010000007.1 coordinate 399,000, forward strand.
CGCCGTTGCTGACGGCCATCCCGGCGGACTCCTGGCCACGGTGCTGCAGCGCGTACAGCCCGAAGTACGTGAGCTTGGCGACCTCTTCCCCCGGAGCCCACACCCCGAAGACCCCACAGGCGTCGCGGGGTCCAGGGTCGTCGATCAGGTCGTCACCCGGGCTCAGCACGCGCCAACTCTACTGGCGGGCGCCGTCGGCCCCGTACCGGGTTCACTTCACCAGGCGGATGTTCACCGGATAGCGGTAGTCCTCGCCAGCGGAGGTGCGGACGGCGGCAAGGATCCGGAGGATCAGCCAGGCGAGCGGGAGCAGGATCGTGGTCACAATGCCCACCAGCAGGAGGATCGCCAGGACGCTGACCACCATCGCGATGATGAAGGTGATCTCGAAGTTCAGCGACTCCACGGCATTGGCCCGGACCCGTGCGCTCTTCGGGCCCTGGACCAGCAGCACCAGTAGCGGGCCGAGGAAGCCGAGGCCGACGAAGCTGGCCAGGATCGCCGACCAGTGGGCTGCGGACGACCAGGTGCTCTCGTCCGTGGCGTTCAGCTGGCTACCCGGGTAGACGAGCTGCTGGCCGTACTGCTGCTGCTGCGGTTGGCCGTACTGCTGCTGCGGTTGGCCGTACTGCTGCTGCCCGTACTGCGGCTGCCCGTACTGGGGCGGCTGGCCGTACGGGGGCTGGGCCGCCGGCTCCGGAACGGCGTAGGGAGTCTGGTAAGCGGCTGCCGGCGGTGCCTGCTGCGGCTCGGGCTGCGCGTAAGCGGACCTGGCCACGTTCTCGGTGTAGTCGCCACCGTGCGGCAGTTCGAGGCTCGGCAGGTCGAGGCTCGGCGCCGGAGCCGGTGCCGGTGCTGCCGGGGCCGGTGGCTCGACGGCAGCCAGGTCGGGAGCGTCCGGGACGTCGGGCTCGGCATCTTCGATGGTCAGCTTCGGCGCGAGTTCGCCGGAGATCAGGACGTCGTCACCGATCGGCTCGGTGGCGGGCTGCTCTGGCACTACCTCGGCCGCCACGGGCTCAGGCTGCACGTCGGCGAGTTCGGTGGGCTCTTCGGGATTGCTGGACGGTTCCATGCAGACAACCCTAGTGACCGCGCTGCTGCCGGGACAGCCCGGGGGGACCCGGGCTGCCCCCTGATCAGGCGTGCATCGCCGCCGGAATCGGATCGGTCCAGCGCTGGCGGATCTCGACCATCGGCAGTGCGAAGTGACCCTGGAGCTCCAGGAACCCGTTGTCGGTGACCTCACCGAGCCGGGTGAGCGGCAGGTGGTGACGGGCGCAGAGGACGGCGAAGTCGTCCAGGGTCGCCGTTGGCAGCGAGACCAGCACCCGGCCCGGGGTTTCGGAGAACAGCTGCACGCAGGCGTCGCCGGCCGGCAGCGTGACCGAGGCCGAGCGGTCATTGCGCAGGCAGGACTCGACCAACCCCTGGGCGAGGCCACCGTCAGCCAGGTCGTGCGCTGAGCTCAGCAGGTGGGCCTTTGCCGCAGCCACCAGCATCCGGCCGAGCCGCTGCTCGTGGTCGAAATCCGGAGTCGGCGGCATCCCGCCGAGGTGGCCGTGGATGGTCTCGGCCCAGGCCGTGCCGGACATGTCGTCCCGGGTCTCGCCCACAAGGAAGACGGTGTCGCCAGGGGTGGTGAAGCCGGAGCGGATCCGGTCGGCGACATCCTCGATGACGCCCAGCATGCCGATCACCGGGGTGGGCATGATGTTGGCCCCGCCGGTCTGGTTGTAGAAGCTGACATTGCCCCCGGTCACCGGGGTGCCCAGCGCCTTGCAGGCGTCGACCAGTCCGAGGATGGCCTCACTGAACTGCCACATCACCTCCGGGTCCTCCGGGGAGCCGAAGTTCAGGCAGTCGGTGATCGCAACGGGCTCTGCGCCGGTGGCTGCAACGTTGCGGTAGGCCTCGCAGAGCGCCAGCTGGGCACCGAGATAGGGGTTCAGCAGCGCGAACCGGGCGTTGCAGTCGGTCGCAAGGGCGATCCCGAGGCCGGTCTCCTCGTCGATCCGCAGCATGCCGGAATCCTCCGGCTGGGCGAGGATCGAGTTGCCGCGCACATAGCGGTCGTACTGGTCGGTGATCCAGGACTTGTCGGCCTGGTTGGGCGACCCGACCAGCTTCAGCAGGGTGGCGGCCAGGTCGTCGGGTTCGCTGGCCCGGGGCAGGTGGTTGGCGCTCCGGGAGTTCAGGTCGTCGATCCACCAGGGCCGTTCCAGCGGCCGGTGGTAGACCGGGCCGTCATGGGCGACGGTGGCCGGGTCGACGTCAACGACCCGCTCGCCGTGCCAGTCGATCAGCAGCCGGTCACCCTCGATGACCTCGCCGATGACAGTGGCCAACACGTCCCACTTGGCGCAGATCTGCATGAATGCCTCGACGTTCGCCGGCTCGACCACCGCCATCATCCGTTCCTGCGACTCGCTCATCAGGATCTCTTCTGGGCTGAGGGTCGAGTCCCGCAGCGGCACCAGGTCGAGATCGACGTGCATCCCGCCATCGCCGGCGCTGGCCAGCTCCGAGGTGGCGCAGGAGATGCCGGCCGCCCCGAGGTCCTGGATGCCGACGATGATCCCGGCAGCGAACAGCTCCAGCGTGCACTCGATCAGCAGCTTCTCCATGAACGGGTCGCCCACCTGCACGGCCGGCCGCTTCGCCGGGCCGTCCGCCTCGAAGGTCTCCGAGGCCAGGATGGACGCGCCGCCGATGCCGTCGCCGCCGGTGGCCGCACCGTAGAGGATCACCAGGTTCCCGGTGCCGGAAGCGAAGGCCAGGTGCATGTCCTCGTGCCGGAGCAAGCCAACGCACAGTGCGTTGACCAGCGGGTTGCCGTAGTAGGTGGGGTCGAAGACCACCTCGCCGCCGATGTTCGGCAGCCCGAGGCAGTTGCCGTACCCACCGACGCCGGCCACGATCCCGGGCAGGACCCGGGCGGTGTCGGGGGCGTCGAGGGCACCGAACCGCAGCGCGTCCATCACTCCGATCGGCCGGGCCCCCATGGCCAGGATGTCGCGGACGATCCCGCCGACGCCGGTCGCTGCGCCCTGGTAGGGCTCGACGTACGACGGGTGGTTGTGGCTCTCGATCTTGAAGGTGACCGCCCAGCCGTTGCCCACATCGACCACGCCCGCCTGCTCGCCGATGCCGGCCAGCAGCGGTCCCCGCGGGGTTTCCTTGCCGACCTCGGCGAACCTGGCCAGGTGCACCTTGGAGGACTTGTAGGAGCAGTGCTCACTCCACATCACCGAGTACATCGCCAGCTCGCACGAGGTCGGACGGCGCTCCAGGATCTCGCGGATCCGGTCGTACTCGTCAGCCTTCAGGCCGAGCTCGGACCAGGGCTGGGTGACATCAGGGGTCTGCAGGGCGTTGCTCACGGTGTCGGCCACGGCGGCAAATCTACCTTGGCGGGGGCTGCCGGCCGGGCCGCGTCCGCGTACCCTGACTGCCAGTTGAACAGGAGGCCGAAATGTCGTCGAACCGATACCTGGTGGTTCGCTGCCCGTTCGACGACAGCGTGTACGGGACAGTGGCCAGCACCACCCCGGAGCAGGTGCCGGCCGCCATCGCGACGGCGAGGCAGGCGCAGGCCGTCTGGGCTCAGGTGCCGGTGGCCGCTCGGGCAAGGGTGTTCCGGCGGCTGGCGAGCCTGATCCTCGACCACCGCGACCGGATTCTCGACACCATCCAGTCCGAAACGGGCAAGGCCCGGCTGAGCGCCTTCGAGGAACTAATGGACGCCAGCCGAGCGGCGAGGGTGTTCGCTGCCGTCGCGCCCGGACTGCTGCGGCCGCGCCGGCGGCACGGCGCCATCCCCTTGCTCACCCGGACGGTCGAGCACCACCGTCCAGTCGGTGTCGTCGGCATCATCAGCCCCTGGAACTACCCGTTCAACCTGCCCGCCAGCGACTCAGCCCAGGCCCTGCTGGCCGGCAACGCCGTACTGCTGAAGCCCGATTCCCAGACGCCGTTCACCGCGCTGCTGCTCGCAGAGCTGCTCACCGAGGCCGGGCTGCCCGCAGGCCTGTTCCAGGTGCTGCCCGGTTCCGGGGCCGACCTCGGACCGGCCCTGGTCGCCGGGGTCGACTTCCTGATGCTGACCGGTTCGACCGCCACCGGACGCCTGTTGGCCGCTGCCTGCGCCGAGCGGCTGCTCGGCTTCGCCGGTGAACTTGGCGGCAAGAACCCTTTGCTGGTGCTTGCCGACGCCGACATTGCCACCGCCGCTGCCGGCACCGTACGCGGCGCCTTCGCCAACACCGGGCAGGCGTGCGTCGGGATCGAGCGCGCCTACGTCCACAGGTCAGTCTACGAAGCGTTCGTGGCCGAGCTGCTGGCCGAGGTTTCAGGCCTGCGCCTCGGCGTCGGCTACGACTGGACGTTCGACGTCGGTTCGCTGTCCTCGGCCCGGCAGCTGGCCGCGGTGTCGGCCCACGTGCAGGACGCCGTCGCGAAGGGCGCAACGGTGCTGGCCGGCGGCCGGCCGCGTCCCGACCTCGGCCCCTACTGCTACGAGCCGACGGTGCTGAGCGGCGTCACCGAGGAGATGCTGCTGTGCCGCGAGGAGACCTTCGGGCCAGTGCTGGCCTTGTACCGGGTCGAGTCCGACGATGAGGCGGTGGCCCTGGCCAATGACACCCGCTACGGGCTGAACGCGAGCGTCTGGTCGGCCCGAAAGGGACCGGAGATCGCGGCACGGGTGCGCGCCGGGACGGTGAACGTCAATGAGGGCTACGCGGCCACCTGGGGTTCGCACTCCGCGCCGATCGGAGGCATGGGCGAGTCCGGGATCGGCCGGCGCCACGGCGCCCACGGGCTGCTGAAGTACACCGAGCCACAGACGATCGCCGTCCAGCGGCTGCACCCGATCGCACCGCCGGCGAAGCTCGGCAACGAGGGCTACGCGAGAGTGATGACGCTGGGGATCCGGCTCCTGAACGGCGTGAAATGGTGACGACTTTGTGACCGGGCGGATCTGGGCGGCCTTCGACCTGCCGGCGCAGCCACCGGAACGAACCGGGCGGCTTCGCGGCCGGTTCACGACCCGGCCCGGGCAGGTGTTCCTGGCGGCCCGGCCGGACGAGGTCCCCGGCGTGGTCGCAGCGGCCGAGCAGGCTGCGCTGGCCGGCGCCTGGGTGGTTGGTGGACTCAGCTACGGCGCAGCCGGCGCCTGGGACCCCGCCCAGCGGGCACTGCGGGACGCCACCCCCGCAGCACACTTCGAGGTCTACGCCGGCCCGCCCGAGCCGTGGCCGGACGACCCCGGGGAGCTCCCGGCGCTCGACTGGCGCCCGGATGCGGCGATGGCCGAGGGCCGCTCCCCGGTGGCCGCCATCGCCCGGGTGCGGGAGCACATCGCCGCTGGCGACTGCTACCAGGTGAACCTGACCTACCGCTGGCGGGCCGTGCGTCCGGTTGGCTTCGAGCCCTTCGACTACTTCGCCGCCCTCACCGCTGCGCAACCCGGTGGCTACGCGGTCTTCTCCGGACTGGCCGGGGTGGCCAGCGTCTCCCCGGAGCTGTTCTTCCACCGGACCCCGGACGGGCAGGTGGTCACCCAGCCGATGAAGGGCACAGCCGGCGCCGAGACCCCGCCGGAACAACTGCTGAACAGCACCAAGGACCGCGCCGAGAACCTGATGATCGTCGACCTGCTGCGCAACGACCTCGGCCGGATCTGCCTGCCGGGGACGGTGCGGGTCGAGCGGCTCTTCGAGCTGCACCGGCTGCCCACCGTCTGGCAGCTCACGTCCACCATCACCGGCGCGACCCGCCCGGGCACCGGTCTGGCCGACGTGTTCGCTGCGCTGTTCCCGTGCGGGTCGGTTACCGGAGCCCCGAAGCTGGCGGCGATGGGGGTGATCGCAGCGCTCGAGGCCACCGCGAGGGGCTGGTACTGCGGCGCGCTCGGGGTCATCCGGCCGGGCGGGGAAGCCACCTTCAACGTGCCGATCCGTACCGTCGTCGCCGGCGGTGACAGCCTGGCCTGCGGCAGCGGCAGCGGCATCGTCGCCGACTCAGCTGCGGACACCGAGGTGGCCGAATGGCTGGCGAAGGCCCGGTTCCTCGGCGGGCTGCCGTTGCGGGCGCTGGAGACGATGCTGGCCGTCGACGGCCGGATCCAGCTGCTGGAGGCGCACCTCGCCAGGCTGGCCGGCACCTGCGCCGACCTGGGGTTGGCGCTGTCCGTGGACGAGGTCTCGGCAGCGCTGGCGGCCGCCTGCCCGCCGGAAGGGCGCCACCGCCTCCGGCTGCTGGCCGGCGCCGGCCCACCAGAGGTCACGATCGGCGGGGCGCCACCGGCCGGCGCGCCGGTCACCCTGCGGCTGGCCACCGAGCCGCTGGACGTGCGCCGGCTCGGCCCGGTGATCCGCAACAAGACCACCCACCGCGCCCACTACCAGCGGCTGCGCGACCTGGCCGGGCCCGGAGTGTTCGACGTGATCTGCCACACCGGCGGGGAACTGACGGAATGCAGCCTTGGCAACCTCGCCGTGCAACTGGACGGGCAGTGGTACACCCCGCCGGCTTCCGCCGGCCTGCTCCCGGGAACCCTGCGGGCCGAACTCCTCGCAGCTGGCAGCATCCGGGAGCGAAGGCTGTCGGTCACCGATCTCTACCGGGCCGACGGACTGGCCTTTCTCAACAGTGTTCGCGGTTGGTGCCCGGCGCGACTGGCCTGATGGCTAGGGTGAGGCCATGACCGCCAGGCTCGCTGTCGACGCCGGCCAGACCGGCATCCGCCTGCGCTGGGAGCACGGCCCGGAGCGGATCGAGACCGACGCCCCCGGCATCCTCACGGATCGCCCACTGATGCCCCAACTGGCGGCCGTGATCGGCGCCATGGTCACGACGCACAGCCTGGCGCCGACCTTCGTCGGGGTGGGCTGTTCGGGGTTGGTCACTCCGGAGGCCACCGAGCTGCTCGGGCTGGTCAGCAGGTACGGCGTCCGCGAGGTGGCCGTTGCCCACGACTCCACGACCAACTACCTCGGCGCCCTCGGTGACCGGCCGGGCGCGGTGATCGCGGCCGGCACCGGCGTGGTCACCCTTGCGGTCGGACGCACCGTGGCGCGGGTCGACGGCTGGGGCTACCTGATCGGTGATGCCGGGAGCGCCTACTGGATCGGCCGGGCCGGGATGGAGGCAGCAATGCGCGGCCACGACGGGCGCGGCCAGCTGACCCGGCTGACCGATCGGCTGGGGACGATCTTCGGGGATCTGCAGGCGGCCTACGTCGAACTGCAGTCCGATGAACGCCGGGTGAGCCGGATCGCCGACTTCGCCCGGGTGGTCGATGAGCTGTCGATCACGGATCCGGTCTCGGCAGGGATCATCGATGCCGCCGCCGCCGAGCTGAGCGAGTCGGTGCTGGCCGGGTTACGGCGGGTGTGCCTGATGGACGCTCCCAACGTGTGCGCGCTGGGGCAGGTGCTGGCCTCGCCGAACATCCGCACCCGGTTCCTCCGCTACCTGCGGCTGCAGTGGCCGACGCTGGAGCTGACCGAGCCGCAGGGCAACGCGCTGGACGGCGCCGGCCTACTGTCCGGCCTCGCCGCACGCTCGCCGCTGTCCGGGCTGGTAGCCCGCGCGGTCAGCTGACGGCTGCGCCAAGGAACCGCTGGACGCTGCTGAAGAAGGCCAGGCCGTCGGTGGAGGCGCCGGACAGCCTTTCTACATTGTGTTCGGGATGCGGCATCAGCCCGACAACGTTGCCCCGGGAGTTGGTGATGCCAGCGATGTCGTTGGTCGAACCGTTGGGGTTCATCCCGAGGTAGCGGAACACCACCCGATTCTCACCCTCCAGCCGGCGGACGGTCTCACCGTCGGCCTGGTAGTTGCCCTCGCCGTTCTTGAGGGCGATCACGATCTCGTCGCCCGGCTCGAAGTCGCAGGTCCAGACGGTGTCGGCGGATTCGACCCGCAGCAGCTGGTCTCGGCAGACGAAGGTGCGCCGATCGTTTCGGATCAGGGCCCCGGGCAGCAGGTGGGCCTCGCACAGCACCTGGAAGCCGTTGCAGATGCCGAGCACCGGCAGGCCCGAGTTCGCCCGCCGGATCACTTCGCCCATCACCGGTGAGAACCGTGCGATCGCCCCGCACCGCAGGTAGTCGCCGTAGGAGAAGCCCCCGGGCAGGATCACGGCATCGACGTCGAAGGAGTCACTGGCGTGCCACAGCGGCACCGCCTCCGCACCGCTCAGCCGGACGGCGCGGGCAGCGTCGGAGTCATCCAGCGATCCGGGGAAGGTGACCACCCCGACGCGTACGGTCACTTGTCGGCGCGGACGTCGAAGGACTCGATGACGGTATTGGCCAGCAGGGTCTCAGCGGCGCGGCGAATGTCGTCAAGTCGCTCCGGCGTGACCTCGCCGTCCACCTCGATCTCGAACCGCTTGCCCTGCCGGACAGCCAATCCGGAGAAGCCGAGCCGACGCAGCGCCCCGGTCACAGCCTTGCCCTGAGGGTCGAGGATCTCGGGCTTGGGCATCACGTCAACAATCACTCTGGCCATGGCAGGAAGCCTACCGGCCAGCCTGCGCGGGGCCGTGTCCAGCCCAGCCCGCAAACTCCGGCCCTCGGGGCCGGGCCCGGACTCACAGCCGTTTGCCGGTGAGCCTTCGGTAGGCCTCGAGATAGCGCTCCCGGGTCGCCTCGACCACCTCCGGCGGTAGCGGGGGCGGGGCGGAGACCCGGTCCCAGCCGGAGTCGTGGGCCAGCCAGTCGCGGACGTACTGCTTGTCGAAGCTGGGTAGTGCCCGTCCGGGCTGCCAGGCGGCGGCATCCCAGAACCGGGACGAATCCGGGGTGAGCACCTCGTCGGCCAGCACCAGGTCGGAGTCCCGGAGCCCGAACTCGAATTTGGTGTCGGCGAGGATGATGCCCCGGTCGGCGGCCAGCTCTGCAGCCTGGGTGTAGCTGGCCAGGGTCGCGTCCCGCAACCTGCCGGCGAGGTCGGGGCCGTGCAGCCTGACGATCGTGGCGAAATCCACGTTCTCGTCGTGCTCACCCATCGGCGCCTTGATCGCCGGGGTGAAGATCGGTTCCGGCAACCTGGAGCCGTCCACCAGCCCGGCGGGCAGCGGGATGCCGCAGACCGTTCCGGAAGCCTGGTACTCGGCCCACCCCGAGCCGGTCAGGTAGCCGCGGGCCACGCACTCGACCGGCACCATCTCCAGCTTCTCGACCACAACGGCGCGACCGGCCACCTCGTCGGGAACCTCGGTGGAGACCACGTGGTTCGGGAACGGCAACTGGTCGAACCACCACAGTGACAGTTGGGTGAGCACGACCCCCTTGTCGGGGATCTCGGTTGGCAGGACGTGGTCGAAAGCTGAGATCGCGTCAGTGGCGACCATCAGGATGCGGTTGCCTGGCCAGGCGTACAGTCGCCGGACCTTGCCGACGTGGATGGGTTGGTCGAGCACGGCGTCAGCCTAACGGTTGGCGCCGGTCGCTCAACTCGTCGAGGTGGGCCAGATCCGCTGCGGAGATCTCGAAGTCGAGGTCGGCGTTCTCGGCGATTCGCGCGGGGGTGACCGACTTCGGCAGGGGCAGCACGCCTTTGGCCAGGACGTAGCGCAGGCAGAGCTGCGGAACCGAACGGTGGTAGCGGTCGGCGATGGCCACCAGGTCGCTGTTGTCAAGGATCGAGCCGGTGGCCAGCGGGGAGTAGCCCTCGACGAGGATCGCCCGCTCCTGGCAGTAGGCGGTGACTTCCCGCTGGGTCTTGCCGACGTGGAACTTGATCTGGTTCACCATGGGCACGACGCCGGTGGCTTCGACGAGCTTCTCGATGTCGCTGACCACGAAGTTCGAGACGCCGATCGAGCGCGCCCGTCCGGCTTCGTAGAGGTCGGCCATCACCCGCCACACTTCGGCGTTGCCCGCTGCATGGTCGGTGCCGATGGCGGTCCAGGGCCAGGGCGCATGGATCAGGTACAGGTCGACATAGTCCATGCCGAGTGCGCTGACTGACTCCTCGAACCTTGCCTTCGCCGCGGCCCGGTCCTTCACCTCGGCCGGCAGCTTGGTCGTGACGAACACGTCCTCCCTCGGGATGGCGCTGTCGGTGATCGCCCGGCCGACCGCGGCCTCATTGCCGTAGGCGCGAGCCGTGTCGATGTGCCGGTAGCCGGCCTGGAGCGCAGCTGAAACCGCGTCGTAGGCAGGTTCGCCGTTCGGGATCTGCCAGGTGCCGAAACCCAGTGCCGGGATCCGGACGCCGTTGCTGAGGCTGAACTGTTCGGTGAGTGGATTCATCGTGATGGTTATCCTCCTGGGTCTCGGTGGCGGGGGTACGGACGCCGCCCCTCAGCATCACATACCCGGTTCTGGCCGGCCGGCGTCCTGAACCGGGTCGGCGGCGAGCCATTCGAGGGCAACGGCTGCGGTCCAGGATTGCCGCCTCGAACCCAGGGGCTCCGCTGTGAACGGTTCGTAGTATTCGCCGAACTGCAGGTCGCCCAGTTGGGCCACGGCCGCTTCCCGCAGGCGCTCGAACAGGTCCTGGTCGCCGCCCCGGCGGGCCTGGTGGGCGAGGAACCAGGTGATCACCGGCCAATTCGGCCCACGCCAGTATTGCCGCTGCGCGGAACTCGGTGGAGGTGGAAGCCGTCGAGCACGGCACGCCGAACGCCAGCCCGGGCGCGCCCAGCCAGTCCGGGCCACCCAGCAGCGCCGTCTGGGCTGCGCGCACGCCGGCGTCCCGGGTGGACAGCAGCGGAGCGAAGCCCGAGATGCAGGGCACGCTGATCGGTTCGCCCGCGAGCAGGTCGAAGTCGCGGGCGAGCCCGGTGACCGGGTCGATGGTGGCGTCGACGGCAGCACTGGCCTCGTCAGCCCAGCCGCGCAACACCCGCGCATCGTCGTCGCGGCCGAGCTCAGCGGCGATGGCGGCGAGGTCGGCACAGGCGACAGCGAAGATCGCCGAAGCGAACACGTCCTTGACCTGGAAGTCGCTCACGTGGTCCACCTCCGCGGCGCGATAGCCCACCCCGGCCAGTCGCCGCACCAGCCAGAGGTAGCGCCGGTACTCCAGGTCAGAGGGTCGCTGGCCCGGGTCGGTGACCCTGGCGGTGTCGGTGCGCTGGAACGGCGGGAGCGGCCCGGGCTCGACCCGGCCGTAGGCCGCATCGAACCTCGGGGAGTTGTCCATGCCGGATTCCCAGCCGTGGTGGATCGTGATCAGGCCGGAGCCGTCGCCGGCCCGCACCTCACGCAACCAGCGGTGCCAGGCGAGCCACGAATCGAAGGTCCGGCGCAGGTAACCCAGCACCTCGGCCTCATCAGGGGTGCCGGCGGCCCGCTGCCGGATCCGGCGCAGCGCGATGGCGTGCACGGCGGGCTGGCAGATGCCTGAGGTGGCCACGCCCGCCGGGCTCAGTCCCCCGGTTTCCCACCAGGTGGCGTCGGGGAAGTAGCCCGGTTCCGGGGAGAAGACGATGTGCGGGATCATCCCCGACTCCCACTGGGCGCGGCGAAGGTGCTCCAGTTCCGCCAGTGCGCGCGGGACGTCGAACGTGGCCAGGCCCATCGAGACGAACGCGGCGTCCCAGCTCCATTGGTGGGGGTAGAGGTCCGGGGCAGCCTTGATCAGCGTTCCGGTGTCGTTGGCTCGCAGGACCTGTCGCGCGGCTTCGACGATCGGAGGATGGTTCACGTCCCGAGCCTAGCTACGTCGCGCCGGCCGGGCCTTCGGCTTCAGCACCTGCCGGAGCATCGTGGCCCCGATGAAGGCAAGGAAGCCGGCGAACAACCACGAGCTGACCTGGGCCGGGATCAGGTGCGCGACCCACGCCCCGAGCGGACCGGTGAGGAGCGAGAAACCCCCGACGATCAGGCCTGACCGGACGTCGACGTTGTCTCGCCGCAGGTTGGCGACCATCCCGGAAAGGACGCTCGGCACCATCATCACCAGCGAGGCCCCCTTGGCCACCAGGTCACTGGCGCCGAGCAGCATCAGGATCGGGACCACGACCCCACCCCCGCCGATGCCGAGCAGCGCGGACAGCACCCCGGCAATGATGCCGATGGCCACCAGTGCGGCGATCCGGAGCGGGTCGAGCACCAGGCCGGCGGCCCGATCGGGCACCAGCACCAGCAGCTGGGCCACCATCACCGCGACGAAGCCGACGAAAGCCCATTGGGCCACGCGCAACGACATCCGGTGCAGCAGCCAGCTGCCAAGCTGCGCACCGGCCACCGCCCCGAGCGCCAGCAGGCCGCCAACCGCCAGGTCCACGCTGCCGGCCACCGCGTAGGCCACCAGCGAACCGATCACTGCCGGCACGATCGCCAGCAGTGACGTCCCGACGGCGCGACGCTGGTCGAGGTGCATGATGACCACCAGCCCGGGGACGATGATCAGTCCCCCGCCGACGCCGAACAGACCGGAGAAGAAGCCGGCGGCCAGACCGATCCCCGCCAGCGCGAAGGTCACAGCACGGCGCCGGGCCGGTAGGCGGCGCCGTCGGGGAACCGGGTGGCCAGTTCGGCGACCCGGGCAGCAATGACATCCACCTGGTTGCGGGCCGACCCGGTGAGCTCCAGGGGGTCCACAGCGCCCAGCTGCTCCCTGGTGAGGCCGAGCCGGGAATCGCCGGCCAGGCGGTCGTACAGGTCGTTGGCGCCACCGGCCCGCATGCCGAGCGCCACGGCGACGGCATGCTCCTTGATCACCTCGTGCGCGGTCTCCCGGCCGACCCCGGCCCGGACGGCGGCCATCAGCACCTTCGTCGTGGTGAGGAACGGCAGGAAGCGTTGCAGTTCGGCCTCGATGACCGCTGGGAAGGCGCCGAACTCGGACAGCACCGTGAGGAAGGTCTCGAACAGGCCGTCGAGGGCGTAGCAGGCGTCCGGCAGCGCTACCCGGCGCACCACCGAGCAGGACACGTCACCCTCGTTCCACTGGTTCCCGGCGAGTTCGCCGACCATGGACGCGTACCCGCGCAGCACAACGGCCAGGCCGTTGACGCGTTCGCAGGAGCGGGTGTTCATCTTGTGCGGCATCGCGGACGACCCGACCTGCCCTTCGGCGAAGCCCTCGGTCACCAGCTCCTGGCCGGCCATCAGCCGGATCGTTGTGGCGAGGCTGGATGGTCCGGCCGCCACCTGTACCAGTGCGGTCAGGACCTCGTAGTCGAGCGAGCGCGGATAGACCTGGCCGGTGGCGGTGAAGACGCAGGCGAAGCCGAGGTGGCCGGCGACGAGGTTCTCCAGCCGCCCGAGTTTCCCGGCGTCCCCGCCGAGCAGGTCGAGCATGTCCTGGCTGGTGCCCATCGGACCCTTGATGCCGCGCGCCGGGTAGCGTCCGATCAGCTCGTCGACCCGCGCGAAGGCGACCAGCAGCTCGTCGGCTGCGGAAGCGAACCGCTTGCCGAGCGTTGTGGTCTGTGCAGCGACGTTGTGCGAACGCCCGGCCATCGGCAGGTCCCGGTACTGCACCGCCAGCCGGGCGAGGTTCACCAGCACGGTGACGATCCGCTCCCGCACGAGCTCGAGGGAGCTCAGCAGCTGACGCTGCTCGATGTTCTCGGTGAGGTCGCGGCTGGTCATCCCCTTGTGCACGTGCTCGTGACCGGCCAGCGCGTTGAACTCCTCGATCCTTGCCTTCACGTCGTGCCGGGTCACCCGCTCCCGGGCGTCGATGCTGGCCAGGTCCACCTGATCGGCGACGGCAGCGTAGTCGGCGATCACCGTGTCCGGGTCGTCGCCGCCGAAGTCGACGCCGAGGTCCGCCTGGGCGCGGAGCACCGCCAGCCAGAGCCGGCGCTCGGCGACGATCTTGGCCTCCGGCGACCAGATCCCGCGCATGGCGGCTGAGGCGTACCGGTTGGCCAGGACGTTGGGGATCATGCTTGTGCCGCCTTGAGTGCGATGTCGGTGCGGTGGAAACCGCCGGGCAGATCGATACCGGCAACCCTCGCATAGGCGTCCGCGCGGGCCGCGGCCAGGTCTTCGCCGGTGCCGACGACCGTCAGCACCCGGCCGCCGGCGCTGACCAGCCGGCCGGAGGGATCCAGCGCTGTGCCGGCATGGAAGACACCGTCGGCCGCCGCGCCGGTGATCGGATCGCCCTTGCGTGGGGAGCCCGGGTAACCGCTGGCCGCCACCACGACCCCGACGGCTGCGCCGCTGCCCCACTCCAGCGGTGCGTGCCCGGCGAGGTTGCCGGTGGCTGCGGCCAGCAGCACCTCGCTGAGCGGGGTCTGCAACCGGGTGAGCAGCGGCTGGGTCTCCGGGTCACCGAAGCGGGCGTTGAACTCGACCACGCGCAGGCCGCGGGAGGTCAGGGCGAGGCCGGCGTAGACCAGTCCGACGAAGGGTGTGCCGCGGCGGCGGAGCTCGTCCACCGTCGGCTGGATCACGGTGTCCACCACCTGGGCCACCAGCCCCGGCGGTGCCCACGGCAGCGGGGTGTAGGCGCCCATCCCGCCGGTGTTGGGTCCGGTGTCGCCGTCCCCGACCCGCTTGAAGTCCTGCGCCGGCTCGAACGGCAGGACGCTGGTGCCGTCCGTCAGTGCGAACAGGCTCACCTCGGGCCCGTCCAGGTACTCCTCGATGATCACCCGGTGACAACTTGCTGCGTGCCGGATGGCGGCGTCCCGGTCGTCGGTGACGATCACGCCCTTGCCGGCAGCCAGGCCATCGTCCTTCACCACGTAGGGGGCCCCGAACTCGTCGAGGGCTGCCACCACTTCGTCCATGGAAGTGCACAGCCGGGCCTCGGCGGTTGGCACGCCGGCGGCCGCCATGATCTCCTTCGCAAAGGCCTTGCTGCCCTCGAGCCGGGCGGCCGCGGCGCTCGGACCGAAGACCGGGATGTCACGGGCACGGACGACGTCGGCCACGCCGGCCACGAGCGGCGCCTCCGGTCCGATCACCACCAGGCCGGCCCCGAGGGCGACGGCAAGATCGGCAACCGCGGCACCGTCCATGGCGTCCACCGGATGATTCGTGCCCACGGTGGCTGTGCCGGGATTGCCGGGGGCCACGTGTACCGCCACTCCCGGGTCGCGGCCGAGCGCCCAGGCAAGGGCGTGTTCCCGCCCGCCCGATCCGATCACCAGCACGGTCAGGTTCGTCACGCCGCGATCCTACCGAGACCCGGTCCCGGCGACGGCGGCGCTCAAGTCGGCGCCCACTGCCCCATGAACGGGAACAGGGCCATGCTCACCACTACGAAGGTGCCGAGCACTACCCACCAGGTCCAGGCCACCTGCCCGCTCCGGGCGTCCATTCCGGTCGCGACGATGGCAGCGATGGTGGCGGCCAGGTTCCCACAGACCATGACCAACCCGAACCAGTACAGCTTCCCGCCCACCTGGACCCAGGTGAGATAGGCGACGGTGAGGAAGCCTCCGGTGAGGCCGAGGAAGCCGAGCAGGATCGGCACCCACCACGGGGTTGGCTGCTGGCGGGCCATCAGAGCAGGTCGTGCAGCATGACCACCTGTTCCCGGGACGGGCCGACGCCGATCCCGGAGATCCGGCACCCGACGAGTTCCTCCAGGCGGCGGACGTAGGCCTGGGTGGTTGCCGGCAGCTCCTCGAAGCTACGGCAGCCGGAGATGTCCGCTGTCCAGCCGTCCAGGTACTCATAGACCGGCACTGCGTGGTGGAAGTCGGTCTGGGTCATCGGTAGCCGGTCGGTGCGCTCCCCATTCACGTCATAGGCAACGCAGACCGGGATCCGCTCCCAGCCGGTGAGGATGTCCAGCTTGGTGAGGAAGATGTCGGTGAAGGCGTTGGCCGTGACCGCCGCCTCGACCACGAGCGCGTCGAACCAGCCGCAGCGGCGGTTCCGGCCGGTGGTGGTGCCGAACTCGGCCCCGTCGGTGCGCAGCTTCTCGCCGTCGGCGTCCAGCAGTTCTGTGGGGAACGGGCCCTCACCGACGCGGGTCGTGTAGGCCTTCATGATGCCGATCGTGCGATCGATCCGGGTCGGGCCGACCCCGGCCCCGATGCAGGCGCCGGCGGCGATCGGGTTCGAGGACGTCACGTAGGGATAGGTGCCGTGGTCGACGTCCAGGTGGTGGGCCTGGGCACCCTCGAACAGCACCACCTGCCCGGCGTCCAGAGCCGTGTTGAGCACCCGGACGACGTCGGTGACCATCGGCCGGAGGCGATCGGCGTGCGCCAGCAGCTCCTCGGAGACCTCGGCCGGGTCGATCGCCCGCCGGTTGTAGACCTTCACCAGCAGGTGGTTCTTCTGCTCAAGGGCTGCCTCGACCTTCTGGCAGAGGATGGAGGCGTCGAACAGGTCCTGGACGCGGATGCCCAGCCGGTTGATCTTGTCGGAGTAGGCCGGCCCGATGCCCCGGCCGGTGGTACCGATGCGGCGCTTGCCAAGGAACCGCTCGGTGACCTTGTCCATCTCCTTGTGGTACCGCGCGATGATGTGCGCATTGGCCGAGACGAGCAGCCGGGAGGTGTCCACCCCGCGCGCCTCGAGGCCGTCGATCTCGGCGAACAGCACGTCGAGGTCGACGACCACGCCATTGCCGATCACCGGTGTGCTCTTCGGACTCAGGATTCCCGATGGCAACAGGTGCAGGGCGTACCTCTCGCCGGCGACCACAATCGTGTGGCCGGCGTTGTTACCGCCCGAGTAGCGAACCGTGTAGTCGACCCGGTCGCCCAACTGGTCGGTTGCCTTGCCCTTGCCCTCGTCGCCCCATTGCGCGCCGACCACCACTATTCCCGGCATGGTGCCCCTCTTCAGTCGAGAAGCCCGCGGCAATGCCGGCGGGCTCTTGCGACGCAACCCTACCGGTTCGTGCCGGGCGGGCCGGCCCCGAAGGACCGGCCCGCCTTGGTGGAATGCTCAGCCGATGGTCTTGCCGGCGGAGCGGAGCTTGGCGCAAGCCTCCACGATCCGCTTGGACATGCCGGCCTCGGCAGCCTTGCCCCAGGCGCGCGGGTCGTACTGCTTCTTGTTGCCGACCTCGCCGTCGATCTTCAGCACGCCGTCGTAGTTGCGGAACATGTAGTCCACGACCGGACGGGTGAACGCGTACTGGGTGTCGGTGTCGATGTTCATCTTGATCACGCCGAAGTCGACAGCGTCGGAGATCTCCTGGTCGGTCGATCCGGAGCCGCCGTGGAAGACCAGGTCGAAGGGCTTGACCTTGCCGTACTTGGCGCCGACGGCGTCCTGGATGTCCTTGAGCACAGCAGGACGCAGCTTGACCGCGCCCGGCTTGTAGACGCCGTGCACGTTGCCGAAGGTCAGCGCAACGATGTAGCGACCCTTCTCGCCAAGGCCCAGCTTCTCGATCGTGGCCATGCCGTCCTCGACAGTGGTGTAGAGCTTCTCGTTGATTTCGGCCTTGACGCCGTCCTCCTCGCCACCGACCACGCCGACCTCGATCTCGAGGATCTGGCGGGCCTTGCTGGTAAGGGCCAGCAGCTCGTCGGCGATGCTCAGGTTCTCGGCCATCGGGACAGCGGAGCCGTCCCACATGTGCGACTGGAACAGCGGCTCGAGGCCGCGGTCGACCCGCTCCTGGGAGATCGCGATCAGCGGACGGACGTAGGTGTCGAGCTTGTCCTTGGGGCAGTGGTCGGTGTGGACGACGATGTTCACCGGGTAGTTCTTGGCGACGACATGGGCGTACTCGGCGAGCGCGACCGCGCCGGTGACCATGTGCTTGATCGTCGGGCCGGACGCGTACTCGGCGCCACCGGTGCTGACCTGGATGATGCCGTCGGACCCAGCCTCAGCGAACCCGGCGAGGGCTGCATTCACCGACTGGGACGAGGTGATGTTGATCGCGGGGTAGGCGTAGGAGCCGGCCTTCGCGGCTTCCAGCATCTCGGCGTACTTCTCAGGACTGGCAATGGGCATTGGTTTGGCCTCTCTAAGGTGACAGCGGCCGCGACGACGCGACCGCAAGCCGGAACTCCCCAAGTGTCTCAAATCTCGCGCCAGCTTGGTGAGGCCCGGCCAAGATTGGACGCATCGGTCAATCCATCCGGGACAGATCCACCCAGGCCCGGCCGGCGGAAAGGACGCGGACCGCTGCGTCAAGGGTGGCTGGCATGGTGTCGGTGTAGTCGAGCGGTACGACGCCGGTGCCGCGGGCACGGTCCGTGGTCACAAGGGCGGTCGAGCTGCCGAGGACGCCCGGCTTCACCACCACCGAACCCACTTCCGGCCACGGGAACCAGCGCTCGCCGATCAGCATGCCCTGCCGATTCAGCCCGATCGCCAGCCCCGGCCGGGCGATCCGCGCGTCGGCTCGGACGCGCAGGAACTGGATCAGGCTCGCCACCGTCGTGGCGACGCCGGTCGCGGCCGAGATCCCGAGCATCCACGGCGCCCAGGACCCGAACTGATCGGGAAAGAAATACCAGGCCGCCCCGATCAGGGCCAAACTGAACAGGGCCGACCCCACCCGCCAGACGAGCAGGCTCTTCGCCCGGCGGACCTGGCCCAACACCAGGTCGGGCCGGTAGTAGACCCCGTATTCGTCGCTCACCGGGCCAATCCTAATTGGCCCACTGGCTGGCCCAGTGGTACATGGCGATCGCCGCAGCGGCGCCGGCGTTCAGCGAGCGGGTCGACCCGTACTGCGTGATGGCCACCAGCTGCCGGCAACCGAGGCTCAACTCACTGGTGAGGCCGGGCCCTTCCGACCCGAACACCAGGCAACAATGTCGCGGCAACTTCGCTGTCTCCAGCGGCACCGAACCGGGAATGTTGTCCACCCCGACCGGGACCACATCATGCTCGGCCAGCCAGGCAAGGAAGGAGGCCACGTCCGGGTGGTGGTGTACGCGCAGGTACCGGTCGGTGACCATCGCTCCGCGCCGGTTCCAGCGCCGCCGGCCCAGGATGTGGACCGCCTCCACGTTGAAGGCGTTCGCGGTGCGCACGATCGAACCGATGTTGAAGTCGTGCTCCCAGTTCTGGATCGCAACCTGCAACGGCAGCCGCCGGGTGTCCAGGTCGGCGACGATCGCCTCAACCCTCAGGTACCGGTACGCGTCGACCACATTGCGGCGGTCGCCCTCGGCAAGCAGCGTCGGGTCGTAGCGCTCGTCGTCCGGCCAGGGCAGCGGGTGCGGGCCGACGCCGGGCGAGCTGACGGCCGCCACCTCGTCCTCGCCAAGGGTCTCCACGGGCGTCACGGTACCCTGAGTGATCATGGACCTGTTGTTCCAGCTGGCCGTCGTGCCGCTACTGCTCCCCGACTGGCTCGACCCCGAGTTCCTGCTCACCTCGCTGGGGAACTGGGCGTTGTGGGGTGCTGCGTTCATCGTCTTCATCGAGTGCGCCATCTTCCCTGTCCTCCCCGGCGACTCGCTTCTGTTCGCGGTCGGCATGTTCATTGCCAACGACGCCGAAATCATCCAGTTCGGGGACCTCGACAAGCCTGCCGTGCTGGGGATCTCGATCCTGGTACTCGTGGTCGCCGCTGTTCTCGGCAATGTCGTCGGCTACTGGGTCGGCAAGAAGGTCTCGCCGTGGCTGTTCAAACCGCGCCCGGGAGTGATGGGCCGGATCTTCTCGGCAAAACACCTGGCGCAGACCCATCTCTTCTTCGAGCGCTACGGCTCCAAGGCGCTGGTGATGGGCCGGTTCGTGCCGTTCGTGCGCACCTTCATCACCATGGTCGCCGGCGCGGCCGGGATGAGCTTCCGTACGTTCATCACCTGGACCGGCATCGGCGCGGTCCTGTGGGCAGCCGGAGTGACCCTGCTGGGCTACTTCCTCGGCCGGATCGACTTCATCAAGGACAACATCGACGCCGTGCTGGTGGCGATCGTCCTGGTCTCCGTGATCCCGATGGCGGTGGAAGCCATCCTGGCTCGCCGCCGGTCGGTGGCCACCAAGTCCTGACCGTGCACCCACGACCGACCGGCTGGATGCCCGAAGCGGCGGACACCCGCCCACCGGCGGGGCCCGCGGACCTGGAAGCAGCCGTCGCCGTCCTCGCCGGGCACCGGCTGGCCGTCCTCACCGGTGCCGGGCTGTCCACCGACTCGGGGCTTCCGGACTATCGTGGCCCGCAAGCCCGTCCGCGGAACCCGATGACCTACGAGCAGTTCACCTCCAGCGCCGGCTACCGCCAGCACTACTGGGCCCGCAACCATCTGGGCTGGCACAGCATGCGTCGCACCGAGCCGAACCCCGGGCACCTGGCGCTGGCAGCGCTGGAGCTGGCCGGGACGGTGATCGGGGTGATCACCCAGAACGTCGACCGGCTGCACCAGCGGGCCGGTTCGCAGCGGGTGGTCGACCTGCACGGCCACTACGACCGGATCTGCTGCCTCGCCTGCGGCTGGGTGTGCACCCGGGCCCAGCTCGACGAGCGGCTGCTGGCGCTGAACCCCGACTTCCTCGAGCGCGTAGCCGAGCTCGGCGACGTCGAGATCGCCCCCGACGCCGACGCAGTGCTGGAGTCGACCGCCGACTTCGTCGTAGCGGACTGCCCGGCGTGCGGCGGCGTGCTCAAACCGGACATCGTCTTCTTCGGGGAGTCCGTGCCGCCGGAGCGGGTGCGGGCAGCCTTCGACCTGGTGGAAGCCGCCGGTGCCCTGCTGGTGGCCGGAACGTCGCTCGCGGTGATGTCGGGGCTGCGGTTCGTCCGGCACGCTGCCCGAACCGGCAAGCCGGTCGTGATCGTCAACCGAGGGCTGACCCGGGGTGACGAGCTGGCCGAGGTCCGGTTGAACGCCGGAACGTCAGAGGCGCTCAGCCTGCTGGCTGAGCGCCTCTGAGAGATCAGGACTGCGGCGGCTGCTGGTAGGTCGGCGGCTGCTGCGTCGGCGGGGTGTAGGTGGGCGGCTGTGCCTGCGGTGCGTAGGTCGGCGGCTGCGGGGCGGCGAACTCTCCCGGTGGCGGGGTGGCCGGGTTCAGCTCCTGATAGGCCTGTGGGTTCGGCAGGGCCGAAGGCGCGCTCCCGGCGGCGAGCTGGTCGTTGGTCGGCTCCGCGGCACCCCCGGGCCGGGTGCTGATCTCGCCGAAGCTGACCTGCGGGGCCTGACGGACGGCGGCTTCGTTGACCTCGAAGTAGGTGGCCTTCTCGAACTTGAACATGCCGGCCACAACGTTGGACGGGAACGACTCCACCTGGGTGTTGTAGTTGCGCACGTTGGCGTTGTAGAAGCGCCGACCAGCGGCGATCCGGTCCTCGGTCGCGGTCAGCTCACGCTGCAGCTCGAGGAAGTTGACGTTGCTCTTCAGCTCGGGGTAGGCCTCAACGCTGACCAGCAGGTTGCGCACCGCACCGCTCAGCTGCTCCTCGACCAGGGCCCGTTCCTCGGTTACCCCGCCTCCGGCCTGCGCCAGCGCAGCTGCCTGGTTGCGGAGCCGGGTGACGCCCTCGAGGGTGTTCCGCTCGTGTGCAGCGTAGGCGCGGACGGTCTCGACCAGGTTGGGGATCAGGTCGTAGCGCCGGTTCAGTTCGACGTCGATCTGGCGCCAGGACTCCTGGATCAGGTTCCGGGAACGGACGAAGCCGTTGTACAGGGCGACCGCGTAGAGCGCGACGCCGACGACGATGAGCAACAGCACGATGAAGATGACCAGGCCAGAAGTCATTCTGAGTTCTCCAATCCGAGGGACGGTCCCGGCCGCAACGGCCCGGCAGGCCCAAGCCTAACGTCCCACCCTGCCCGCTGGTCGAGGCCTAGCCGAGGTCGAGGTCGGCCAGACCGACGGCGAAGCGGTAGGGCACGCCCGCTGCCTCGATCCTTTCCTTCGCCCCGGTGCTGCGGTCGACGATCACGGCGACGCCGATCACCTCTCCCCCGGCTTCACGGACGGCGTCAACGGCGGTCATCACCGAGCCGCCGGTGGTCGAGGTGTCCTCGACCACGAGGCACCGGCGTCCGGCCACCTCTGTGCCCTCGATGCGGCGCTGCAGGCCGTGCGCCTTCGACTCCTTCCGGACGACGAAAGCGTCCAGCCGTCCGCCGGTGCGCGCGGCGTGGTGCAGCATCGCGACGGCGACCGGGTCGGCGCCCAGCGTGAGACCGCCGACGGCTTCGAAGTCCCAGTCGGCAACCAGCTCGGTCATCACCTCACCCACGAGCGGGGCGGCTGCGCCATCGAGCGTCACCCGACGAAGGTCGACGTAGTAATCGGCTTCCTTGCCCGAAGCCAGAGTCACCCTTCCCCGCACAACGGCGAGGGTCAGGACCTGCTCGATGAGCTCATCACGTGCTGCCATGGCTGCACGGTACCGGAGGCTCAGGAGAACCAGCCCCGGCTCCAGGCAGGGGACGGTGAGCCCTCGGCGTCGGAGTCGGTGAACGGCTTGGCGCCGGAAAGCCAGCGGGCGAGTTCGCGTCCGGCCAGCAGTCGGTACGGGAATCCCGCGCGCTGCAGCCGACGTTCGAAGGCCTGCACCGGCAACCCGGTGCCGCCGACGGCGACGAAGTTGCCGAACCGGCGGCCCTTCCAGACCGGCACCTCTGCGCTCACAGCCACCTCTTCGAAGGTCGCGACGATTCCGGCGAGGCAACGCTTGGCCCAGCCGAACGGGGCCGAGTCGGTGAGGTTCATCACCGCCTGGCCGCCGGGACGCAGGGTGCGGGCCACCTCGGTGAAGAACTCCACCGTCGCCAGTTCCGGCGGGACGCTGGCCCCGGCGAACGCGTCGACGATCACGGTGTCCGCGCACCCTGACGGCAGGGCAGCGACGCCACTGCGACCGTCCACCGGCCGCACCTTGATGCCGGAATTCCGCGGCAGCGGCAGCTTCTCCCGCACCGTGGCCGTCAGTTCCGCGTCCGGTTCGAGCACCACCTGCGCGGTACGGGGACGCCGGGCATCGACGAACCGGGGCAGGGTGAGCCCCCCGCCGCCGACGTGGATGATCCGCAGCCGCTCGGCTGGCGGCCGGGCGAGGATCGTCTCGTCGAGCACCTCTGCGATCCGTCGTACATACTCGAACTCGAGTCGCAGGGGGTCGGTCGGGTCGACCCAGGACTGTTCGGTCTTGCCGTGCATCACCATGAACGCCCGACGGTCGTCGGGGGCAGGCACCACACGGTTCATGTAGCCGCAGCCTACCTGCAGGCCGATTCGCCCAGGCCGTACGGTCTGGTGGTGCGCGAGGCCATACCGGGCGGCCCAACGGGCGGACCTGGGGTGGGTACTCGACCATCCGCTTCGGGTACGCCACGCTCGGCGAGGACAGGGTGCAGGTCACCTTCGGCGCCTGAGGCGAGTGGTTCAGCCGGCCGGCGAGGTCGGCTGAACGCCGTTTCCTCGCGCGGGCCCGCGCCGGTGGAAGGATGGACTCCGAGCGGTGACGCCAACTCCGCAGCGGCAGCCGGCTCGGACGGAGGCGGCATGCCGGCGAATCAGCCACTCCCCGAATCGGCGCAACCAGATCCGGCTCTGGCGAAGGTCTCCGACCCGAACGACACCTTTCCCCAACCGGTCAGGTGGATCGGCCGGTGGCCCTGGTCGACCTGGACGCGCTGGCACCGCACCACGGTGGTCGGCCATCTGGCCGGAAGGATGCTGCTGGGCGTTGCCGGCTTCGCGAGTGCGCTCGTGCTGGTGCTTGGACTGGGTCCGCAGGCCTACCGGGCCGTGTTCTGGCGGGAGGCCGAGTACCAGCTGCTGTCCGGACTGCACGCGGGCAACAGCCTGACCTATCTGGTCGGGCAGCTGGGCGAACCGGCCTTCGTGAAACCGGCGCTGGCCGGAACCCAGCTGACGCAGCACATCTTCGTGCGGCGCGACTACCTGGTGATGGCGGTGACCTCCGGCGACGAGGCCGTCGTGCTGTCCGTCCTGTCGTGCGATCCTGCATTCGCGCCGACGTTCGTCACGCCGAACCGCACCGTCGCCCAGTTGCAGGCCCGGCCGCTGAGTGGTGCTGAGACCAGCCGGACGTCGCCCGGCGAGACCGTCGGGACGGCTTCGCGGCTGCTGTCCAGCGCACCCTGGCTGACCGCGTCCAGCGTCAACCAGGTGGTCGAGGAGGGTGCGGCGGTCAGCAACGCCAGTCGGGGGCGCGCGTTCTACCTCGGGGTCAATGGGGCTTGCGCCGACCTCGACTCACTCGGCCTTGGCACCGAACCGTACTTCGGCACGGTCACCGAGGCTCCGGTAACACTCCAGGACGGCCGGAACCGGACCGGCGCCAACTTCTACGCCGAGACCGTGGATCTGGAGGTCGCGCTTGGCGCCAACAGCCAGGCGCAGGTGCTTCAGGACGGCCAGTGGTACAGCGGATTGTTCCTCAGCCCGCACCACTTCGACCTGCCGACCGCACTGCTTACCCCTGAGGGAACCCGACGCTTCTGAGGTCCGGTCAGCCGGCAGCCACCGGCTGCACCACCACCAGGCCGGTCTGGTCGGCGTGGACGTCGAAGGCGACGGTGTCGCCTTCAGCGATCTCGCCTGCCAGCACACGCCTGGCCAGGGTGTCCTCGATCGTGGTCTGCACCAGCCGCTTCAGCGGACGGGCACCGTAGACCGGGTCGAATCCGGTGAGGGCCAGCCAATCCTTTCCCGCCTGGGTCACCTGCACCTCGATCCGCCGGTCGGCCAGCCGCTGGTTCAGCCGCCGCAGCTGGATGTCGACGATCCGGATCAGGTCGTCGGTGTCCAGCGCGTCGAAGATCACGATCTCGTCCAGCCGGTTCAGGAACTCCGGCTTGAACGCCTGCCGCACCACAGCCAGCACCGCGTCCCGCTTGGTGTCTGCGTTCAGGTTGGGATCGGCCAGGTACTGCGAGCCGAGGTTGGAGGTCATGATCAGGATCACGTTGCGGAAGTCGACCGTCCGGCCCTGGCCATCGGTCAGCCGGCCGTCGTCGAGGACCTGCAACAGGATGTTGAACACCTCCGGGTGGGCCTTCTCCACCTCGTCGAGCAGCACGACCGAGTAGGGACGGCGGCGCACCGCCTCGGTGAGCTGGCCCCCCTCCTCGTAGCCGATGTAGCCGGGCGGGGCGCCGACGAGGCGCGAAACGGTGTGCTTCTCGCCGTACTCGCTCATGTCGATCCGCACCATGGCGTGCTCGTCGTCGAACAGGAAGTCGGCCAACGACTTGGCCAACTCGGTCTTGCCGACACCGGTCGGGCCGAGGAACAGGAAGGAGCCGGTGGGCCGGTTCGGGTCGGAGATGCCGGCCCGGGAGCGGCGCACAGCGTCGGAAACGGCCTGGACGGCCGGGCGCTGCCCGACCAGCCGCTCGCCGAGGCGATCCTCCATGCTCAGCAGCTTCTCGCTCTCGCCCTGCAGCAGCCGGCCGACCGGGATCCCGGTCCAGGCGCCGACGACCTCGGCGATGTCGGCGGCCGAGACCTCCTCGCTGACCATCGAGGTGGCGTTCTTCTCTGCCTCGGTGGCGTTCTCCAGCTCGGCCTCCAGCGCCGGGATCTGGCCGTAGAGGATCTCCGAGGCCTTGGTGAGGTCTCCTTCGCGCTGGGCGCGCTCGGCCTCGATCCGTAGCCGATCGATGTTCTCCTTGACCTCGCCGACCCGGTTCAGCCCGGACTTCTCCGCCTCCCACCGGGTCTCGAGGCCGCGCAACTCCTCCTTGGCGTCGGCCAGGGCAGCGGTGAGCCGCTGGTAGCGCTCGCGCGAACCCGGGTCCTCCTCCTTCTCGAGGGCGAACGCCTGCATGGTCATCCGGTCGATGTCGCGGCGCAGCTGGTCGATCTCCTCCGGGGAGGAGTCGATCTCCATCCGCAGCCGGGACGCGGACTCGTCGATCAGGTCGATCGCCTTGTCGGGCAGCTGCCGGCTGGTGATGTAGCGGTTCGAGAGGGTCGCGGCCGCCACAAGGGCTGAGTCGGTGATCCGCACCTTGTGGTGCGCCTCGTAGCGCTGCCGGAGCCCCCGCAGGATGGCGATGGTGTCCTCGACGCTGGGCTCGCCGACGTAGACCTGCTGGAATCGCCGTTCAAGGGCCGGGTCCTTCTCGATCCGCTGGCGATACTCGTCGAGGGTGGTTGCCCCGATCATCCGGAGCTCGCCGCGGGCCAGCATCGGCTTCAGCATGTTGCCGGCGTCCATGGACGAGTCGCCGGTCGCGCCGGCGCCGACCACGGTGTGCAGCTCGTCGATGAAGGTGATGATCCTGCCTTCGGCGTCGCGGATCTCGTTCAGGACGGCCTTCAGCCGCTCCTCGAACTCGCCGCGGTACTTCGCCCCGGCCACCATCGAGGCCAGGTCGAGCGACACCACACGACGGTCGCGCAGCGAGTCCGGGACGTCACCAGCGATCACCCGCTGGGCGAGGCCCTCGACGACGGCGGTCTTGCCCACGCCCGGCTCACCGATCAGGACCGGGTTGTTCTTGGTCCGCCTTGCCAGTACCTGGACCACCCGGCGGATCTCGGCGTCACGGCCGATCACCGGGTCGAGCTTGCCCTCCCGGGCACGCGCGGTCAGGTCGATCGAGTACTTGTCGAGCGCCGATTCGGCGCCCTCTGCCTCAGCGGAGGTGACGCGCTTGTCACCGCGGGAATCGGCGAAGGCCTTGGTCAGCTTGTCGGTGTTGGCGCCAAGGTCGTTGAGGATCTTGCGGGCATCGGTCTGGACGGCGGAGAGGGCAAGCAGCAGGTGCTCGGTGGCGACGAACAGGTCGCCAAGTTGCTGCGCGCGGGTCTCGGCGTCCGCCAGCACCCGGGCCAGCCCGCCGGACATCGCCGGCTGGCTCACCGACGAGCCCTGGGCGGACGGCAGCTTGGTGATGGCGCCGCGGGCTGCGGCGTCGACGACGGCCGGCTCCACGCCGATCGACTTCAGCAGCGGGGCCACGGTGTTGTCCGGCACCAGCAGCAGGGCGTGCAGCAAGTGGACGGGCTCTGCGTTGGGGTTGCCATTGGTGAGCGCGGTTCGGACCGCCGCCGACACGGCGTCCCGGCTACGGGTGGTCAGCTTCTCGGTGTCCATCAGGTAGTTGTCTCCTTGCAGAGTTGAGTTCACCAGACTCAACTAGATTAGACCAGCGGTTGTTCCGCCGTCAGCCCCGTCGCGCCGGGGTCTTCCCTGGTGCGTCCCCGGCCGCGTCCCCACGGCCCGAGCGCGACCGCAGCCGATCCGGCGAGCAGCGCCACACCGGCGAGGACGCCGATGTTCACCACGACCTGCTGCCAACCGACGTAGTCGAGTTCCAGTCGGCCACCCATCGGCAACAGCATGAAGGGGGCCGCGGCCGCCCACAGCGCGTAGCCGAGGCCGGGCCAGCGCAGGTAGCCGGGCAGTTCGTCCGCCTGCCACAGCACGATGCCCAGCGGCACAACCCAGACGTAGTGGTGCGACCACGAGATCGGCGACGCGAGCAGGCTGGTCAGGCCGGCCAGACACAACGCAAGGGGGACCTGGCCGCGGCGGTGCATCAGCACGGCTGCCCAGATCCCGAGCGCCACCACCAGCGCGCAGAGCACCAGCCCGCCGCGGCTGGGTTCGCCGGTGAGCCGGTTCCAGACTCCGAGCACCGACTGGTTGGACGCGTACAGGATCCCCGAGTTCAGTCCGGAGTCGCCCGTAGCCAGCTTCAGCCAGTAGGTGAGGGACGCCTGGGGCAGGACGAGGAAGCCGAGCGCTGTGGCAGCAAGGAAGGTCGCGAAGGCCACCAGCCCGGCCTTCCGGCGGCCGGCGAAGAAGTTGTAGGCGGCGACCACGGCCGGGGTGAGTTTCACCGCAGTCGCGACGCCGACCAGCCAGCCTTCGGGAAGCAGTCGGCGGCGGAACACCCGCGGCCCGGGCATCGAGTCGAGGACCGCTGCTGCGACGAGGAAGATGGCCAGCTGCCCGAACCCGAGGGTGTCGCGCACCGGCTGGACGAAGAGGATCACCGCTGTGGTCAGCAGGCTCAGGTGCCAGCCGGTGTAGCCGAGCCGGAACAGGATCGCGGCCAGCGCTGCCGTGCAAAGGGCCAGCCAGGCGACCGCGGCCACCACGAACGGCACCACGGCGAACGGGATGGTGAGCAGCGCAGCGAAGGCCGGGTAGATCCAGGGCAACTGGCCGGCCGCGTCGAAGATGTCGGCGCCGTTGAGTAGCCGTTGGCCGGCCTTCTGGTACACCTCGAGGTCGATCATGTTGGGGTGCCAGGGCCAAAGGGTGCTGCCCGGGATCTGGGTGCCACCGATGTACAGCGCTGCCAGCAACGGCGGCAGGAACAGGAGCGCGCGCAGCGCAAGGACCCGAATCCGCTTGGTCTGCACCGCACCTCCCTCAAGCAAGCCGGTCCCAGATTAGGGGGTCTACCGGCAGCCGGTGCTGCATCAGCACCACCTGGTAGGGGTTCCAGGTCGACAACGTGTAGCGCAGTACCAGTTCGTCGCCCTCGCGACGGGCGTCGAAAAGGTACGGGGCGTAGGCCGCTCCGGTGACCCGCGCCTGTGCGGCGAAGATCCGGTCGCCGACCGGGTCGCCGTCATGGTCGGCCTTGATGAACCTCGTGAACGGATCGGTGTGGGACATGCCCGTCGCCACCCAGTCCAGCAGCCGCCGCCGCGGTGACCAGGGGCCCCAGGGGGTGGGTGAGGTCCGCAGCGTGACGGCCGGCCCGATCGGGTCCTCCGGGCCGGACCCGGCGAGCAGCAGGTAGCTCCCCGCCGCCGGCACCCAGCGCACCGACAGTTCCCCCAGCGCCGCCGGAGTGAACAGGGGTGCCGCGTCGGCCTCCTCGCCGGACCAGCCCGCAGGCGTCCAGTAGCGAACGCCAAGGCCGGCGGTGTCCCGGCTGGTGGCGAGCCGGGTCAGGGCTTCCGAGTCAAGCATCGCCAGCCGCGCTTCCGATGCCCGGTAAGGCCCGCTCCCCCACACCAGCAGCACCTCGCCGTCCGCCGCACAACCGGGCACGGCTGCGGCCGGCACCAGCTGGGTGGACACGTTGATGAAGTGCCGGTCGCTGAAGGTCCCCAACACGTCGAAGCGCAGCGGACGGCGGCGGCTGGCCGGATCGATCGCGAAGTCGGGCGACGCGGCGCGGGCCAGCACCGACCGGCCCATCACCCGGCGCCGCCGACCGTGGTTGGCGGTGAAGAAGCCGTAGAAGCTCCCCTCCCTGGAGAAGCCGTCCAGCGGCACGTCGTACTCGCGCATGGTGGCCCGTCCGCCGATCAGTTTCAGCGGCGAGCCGTGGAACCGCACCCCGGGCAGGCCGGGCAGGGGCCCGGTTTCGGTCACCTCGGCGATCGCGTCCCTGGTGTTCAGCCAGGGCCGCGTCCAATGGGTGTCGCCGAACAGCAGGAAGCTGCGCCCGTTGTGCTCCACCCGGACACCGAGGTCGGTGCCCCGGACCCCGGCGCTCGCCAGCGAACTGCTGAGCGTGGGCGCCCGCTCCCCCCACGGTGTCGGGGTGGCGTCGACGTCCCCGGTCACCTGGGCGAGCTTCACCGATTCGGGGCCGTCGGCGATGAACGGCGCGGCGTCGGCCAGCCGGAGGCAGCAGTTACGTTCCCAGCGGCCCTCGGGCGTCCGGTGGTAGCTGAAGACCGAACCATCCTCGTCGGTGAGTGCCTGTGGCCAGCCGGCTGCGGTGAAGGCCGCGACAGCGCGCAGGCCTCGGGCGTCCACCCCAAGTTCCCCGGCTGTGGGCGCGATCGGCCGGCTGGCCGCGACCTGGGGTATCGCGCCGGCTGCCGCCTGCCAACCCTTCACGTCCAGGCGAAGCACGACTGGTCCTTCGGGCTGAGGTACCCAGGCCACCAGGGCACGCCCGACGCGACCGAGCCGGCCCGGTCCGGTAGCCCGTTCGGTGACTGTCCCGACCCGGACCCAGGGTCGGTCGAGGCGATCCAGCCGGCGCCGGTAATGGTCGAGCCGGCCGCCGTCGAACACCACAGCGTCCACCCATCGCGGCCGGAACCGGCGTTCCGCCAGCGCCGACCCAGTACCGACCAGCACCATCAGAGGGTTGCCGCGATCGCCGGGGGGCGCAAGCCGGTGGTCGCTGCTGCGCGCACTGCGCACCTCCCCTTCACGTCCTGCACGATCACCCTAACCGCTTCGACCACGGCCCGTCTGTTCCAGGGAGGGGACGGTGCGCAGCCCGGTGTCGAGCACGGTGAGAGAACTCTCACCCGGTTCTCCTTGGCAGTTCACTGCTCGCCGGTCTTGTAGAGCCATAGCCACAACGAGAGGAACAGACCATGAAGATCTCCCGTTCCACAGCCGTCTGGGCCGTCACCGGCGCCATCGGCCTCACCGTTATCGGCGGGCTCAGCATCGCCTCGGCGGATTCGCAGACCCCGGCCACAGCAGCCACGGCCTTCGGGTCCCCCACCGCGAGCCAGTCAGCCACCCCCAGCGCCGGCCCGACGCTGAGCGCCAGCACCTCCCCGTCAGCGAACAGCGCGAACTCCGCACAGTCCGCCCGATCCGTGGCCACCCAGAACAGCCCGGCGTCGGCCAAGTCGGCAGCGTCGGCCAAGTCGGCAGCGTCGGCCAAGTCGGCAGCGTCGGCCAAGTCGGCGGCATCCCCCAAGTCGGCGGCATCCCCCAAGTCGGCGGCATCCCCCAAGTCGGCGGCATCCCCCAAGTCGGCGGCATCCCCCAAGTCGGCGGCATCCCCTAACTCCCCGGATAGCCCCCGTAGCGCCGACAGCGCGGCTTCGGGAGACTGACCCCGTGACCCGAGCGTTCGCTGAGGAGACCGACCTGCTGACCTCTCCCGAGGCGGCCGGTCTGCTCCAGGCGGCGCTCACCGGTGACCCGGAGGTCGTCCTGCCAGGCTTCATCTCCCGGCTGGACGACCTCCATTACCGCCCAGGCTCCGAGGTCACCGCGATCTACACAGTCAACTTCGAGCCTGCTCCAGGCCAGGTACACACCGAGCACCTGCTGGCGACCACGGCCGAGGTCAGCGGCGCCGCCACCCTCCGGCGCGGCGACATCACCCTCAGGGTGTGGCGCCACCCGGCCGACCCCCGTCTGCCCGGGCTGGCACCTGCCTGCGACCCCGCCACCGTGCTGGGCTGGCTGCGGGACGCCGACCCGCAGGCCCCGGCACCACAGGCTCTCCACGTCGACCTGCTCACCTACCGTCCGCTGCGCCGCGCCGTGCTGCGCGCAACTCTCGACGACCGTGACTTCTACCTCAAGGTGATGCGGCCCGGCTACGACAACCGCCTGGCCCTTCGCCAGGAGATGCTCGCCGCTGCCGACCTGACCGTGCCGGTGCTCGCCCGTCCGGTCCCCGGCGTCCTGCTGTCACCGGCGATCCAGGGGCTTTCGCTGGCCAGGGTGCTGGCCGGCTGGCAGCGTGGCCGTGGTGTGCTCCCGGACCCGGGCGATCTGCTCGGCCTGCTCGACCGGTTGCCGGTTGCGACCCTCGACCTGCCGCGACGCGCCTCCTGGAGCGGGAACCTCAAGTTCCACGCCGCAACCGCCCGCCAACAACTGCCAGACGACGCCGACCGGATAGACGAGTTGGCGCGCAAGGTCCAGCACGTCCTCGACCAGGGACGGCACGGCCAAGTCGTCCCGACCCACGGCGACTTCTACGAGGCGAACATCTTCGCCGACGGCGACACCCTGCGGTTCATCGACATTGACTCGATCGGTCCCGGCCTGCGGGAGGACGACCTGGCCTGCTGCCTGGCCCACCTGGCGGTGCTGCCGGGTCTGGACCCGAACACCTACCCGCGGGTCCCCGAGGTGCTCGCCGAATGGCAGGCCGCCTTCGAGCGACAGGTGGACGTGACCGACCTGCGGGCACGGACGGCCGGTGTCCTGCTCAGCCTGGTCGCCGGCGCCGAACCCGAGCAGGCCGCCCACCGGCTCACCCTCGCCGAAGACTTCGCCGCGACGGCCGGATAGCGCCGAGCCGCCAGCGCGCGCAGATGAGAGGACTCTCATCCGACCGCGCCGGTTGCGCTCATCCTCCGGGCCTAGCGTTGGATCGTCGGGAAGGAGCAAACACGGTGTTGTCGAAGTCAGCCATTGCCTGGGCAGTCTCGGGCACCCTGGGGATCGGCACCTGCGCGGTCGGCTTGGCAGCCCTGTACTCCGGCGCCCCGGCGAACGCCGACCCACGTCCGGCCATTACGGTCGGCCTGCCTCAGGCGACGGCGTCGGCCAGCCCGACCGCCAGCGCTTCGCCGACGAACTCTGCGAGCTTGACCGCTTCCACGGCACCCACGGCGAGGTCTGCGGTGTCGGCCAGGTCGAAAGCGAGCCCCGAGTCGCCGAAGAGCCCGGCCAGCCGCCCGTCACCGGTCAGTCCGGCCTCCCCAAAGAGCGCGGCGTCCCCGCGCAGCGCCGACTCCGGCGGCAGCGCCGACTCGGGCGGCAGCGCCGACTCCGGCGACTGATCCCGGATTCCGGTTCACACCAGGCGGTAGCCCATCCCGCGAACCGTCTCGAAGAACTCGGCGCCGAGCTTGCGCCGCAGGTACCTGACGTAGACATCCACCACATTCGACCCGGGGTCGAAGTCGTAACCCCAAGCCCCCGAAAGCAGTTGCTCGCGACTCAGCACATGGCCGGGGTTGCGCAGGAACATCTCCGCAAGGGTGAACTCCCGCGCGGTCAGGTCGACACTCCGTCCGGCCACCGCGGCACGGCGGGTCCGCAGGTCGAGGCTCAGGTCGCCGTGGGCGAGCACCATAGCGGCCGAGTCCGGCCCGCCGGTGTCCGACCGGAGTCGGAGGTGGATGCGGGCCAGCAGCTCGTCGAAGCTGAAGGGCTTGGGCATGTAGTCATCAGCGCCGGACTGCAGGCCCGCCACGGTGTCGGCCACCGACGACCGCGCCGTCAGCATGATCACCGGGATGGTCACCCCTTGTCCCCGCAGCCGTGACAGCACCTCGAACCCGTCGATGTCGGGCAGGCCGATGTCGAGAATGACCAGGTCGATGTCGCCGGCCAGCGCCAGCTGCACCGCCGCCACCCCTGAGGGCTCGACCAGGCTGGTGAAACCGGCCGACTTCAGCCCCTTCGCGATGAAGGCCGCGATTCGCGGCTCGTCCTCAACGATCAGGATCTGGCTCATTGGTCTCCTCCCATGTTGTTGTGACCGGGATGACGACACCGATCCGGCTGCCGACCCCGGCCACCGACTCGACCAAGACCCGGCCGCCATGGGCCTGCGCTATCGAGGCGACGATCGCCAGGCCGAGCCCGGTGCCCTCCCCCGACCTGCCCCTTACCCTGCGACTGAGGATCCGGGCGCGTTCCTCCTCGGGGATGCCGACTCCCTCGTCACGCACCCAGAACCAGAGCTCGCCGCCCACCAGGCGGCTTCCCATCCCGACAGTGGTGCCCACGGCCGAGTACTGGACGGCGTTCGCTGCAAGTTGTAGCCAGGCTTGCGCGATCCGCTGCGGATCCAGTTCTACCTCGGCGTCGGCCAGCTCGTCGAGCACCCAGTGCCGCTCGCCGAGGGTGGTCGCTTTGGCAAGGGTCTCGTCGGTGAGGCGGGCGATGTCGGTGGGTTCCGGCTGGACGAAACCCGGGTGTTCAGCCTTGGCAAGGGTGAGCAGGTCGTCGACGAGCCGATGCATCCGCTCGAGTTCGTCCAGCACCAGCGACCGCGTGGCTGCGACGTCATCGGGGTCGGCGGCGTCCAGAAGTTCCAGGTGGCCGCGGACGATGGTCAGCGGCGTGCGCAGTTCGTGGCCGACGTCATCCAGCAGTTCACGCTGGCTGCGGACAGTCGACTCCAGCCGGTCGAGCATGTTGTTCACCGTCACCGCCAGGGCGGACAGGTCGTCGTTGCCGCGCACCGGGATGCGTTGGGTGATGTCGGTGTCGGTGATCCTCTCGGCGGTCTCGCGCATCCAGCTCATCGGCCGCAGCAACCGCCCGACGAACAGCCAGATCAGCATCGAGACGAGCACCAGCGACCCCAGCGCCACCAACCCGTAGGTCACGTAGACCGACTGCAGTACCGCCTGCTCGGCGTCCATGTCAGCCACCCGCACCAGCGCCCCGGCGTCGTCGGTGCCGGCGAACCGTACCGGCACCACGATGTAGCGGTAGTCCCGGATCCGGGTGCTGAGGTCGCCCTCGGAAACCTCGGGACGCCGCGCCATCGGGATCACCGCCGCAACCAGCTCCGGGTCTTCCTCCGGGCGCAGGATCACACCGGGTTGGGACGTCCAGCGGATCCGATCGCCAACGAGGGCGAACGAGCCCTCCGTCGGTGGCAGGACGGCTCGCCGCATGGCTACCCGCAGCAAGGCCTCGGAACTCGCGAAGGGCTTGCCGGTCTCCGGGTCGTTGCCGTCGGCCAGGAGCGCCACCTCGTCGGCAGCACGGGCCAGGTCCGCACTCACCCGCTGGGTGGTGCCGGCGTAGCCCTGCAGGTAGATCACGATGCCGGAGAGCGTCAACGCAAGGCCCGTCAGCACCATGACCGCAACGATCACCCGCGCCCGGATGCTCACCGAGGTGTGCGCGGGTGCCATTGGGCCATCCTGCCGGATCACGCCGGAGAACCCACCACCGATGAGAGGACTCTCACCGGCCAGGGACTGTACTCACTCACCCCCGGCAAGGGGCCGCCGCGGCCACCAGCCGGGCACCCGGTTTCGGTAGTCGGCGTACTCGGTGCCGAACTTCGCAGCCAGCGTCGGCTCCTCGTACAGCTCCACGAAGGTGAACATGGCCAGGCCGACCAGGGCAGCGTAGGCAAGAAGCTCCCAGCGGCCGAGCACGGCGGCCTGCCCGAGGACCACCGAGAGGTTCGCCAGGTACATCGGGTTGCGCACCCAGGCGAACTGGCCGCCGGTAACCAGTGCAGACGTCGGCGCCACTGGTGCCGGGGTACCCCGGCCCTCGGTGACGAACCGGGCGAAAGCCGAGACCAGGGAGGCCACCCCGGCCGCGATCAGCACCCAGCCAAGGACCGCGACCGCTGGCCACCAGCCGGGCAGCGGGTCGGCCGCCAGCCAGCCGCTGATCGCCCACGGCACGAGTCCGCTGACCACCGCCGGCGCCGCCACGAAGAACAGGAGGCTGCCGAGCGCGGCCGAGCGCGGGGTCATTCCACCTCGCCGGTCCAGGGTGCCGGCGGCAGGGCGAGGGGACGCCGGCCGCGGGAGCGGCCGATGTGCACCGACCCGCCGGCCTCGGCGGTGAACAGCCGCGCCCCTTCCGGGGTCAGTTGCAGCTCCTGCACCACCTGGGCGAGCCGGGTCAGCTGGCCCCGCAGCCCGTCCAGCTCAGTCTCGAGGGCGAGGATCCGGCGGACGCCTTCGAGGTTGATGCCCTCGTCCTGGGAGAGATGCTGGATGTGGCGCAGCCTTGCGATGTCACGCAACGAATACCGCCGGCCACGGCCGCGGGCCCGGCCGGGCACCACCAGGCCGAGACGGTCGTAACCGCGCAGGGTCTGGGGGTGCATCTCGGCCAGCTGGGCGGCCACCGAGATCACGAAGATCGGGGCGTCGGCGTCCAGCCGGTCGGGCAGGAGGTCCATCAGTGTTTCCCGAGCAGGTGCGCGCGCGGATCGCCACCGCCGACCTTGGCCTGGTACTCCAGCAGGGCCGCCCGGGCCTCCTCCGACAGGTGCCGGGGCACCTGCACGTCGACGGTCACCAGCAGGTCGCCGTCGGCCGCACCACCCTTGACGCCGCGTCCGCGGACGCGGAAGGTGCGCCCGTTCGGGGTGCCGGCCGGGATCTTCAGCCGGAGGCTGGCGCCGTCGAGGTTGGGCACGTCGATCTCGGCGCCGAGTGCGGCCTCGGCGAAGGTGACCGGCACGGTGATCGTGAGGTGGTCGCCCTTGCGGCCGAACACCGGGTGCGGCCGGACGTGCACGAGCACGTAGAGGTCGCCTGCAGCACCGGAGTTCTCCCCGGCACCGCCCTTGCCCTTGATCCGGATCCGCTGCCCGTCGGTCACCCCGGCCGGGATCCGCACCTGCATGGTCCGGGTGGACTGGCCGCGCCCGGTGCCCTGGCAGACCGGGCACGGCTCCTCGACCACCATGCCCCGCCCGCGGCATTCACGGCAGGGCTCGGTGACGGCGAAGACGCCGCCGGAGGTCGAGGTCTGCATGCCACTGCCCTGGCAGGCGCGGCAGACCGTCGGCTGGGTACCCGGGCGGGCCCCGGTGCCATGGCAGTTCTCGCAGGCCGCGTCCGAGGTGGTCTGCATGGTGACCTGCGAGCCGGCCAGGGCGTCGGCGAAGTCGATCGTGACCTCGCCTTCGATGTCGGAGCCGCGGCGCGGGCCCCTGGTGGCACCTGAGCGCCGGGTGGTGGTGCCACCGAAGAGGTTGCCGAAGAGGTCGGAGATACCGGAATCGCCGGTCGAGTTGCGGAACAGGTCCTCCATCGACGGGCCTCCCGGCTGCCCGGCGCGGGGGAACCTGAAGCCCCCACCGCCGAACAGGCTGCGCGCCTCGTCGTACTCCTTGCGCTTGGCCGGGTCGGACAGGATCGAGTTGGCCTCGGAGATCTCCTTGAACCGTGCCTCGGCATGCGGGTTGGCCGTGTTCTGGTCGGGATGGAACTCCCGGGCCAGCTTGCGGAACGCCTTCTTCACCTCGTCCGGCTTCGCGTCCTTGGAGACGCCGAGCACCTTGTAGTAGTCCTTTTCGAGCCAGTCCTTGGTACTCACCGCGCCTCCTCTCTTCGCCTCAGGCCGCCGGGTTGGCCACAGCCACCCTGGCCGGTCGGAGCACCCGGTCGTTGAGCTTCACGCCGCGCTGCATCACCGCCGAGACGGTCGGAACCGTCACCTCGCCGGCCAGCGGCATCTGCATCAGGGCATCGTGGATCTGCGGGTCGAACTCGTCGCCCACTTCTCCGAACGTCTCCAGCCCGTACCTCGCGGTGATCTTCTCGAGTTCGTCGGCGACCAGCTTGAAGCCGCCGACCAGTTCCTCATGCTCGCGGGCGGCCTCGACGCTGTCCAGGACCGGCAGCAGGTCGAGGATCACGACCTCGACCCCGCCCTGGCGGGCCAGCGCGCGGTCCCGGTCGACCCGCTTCTTGTAGTTCGAGTACTCGGCGTGCAGCCGCTGCAGGTCCTCGGTGCGTTCGTCCACCAGTTCCTGCATCTCGGCCACCTTGGCGTCGCGCACCGGCGAGGCCTTGGCCTCGATCGGCTCCTCCGCGCCGTCCCCGCCGGCCTCACCCTCGGGCACGTAGCCCGCGGGTTCGGCCTCCTCGGAAACCGGCACTTCGACAGGCTCACGGGCCTTCGTCAGGCTCGGGCATCGTCGTGGAATCGGTCACTTGTCTTCCTTGCCGTCCTCGTCGACGATCTCGGCGTCGACGACGTCGTCATCGGCGGCCGGGGCGCCGGCATCGGTGGGCTGCCCGGATTCGGACGCCTGCTTGGCCTGGGCCGCGGCGTACATCGCCTGGCCCATGGTTGCTGCCTTGGCGTTCAGGTCGTCCATGGCAGCCTTGACCGCATCGTTGTCGTCGGTCTTGAGGGCTTCCTTGAGCGTGTTGAGGGCCTCCACCACGGGGGTCTTGGTGTCCTCGGGCAGGGTCTCGGCATTGTCGGCGAGCAGCTTCTCGGTGCGGAAAGCCAACGCGTCCGCCTCGTTGCGCATCTCGACGGCCTGGCGACGCAGGTGGTCCTCCTCGGCGTGCGCCTCGGCCTCCCTGACCATCCGGTCGATGTCCTCGCGGCCGAGGGCGGAACCGCCGGTCACCGTCATGGACTGCTCCTTGCCGGTGGCCATGTCCTTCGCGTGGACGTGGACGATGCCGTTGGCGTCGATGTCGAAGGCAACCTCGACCTGCGGCACCCCGCGCGGAGCCGGCATCAGGCCGGTCAGTTCGAAGTTGCCGAGGCTCTTGTTGTCCCGGGCGAAGTCACGCTCGCCCTGGTACACCTGGATCATCACCGACGGCTGGTTGTCCTCTGCGGTGGTGAACACCTCGCTGCGCTTGGTCGGGATGGTGGTGTTCCGCTCGATGATCTTGGTCATCACGCCGCCCTTGGTCTCGATGCCGAGGCTCAGCGGGGTGACGTCCAGCAGCAGCACGTCCTTCACCTCACCCTTCAGCACGCCGGCCTGCAGCGAGGCGCCCAGGGCTACGACCTCGTCCGGGTTGACACCCTTGTTGGGCTCCTTGCCGCTGAGCTCCTTCACCAGGTCGACCACAGCGGGCATGCGGGTGGAACCGCCGACAAGGAGCACGTGGTCGATCTTGCCCATCGTGCTCTTCGCGTCGGAGATGACAGCGTTGAACGGTGCCCGGCAGCGCTCAAGGAGGTCCTGGGTCATCCGCTGGAACTCTGCCCGGGAGAGCTTCTCGTCAAGGTGCAGCGGGCCGTCGGCGCCGGCCGTGATGTAGGGCAGGTTGATCGAGGTCTCCTGCGCGCTGGATAGCTCGATCTTGCCGCGCTCTGCTGCCTCCTGGAGGCGCTGCCGGGCCATCTTGTCCTTGCTCAGGTCGATCCCGTTCTTGTTCTTGAACTGGGTGACCAGCCAGTCGACGACGCGCTGGTCCCAGTCGTCACCACCGAGCCGGTTGTCGCCCTTGGTCGCCTTCACCTCGAACACGCCCTCGGCGATCTCCAGCAGGGAGACGTCGAAGGTGCCGCCACCGAGGTCGAAGACCAGGATGGTCTGCTCGGCGTGGCCCTTGTCCAGGCCGTAGGCGAGCGCGGCAGCGGTCGGCTCGTTGATGATCCGGTCGACCACAAGGCCGGCGATCTCGCCGGCCTCCTTGGTGGCCTGCCGCTCGGCGTCACCGAAGTAGGCCGGGACGGTGATCACAGCGTTGGTGACCGGCTCCCCGAGGTAGGCCTCGGCGTCCCGCTTCAGCTTCATCAGGACGCGCGCGGAGATCTCCTGCGCCGTGTACTTCTTGCCATCGATGTCGACGGACCAGTTGGTGCCCATGTGGCGTTTCACCGAACGGGTGGTGCGATCGATGTTGGTCACGGCCTGACGCTTGGCGACCTCGCCGACCAGTACCTCACCGCCCTTGGCGAAGGCGACGACCGACGGGGTCGTGCGGGCACCTTCGGCGTTGGGGATGACCGTGGGCTCGCCGCCTTCGAGGACGGCGACGACAGAGTTGGTGGTGCCGAGGTCGATGCCGACTGCTCGTGCCATTGTTTGTTACCTCCGGTTGAGTCTTGGACAGGGTTGAGCTTAACACGCTCAACTTCTGTTGTTGAGTTCACCAGGCTCAACTGTGGGTCAGCTGGGGGTATTCCCTGAGTCGCCCGGTCCCGAATCGCCCAGCATTGCCCGGGTGAGTTGGACGAGGATCGGGAACGAGTGCCAGAGCTGGTGGCCCATGCCCTCGACGGTGATCGTGGGACCCGGCACCCCGCGGGCCTCCAGCGATTCATGGAGCCGGTCGAAGTCGGGTCGGCGGCACAGCGAACTGCGCGATCCCCGGACCAGTCCGCAGTTGGCCAGCTCGACCGCGGCCATGCCTTCGAGGAGTCCCTGGGAGGACAGGATCTGGGCGATCGCGAGCAGGTCGACGGCGGAGTAGTGCACCGAGGGTTCCCGGCGCTGGCGGCGCCGGGCGCTCATCACCCAGTCGTGGCCGCGATTGGTGGCCAGGACCGCGCCCATGCGGCCCCAGTCGGCGAGGTTGTGCGCTTGCAGCGACGCCACGTTGCGCTGCGAGATGGCGACGGGCTCCACCAGGTTGAGACCTTCGATCGGTCCCCACTCGCCGAGCACCGGTAACGACGCGACCGCCAGCGAGCAGCCGGTCGAGTACCCGAGGACCTGCATGCACTCCGGGTGGCGTACCTCGCCGACCCGCATTGCCTCGGCGATGTAGGCGAGGGTGAGGTCAGCCCAGGACTGGACCCGACCCCCGAGCATGTCCTTGCGGACCGTCTTGGGGATCGAGTCGCGGAATCGGCTCATCCCCGGGATCTCCGTCAGCACGACGGTCAGCGAGGTCGCGTCCGCAAGGTGGGCGCACTTCTCGATCTCCCACGGCCCGAGCGGCGTGTTGAAGCCGGGGAAGTAGAACAGCACGCCGGTGGAAACCGGCGGGCTTGCGATCAGGGCGTCCAGCGGGGAGAGCCCGGCCGGACGCAGGGTGTGCTGCTGTACCGGCGAGGCCGGACGGGATCGCAGTGACCTGTGGTCGATCCACAGGCTCACCCGCGACCGGACAGCTTGCTCCACGCGTCGATGCTATCCAGAGCCCTGGTCGATTTCGCCGGGATCGGCCACACGCGGAAGAATGCGGTCATGACTGCCGTGGTGTTCGACATGGACGGGACCCTCACCGACACCGAGCACATCTGGGATGTTGTGCGCCGCGGGCTCGCCGACGCCGAGGAACTGCCGTGGCCGCCCGAGGCTTCCCGGGCGATGATGGGCATGTCCACCCAGGAGTGGTCGGCGTACCTCAGCGACGTCGTCGGCCTGGCCGGCACCCCGGAGGATGCCGCCCGGCGGACGATCCAGGGCATGGTGGCCGCCTACGCCCGCGGCCTCGAGGTGCTGCCCGGCGCGGTGGCCGCTGTCCGGCGGATGCACGCCCGCGGGCCGATCGGGCTGGCCAGTTCCTCACCGCGGGTGCTGATCGACGCCGCCGTTGCGGCGATGGGGATCGCCGAGTTGTTCGTCACCACGCTGAGCACGGAGGAACTGGACGGAGCGGGAAAGCCGGCGCCCGACGTCTACCTCGAGGTCTGCCGCCGGATCGGGGTTGCACCGGACCGCGCGGTCGCAGTGGAGGATGCCCACAACGGCATCCTTTCCGCCCATGCGGCCGGACTGAAGGTGGTGGCGATCCCGCCGCACTTCAACCCGCCGCCGGCCGCGACGCTGGCCCTGGCCGATGTCGTGCTGGACTCACTCGACGACCTCACCGCAGAACTGGTGGCTGAACTGGTGGCAGCCCCATGAGCCCTCTCGACCTCCTGCTCCGCAACCTGCTCCACGGGCTGGCCCGCAGCGAGCGGTTCAAGAGGCTGGCCGTCCGGCTGCCGATGACCGCAGCGGTGGTCGCAAGGTTCGTCCCCGGCGAGACGGTGGCCGAGTG
The DNA here is from genome assembly GCA_963848845.1 of uncultured Actinomycetota bacterium. Taxonomy (GTDB): domain Bacteria; phylum Actinomycetota; class Actinomycetes; order Propionibacteriales; family Propionibacteriaceae; genus Propionicimonas. The sequence goes on from CAWKFH010000007.1 coordinate 439,883, forward strand.
CCTCGCAGCCGTGCGCAGCCTGGCTGCGGACGGCTTGCTGGCCAGCATCGACTACCTGGGTGAGGACACCACCACCCCCGAACAGGCAGCGGCCATCCGCGACGGCTACCTGAACCTGCTTTCCGAGCTTGGAGCGGCCGGCCTCGCCGGGAGCGCCGAGGTCTCGGTGAAGCTGACCGCGCTCGGCGTCGGCCTGCCGGACGGCCGGAACCTCGCCCTCGCGCATGCCCGTGACATCTGCGCTGCCGCCAGCGCCGTCGGCACCACCGTCACCGTGGACGCAGAGGACCACACCACCACCGACACCACCCTCGGCATCCTGGCCGAGTTGCGTCGGCAATACCCGGACACCGGCGGCGTGCTGCAGGCCTACCTTCACCGGACCATCGAGGACTGCTCCCTGCTGGCCGGGGCCGGTTCCCGGATCCGGCTGTGCAAGGGTGCCTACGCCGAGCCGTCGGAGGTGGCCCTGCTGGGCCGCGAGGAGGTGTCGGCCGCCTACGTGGCCAGCGCGCGGACGCTCCTTTCCGGCGACGGCTACCCGATGCTGGCAACCCACGACCCGGAGATGATCGCAGCGGTCGCCGAGCTGGCCCGCCAGGCAGGTCGCCAGCCCGCGAGCTACGAGTACCAGATGCTCTACGGCATCCGCAGCGACGAGCAGCGACGGCTGGCCGCCAGCGGTGAGCGGGTGCGGGTCTACGTGCCCTTCGGCACGGACTGGTGGGCGTACTTCATCCGCCGGCTGGCCGAGCGTCCGGCCAACCTGGTGTTCTTCGCCAGGGCCCTGTTCGGACGCTAGGACAGGGCTTCGCGCACCAGCCGGACGGCCTCGTCGGCGCTGATCCCGAGCTCCCGCAGGCGCCGGGCATAGGCGGTGGTTGCGACCGAGGCTTCCTTGAGCCGGTCGGCGCCCTGGACGGCGACGAAGGTGCCATTGCGACCCCGGGTCTCGATCACCCCGGCCTGCTCCAACTCCCGATAGGCCCGCGCCACGGTGTTCGGCGCCAGCCCGAGATCGGCGGCCAGCTTCCGGACCGTTGGGAGTCGAGTGCCGGCGGCAAGCTCTCCGGCCCGGGCGCCGTTGGCGAGGTGGTCCCGCACCTGTTCGTAGGGCGGCACCTGGCTGAACGGGTCGACGTTGAACACCGGGGCCACCCTCAGAGGGCACCCCCAGCTGCCTGCGGGGCCGCCGCATCGTTGCCGCCGTCACCGATCTGTTCCCGGGCGACGTAGTTCTCGAGGTCGAACAGGTTCTGCCCGGCGCGCTCGGCGACGTTGAGGAGGGTCGTCATGGAGGCGACTTCCTCGACCTGTTCCTTGAGGAACCAGAGCATGAACTGTTCACCGATCGGGTTGCCTTCGTTGCGCGCCGCCGTGAAGAGGGCCTCGATGTCGGCGGTCACCTGCCTCTCCTGGGCCAGCGCGAGGGCGATCGGCTCGGTGGCGGTCGCGAACTCGTTGCGGACGGCATCGATGCCGGGGATCGTGACTGGGATTTCCCGGTCCAGCATGTACTGGACCAGCATCATGGCGTGGTTCCGCTCCTCGAGGGACTGGCGGTAGAAGTACCGTGCCAGCTGCGGCAGGTCCTGCCGCGCGAACCACACCGCCACGGCCGCGTACTGCTGCGAAGCTGCGAACTCGTTCTTGACCTGCGCTCCGAGGAGCTCTGAGAAGTTGCCCATGCGCTCAGAGTAGGAGCCAGGCGGGAACTGCGCGAGGTCCGAATGTACGACGGCCATCGCCAGGCAGCGACCGCCTGGTACTGATCCGGTACTCATGGGCATCAAGGCTCATTGACGGCCACGCGATTGGGTACCGACACTCATCGCATGGCCGTGCAGGTACTCGGGCCATTGGATACCGGTTCAACCGCCCCCTTGAGCCCACGGGAGCGCGCCGTCCTCGCCGCCCTGATCCTCCGGGCGCCGGCACCCATGTCCGGCGCAGAGCTCGCAGATGCCCATTGGGGCGAGCGGCTCCCGGAAACCTGGGCCCAACAGGTGAAGACCTCGATCAACCGCATTCGCTCCCGGATCGGGGCGATGGCGATCCAGACCACTGCCGGTGGGTACAGGTTCGCCCTGAACCCGGAGTCCGTGGATGCCGTGAGATTCGAGCAACTCGTGGCGGCCGCCCGCGGGCAGGCCATCCGGGGCGAACTGGCCCGCGCGATCGACACCTACCGCCGGGGGCTCGCGCTGTGGCGGGGCGCTCCCTACCCCGATCTCGCCGACTGGGAACCGGGTCGGGCAGAGGCGGCGCGGCTCTCCGGGATCCGGGCGAGCGCCGAGGAGGAGTTGCTGGAGGCACGCCTTGGCAACGGAGAGGGCCGTACGGTCATCCCAGATGCCGAGCGGTTGGTGCGCGAGCAGCCGCTTCGGGAGGAACCGTGGGCGTTGCTCGCGCTCGCCAACTATCGCGCCGACCGACAAGCCGAAGCCCTCGCCGTGCTCCGAGCGGCCCGCAAGAACCTCGACGAGGAGCTCGGGATCGCGCCGGGGGCGCGGCTCTCGAAGCTCGAGACCGCGATTCTGCGTCAGGACCCGTCGCTGGCACCGGCTCCGCCGGCGAACCCGCGCGCGGACTGCCCCTACCGCGGCCTTGAGGCCTTCGGCCCGCAGGACGCGGACGCCTACGTCGGGAGGGAAGACGACATCGAGCGCGTGCTGGGCCGCTTCCGTCCCGGTGCCCTCGTTGCGATCGCCGGGCCGTCCGGCTGCGGGAAGTCATCGTTGATGCTCGCCGGTGTCGTTCCGCGCCTGCGCGCCGCAGGCCGGGTTGTGGAGCTGGTGGGTCCCGGCGGTGGTGCGGAGCGACTGCGCCGGGCGGCGGAACTGGCGGGGCCTTCCGGAGTGGTAGCGGTCGACCAGACGGAGGAGCTGTTCGCCGGGCTGCCCGACGCCGAGGTGGCAGCCCTCTGCGATGCCGCGCACGCCCACCTCGCGGCAGGAGGGGTCGTGGTGGCTACCATTCGCTCGGACTTCATCGACCGTGCGGTCGCGCTCCCCACCATCGGCGCGGCTCTGGCCCGCGACCTGCTGATCCTTGGCCCACTGCGCCCGGACGCGGTCAGGGCAGCCGTTGAGGAACCCGCCCGGCGGGCGGGGCTGCTGGTGGAACCCGGTCTGGTCGAGCTGATCGTGCGTGACGTCGGCAGCCGTCCGGCCGTGCTGCCGCACCTCTCCCACGCGCTGGTGGAAACGTGGCAGCGGCGGGAAGGCAACACCCTGACCGTGGCCGGCTACGCCTCGGCCGGTGGCATCGCCGGCGCCATCGCGCAATCAGCCGAGCGGTGCTACACCGGTCTCGCCGAGCACGAACAGGAGGTGGCCCGCTCCCTCCTGCTGCGCCTGCTCGACCGCGACGCCGACCGGGTCACCGTCCGGCGGGCGGGGCTGCTCGGGCCGCTGGTGACCGATCCAGAGCGACGCAAGGTACTCGACGGTCTGGTGGCAGCACGCCTGATCACCATCGCGGAGAACACGGTGCTGGTCGCCCACGAGGCGGTGGCGACCGCGTGGCCGAGGCTGGACGACTGGCTGACCACCGACTCCGCGGACGCGCTCCTGCTCCGCCAGGTTGGATCCGCCGCGGAGAACTGGGAGGCGTCGGGACGTAGCGATGACGATCTGCTGCGCGGCGTCCGGCTGGAGGCAGCCCTGGAATGGCGAGCCCGCGCCAGCGCCGATCTCACCGAACCGGAGCAGGAGTTCCTGGACGCTTCGCAGGATCGCGCACTGGCAGCACACCACGACCTCGTCGAACGCGCGGAGCACGACCGTCGCCAGAACCGCCGGTTGCGGTGGGCCCTCGGCGCGGCCGCGTTCCTCCTGGTCGCAGCGTCCGCCGGCGGCGGCGCGGCGGTCTTGCGGAACGCGGAGGTAGCCCGGGCCTCGGCCGAGGCCCGAATCGATGCCCTGACCTCCACCTCACTGGCGCTTCGCTCCTCCGCCCCCAAACTGGCAGCCCTGCTCGCCGTGGCGTCCTACCGCAAATGGCCCGACGACCCGAGATCGCGCTCAGCACTGTGGGGTCTCGTCACCGCGGCCGGCTCCTTCACCGGAACCACCACCATCCCCGACGCAGACAGCGCATCCGCCGCCCACATCCCGGGAACGCGCCAAGCGGTCGTCGTGCGCGACCGGAATGTCAACAGCACTGACCCGCAGAAGCCATGGGAGGCCGACGTCGCGCTCGTCGACATCGATACCGGTGAGGTGCTGCGGGCTTTCCCGGACCCGGGACTGGCGCGCAACCCGGCCTTTCCGCTGCGGTCCATCGCGGTCAGCTCGAATGGGCGGGTGGCGCTGATCCAGACGGGTGCCTTGAGAACCAACGGCCACTGCTGCCAGAACCGTTACGACTTCGTCGACCTGCGCAGTGGTGAGCTCTTGCCCGGCTCCAGGATGCTCGACTCGCGGACCAGTAACCGCCATGCGCTGAGCGAGGACGGCGCGACCGCCTACATCCTCAACCCCGTGGCCGCTGAGCTCATGACCGTTGACACCACGACCGGTGCCGTCGCCCCCGCCAACCGGATCTCGCCCGCCGCGACCCAGAACCGCTTCAACCCGTTCTATGGGATCGCAATCATTGACGGCGACCGGATCGCCACCAGCGGCGACCGCGAGATCGTGATCTGGGACCGCCGGTCGCTGGTCGCGTTGCGACGGCTTGCGGTGCCCGAGTACTACGCCACGGAGGCTCTCAGCGTCGACCAGGCCGGGACCATCGTCGGGACCGGGCCAGAAGGCATGGTCCGCGTCGACCTGCGATCCGGGGAAGTCCTCTGGCAGCGGCCAGTCAACCCCAACACCATCTACTCCGGGCTCGAGGTGGACTCCGCCGGCGAGGTCATCTACGCCGCTGACACCGAAGGCGTCATCGAGGAGCTCTCGCTGGCCACCGGCGAACCGACCGGCCGGCGCCTCACTGCGCCGAAAGGCGGCGTCGGTCAACCCTTGGTGACCCGGTCCGGGGAGGAACTGGTACTGGTCGGAAGCGTGATGGGCGACTATGTCAGCGGTGGCAAGACGGGCTTCGTCCACTGGCACCTGGACAGCGGGCCTGCCTCCACCGTGATCGCGCCCGAGCGGATAATGGTGGGGGGGTTCGACAATGCCGGCCGGCGGATCCTCGTGGCGTCCCCGGACTACACCGGAGACACGAGCACCGAGGTCTGGGACATCACCCGGGGCGCCGCACTCTCGCTACCACACGGTAACTACTTGAACTGGGTTAGCGACGAAGTCCTGCTGGATTGGGCGAAGTGGACGAGCAGCCGGTTGTTCGACCTCAACACCGAGACCTCGACCCGGCTGGCTGCCGACGCGGCCTTCGGGGTCGACCCGAGCGTCGACCCGCAGGTGGTGAGCGGAACTGGCCGAGATGCGTTCGTGATCGAGCCCGACCGGATCGTCCCGATCGATCCGTCAACCGGCGTGCCGGCAGGACCAGTGGTGCACTTCCCCGCGGACATCCTGGCAAGGGCCGACGACGGCTTCCTCGGATGGGTCTCATCAGTGAGCGAATCCCAAGCTGGTGACCGGCTCGTCGTCACGTGGTGGGCGGACTCGGGGGTCGTCTCGGAGACGTCGGTGTTCGACCTGCGCACCGGAAAGGAACTGGCGCGCGGCCTTACGGGGGCGAAGATCACCAGGGTGACCCCCGGCGGCGAGGTCCTCGGTGTCGCTGCGGACCAGATCACGGTGAGCTCGCTGGAAGACCTTGAAGTGCGCCGCCTGGTCTCAAGGCCAGGTGGGTCAACCCGCGACCTGACGATCAGCGCCGACGGCAGAACCGCGTTGATCACCACCTTGGACCAGCAGGCCTGGCTCTATGACATTCCCTCAGGGACAAGGCTCGGTGATCCGCTCATCTCCGATGTCGCCGGCTGGGCGCCGGCCCACCTCAACCCCGACGGCCGAAGCCTGGTCAGCAACTCCTCCCGCGGCGTCGTGCAGTGGGACCTGGACCCGGCGCACCACGCCGAGGCGGCCTGTCAGCTGGCCGGCCGCGAGCCCACGGCGGCGGAGTGGACGACCTACCTGGCAGACCTCGGCCCGCAGCAACCGATCTGTCACTGACCGTCGAGTACCGGACCGGTACCGCCCGGATCGTGCACGAGTACCGCGCGCGAGTGGGCTGAAGGTGTCGCAGGGTCGGCACCAGCAGAGGTGGCGACCCGTGTCGGGGGGAGCCTTCGATGCCACCTGTCAGTACACCGCCTGGCCGGATCCGGACCGCCATGCTTGCCCTCCTGGTCGGCTGCGTAGGCGTGCTGGCCACAGCGTCCGAGGTCGAGCGGGCCGGCCTGCCTCCCCTCCTCGACGCCGCAGGCGCGAAGGCGCCGCTCACCGAGCGACAACAGGTGACAGTGCCGGTGCCCTGGCTGGCCGATCCCGACTCCTGGATCGCCTTCACCGGGGCCGGGCGGAATGGCACGCCAGCCCTCTACGTGGTCACCCCCGATGGCACCGACTTGCGCCAGATCTACCGGGGCGCGCCGGGAAGCGCGAGCCGCGGAGTGGGCCAAGGATGGCGGCAGCATCGTGTTCTGCACCTGGCCGAGCCTTTCGGCCGAGGCACCGGAGAACCCGTGCCTCCGGGAGCCGGCTGTGTCGCCGTACCTCCGCACCGAGCCCGAGCCTCACCTACTTCGACTTCCAGACCGAAACGCTCCCCGGATGGCCGGACGCTTGCGTTCGTCCGGATCCACGACGCCGGATCGCATCGGGCTGCACTGATGACGGTCGACGTCATCAGCGGCCTGAGCTCGGAGGTGGTCGGGTTCGAAGCGAACGTGCAACTCGGCATCGACTGGTCCCCCGATGGGCACCTGCTCGCCTACACCTCGAACCCGGGAGGTGGCCCCACCAGTGACCTTTGGGTGGTTGCCGCCGACGGGTCCCAGAGCCGACAGCTCACCCACCTTCCCGAGGGCTGGACTGCTTCCAGCCCCACCTTCTCCCCCGATGGCACGAGGATCGCCATGAGCCGGCAGGCCAGCGGGTGGGCCGAGATCGCTGTCGCGGAGCTGACCGGGGGCGTACCGGAGGCTGTAGTCGGATTCCGCAACCTGGTTCCGCGGGAGCTGGACTGGGGTCCCGCCGTCGGCCCCCGCTGACGCCCACTGTCGGTTCGACCAGCCTCAGCCGACACCCAGGGCCCGATCCAGCCCGGCTCGGAGGTCGGCGACCAGGTCGGCCGGATCCTCCACCCCAAGGCTGAGCCGCAGCATGCCATCGGTGATGCCGGCTGAGGTGCGCACTTCGGGCGGCATGGAAGCGTGGGTCATGGTTGCCGGGTGCGAGAGCAGCGACTCGACCCCGCCGAGGCTCTCGGCGAGGCAGAAGCAGTCAAGCCCTTCGACCAGCGCCTGGACGGCGGCCTCGGTGCCGACGTCGAAGGTGACGATCGCCCCGAACCCGTCCTGCTGCCGCACGGCCAGCTCGTGCTGGGGGTGCTCGGCAAGTCCGGGGTAGTGGACGGCCAGCACCGCCGGGTGTCCGACCAGCAACTCGACCACCGCTTCGGCGTTGCGCTGCGCCGCCTCCATCCGCAGGTGCAGGGTCCGCAACCCACGCAGGGTCAGGAAGGCGTCCAGCGCCCCGCCGGTGACGCCGAGCGTGTTCGCCCACCACGCCAGCTCGGTGAGCCGGTCGGCGTCCGCTGCGACGATCGCCCCGGAGACCACGTCGCTGTGCCCGTTGAGGTACTTGGTCGCCGAGTGCACCACCACGTCGGCGCCCAGCTCCAGCGGTCGCTGCACGACCGGAGTCGCGAAGGTGTTGTCGACGGCCACCAGCGCACCGACGGCGTGGGCCGCCGCGCTCACCGCTGCCAGGTCGGTGATTCGCAGCAGCGGGTTCGACGGCGTTTCCAGCCAGACCAGGTCGGCGCCGGCAGCGACGTCGGCCGTGGCGCCGTCGAGATCACTGAAGTCGGTCAGCCGCAGCTTCAGCCGTCCGGTGCGCTCCAGGGCGTCGAACAGGCGCCACGAACCGCCGTAACAGTCGAACGGGGCCACCAGGGTCCCACCGGGTGGCAGCAGTGCCAGCACCGACACGGTGACCGCCGCCATGCCGGAGGCGGTGATCACTCCCCCGGCGCCGCCCTCAAGCTCGGCGACAGCGGAACCGAGTGCCGACCGGGTCGGGTTGCCGGACCTGCTGTAGTCGTACTCGCGCGGGCTCGCGAAGCCGTCGAAGGCGTAGGTGGTGGACAGGTATACCGGCGGCACCACCGCACCATGCGCGGTGTCGGTGTTGATCCCCGCGCGCACTGCCCTGGTCCTCGGGGATTGCTCGGTCATGCCCGCAGACCTTACCGGACAGCACTTGATGCACCGCGCGTTCTCTGGTGCAGGGACGGGCTCGCGGGGTAGCGTCCCGGCTATGAAGATTGAGGATGTCATCCGCACGAAGGGTTCCGATGTGGTCACCATCGCGCCCTCAGCTACCGTCACCGAGCTGCTCGAACTGCTTGACAAGAACAAGATCGGGGCGGTTGTAGTCAGCGCTGACGGCGGCATCGACGGCATCGTCAGCGAGCGCGACATCGTGCGGCACCTGGCCAGCGACGGTGCTGCCGTCCTTGGCCAGCCCGTGTCGGCGATCATGACCTCGGACGTGAAGACGTGCACGCTCGAGGACGACATCGAGGACACCGCGCACACGATGACCTACGGCCGCTTCCGCCACCTGCCGGTCGTAAAGGACGGCAAGCTGGTTGCGATCATTTCCATTGGGGACGTGGTCAAGTTCCGGATCGGCCAGCTCACCGACGAGCGCAACCATCTTCTTGGCTACCTCCACACCTGAACCTCCGGCCCCGGCTGAGGCCGCCCTGGTCGCTACGGGGGTGCCCTACCGGCTGATCCGCCACCGGCGGGTCGGCTCCCTGGCCGAAGCCGCAGCGTTGCGCGGGGTGAATCCCGCCGACATCATCAAGACCCTTGTGGTGCGTCGCGGCACCGACGACTACCTGTTCGTCCTCGTCCCCGGCGACCGCGAGATCGCCTGGCCGAAGCTGCGCACCCACCTGGGGGTGAACCGGCTGTCGATGCCGGACGCCGCCACAGCGCTGGCCGTCACCGGCTACGAGCGCGGCACCATCACCCCCTTCGGTGCCAGCACTGCGTGGCCGGTGATCGCCGACGCCACCATCGCCGGCCGCACCATCTCCATCGGCGCCGGGGAGCACGGGGCCAGCGCCACCCTTGCGGCCGACGCGGTCATCGCAGCCCTCGGCGCCGAACTCGCCGATGTGACCGATCCCGCCGGCTGAACCTGTCGGGCTGTCGGCGGTGCACGGCATGCTGGATGCATGACGACCCACCCCGGGCCCGCGTGGCACATCGTTCCGCCCTACCTGCTGCGGCATCTGGCCGAGACCACCGAGCCGCTGGCCGACTACGCCAGGGCGACCCTGTCCAGGGACCAGCGCTACCGGCGCGGACGGGCCTCCGGCCACACCACCCGGGTCGGGGGCCGGACCGCGATGGCCGCGCCCGCCACAACGGGACCTTCCCGCTCGATCTCGGATGCCGGCAACGTCGAAAGGCTGCCCGGCCGCCAGGTCCGCAACGAGGGGGCACCGGCCACCGGCGACGCCGCCGTCGACGAGGCGTACGACGGCTTCGGTGCCACCTGGAAGCTCTACTCCGAGGTCTACGGCCGCAACTCCATCGACGGCGCCGGGCTGCGCCTGCTGGGCACCGTCCACTACGGCGAGGGTTACCAGAACGCTTTCTGGAACGGCACCCGGATGGTGTTCGGCGATGGGGACGGGGAGATCTTCGGCCGGTTCACCGCCAGTCTCGACGTGATCGGCCACGAACTCACCCACGGCGTCGTTGAGCACACGGCCGGGCTGGTGTACTCCGGACAGTCCGGGGCGCTGAACGAGTCGATCGCCGACGTGTTCGGCGTGCTCGTCGCCCAGCACACCCTTGGTCAGGACGCCGCCGCCGCCGACTGGCTGATCGGCGGCGACCTTCTGCTGCCGGGCGTCAAGGGCACTGCGTTGCGGAACATGCTGAACCCCGGAACCGCCTACGACGACCCCCGCCTCGGCAAGGACCCGCAGCCGGACAGCATGAGCGGCTATGTCCAGACCAGCGAGGACAACGGCGGGGTGCACTACAACTCGGGCATCCCGAATCGGGCCTTCGCCCTCGCAGCGACCACGATCGGTGGCCCGGCCTGGGAGAAGGCCGGACGGGTCTGGTACGACGTGCTCACCGGAGGACAGCTGAAGGCCGACGCCGACTTCGCCACCTTCGCCGAACTGACCACGGCTGCGGCGAGCGCCCGCTACGGACCGGAGTCGGCCGAAGCCAGGGCGGTCCACGACGGCTGGGCGACGGTCGGCGTCGGCGCGGTCAGCCCACCACCGGCCGGGCCGGCCGGAGCCAAGGTCGACCCGCACGCCGAGTTGCTGCTGCGCCGCACCGGCGGCTTCGCCGGCGTCCCGCGGCAGCGGCAGACCACCCTCGCCGAGCTGCCCAGCCGCGATCGCAACGAGTGGGTGGGGCTACTGGGCGGTGAGACCCTGGCCAGGCTGGCCGCGGCCAGCCGGCCCACCCCGGACGCCTTCTGCTACGGCGTGGTCTGCAGAGCCGCCGAGGTGGACGTGGAACTGGCCGAGCCTGATCTGCCCGACCCGGTGCGTTCGTTGTTCGAGCGCACCCTTGGCGGTAGCTGAGTCACCAAACAGGAGGAACCGATGCGAAAGCTGACGCTGGTGGAGTTCGTCTCCCTTGACGGGGTCATGCAGGGCCTGGCGGGTCCGGACGGCAGCAGCTTCCCCTACGGCGGGTGGGGGCAGGATTATCCGGTGCAGGTGCCGGCCGACCCAGGCTCGCAAGTGTTCGCGGCGACCACCGCCTACCTGTTCGGGCGCCGCACCTACGAGGAGATGGTGGCGTTCTGGCCCAACCAGCCGGCGGAGAACCCGATGGCGGCAGCCCTGAACACGACCCAGAAGTACCTGGTCAGCCGCACCGTCACCGCGCCGTCCTGGGATCCGACCACCGTGATCGCCGGCGATGTGGCCGCAGCCGTGGCAGCGCTGAAGGCCGAAGGAGAGGGGGCGATCGTGGTGCTCGGGAGCGGCGAACTGGCCCGCTTCCTGCTCGCCGCCGGCCTGGTCGACGGGCTGTCGCTCTTCGTCCATCCCGTCCTGCTCGGCACCGGCAAGCGCCTGTTCGGTGAGTTGACCGAGCTGCGCCGCCTGCACCTGGACTCTTCCAGCACCTCCGAGCTCGGCTCGCTGATCCTGAGCTACAGCTTCCGCGACAGCTGACCGGCCGGAAGCCTGCTGGTGCTCGGTGGGGTGCTGATCGCGGGGACTTCCAGGGCTGTTCCGGGCCCGCCCGTCGTGGCATGATCCTCGCACCCGCAAAGGAGGCCGCCTTGCCGAGCTTCACCACCACCCTGTTCCTGACCGGCAACAATGTGGGCATCGAGGTGCCCGAGGGAATCGTGACCGGATTCGGTGCCGGCAAGCGGGTGCCGGTGATCGTCACGATCGCCGGCTACAGCTACCGCTCCACCATCGCCGTGATGGGTGGGCGCTACCTGCTCCCGCTGGCCGCCGAGCACCGGGTGGCCGCAGGTGTGGCCGGCGGGGAGACGCACGAGGTCACCCTGACCCATGACACGTCATCGCGGGACACCCCGGTGCCCCAGGATCTGGCCGAGGCCCTCGCCGCTGCCGGCCTGCGGGCGAAGTTCGACGCGTTGGCACCGTCCCACCGCAAGGAACATGTCCGCTCGGTGCTCGAGGCGAAGGCTGAGGCGACCCGGCAACGCCGGATCGAGAGGGTGATCGCTGCCCTGGACTGAGCCGGCCGTCAATTGTCGGTGGAACGGCCAACCAACGGGGGTTCGCTCGACCACGGGAAAGCGATCCACTCGTCGGTGTGGCGCCAAACGTAGTCGCACTTCACCACCGACTGCGGTTTCTCGTACAGCACAGCCGTGCGGGTCTCGGCGACGTGGGCCTCGCAGAAGTCGCGCACCATCCGGAGCGTCTCACCGGTATCGGCGACGTCGTCGACAATCAGTACCTTCTGGCCGGAGAGGTCGACAGCGGCCGGCACCGGCGGCAGCAGCACCGGCAGCGGCAGCCGCTCGTCGACGCCGGTGTAGAACTCGACGTTGATGATGTGCAGGTTCTTGATGCCCATCGCATAGCTCATTGTCCCGGCGGGCAGCATGCCGCCGCGGGTGATCGACATGATCAGGTCGGGCTCGTAGCCCGAGTCGACGACCGCCTGGGCCAGCTGCCGGGCCGCCTTGCCGAACAGTTCCCAGGTGAGTACTTCGCGGACCGCATCGTTCATGGCAGCATCCTTCCAGACTCGCCGCGTCCGCCGCGGGCCGTGGACGCCGTTCCCGAAGGTGTTGAACCCGTCGCGTGACCGCTGTTGAATGGGCGCCATGCTCGCCGTAGTCGTCACCATCCGCGGGCGCGTCCAGGGCGTCGGCTTCCGCTGGTGGGCCAGCGGTGAGGCCAGGTACCTGAACCTGTCCGGCTACGCCGAGAACCTCGCGGACGGTTCGGTCGAGGTCCGGATCCAGGGGGAGGCCGAGGCGGTCGGCAGGATGATCCGGCTCCTCCTCGAGAACCCGACCACCACCGCACGACCGGGCTGGATCGAGGACCACGACCTGCGGTGGGTGGACGTGATCCCGGGAGCTCGAGCGTTCGGCTACCGCTGACCGCGCGTCCACGAGAACGCGATGGCTACTCCCCGACGGTGGTGTCGTTGAACGGCATGTACGGCGCGATCTGGGGGAACACCCAGACGAACAGGACGGCCACCACCGCGAGGACCAGGAGGAAAGCCTCGACCATCTTCAGCGCTTTCGGGCCGGGCAGCAGGCGCCAGAGGAGTCCGTAGAACGACATCACCCACCGACCTTCAGCACGTCGGCCGGCACGCCTTTGGCATGCGGGTACCTTGCCTCAAGTTCGGCGTGCACGATGTAGCGTTCGCGGGCGCTGAACTCCGGGTGGCAACTGGTGAGGGTCAGTGTCGCCTGCTGTGGCCTCCGCCTCGGGCCGGTCTGGCACCGGGAGCAGCACCGAGACCTGCGATGGCGGCACGATCTGGTGCCCGGTGACCCGGTAGACGAAATAGGTGTGACCGGTCTCGATGAGCACGACGTCACCGTCGGCGAGCTTGTCGATCTGGTTGAACGGCTTGCCGTAGGTCGTGCGGTGGCCGGCCATCGCGAAGTTCCCGACCTCGCCGGGCAGGTCGGTGGACGCGTAATGCCCGACGCCGCGCGCCAACAACTCCCTGGTGGTGCCCTCGTACAGCGGCCGGGCGAACTTCGCGCCGAAGCGAGGGATCCGGACGATGGCGAAGGCATCGCCCAGCTTGACCTGCCTCGGCTGCACCCAGGCGGGATCCGCGAAGTCGGTCTCAAGGGTGGTGACCGCCTGGTCGGCGTCGGCGTCGGAGACGACGTCGGTCCACCACAGCTGCCAGCCAACGAAGAGCATCAGTACCGCTCCGATGGTGACCAGCAGTTCACCCAACAGTCCGGCCAGTCCGCGGACGATCCGCATGCCGCCTCCCGCCGGGTTTCCGCCCGGGACTCACCGGGCCGCCCACAGGTTACTCCCCGGACGGCTGGCGCCGTCCTCGCCCCGACTCCCCGACCTGCTGGCGCGGCCGCGGTCAGGACTCTCATAGGGTTCCCACAGGAAACTGCCAGCGGACGCTCACGCGAGGCTGAGAGAGTTGGAGCCATGGCCATCACTGCGCGAAGCGGACAGGAAGCACTCACCCGCCCGGACGGAACTGCCATCCGGGTTCTCACCGTCGACGACGAAACCAGCCTCACCGAACTCCTCAGCATGGCGCTGCGGTACGAGGGCTGGGAGGTCTCGACGGCCGCTTCCGGGCTGGCCGCGGTCAAGACCGCCCGCGAGGTCCGTCCCGACGCGATCGTGCTCGACATGATGTTGCCCGATTTCGACGGCCTCGAGGTGATGCGACGCATCCGCACCGAGCAGCCCGACGTCCCCGTCATCTTCCTCACCGCCCGGGACGCTCTCGACGACCGGATCGGCGGCCTGACCGCCGGCGGCGACGACTACGTCACCAAGCCGTTCAGCCTCGAGGAGCTGGTGGCCCGGTTGCGGGCCCTGCTGCGCCGCTCGGGCGCAACCACCCTGCGCAACGAGTCACAGCTGGTGGTCGGCGACCTGACGCTCGACGAGGACAGCCACGAGGTGGCCCGCGGCGGGGAGATCATCAGCCTGACCGCCACCGAGTTCGAGCTGCTGCGCTACCTGATGCGCAACCCGCGCCGGGTGCTCAGCAAGGCCCAGATCCTCGACCGGGTCTGGAACTACGACTTCGGCGGCCAGGCGAACGTCGTCGAGCTCTACATCTCCTACCTGCGCAAGAAGATCGACGCCGGCCGGACACCGATGATCCACACCATGCGCGGCGCCGGCTACGTGCTCAAGCCGGGCGCCGAGTGACCCTCCCCGTGCCGGCAGCCACCGTCCCGACGCCCATGGGCAAGGGGACGCTGAGTCGCCAGCTGGTGCTGCGGACCACCGCGCTGGTGGCCGTGTTGACGATCGCCCTCAGCCTGTTCACTGCGCTGGCCAGTTTCCAGATCCTGCAGAACCAGCTCGACGACCGCCTGCAGAGCGCCTTCTCGCGACCCTACGACCGCGTCAGTGGGCCGGGCGACGCGCCGGGGGGCTCGGATCCCGCCGGTTCCGGCCTGATCCGCATCGACACGGTCTCTGGCCAGTCCCTGGTGTCGGCCAGGCCGGATGGCCTGACCGAGCACGGACTCGCCAAGCTGCTGGCGCTGCAGACCTCGAGCGATCCGGTAACGACGGCCCTCCCGGAACTCGGTCTGTACCGGGTGCTGGTGCAGGAGCGGGAACTGCGCGGCGTGACCGTGACAACCGTGGTTGCGCTGCCCTACCGGGAAGTCACCTACCCGATGACCTTGCAGCTGATCATGGCCGGCCTGCTCACCCTCGGCGCGATCGTGCTCTCCTTCGTCGGCGCCCGGAAGGTCGTCGAACGGTCGTTGCGGTCACTGACCCGCCTCGCGGCCACCGCCCACCAGGTGTCCAACCTCCCGCTCGACAGCGGCGACGGTCACGTGCCGATCCGGGTGGCGCCAGCTGACGCCAACCCGGCCTCGGAGGTGGGCCAGGTTGGGTTGGCCTTCAACCACATGCTCGACAACGTCGAGCATGCGCTCGCTGCCCGGCACCGCAGCGAGACCAAGGTGCGCCAGTTCGTGGCCGACGCCTCACACGAGTTGCGCAATCCGCTGGCCTCCATCCGCGGCTACGCCGAGCTGACCCGCCGCGGCTCCGACGAACTGCCCACCGACGCCGCCCATGCGCTTGCCCGGATCGAGGCCGAGTCCGAACGGATGTCCGCGCTGGTCCAGGACCTGCTGCTTCTGGCCCGCCTCGACTCCGAACCGACCCTTGACCTGCAGCCCACCGACCTCACCGAGATCGTGTTGAACGCGGTCAGCGACGCACGCGCGGCCAGCGCCGACCACACCTGGGCACTGAACCTTCCCGAGGACGTCGTCATTGCCAGGGCGGACGCCAACCGGTTGCACCAGGTGGTGGCCAACCTGCTTGCCAACGCCCGCACCCACACCCCGGCCGGCACCCGGGTCGAAACCTCGCTCAGCCGGCTGGACGGGTGGGCCGTCATCTCGGTCACCGACAACGGCCCCGGCGTACCTGTGGAGATCCAGGACTCGGTGTTCGAGCGGTTCACCCGGGCCGACGCCAGCCGGGTCCGGCGGGCCGGAGGCTCCTCGACCGGGCTGGGACTGGCGATCGTCTCGGCAGTGGTGAACGCCCACGGCGGCCAGGTGGCCCTCGCCAGCCAGCCTGGCTACACCAGGTTCACCATCCGCGTCCCGGTGGCCTGACCGCTCCGGCTCAGGCAGCGCGATTGCTGTAGCGCCAGGCGTCCGCGACCTCACGACCCGGAGTGAGCTGCTTCAGGTCGGGACGGAGGAAGGTGAAGGGGTCCCGTTGCTCGGCGGCCCGCAGGTCATCGTGAAGCCTGGCCGCGTCCCGGTCGCGTCGGGTATCAAGGCCGGGGCGCCAGGAACTCGGGCGCCGACGGTGGGTGACCTCGAGGGCCACTGCGAGAAGCACGATCACACCAAGGAAGATGAGGAATCCGGTCATGGCTGAAATCCTTCTATAGATTGATCCTCGCCAACAGTGGCTTGATTGTCAGCATACGAAGGATTCCAGCCACTATGCTGGGACCATGAGCCTGCACCAAGTGAGCGTCATCCTCCTCGAGCCCGTGGCGATGTTCGAGTTCAGCCTCGCCGTCGAGGTGTTCGGAGTTGACCGCAGCGACGACGGGATCGAACCGTTCGACTTCCGGGTGTGCGCGGTGGAGCCGGGCAAGCCAATGGCGAGCAAGAACTTCGACCCGTTCACCATCACTCCCCAGCTCGGTCTCGACGCCGTCGTCGGCAGCGACCTGGTTGTTGTCGCTGCCACCCGGCCGCGCGCAGACGACGAGTACCCGGCCGTCGTCCTTGACGCGTTGCGCGACGCCCACCGCGCTGGCGCCACCGTGCTCAGCCTCTGCTCGGCTTCGTTCGTGCTCGGCGCCGCCGGCTTGCTGAACGGCCGACGCTGCACCACCCACTGGATGTACGCCGACCTGATGCAGGAGCGCTACCCGGAGGCTGACGTCGACGCCCGGGTCCTGTTCGTCGAGGACAACGGCATCGTGACCAGCGCAGGGACCGCAG
Source organism: uncultured Actinomycetota bacterium (assembly GCA_963848845.1). Classification (GTDB taxonomy): domain Bacteria; phylum Actinomycetota; class Actinomycetes; order Propionibacteriales; family Propionibacteriaceae; genus Propionicimonas. Next base: position 456,688 of record CAWKFH010000007.1, read on the forward strand.
CCGGTATCGACGCCTGCCTGCACCTGGTGCGCAAGGAGCTCGGCGCAGCGGTGGCCACCCGGATCGCCCGCCGGATGGTGGTTCCACCACAGCGTGACGGCGGCCAGCTGCAGTACGTGGAGGCACCGATCCCGGCCTGCGCTTCCGACAGCCTCTCACCAGTCCTGGCCTGGGCCGTGGCGAACCTTGCCGAGGCCCAGAGCGTTTCCGCGCTCGCCGCCCGCGCGCTGATGAGCGAGCGGACCTTCGCCCGGAGGTTCGCTTCGGAGACCGGCACCACTCCCCACAAGTGGCTGAACCAGCAACGAATCCTGGCCGCCCGGACCCTGCTCGAAAGCAGCGACCTTTCGGTTGAACAGATCTCAGGCCGGGTCGGGTTCAACTCACCGGTGGTGCTCAGGGAGCACTTCCGCGAGGTGATCGGCATCTCGCCGCTCGCCTACCGGCGGCGCTTCGGCTGCGGGACCGATACGGAGGTCACCGGGCTGGCCGCGATCGGATAGCGTCGGCTCATGGCACCAACACCTGCAGAACTCGTGCGCTACGTCGACCACACCCTCCTCTCCCCAACCGCCACGCCAGCCGATGTGGCCGCCCTGGCCGCTGAGGCCGTTGCCCTGGGCACCTATTCGATCTGCGTCTCCCCGGCCATGCTGCCGGTGACCGCAGAACTGGCCGGAGTGAAGGTCGCAACCGTTTGCGGCTTCCCTTCCGGCAAGCACACACCGGCGGCCAAGGCCGCCGAGGCCGCCGAGTCGGTGACCCTCGGCGCGGACGAGGTGGACATGGTGATCGACCTCGGCCTGCTTAAGGCCGGCCGGCCGGACGCCACCAGGGCCGAGATCGCCGCCGTGCGCGCAGTGGTTCCGGCACCGAAGGTGCTGAAGGTCATCATCGAGTCCGCTGCGCTCACCGACGCCGAAATCGTCGCAGCCTGTCGCGCGGCCGAGGCCGCCGGCGCGGACTTCGTGAAGACCTCGACCGGCTACCACCCGGCCGGCGGCGCTTCGGTGCACGCCGTCGAGTTGATGGCCAGAACCGTGGGTGGCCTGCTGGGCGTCAAGGCGTCCGGCGGCATCCGCGACTGGGCCACCGCGGTCTCGATGATCGAGGCCGGCGCCACCCGGCTTGGCCTCTCCGGCACGGCGGCCGTCCTGTCCGGAGGACAGTCGGCAGGCTACTGAGTCCGGCGTCTGCTGCCACCAACTGGTTCAGGCGAGCCCGTTGGTCGCCAGCCACTGGTCCGCAGCGTCCCGCTCGGTCGCACCGCCGGCCACCTTGGCCTGCAGGTCCACCAGCGCGCCAGTGGTCAGGATCCTGGTCAGCTCGCTGATTGCCAGCACAGCTTCCGGGTCGGCGTCGCCAAGGGCACTGTCCAGCAGGACCACGAGGGGGTCGGTGACCGCGAGCTGGTCTGGGTCTTCGAGGGCCACCAGGTCGGTGGTCCCGGTGTACTCGGTTCGCCGGAACGCGGCCATGGCGACCTGCCCGGAGGCAAGTCCGGCCGCTCGCTGTGCCGGGTCGTCGAGCGTGGCCACCTTGAACGCGCCACCGTAGACACCCTTGATCCCGGGCACCCCATCAGACCTGACGGCGGCCACGGACGGGATCGCTGCCACCTTTCCCTTCGACCACCCGGCGATCCGGTCGAGGCTGGTGATCCCAGCCTTCGCCGTCCGGGCGGTGACGAGCCACACCAGGCCACCGTCCACCCCGGAAGCGGCCAGGGTGCTGACCTCCGGAGCCACAAGGCTGGCGACGTCGGTCAGCAGGGCGTCCACCCCTGCCGGGGGTTCGGAGTCATCGCTGAGCTGCGCCCAGAGGGTGGCACCGAAGGCCGGGTAGGCCGCCAGCGACCCGTCGCCGAGGGCGGCCTGCCAGTCGGTGCCTGCGGGTGTCACCGTCGAGGGCCTGCCCTTCGCCACCAGGGCGAGGCACACCAATTGCGCCACCAGCGCGCCCGCGGGAGTGCCGTCGGCGCCCACCAACAGCGGCGCAGTGCTCGCCGTCGGGCTGGGGGTGTCGACGGCTACCGGCGAAACCCTGGCGCACCCGGCTGCCAGCAACGCCCCCGCAGCGATCAGCAATCCGCGTCTGTCCATCCGCCCAGTCTCACCGACCCAGCCCGGGAGCCGGGGATGACCACGCCGAAGCATCGGTGAGGCGTCCTCCGAAAGGGGGACATCGACTGTGGCTTTTCGCTTCACTCTTCGGCTATGGTTGCTTGCAGGTCGTACTTCTCGGGGGGGAACAATGCGGCCAGTTCCGGGGAGGTTCCGGAACGAGGGGAAGAGGGTGGACGTTCCCGCACAGCGTGCGGATGAGTCCGTTCCAGCCCCTTACCGATGCCCGGTGGCCAGTGGCCGCCGGGCTCGCGGTTTGTTGGGGCTCTCGCCAGCGTCGATCCAACCGGCGGCATCCCTGCAAAGCGAGGCGGCCCGGTCCACAAGGACCGGGCCGCTTCAGCGAGAGCTAACTGCTCACTTGCTCTTCAGCGCAGCCTGCGCCGCAGCCAGGCGCGCGACCGGCACCCGGAACGGCGAGCAGGACACGTAGTCCAGGCCGAGCGTCTGGCAGAACTCGATCGACGACGGGTCGCCGCCGTGCTCGCCACAGATGCCGAGCTTGATGTCGGGACGGGCCGACTTGCCGAGCTCCACAGCCGTCTTCATGAGCTTGCCGACGCCGACCTGGTCGAGGCGGGCGAAGGGATCGCTCTCGTAGATCTTCGTCTCGTAGTAGGCATCGAGGAACTTGCCGGCGTCGTCGCGGCTGAAGCCGAAGGTCATCTGGGTCAGGTCGTTGGTGCCGAAGGAGAAGAACTCCGCCTCCTTGGCGATCTCGTCCGCGGTGATTGCCGCCCGCGGGATCTCGATCATGGTGCCGACCAGGTACTCCAGCTCGATGCCTGACTCGGCGATGATCGCGTCGGCCGTGCTGGTGACGATGTTCTTGACGAACACCAGTTCCTTCACCTCGCCGACCAGCGGGATCATGATTTCCGGAACGACCTTCCACTCCGGGTGGGCCTTCTGGACGTTGACCGCTGCCTCGATGATCGCCCGGGTCTGCATCGCGCCGATCTCGGGGTAGGTCACGTCCAGGCGGCAGCCGCGGTGGCCCATCATCGGGTTGAACTCGTGCAGGGAGGAGATGATCTCCTTCAGCTCGGCCAGGTCGAGGTTCATCTCGGCCGCGAGGGCGACGATGTCGTCCTCATCGGTCGGCAGGAACTCGTGCAGCGGCGGGTCGAGGAGGCGGATGGTCACCGGGAGGCCTTCCATCGCCTCGTAGATGCCCTCGAAGTCACCGCGCTGCATCGGCAGGAGCTTGGCCAGTGCGGCCTCGCGCTGTTCGACGGTCTTGGAGACGATCATTTCGCGGATGGCCGCGATCCGGTCGGTCTCGAAGAACATGTGCTCGGTGCGGCACAGGCCGATGCCCTCTGCGCCGAACGCGCGCGCCTGCATGGCATCCGCCGGGGTGTCGGCGTTGGTGCGGACCTTCATCGTGCGGAACGCGTCGGCCCACTCCATGACCCGACCGAAGTAGCCGCTGACGTCGGCGGGCACGGTCCGATCTTCTCGCCGTAGACGTTGCCGGTGGAGCCGTCGAGGGAGATCCAGTCGCCCTCGTGGAAGGTCCTGCCGCCGAGGGTGAAGCTCTTTCCACCGTCGCCGAAGGCGATGTCGCCGAGGCCGGAGACACAGCAGGTACCCATGCCGCGCGCAACCACGGCGGCGTGGGAGGTCATGCCACCGCGGGCGGTGAGGATGCCCTTGGCGTGGTGCATGCCCTCGATGTCCTCAGGGGTGGTTTCCAGGCGGACGAGGATGACGTCCTCGCCCTGCTTGCCCATGGCTGCAGCGTGCTCAGCGGTGAAGACCACCTTGCCGCAGGCGGCACCCGGAGATGCCGGCAGGCCCGTGCCGATCGGGACGGCAGCCTTCAGGTCGGCCTGGTCGAACTGGGGGTGCAGCAGCGCGTCGATCTGCTTCGGGATCGATCATCCGGACGGCCTGCTCCTGGCTGATCATGCCGTCGTCAACCAGGTCGCAGGCGATCTTGAACGCTGCGGCAGCCGTGCGCTTGCCGTTGCGGGTCTGGAGCATGAAGAGCTTGCCCTCTTCGATCGTGAACTCCATGTCCTGCATGTCGCGGTAGTGGCTCTCCAGCTTGTTCACGATCGAGACGAACTGTTCGTAGACGGCTGGGTTCTCGTCGCGCAGCTGATCGATGGTCTCGGGGGTGCGGATGCCGGCGACGACGTCCTCGCCCTGGGCGTTCATCAGGAACTCGCCGTAGAGGCCCTTGTCGCCGGTGGCCGGGTTGCGCGAGAACGCGACGCCGGTGCCGGAGGTGTCGCCCATGTTGCCGAACACCATCGACTGCACGTTGACGGCGGTGCCCCAGTCCGAGGGGATGTCGTTCATGCGACGGTAGTAGACGGCGCGCGGGTTGTCCCAGGAGCGGAAGACGGCCTTGATGGCGCCGAACAGCTGCTCGACCGGGTCGGACGGGAAGTCGGAGCCGATGGCTTGCTTGTACTGGGCCTTGAACTCTTCTGCGAGTTCCTTCAGGTCGTCAGCGGTCAAGTCCACGTCCTGGGTGACGCCGCGGGATTCCTTCATCTCGTCGATGAGCTTCTCGAAGTGGGCCTTGCCGACCTCCATGACCACGTCGGAGTACATCTGGATGAATCGACGGTAGGAGTCGTAGGCGAAGCGGGGGTTGTTGGTCTTGGCCGCAAAGGCCTCCACCACCGTGTCGTTCATACCAAGGTTCAGGATGGTGTCCATCATGCCGGGCATGGATGCGCGGGAGCCGGAGCGGACCGACACGAGCAGAGGGTTGCCCGGATCGCCGAAGGTCTTCCCGGTGGTCGCTTCAAGCTTGGTGATGTAGGCCAGGATCTCGGCCTTGATGGAGTCGTTGATGACCTCGCCATCGACGTAGTACTGGGTACAGGCCTCGGTGGTGATGGTGAAGCCCTCCGGGACAGGCATGCCGAGCCCCGTCATCTCCGCCAGGTTGGCGCCCTTGCCGCCCAGCAGGTTGCGCATCGAGGCGTCACCCTCGCTGAACTCATAAACGAACTTGTTGTCGGTCATCGTGAGGTTGAGTCTCCTTCAATGGGCTCCGGTAGTTGCCGGGATGGGCTCGATCAGCGTCGACGTTGACCTGAACCCTGGCGTCGGTGGAGCTTCCCGACACCGCGGCGCATACAAAGCAACCGTATCTGTTCGTGGCCAACAGGTTCACCCCACGGCTGGACCGACCAAGGACTGGACGGGGCAGGTCAGCAGCCATGACCATTTGCGCGCCGAGCGTGCCCGCCCTCGATGGCAATCAGGTGGTTCGGATGTCGCCGCGCTTGCCGGTGGCAGTGGCGGGGTGGTGGGCTCCCGGTAACCGATCAGCGGGTGCTGGATTCATCCATCCTCTGCGAGGGCGAGAGCCGTCGCAGTCGCATACTCGGTCACGTGCGCCAGCGAGATGTGGATGACGGTCACCCCCGCAGCGGCCGCGTCGATAGCTACCCGCCCGTGGAGGCGCACCGTTGGAGCGCCACCCGGTTCGCGGACGATCTCGATCTCGGCGTACGGCACTGGCCGGTCGCCGCTTAGCCGCAGCGCTTTGAACACCGCCTCCTTCCCCGCGAGGCGAGCCGCCAGGCATTGGGCCGGATCGGACTTGCGCAGGCAGTAGTCGGCCTCCGCGGGCGTAAACCAATGACTGACGAACCGCTGGTCCGACTTGCCCAACAGGCCGGCGATCCGCTGGACCGGGACGATGTCGATGCCCGTGCCGATGATCCGCACCGACTACGACGCCAAGTTCGCCGCGAGCAGGCGCAACAGACCGGTAGCCGCCGCCGTGCCTCCGGTCGGGTTCAGGTGCGCCCCATCGGAGGAGTAGCCCTCGTACAGGGTCCCGGCCCGGGTCCCGTTTGGTGCGGTCCCCTCAATGGCGGCCAGGTCGAAGACCCGGCCTGCTCCGTAGTGCCGGCGCAGCAGGTCGTTGTAGCGCTCCCGTGCGACGTTGTCGTCACGCCCGATCAGCACCTTCACCTGCTCCTTGAAGTTGCCCGGGCCGGTGGTCAGGGGTGCGGTCACGTGAATGAGGAGCAGGTCGGGGAAGTCCCGCTCCAGTGCATCGAAGGTCCGCACGTACTCTGCGAAGAGCGCGTCGACGTCGGTGTTCCAGCGAATGTCCACATAGCAGAACTTCATCAGCGCGACATCAGTACCGGTTGCGGCCCCGGATCGCAGGAGAGAGTCGAAGGCCACCATCTTGCCGAGCGGGTCGCCGTTCTCGCCGATCGCGGCATGGACGATGCCGCTGGGGCGTCTCGCGGAAGCGACATCCACTTCCGTGATGGCAGGCGCGGCCACCCGGCTCGCGGCGTAGACGGCCGCGACACCGTCCAGTATGTTCCGACCTACGGACTGGTGGCCGAAGAGCACGTTCACAGAGGCCACCTGCGACAGTTCGGCTGCACTGATGGTTCTCACGGCGTCAACGGATGCCGGCACGGGCTTTTCCTTGCTCCTCGAATAGAACGCTAGGCCCACCACACCCGCCAGCGCGGCGGCAAGCGTCATGGCTAGTGCTCGTTTCACGGTTGTCATCGATCGCCCCCTCGATCCCTGGCAGACTCAGCCTAGCTCCCCCCTCAAATTCTCCACCACCGCCTGCAGCGCATTCCTGGAGACCTTGCCGCTGGCGGTGAGCGGTAGTTCCCCAAGCACATGGACCTGCCGTGGGACGGCGTGCTTGGGGAGGTGCTGGCGCAGGTATTTGAGGATGCCATCCACCGTAACCGCGGCCTCGGGGTCAAGACGCACCGCCAGGTGGATTTCCTCACCCGCTTCGGGATCGGGTAGGCCGAAGGCCGACGCCTCAACAACGTCGGAGAGTTGCAGCACCACAGACTCGACCTGCAGACCAGACACCCGGTAGCCCCAGGTCTTGATGAAGTCATCGCGGCGGCCGACGATATAGATGAAGCCCTCCTCGTCCACGGTGGCCAGATCGCCGCTTCGCAGCGTCCCACCCGGGAACTTGTCCCTGGTCGCCTCCGAGTCGCGGTAGTAGCCGGGCGAAATGCTGGGACCCGTCGCCATTATCTCTCCAACCACACCCGGCGCGACGGGCTCGCCGTCGTCTCCGACCACGGTCAGCTCGACATCGGGAATCCCACGTCCGATCGAGCCGAGCTTGTCACCCAGCCGCTCCGGCGGCAGGTAGGACAGCCGAGCCGTGGCCTCGGTCTGGCCGTACATGATGAATAGACGAGCTCCTGGCTGAGCCGCCGCGACCCGTTCGATCAGGTGTGGGGCGAGGTTGCCCCCGGCCTGCTGGAGGTGTCGCAACGACGCGAGCGGTCGGGTGGCGAAGTCACTGGCGCGCAGCAACAGCTGGAAGGACGAGGGCACTCCAGCCAACCCGGTGCAAGCCTCCCGCCCGACCAGGTCCACCGCTGTCTGCGGGAATGTGAAGGTGTTACACAGAACGACACTGCCACCCATCGCCAGGTGGGTATGCAACAGCGAAGCGCCGTAACAGTAGTGGAAGGGCAGGACCACCAGCATACGATCATCTCTTGTCAGCCCTAGGTACTCAACTATCGACCGGGTGTTGGCCAGCAGGTTGGCGTGGGTGATCCGCACCGCCTTGGGACGGGAAGTGGTCCCCGAGGTGAAGATGAGGGCGGCATCTGAGGCGGGGGCTTCCGCCGGCGGTTCGGGCCACCAGGTGGGACCGGGCTCAGTCAGCGCGGCGTCGGTGATCACTGGACGGGAACCGAAGATGTCGCCGTACCGACGAGTGAGGCGGCGGTCCATCAGGACTGCCGCGCAATCCACCCAGTCAACCTGCGCGGCTAGGTCGGACGCCGGCGCCTTGTCCAGGAGTGGAACCACGGTACCCAGCTGCAACGCCGCGATGTACCCGGCGACCCAGAAAAATGAATTCGGCCCGACAAGCCCGATCCTGTCCCCTCGCGAGATACCGGCCTCCCGGAGCTCGGCTGCGATCCGCGCCGCTGCGGCGCGCAGGTCGCCGTAGGTGTGTCGATGACCACCATCGACCAGCGCTATCGCGTCAGCGGCCCCCGCGTTCAGCATCGCGTCGCTGATTGTGCGGACCTCAGGGTCGAGCAGCGGAACTGGCATCGGCGGTCTCCAGATCGAGCGGTCCCCATCCGGGATTCTGGCGTGACGGTACCGCCAGCAGGAGGTAGTAAGATAGCGGCAGGTTGGGGATATTGCACACAACCACGCGCCATGAACCGGGGGGAAACATGGAATCACAGCTGGCTGCTGACCTCAGGGACTTCATCCTGACGTCCTATCTGTTTGGCGACCAATCGCGCATGCCGAGTGCGGAGGAGTCACTTCTGGAGACGGGGGTGCTCGATTCCACCGGCGTTCTGGAACTGATCGAGCATCTGGAGTCGACCTACCAGTTCGAGGTGGCCGACACCGAGACGGTGCCGGAGAATCTGGGGAGCATCAAAGGTATTACCTCGTACGTTCTCTCCAAGCTCGGTGGGCGAACCACAGAGGGAGCGGCGTGAGCAGCGTGGCCGTAGAGCGCATCCTTCAGGAATCCGCGATCCTGCTCGGTCCTGCGGACGAGGATCCAGGCTTGCGTGCCGTCCGTACTGCCATCCTGCTGGAGGATGCCCTGGGAGTTCGGTTGTCTGACGATGACATGAGGCCCGAGATCATGTCAGATCCCGTCGCTGTTCGCGCGCTGCTCATCGACACGGCTAGTCCCGACTGATGTGCGGTATCTGTGGCGTCGCAACCGATGGTCCGCCACCGGACCTGGGCGTCGCCTTGGCCATGATCGGCCGGCTCCGTCATCGCGGGCCGGACGGCAGCGGCTACTACCGGGACGATCAGACGATCCTGGGCCACGCCCGCCTGGCGATCATCGACACCGCCGGCGGCGCCCAGCCGCTGGCGAACGAGGACGACACCGTCTGGGTAACCTTCAACGGCGAGATCTTCAACTACGTGGAGCTGCGCGCGCAACTCCGCGACCGGGGCCACCGCTTCCGCACCGCGAGCGACACCGAGGTTATCGTGCACGCCTGGGAGGAGTGGGGCCCGGAGTGCTTCGCCAGGTTCAACGGCCAATGGTCGATTGCGATCTGGGAACGATTGAACCGACGCCTGGTGCTCTCACGGGACCGCATGGGTGTCCGTCCCCTCTACTACCACCTGAGCCCGCACCGGATACTGTTCGCCTCCGAGGTGAAGGCGATCTTCGCCGATCCATCGGTGCCGCGTGCCCTTGACGCTGCCGGGCTGAAGGAGGTGCTGACGTTCTGGTCCACCATCGCCCCACGTACCCAGTTCGCCGGCATCGACCAACTCCCGCCCGGGCACTACGCGACCTGGGACCGACACGGCTTGCAGGTGGCGCCGTACTTCCGGATGGAGTTCCCGCAACGCGGGGCCGAGGCGGGCCAGGACCTAGCCACGAACGCTGCCGGCCTGCGCGAGCGCGTGGTCGAGGCCACCCGCTTGCGCTTCCTTCGCAGCGACGTGCCGGTGGGAGCCTATCTGTCCGGCGGGATCGACTCCTCGGTCACTGCCGCGGTGATCCGGCGGTTCACAGACGCGCCGCTGCACACGTTCTCGCTGCGTTTCGCCGACGCCGAGTTCGACGAGGGCATCTTCCAGCGGCAGATGTCCCGGGCACTGGGCACTGACCACAAGGACGTCGTCGTCTCGGGCGCCGACATCGTCGGCATATTCCCCGAAGTGATCTGGCACGCGGAGGCGACCCTCCTTCGTGCGGCGCCGGCGCCCTTGTTCCTGCTGTCCCGGCTGGTCCGTGAGAACGGCTTCAAGGTGGTCGTGACCGGTGAGGGCGCCGACGAGGTCCTCGGCGGTTACGACCTCTTCCGCGAGGCCCGAGCTCGCCTGTTCTGGGCTCGTGACCCCAAGTCCGCCGTCCGCGGCCGGGCCGCGGAGATGCTGTACCCGTGGATGGTTCGCAACCCGGCCCAAGCGCCGCAGTTTGCACGCGCCTTCTTCGGCCAGCACCTCGACCCGACCGACCCGGGCCTGTCGCACCGCCCGCGCTGGAACTCCACGTCGGCCCTGCTGACAATGCTCAGCCCCGTGATGCGCGAGGCGGTTGCCGCCAGCCCCGCGACAGACATCGCCGGGTTGATGCCATCCGAGAGCGTTGACTGGGATCCGCTGAGCCGGGCCCAGTGGCTGGAAACAACGACCCTGCTACCCGGCTACATCCTGGCGTCCCAGGGCGACCGGATGTTGATGGCCAACTCAGTGGAGGGCCGTTTCCCATTCCTGGACCCGAATGTCGTCGCCTACTCGAACGCACTGCCGGCCCGGCACAAGCTATTCGGCCTCGAGGAGAAGGCCCTACTCAAGCACGCGTTCGCAGACCTCGTGCCGGAGGCCATCCGGAACCGACCCAAGCAGCCCTACCGCGCGCCGGACGCGGCGAGCTTCTTCACAGGTGATCGACCCGACTGGCTGGAGACGGCACTGTCGCGGGAAGCCGTCCTGGCGGCAGGCATCTTCGAGCCGGGCCAGGTCGACGGCGTGATGAGCAAGGCGGCGCGCCGCGGGGGGGCCGGCATGGGCAACACTGACAACATGCGCGTCCTTGCCGTCGTCTCCACCCAGCTGCTGCACCAGCAGTTCATCGCTGGCTCCTGGCCGATTCCGGAGCCGAAGCCGTCAGAGCCACTCTCCATCGCGGACTTGACCACGCAAGAAAGGGAATCTGATGACTCAGCCGTTTGGGCCTGAAGTCCTCGCCCTCGATCTGGAGGGCGAGGCGGACCGGATCAGCGAGCGTATCCGGACTTATCTGGCGATGACCCGGCGGAGGGGAGTCGTCGTGGCGCTATCCGGCGGGATCGATTCCTCCGTGGTGGCCGGGCTTGCTGTTCGGGCGCTCGGGCCGGAGCGGGTGTTCGGCTTGCACATGCCCGAGAAGGACTCATCCCCGGACACGCTGCGGCTCAGCCGTTCGGTGTCCGACGCCTTCGGCTTCGCCTCGACCCTTGAAGAGATCTCGCCCATGCTGGAGGCTGTCGGCTGCTACAGCCGTCGAGACACCGCGATTCGCCTGGTTTGTCCCGAGTACGGGCCGGGTTACCGCTCCAAGATCATCCTGCCCAGCGTCACTGACACGGACAGTCTGCGGATCTACTCAATCGTGGTTCAGGCACCCGACGGAACCCAGACCCGCCATCGACTATCCACGGATGCCTACCTGGGGATTGTGGCGGCGACCAACTTCAAGCAGCGAGTCCGTAAGATGCTGGAGTACTATCACGCCGACCGGCTCAACTACGTCGCGTCGGGCACCCCGAACCGCTTGGAGTACGACCAGGGCTTCTTCGTGAAACTGGGCGACGGCGCCGCCGACGTCAAGCCGATCGCACACCTCTACAAATCCCAGGTATACGCGATGGCCGAGTTCCTGGGCGTCCCTGATGAGGTCCGACGGCGGCCGTCCACCACCGACACGTACTCGCTTCCGCAGTCTCAGGAGGAGTTCTACTTCTCGCTGCCCTACGCTCAGATGGACGTGTGCATGTACGGCAAGAACAATGAGGTGCCGCTTGCCGAGGTGGCCACCGCGGTCGGCCTGACCACAGAGCAGGTGCTTCGGGTATACCGCGACATCGACCAGAAGCGGAAGACAACCGCGTATCTCCACTTCCAGCCATATCTGGCCGGCAGCGTGCCCGAGGTCACCAGCCGGATCGGCGAGTAGCCGTGGAAGTTCCCAGCTACCTGAAGGTCCTGTGGCACTACTTGTGGCTCCTGATCCTTGGCCTGATCGTGGCCATCGCCGCCGGCATCTACACCGGCTACTCCCTGGGCCCGGATGGCCTGGAATCGCGGGCGGTCCGGTCCTACTCGGCCACCACCACACTTCTGGTAACCAGCGCAAAGGACACCCTGTACCAGGCCGAGGTCCCTGCGCAAGAGATCCCCCGGGGCTACACCGCGCCGCAGTCAATCGACCTGAGCAACAGTGCCGTGATCTACGCCTACATCATTTCCGGTTCCGGGCTGCGGCAGACGGTGATCCGCGAGGTCGGCGCAATGGACCCGCTCACCGAGTCGATCTCGGCGGTCCGGCGCACGACCCAGCCCGGCGGGAACGAACGCTTCCCGGGGAACCTGCGGCTCCCAGTGGTCGACGTGATCGCCACCTCCGCCACCCCCGAGCGCGCCAGCGAACTGAGCGCGGTAACCACCAGCACCTTCCTGCGTCATGTCCGCCAGCAGCAGGATCAGCGCAAGCTCAAGGAGAACGAGCGCGTCCAGATCGCCGTGATCAACGTCGGCGACCCGGTGGAGGCCGAGACCAGCAATCCCAACACCCCGGTGGTGTTCACCGCCTTCGGCATCCTCGTGGGCGTGATCGCGCTCATCTTCGCCATCGACGGCTACCGGACGTCCCGGCAGCGCAGGCGTGCGGCGAATGCCGAGCCGGCACCCGAAGAGCCCACCGCCGAAGAGCCCACCGCCGAAGAGCCCACCGCTGAAGAGCCCACCGCTGAAGAGCCCACCGCCGAAGAGCCCACCGCCGAAGAGCCCACCGCCGAAGAGCCCACCGCCGAAGAGCCCACCGCCGAAGAGCCCACCGCCGAAGAGCCCACCGCCGAAGAGCCCACCGCTGAAGAGCCCGAAAAACGCCCGGCACGGCATGCCGCATCGGAGTGACCTTGGTGGCGCCATGAGCGAGCTGAGACTGCAAGCCGAGTTGCCTCCCAAGCCGCGGCAATCGGATCCAGAGGGGTCCTACGCGATCCTGGCCACCTTCGGCATCGTGGCCATGGCCATCATGGCTACGACCGTCCTCCTGCAGTTGCCGGTGGCCGCCGCTAGCGGCGGATTGCTTGGCGTGGCCCTGGTCTATGTGCTTCGCCGGCTCATCTTCAGCTGGGAGTTCCTGCTATTCGCTGTCGCGGTCATGATCATGTTTGTTCCGGGCCGCGCCTACGCCCTGCCCATCCCCCTGCCGATCCAGCTGGAGCCCTACCGGCTGCTATGGGTGCTCGCGGTCATCGTGGTATTCCACGCCATCTTCGTGAGCAAGACCCGCACCTGGCGGCCGATCGAGTTCGGCTCGGGAATCGCTGCCTACCTGGTCTGCGTGCTGATCTCATTCGCAACCAATGCCGCTGCACTGGCGCACCAGACCCTGGTGACCAACTCGATCGGCGCCGTTGTCACCTTCCTCATGCTGCTGGTGCCCTTCGTCATCACGCGGCAGCTGCTGGACCGCGAGCAGCTCGTCAACCGGTTGCTGGTTTTCCTGGTGTGGGCCGGGGTCGTGGTGTCGTTCTTCGCCCTGTTCGAGTACGCCACCCGGATCAACGTCTTCCGGATCTACAACCGCGTGCTGCCGCTGGCGGTGCTGCGGGAGGAGCTCGACGCCACCACGACCACCGGCGCCTTCCGTGCCTTCGGTTCGGCCCAGCACCCGATCGCCCTAGTGGTGATGCTCTGCATGCTGCTTCCGGTGGCCCTTTGGCTGTCCCGGTACGCCGCCTGGCCCAGGAACCTGGTCAACCGGCGCATCGTCTACGGCCTGGCGATGCTGGGGCTATTCGGGGGCATCATGGCAGCGATCTCCAGGACCGCCGTGGTGGTCCTGGCCGTCATGATGTTCCTACTGCTGGTCCTGAAGCCGAAGCTGGCCGGGACCGTGACCCTGATTGGGGCACCTTTCCTGATCCTGCTGGCACTGGTGCGGCCGCGGGTGTTCGAGACCGTGTTTCTGTCCTTCCTCGACCCGGACTCCCTGGTCGCTTCGCAGTACACCTCGCCCGGGTGGGCCGGTCAGGGCCGCCTGGCGGACCTGGAGCCGGCACTGAGGATCGTCGCCCAGCACGTGTTCTTCGGCACCGGACTGGGCAGTCGGATCGTCGTCGGCGACAACGCTAACTCATTCATCCTGGACAACCAATGGCTGGGCAATCTGATGGACCTAGGCGTCCTGGGCACCATCGGGTTGCTGATCTTCATGACCGTGCCCGTCTTCAAGCTCCTGCGTTTTGCGTTCACCGAGACCCTGGAGCGCCGGCACGCCGACCTCGCCATCGCCATCTGCGCAGCAACCGTGGGCTACATGGTCAGCATGTACTTCTTCGACGCGTTCTCGTTCATCCAGTCCTTCTACGTCCTGAGCCTGCTATGGGCGGCTGGGGCCTGGATGCTGAGCGAGACTCCCGTGCGCCAAGCTGGGCGGCGCCTGACCCGATCGCAGTCGTCACCTGATGGCTGAGCTGAGCGTGGTGATTCCCGCCCACAACGAAGGCGCTGTGATCCAACAGGTGCTCGGGGAGCTCACCCAGGGCCCGTACGCGGACGCGCTGGAGATCGTGGTGGTGCCGAACGGCTGCACGGACGACACCGCGGAACGCGCCGCAGAGGTTGACCCTCGGGTGGTGGTGAGTAGCATCGAAACTGGCTCGAAGATCGCCGCACTCCGCGAAGGTGACCGGGTCGCAACAGTCTTCCCCCGGGCTTACGTTGACGCCGACGTGCGGGTGGACGTCGAAGCCCTCATCGCCCTGGCAGATGCCCTGGGCCGGCCGGGCGGGCCGCTGGTGGCTTCGCCGCGGTTGGTGGTCGACACCAGCCGAGCCAGCTGGTGGGTCCGGCAGCACTACCGTGTGTGGGAGCTGACCGACTACCGCCGGACGGGACACATCGGCTCCGGGATCTACGCCCTGTCGGCGACCGGGAGAGCGCGGTTCGAGGACTGGCCTGACGTGATCGCAGATGACCGGTTCATCCAGCAGTTGTTCCTGCCCTCCGAACGACTGACGCTGCCCGACCACTCATTCACAGTTGACAGTCCTCGTACTCTGCGCTCCCAGATTCGGCGGGGCACCCGGATCGCGCGGGGGAACCTGGAACTCCCCCGCATACTCCAGCGTGCAGCCCCACCGGGCAGCTCCCGCTTCCTGAGCCTGGCCGGGCGCCTACTGCGTCGGCCGGGACTCTGGCCGGCGGCCGTTATCTACACAGCCAGCAACGGCCTGTCCGGCCTGTGGGCCCGCTGGGAGTCCGCCGGTCACCGCCCGGCGGACTGGCATCGCGATGAGACGACGAGGACAAGCCGTGGCTGACGACAAGCTCGCCCATCGATCCTCCCGCGGCGTGTTCGTCACCTTCGGCGGATTCGTCTCGCGCACGCTGACCCAACTTGGCTCTGTGGTGATCCTCGCCCGCCTCCTGGCCCCGGAGGACTTCGGCCTGCTCGCGATGATCATGTCGGTCGTCGGCGTGGTTGACCTGATCCGGGACTTCGGACTTACCGGAGCCATCCTGCAGCGCCGGGAGATCGAGGAGACCGACTGGCGGGGCCTGATGTGGCTGTCGCTGGCAGTCGGCCTCGGTCTAACCGTGCTCGTCGCCGCCTCTGCACCCTTGATCGCCTGGCTCTACAACGAGCCTCGCCTGATCTTGATCACGCTGGTGATCTCACCCACCTTGCTGATCAACGGGTTGCTCGCGCCGGTGCAGGCCCGGGTTCAGCGCGAACTGCGATTCAGCACGCTCGCCAGCATCGAGGTCATGTCAATGGTCTCGGGCGTGACGCTGGCGATCGTGACCGCCACCCTCGGGTGGGGGGTCTGGTCGCTGGTGGTGCAGGCCGGGGTCGCCCAAGTCTACCGGATGGTCGCACTCTGGGTGGCCTCGCCTCCGTCCTTCGGCCGACCGCACATCCCTAAGGGGGTGTTCTCGATCGTCATGGTGGGCGGCGACCTGCTCGGGGTGCAGTTGCTGAACTATGCGTCTCGCAACGTCGACAACATCCTGATCGGAAATCGCCTTGGACCGGAGGCACTGGGCCAGTACACCCGCGCCTACTCACTGTTCCTTCTGCCCATGCAGCAGCTCAACGCCACCATCGGACGCGTCGCGATTCCGGTGCTGAGCCGGCTTCAGGACGACCACGACCGCTACCGGCGCTATATCCACGGCGGTTCGCGGGTGATCGGCTACGTCACCGTCCCCGTCTACGCGGTGCTGGCGGCCGTCTCCCAGCCGCTCATCCTCACCCTGCTGGGCGACGGCTGGCAGGAGGCCGCGACCGTCTTCAGCATCCTTGCCGTGGCCGGCATCGCACAGTCGATGGGCAACATGCAGGGCTGGCTGTTCCTGACCCTGAACCGCACCAAGACCCAGCTGGTCTTCTTCCTG
The DNA here is from genome assembly GCA_963848845.1 of uncultured Actinomycetota bacterium. GTDB lineage: Bacteria > Actinomycetota > Actinomycetes > Propionibacteriales > Propionibacteriaceae > Propionicimonas. Next base: position 472,920 of record CAWKFH010000007.1, read on the forward strand.
GTCACCCGGCCCATCATCATCCTTGGGTTCTTCGTCGGACTCTGGTGGAACGGGGTGGAGGGCCTGGCGCTGGTCTACGGCCTGATCAGCCTGGTTCTGCTGGTGCCGGGTTACCACTACGCGATCCGAGGAACGCACGTGACCGCGCGCGACATCATCGAGCCGATGGTTCGGCCGGTCATCCTGACCCCGCTGTGCTACCTGGCCGCACTCGCGGCCGTGGGCTGGTCGGCCGCCTTGCCGGCCCCGCTGCAGGTCATCCTGGGCGGGCTGGCGGGCGTCTCCCCGCTGCTGGCCTCCGCAGTGCTGCCGCCGTTCCGCCACGATTACGCGACGATATTGGCCTACGTCAAGAAGGCCCGGAAGGCCAAGGATCCGGAAGAACCGACCATAGACTCGGAAGCCGAACCAGGAGGAGCCCAGTGACCCGTCTCGCCGCCGTTGCCAGCCAGGTACTACTGATCGCCGCGCTGTCCGGGTGCGTAGCCACCCCCGCACCGACGACACCGTCGGCAGCACCGTCCGGGCCAGCGACGTCGGCCACCCCCGGTTCCGCAGCACCCACGCGGACGATCACCAAGATCGAGGTGCTCGGGGTGATCGGTGACTCCATCTCCCTGGCGGTCAATGCGTGCACCCAGCCTGGCCCGTGCCCGGAGGAGTCGTGGTCAGGCGGGGACTCCCCCGAGGTCTCTTCGATCGCCAGCCGACTGGCCAAAGCCACCGGCGCCCGTCCCGAGACAGTGATGGCGGCGAAGGACGGCGGCGACATCGCCGATGCTGCCGCGCGGATCGGGCAACTGGCTGGTCGTGAGCCGGACCTCGTCACGATCCTGGTGGGCGCCAACGACGCGTGCGCCCCCAACGCCAACGAGATGACCACAGTCGAGGACTTCCGCAGCAAGTTCTCCGAGGTGCTCGTCACGCTCAAGTCCGAGGCGCCCGACGCGCTGGCCCTGGCCCTGTCGGTGCCCGACCTGAACCAGATCTGGACGCTGGGCAGGGACAACCCAAAGGCGGCCCAGCTGTGGTCGAAGTTCTGGGGCTGCCGCAACCTCCTTCGCAACCCGACCTCGACCGCGCCGCAGGTCGAGGCGAGTCGGCAGGCCGTCGCTGACCGGGTGAAGGAGTTCAACGCCGTGATTGCCGAGGAGTGCGCGGCATCCGGCAACTGCATCAGCGACAACGGCGCTCTTAACGAGCACAGGTTCACCACGGCCGAGGTGTCGAGCATCGACTTCTTCCACCCCTCGAGTGAGGGCCAGCGCGCTATCGCCGGAATCGCTTGGACGGCCCTGACCAGCCAGGTGGAGCTGCCGTGAGCTTCCCGCTGGTCAGCTGCATCATCATCAGCTACAACACCCGAGAGGAGACCAGCGACTTCATCACCTCACTGGAGCTCGAGACCAGCTCCCTGGACGCCGAGATCATCGTGGTTGACAACGGGTCGACCGACGGCAGTGTGCCGGCGCTCCAGGAGCGCTTCCCAAACGTGCACCTGATCGACGCGAAGCAGAACCTTGGCTTCGCCAAGGGCGTCAACGTGGCCGCCGCCCGGGCCAGGGGCGAGTACCTGCTACTACTCAACCCGGACATGATCGCCCTGCCGGGCTCGGTGCGCGCGCTACTGGATTTCGCTCGGACTCACACCCAGTACGGCATCTACGGCGGCCGCACGGTCCGCTCGGACGGCTCCCTGGAGCCCAGCTCTTGTTGGGCGGCGCCGACGCTGTGGTCACTGCTGATGTTTGCCACCACCTTGTCGACCGTGTTCAAGCGGTCCCCGGTCTTCGACCCCGAATCCATGGGCTCCTGGCGGCGGGACACCGTCCGTGAGGTGGAGATCATCACAGGGTGCCTGCTGCTCATCCGGCGCAGTCTGTTTCACGAGCTCGGCGGTATGGACGAGGACTACTTCCTCTACGGAGAAGACGCTGAGTTCTGCCTGCGAGCTCGGGCCAGAGGCCAGCGACTGGTGATCGTGCCCGCGGCCGAGATGGTGCACGAGGTTGGCGGCTCCACCGGTTCCAGCGGAGCGAAGACCTCAATGGTGCTGGCCGGCAAGGTGACCATGCTGCGCAAGGTGTGGCCATCCGGTTACGCCGCGGCAGGCACTCGTCTGCTGCTCGCCGGGGTTGCTTCCCGGGCGTTGCTTGAGCGCGTCCTTAGGCGGCCCGGGCCGTGGTCCCCCGCTTGGCGACGTCGGTCCGATTGGTGGGTGGGCTATCCCGCAGCGAAGCGGACGATCTTCGGGCTGGACGACTAGGGGCCCCCACCGAAGATGGAGGCCCCTTTGGTCGCAGCTCGTGGTCAGGTCCAGATCGACCGCAGATAGGCGTCCGTCGGGATCGGCGACATGTTGTTCAGCCGGGCGGCCGTCATCGTTCCCAGGGAGGACTGGTATGTCCAGGATCCTGTCCGGGCCGGGTTCCCAGAGACTGCGCGGGAGTGGGACGTGTAGCTGTCGGCGATCCGCTTCCACTGGGTCACGTGCATCGAGCCGAGCACGTAGGAGGAGTTGATCGCGCTGAGCTGCCACGGCTCGCCCGCGCCGTTGATGGCCTGGCTTCCCGCGCCGCTAGCGACACCTGCGGGCAAGCGGTAGCGCGTCTGGACCGACATCGCCTGGGACAGGACCATGGAGTGGTCCAAGATCAGGAAGTCGGTACCCCGCGCCGGGTCGGCCGTGGACGAGCCGCCGATCTGCAGTCCACAGTTGTTGCCGCCGAACAGGATCGAGTCGCGAATGGTGAGGCCGCGGTAGCTGCCATTGCCGAACATCTGGAAGGTGTCGAGATGAGCACTCGAGCCACTGGGACGGAACACCGCCGCGCCGTAGCAGCCCTCCCACACGCAGTTCGACAAGCTCGCACCGGCCGAGGCGGCGTAGCTGAACGGGTCGGTCGGGTCGGCCTTGCTGACCGGCATTACGACTTCGTAGGCATTGCACTGCGTGACCTTGCCCTGTTCTGCGTAGGTCCGCATGCCGAGGGTGAGCTTGGAGTGCGCCCAGTTGGTCCGGGTGCAGTTGATGAGGCGGATGTGGTGGCCGTTGAGCCGCGCGAAGGTGACGCCCCGGACGTTCCGGAAGGTGGCGGTGTCGCGGATCGTCACCGTGCCCCAACCATTGTCCGGTGTGACCAGGATGTTCTTGGTCCAGCTCGGGTTGCCAACGTTCTGCAGCACGGTGCCGCCGGGCAGCGTGCCACCAGCGACCCGGATGATGACCCCACCGGTCGCCTGGCTCGCGGTCACGCCGGCGATGGCGCGGCCGATGGCACTCCAGGTACATGCCACGCGGATGACCGTGCCGAAGCCGCTCTTGGGGGTGTTTGCGGGCCAGTGAGTGCCATTCGGACCATACGAAGTCCGCCGGCTCGGCGTCGCCGCGATCGTGAAGGCATTGGCGTTCATGGCTCCGACGCTGCCGAAGAGGGCGGCACCAAGGCTCAGCGAGGCGGTCGTACGGAATAATTCTCGACGGGGGATCATGTGATCTCCTTGTTGGGGGGGAACAGAAAGTTGATGGAGACAACCTAAGATTATCCTGAGAACTCCCAGATTGCAACATGGGTAGACTCTCAGTTTCTCAGGAAGCGAGCCTGGAGTCTCCTCAGGAAGCGAGCCCTGGAGTCGGGACGGGTCCAGGAGGCCAGCCTGGTGGCTCGCTTGTGGCCGTTGGCTAGGCTGTCGGTCTCGGTAGGCCTACGTAGAGGACGCACATGCCACCACTTGCGCGGCGCACCCTCATCCAGGCGATTGCAGGCGGTGCAGTGCTCACCGTGGCTGGCTGCACGCAGGAGCGTCCATCCCCAACCGCCGACTCATCGCGGACGCCTTCGGCCAGCCCCGCCTCCGCTGAGGAGATGGAGCTGCCGGCCGACGTCGAGGGCGTCCCGTTCGGTCCGGACGGGACGCACTGGCCGAAGCACACGCCGCGTCCAGACCGGAGCCTGCCCAGCGTGCAGGTGGCTTGCGACTGGGACAGCATCCGTACCGCCATCGCCGCCGTGACGCCGGGGCAGGCTGCCAATGGCCTCCAGCTCCTGGTGGCCCCCGGCACGTTGCCGGACCTCGCCGGGCGGGACGTGCTGACTCACGCCGGCAGGGTCGACTGGAAACGGAACGTCCTCGTGCTCCCACGTGACGGCTGGGGCACGGTTACGATGACCGGGCAGACCCGGCTCACCGCAGTTCATGGGGTGACCTTCGCCCGGTTCAACGCTGAATTCGTCGGCCTGCACGACTGTTCACGCACCGCGTGGGTTCACTCCAAGCTGGGCCAGGGACTCAGGATCTACGCCGAGGCCGGGGATGTCACCCACTGCGATGTCTACGAGGCTGTGGTGCTCGAGGCGAAGGTGGCCGAGCAGGACCCCTTCGCCTACGTCGCCGGTGCCGGCAGGACCCTGCACAACAGCACCTGGGAGGGCTGCTACGGCGCACCGATCTACCGCCCCAGCGGGTCCCGGGCCCACCTGGATACGCTCCAGATGTTCGGTGGCGGCTTCTACCGCGGTCTGGTGCTGCGCGACACCGTGCTCTTCGGCGCGCACAACAGCGCACTGCAACTGGGTGGCCTCAACGACGGTGACCCACGCGAAGGCACGCCATTCATGAGCCTCGACCACTGCCTGCTCGTGTCCCAAACCGCGGCAAACGTAACCCGCTACCCCGCTCCGGACGGCGCGGAACTCCCACCGCGGGACCAAGTGATCAACGGTGCCGGCGAGCCGGGCCAGCTGTACGCAACCCGTTCGGTCGTGATCGGAACGATGTACACGACCCAGTGGGCGGAGGTCACCCGCAGCTACACCTCGGCTGAGCGCGCGGTGCAGGGCAACAAGGCCGCCAAAGGCGGCTGGGGTTTCGACCAGGACCTCGTGAACCCGAGCAACAAGCTGCTCGACAAGATGACCCACACCCCCGACGACGGCTATCTGGCGGCCATCTGGTCCTGACCGGGAGCCCGCCGTAACCAGGGCCGCGGCCCGCAAAGGTGTAAGTTCCATTACCTCGTGCCCAACCCGGGAGGCAGCCTTGTCGAAGCACGTCCTGATCATCGTCCAGAACCTGCCGGTTCCGCTCGACCGCCGGGTGTGGCTGGAGTGCCAGGCGCTGATGGCGCGCGGCTACGAGCGTCAGCGTGATCTGCCCGAAGGGCCCCGGCGACCCGGCGCGACAGCACGATCGACGGCGTGCACATCTACAAGTACCGGCCGGCGCCCGAGGCCAACGGGCTGCTGGGCTTCGTCGTGCGAGTTCGCCTACAGCTGGCTGCGGACCGCCGTGCTGTCGGTCGACGGTCTGGCGACGCAGCCGGTTCGACGTCATCCAGGCCTGCAACCCGCCGGACACCTACTGGCTGCTGGCGCGGCTGTGGCGGCTGCGCGGGGTCACGTTCGTCTTCGACCAGCACGACCTGAACCCGGAGCTGTTCCTCTCCCGGTTCGGTGAGCCAGAGCGGCCTCGGCGAAGCGCTCGAACACCGGGGCCTGCTCTGGCTGGAGCGCGATGACCTACCGGACGGCGCACCGGGTCATCTCCACCAACGAGTCGTACAAGGCGGATCGCGATCGCGCCGCGGCCACCGCCGTCCCGAGGACGTCACCGTGGTGCGCAGCGGCCCCGACACCCAGCACGATGCGACCGATCTACCCGGCAGCCGCCCCGGCCAGCAGACGCCGCGCAACCTGCTCGTCTACCTCGGCATCATGGGTCCCCAGGACGGCGTCGACCAGCGTCCTGCAGGTGATGGACGAGCTGGTCCACCGGCCGCGGGCGCACCGACGTGCGCGCGACGCTGCTGGGCTTCGGCGACTGCCTCGAGGACCTGAAGGCGCGCAGCGACGCGACCTCGGCCTCGATGGCGATCGTCACCTTCACCGGCCGGGTGGACCGGCCGATGATCGCCGAGCTACCTCAGCGCGGCTCGACATCGGTCTGTGCCCGGACCTGAAGACCCCGCTCAACGACGTCTCCACGATGAACAAGACCATGGAGTACATGGCCTACGCGCTGCCGTCGGTCTCCTTCGACCTGGTCGAGACCCGCGTCTCGGGGGGCGAGACGCGTCGTCTACGTCCCGTCGGGCGACATCGCCGCGTTCGCCGACGCGGTCGAGCGACTGCTCGACGATCCGGAACTTCGTGCGGACCTCGGCGTGAAGGCCCGGCACCGGGTGGTGGACCAACTCGACTGGCGGCCGCAGTCGCGCGCCTACGTCGGCGTGTACAACCGGCTGTTCGGGCTCCCCGAACTGGTCGCCGATGAACCGGTGGCCCGGCCTACGGCGGTCGAACTGGGAGGGGTCACCCGGCAGTACGTCGACATCGCCGACGAGGACGAACTGCGCCGTTTCGCGGCAACCCGACGGGCGCGCCCCGCGCAGTACTGAGCAGCAAACGCCGGCCATACCGCCGTCGGGGTGCGGTCACTACACTGACCTCACCACTCACCTGGACGCCTAAGGGGGGGCCATGGCAGGCCAGGCATATCGAGAGCGCCCATACGCAGGGCCAAACCACGTGCTCGTGCGGCTGTACGGCCGCAGTCGTGCGTCGGTGCGACGGCTGATCGTCAAGTACATCATCGACACCGAGGGGGGAGAGTTCTTCTCAGCGACCCTGCGCGAGATCTTCCGTGTTCACCACGGGGTCGAAATCGGCCTATACACGCACGGTGGCTGCTTCCGAACGCACGCGTTCGGCCGGAACACCACCATCGGCCGGTACAGCTCGATCGCGGTCACCGCCTTCGCCGCCACGGACAACCACCCCCTGGACCGCAAGTCGATGCACGGGTTCTTCTTCAACCCGAAGCTTGGGCTTGTGACCGAGGAGTGGCCGCACAGCCCGCTGGTGATTGGGAACGACACCTGGCTCGGGCACAACTCGGTCATCATGCCCCAGGTCGACTCGATCGGTGACGGCGCGGTGATCGGAGCCGGCGCCGTTGTGTTCAAGGACGTCCCGCCGTACGCGGTCGTGGTTGGCAATCCCGGACGGGTGGTTCGGTTCCGCTTCGACCCGCCCACCGTCGAGGGCCTGCTGGCTGAAAAGTGGTGGAACCTGAGCCTCGATGAGATCCGACCCAGACTGGCCGAATACACGAAACAGTATCTAGAGTCGTCGGGCCGGTCGAGTCTCTATGGAGCGGCAGCAGAGGCGGAAGCAAGGACACTCCCGCTGTCCGAAGCGACTCGTGAGGAGAACCGGTGAGTGAGTTGAGTTCGTTCGCGCAGGCCAGGTTGACCCCGGCCCTGTACCTGGCGTGCGCCAGTGGCTGAGACGAGCCGTTCGGTGGGCCCCACGCGGCTGCGCATCCTCTACAGCTTCCCCGGGACGATCGGGGCCGCCGGAGTTGGCTGGACAGCCTGGAACCAGGTGAACGAGCTGGTCCGGGGCGGTCACGAGGTGCATCTGGTGGCCGCCAAGCTCGCCACGCCGATCGACGGGCTGGCCTCGGTCGCCCTGTCCCTGACCCTGGGGCCGGTCCAGGTGCCCCACCGGGTGCTGGGACACCTGCAGTCCTTCGCCTGGCACGACCACGTCGCCGCCCGGGCCGCCCGCCGGCTGCGACCCGACGTCGTGCACATCTGGCCGGGCTCCTCGATGGCGACCATCGCGGTGGCTCGCGGGCTGCACGTTCCGGCGGTGCGCGAGTGCCCGAACACGCACACCGAGCATGCCTATCAGGTCGTGGCTCAGGAGTACGCCAAGCTCGGGCTCACGCCGCCCGAGGGTGCGTCCCATACTCGTGACGAACATCGCCTGGCCGTGGAGCAGCGGGAGTGGGCCAGCGCCACGGCTCTGCTCGTCCCTTCCGAAGTGGTCGCCCAATCGTTTGTTGCCAACGGCGTCGCCGCGTCCCGGCTGTTGCGCCACCAGTACGGCTGCACCATCGACCGCCCGGCGGAGCGCGACGATTCCGACCGTCCCTTCACAGCCATCTTCCTGGGCCGTGGCGAGCCGCGGAAGGGCTTGCACTACGCGCTACGCGCCTGGCAGCAGTCGGTCGCGAAACAGGGCGGACGATTCCTCATCTACGGCGACCTCGACCCCGCCTACCTGAAACACCTCGGTGACCTGCTCGACCAGCCCGGGGTGCAGATGGCCGGGTTCACGAGCGATCCGGTCGCAGCGCTACTAGAGAGCGATGTTCTGCTCCTCCCGACGGTCGAGGAGGGTAGCGCTCTGGTGACATATGAAGCCCAGGTGACCGGCTGCGTCCCGCTGGTGTCCACCGCCGCCGGGGCCATGCTGACCGATGGGGTCGAGGGCCTCGTCCACGAGGTCGGCGATGTGGCGACCCTGTCCCAGCACCTCGACCTGCTCTACGGCAACCCCGCCGAACTGGCCCGGTTGCGGCACAACGCGCTCCAGCACGCTCCGCAATTGAGCTGGACGGCAGCATCGGAGCGCCTCGTCGCCGCCTACCGCAACGCCATCGACCGGGTTGGCGAGCCGTGGCGGGAGTTGCAGCCAAGGGACATCTCGATCTTGCTGTGCACCCGCGACCGACCCGCCATGCTCGCGGAAGCGCTGGCGTCGATCCGCCGGAGCTGCCATCCCGACCTGGAGGTCATAGTAATCGACTCGGCCTCCAGGGAGGACGATACCCAGCGGGTGACCGAGGCGGCCGGCTACCGGTACGTCCGCTCCGACATCCCCGGACTGTCGATCGCGAGAAACGTGGGCCTGGCCTCATCGACGCGGCCGATCGTGGTCTACACCGACGACGACTGCGAGGCCGCGCCGGGCTGGGACACGGTGCTGCTCCGGCATTTCCGCCGGCCCAATGCTGGCGCCGTGACCGGCGACATGCGGCACCACGGAGAACCGATCCAGGCGGGCCGGGCGAGGACCTTCACCACTCCGGCCAAGGGTCTGGACGCCGGTCACGGCGCCATCATGGCGTTCCGCCGGGACCTCCTCCTCCAACTCGGCGGCTTCGACGAAGTGCTGGGGGCGGGTCGTCGCCTGGCTGGTGCCGAGGACCTCGACATGTTCTGCCGGGTGATCGCCGCCGGCTCGATCGTCATCAACGACCCCGAGTGCGTCGTCGTCCACATGAACACCAGGGACGAGGAGGACTTCGCCAAGCTGATGCGCGGCTACGGCCTGGGGCTCGGCGCGCTCGGCAACAAGTGGTTGCGGACCCGGCCCGCGGTGGGAGTCCGGATGAACGCCATGATGGCCAGGCGGGCGCTGCACCAGTTGGCTCGCGACCGTGGCGACCAGCGCGGGCGGCGCGGCGCGACGGCCCTGATCAAGGGCTACCTCAGCGGCTTCGGGGCCGGCAGCCGGATGTCCCTGCAGGACCTCCGGTTCGTCGACGACGTGCCGCCCGCCCCGATCCAGGTGTCAGCTGGAGGTGGCGAGTGAGCAGGACGCCTTCCGCGGCGAGCCTGATCGGGACCCTCGACGAGAAGTACCTCTCGCCCAAGGCGTTCGGCATCATGCACAACCACGCGACCTGGTTCTTCGCCGGCTCCGACCTGCGCGGGTCGGACGGAGCGATCGATCTGGACGCCATCAAGGCCCGCGTCGACGACGTCGCCCAGGACTACCCGATCCTGCGCCAACGCTTGGCACCCACGCCGCTGCGCATCACCACCCCGGCATGGGTGACCGAGCCGACGCTTGACCTCGACCACCACGTCCGCCTTTGCCCGCGCGTCGTGGTCGACGACCCGCTGCATGCTGAGTCGATCACCGGCGCTGGGTTCCCTCCCCTGGATGCGCGACGCCCCCTTTGGGACCTGCATGTCGCAGAACTCAGTTCGGGAGAAGTCGCCCTGATGCTACGGATCCACCACGCGATGGGGGACGGCGTAACCATGGTCCAGATCCTCCTGGCGCTGGCGGCCGCCACGCCCGTGCGCGAGCCAGCGAAGGTCGCCGCACAGCCCGACGAGCCGAGAGCCCCGAGCGGGATCGGGATCCTCAGCGAATCGGCAAAGGCCTGGCTGACGGAGTATCCGCCTTACCAGGCAGCTGCCAAGGAGTACTGGCGCAAGCCGTTCGACCGGCGGCTCAGGCGCTGGGCGCGGCGCCTCGCCACTCCCCTGGGTTCGGTCGACGAGTCGGTGGAAGCTCCGGCCCCGTTCTCCGCGTACACGACGTTGGGGCTCTCCCAGGCCAAGGACGCTGCCCGCGCCCTTGGGGGCAGCCTGAACGACGCGGTGGTGGCATCGACGCTTATGGGGGTGGCCGAAGCCCGTCCCGAACTGGCCGAGATCTGCCTGATGGTGCCCTTCTCCAAGGGACGCCCGGCCACCTCGCGCAACCATGTGAGCGGGGTCCCCGTGACCTGGCGCCGCGGCGACACCCTGGCTGAGACGGTCGCGTCGGTGTCGGCCCGGATGCGCGCGGCCTTCCGTGGGGAGATCGACAACTCAGGTCCGGCTCCGATCGGGTACGCAACCTACATGTTGTGGTCCCGCCGGAAGCAATGCTTCGGGGGCGTGGAAATCAAGAGGATATTGGGCTGGCCGACCGTGGACCCGTCGGCCGACGTTGGCTGCCTGGCCACCGGTTACGCCGACGAGCTGACGGTCGGGCTTAGGTCCGCGCACAAGGAAGAGCTCGCCACAATGATACAAAGCATCCGATCTGCACTAACGCCGGCTGCAGGCGCCGAGTAGCATTGCTTGTACCGGACACAAAGGGGGGCCTGGCCAGTGAGCCGGATGACAGATTTCGTCGGGTCGATCATCGATCCCCGGGTCTATCTGCACGGTCTGAGGCTCGCGCACTTCTACAACTATTCGCACGTTGCCCAGGTCCGTAAGCTGCACCGTGGGCAGAACGTTTCCTTCGCCCCGAACGTCTCCTTCCGCAACGGCGAACGGATCTGGATCGGGGACCACGCCCATATCGGCGAGCGTTCGGTGATCTGGGCGGGCGATTCGACTGGCCGGATCGTGATCGGCGACTACTGCCTGTTCGGACCGAACATCACTCTCACAGCGTCCAATTACGGCATCCAGCACGGGTCAGTGCCGATCATGGACCAGCCGAAGGACGAGCGGGACATCGTTATCCAACCGGGGGTCTGGCTGGGCGCTAATGTCGTGGTGCTCGCCGGAGTCACCGTCGGGGCCGGCGCCGTGGTGGGGGCTGGCGCGGTCGTCACCAAGGATCTCCCGCCCGACTGTATCGCCGGGGGAATTCCAGCCAAGATTCTGGCCACAAGGCCGAAATAGTACTTATTCGAAGAACGATCAAGACCTGGGGGGTTGTCTTGACATCGAAAATCAGAAATGCCGGACTGAGGACACGGATTGCGATTGTCGTCGGGGTCACGTCGCTGATGGCGGTCGCCCTGGCACCGATGGGTTCGGGTCAGGCCACGGCAGCGGCCAAGGGGTTCCCGGTCGCGGGGGCCGGCACCTACTCGGTCACCTTCAAGACCATCGCCGGCGCGGACGCAGCGACCGGATCGCTCGGGATCAAGCCGACCGCCCGCTACACCAACGTGGTGAAGGGTTTCACCGCCAGCCTGACGGCCACCCAGGTCGACAGCCTCAAGCAGAATCCCACCGTGGTCGGACTTAGCGTGGTCAAACGCGCCGAAGGCGCGGCCCAGACCGTCTACCCGCAGACCTACACGCTGCAGGCCGACGAGCCCCCGGTGAACGCTGGGGACGGGGTCGGTACCTGGACCGGGCCGGCGGTGGCCGTGCTCGACTCCGGCGGCACCGGGCATGTGGACTTCAACCTCGTCAGTGCCGTTGACTGCACGACCCTGGGCAACGCTACGGATCGCAACGGCCACGGAAGCGCGGTGATGGGAGCCATGGCCGCGTACGACAACACCATCGGCCTGGTGGGCATGGCCCCGGGTGCCCCGATCTACTCGGTCCGCGTCCTGAACGAGAAGCTGGTCGGTTCCACTGCCACCCTGCTGTGCGGGCTGGAGTGGGTTGGCGCACACGCCGCCGAGTTCAACATCAAGGTCGTCAACCTGAGCCTGGGCATGCTCGGCTCGGATGACGGCAACTGCGGCTTCACCAGCGGCGACACCCTCCACCAGGCCATCTGCTCGGTTGTTGCCGACGGCCTGGTCGTCGTGTCCTCGGCCGGCAACTCGTCGACCGACATGGCACGCTACGTGCCGGGTGCCTACAACGAGGTCCTCGCCGCCACCAACATGGCCGACTACGACGGCTTACCCGGAGGCTTGGGAACCGCGCCCTGCAACGACAGCAGTTCCCGCACTACACCGGACGACCGGTACGCATCGACCAGCAACTACGCGGTCAGCGACGCCGACAAAGCGCACGTCGTGGCCGCTCCGGGCGTGTGCCCGTTCTCCACCAAGATGCTCAACCGCTACGGCTACATCGCCTCCGGCACCAGCATGGCCGCCGCCATGGCGAGTGGCGTGGTCCTCAGTTGCATGGCCCAAGGGGACTGCGCGGGCAAGACCCCCGCAGACGTGATCCAGCAGGTACGGGCCCAGGCGAGCGCCGCCACCGCCCGTGGCGGCCACACCTTCCTGGGTGACCCGACCCAGCAGGTGGCCGGCAAGTACTACGGATATCTTGCCTCGACGGTGCCTGCCGGCGCGACGCCTACCCCGACACCGACACCGACGCCTACCCCGACGCCTACCCCGACGCCGACGCCGACGCCTACCCCGACACCCCCGCCGGATACGACCGCGCCGACGGCGACCATCGTGCTCCCGGCCAGCGGCGCCACCGTGTCCGGCACAGTCGCCTTCCAGGTCACGGCCGCCGACGCCATCGGGGTCACCGGGGTGACGCTCTACTCGGGGACCACCCGGCTGGGCGCGATGTCCCTGCAGTCGAACGGCGCCTGGACGGCCTCACTGGCCAGCGGCGGCTATCGCAACGGCACGTACAGCGTGACGGCCAGAGCCGTGGATGCTGCCGGCAACACCGGAACCAGCGCCGCGATCAGTCTCCGGATCGCCAACTAGCAGCCGCTAAGCTCGGGTGGTGTGGAAACGTCGACCCCACACCACTCGGGAGGGGACTGATGAGCGCGGAAAGCGCGGCACCGGACGAGCAGCAGGCAGCCGCGTGGAACCTGGAGCCTCGAGACTACGTCTTCACGTTCTCGTTCGAGACGTACGCGGACGCGTCGTTCCGCGGATTCATGCGGCCCCCGGACCGGATCATGCAGACCATGATGGCGCACCCGGCGGTACGCAAGCTGCTCGTCGCCAATCCCCCGCGCTGGTATCCGCGGATACTGGCCGGCCGGTACCTGGATCGGCACGCTGACTTCCCGACCACGGCCGAGGTTCACCTGCACAAGTCTGGACGCTGGCGCCGACCAGACCCGCTGACCCCCGACGAGGTCGAGCGGGCGATGGCGGCCTATGACCGCTCCCTTCGTCGGGCGGCCGAGCGGCACGGCCTCGATCACCCGCACGTGGTGACTGCGCACCCCTTCGTTGCCGGGTTCTGCGAGTTCGCCTGGGCGGATCGCGTGACGTTCTTCTGCCGCGACGATTGGCTGAGCACCACTGCGTACCGACCGCTCTGGCCGGCCTTCGCAGAGGCCTACCGACGGATCTCCGGTTCGGGTCGCTCCGTGGCGGCCGTGTCCCAGCAGATCCTCGATCGAATCGGCCCGACGGGCCCGAGCCTTACCCTGCCCAACGGCGTCGAACCGGACGAATGGCTTGGTCCGCAGCCTCCAGATCCTGAATGGCTGGCCGCCATTTCCCATCCTCGCGCTGTGTACGTGGGCACTCTCGACCAGCGACTCGACATTGAAGGGCTGGTGGAATTGGCCGGCAAGATCCCCGAGATGCAGATCGTGCTGCTCGGCCCGGTCGGCGACGACGATCGACTTGGCGCCCTGGAGGGCGTCGCCAACATCCACACCCATCCGCACGTGGGCCGGTCGGAACTTGTGGCGACACTCCGCAACGCGGATCTCTGCCTGCTGTCCCACCGGCGCACGCCGCTGACCGAGGCCATGAGCCCCCTGAAGGTCTACGAGTACCTGGCAGCCGGCTGCCCGGTTGTCGCCACCGACCTGCCACCGGTGCGCTCGATCAGCGACCGGGTGCTGCTGTCCCCAGATGTCGCATCGTCCGACGGTCTGGTGCGGGAAGCGCTCGAGCTCGGCAAGTGGGACGAGACAGCTCGCCTCGAGTTCGTCAATGCGAACTCGTGGCGGAGCCGTCACGAACTGTTGCTAGCACTGACCCAGAGTGCCGATCGGATCGGTCTGACGCACGAGACGGTGAGCTTCGACCGGTAGGGCCCGGACCTGTCCAGCGCCGACGGTCAACCTGCGGCGCAGGAACACTAGCTGGTGACCTTCGACGAGGCGGACGAGGTTCTACTCACCGGCGCATAGTCGGTGGCGGTGCCGGTGACCTTCACCGACAGCGTCTTCCCCAAGTCACCCGCCTGCACCACATAGGTCGATTCGGTGGCATCGTTGATCGCGTGACCGTTCTGGTACCACTGGTAGGACGGGCTCAAGGTGACCCCAGAGGGTGACCACTTGTCGATCCCAGTCGACGTTGTAATCGACAGCGTCTGGCCGATTTTCGGGGTGGTGTCCGACAGTTTCGGCGTCACTCCGGACAACCCCGCCAGCACCTCCTCGGTCCGAACGGAGTACTTGGCCTGGGAGTTGTAGCCGCTGCGACCCACGGTCACCCTGACCCTGATCTGGTAGCCCAGGTCCGACCCGGTCAGCACGTATCTCGACTTCGTCGCCTTGCTGATCGAATAGCTCTTGCCCGTGGAGATCTTCACGCGGTACCACCGATAGGCCAAGGAGGTCGAGGCCGGGTCGTTGGGGCCGGGCACGGCAGTCAGCCTCTTGCCCACCCGCGGCGTAACACCCTCAAAGGACACGGTCGGGACGGACACTGAGCGGAACGATGCCTTCTTCACGTAGGAGGTGGACTTCGAGTACATCGACTTCGCCGTGTAGCCGTCCTTGGTGCCTCTCACCTTCACCTTCAGCCGGTAGCCGACGTCGCTGCTCTTCACCTGGTACGTGCCTTGCGTGGCTCCGGCCAGGCGGTAGCTCTTGCCCTTCTTCGACACCTTGTACCACTGGTGAGCCAGCTTCACCGGAGCCGGCCCCCAAGTGGCGGACGCCGTCAGCACCTGATCCACCACCGGGGTCGTGTCATTGACCGTGGGCGTGGGCGTGGGCGACAACGAGGCAACTGCGATCTTCACAGTCGGATTGGACGACTTCGAGACCGACTCGTAGCCGGCCTTGGAGCCCGCCACCTTGACGTATACCGTCTTGGCGTAGTCGTCACCCGTGAGTCGGTAGCTGGCCGAGGTCGCGCCCGGGATGGGCGTCTCCGTCCCCGACCGGAACCATTCGTAGGCCAGCTCGACTGGCTGCGGCTGCCAAGTCCCCGTGTTGGCGGTCAGCAGCGAACCCACCCTGGCCGTCCCCGAGATCGTGGGCGTCGGCGTGCTGGTCAGCTGCAGCGGGACCGGCACCGGATCGGTCTCCGCCGAGGTCCGGGTCGTCTGGACGTAACCCTGACGGGAACCGGTCACCCGCACCGACAGGGACGACCCGACGTCGGCCTCCACAGCTCTGTAGGTGATCGAGGTCGCCCCGCTGATGGGTGAACCGGCCCGCAACCACTGACACGTGAGCGTGTCCGGAGTCGGTTGCCAGGTTCCGGGCACACAGGTCAGGACTGACCCGACAGCCGGCGTGCCGGACACCTGCGGGTTCGGTGCGCTAGTGAACTCGCCAGCCTGGACCACTGAGGTGCCGGCCGAGGTCCTCGTCACCGAGGTGTAACCGGCCTTCGTTCCGGTCACCCGGACCGACAGGGAAGCGCCGAGGTCCGCCGGAGTGAGCAGGTAGGTCGTGCCGGTCGCACCGGAGACTTCCACCCCGTCCCGCAGCCACTGGTAGGTGAACGTGGGCTCGGGTGTCCAGGTTCCCGTGTTCGCGGTGAGGCTCGAGCCGACAACTTCATTCCCCGTGATGGTCGGGGTGTCAGCGGTCAACTCCGGCTCGGACACCGGTACGAACTTCGCGTATAGCGTCTGGTCCAAACCGCTCACGCTGTAGCTAGTTCCTGCTGGCAGCGGGGTGTCGCAGTCGGCGGGCAGCGCCGTGCACCAGCCGCTGAAGGTGTAGCCGGCCTTCGTGGCACTGGGCAGGGTAACGTCCCAGCCGCCGAAGCTGGTCAGGTCGAACACCGTCCCCGATGAGTAGTGGCTGCCGTCGGGGTACACATACCAGGTCGTGCCGGTGTCGAACGCCAGCGTGCGGTGGCCGACCAACGTCGGTGGGGTCCCGGTGTAGGGGCCGCCCCACGCCGTGCTCAGCAGGGTCGCGTCGGGCCCGAACCACACCCACCGGGTACTCGTCGAAGCCACATTGGCGCCCATCGTGAGCGTTCCGGTCGCGGCCATCGGGCTGGCAGCTCGGAACAGGATCCGCGCGAGCTTGGTCCCGTCAGGCTGGGCAAATGCCTCGTCCCCCAGCGTCAGACTGGCCAGGCCATCTGGGAAGCTCACTGAAGCCAGGACGGCCGGCTGCGGGCTTGTCGACGTGCCGCCGGTGCCCTGATAGAACGCCCGATAGCCGAGATCCAAGTCCTGCAATCCGTCGGGGAAGCTTACTGACGCTAGCGCGGCGCTATCTACCGTCTCCTGCTGGAAGGCCTCCTGGCCGATGCTCAGCCGACGCAAGCTCTGTGGGAAATTCACCGAGGACAAGACGTTGGACCCACCCGCCTTGGCGAACTGCCGGAAGGCACGGAGGCCGAGCGTCAGGTCGGTGAGGCCGTTCGGGAAGGTGACCGATGTGAGCGAGTTCGAGTAGCCGTAGGCGTGCTGGTAGAAGGCGAAGGCACCAACCGTCAAGCTGGTCAACCCGCTCGGGAATGTGACCGACGTCAACGCGTTGTGCCCGCCGAAAGCGTGCTGGTGGAACGCGCTGTCCCCGATCGACATCGTCTCCAAGCCATCCGGGAAGGTGATCCAGGACAAGGAGTCAGACCCGCCGTGGAGGGCGGTCTGGTCGAACGCCCCGGTGCCGACATCAAGGTTCTTCAGTCCTGCCGGAAAAGCCACCCCGGACAGGGAGGTGTTGCTCGCGTCAGCCTGCTGCGCGAACGCATGATCACCTACGGTGAGGCTAATGAGACCGCTCGGGAAGACCAGCGTGGCCATCTTGGTCGATCCGGAGACCGTCTGTCGGAACGCATCTGCACCGATCATGAGCTTCGTGACCGAAGGACTGGCCGGGTTTGTGATCACGACGCTCGTGATGTCCTCGCGGCAGGCGGTCGCGGCGTCACCGCTGATCTCCACGGTCTCGTAGGCGGTGCCGAGAGCCCCCAAATCGATGGTGACTGCCCCAGCAGCGTAGGCGACCGGGCTGCCGGGCACCGGACTGCAAATCGCGCCGATCTCGATCTTGTATGTGGCACCCGGATCCGCAACTGCCACCGTAGCCGAACTGATACTAAGGGCTCCAACCCCCAGGAGCGCTATAAATGCGCGCGAACTAGCCATCCTTACCATCCCCCCATGGCGTGACGTAACTCGTCGGCGCTGAGTCTACCCAAAACACAAGTCCCTGTAACCGCCCTCTGGATATTCTTAATGGGGACTGCCCGAAATCCGGTGTAACTACTGACCTGGTCCATCCTCGGACCGGCTTGAAGGCGACCCGAGCACGGCCCACCCGCCGACCGAAGAGACGCCGGGTTCCAGACCAAGCTCACCCCGGAGCCGCACTCGTGCAACCGATGGGCGAGGCGGTCGGCCGTGACCGGGGACGGTCGACTCCCGACCATCAAGTCGCTGGGTAACGCATGGGGCACCAGTATTTCCATCCGAGCCCGCAGATAGCGCCGGACGGTCTCCCAGGACGGGTCTCACTCGCCCAGGCGAGCGGCCGGTGCCGGGCGGGTGGGCTCGCGGCGGCTGCCGCGCCGTACGAACTGAGGTTGATGATCAGGACATCTTGGCGCGGGCACCGAGGTCTGGCACACTGAACCCTGACGGCGGGATCTTGGGGAAGTGAACGTCGCTCCAGTCTTCGGGGGGAAGGCTGTCGGGGGAGTACTGGGTCTGAGCCGGGGGGATCATGACCACGTTTGGTGCCTATGTTGACGCACTCACAAAAGACTCGACTGCAGTTCGTCGCGAGCAACGTCATTGGCTGGTTTCACGTACCGCACAGATCGCCTTCCTGTACTTGGTCGACGGTTTTGTTATCACCGGCGCCCTGATTCTGGCTTTGTTCGCGCGGGATTTGATGCCATTCGACCGCCTGGGTGAATCCGACCACGTCATCCCGTTCGCCGGCGCCGGGCTCGTTGTTGCCTGGCTCTTGCTGCTGCACCAGTTCGGAGCCGATCGGCCCCGACACCTGCGCGCTGGAGCGGTTGAGTACAAGCGCGTGTTGATGGCGTCTTTCACAATGGCCGGCTTGGTCGGGATCGGAAGCTACCTACTCAAGGCCGACTTCCCGCGCGGCGTATTCGTCCTGCTTTTCTGCGTCGGCACCGGCGGTATGGTGCTGGCCCGCTTCTCGCGCCGGCGGATCATGGCCGCCCTACATCACCAGGGCGTGCTGATGACCCCCGTGGTCGTGGCCGGCGAGAGCCAACACGTGGACGAGATCGCGAAGGTGCTTCGCCGCGAATCCTGGCTCGGCTACCGCGTTGTTGGCGCCGTCACCGAGGACCCGATCGACCAGACTGCGGGCGGACTGGTTGTACTGGGTGGACTTGGCGACACGGTGGAGGTTCTCAACGAGCATCACGCGCAGGCGGTTATCTTCGCCGAGGGTTCGTTCAAGTCCTCCGGCGACTTCCGGCGCATGGCCTGGCAGCTGGAGGAGCAGGACATCCATATGATCGTTGTGCCGGCGCTCACCGATGTCAGCGCACATCGGCTGGACGTCCGCCCAGTGGCCGGGCTGCCGCTGGTTGACGTGGATCGCCCCCAGGCGATCGCCGCGGCCAGGTGGATCAAGCGGAGCTTCGACGTCATGGGTTCGGCGGTGCTGCTGGTGGTGGCGGCGCCGGTGCTGGCCTTGGTGGCGCTGGCCATCAAGTTGGAGGACGGCGGCCCCGTCATCTTCCGGCAGCCGCGGATCGGACGCAAAGGGCAGGCCTTCGAATGCCTGAAGTTCCGCAGCATGGTGCTCGACGCCGAGGCACGACTGGCAGAACTCGCCAGCAAGAACGAGGGCTCTGGCCCACTCTTCAAGATGACCCACGACCCGCGGATCACGAAGGTTGGCCGGTTCATTCGCCGGTTCTCACTCGACGAACTGCCGCAGTTGTGGAATGCCCTGCGTGGTGACATGAGCCTGGTCGGACCCCGCCCGGCTCTGCCCACGGAGGTCGCCCAGTACGACTCCGACACCCGACGACGGCTCGACGTGCGTCCGGGTCTCACCGGTCTGTGGCAGGTCTCGGGACGCTCCAACCTCTCCTGGGACGACACAGTTCGGCTCGACCTGTACTACGTCGACAACTGGTCGATGATTCAGGATCTGATGATCCTGGCCAGGACCGCCAAAGCTGTCGTCGGTTCCGCCGGGCGCCTACTGAGGCGCGAACCGGTGGCGCCGACTTAATCCCCCTGCCGGCGTCACCGGGCCTGTCAACCAAGGCCACCCGAGCGGTGCCTACCCGCGGTCGAGCAGCCCGCGCAGGTACCTGCCGTAGCCGGACTTGTCCAGCGCGTCGGCCCGGGCCAGCAGTTCGTCATCGGTGAGGAAGCCCGTACGCCAGGCTGCCTCTTCCGGTGAGCCGACCTGGAGTCCCTGCCTGGCCTGCAAGGTGCGGACGAACTCGCTGGCCTCGATCAGGGAGTCGAAGGTCCCGGTGTCCAGCCAGGCGGTGCCGCGGGGCAGCAGGGAGACAGCCAACTCGCCGCGCTCCAGATAGACGCGGTTGATGTCGGTGATCTCGTACTCGCCGCGAGCCGACGGGGCCAGCCCGGCAGCAATCTCCACCACCTCGTTCGTCATAGAAATACAGGCCCGGCACGGCATGGTGCGATTTCGGGTGGGCCGGCTTCTCCTCGATGGAAAGTGCACGCCCCGAATCGTCCACTTCGACCACGCCGTAGGCCGTCGGATCAGCGACCCAATAGCCGAATATCGCAGCACCCGTCAACCTCGGCATGCGCCCGCAGTTGGCGCCCCCAGTCCCGAGCCATAGAAGATGTTGTCGCCCAGCACCAGGCAGGACTTGTGGCCGGCAACGAAGTCAGCCCCGATCGTGAACGCCTGGGCGAGCCCCTGGGGCTCGGGCTGGGTGGCCCAGGAGATCTCGATGCCGAACTGCGTGCCGTCGCCGAGGAGCCGACGGAAGGCTTCCTGCTCGTGCGGCGTGGTGACCACCAGGATCTCCCGGATGCCCGCGACAATCAGCGTTGACAACGGATAGTAGATCATCGGCTTGTCGTAGACCGGGACGAGTTGCTTGCTGGTGGCCAGAGTGATCGGGTGGAGCCGGGTGCCGGATCCGCCAGCCAGGATGATGCCGCGCATGGCGGTAGTCTCGCACGGCGCCCGTCGCAGCCTTAGGATTCCCAGACATGGGCAGACTACTTGTGACCGGCGGCGCCGGATTCATCGGCAGCAACTTCGTGCGACTTGGTCGACCGAGACCACGGATCACACCATCACGGTGCTCGACGCGCTCACCTACGCAGGAAACGCGAACTCACTGGACGGCCTGCCGGAAGACCGCTGTCGCCTGGTCACGGGCTCGGTGGCAGATCCTGAAGTCACCGACGAATTGGTGGCGGAAAGCGATGTCGTGGTGCATTTTGCGGCCGAGTCGCACAACGACAACTCGCTGCGGGACCCGTCGCCGTTCATCCAGACCAACCTGGTGGGCACCTACACGCTCCTGGAGGCGGTCCGCCGGCACGGCAAGCGCTACCACCACATCTCCACCGACGAGGTCTACGGCGACCTCGAGCTGGACGATCCGGCGAAGTTCACCGAGTCCACGCCCTACAACCCGTCCAGCCCGTACTCCTCGACGAAGGCCGGCTCCGACCTGCTGGTCCGCGCCTGGGTGCGGTCCTTCGGGGTGCAGGCGACGCATCAGCAACTGCTCGAACAACTACGGGCCCTACCAGCACGTCGAGAAGTTCATCCCGCGCCAGATCACCAACGTCATCGACGGGATCCGGCCCAAGCTGTACGGCGCCGGGCTGAACGTGCGGGACTGGATCCACGTCACCGACCACAACCGCGCGGTGCTGCGGATCATCGAGGCCGGACAGATCGGCGAGACCTACCTGATCGGCGCCGACGGCGAGAAGGACAACAAGACCGTGATCGAGCTCATCCTGCAGCTGATGGGCCAGCCCGCCGACGCCTACGACCACGTCAACGACCGCGCCGGCCACGACCTGCGGTACGCCATCGACGCCACCCGGCTGCGGACCGAGCTCGGCTGGGAGCCCCAGTACTCCGACTTCGAGTCCGGACTGGCCGCCACGGTCCAGTGGTACCGGGCGAACGAGGACTGGTGGCGTCCGATGAAGCAGGCGACCGAAGCCAGGTACGCGGCGGCCGGCCAGTGACCGGGAATCGAGCGGCTCAACCAGCGTTGGCCGTGCGGACCACCTCCATTGCGGGATTGCTGGTGGTGGACCTGCCGCTGCACGGCGATGACCGTGGCTGGTTCAAGGAGAACTGGCAACGGGCGAAGATGACCGCCCTTGGGCTGCCGGACTTCGGCCCGGTCCAGCACAGCGTTGCCTTCAACACCGAGGCCGGCGTCACCCGCGGATTCCACGCCGAGCCGTGGGACAAGCTGGTCTCGGTTGCGACCGGCCGGGTGTTCGGGGCCTGGGTGGACCTGCGCGCCGGCGCCGGCTTCGGCCGGGCCGTCACCGTCGAACTCGACCCGGGGACCGCGGTGTTCGTGCCGCGTGGGGTCGCCAACAGCTACCAGACCCTCGAAGCCGGCACGGTGTACTCCTACCTGGTCAACGACCACTGGAGCCCCGAGGCACTCGCCGGGTACACCTACCTGAACCTTGCCGACCCGACCGCCGGCGTCGCGTGGCCGATTCCGCTGGCCGAGGCCGTCATCTCCGCCGCCGACGCTGCGCACCCCCGGCTGGAGCAGGTGCAACCCGTCCAGCCCCAGCGCACCGTCATCGTCGGCGGCAACGGCCAGCTCGGCCGGGCACTGCGGGAACTGCTGCCGGCCGCCGAGTCGGTGGACCTGCCCGAGTTCGACTGCACCGACTCCGAGCTGGTGGCCGGCTACGGGTGGCGCGGCGTCGGGACGATCATCAACGCCGCCGCCTACACCGCTGTCGATGCCGCCGAGACCCCGGAGGGCCGGCGGGCGTGCTGGGCAGCGAACGTGACCGGCGTCGCGAACCTGTGCCAGGTGGCGTCCGACTCACCGGATCACCCTTGTACACATCTCCAGCGACTACGTCTTCGACGGCACTTCCGAACTGCACACCGAGGACGAGCCGTTCAGCCCGCTCGGGGTCTACGGCCAGACCAAGGCTGCCGGCGACGCGCTGGTCGGCCAGCTGTCCAGGCACTACCTGCGTGCGCACCAGCTGGGTAATCGGGGAAGGGCGCAACTTCGTGCGCACCATGGCGCACCTCGCCGACCGCGGGGTCAGCCCCACTGTTGTCGACGACCAGTACGGCCGCCTGACCTTCACCTCGACCCTGGCAGCCGGGATCATCCACCTCCTGTCATCGATCGCCCCGTACGGCACCTACAACCTGACCAACGACGGACCCAGCCAGTCATGGGCGCAGCTGGCCGAGGCGGTGTTCGTCGCCCGAGGTCGTGACGCCCGCGACGTGCACCCGGTGACCACCACTGAGTACGGTCAGGGCAAGGAAATGTCTCCGCGGCCCCAGCACTCGACCCTTGACCTCTCCCGGATCAGGGCCACCGGCTTCGATGTTCCCGACGCCGCTGCCGAACTCGCCGCGTACCTGGACCGACTACCACCATCGGCTGGGCCAGGCCACAGGTAGGGGCAGCCTATGCTCGCCTGCGTCCCCTAGGGCCGGCCCATCCCACGGTAAACCCAGCCAGAGGCCCGCCACTGTGCGGCGTCGAGACAGTTCCGGCCGTCGATGACAAGCTTCTTCTTCACCAGCTTCGCCGCCCACACCGGGTCGATCTGCCTGTACTGGGCCCACTCTGTGACGAGGACCACAGCGTGCGCCCCGCCCAGGGCGGTCTCCAGATCCTCGGTGTAGGTCAGTTGTGGATGCTTGCGCATCGAGTTGGGGACCGCCTTGGGATCGACCGCTACCACATCTGCTCCCCGGCCCTTCAGCATCACGGCCACATCCAGGGCCGGTGAGTCGCGGATGTCGTCTGACTCCGGCTTGAAGGACAAGCCGAGAACGGCAACCTTGCGCTGAAAAACGCGGCCGCCCAGCATCTCGGTGACCAGATCTACCACCCGTTGCCGACGGCGGAGGTTGATCGCGTCCACCTCCTTCAGGAAGGAGACCGACTCGCCGCGGCCCAACTCCTCAGCACGCGCGGTGAAGGCTCGGATGTCCTTGGGTAGGCAGCCGCCACCGAAGCCGACTCCCGCGTTCAGGAACTTCCTCCCGATCCGGCTGTCGAATCCGATCGCGTCGGCAAGCTGGGTGACATCGGCGTGCACGACTTCCGCGATCTCGGCCATGGCATTGATGAAACTGATCTTGGTCGCCAGAAAGGCGTTGGCGGCCACCTTGACCAACTCTGCCGTCTGGTAGTCGGTGACGACCACCGGGGTGTCGCGAGCGATCGCAGTCGCGTAGATCTCGTCGAGGAGACCCTTGGCTGCTCTGGCGGCTTCGGGGTCTGCGGGCAATCCGTAGACGATCCGGTCGGGGGTGATTGTGTCCTTCACGGCGAACCCCTCGCGCAGGAACTCCGGGTTCCAGGCCAGCATCGCTCCCGGGCAGCCCTCGGTAACGCGGGCAGCCAGCCTGGCGGCGGTTCCCACCGGCACGGTGGACTTGCCGACCACAAGGTCGCCAGGCGTCAGGTGCGGGATCAGGGAGTCGATGGCGGCGTCCACGAAGGCCAGGTCGGCGGCGTAACCGCCGGCCTTCTGGGGCGTGCCGACGGCGAGGAAGTGCACCTTCGCGCCCCGCACCTCTGCGATTTCGGTGCTGAACCGGAGCCGACCCTTGGCGCCCGCGGATTCCAGCATCTCGGGCAGCTGGGGTTCATAGAACGGCGCCCGGTGCGCGGACAATTCGCTGATGCGATGACTGTCGGTGTCGACCCCAATGACTTCGTGACCCAACTCGGCCATCGATGCCGCATGCACGGCACCCAAGTAGCCACAGCCAATTACGGCTAGCTTCACGACCGTCCCCCCGGTTGTTCGTTTCCCGCACCGCTCGTAGCCGCGGGGTCTGCTGCGGTTCACCTTACCGGGACCGGCCGGCCACGGCGATGGGGATACTCAGCCTCGGGTCAGCGTCACATCAAGGACCAGGTCCTGCTTCAGCGGGGTTGCGACCCTCACTTCGTTCGGCCCGCCGGTGGTCGGGACGGGGGCGCCGCTCACCCGCCACACCGCGGCCGATCCGACCGCCTTCCAGCCGTCCGGCACGTGCACGTCACTGCTGGCGTTCGTGTTCGACCAGGTCGGACTGCCTGACGATCAGCAACCGGTAGTGCCACGCCTCGCCGTTGGTGCCGGGCGCCGTCGCGGCCCACCCGTGAAGCTCGCAGCCACACCACGCACGCAGCGCCTGCGGCACCCGGGTGCGCAGCTCGACCCTGATGGACTTTCCCCGATCCAGCCGGAAGTAGTGCCCGAAGGTCGGCAGACCGGTGGCGTCCTTGAGGGTTTCGATGCCTTTTGTCCCACCCTTGGCCGGCTTGGTCGTGCCCACGGCACGGTGGACGCGTGCATAGTTGACCAGCCACTTCTGCAGGTCGCCCAGTGGGCTGTCGAAGCTCTTCTTGTACTTCAGGAGCAGGCGACTGTCCGCCGAGCCGTCCGCGCCCAACCGGACCACGTAGTCGAGGCTCTTGCTGACTCCGAGGTTGGCCTTCGCCGGGAGCGCGATCACGCTGTTGCTCACTGCCACCAGGTCGGTCGTGTCGGCCGGCGGATCGATGCCTCCCGACCAGCCGACTGCGACGATGTCGGCCTGGGCTGCCGGATCGGTGAAGAAGAGCTGGATGTGCTTCTCGTTCGCCGAGTTGCCCAGCGCCGCCATGGTGGGCATGAACTCCTCGCCGCTGAGGTTGGTGATCCGCTCGACCACCGCCTTCGTCAGCGACACGACAGCGTCCTTCCGCCCCTGGTAACCCTTGCCGCTGTGCTCGACCTCGACCACATAGCTGAGCTGTTCCAGCACGTTCTTTGCGGTCAACGGTTCCTCGGACTCGGGAACGCTGATCGGGCCGAAGACCTTCAGCAGGTCGCGGATGGCGGGGATGTCGATGGCCACGATGCCATCGATCTCGGGCTGCTCCAGGTTCTGCCAGAACTGCATGATCACGGTCGCGCTGGTGGGAAAGTCGAGCCAAGCGTTGGCGTTGCGCATGAAGAAGTGCCGGTTGTTCACCTGGCCGCCGTCGGGGATCGGCAGGTCGAGGGTGTCCCTTGGCAGGGTGTAGGTGTCGGCGAACCTGATCAGGTGGAAACCGTCCGGGCCCAGCTCGACCAGCCCGTAAGCGCCCGGGAAGCCACCGGTGGGCCGCAGCTGGGCACTGTTCTGTGAGAGCACGAGGAAGCGGTGCTGCTTGCTGAAGAGCCGCCGCTCCAGGTCGAGCAGGGCCGGAGCATGCTGCAGGACGATCCGCATCGGGGCCAGCTCGTCCTTCGCCTCCGTGACGGCCTCGGCCAGTTGCGGCACCAGGCCGTCGGTCGTGAGCCCCTTCGATCGCTCGGCGACCGCAACCAGCGACACCAGGACGGCGTCCAGATGCGGCCGGGCGAGCTCCACCAACTGGGTCAGCCGGTCTTCGCCGGAACCGCCTTCGGTCTCGCTGAGCAGTTCGGCGGCAGCAGCACCGGCGCCTGCACCCCCCAGTCCGATCGTGGCCAGGTCGTCGGCCACATCGAGCTGGCGGCCCAGCCAGGGCACACCGCGAAGCCAGTCTGGGCCGAGCTGCTCGCGCGCCCGGCCGAACTCCTGCTTGCTCTTCCGGAAGGACGCGACCGCTGCCATGGCCTGTTTGTTCTCGAGGTGCTTGATGCCGGTGACCGCGTCGGCCTTGCCGGATCGGGCGAGCGACTGGAACTCCTGCGCCCACACCAGCCCGAGGATGCCCAGCGCGACCACGGCCACAAGGACCACGGCACCGGCCAGCCACCAGGCCCTCTTCACGTTGTAACGATATCCGGCCCTGCCAACGAGTCGGGCGCATCAGCTGTTGAGGCGGGTCGGGAGACGATGGCAAGTTTGGGTACCGTTGCGCGCATGCCCCGTATCGCACCGTTCCCGGCCATCCGATTCGCTGCGGGCACCGACCTGCAGCGGGTGATCGCCCCGCCCTATGACGTGCTGTCGAGCGCAGATGCCGCCGAACTGGCCGCCCGCGACCCCCACAACATCGTCCACGTCGACGTTCCCGTCGGCGGGTCTGACCGCTACCAGGTGGCGGCCCGGACGCTGACTGAATGGCTGTCCGCTGGGGTACTGGTCCGCGACGACGAGCCTACGCTCACCATCTACCGGATGGCCTTCACCGACGCCACCGGGGCTGCCCGGACGATCGTCGGGGTGTTGTGCGGACTGGAGGTCGTCGACCTCGACGCCGGTGGGGTGTTGCCGCACGAGCGCACCACGGCGAAGGCGGTCACGGATCGGCTGGACCTGACCCGCGCCACCGCGACGAACCTCTCCCCGGTTTGGGGTCTTTCGCTGGCCTCCGGCCTCACCACTGCGCTCGCCGTGCGCGGGGAGCCGGTCGGCGAAATGGTCGCCGAAGGTGTGGTGCACACGGTCGAGCGCATCACCGACGCCGCCCGGATCGCGTCGATCACCGCCATCCTCGCCGCAGACGACGTGCTGATCGCCGACGGCCACCACCGCTACTCGATCTCCCGGAGCTACCGCGACGAGGTCCGCGCTGCCACCGGACGCGAGGACACCGAAGCCGAGTTCACGCTCACCTTCATCAACGAACTCGTCGCCGACCAGCTGAGCATCGAGGCGATTCACCGCGTCTACACCGATATCGGCGTCGACGAACTGCGCGCCGACCTCTCCGCCAGCTTCGACATCGAACCCGCCCCGGCGGCAACACCCCAACTGCTCGCCGACATGGTCAAGCTGGGACGACTGGTGCTCCTCGGCCCGGACACCACCGAGTGGCTGATCCCGAAACCGGGCGCTTTCGACGGCGTCCGTGGACTCGACGGTGCCTACCTCGAGCACGCGCTGGCCGGCAGCCGGGCGGTTGTCGACTACCAGCACGGACTCGCCGAGACCGTGGCGCGGGTGTCGGGCGCGGACGTCAACGTGGCCATCCTGATCCGGCCGACCTCGCTCGACGAGATCCAGCGGACGGCGAGGGAAGGGCTGCTGATGCCGCCGAAGTCAACCTTCTTCACTCCGAAGCTGCGCACCGGTCTCGTCGTCCGGCCAACGGCCCGGCTGGCCTGACCGCCGGGGCTTGACGGGCTACCTTCGGGGCTGCGCTAGCCTTCGCAGATGGCGAGCGCTACTTCGACTTTCCCCGGGGTTGAGACCCACCATCTGGGCAGCCATTACGCAGTGCTCGATGCGGGCGCCCACGTGCTCGCCTGGACCTTGCGGGACCAGTTGCCCGCCCTCTGGGTGAGCCCGCTGGCAGTGTTCGAGCCGGGGGTCGCGGTTCGCGGCGGCGTCCCGGTCGTGTTCCCGTGGTTCGGGTCGGGACCCGGCGGTGACCGCAGGCCGGCGCACGGCTTCGCCCGCACCGCGGACTGGCAGCGGGTTTCGCTGATCGACGACGTCGCAACCACCGGACGCCTTGAGGTTCGCCACCGGCTCACCTCCGACGGCTTCGACAGCGCCCCGTTCACAGCTGTTCTGGACGCGGAGTTCACCAGCGGGCACCTGCGGGTGGCCCTTTCGGTGACCAACACCGGCCAGGCGGACTTCACCTTCGAGGAGGCGCTGCACACCTACCTCGCCGTGAGCGACATCGCCCGGATCAGCCTCGATGGCCTGGACGGTTGCAGCTATCAGGACAAGGTCGCCGGCACCGGCGCCTCCCCGCAGGTGCAGGCCGGACCGGTGCGCTTCACCGGCGAGACCGACCGGCTCTACGACCACACCGGCGAGGTCCTGGTCAATGACCCGGACTGGGGACGGTCGATCCGGGTCACCAAGGAGGGTTCAGCAACGACGGTCGTCTGGAATCCGGGCGCCACCAAGGGCAGGGCCCTGGCCGACGTCGGCGAATTCTGGCCGGGCTTCGTTTGCGTCGAGGCGGCCAACACCGGCGGGACCGCGGTCACCGTCCGAGCTGGTGAAACGCACATCCTTGCCCAGCAGTTGCACCTGGGGTGAGGTTGCCCGTCTCCGCGCGAGTGGCCGCGGGGGCCGTCCGGAATCGGTAGCCTGAAGCTTGTTCACCCAGCGTCGAGGAGAAGCGATGGCATCCCGCATCGATAACGAGGCCTTCCGCAAGAAGGTAACCACCGCCGAAGAGGCAAGCAAGATCATCAAGCACGGCATGAACGTCGGCTTCTCCGGGTTCACCGGCGCTGGCTATCCCAAGGAGATCCCGGGCGCTCTGGCGGCCGACATCAAGGCAGCCCACGATCGTGGCGAGGAGTTCATGATCGGCGTCTGGACCGGCGCCTCAACCGCCCCAGAACTGGACGGCACCCTTGCCGCAGTGGATGGCATCTCGTTCCGTACCCCGTACCAGTCGGACCCGATCATGCGGAACAAGATCAACGCCGGCATCAGCGAGTACGCCGACATCCACCTCTCCCACCTGGCCCCGATGGTCTG
Source organism: uncultured Actinomycetota bacterium (assembly GCA_963848845.1). Lineage (GTDB taxonomy): Bacteria > Actinomycetota > Actinomycetes > Propionibacteriales > Propionibacteriaceae > Propionicimonas. The sequence continues at coordinate 501,860 of CAWKFH010000007.1, forward strand.
GCAAGGCTCGATGGGCAAGCTGGACGTCGCGGTGATCGAGGTGACAGCGATCGATCAGGACGGGGAGCTCATCCCGTCCTCTTCGGTGGGCAACAACAAGACGTACCTGCAGGAAGCCGAGCACATCATCCTCGAGGTGAACTCCTGGCAGAGCCGCGACCTGGAGGGCATGCACGACATCTACTACGGTGCGGCCCTGCCTCCCAACCGGCTGCCGGTTCCGCTCACCCAACCCGGGAACCGCATCGGCCAGCGCACCTTCCGGGTCGATCCGGCCAAGGTTGTCGCGGTCATCGAGACCAACGATCCTGACCGGAACACCCCGTTCAAGCCGCTTGACGACGATTCCCGCATGATCGCCGCGAACCTGCTCGACTTCCTCACCAACGAGGTGCAGCACCACCGGCTGCCGAGGAACCTGCTGCCCCTGCAGTCCGGGGTGGGCAACATCGCCAACGCGGTGCTGGCCGGCCTGCTCGAGAGCCCCTTCGAGAACCTCACCTCCTACACCGAGGTGATCCAGGACGGCATGGTCGACCTGCTCGACTCCGGCAAGATGACCATCGCCTCGGCGACCGCCTTCTCCCTGAGCCCGGACTACGCCCACAAGATGAACGAAGAGGCCAAGAACTACCGCTCGCGGATCATCCTGCGGCCGCAGGAGATCTCGAACCATCCGGAGATGATTCGCCGGCTCGGTGTGATCGCCTGCAACGGCATGATCGAGGCCGACATCTACGGCAACGTGAACTCCACCCACATCATGGGCTCGAAGATGCAGAACGGAATCGGTGGCTCGGCGGACTTCACCCGCAACGCCTACATCTCGGCGTTCGTCACGCCGTCCACGGCGAAGGGCGGTGCGATCTCCGCGATCGTGCCGATGGTTTCGCACCACGACCACACCGAGCACGACGTGCAGGTGCTGATCACCGAGCAGGGCCTTGCCGACCTGCGGGGCCTCTCCCCCAAGCAGCGGGCCAAGCGGATCATCGCCAACTGCGCCCACCCGGCCTACCGTCCGATGCTGGAGGAGTACTACGAGCACTCCCTCAAGGTGGCCAACGGCCTGCACACCCCGCACGACCTGCGCCAGGCCCACAGTTGGCACATCCGGTTCCTCGAGACCGGCACCATGGCGCGCTCCTGATCAAGCACCGGCAACGGCCGTCCGCATCACGCGGGCGGCCGTTCCGGTACCCCGGCGCAGGTCGGTCAGGCCAGCAGTTGGGCGCGGAGCTCGGCGATGGTGTCAACCACGGCGGTCGGACCGGCGGCCTGGAGATCGGCCCGCTCGCCGGCGCCCCAGGTGACAGCCACCACGGCCATCCCGGCGGCCCGTGCCGCCAGCACGTCGACCACGGCATCCCCGATGTAGACCGCTTCCTCGGGCCGGGCACCGAGCCGGTCGAGTGCCAGCAGCAGCGGTTCCGGGCTGGGCTTGTGCAGCGCGGTGTCCTCCAGGGTCACCACCAGCGGTAGCAGGTCGGTCAGCCCGGCAGCCTCAAGCGTGTTCGCCGCGGACGCCAGGCGCTTGGAGGTGACCACTGCGACCGTGGCGCCGGAAGCGTGGATCTCGGCCAGCAGTTCGGCAGTTCCGGGATAGTCCTCCAACAGTTCGGCCAGGTGGTCGCCATTCCAGGCGGTGTAGGAATCGACGAGTTCTGCTGCCCGATCGGGGTAGCGCGCCCGGAAAGTGTCGTGCAGGGTCTGCCCGATCCAGCCGCGCGCCTCCTCGACCGTGGGCCTCGCCCCCAAGACTGACCACATCGCGTGCTCGTATGACGCGATAATGAGCGGGATGGTGTTCACAACGGTCCCGTCCAGGTCGAAGACGACAACGGACCACCGAGCTTCAGGCACAACGGCGAGGATACGACCTCGTGACAGGGAGGAACGCAGGTGACCATCCAGGCGCAGCGGCCAAGGGGCCGACGCCCCGGCCGGACCGATACCCGAGGTGCCATCCAGAGCGCAGCCCTGGCGTTGTTCTCGGAGATGGGCTACGAGAAGGTTTCGCTGCGGGCCATCGCGCGTGCCGCCGAAGTCGATCCGGCCCTGATCCACCACTACTTCGACAGCAAGGCCGACCTGTTCTCGCGCTCGGTGCTCGACCTGCCGCTGGACGCGGAGGCGATCGTCCGGCAGATCCTGGCGGGGCCGCGGGAGACGATCGGGGAACGGACCGTCAAGGTCTTTCTCGACGCCTGGGAGCAGCCCGGCGCCGGCGAGCGGTTCACCGCCATGCTGCGGGCAGCGGTCACCGACTCCAACGCGCGGCGTCCGCTCAGCGAATTCATGAGCCGCGAGGTCCTGTCCAAGGTTGCCGAGGCGGTCGGTCACGGCAACGTCAAGCTCCGCGCCCAGCTCGGGGTGAGCCTGCTGCTCGGACTCGCCCTCAGCCGGGACATCCTCGAGTTGCCGGCCCTGGTCAAGGCAAGGAACCCGGCGTTGACCAAGCCGCTGGGGAGGGCGATGCAGGCCCATCTGGTCGATCCCTGGTGACGTAGGCTGGGCCATCCCACGACGAGCGGAGGTGTGATGACCGCGGACCAGCCGGTTACGACCGAGGCGCCTGACCGACTCGCCGACTTCGCTGTACCCACCACGGACGTAGCCACCGAAGTCGCCGCGCCGTCGGCATCGGAACCCGCGGCGACGATCGCCACCCTTGACCCACCTCCACCCTTGGTGGTCGGGGTCCCTGACGATCCCCGCACGGGCGAGCCACGCCGGCCACTGGTGGTCGCCGCAGCGACCGTCCTGTGCTGGCTCGCCGTGGCGGCCACCGGCGTCTCGGTGCTCTGGGTCTACTGGGACGCGATCTTCCGCTTCGCTCAGGCTTCCTGGCTGATGGGCCAGTTCGAGACCGCCCCTGGCTCGCTGGAGCGGGTGCTACTTGCCGTCGCGGTGACCGTGATCGCGCTGATCGTCGCCACGGCCAACGCCATCGTCGGCTACTACGCCTGGACCGGCTACCGCTGGACCCGGATCGCCGGCCTGGTCAGTGCTGCGCTGACCTTCGGCGCGCTGGTACTGAACCGGCCCGGGTGGCTGGCGATCCCGTTCGCGCTGGTCGGTGCAGGACTGTTGTGGCTCCCCCAGGCCGGCGCCTTCTTCACCGCCTGGCGGGCAAGGCGGCACCCGGAGCAGGAGTTCGCGCCGCCGACCACGAACGTCGAGTACGGCCCGCTGCCCCGCTACCGGAAGGGTTGAGGCTCAGTACTTGAGGGGCAGGAGGAACGCCCCGGCGTGCGGCGGGAGCACCACCGAAGTGCCCTCGACCTTCGCCCCGGACGGGCTTGCCCAGCGCAGCTGATGGCGTCCGTCCAGTTCGACGACAGCCTCCTCCTCGCCGAAGTTCACCACCACGGCCAGTCCGCCGCGGCGCATCAGGAACCAGCGGGCGGCCTCATCGACCGTGCAGGTGGTTCGCGCCAGCACCGGATTGGTCAACTCCGCGTACTGCCGCCGCATCCGGATCAGCTCGGTGTACACGTCGAGCAGGACCCGGTGCGGCACCTCCGCCGGCTCGGCCCAGTCGAGCTTCGCCGAGGCAAAGGTCGCTGGGTCCTGTGGATCGGAGACGTCGGCGGCGTTCCAGCCCATCCGCTCGAACTCGGCGAGCCGGCCGGCCGTGACGGCAGCCCCGAGTTCGGGCTCAGGGTGGGCCGCGAAGAACGGGAACGGTGAACTGGCGGCCCACTCCTCACCCTGGAAGATCATCGGGGTGAAGGGTGCGGTGAAGACCAACAACGCAGCGCAGGCCAGCTGGTCGACGTCGAGGCTTTCGGCCGGACGGTCGCCCCTGGCCCGGTTGCCGATCTGGTCGTGGTTCGCGCTGTAGGCCACCAGCCGCCAGCCGTGCACCTTGGTGATGTCCAGGGGGCTGCCGTGCGGGCGTCCCCGGAAGCTGGAGTAGGTGCCGTCGTGGAAGAAGCCCCGCTCGCAGGCCTTGGCCAGTGCTGCCAGGGGTGCGAAGTCGGCGTAGTAGCCCCCGGTCTCACCGGTCAGGGCGACGTGCAGGGCGTGGTGGAAGTCGTCGCTCCACTGGGCGTCGATACCCTGACCGTCGGCCTCGGCCGGGGAGATCAACCTCGGGTCGTTCTGGTCGGACTCGGCGATCAGGTTCAGCGGCCGGCGCAGGTGCGCCGAAAGGTCGGCGACCACCTTGGCCAGCTCGGCGAGCAGGTGCGGACGGGACGTGTCCACCAGGGCGTGCACCGCATCCAGCCGAAGGGCGTCGACGTGCATGTCGACGAACCAGTGCCGCAGGTTCTCGAAGATCAGCCGGCGCACTTCTGCGCTGCCCTCACCGTCCAGGTTGATCCGGCTCCCCCACCCGCTCTGGGCGTCGGTGAGGTAGGGGCCGAACGCCGGCAGGTAGTTCCCGCTAGGCCCGAGGTGGTTGTAGACGACGTCCTGGACCACGGCCAGGCCGAGGGCGTGCGCGGCGTCGACGAACCGCCGGTAGGCCTCCGGGCCGCCGTACGGCTCGTGGACGGCGAACCACGCCACCCCGTCGTAGCCCCAGCCGTGCTCGCCGTTGAACGCGTTCACCGGCATCAGCTCGACGAAGTCCACCCCGAGTTTGACCAGGTGCGGCAGCCGGCCGATCGCTGCGTCCAGCGTGCCCTCCGGGGTGAAGGTGCCGAGGTGCAGCTCGTAGAGCACGGCGCCGGCCAGTTGCCGGCCGGTCCAGGCCTGGTCGTGCCAGGTGAAGCCGGCCGCGTCGAAGGTGCGCGACAGGCCGTGCACTCCGGCCGGCTGCCAGCGGGTTCGCGGGTCGGGCAGCGGATCGGGGTTGTCGTCGATCAGGTAGCCGTAGTCCACCCGGCCAAGCGGTTCGGGCTCGGCCGGCGTCCACCAGCCGTCGGCGTCCCTTGTCATCGAGACCACCCGGTCACCCACCACCAGCCGAACCCGCTTGGGCAGCGGCGCCCAGACGTCGAAGCGGCCCCGTTCGCCGGCCCGGCGGACTTCGCGCACGAGCAGGGCCACCGGGTACTCGGCGAACACGTCGGCAAGCAGCGCGTTCCCCGCATCATCCGTGGTCACCGGCCAGCCGGAGATCTGGTCCCGCCAACGTCCCTCCGGGAGGGCGAGCACGGTGTCCTGCCAGCCGCCGGACGCGGCGAGACCCACCGGTAGCCGGGTGGCGAGGCTGAGCGCGCCGCCGCGGTCGAAGGCCAGCAGGTGGCCGGACGCGGGGCCGCTGGCGGCCATCGGCGTGTACCCGCCGAAGAGGTCCGGGTGGTCCCGGCGCAGGGTGAGGGCCTGCTGCACCAACAGCAACTTCGCCCCGCCGCCGTCATCGGCCTCACCGGTCAGCGAGGGGCGCCGGCCGGTGCCGACGTCGGCCAGGACGTGCGCCCGGGCGGCGAAGTCGACCGCACGGCGATTGTCCGGATCGACCAGGCTCAGCTCCCACAATTCGCTGCCCTGGTACACGTCGGGCACGCCGGGGACGGTGAGGTCAAGGAGTTTCGCGGCCAGCGCGTTGCTCCAGCCCGGCGCCACGATGCGGTCGAGGATGCGTTCCAGGACGGCGCGGACTTCCCGGTCGTCGAAGACCGCGTCCACGCAGGCCTGAATCGCACTCTCATAGTCGGTGTTCGGCTCGGTCCAGCTGGTGTGCTCGCCGCCTTCCCGCATCGCCTTTTCGGCGTAGCCGGCAAGCCGTTCGCGGTCGGCGGGCCAAACGCCCACGATCGCCTGCCAGAGCAGGTTCGCGAAGCCCGGGTCGGGTACCGGGACCAGTCGCTGCAGCTCGGCAAGGGTGGCTGCCCACTCCTGCGGCACCTCGGCCAGCACGCTGATCCGGGCCCGAACGTCCTCGCCACGCTTGGTGTCGTGCGTGGTGCCGGCGGTGAGGGCGTGCGGCCACTGCTGCTGGCGCAGTGCCATCAGCCGGTGGAAGTCGTCGACGTCCACAGCGAACAGGCTCGGGTCGCCCCCAACCTCGTTGAGCGAGGTCAGCCTCGCCCAACGGTAGAACGCCCCGTCCTCGACGCCCTTGGCCATCACCATTCCGGAGGTCTGCTGGAACCGCTGCGCTGGCGCAGAGGCACCGTCGGCCAGGACCGGGTAGAGCACCCCGAATACCGGCCCCAGGTCCGGTCGGCGTTCCCAGGCGAACCCGAAGGCGCGGTCGAGGTTCTCCCGACCCTCCGGCAGGTAGGACCGGTAAACCTCGAGGTTCGACAGCAGTTCCGCCACCGCTGCCACCACCTGTTCGAAGTCCGGCTGCCCGACGGCCTCCGGACCGGACAGCACCTCGCGGGCGATCCGGCGGACCTCCGACTGCAGGATGCCGTTGGCGATGGCGAGCTTGCCGTCGTGGACCAGTTGCTTCCAGTCGACGTCGTGGCCGCGCAGCCGGTTCTCGAGCTCGGTCAGCGGTGCCTCGCCGGCTGGGTCGATCAGCACCCGGTCGATCAGCGCGAGCGTGTCGTAGCCGGTGGTGCCGGCGGTCCGCCACGTGGACGGGAGCTCCTCCAGCAGTACCCCTTCGGCTTCGGTCCGGCCCATGGCGAGGATCTTCTCCACCAGCACGTAGCCGCCGCCGGTGAGCCCCGCCAGGTCCTCAAGGTAACGCCCCGGGTCACGCAGCCCGTCGGGATGGTCCACCCGGAGGCCGTCGACCAGGCCCTCGTCGAACCAGCGTCGGATCTCGGCGTGGGAGCGGGCGAACCACTCCGGGTCCTCCACGCGCAGGGCGACCAGGGTGTTGACGGCGAAGAACCGGCGGTAGTTCAGGCTGCGGTCGGCCTCGCGCCAGCTGATCAGCTCGTAGTGCTGCCGGGAGTGGACGGCGTTGGGATCCTCGTCCGATCCCCTGGCGGTGTCCGGCGCCAGCGGGAACCGCTGCTCGTGATAGTGCAGTTCACCGCCGAGGACGCTCAGGTTGGCGATCCGGCCGTCCGGGAGCAGGTCGTCGTCACCGACGACGGGAATCCGCAGCCGCCCCCCGCCGGCTGCCCAATCGATGTCGAAGGCCCCGGCGTAGGGCGACTCGACGCCGAGCGTGAGCACGTGCCACCACCACTCGTTCTCCCAGGGGCGGGCCACCCCGACATGGTTGGGCACGATGTCCACCAGCACCCCCATGCCGAGGCGTCTGGCTTCGGTGGCCAGCGCGGCCAGGCCGGATGCCCGACCGCGCGAAGGATCGATCGCCCGGTGGTCGGAGACGTCGTAGCCGTGGTCGCTGCCTGACTCGGAGGCCAGCAGCGGGGACAGGTACACCCAGTCCACTCCGAGTTCGTGCAGGTAGCTGAGGGTCCGCGCAGCAGCGACCAGGTCGAAGCCCTCCGTGATCTGCAGCCGGTAGGTGCTGGTGGGGATGCGCATCCTCCTCAGCCTGCCGTGCCGGGAATGACTCCGTCGCTGGCACCCTCGGTCATCGCCGCCACCGACGCCGCGGCGGAAAGCTCCGGCTCCGGTTGCTCGGCCACGTGTTCGGTGAGGACAAGGACGCTGCTGCCACGAAGGGTCCGCCGGCTCCCGGCCGCCACCGGGCCGCTCTCCTGGAAGTCGGCGGCGGTGTCGATCACCACCTGCCAGTCCTTGGTGTACTCCTCCGGCGGGATGGTCAGCTGGACGTCGTCCGGACCGCCGTTGAAGTAGAGCAGGAAGTCCTCGTCCATGATCTTGCCGCCGATGGCATCCTTGCCGGCGATCGCATCGCCGTTGAGGTACATGCCGAGCACCCGGGCGCCATCGGCGTGCCAGTCACTGTCCACCATCGTCCGGCCCTCAGGGTGCAGCCAGACGATGTCATTGAGCCGCTGCTCGTCGCCGACCCGCTCGGCGGTGCCGGTGAAGAACCGCTTGCGGCGGAAGGTGGGGTGCTCGGCTCGCAGCCGGGCGATGGTGGCTGTGAACTCCAGCAGCGGACCGTCGATCGCGTCCCAGTGCAGCCAGGAGATCGGTGAGTCCTGCGCATAGGTGTTGTTGTCCCCTTCCTGGGTGCGCCCGGTCTCGTCGCCGTGCGCCAGCATCGGCACGCCCTGGCTGAGCAGCAGGGTGACCAGGAAGTTGCGCTGGGCGCGGGCGCGGGCGGCAAGGATCTCCGGGTCGCTGGTTGGGCCCTCTGCCCCATGGTTCCAGGAGCGGTTGAAGCTCTCGCCGTCGCGGCCGCCCTCGCCGTTGGCGTCGTTGTGCTTGTCGTTGTAGGACACCAGGTCGCGCAGCGTGAAGCCGTCGTGGGCGGTGACGAAGTTGATGCTGGCAAACGGGCGCCGGCCCGACTGCTCGTACAGGTCGGCCGACCCGGCGATTCGGGCGGCGAACTGGCCGAGGTTCGGCTCCCCCCGCCAGAAGTCACGGGCGACGTCGCGGAACTTGCCGTTCCACTCGCTCCACTGGGGCGGGAAGTTGCCGACCTGGTAGCCGCCGGGGCCAACGTCCCAGGGCTCTGCGATCAACTTCACCTGGCTGATCACCGGGTCCTGCTGCACCAATTCGAAGAAGGCCGCCAGCCGGTCGACATCGTAGAACTCCCTGGCCAGGGCTGAGGCGAGGTCGAAGCGGAAGCCGTCGACGTGCATGTCCAGCACCCAGTAGCGCAGCGAGTCCATGATCAGCTGCAGCGAGTGCGGATGGCCGACGTTGAGTGAGTTCCCGGTGCCGGTGTAGTCCATGTAGTACTGCCGCTGGTCACCCATCAGGCGGTAGTAGGCGGCGTTGTCGATGCCCCTGAAGCTGAGCGTCGGGCCGAGGTGGTTGCCTTCGGCGGTGTGGTTGTAGACCACGTCAAGGATGACCTCGATGCCGGCGTCGTGCAGCACCTTCACCATGCCCTTGAACTCCTGCACCTGGCCGCCGGGCTCCTGGCCGAAGGAGTACTCGGCATGGGGGGCGAAGAAGCCAATGGTGTTGTAGCCCCAGTAGTTACGCAGGCCGCGCTCAAGCAGGGTGGAGTCGTGGACGAACTGGTGCACCGGCATCAGCTCGACCGCGGTCACGCCGAGGTTCTGCAGGTGCTTGATCACCGCCGGGTGGACCAGCCCGGCGTAGGTGCCGCGCAGTTCCTCCGGGATGTCCGGGTGTAGTTGGGTCAGCCCCTTCACGTGGGCTTCGTAGATCAGGCTCTCGTTGTAGGGGATGTTCAGTTGCCGGTCACCGGTCCAGTCGAAGAAGGGGTTGACCACCACCCCGAGCAGCATCCGGTCGGCGGAGTCCTCGTCATTGCGGGAGTTCTCGCTGCCGAAGTTGTAGCTGAACAGCGGCTGGCCCCATTCGATCTGTCCATCGGTCGCCTTGGCGTAGGGGTCGAGCAGCAGCTTGTTCGGATTGCAGCGCAGCCCCGCGCCCGGGTCGAACGGGCCGTGCACCCGATAGCCGTAACGCTGCCCAGGGTCGCCCTGGGGCAGGTAGCAGTGCCAGACGTGCGCGTCCACCTCGCTTATTTCGACCCTGGTCTCGGCCCGATCCTCGTCGAAAAGGCAGAGCTCCACGCGTTCGGCGACCTCACTGAACAGGGCGAAATTCGTACCCCACCCGTCATAGGTCGCACCCAGCGGGTAGGACGCTCCCGGCCAGACTTGCATGAGACCTCCTCGGGTCTGGAAAGGCCAGACTAGCGATGGCACCCACCGCCGCGGGAGTTCTCCCTTGGACTCCCGGACCCGGTGGTCCGGACCCGTCCCTGCTCAGCGCACGTTCAGCCCGCCGACCAGCACGCACCGGCGCCGCCGGGCGAAGGTGCGGGCCGAGGTCAGTCCCTCGCCGGTTGGACCGGCGATGGTGAAGGAGCAGTAGCCCTCCCCACCGATCCCGATCCCGGCATAGGACGGCCCGTTCTTGACGAAGATGGTGGTCTGGATCCGCTTTGCCATCTTGGTCAGGGCGTTCACGTCCGAGGAGTGCATCATCGCGGTGTGCCGGTTCCCGTGCTCGGCGATCACGGCGAGGTCAATGCCCTCATCGACGTCCTTCACCCGGACGATCGGCAGGACCGGCATCATCAGTTCGACCCGGACGAAGGGGTGCTCGAAGGGCACTTCGGCGATGATCAGCCGGGTGCCGGCGGGTGCGTCGATGCCGATCGCCTTCAGCAGCAGCTGCGCCGACTTCCCGATCCAATCGGTGACCGCGTGGCGGCCGTCGACCACCAGGGCCTCCAGCTTCGCGATCAGTGCCGGGTCGCGCAGCTCATAGGCGCCGTGCTTGAGCATCTCGAACTTCAGCAGGTCGGTGATGGCGGCGACCGCCAGCACCTCCTTCTCGGATGTGCACGGCAGGTTGTTGTCGAAACTGGCGCCGTCGACGATGTCCTTGGCCGCTTTCTCGATGTTGGCGGTCTGGTCCACCAGCACCGGCGGGTTGCCGGCGCCGGCGCCGATCGCCTTCTTGCCGCTGGACAGCACGGCCTTGACGATGCCAGGGCCGCCGGTGGCCACAAGGAGGCGTACGAGCTTGTGCGACATCATCGCGTTGGTGGTCTCGATCGACGGTTCGGCCACGGTGACCACAAGGTTGGGCGGAGCGCCGACGTCAGCGAGGGCCGCGTTGATCTTGCGGATCAGCCAGTGACTGATCCCGGTGGCCCGCGGGTGCGGGCTGAACACCACGGCGTTGCCGGCAGCCAGCATGCCGATGGCGTTGTTGATCACGGTCTCGGTCGGGTTCGTGGTCGGGGTGATCGCCCCGATCACGCCGAACGGCGAGATCTCGATGGTGGTCAGCCCGTCATCACCGGACCACGCCTCCGTGACCAGGTCCTCGGTCCCCGGGGTGAGCTCTGCGACCGCCCGGTTCTTGGCGATCTTGTCCGGCACGTTGCCCATGCCGGTCTCCTCGACCGTCGAGCGGGCCATGAACTCGAGGTGCTCGGGCACAAGGGCGACGTCGCGGATCGCCTTGACGAACCTGGCCCGGTCCTTCATCGTGCAGCCCAGGTACTGCCGCCAGGCCGTGTCGGCAGCGGTGATGGCGCTGTCCATGTCCGGGAAGACGCCGTCGCCGGCGGGACTGGCGCCGCCGCGACCGATGACCTCGCGGACGACTTCGGCGACGACCTTGCGGACGGTCTCCGGGCTGATGGTGCTCATGGCTGGCTCGCTTCCTGGACTACCGAAATTGCGTGTGTGACGATGCAGACGTCCTCATCCACCGTGCCGCCGGAGACGCCGATGCCGCCGGCGATCCGGCCGTCGACGAAGACCGGCAGGCCGCCTCCGAAGACAACCACCCGGCCCCCGTTGGAGTTCTGGATGCCGTGCAGTTCCCCGGCTGGGGCGGACGGGTCCTTCAACGCTGCCGTCGGCAACTTGAAGGCCGCGGAGGTGAAGGCCTTGCCGATGGCGATGTCGATGCTGCCGAGCAGGGAGTCGCCCATGCGGTGCAGCAGCATCAGGTTGCCGCCGGCGTCCACGCCGGCGAAGACGATCGGCGTCCCCAGCTCGGTGGCCTTCGCCTCTGCGGCCTCGGCCATCGTCTTCAGGGTCGCCAGGTCGTAGTTGGCTGGTCCCTTCCCCGCCCCGTCGCCACCGAACGCGCCGGCGACGGCCCGGCGCACGACCTGCTCGATCGTGGCGACGTCGTGGTTGTGCTCGGTCAGCCGGGCCAGCGCATACAGGGTGTCGGAGAGGCGGTTCAGGTACTTGATCAGCTCCGGCCGCACCGGGATGGTCTCGGCCATGGTGAGTACCCGCCGCTCGGCGCGCCTGGTCACCGTCCGGGCCCGGTGCAGGGCTGCGGAGGGCAGGTCCCGGCCGGGCACGACGAATTCGCGCTGCGGGCCGGTGACCACCTGGCACATGTCGATCAGGCTCTCCAGGTCGGTGACGTCGGTGGAGCTGATCGTGTTGTCCAGGATCTCCCTGCCCTTGGCGTCGCTGGCAAGCTCGGCACCAACGACGAAGAGCCGTTGCTGGATTCCGTGCAGGGTCGCCCGGACGGAGTCGTCGAGCGCGACGGCCTTGGCCTCTCCGATCGCCGAGTTGGCCTCGTCGATGGTGCCGTAGGCCTCCACAGCGGGGTTCTGCTTGAGCACGCGCGAACCGCCGAACAGGCCGGTCAGGCCGGCATCGCCGGTGCGCGTGTAGACGTTCGGCATGGCTACTCCGGCCCGATCTCCACCACGTCGACGATCCCGACGATGGTCGAGTCGATCGGGGAGTCGGAGCGAGCAGCGGCGAACCGGGCCGAACTCCCCCCGGTGACGATGACCGTCTCACCGACGCCGGCGCCCACCGTGTCGACGGCCACCTGTGGCAGCCCGACGTACTCGCCGTTGATCCCGAGTCGCTCGACCACGAGCAGCTTGAACCCGACAAGACGCTCGTCCTTGCTGGTCGATACGACGGTCCCGCGAACCTTGGCCAAGAACATTTCAAACCTCCCGTGAGATCCGGATGGAACGTGTAGCGGCCAGGTCGCGCGCCATGGCGGTCACCTTTGCTTCGACCGGGATCCGCAGTTCGACGCCGTTCGCCAACTGCTGGATGACCTGCTGGCTGATCAGGGTGCGCCCACAGGGCACCACAGCAGGGCCCGGGGCCGCCGGCGGGGCGTCCGGTGACGACGACTCGGCCGCCTGGGCGGCCACCTGGGCGGCCACATTGGCCGCGAAACCGGCCACCGAAGTGCCCATGGCCGCAACCAGCGGCGCCCGCCTGGCCTGGTCGCGGCGTTCCCAGGCGGAGATCGCGGTGCGGTAGAGGAACCGGGAGTCGGCCAGCCGGACGCCGAAGGTCGCAAGGGTGGACAGGTTGCCCCGCAGCAGGTCGGCGTAGGCCGGCGGCATCTGCGGGAACCAGGACTGCTTGGCCGCGCCGTCGGGGCAGACGGCAGTTCGCGAGGCGACGACCAGCCGGTTGCTCATGATGAACTCGCTGAACAGGTTGCTGGCCAGGCAGTCGGCAACCCCGTGCGCGACCTTGGCCGCGATGTTGCCGGTCAGGGTCGGAGCGATCAGCATGTTGTGTTCCTCGACCATCTGCCGGGAGACCTCACGCATCCCGACCGAACCGATCCTGGCCTGGTCGAGGATTCGCTTGGCGCTCGGGGTCTGCAGGTAGTCGAGCTGGACGCCGTCGGCGGCCAGCAGTCGCAGCTCGTCGATCGCGTTGTCGAAGCCCAGCAGGCCGCCGGTGAACACCACAAGGGCACGGCGGGGGGTCGGGGTCATCAGGTCAACGATCGCGTCGACGATCAGCGTCCGCAGTTCAGCCTCGGTCATCGCCGTACTCCTTCATCGCAATGCCGAGCGGGGTCACGAACAGAGGCTCGATCGGGCGGACCACCGGTCGGCCGAGTCGGGCGGCGAACACGTCGGGAGCGTTGGGGAAGGAGGCCGCGCCGCCGACCAGGTACACCATCGGAACGTCGTAACCGACGAGTGCCGCCTGCGCGATCGAGGCCATCTTCTCCAGCGTCGGACGGATCACGCCCACGACGTCGTCGCGTCGGGCCGGGTCCTGCTTCATGGCTTCGGCCTCGTCGTAGCCGATCCGGTAGGCGCCGGCCAGCACGAGTGCCATGTGGTGCCCGCCGGTGGCCTCGTCCACGCTCTTCAGCACCACGCCGTCGGCGAGGATGGAGACGCCGGTGGTCCCGTGGCCGATGTCGATGACGCAGCCGTCGGTGATGCCTAGCGCCCGCGCCGCGGCGACCGGCTCGTCGACCACTTCATCGGTGTCCATCCCGGCAGCGGTGGCCACGTTGCGGAACACCTTGATGTCGCCGGCGCTGATTCCCGGCGGGATCGACACCGAGGCTGAGGTGAACCGGTGGCCGAGGCGCCGCTCGACGTCCTCCTTCAGCCGGCGCACCGCCGCGGTGGCCCCGGCCCAGTCCACGACCACACCGTCCCGCACGACGGTGGAGTGCAGCCAGGCGCCGGCCACGGGACGGTTGTCGCCGTCGACGACCGAGACGACGATGTTCGCCGTGCCCAGGTCGATACCCAGGCGCAGGTCCCCGTCGGAGGCGTCGATCGCGCCGGTGCGCACCAACTCCGCGAAGCGGCGGATCGCCGTTTCGGGGGCTTTCAGGCTCGGTGCCATGGTTGCGGTCACTCCTTGATCAGCTTTCCGTGGTCGCCGTCGTGCAGGCCCAGGGCGTTGGCCTCGTCGGTGTCGAGGTGGATCTCCGGAACCCAGTCGTCCTTCACTCGAATGATGAAGTTGTCCAGCACTCCGCCGCGCTCGCCACCGAACGCCACCTTGACCAGGTCCTGGTCGGCCACGCCAAATGCCTTGGCGTGACTCGGGCCCATGTGGATATGCCGGGCGGCCACCATCACGCCGTGCTCGACGTGGATCTTCCCGGCCGGTCCTTCGATGTCGATCGGCCCTGCGTTGTCCAGGAGTCCGGACTGGGTGATCGGAGCCTCGATGCCCAGCGTTACGCAGTCGGTAAGACTGAGCTCCACCTGGGTCTTCGCCCGGCAAGGCCCCATCAACCGGAGCTTCGGAAACGTCCCGCGGGGTCCGGAGACAGAAACCGTCTGCTCTGCGGCGAAGTCGCTGGGCTGGCGGACCTTCCGGTACACGGTCATGGCGTCGAGGCCAAACAGCGTGGCCAGGTCCGCCTTGCTGAGGTGGGCGTGACGGTTCGACACGCCCACCACGATCTGCAGCTCCAGATCGTGCAGTCGAGTGAGCACCATGCGGGTCACCTCCTCGACGACCTGACGGGTGTCCGGAACGGCCACGTCAGGCCTTCTTGGGCAGCAACTGCTCGACGTCGGCGTGCGGGCGGGGGATGACGTGCTTGCTGACGACCTCTTCGCCCACCTGGGCTGCGGCGGCTGCACCGGCGTCGACGGCGGCCTTGACCGCACCGACGTCGCCGCGAACCATGACGGTCACCAGTCCGGCGCCGACCTTCACATAGCCGATCAGGGAGACGTTGGCCGACTTGACCATCGCATCGGCGGCCTCGACGGCCCCGACATAGCCCTTGGTCTCGACGAGACCCAGTGCTTCACTCATGGCTTTCCTTTCTCCTACTTCTTGGTGGTACGGGATGTTGCGGTTCGTGGGCTGCGGGTCCGCGCCCTGGCTGCCCGAGGCTTTGCGGCGGAAGGCTCAACCAGCGGCTGGGGGGTCTCGACAGGCTCGACCAGCGGCTGGGGGGGCTCGACCATCGGCTGGGGGGTCTCGACCGGCGGTTGGGGGGTCTCGACGTCATCCGGGAGGGTCTCGACAACCTCGACCTGCGGTTCCGGGGGGGTGGCGTCGCTGGTTGGGCTTGCGGTAACTGGTTCCGGGAGCTTCGGGGCCGGGGCGGCCTTGGGCTTGGCCAAACCCACCGTCCCATCGGTAAGGACGACCGGCCCGAGCTGTTCGCTGGGCCGTGCGATCACCGAGGTGGCGAACACCTTGCTGACCCTGGCGGCGGCAGCGCTGGCAGCGGCGACAGCGGCCAGGACGGCGGACACCTGGCCTTCGATCTTGACTGCCACCATGCCCATCCCGTCGGTCGTTTCGTAACCGATCAGCTGGACGTTTGCGGTCTTGAGGGCGACGTCCGCGGCCTCGACCGCCGCGGGCAGGCCGAACACCTCGATGGTGCCGAGGCTGAGGTTTGGCATGGGCTGCTCCTTCATTCTGCGGAAAGGTCGGACAAGGGCATTCGTTTGACGAGCCGGGCAGCGTTGGCCCCGGCCTTGCGGTCGGAAGTTGCCGACCGGTTGAGGATCGCCGCCAGGTAGGGGCGGTCCGGTGGCAGCTTCTCTGTGGTGATCACGATGTGGTCGAGGCTGATCCCGATCCCGATGCCGAGCCTGGACTCAAGGCTTGCCGCGTGGGCCAGCAGCAGCGGGTTGAGCTCGGTATGCCAGGTCAGCTCGACCGGCACGCTCTCCTCCTCGACGCCATGCAGCACCTCGGCGATCCGGGCTTCATCAACCCGGTCGTTGAGTCGCAGCCGGATGCTGGGACGCTCGGCGTTCATCGCTGTGCCTCCCAGTCAAGGACGAGGCCGGTGGCCACGGCGTTGCGTGGCCCCTCCATGCCGCGGATGTTCGCGCGCCCGGCCACCACCCGGTACTCCCCCAGCGCCTTCGTGACCAGCTGGGGAATCTCGAAGTCCAGTGCCGAGCCACCCACCAGCACCACGTGGGCGATGTCCCGCACGTTGCTGGTGGGGCTGACGGCCGCGAGCGCTCGGAGGGCGTTGGTGACGAAGACCCGCTGCTTCGCCCTGATCCTGATCTGCCGGATGACCTCCAGCGGCTGGCGAAGCTGCAGCGGCATCATGCCTTCCGGGTGCAGCACGACGGTGCGGGCGAAAACGTGGGGCGGTAGCGGGTTGTCGAAGAACTCGACGGTCCCGTCCTCGTGCCGGATGTTGAACAGGGTCTCCACCCGTGCCAGCGGGTAGCGCTTGACGTTCTCGGCGTCCTCTGAGCTCTCCAGGCCCAGCTCGGACTGGATCAGCAGGGTGACCATGTTGCCGGCGCCGGCCAGGTGGATGGAGCGCGCGACGCCGTCGGCCCGGAGAACACAGGCGTCGGTGGAGCCGGCCCCCACGTCGAGGATCGCGATCGGGACCGACGATCCGGGCGTCGTCAGGGCCCCGCGCACGGCCATGTTGGCTTCCACGCCGCCGACCTCGACCGGGATACCGAACTGCTCGGTCATGTCGTGGGCGAGCCGCTGCATCTGCAGGCGGTCGGCCTTGACCATCGCGGCGATGCCGACCGCTGCCTCGAGGGAGAACTCACCGGCGAGGCCGCCGGTCACCTTCTGCGGCACCTGGGTGTCCACGGCCAGCAGGTCGGTGACCTCGATGCCGGACGGGTCACGTTCGGTGAGCCGGCCCATCACCACCCGGACCTTCTCCATCATGCCGCCGACGTTCGTGCCGGGTTCGCCCCGGACGTTGCGGATCGGGCCGACGTTCCCGGCCACGCGCATGATCTCCTCTGCCCCCCGGTCGACGTCGACCTCTGCGGTGCGGTCGCCGATGAACTGCAGCCAGCCCGCGGGGATGCGACGCTCGGCGACATCGCCCTTCGGGGTCTTGATGACCACGGCCGAACGGTTCCCGACAAGGCAGCGCGCCATGGGGACGACGGAGGCCGTCTCGTCGGGGGTGAGGCCGAAGAGGGTGGCGATGCCGTAGGGATTCGCAAGGGTCTCGATGATCCGCCCCACCTCGGCCACCTCGATGGCGGCGAGCATGCCGATCGGGACCTTGCTGATCAGGCTGACCTCGTCGACGATCGGTATCTTGCGGGTCAGCCGGTTGTGCACCAGCACGGCGTCGTCGTGTTGCAGGATCGCCCCGGTCACCTTGATCCGGGCCGATACGGCATTTATCCGCTCGGCCACGTCCTCGAAGGTGTAGCTCCGATCGGCGACCACGATGTAAGGGGTGCCGGAGACCGCCCGCCCCAGGTCGCCGAGCTCGATGGTTGTGCCCACCCCGATGCCGAGGCCACCCGGCGTGGTCGGGTTGTGCCCGATCATGGTGGACTCGGTGATGATGGTCTCCGAGATGGTCTCCATCGCGACGTCCCCGATGACCGGGGCCGCCTCGTTGATCCGGATCAGGTCCACCTCCGACAGGGTCCGGCCGGCCGCGTCCAGCGCGACCGTGAGCGCCTGGAAGACGCCTTGGGTGTTCTGCGCCGTGCCCTTGATCCCGGTGGTCGGCACGATCGAGGACGCGACGAACACCGGGGTGGCACCCGCGGAAAGCTCCGCGAGTGCCACCTCGGTTGTGGCGTTACCGATGTCGATACCGGCGATTAAGGCCATCTCGGTTCAGATTCCCCTCGAACGGACGGGACTGGTCACTCGGCCTTGAGGCGACCGCGCTTCTCGTACACGTCCGCGGCCTCCCGGATGAAGGCTGCATTGACCTTGCACTTGTACTTCTGCTCGAGTTCGTCTGCGATTCCGTAGAGCTCGGCCTTGGTCGAGCGGTACGGGCGCAGCGAGTTGTAGATGCTGAGCAGCTGGTCGTCCGGGACGGCGATGAGTTCCGCCGCCCGGCGCATGTTGCGGGCCAGGCTGTCGCGATCGACCGACTCGGCCACCTGTGCCTGCATCTCGAGGGTCTCCGGGGCAATCCGGAAGTCCTCTGCCGTCAGCTCGCCGCTCTTCAGCTTGTCGAGGCTGAAGTCGGAGAGCTTCTTGCCGGTTGCGGAAAAGACCTTCTCCGGCATCTTCTCGCCGAGTGGGTACTGCTCCTTGCCGATGGTGCCGCCGGCAGCCGGCGACTTCTTCTGGAAGGCCACGCTGTCCTTGCCAAGATTGGCCATGACCTCGGCCATGATCTGCCGAATGAGTTGTTCCTGATCCATATTGGTCACCTCCTACCGGTACTCGACCCGAAGTTCTTGGGTCTTTTTGTTGGGATCGAGCAGCTGCGTTTCCTTGATGTGCAGCAGCGCGGCGATGGCCTGGTACTTGGGCCGGGCCATCTGGTCGTTGCGAACCGGCACGGGGCTGGGCGATTCGCCCTTGGCGTACTTGGCAGCGTTCTTGCCGATGGCCCGGAAGGTCTCCAGGTCGATCAGCGGTGACTGGCTGAACAGCTCCAGGTTCGAAAGCGGCGGCAGGTCCTTCTGGTGGATCACCGTCGTGCCGCGGGACTGGATGCCGATGCCGATGCCGGAACCGGACAGCTTTGCAGCCTCGTGTGCGATGAAGCCGACGTCAGCGGTGCGGAAGAGGCGGATGAAGCGGTAGCTCAGCCCCTCTTCCTCGATGCCGGCGCAGATCTCCTTGACGACCTGGTCGTGCGGCAGGCCGATGATGGTCTGCGTCTGCCGGCCGCCGAAGGCAGCCGCGAGGCCGATCACGATCTCGCGCGGGTTGGTGCCCCGTGCGGCCGTGCCGGTCTCGGTGATGACCAGCGAGGTGCTGGGGGTCTCAGCCGAGCGTCCGGCAGGCTTTCCGGCAGGCGCGGTTGCCCCAACGACGGCCATTTCCTTCATGACCTCTTCGATGATGTTCTTGAGCGTCTTCTCGTCCATGGTGATGACCTCAGATGCTCTCTGGGCTGATGGCCTGGCGGATGTCTTGCAGGATCGCCCACTTCTCGTCGGAGATCTGGTAGCCGGTCATGGGCCCGCGGTAGTCGTTGGGCTGGTTGACGGCCGAGATCACCTCGAAGTTGCGGGTGAGGATGGCGGACGTGTGCAGGTAGTCACCTGCGACGCGCTGCTTGAGCATGCCGAACACCGCATCCGCGACATCCTCGAAGCCACCCTTGATGAGTGCCTTGGCGATGTCCACACCGGTGGTGCCGCGCTTCATCATGTCCTCGGCGGACTTGAGGTCCTCCACCACGTTGCGGGCAGGCATGTCCTGCGATCCGCGGGCGTAGGTGGCTGCTTCGACCTCGGCGTCCGTGATCTCGGTGAGACCGAGGTTCTTGAACACCGCCTGAATCGCCCGGGCTGCCTTGTTGCGGGTCGCGACGACGTCGACTTCCAGAACCGGAACCAGGCCACCGTCGATCTTGAGGTCGCGCTGGATGATCAGCCAGTCGTCGTAGTCGTCGGCGTCCCAATTGGAGCCGGCGAACATGTTGTCGTAGTTCGGGGTTGCCGAGTAGCCGGAGCAGATGAAGTCGGTGCCGGGCACGAACTGCATCAGGGACCGGGCGACGCGGCGCAGGTCGGAGTGGGTGAACGTCTGGTCGTTCGACGACGCACACTCCAGGTCGAGGGCCATGGCGATCAGGTTCTCGGCGAGGATGGCGCGAATGCCACCCGGGACGGCGGCGGGAACGCCGACGCAGGAGACCGAACCGTTCTGGATGCCCTGGGAGCCGGCGCCCTTGGTGATGTAGATGCAGCGGGCCTCGAGGTACAGCATGGACTTGCCTTCGGCGTAGCCCATCTGGACCTCGGAGCCGGTGCCGGAGGTGAACCGCATCTTGAGCCCGCGGGACGCGTAGCAGGAGGCCAGGAAGGACTTCGACCACGGGGTGTCGTCGCCGTCCATGAAAACGGCTTCTGTGCCGTAGACGGAGACGGTCTCTGCATAGGCGGTGAAGCCGCGCATGCCCAGGTTCAGTTCGGTGGCCTCTTCGACCGCGCACTGGGTGAGGATGCCGGGACGTCCGACCTGCGCGCCGACCATGATGGCCATTGCGTTGAACGGTGCGTACCGACCGATACCGACCGTTGTCTCCTCTTCCGCGAAGCCACGCAGGGAGGCTTCGGCGGCGTCAGCTGCGATCTGTACCGGGTTGTCCTTCAGGTTGGTGACGTGGCACTGGTTGGCCGGCGTCAGCCGGGCCCGCATCTTGGCCACTGCCATCATCATTTCGAGCACCGTCATCTTGCCGACGACCTCGGTGAGCTTCGCCGGCGTCATCGACGTGGTCAGCTTGACCACTTCGGAACGCGGGACGTTGATGTCAACGAGCTTGCGGGCCAGTTCGAGGGAGTCCATCTTGCAGACGGCCTCGGCGTTGTCCAGCCGGATCGCATAGTCGGCGATGAAGGAGTCGATCATGTCGAACTCGGCACGCTGCTTGCCGTCGAGCTCGACGACCTTGCCACCCTCGACGCGAATCGACGGCTTGGGGTCGTTCGGGCTGTTCATGGCCATGAGTCCAACCTCAGGCCATTCGGTTACGTACCCGTCCTGGTTGACGGGCCTGGCGTCAAGCGCCTCAAAACGCTTTGATCTCACGCTGTTTCCCGTCTCAGATGTAGGGCGTGGTGACGGACTCCGGGTAGGCGCCCAGGGCACCGAGCAATCCCCGACCGACCTCGCGGGCCGCGATGATCGCCTGGCGCACGGCGCCGGAATCGCCACTGAAGAACGAGATGACCTCGTTGGAGTAGCTGGTGCCGGCGGCGGGGCTGGCGTAGCCGATCACGTCGATGGTGGAGGCCTTGACCGCGGTGTCGGCGAGCACTACGCCGATCGCTGCGGGGGCGCCGACAGTGATGCCGAAGGACTTGCCGAGCGGGGCCGCGAACGCCTTGTTCAGGGCGTACGAAGCGCGGGCCGTGTACTGGAACTCCAGGTGCCCGGCGTCGTTGGCGTAAACGTCGCCGAAGGTCCGGTCGAGTTCACTGAGGGTGACCTCAACGGCCCTGCGGGCGTCGGAGACGTCCTCGGAGCCGAAGATGATCAAGGAACCGTGCCCGGCGCCACCCTTGGTGTCGCGGGGGAGTTCGATCGTCACGATCTCGCAGTTGGTCGCCTTGACGGCCTCGTCAGCGGCGAAGATGTGCGGGCCGGCGCCGGTGCGGGCACCGACGATGCCGATCGACTTGTACTTGGGATCGATCTTCATCAGGGCGTGGACCTGGGGGTCCACGTTCGCGATGACCAGGCCGATCGTGTCGCCGAGCGGGTTGCAGCCGACGAATTCCGTCGAGACCGGACGGCTGGCGGCCGGCGTCGCTGCCGGTGCAGGCTTGCCGTCCATCTTCTTCATGACGGCTGCCATGATCTGGTTGACCAGTTCTTCACTTGCCATGGCGGGTCAGGACCTCACTTCTCAGCCTGCGGGAGAATCTTCTCCACGTCGGCATGTGGACGCGGGATGACGTGGACGGAGACGAGCTCCCCCACGTTTTGAGCGGCGACGGCGCCGGCATCGGTTGCGGCCTTGACCGCGCCGACATCGCCGCGGACCAACACGGTGACCAGACCGGAGCCAACACGCTGGCTTCCGATCAGGACGACGTTGGCCGACTTGACCATCGCGTCAGCGGCTTCAACGGCGGCGACGAAACCCTTCGTCTCCACCATTCCCAGGGCTTCTTGCATTCCAGCTCCTCCGTTGGGTCGGTGGGCCGCAGGTCGGATACCGACCTGGCGGCCATTCGGTTGAGGGTAGGTCTGAAAGGACGGCAATTAACGGCCCAGCTGTGACCACTTTCGAGGCACTCCGGTGGCGCCCGCGCAACCAGAAAGTGCAACTCGGGCAACCAGAAAGTGCACCTCTGCACAGGACGGGCGAAGTCATTGACAGCCACCCCGCCAGTACGCACCATGGGCCTGAGCGAGCGGAGTACCGCGCGCCGTCCGGACGCCACGAGAGGTGGGTATGTCCGAGAAGCAGCGCATCATCCAGGAGTTCGTCCCGGGCAAGCAGGTGACCCTTGCCCACGTGGTGGCGAATCCCGATGCGCGGCTGTACCCAAAGATCGGGCTACCGCCCGGCGGTGGGGCCATCGGCGTGATGACCATCACGCCCAGCGAGGGCACGCTCATCGCTGCAGACGTGGCGACCAAGGCCGCTGCGATCGAACTCGGCTTCGTCGACAGGTTCTCCGGTTCGCTGGTGGTGGTGGGGACCCTGACCGACGTGCAGACGGCGGTCGAGGCCGTGGTCGCGGTGCTCTGTGACGAACTGGGTTTCGCCAGGCCGCCACTGACCCGAACGTGAAGCGGCTCCTCCTGGTCGGCGGCGTCGCTTGTGGCAAGACCACCCTGCTGCAGCGGCTGCTGGGCCGCGAACTCCACTACGCCAAGACCGGTGAGATGTACACGTGGGGTGGGGTGATCGACTCCCCGGGCGAGTATCTCGAGCTGCCGTGGTTCAAGCACGCGCTGCGGCTGGCGTCCTTCGAGGTCGAACTGGTGGTTCTGATCGCCTCGGCCACCGTCGCCGAGGCCAGGTACTCCCCCGGCTTCACCACCTTCTTCATGCCACCCTCAATCGGCGTGGTCACCAAGACCGACATCGCCAGCCCGGCCGAGGTGAAGCAGGCCGGTGACCACCTCCGGCTGGCCGGGGCCACCGAGATCCTTGAGGTCTCCGCCCTGACCGGGGCCGGCATGGCCGAGCTCCGTGCCCGCCTGTCCTGACCCTTCGTCAAGCCCCCCTTTCCCACCCATCTCCACAGAAGCCGCCACTTACCGCGGATGCCGCCGTTGGAACGGCGGCTTCTGCGGCAATCGGCGGCTTCTGGGGCGAGCGGGAGCTGGAGGGTCAGCTGATCCTCTTCAGGATGGCGGCCAGGTCTGCCTCGGTCACCTCGACCGGGTTGCCGGAGGTGCAGAAGTCCTTGTGAGCGGTGGCGGCGAGGGCCGGGATGGCTGCGCTGAAGGCCGTCCGGTCGACGCCAGCCGCGGTGATCGTGGCCGGCATCTCCAGCTCCCCGCGCAGCTGCTCCAGCCAGCGGATCAGGGCGAGGACGAGGTTGCGCTCGGTGGCGGCGGCGAGGCCGAGCGCCTTCGCCAGGGCTGCATAGCGGCGGGCCACCGGACCGACTGCGTGGGGCCGGAAGCCCAGGTCGCCGGAGTTGAAGGTGATCACGGCCGGCAGCAGGATCCCGTTGAGGCGGCCGTGCGCCACGCGGAAGGAGCCGCCGATGGCATGCGAGAGGCCGTGGACTATGCCCAGCCCGGCATTCTGGAAGGCGATCCCGGCCATGGTCGCTGCGTTGTGCTGGTGCTCCCTTGCCTCGGTGTCGTCGCCGTCGCGGAAGCAGCGGACCAGGCTGGCGTCGGAAAGGCGGACGGCCTTCTCGGCCAGGGCGTCGGAGAAGTCGTTGCTGCCGATGGCGACGTAGGCCTCAATGGCATGGCTGACCGCGTCCATGCCCGAGTCGGCGGTCAGGCGGGGCGGGGCGGTGCGGACAGCTTCCGGGTCGAGGATCGCCATCTCCGGCAGCATGTCCACCGAAGTCAGTGGCAATTTGGCATGGCTGACCGGATCGGTAACCACGGCGAAGGAGGTGACCTCGGAACCCGTCCCACTGGTGGTCGGGATGACGATCAGGCCGCCGGGCAGGTCGTGTCCCTGCTCGAGCGCCAGCTTGCGAACGGCCTTGGCAGTATCGATCGGCGACCCGCCGCCGAGGGCGACGATGGCCTCGGGTGCGAAGGCGAGGAAGGCCCGCAGCCCAGCAGTGACGGTGTTGACGTCCGGGTTCGGCTGCACCTGGTCGAAGACCTCCACGGTCGCGCCAGCGAGTTCGGTCCGCACTCGGTCCAGCAGCGGAGTGGTGGACATGAAGGCGTCGGTCACCACCAGCACGCGCCGGCCGTCGAGCGTGGCCAGCGCCTGCAGGGCGTCAGGCCCGTAGCAGAGGGTGGTGGTGAGTTGGAAGCGATACACCGGCAGGTCTCCCGTCGCGCGAGGAACACTGACGCCGGAACTCGCTGGGCGATACGCCGGTATGCGCCCGGAAGACCCTCGAGAAGTAATTGACCTGGTTGAAGTCCAGCTCCGCGGCGACCTTCTGCACCGGCATCTGCGTGGAAGCTAGCATCAGCTGGGCCCGGGAGATCCGCCAGGCGGTCACATATGACACGAATGTGTAGCCGGTGACCGATTTGAACAACTTCGACAGGTGACCGGGTGACCAGTGGGTCGCGGCGGCCGCCTCGGTCAGCGAGAGCGCCCGGTTCGGATGCCGGGCGATGTCATTCAGCAGGTCGCGCAGATCCCGCCGGCGACGGGGCCGGGAGCGCAGCACCTCGTCGAGCACCATCGCCAGCAACCGCTCGAGGTGCAACTGGATCTGTAACCGGTTGGTCGAAGCCGTCCGGCGGTCCCGCTGGCCCTGGATTACCGGGGTGATGTGCGACACCAGGCGCGGTGCGCAATCCCGGGCTGCGGCGATCACGAGGTCCTCGACCCCGGCGATGCCCTCGCGCACGTCGCCGTCGCCGGTGTAGACGTCGTCGAGGAGGCGGCTCGCCTCGGAAATGGCGCTCGCCAGATCCTCGGCATCCAGGGCGTCGCGCAGCGCGGCGTGCGACTCGGCGGGCGGGGGTTCGATCGCGGTGCGGGGCAGCGGGACGAGGGTGAGCAGCGGGCGCTGCGGCGCGGCAGCAGCGGACGCGGACGCAAGATCGAGACGCCGCGTTACCCGCATCCCGTCAAGGACGCGGCTCAATCCGAACAGGGTCTTCGCGGCGGCGGCGACCCGGCTAAGGGTCGACATCGGCACCTGTTCGTAGAGGGTCTCCAGCTGTCCCTGGCCGTGCCAGTCGGTTCCGGCCGTCAGGAACTGCGGCTGGTCGGCCTTCGGCACGCGCACCTGGCCGCAGAGGATGGCGCCCACGTACTTGTCACCCTCGGTGACCGGCACCGAGAAATCCACGAGGCCGGCGTGGCAGCGGTAGACCTGCGGCGAACCCTCGATCAGTGCCTGCAACCCGCCGTGGGCGTCGCAGCTGTGGCACAGCCTGTTCCGAAGCGGGTCGGAGCGCATTTCGCGGCAGAAGGCGGTGAACGCGAAGGTGTCGGTGACTGGCATTCCGCGAGCATCTACGGCGACGCTCGCGAGCCCGGTAGCCTCCGAGAAGTCTTCGAGTACCTTCTGGAGCTGACCCAGGTCGAGCACTTCGGCTATCCCGAGCTCAGTCATGTTCCTCCGTTGGACACCCCGACATTAGCCGAAGTGAGAAGCCTAGTGAAGGCCAAATAGACGATCCGGGTCACCCATTCGGGGACCCGGGCCGGCACCAGCGCTGGGAGGCGGTACGGTTGCGGCCGTGGCGGCAACCAGCGACCTCATCAAGGCCATCGGGCAGGCGATCGTCGACGCTCTGCGAGGGCGCGGGACCACCCGTCGCCCGGGTCCGGGCCCGGGCAGGAAGGGCCGTCGGGACGGCGGTGGGAGCGCCACCCACTCCCCCTACCCCGGCGACTTCCGGGGCAGTCCCACCCTCACCTACGACCCACACCCAGGGGAACTGGCCGACCCCGGAGAGGTGGTCTGGACCTGGGTGCCCTACGAGGAGGACCACTCGCGAGGCAAGGACCGACCGGTGCTGATCATCGGCCGCGACGCCGACTGGCTGCTTGGCCTGCCGATGACCAGCAAGGACCACGACCGGGACGTGGCCCAGGAGGCGGCCGAGGGCCGTTACTGGGTTGAGGTCGGACGGGGCCCCTGGGACGCCTCCGACCGGGTGAGCGAGATCCGGGTGAACCGGATCCTCCGGGTTCACCCGGACGGCATCCGCCGGGTTGCCGGCAAGCTGGACAGGGCCCGCTTCGACAAGGTGGCGGCCGGGGTACGACGCCACACTTGATCGCCCGGGCCCAGCGGAGGCGTCGGGGTGGGAACCCACAGCTGCGTTGGTGCTGGGCTTCACCGTCGTCAGCTGGGCGATGGCGCCGATCATCCAGGTGTTCCTGCCCGAGTGGTTGTTGATCTTCGGCACGATCAACATGATCGGCTTCAACGTCTTGATGATGGTGTTCTCCGGTGCTGCCGCGTGGCGACGCTACAACTGGCGAATCGCGGTCTTCGCGGTCTTCATCCCGATCTACTGGCTGCTGCACTCCTACGCAGCCTGGCGGGCGGCCGCGCAGGTGGTCTGGGCGCCACACCTGTGGGAGAAGACCCCGCACGGCCTCACCGAGGAATACGACGACGGCATCATCGACACCGGTGGGCTGCCGCACTCCGCGAGCAGCTGAACCCCGCTGCGATGGGCAATAACACGCATGGGATCGGTGACGTCCGCTGACTAACCTACAACCAAATGGTTGTAGATGATCTTCTCGAAGGACAGACGGACCGGGTCTTCCACGCGCTGGCCGACCGGACCCGACGCGACATCGTGCTGCGGGTGCTCCAACACCCGGGCTCGGTCACCCAATTGGCGCGGGCCTACTCGATGAGCTTCGCGGCTGTGCAGAAGCACATCGCGGTGCTCGAGCGGGCCGGGCTCGTGACCAAGGAGCGCCGCGGGCGGCAGCAGTTCGTGTGGGGCAGCCCGGAAGCCATCCGGGCGGCCGCCGCGCTGCTGGAGCAGTACGAACAGCTCTGGCGCGCGCGGACCGAGCGGATGGCGGAGATCCTCGCAACCGGAATCCAATAAGCCCCTAGAACCCAGGAAGGACCAACCGTGGCCATCATCACCACATCCAAGGACCTTGACGCCCTCACCATGGTCGTCGTGGCCGAATTCGACGCCGGCACCGAACGGGTCTGGCAGTTGTGGGCAGATCCGCGACAGCTCGAGCGCTGGTGGGGCCCGCCCGAATGGCCGGCCACCTTCACTCGTCACGAGTTCGTCCCGGGCGGCGAGTCCCGCTACCACATGACCGGGCCGGACGGGGAGCAGCCCGGCGGCTACTGGCGGGTCAACGCCGTGGAGGCCCCGTCCCGGTTCGTCCTGGAGGACGGTTTCACCGATGCCGACGGCAACCCGTTGCCGGACGAACCGGTGGTCATGGAAGCCACCCTTGCCGAGCAGTCCGGCGGCACGAGGATGACCCTCACCAGCACTTTCGCCTCCGCCGAGCAGCTCGACGCGATGCTCAAGATGGGCATGGAGGAGGGCCTGGCCGGCGCCATGGGCCAGATCGACGACATCCTCGCCAGGCAGGCTGCATGATCAGGAAACTCTCAGGCGCGCCGTGCGAGTTTCCCCCCGTTCGGGGACTAGACTCCGCCTAGGTGTTTTGCCATTGGCAAGTCCTTTAGGGATAGGGGACTCAGGCCCCGCCTCCTCACGGAGGCGGGGCAAAGCCATTCCTGGGCCTGGAACCGCTTGGTCGAGTGAAGCCGTCAGATCCTCACCACGATCTTGCCTCGGGTGTGTCCACCCTCCAGAGACTGGTACGCCTGGGCTGCATGGTCGAGGTCGTAGACCTCGGAGATGGTCACCCTCAGCCGACCATCAGCGGCCAGTGCGGCCAGTTCGGCCAGGTCGCTGCTGCTCGGCCGCACCCAGGCGTAGCTGCCACCAAGACCTGCGGCCCGCCCGTCGGCGATCGACACCACCCTGCCCCCAGTAGCCAGCAGGTCGGGCACAGTGTCGATGGCCTGCCCGCCGACGTAGTCCAGGATCACGTCGTAGCCCTCGGGCGCCAACGCCCTTGCTGTGGTCACCAGGTCGTCGCCGTAGCTGACCGGCTCGGCGCCCAGCGTCCGCAGGAAGTCGTGGTTCCCCTCCCCGGCGGTACCGACAACGCGCGCTCCGGCCAGCACGGCCAGTTGGGTAGCGAACGCGCCGACACCGCCGGCGGCGGCGTGGATGAGCACCGTCGAGCCCGCGACCAGCCCAGAGCGCCGGACGGTCTGCAGGGCCGTCAGGCCGGCCAGCGGAAGGGCGGCGGCCTCTTCGAATCCCAGCTCGGCCGGCTTGTGGGTGGCCGTGCGCACCGGCACCTCCACGAGTTCGGCGAGCGTGCCGCCGTGCACGAAGTCCTTCCGGGCGTAGGCGAGCACCTCGTCGCCGACCGCGTACTCGGGGGTGTCCAATCCCGTCCGCACCACGACCCCGGCCACGTCCCAGCCGGGAACAACCGGGAAGACCGTTTCCATCAGTCCCTGCAGGTAGCCCTCGCGGACCTTGTAGTCGACCGGGTTCAGGCCGGCCGCGACGACCGCGACCAGGATCGAGTCGGGACCGACCAGCGGATCCCTGGCGTCACCCACCCGGAACTTCTCGTTGCCACCGAATTCGTCATAAAGGAGTGCTTTCACGAACAGGCCAACCCGGGGCCTGCCGGCGGCATTCCGCACGGTTGTATCAGGCCCATCCCTACCGGCTCTGATCGGTGAGTCATCCGCAGGGTCGGGGGATCCAGCGGAGGCCCATCCACCACGAGGAAAGGACCCAAGAAATGGCTTCAACCGCTCAGATCCTGCGTGCCCTGATGTCGGGCGACCGGCTGGCCCTGATCATCGCGCTCAATCCGAAGGCCGCCGACGTGATCCCGCGCGGCCCGCTGCGCTCGGAGTTCGTCGCCGTCAGCCTGGGGGCCGAGGTCGCCCTGAATCCGCAGCCGCTGCCGCCGGCCGGGACGGTCGTCGGGGCCCGCCTGATGCACAAGATCACCGCAGCAGCGCTCGCCGGAGGCCGGGGCTTCGGCGGCCAGTTCATGGACGACCTCGACGACTGGTGCGGCACTGGCTGGCCACGGCGCTGGCCGAAGAAGTGGCCGGTGCTGGGTCCGCAACCGGACCCCTGGGACGTCTCCCAGGTGCTGCTCGGCGGCCTGCTGGCAGCGGCGGAGATCTCCGCCCACTACGACGACCCGGAAGTGGTCGGGGCCTTCGAGAAGGCCATCGAGATGCTTGGCGAAGCCGCCGTCAACCAGAACTTCGGCTGACCCGGATCACGACCAGCCGAGCTCGTCCCAGCCGTCGGCCGGGACGAGCCGGTCGATCCGGTCCAGCACCCAGGTCGGCGCCTCACCCGGTGCCAGGCCGAGGATGTCGGCAGCCGTGGCCTCTCCGGTCAGCACAGCTGCGGAGTCCAGCCCGGCGGCCACTGCCATCCGGATGTCGGTGTGCAGCCGGTCACCCACCATCAGCACCTGGCCGGCCGGGACATCGAGGCCGGCGAGGACGGTGGCCAGCATCAACGGGTCCGGCTTGCCGAGGCTGTGCCGGCAGGTGACCCCGGTGCAGGCTTCGATCGCTGCGGTGATCGCCGCACAGTCGGGTTCGCCCCGTCCGCCCGGATAGGGGCAGAACCGGTCAGGGTTCGTCTGGATCAGGAAAGCCCGCCGGTGGAACCAGAGCGCGTCGAATGCGATCTGCAGCTTGCGATAGTCGAACTTCCGGTCATAGGACGCGATCACGATGTCAATCTCGCCCGGATCGTCGCTGAGCCTGAACCCCGCCTCCAGCAGCGCCCTGACCAGCGGCTCCTCCGCGATCGGGAACAGGACGGCGTCCGGGTGGTTGGCCAACAGCCATCGGGTGGTGGTGACCACCGTGTTCACGATCTCCGCCGCCGGCGTCGGCAGGCCGAGCCGACCGAGCTTGTCGGCGTACATGGCCGGATCGCTGGTCGGGTTGTTGGAAAGAAAGCGAACGCTGATCCCGCGGGCCCGCAGCTCACCGACCAGGCGGCCGGCGCCGGGCAGCAGCCGGTCGCCGAGGAAGATCGTCCCGTCCAGATCGAAGACGTAGCCGCCGTACCAGCGGTCCGGGTAGCGCAGCGGGGACGCCCGGAGTCCCGGTGATTCGGCGGGGTGAGGTTGCCTGGACATGGGTCAAGGTTCGCATAACGACCCAGGGGGCGCTCCAGAATCGGCAATCGAAAATCGCAGCAAAAACGACTTACCCCAAAAAGGAGCTTCCGAAACCCGGCCGGTGATCACAATTCACTGAAACGTCACGAAATGACCCACGCCGTCCCGGAAACGGACGTGAGGAATAGGTCATTCAGAAACCCGCGGAAGCCGATCGGTAAGTTGTACGCACTTCGTGGATCCTTTTCTTCGCCGCGCTCGTATATTGGTTCTCAGGCCGGTAGGCGCACCCCCCAATTATGTGAGCCCCCCGAGTATTTGGTCAGAAGCTGCCCCCAGCGACGCTCACCAACGCTCCCCACATTGCACGGGGGCTTCGACGCCTGCAGGACTGAGCGTCCTGGTCGGAGATTGGAATACCCAATCGCATCGCCCGAGCCAGGACAGAAGATGAGGCAGCACCCATGAGCTTCGAGGACGCACGACTCCGTGACTGGTGGGCCTCAGCCTTCCCAGACGACGACGTGATCGACCAGGGCCTCAAGGAGGGCAGGCAGTATGACGCCTACCTGATCCTCGACCGGCTTCCCACGGGTTTGGTGAAGTCACTGATCGGATACAACCCCGGACTGACCCTTCGCGAACAGGAGCAGGCCGCTCTGGAATGCCGACGCCGGATCGATTCGTTCGCCGAACGCGGCCGCAACGGGCCCTACACCTGGCAGAAGCGGAACTCCGACGGCGGATATCAGGCCTGGATCCGTCACCGGGTCCCCGTTGACCAAGTCATCTGGCCAAAATTCGCCCCATCGCTGGTCGCCCCGAGGCCGTAGCGCGCGATGAGTGCCCCGAAGCCACGGGGCAGGAAGTCAAGATCGGTCAGTTCGTCGGACCTGCAGCAACTTGCGCGTTCTCGATCAAGGTCCCTTCGCTGCCCTGTCCGGTGATGGTCCTGGGCTGGCCCGCGGCCGCGGTGCCGCTGACCTTTACCGACGCGTTCCCGAGGACGCGTTCGTGGACCTCGCAGGTGAGCTCGTGGATCGCGCGGGTCAACTCGGTATTGAGCTTCAACTCCTGCTCCCCCTGGAGGTATTCGTGATCGGCCTTCGCCTGCTGGAACGCCGCCTGGTTGTTCTGCCCGATCATCACAAAGCAGGAGAGGAAGATCGCCTCGAGTGAGACCGCCAGCGTCAGCGTCGGCCAGGGACTCTCCTCGAACACGAGCATCCACACCCCGAAAAGGAGCACATGGAGGTACACGAACCGCATCGAGCCGACAAACGCGGTGATGCGGTCAGCGAGCCGGAGCTCGAGGTGCTTGGCCCGTTCCGCGTCGAGCCTATTGACGACCGGGTGGTGCGGTGGCATTGGGTTCATGGCTTGCTTGGTCCCTTCAGATAACGACGTTCACGAGTCGAGGCTCCCTCACGACCGGATGAACAGGCATCGTCCGATTCGGCCGACGTGGTCGGGGCTAGACCTCAAGCGTCCCGCCCACCACTACGGTGCGCTCCGACGGCAGGTGGAACACCGTCGTGCGGTTGGCGGCGTTGGCCGACAGCCAGAGGAAGATGCGCCGCCGCCAGGGCGGGAGCGTCGGCACGTCGCCGGCGGTGAGCCGAAGTGATGACAGGAAGTAGTGGGCCTTGTCGGGGTCGAGATCCATTTCCGGATCCCTTTCGTTGGCCCATTCCAGGGCGGCGGGGACGAGTTGGCTGTCGTTGAAGCCGACCCGGTAGCTGATGTGGATGATCCCGTCGTCGAGATAGCCCAGGTCGTCGACGCTCGCCCGGGCCGCGTGGGGGATGTGGGGCACATTCTCGTTGACAATGCTGACGATTGCGATGTACTCGTGCAGGACGTGGCAGAAGTCAACCGTCCGGCGCAGGGCGAGCGGGGTGGTCTGAGCGTTCGGGTGCGGGAACACGGCCAGCCCCGGGACGCGCTGGACGCGGCTGGTGCGGACCATTTCGATGAAGCCGGACAGCGGCCCCTCGATTTGCCGCCGCCTGCAGTCGACCGCCTCCTGGCCCTGGCGCCAGGTCCACATGATCGTCGCGGCGATCGCGGCGATCAGCAGCGGCAGCCAGCCGCCGTGCATGATCTTTGCGAGGTTCGCGACCAGGAACACCGCCTCGATGCCGAGGATCAGCACGGCGGCGAGGAGGATCTTCCACGGCTGCCCCCGCCACACGTAGTGGGCGAGGAACAGGAACACGGTCATCTCCAGCAGCAGGGTGCCGGAGACCGCAAGGCCGTAGGCGCTGGCCAGCCGCTCCGCGGACTGGAAGACCGCGATCAGCAGCACCACCCCGACGTACAGGATCCAGTTGATCGCACCGATGTAGATCTGGCCGCCCTCCTCCTTCGAGGTGTGGACAACGTTCAGCCGCGGCAGCAGGCCGAGGCGGCTGGCCTGCCGGGACACCGAGAAGGCGCCGGAGATCACCGCCTGCGAAGCGATCAGGGTGGCCAGCGCGGCGAACACGACCAGCGGGATGCGCGCCCACTCCGGAGCCAGGTGGAAGAACGGGTTGTCGACGGTTATCGGGTCGCTTAGGATCATCGCTCCCATGCCCAGATAGACAATCGTTAGCGCGGGGAACACCAGGCCGAACCAGGCCAGCCGGATCGGTGTCCGCCCGAAGTGGCCCATGTCGGCGTAGAGCGCCTCCACGCCGGTCACGGCGAGCACGACACCGCCCATGGCGAACAGGGCGCTGCCGGGCCGGCTGACCGCGAAGGCGAGGGCGTGATGCGGGGAAAGCGCGCCAAGGATCTCCGGATTGCCGACGATGTGTGGGACGCCGAGCGCCGTGAGGGTGCTGAACCAAACCGCCATGATCGGCCCGAAGAACCGCCCGACGGTGCCTGTGCCGAGCTTCTGCATGGCGAAGAGGCCGGTGAGGATCACCACGGAGATCGGCAGCACGAGCGGTTCGAAGGCGGGGTTGACGACCGTCAAGCCTTCGACTGCGGACATCACGGAGATAGCGGGGGTGATCACGCTGTCGCCATAGAACAACGAGGCACCAAGGATGCCCATCACCAGGGCCGCGAACACCACCCGGGGATTGGCCGCCAGCTTCGAGCGCAGCAACGCCACCAGGGACAGGATGCCGCCCTCGCCGTCGTTGTCGGCACGCAGCATGAGGAACGCGTAGCCGTAGGAGACAACGATCGTGATCGACCAGAACACCATCGAGATCACCCCGAACACGTCGGCCCGGGTCACCTGCACTGCGTTGTCGTCGCTGAACACGGTCTGCAGTGCATACAGCGGGCTGGTGCCGATGTCCCCAAACACCACCCCGAGAGCGGACAGGGCGAGCCCCGCAGGTGCCGAGCTCCGTGGGGGCAGCGCGTGACCGTCAGGCCGGGCTGTGGTTGCGGTGGCGACGGTGACCATGGTGGCTCCTAGGGGTCTGTCTGGACGATTCGAAACGGAGCGCCGGCCGGTTCAGGCCGGTGCTGCGCTGTCTGCGAACGAGAGTGGGGCCACCGGCGGCTGTGCGCCCCGGTGGCCCCGCCACACTCGTCCGGTCAGGACACGAGCGCCTCGCGCGTGGCCTCGACCGACTCCTTCGCGAGCCGGCGGGCCTCCTCGAGCTTCGCCTTGCGCGCCTCGTGCGACGCCTTCAGCTCGTCGATGCGGGCATCGATGCGTGCCGCTGGCTCTCATGCGCCTTGGCCTGCTGCTCGCGCAGCGTGGCGAGCCGCGCCTCGAACTCGGCCTTCTCCTCGTCGAGCGTCTTGTCGATCGCGATCCGACCAGGGCCTCGCAGCTTGCGCTGCTGCGCCTCGATCGCCTTCTCCACGTTCGCCTTCGCCTCGCCCGTGGACTCGCGCAGCTCGGCTCGGAGCTGCTCGAGCTCCGATCCGCGCGGCGTCGGTCTCGCGGATCAGCTCGCTCGTCGATGACCTCGCCCGGGAAGCGACGGAACGTCGTCCCGCCCAGCGCCCCGAGGCGGGTGTCGACCGGGCGTCACCCACGTCTCGTCGATGTCGGCGATGACGGCGGCCTTGCCCGGGGTCAGCGAAGCCGCCGACCTCGTCGACGAAGTCCATGCTCACGCCGGCCTTGAACAGGTCGTACATCAGCCCGCCGAAGCCGCCGATGTACGCGCCGACCGCGACGCCCGCCGGGCCGCCGAGCAGGCCGACGAGGCCGCCGGTGACGACGCCCACGAGGGTGCCGACCGGTCCGCGGTCCGCCGTCTGGCGGACCGACACGGTCCCCGAGGGGTCCTTCGCGATCACGCGTCGACGCGTACAGGGTGATGTCACCGTCCCGGTGCAGGTCCTTGAGGGCGGTCAGCCCCTCGAACGCCAGTCGGCTCGGAGTCGAACACCGAGACCAGGATCTTGTTTCCCATTTCTCGTGGCTCCTTTCCCGAGTCGCGACGGTTCGCGACGATCGAGTGGAGCCTCCCGCTCGGCCCGGATGAGCCGGCGTCGTCCGATCCGATCGATTCCACCGCTGGCGGGGAGCGCGTGCGCGCGCTCAGCGGCGGCATGCGTGACCGTCAGCGTCCCGAGCGACGGACCTCGAGCAGCTCGAGCCCGAGGGCCTCGATCTGTGCGAGGACCCCGTGCAGCGCCGCCTGGTCGGGCAGCGCGCCCGCGAGCACGGTGTCGCCACGATCCGTGCGCGACCGGAGCCCGGGGAAGGCGGTGAGCAGCCTGTCGCTCAGGACCCCGCGGACCCGGATCACGTAGTGCGTCGGCCCAACGTGTTCGTCCATGGGCGCAACGTCGCCGCCGGCGGGATGAGCGCGCATCCACCGGATCGTGTGAGCGACCACCGGGCCGCCCGCCGTGAGCGGTCGCCCTAGCGACCCGATCGCGCCGATGGTCCGAGCAGCCCCAGCTCGCGCGCGCGATCCACCGCCTCGGTGCGCCGATGCGCGTCGAGCTTCTCGTAGATGTGGCGCATGTGGGTCTTGACGGTGCTGGTGGAGAGGAAGAGCTCGGCCGCGATCTCGGGCGCCGACAGGTTGCTCGGCAGGTAGCGGAGCACCCGGAGCTCGCTCTCGGTGAGCGGCTCGTGCAGCTCCGGCGGCTCGCCGCTCCGCGCCGGCACCGACGACCCGGCGAGGACGTCGAGGAGGTCGGCGAGCAGGGCGGCGTGCGCCGTGCGGTGCCGCGGGATGCCGCTCGAGGAGGTCCCGCGCCGGCACGATGAGGAACGGGAGGACGAGCGCGTCCGGTTCGGCCAGGTCGAGCGCCCGCTCGATGTCGTCCTCGGCCGTCGTCGCGGTCGCCGAGCGTCGTCGCGCGCGACGGCGTCGAGCAGGAGCGCGTTGACGACCGAGAAGTCGCGGACGATCGGGGCCGTGCCGTCGAGCACCGGCGCGAGGACGTCGATGGCGCCTCGGGGGTCGCCCTCGGCGAGTCGGATCGCGGCGAGGGCCGCCCGCGTCTCGGCGAACTCGCGTCCCGGCGTCCGAGGCTGGTCGCCAGCGCGGCCCGAGCCGCCGGCACGTCGCCCATCCGCACCAGCGTCTGCACCTGGAGCCCGCGGGCCGGATCGCCAGTGGATCGGGCGTGACCATCAGGGACTGGAGCCGCTGCGCCTCGACGAACTCGGCGAGGGCCTCCGCGAGCCGTCCCTGTCCGAGACGCTGGATCGCCGCGCACGTAGTGCACGAGCAGCGCCTTGGCGGGCTCGGCGTTCGGCCGGAGTCGCCTGCTCGGCGCGATCGAGCCACGGCTGCGCGTCGTCGAACCGGCCCTGCCAGACATCGACCACGCCCATCGTCGCCAGCACCACGGGGGCGATCGGCTCGGACATCCACCCGTACTCCTCCATGATCGCGAGCGCCTGCGCTGCGAGCTCGCCGCTGCGCCGGCGAGCGAGCGCCGCCCGACCGCCACGGCGAGATGGCCGAGGCAGCCCATCTCCACGTAGGGCCGATCGATCCGCCGCGCGAGCTCCAGGCCCTCGCTCGAGGTGTCGCTCGGCGTCGTCGCCGGAACCGACCACAGCTCGACGATGCCGAGGTTCATCAGCGCGACGGCCCGCACGTCGTTGCGCGGCCGCGATCTCGCGCACGGTCTCGGCCTCGACGGGCTCGAGCAGCGGCCGCACCTCGCTCACCAGCGTGCCGTAGTCGCCGCGCCAGCGGGCGAGCGTCAGCCGGGCGGTCGCGAGCATCGCGTCGAAGCTGACGCCGGCGTTCGTCGGGCACCTCCGACGCGTGGCGCTCGGCCAGGGCGATGTACGCGGCCGCCGTGTCGAGCGACGGCCGGATCACCTCGCCGTAGGCGAGGAACGCGGCCAGCTCGGGATTCGCCAACGCGTCCGGCGGGAACGGCTCGAGCAGGCGCGCCGCATCGTCGCGAAGCTGCCGTCGAGCGACGAGGCTGAAGCCGTGCTGCCCGAGGAGCTCCCCGGCGAACCGCCAGTCCGCTGGCGGCCTGCGCATGCCGGATCGCGTCGACGGCGTGCCCGTGCTCGGCGTACCAGTCGGCCGCGGCGCGGTGCAGCTCGGGGACGGAATCGGGCTCGCTGCGCCGAAGCTCGAGGAGCAGGAGATCCGCGAACAGCGGGTGGTAGCGGAACCAGGACCGCTCAGGGTCGACCGAGACGACGAACGCGTTCGCGTCCTCCAGCTCGAGCAGCGTCCGCTCCGACCCGCTCGCGCCGGTCAGGCGGTCGGCGAGCGGGCCGCAGACCCGCTCCAGGATCGAGGTGCGGAGCAGGAGCTGCCTGACCTCTTCGGGCTGGCGCTCGAGGACCTCGGCGAGCAGGTAGTCCGCCACCGTCCGCTCGCTGCCGGCGAACTCGGCGACGAACCGCTCCGGGTCAGGGTGACCGGCGAGCGACATCGTGGCGAGCCGCAGGCCGGCAGCCCACCCCTCGGTCCGCGCCAGGAGCATGGCGGCGGCCTCGGCCGACAGCTCGACCCCGGAGGCGTCGAGCAGCTGCCGCGCCTCCTCGGCCGAGAACCGGAGGTCGGCGGCCCGGAGCTCGGTCAGCTCGCCGGCGAGGCGGAGGCGATGGAGTCCCAGGGAGGGGTCATGGCGGGTGGCCAGGACCACGTGCAGCAACCGTGGCCGCCGCGCGAGCAGGAGCTCCAGCTGCGCCTGCGCATCCGGCGAGACCAGCTCGTGCAGGTCGTCGATCACGAGGACGACGGGCTCGTCGAGCGCCTCGAGCTCCGAGATGAGGCGCCGCACCAACCCTTCGCCGTCGAACTGCCGGCGTCGGCGCGAGCTTCTGCACGAGCCCGTCGCCGCCGACCGCCGAGCGCAGCCGCTCGACGACCGACAGCCAGAAGTGCTGGGCGTCGCGTTCGTGGCGCTCCACCAGCACCCAGGCCGTTCGGGCACGGAGGCCCGCCTCGTCGATCCACGAGCGAAGCAGCACGGTCTTCCCGCTGCCGGGCGGCGCCGAGACGAGCGTCACCCCGCGGACACCCCGGCAGACAGGCGCGCGTACAGCGCCCCTCGTGCCACGACGCCAGGGCACGGACGGTGACCGTCTCCTCGGGACCGCCCATGCCGCCATGGTTGCACGCAGGCGGCACAGCCAGCAACGGCACGGGCTTGTCCCTCCGCTGCCGAGAATTGTCGCGTCCAGCGGTGAGTCAGGCAGGTGGTGGTTCGGCCGGCGTGAGCGCTACTCCGGTGAAGTCGGCGAGCGAGGCGAGCAGCCGTGCCTGGAAGCGCTTATCGAGGGCAGCGGCATGCGGTTCCGCGCGGCGCTGGTGGTACCAGTAGCCGCCCGAGACTAGGGCTTCGGGGTCAGAGCCGGTAGCGAGCCACTCCTGGGTGAGGTGTCCCAGCCGCAGGTCGTCCGGGGCGGCCGGACCACCCATCCGGGTGGGCACCCAGCCGGGGTCCACAGCATTGCTGAACACTTCGGGCCAGAGCCGCGCCACGGCAAGGGCAAGGGCGGTCACGAAGAGCTTGCTGTCGGAATACGTGGCTGTCGAGCTGTGACCGGACCAGTCCACGTGATCGAGCGATGGTCGCCCACCACGGTGCATGCCGCTACTCACGTAGACCAGCCGGTCGGGGCGCCGCAGGGATGCGGTCAGCACGTACGGGGCGACGACGTTCACGGGCAGCACCTGCGGTCCGGAAACCACCCCGGCGTTGTGGATCACCGCATCCATTCGGCCGAGCGCGTTCACCTGCCCGGCGACGTCACGGGTCTGTTCCAGGTCGCCGAGGTCGCCGACGACGACAACCGCTCCCCGGTCGAGCAGGTCGCGAACCGCGTCCAGCCGGCGCCGGCTTCGAACGTGCACGACGACGGCGCAGCCCGCTTCGAGGAGCGTGGTGGCGGCCAGCCGTCCCAGCCCGTCCGCCGACCCGGTGACCAGGACGCGCATGTCAGGGCCTCGTCCTCGCCGGCGTAAGGCGCAGCACCGAATCACGGTCCTGGAGCCGCATCGGCACCAGCGTCTGGGGAGGCAGGTCGCCGTCCAGCACCAGCTTCATGGCGGTGCGGCCCATCTCGAGGTAGGGGATTTGCATGGTGGTGAGTGCCGGATGGAGGTAGGTGGCCAGGTACTCGTCGTCGAACGAGACCACCGAGATGTCCTGTGGGATCCGCAGCCCGCGCTCCTGTGCGGCCTGGTAGATGCCGAAAGCCACGCGGTCGTTGGCGGCGACAATGGCAGTGACCTCGACCGCGTCCAGGATCTCCTGTGCTCCGCGGAAGCCGAAGTCGGGTTCCCAGAACCGTCCGTCGACCTGGTGCGCGAACTCCAGTCCCGCCTCGGCCAAGGCGGCGTCCAGACCCGCGTACCGCTCCCCGATCGTCACCGAGAGCAACGGATCCAGCAGCGCCTCGGAGCGTCCGATGAACCCGATCCGGCGATGGCCACGGTCGATCAGCCAGCGCGCGGCGTCGTAGCCGGCCTGGAACTCATCAGGCAGGACGCTGGGAAGCCCGCTGGCCGACCTGCCGTTGACCAGGACCACCGGCACCTCGATCGAAGCCGTCGGCACGTCAATCTCCTTGGCGCCCATCAGCCCGAACACCACCGCGTCCGGCTGCCGGTCCAGCATCGCCCGGAGTGCCTCTTTGACCCGACGCGGGTTGCTTCCGGTCTCGGCGATCAGCACGGTGTGCCGGTGCTGTTCGGCCACGTCCAGCAGCCCCCGGATCATCGCCGAGGCGTACCTCGTGACGGTGACGTCGTCGGAGAGGAATGCGACGGTCTGGGTCTTGCCGAAGACGAAGGCTTCGGGCAGCCGGGTTGGGCCGGTAGTCCAGTTCAGCGGCGGCGGCACGGATCCGCTTCGCTGCCTGGCGGACAGCCGGCTGCCCGGTCGATCGTTGAGCACAAGGCTCGCCGCCGTAGGGGACACTCCGGCCAGGGCCGCGACGTCGGCAAGCGTCACCCGCTTCTGCTTCACCGGCACCGTCTTCTTCCTTGCCAGATTCTGGCATGACGCCGGACCCGCACAGAAGATCCCTAGAAAGAATCGTTTTAGCAGGTTGACGGCCAATACGGCCGATGGTACCGTTCGGATAGCTAAATAGATTTAGCACTCGTCATCTGGTTTGACGACGAACTCCTCAACCTCATCGGAGGAACCCTCGTGAAAAAGCCCTGAAGAAGATCGGTGCGGTGGGAGTCGCAGCCGTCCTGTCCGTTCACGCTCGCCGCGTGCGGCAAGGGCGGCACCAGCAGCAACGACCGCCACCCGACGGCACCCCGACGCTGTTGATGTGGACCCACAACGCCGGCAACGAGACGGAGCTGGCGGCGATCAACCAGATCGTCAGCGACTACAACGCCAGCCAGACCAAGTACAAGGTCGAGGTGCAGGCGTTCCCGCAGGATTCCTACAACCAGTCGGTGGTCGCCGCGGCCGCGGCGAAGACGCTGCCGTGCATCCTGGACATCGACGGCCCGAACGTGCCGAACTGGGCGTGGGCCGGGTATCTCGCCCCGCTGGACGGCCTGGACGAGACGCTGTCGAAGTTCCTGCCAGCACGGTCGGCACGTGGAACGGCAAGAACTACTCCGTCGGCTACTACGACGTCGCCCTGAGCTCATGTCCCGGAAGTCGGTGCTGGAGAAGAACGACATCCGGATCCCGACGATCGACAAGCCGTGGACGGCGGAGGAGTTCACGGCCGCGCTCACCAAGATCGCGAAGGCCACGGGGACTTCAAGTACGCTTGGACATGCCCACCGGCAACACCGGTGAGTGGTGGCCGTACGCGTACTCGCCGTTCCTGCAGAGCTTCGGCGGCGACCTGATCAACCGCACCGACTACAAGCGCGCCGACGGGGTGCTCAACGGTCCGGAGGCGCTGGCCTGGGCGAAGTGGTTCCACAGCCTGGTCACCGACGGCTACATGGCCGCCAAGTCCGGCGCAGGACGCCGGCGCGGACTTCCTCAACGGCAAGAGCGCGATCGTCTGGAACGGCTCCTGGGGCGCCGCCGACGCCCGCAAGCAGTTCGGTGACGACGTCGTCTTCCTGCCCGCCGGACTTCGGCAACGGCCCGAAGATCGGTGGCGGTTCGTGGCAGTGGGGCGTCAGCGCCGGCTGCGCGAACACGGAGGGGGCGCTTGACTACCTGAAGTTCCCGTGCAGGACAAGTACGTCGCCGCGGTCTCCGAGGCCACCGGCACCATCCCGGCCACCGACGCCGCGGCCGCGATGGTCCCGGGCTACGAGGCCGGCGGGGTGAACGACATCTTCCGGCAGTTCTCCAAGAAGTTCGCCGAGGTCCGGCCGCAGACCCCGGGCTACCCGTTCATCGCGACGACCTTCACCAAGGCCGCGCAGGACATCGTCAACGGCGGTGACCCGCAGGCGGCGCTCGATCAGGCGGTCGCCGATATCGACGCGAACCAGAAGTCCAACAACTACTTCCAGTAGACTCCCCCTGGCCGACCGTGCGGGGCGCGGGCCGCGTACGCGCCCCGCACGGCCAGGCCCGGCCTACCGAAGGAGACCCCCATGACACAGACCGCCACCGATCGCCGCCGCCCGTGCCACCGCGTCCACCCGGACCGGGCACTCGCCGAACGAAGACCGACGGCAGGTCCCACCGCACCGCCTGCGTTGAGCTGGTCGCCCGCCGGCGTGCTGATGATCACTGTTCGTCCTCATCCCGATCGCCTCGACCTTCGTGTTGGCGTTCACCAACGCCAGACTCATCTCCCCGGAGCCGGCCACGTTCGTCGGCATCGACAACTTCACCCGGCTGTTCGAGGACCCGCTGTTCTGGAAGTCGCTGCGCAACACCGTCGTGTTCGCCGTCGTCGTCGTTCCGGTGCAGGCGGGGCTCGCGCTGGTGCCTGGCGCTGCTGATCAACGTCAAGGTCCGCGGCGTCAACTTCTTCCGCACCGTGTACTTCCTGCCGGTGGTCACCTCGATGGTCGTGGTCTCCATGCTGTGGCAGTTCATGTACCAGCCGGACGGCCTGATCAACGCCCTGCTCGCCAAGTCGTGGGCATCCAGGGCCCCGACTGGCTCGGCAACCCCAACACCGCGCTGTTCGCCCTGATCGTGATGTCGATCTGGCAGGCCGTCGGCTTCCACATGGTCATCTGGCTGTCCGGCCTGCAGACCATCCCCGGCGACCTGTACGAGGCCGCCGTCCATCGACGGCGCGAGCACGCTGGCAGAAGTTCCGGTACGTCACCTGGCCCGGGCTGCGGCAGACCGCACCTTCATCCTGGTCACCATCACCATCGCGGCGTTCTCGCCTGTTCACCCAGGTCAACGTCATGACCCAGGGCGGACCGCTCGACTCGACCACGACCGTCGTCTTCCAGGCCGTCCGCACCGGCTTCGAGCAGCAGCAGACCGGCTACGCCTCGGCGATCTCGCTGGTCTTCTTCGCGCTGGTGCTGGCCGTCTCCCTCGTCCAGCGCTACCTCACCCGTGACAAGGAGGCCGGACGATGAGCGCCACCACCACTCCACCACCGTCGGCGACACCGCCGCCGTCCCCAGCTGGTGCCGGGCCAGAGCCAGCCGAGCCGCCTGCGCAGCATCGCTCGGCCTGATCCTGCGCATCGCCTGCTGCCTGGTCTTCGGGCTGCCGCTGGTGTTCATGATCGTGTCCAGCTTCAAGCCCGACCTCCAGATCTTCGGCGACCTGGGCACCTGGAACGCCTTCCTGCCGGTCGGCGACATCTGCCCTGGACAACTACACCGGGCGTGTTCGATCGGGTGCCGTTCTGCCACCTTCCTGATGAACTCGATGCTCATCTCGGTGATCACCGTCGTGCTCGGCCTGATCGTGAACCGCATGGCGCGTTCGCCCTGTCCCGGATGCACTTCCCCGGGCAGAAGGTCGTCCTCGGCGTCATCCTCGCCACCCTGATCGTGCCGTTCGAAACCCTGGCGCTGCCGCTGCTGTGGTGGGTCAACACCATTCCCTACTTCGACGGCTCCCACGGCTGGCTGGACACCTACGAGGTGCAGATCATCCCGTTCGTCGCCAACGCCTTCTCGATCTACCTCTTCTACCAGTACTTCGACTCCATCCCGAAGGAACTCGACGAGGCCGCGATCGTCGACGGCGCCGGCTGGTTCCGGATCTACCGCAGCATCGTCATGCCGCTGGCCGGCCCGGCCATCGCCACCGTCGCGATCCTGACCTTCCTGCCCGCCTGGAACTCCTACCTGTGGCCCCTGATGGTGGTGCAGACCGAGGAACTGCGGCCGGTCATGGTCGGTCTCGACTACTTCAAACAGCTCAACGTGTCCTGGGGGCAGATCATGGCGTACGCCACCCTGATCACCGTGCCGGTCCTGGCCCTGTTCATCGCCTTCCAGCGGGCCTTCATCAACTCGATCGCCTCGTCCGGCGTGAAGGGCTGATGTTCGCACTGCCGGACTCCTGGGTCTGGGACTTCTGGTTCGCCGACGACGGCGAGACCTACCACCTGTTCTTCCTCTACGCCTCCAGGGCGCTGAACGATCCCAACGCGCGTCACCACCGGGCCGCCATCGGGCACGCCGTCTCCACCGACCTGACGAACTGGACCCGGGTCACCGACGCCCTGGTGCACGGCGACGCGCCGGCCTTCGACGAGCTGGCCACCTGGACCGGTTCCGTGACCAGGCACCCCGACGGCACCTGGTACCTGTTCTACACCGGCGCCAGACTGGTTGTCGGGCAGGAACAGCAGAGCATCGGCTACGCCACCTCCACCGACCTGCACGACTGGACCAAACAGGGCCAGATCGCAGAAGCCGACGAGCGTTGGTACGAGAAGCTCGCCGACAAAGGCTGGGTCGACGAAGCCTTCCGCGACCCGTTCGTGCTCCCTGACCCGGACGGGGACGGCTGGCACCTGCTGATCACGGCCCGTGGCCGAACCGGCCCCACCGACAACCGCGGCGTCGTCGGACACTGCTGGTCACCCGACCTGCGCACCTGGGAGGCACGACCGCCACTGTCCGAGGTGGGCCAGGGCTTCGGCCAGCTCGAAGTCATGCACACCGTCGAGGTCGAGGGCCACACCTTCCTGATCTTCAGCTGCCTTGGCAAGGACACCTCTGCCGAGATGCAAGCCTCCGGCACCCCGGGCGGCACATGGGCGGCCCAGGCTGAGACCGTCCTGGGTCCCTACGACCTGGCCAACGCACAACTGCTTGCCGACGCCGGCGTCTACGTCGGGAGGCTGATCCAGCTCCGCGACACTGGCGAGTGGAAGTTCCTCGCCTTCAACAACCAGCTACCCGACGGCACCTTCGGCGGCACCGTCACTGACCCCCGTCCCGTGTCGCTGGTCGGCGGGCACCTGGACATCGGTTGACGACCGGGCTAGGGGTGGCGGATCCGAGGATCCGCCACCCCTGCGTTCCTGACGTGACCATTGGCGCGTGGCAGTCAGGGTGGCCGAATGCCGACTATCCCTTGGTGACTTGCAGTTTGGTCGAGTTGTCGTGGAAGACGGTTCCAAGTCCTGCCTTCGCCACCTTGAGTTCGAGTTAGAGCGGCTCGGAGGTATCGGGGACGTCGATGGCCACGGGCAGCTTCTTGCTGCGCCCGAGGCGCGCAGTATGCACCGCCCGCTGATCCAGATCCGTCCACGTGAAGTCGGACATTCGTACACCCTTCTTGTGGTCCGCTAGCGGCTGTCGCCGGCGCGCCCCCGCCGTGCTGTCTCGACGAGGCGCCAGATGAGGGGTGTGAAGATGAGTTGCATGGCCAGTTCCATCTTGCCGCCGGGGACCACGATGCTGTTGGCCCGCGACATGAACGAGCCGTCGATCATCGAGCAACAGGTAGGGGAAGTCGATTCCGCGAGGGTCGGCGAACCGGATCACGACCATCGACTCGTCCGGTGTCGGGATCCAGCCGGCGATGAACGGGTTCGAGGTGTCGACTACGGGCACACGCTGGAAGTTGATGTGGGTGTTGCTGAACTGGGGCAGATGTAGCGCACGTAGTCGGGCATGCGCCGCAGGATCGTGTCGGTGACGGCCTCGGTCGAGTAGCCGCGCT
The DNA here is from genome assembly GCA_963848845.1 of uncultured Actinomycetota bacterium. Lineage (GTDB taxonomy): Bacteria > Actinomycetota > Actinomycetes > Propionibacteriales > Propionibacteriaceae > Propionicimonas. The sequence continues at coordinate 546,146 of CAWKFH010000007.1, forward strand.
TGGTGCGGTCCCGGTGGAGTTTCTGGATCCATTCCAGGTTGATGATCGGGACGACGCCGATCAGCAGGTCCACGTGCTTGGCGATGTCGACGTTTTCGGTCTGGACAGCGCCGTGCAGCCCCTCGTAGTAGAGCAGGTCGGTACCTCGGGCGAAGGTCCTGCCAGGGGGTGAAGGTGCCGGGAGGATACCCGAACTCGGCCGCCTTCGGCGGCGTCGTGAACGTAGTTGCGGACCTTTCCTGATGCCCGATTCGCCGTATTGCCGGAAGAGTTCCTCCAGGTCCTCGAAGAGGTTCGCGTCGGGGCCGAAGTGACTGAATTCGACCTTCGCCCGACGCTGCGGCATCGACGTAGGCCTGCTTCATTCCCTCCCGGTCGTAGCGGTGGAATGAGTCGCCGTGGACGATGGCGGCGGTGACGCCCTCGCGGGCGAAGATCTGCTGGAAGGTGTCGGTGACGGTGCTCGTGCCTGCTCCGGAGGAACCGGTGATCGCTACGACCGGGTGTATGCGCGACATTGTGTTTCCTCGGCTCAGTCGGCGAACAGGGTGCGGTTGTGGAACAGGGGGTGGGAGAACTCCTTGGTCGTCGCCCTGCTCGGTTCGGTGAAGTAGGACTCGATCCGGGCCACTTCTTCGGCGCTGCCGAAGAAGAAGGGCACTCGGGTCGTCAGGGAAGTGCGGCACGACTTCGAGCACCCGCCGGGTGCCGGTGGTCGCTCCCCCGCCGGCTTGCTCGGCGAGGAAGGCGAGTGGGGCAGCGGTGTACAGCAGGGGCGCCAGCCAGCCGGTCGACTTGTCGATCTCCGGCACCAGGAAGAGTCCGCCGCTGTTCAGGACGCGGTAGGCGCCGACCAGGGCGGAGGCGTTCCAGCGCATCGTGAAGTCGTGGCCACGCGGCCCGTCGATCCCGAGGACACACTCCTCCACGTACCGCTTGACCGGGCTGGGCCAGTGCGGCGCCTCGGTGGCGTTGATGGCGAAGACGTGTGCGTCGGACGGGATCTGCAGCTGTGGGTGGGTCAGGACGAAGTTGCCCACGTCGCGGTCGAGGGTGAACCCGTCAACGCCGTCACCGGTAGTGACCACCATCACGGTTCGGGGGCCGTAGAGGGCGATCCCCGCGCAGACCAGTCGGGTGCCGGGCTGGAGGAAGTCGTCGACCGTGCACGGTCCGGTCGCCGGATGCCGCTCGAGGACGGAGAACGCCGATCCGACGGGCAGGTTGTCGATCAGGTTGCTCATGCCGTGCATGGCCTCGAACAGCAGCAGGTAGCGTCCGGTCGGCGAGACCTGGTGGATCGTGGCGCTGCCCGAGATCGAGATGCCGGCGAGTTGCTCGATCGATTCGGTCTGGGCGAGCAGGTTGCTGGTGGCCAGGCGCCTGAGCCCACGGTTGACCTCGCGGTCGGTGGGTTGGGTCCCGCTACGGGTCGGGTCGAGGATCAGCGGCCCGCGGCTCACCGCTGCCGCCGTGAGCTTCACCGACACCGCCACCGCGCTGAGGATGTGCGCATAGTCCGTGCGCCGTCCGGCCGAGCCAACATCCAGCAGGTACTGGGTGAGTGTCCGTGCAGCCACTGGCACGCTCCTTCGCGGGTCGGTCATGAACAACTGTCGGTCAGACTAGTGACGCGACCGCGATCGAAACCGGTCTCCACCCGATTGCGCAGTCGACGCCACATTCGTGGAAATCCGTGCGCAATTGTGCAGGGGGTCGAGACCGAATCCGAAGCGCCGTCCGGCACCCCTAAAATCGTAGTCACGGCGAACTCATGTCATTGGCGCACTGTCCCCATGGTCGCCTGCCAATGTCCGGCATGCGACGTCACTATGCCGATACTGCTGAATTACAAGCGAAGTCCCGCGGCTATTGCCGACGGCCAGAAGGAGAGTCATCGTGGACCAGTCCACCCGCTACGCCAATCTCGACCTCACCGAGGAGGACCTGATCGCCGGCGGCCAGCACATCCTGTGTGCCTACAGGATGAAGCCGAAGTCCGGGTCGTTCCTCGCGGCTGCCGCCCACTTCGCGGCGGAGTCCTCAACCGGCACGAATGTGGAGGTGGCAACGACCGACGACTTCACCAAGGGCCTGGACGCGATCGTGTACCACGTGGACGAGGCGACCGAGGAGGTGCGGATCGCCTACCCGCTGGACCTGTTCGACCGCAACATGATCGACGGCCGGATGATGCTGGTGTCGTTCCTGACCCTGACGATCGGGAACAACCAGGGCATGGGCGACATCGAGTACGCGAAGATGTCGACTTCTACATGCCGCGGCGGGCGATCGAGTTGTTCGACGGCCCGTCGGTGGGCATCGCCGAGCTGTGGCGGATCCTGGGCCGGCCCGTTGTCGACGGCGGCTACATCGCCGGCACGATCATCAAGCCGAAGCTGGGCCTGCGGCCCGAGCCGTTCGCGCAGGCCGCCTACGAGTTCTGGCTGGGTGGGGACTTCATCAAGAACGACGAGCCCCAGGGCAACCAGGTGTTCGCGCCCCTGAAGAAGACCATCCCGCTCGTCTACGACGCGATGAAGCGGGCCATGGACGAGACCGGCGAGGCAAAGCTGTTCAGCGCCAACATCACCGCCGACGACCATGCCGAGATGATCGCCCGCGGCGAGTTCATCCTCTCCGGCCTTCGGGCCCGATGCCGACAAGGTGGCGTTCCTGGTGGACGGCTTCGTCGGCGGCCCGGGCATGGTCACGACCGCGCGGCGCTACTTCTCGCGCCAGTTCCTGCACTACCACCGGGCCGGCCACGGCATGGTCACCTCCCCCAGCTCGAAGCGCGGCTACACCTCCTTCGTGCTGGCGAAGATGTCCCGACTCCAGGGTGCGTCCGGCATGCACGTCGGCACCATGGGCTACGGGAAGATGGAAGGCGCCCAGGACGACCGGGCGATCGCCTACATCTGCGAGCGGCAGCAGTACCAGGGCCCGGTCTACTTCCAGGACTGGTACGGCATGCGTCCCGACCGCCCCGATCATCTCCGGTGGCATGAACGCGCTCCGCCTGCCCGGCTTCTTCGCCAACCTCGGCCACGCCAACGTGATCAACACCGCCGGTGGCGGAGCCTACGGCCACCTCGACGGCCCAGCCGCCGGAGGAAGGTCGCTGCGCCAGGCGCACGAGTGCTGGGAAGCCGGGGCCGACCCGGTCGAATGGGCCAAGGATCACCGCGAATTCGCCCGCGCCTTCGAATCCTTCCCCGGCGATGCCGACAGCCTGTTCCCCGGCTGGCGTCAACAGTTGGCCATACCGGAATGAACGAGCGGTTCGAGGATGTGTATCAGGCGGCATCCAGGTACTACATCCAGGGCGAGACGATGGAGACCATCGCCCGGCAGTTGATGCTGTCGCGATCCACCGTGTCGAGGTTGCTGAAGGAGGCGCGCGACACGGGACTGGTGCGGATCTCGCTGGCCGACCACCAGGGCTCCGCCTCGCCGCTGGCGATTTCCCTGACCCGGCGCTTCGGCGTGCGGGTGCACCTGGTGGCGGTGCGGAGGTCCGCCAACGAGACCCGCCGTCTCGATCAGGTCGCGAGAATGGCCGGCCCGCTGCTCACCGAGGCCGTGGACGACCATCAGGTCATTGGGGTCGCCTGGGGAACGACCCTCTCCCATGTCGTGGGGCATGTGGCACGACGTCCGCTGGTCGATGCCCGGGTCGTGCAGATCAATGGCGGCGCGAACCCGCTCGACTCCGGAATCCCCTACGTCGGCGAGATCCTGCGCGCCTTCGGGGACGCCTTCGACGCCGAGGTGGTGCTGTTCCCGATGCCAGCCTTCTTCGACCAAGTCGGCGCCAAGGAAGTCATGTGGAACGAGCGGTCGGTACGCAACGTGCTCGACCTTCGGCGGAAGATCGATCTGGCAGTGTTCGGTGTGGGCTGCCTGCAGGCGCGCGTGCCCTCCCACGTCTATTCCGCGGGGTACCTTGATGCGGCCGAAGTGGCCGAGCTGGTCGCTGACGGGGTCGTCGGCGACGTGTGCACCGTGTTGCTTCGGGAGAACGGCTCCTACGCGGACATCCCCCTCAATGAACGAGCCACCGGACTCACCCCGGACGAACTCCATGAGGTGCCCAGGCGAATCTGTGTGGTGGCCGATCCGTCCCGGGCTCCGGCGGTGGTCGGGGCGCTGAAGGCCGGTGTGGCCACCGACCTCGTCCTTGACGAGGGGACCGCGCGGGCAGTGCTGGACCGGTTGGGCCTCTAGCTGTGATGTCCGGCCAGGTTGTTCAGCCTGGTGATGGGTCGGGCCCTTCCGATTACTGAGGGGGGCAGGTGGTGGTTGTCTGGTGGATCCATGCTGGCAGGGAGGCAAGCCGGATGTCTTCGGTGTTGTAGAACCTGCACCTGGGCTCGGGGCGTGTGGACCCGGTTGGTCTCAGCGATCGCTGCCGTGGCTGCAGTCTCCGGCGTGTGGTGGGTCCCTCAGCACGATGAAGCCCGATCGATGGGAGAAGTCGCGGTCCTCGTCGTGGCCAACCCCCCGTCCTGCCGGCGGGACCCGACCCCACGAGCCCCTGGCGTCCACCGTCCCCGCGCTGACGCCACGTCGCTCCCTGGCTCGGACGAGCCTGGGAAGATCACAGGTCAGCGTTGAGCTCTTCGCTCTAGGCCGACGGACCGCGCATGCTCCATCGCAGCAGAAGGTCGCTGTGTTCGCCAGGCGCGAGGCAAGTAAGTGGCCCCAGAACCTCCAACTCGACGAGGTGAGCCTGCGGGTGAAGCCCCCCGAACTCGGCCAGCGGCTCGGCAATCGGGTACTGCAGCCACAGTTCGACCCGACTCCCCCCGTCCGGGTACACGGCCCCTGGATCCACGTCGAACGCGATCTCGAGACCTGCACCATCGGGTCGATCGAGACCAACGAAACGACTGCCGTTCGGAAAGCCGAGCTTGCCCACGACCGATTGGACGGGAAGCTGGCGCTCGTCGCCGACCACCGCCCCGAGGCTCGGCGTGCCGACCACCGACAGCATCGTGATGGGTGGGTTCTCGTCGTCGACCCCTACCCGGAGGATTCCGCCGTTGGAGGCAGTCGAGGTGTCGGCCTGACAGACCTCCCAGATGGACCAGGTGACAGGACGGTCGCCGACGTTGGTGAACCGGTTTCGCTGCGTGAAGCTCGTGCCCGTTGCCGGCACGTCGAAACGGCGTTCCACCATGAGGCACGTGCGGCGGTCAGCGGGGCTGGTCATGATCACGACACGGTTGCCACCCGACTGCGCCGATTGCGAGCATTGCCAGGCACCTGAGTCCAGCACGCCGTCCGGAGGGCCCGGCCATTCATCGTCCCCTGACCAACCTTGGGGGGCCGGCCAGGTCTTGGACCCTCCCACGTTGGCCCAGGAGCCCATGGTTCCGTCGAGCGGCTGCCAGGTGTCGCGAGGCTTGACCAGCCGGCCATCAGCATCGACATAGTCCGGATTGCGCCAGAGGAACTCGGTGCCCCCGGTTGACGCCGAGATCAGCCGTCCTCCGCATCCTGGCCAGAAGACCAGGCGGAGGTCGCTGGTCTCGACAACCAGGAAGTCGTCGCTCACGGGGCAACCTCCGGAACGATCACCACCTTGCCGGCAGCGCCGGCCGCGGCCAGCGTGTATGCCTCGTTCGCCTGCGACAGTGGCATCCGATGGCTGACGACACGGTCAGGGTGGATCCCTTCGGCGTGGAGCATCCCGGTGAGCCTCTCCATCCCCTGGAGCGAAGTCACCCACGAGGCGAACACAGTCAGCTGCTTGTGCAGCATCACGTCGGAAACCTCGGTTTCGAGGCGACCACCCTCACCGAGCAAGGAGACGCGGCCCCACTCCGCGGCCGCGTTGAGCGCGGTTCCGCGGCCGGGGGCGCTCCCTGAACAGTCGACCGTCACCGCGCAGCCGACGCCGCCGGTCAGTTCAAGGATCGCGTTCGCGCTGTGTTCGTCCGCCATGACGATGTCGTCAACGAGCCCGGTCTGCTCAACGAACGCGATCCGCTCTGCGCCACGCTCGACCCCGATGATCCGGCGGGCACCGAGCATCCGTCCGATGGTGGCCGCGGCCATGCCGACCGGCCCGAGTCCGACGACCAGAAGGTCCTCCCCACCGCGGAGCCCGGTTCGGTGCAGGCCTTCGTAGGCTGTGCCGAACCCACAGGCGATCAGCGCCCCGTCCTCATAGGTGAGGGGTTCCGGCAGCGGGATGCAGGTCGACTCGTCGACCAGGACGTAGTCGGCGTGGCCGCCGTCGCGCTGCCAGCCGTACGCCTCACGACGGGTCGGGTCACTGCAGCTGATGAAATGGCCAGAGCGGCAGTTGGGGCACCGACCGCAGCCCACAATGTGGTAGATCAGCACCCGGTCGCCTTCTGCGAATCGGACGCAGCCCGGGCCTTGCTGGACGACGCGTCCACACGGCTCATGGCCGGCGATGACCCCGTGATAGGCCGGCTTGCCGTCGAGCCCCTTGTGGGTCTTGTACTCATGGAAGATGTAGCCGATGTCGCTTCCGCAGATGCCTGAGGCACCCATCTTGATCAGGAGCTGCCCGTGACCGGGCACCGGAACCGGGTAATCGCGAACTTCTGCGGTGGAGTTGCCGGGAAGGAACACCCCGCGCATTGTCTCGGTCATGATGTGACCTTTCAGTCTGTGGTTGCGTGCCCGCCGCGGCGGGACATGAGGACGTTGAGCAGCACGGCGATGACGATGATGGCTCCGCTCACCACCTGCTGAAGGAAGGAGTTCACCCCGAGGAGGACCAGCCCATTGCCCAGGAGGGTGATGAAGATGACGCCGAGGAAGGTCCCCAGCAGGCTGCCTCTACCACCGGTCATCGCGGTTCCACCGACGACGACGGCAGCGATGATGCTGAACTCCAGCCCCTTGGCTGCACCGCCATTGCCCGAGCCGAGGCGGGCTGCGAGCAGTACGCCGCTGAGCGCGGAGAGCATCCCGGTGGTGACAAAGATGAGGGTCCGGATCTTTGCAACGCTGATGCCGGCCAGGCGAGCCGACGACGAGTTGCCGCCGACCGCGAAGACGGAGCGTCCGTAGGCGGTCCGCGTGGAGACGAAGCCGAACGCGACGAATGCCAGCAACATCACCCACGCAGGCGTGGGCAGGCCGAGGACTCGGCCAGACAGCAGGTCGACGGTGGGATCGGTGAGCGGGATGGGCACCGGGAGCGCGTCGGTGGTGAACAGGGCCAGGCCGCCGAGGATGTTCCAGAGACCGAGCGTGCCGATGAAGCTGGGCACTCCGATTCGTGCTCTCAGGTAGCCGACCACGGAGCCCCACAATCCACCGAAGAGCAGGGTGACCAGGATGGCGACGATCGCGGGCAGCCCCCAGGCCGTCATCGCCTTCGCGAAGATGACGGATGACAGCGCCACGGCAGGACCGATGGAGACGTCGATCTCGCCGGCAATGATGACCATGGTCATGCCGGTGGCGACCACTCCGATCATCGCGGCGTCCCGCAGCATGCCGAACTGATTCGGAGCCGAGGTGAACCCGGTCGCGGTGGCGCTGAGCACGATGTAGAGCAGCACGATCGCGACAAGGAGACCGATGATGTTGAGCCCGGTACCGCTGCGGACGAGCCTCTCCCAGCGTTGCCGCAGGTTGACTCTCTCCGCGGGCGTGGACGTTGTGGTGGACATCTCAGTTCTCCTCTTCTGTGGCCATGGCGGCGGCCAGCAGCTCTGCTGCTCGTATCTGTGGGGCCCGGAACTCGGCGGTCAGGCGGCCGTCGCGAAGGACGATGACCCGGTCGCACACGAGTGGTAGTTCCTCGAGTTCGCTCGAGATGAAGACCACCGCGGCGCCGTCGGCAGCGAGTTGTCGCATGATGTCGTAGATCTGGGCCTTTGATCCCACGTCGACGCCACGGGTGGGTTCGTCGAGTAGCAGGACGTTGCTCCCGGCGTGAAGCCATCGGCCGATGACGGCCTTCTGCTGATTGCCACCGCTGAGGGTCGCGATCGAGCGGTCGAGGTTCTCGGCCTTCATGTCAAGCCGTCGCCTCGAGGGCACCGGCTGCGCGACCGATGAGTGCAGGTTGCAGGACGCCTGCGGTGCTGACCTTCGTGTAGTCGGACATGACCATGTTCTCGGCGATGCTGAGGTCGGTGACGATGCCTTCGCGCTTGCGGTCCTCTGGCGTGAGGCCTACTCCAAGGTTCTTGATGTGGAGTGCGTTGTGGTTGCGTACCTTGACGCCGTTGACCTCGACGATCCCCGACGCCGGCTTGTCGAAGCCGGCCACGGCACGGAGCAGTTCGGTGCGACCGGAGCCGAGCAGGCCGGCGATGCCGAGGATCTCGCCCTGGCGGACGCTGAACGACACCTCGTCGATCTTCGGGGGCACCTTGAGCCCGACGACGTTCAGCTTGACGTCACCGAGCGCCCGACCTTCGTAGGCGAGCTGTTCCTTGGCGGCGGTTTCGCCCAGCATCAGGTCGATGATGTGTTGGGTCGATGCGCCGCGGACATCTGTCGTGGCAATGTGTCGGCCGTCCCGCATCACGGTGACGGTGTCGGCGATCTGGCGGAGTTCGTCCATGCGGTGGCTCACATAGATGACGCCGACGCCGCGTGCGGCCACCTTCCGGACGACGTCAAGGACGAGGTTGACCTCGTGGGCCGCGAGCGCGCTGGTGGGCTCATCCAGGATCAGGAGTTTGGGATCCTCGTGCACTGCTCGTGCGATCTCGACGATCTGCTGCTCGGCCAGGGTCAGGCTGGCGACCTCACGACCGGGATCGATGTGCGCGCCGATGCGCGACAGCGTGCTGCGGGCAGCGTCCTCCATCGCGCGGACGTCGATGCCTGCCCGGCCGCGGAGCCAGTGACCGAGGAAGAGGTTCTCCGCGACCGACATGCCAGGAATGAGGCTCAGCTCCTGGTAGACGGTGGCGACGCCGAGCTTGCTGGCCTCGCGGACACCGCCGACCAGCGGTGTGCCGGCGATCTCGACGGTCCCGTCATCGGGTGTCTCGACACCGGCGAGCATCCTGATCAGGGTTGACTTGCCGGCGCCATTGGCGCCGAGAAGCGCGCGCACTTCACCGGCATGGACCGTGAAGTCGACGGATTTGAGGGCGTGGACACCCGGATACCGCTTGTTGACGGCCCGGGTCTGCGCGATCACGGAGCCGAAGTCCGGACTCTTGCCTTCCATGCCGTTCTCCTTTGCCTGCTGAGCCGTTTCCTGAAACGTACGCCGGGCTGATTGTGGTGGCCCCCTTGGGGCGGGCCACCACAATCAGCCATGCATCAGGGAAGGCCGTCCGGGTGGGCGTCGATCCAGGCCTGGGCCATGTCCGGCGTGTACAGCTTCACCGGGGCTGCGATGACCTGCTGGGCAGGCTTCTTGCCGTCCATCGCGTCCTTGGCCTGCGCAAATGCCATCTTTCCGACCTCGAGGCCGGAGATGTCGACGACGGCCTGCAGGACCGTACCGTCCTTCAACGCCGTGGCGATGTCGGTGGTCATGTCGGAGCCGAACGCGAAGATCGTGCCCGTCTTGCTCCGGTTGCCCACTGCCTTGAAGGCACCCACGGTTGCGCCGCCGGACTGGCCGTACATGCCGGTGATGCCCGGGTTGGCGGTGATGATCTGCTCGCCGACCGAGATGGCCTTGTCAGCCTCGGTGCCCTCCTGGTCGGAGGCGATCTTGGCGTTGGGCAGCTTCGCCATCAGGGCATCCTTGAAGCCCTTCATGCGCTGCTGGCAGACCTCGTACTGCTCGCAGTTCAGCACGCCGAACTGCGGAGCCTCGTTGCCCTTCTTCTTGTAGAAGTCGGCGGCGAAGTCACCGGCGAGCTTCCCGAACTCCAGCGGATCACCCAGGATGTAGGCGGTCACGTACTTGCTCATCGCGTCTGCGGAGACGCAGGTGTTGTAGCAGATCACCGGGATCCCGGCCTCCGAAGCAGCCTTCACCGCGGCGATCGAGCCATCTGCGGACACCGCGGAGATGATGATCGCGCTGACCCCGGAAGACACCAGGGACTGCATGAAGGAGCTCTCCTTGGCGACGTCACCTGCCGAGCTGCTCTCGATCAGCTTCACGTTCAGACCCGAGGCCTTTGCCGCGTCCTGAACCCCTTTCTTGACTCCGCCGTAGTAGCCCTGGGAGTCGAGGTAGAGGGCGCCGATGCGGATTTCCTTCGCCTGGGTGGCGGTGCCGCTGCCACCGGCAGTGGGGGTTGCGCTACACGCTGCCATGCTGGTCAGCGCGAGGATTCCGGCGACCGAAGAGACGGCGACCCTCATCCATCTGGTATTGACTCTCATCATTTCTCCTTTGGTAAGTGAGAGTGTCGGACTGGTTGGTTCTTGGCCTGATTCAGGACCAGGGCGCGAGCCTCCAAGGCGAAGGGCTCGCTGGGATCGACGCTCAGGACCTCGTCGAGCAGTTGCCCGGCGCCGTCCAGGTCGCCCAACGCCAGGCGGGCTTGAGCCCGCATGACATCGCAGGTGAGCTGCTGCCGAACCTGGGGGTCCTCGTGGAACAGCAGCAAGGTGGGTAGAGATGTGGCGAAGTAGTCGATCTGCGCTTTCGTGCGACGCTCGGCCTCAGCCCATTCACTGACCTCGGCAGCCAGCTCGGCGGCCTCGCCGGTGCGACCAAGCTGTTGGAGGGCGAAGATCGAAAAGGCAGATCGCTCGCTGTGAGGGGTCGTGGACATGGCCACGAAGTCGCCCTCCGCGGAGGCCGCCTTTCGCCAGAACTCCTCGGCGGAAGCAGTGTCCCCTGCGGCCCGGAGCGCGTCGCCGAGCAGCAGGTCGAGGTGCGCGACATTTGCCAGCAGGTGGCGATCTTCGCCCAGCGACAGGGGAGGCTGGAACGCTGCCCGCGCAAGGGCAACACCGCTGGTGGCATCACCGTTCGCAAGCGCCTCGCGAGCCAGCGAGCCGTTCACCCGTTCCCAGACTGCGAGGACCTGGCCCTCACCGCCCTCCCAAGGCTGGAAGCACCGCTCCTCCAGCACGCCAAGGGCCTCACGCGACCGTCCGACTCCCAGCAACAAGGCGACGTATTCGACCGAGAGGTCGTCGCGCGCGTCCACCATGTCCCGGTGCGCCTCGAGGCGGGCGAGTCGGTCTGCTAGTGGTTCGCCGACCTGTTTCGCCAGCTGGTCGCGCTCGTACCAGAGCCGGGGATCGGCCGGGGCCACGGACAGTGCTCGCTCGTAGCAGCGCACCGACTCCGCGGTGTCCTTGAGATGGTTGAAGGCGGCCACACCCCGGTTCCGGAGACTGACCGGGTCGTCGTCGGCGATTGTCCAGGCGTCGATGGCTTCGACCGCCCTCCCCCGGGAGTAGAGCCAGTGTCCGTGCAGAGCGGCGAGAACCTGGCTGCGCGGCATGAGCGTCCGGAGGCGCTCCAGCATCAAGGCGTCGGCGAGCCGGCCAGGGAAACAACGGCTCCGATCGAGACGGTCAGCAGACGTGATCAGGTCCTGCGCCTGCGCGGTCAGTCCCTGGGCCGCCAGCAGGTCGGCACGATGAAGGACTATGAGCGGGAGGTGGTTTCCCGCACCCACCACGGGCGCCGTGAGCTCGAGGTTCTCAGCTTCGCTGAGAAGTCTCCCGGCATCGGCGTTCAGGCCGCAGCTCGCATACTCGAGGGCGATGTCGACCAGTGTGGCGGCGCTGGTCGCGACTCGGGCGCCGCCGAGATCAGCAAGCCACCAATCGAGTCGATCGTGGTCGCGGAAATCGCTGAGCCTGCTCTGTGCTTCTCCCGGCCGGCCAAGGTGCCGAAGCGCCAGCACCGAGAGGGCGCAGGCCTGGTTCTGCCAGCGGTCGATCTCCAGGACTGCGTCAGCACGCTCGAGGACCGCGGCCCAGTCGCCGCGGCGGGCAGCGAGCCGGGCAAGGGCCAGCTCGCCGGGGACTTTCCAGGCGGCGTTCCAGGTGGCCTTGCCGAAGGCGTCGTCTCGCCTCCGCCAGGCGTCCCTGTGCCACCAGAACCAGGCCAAGACGGTAGTGCGCTTCGCCGTCGTAGGGGTTCGGGTTGCGCCGGGTGAGCCGTGCCACGGCATTCCGCAACAAGGTCTCCGCCTCAGCAAGAAGGCCATCGCGGAACTTCCGGGCTGCGAGCGCGGTGTTGACGCGGGATTCCAGCGGATCACGAACCAGCGCCTCCTGCCAGTACGGCTCCGGCGACCGGGTCGCGTGATGGTATTGCTCCAGGTGGAGCCCCGTGAGATACAGCTCCTCGACGCTGGCCACGTCCGCGGGCGGCGCGGGTTCGTCCGCCGCGCTGGGCAGGCTGATCACCTCGGGCACGGCACGCGGGGTCCACGCGAGGACGAGGTCCCCGTTCTCTCGGGCCTCAAAGGTCACGTCGGTCGGGTCGACTGCGGCCGCCAACTCAATCGTTTCGAGGTGGGGTCGTCCGGGTTCGCAGGAGACTCGCGCCCGCCACACAGGTCGACCCGCCACCGTCACGGTGAGGTCGGCGTCCATGCGCCGCGTCGGGACGAACCGCAGGTCGATGCTGCTGGCGTCGACGTCAAGATGAACTGCTCCGTCCCGATTGGCCTGCTGGACGGTGCCGACGTCCTGGATCGGATACCAGTACTGGCTGAAGGTCTTGGTCTCGCCCGGGGCGAGGAATGCGAAGTCGGGCTGGTTGTCGGTGAACACGCCCGCCATCAGCTCGACATACGGCCCATCGCTGTCGGTCAGGTTCCGGTCCCAGGCCCAGCCGAACGGTGCGTTGCCCCAGGTCCACTGCTTCTTCCCTGGCGAGATCCGGTGGTCTGCCCAGTGCACGAAGCCCGCGTTCACCGCGTGGTCATAGCCACCGAAGAAGTCGTCGTCGCTGCCGAGACACATGTACGAGGTTGGTACCGGGATGTTCTTGTACCAGTCGAGCCGGTCCGCCTCCGGGTTCTCCGGGGTAACCCGCTCGGAGTAGTCCACCCCGTAGTAGGTGCCGCGAACCTCAGGGAAGCTGACCACGGCCCGCTTGGCGTGGTCGGCAACGAAGTGGACGTCGGTGGGGAAGAACGACTGGTAGCTGTCGCCAACCCGTGCTGCAACGTTTGCCCACCACAAGAAGGTCTGGACATCGTCGGTGCGATTGAACAGCCGCACCCTGAGCTCGACGAGTGAGGAGTCTGGCCGCAGCCGGACGCCGTGCATCCCCTTCATCCGTGCGAGTGGGTCGAGGTCGGCACACCAGACGGTGCGGCTGCCGTCCGCTTCCTCTTCGATCGCCCAGGACACGGGCAGGTAGGTTCCCGGCCGGTGGTGCTGGGGCCAGTTGAACTCGACCCCGCCGGAGAGCCAGGGTCCGGTGACGCCGACCAGTGCCGGCTTGATCACGTTGTTGCGATAGAAGAAGTTGTAGTTCCTGGTCTTGTCCAGACCGAAGTGGATGCGGCCGCCGAGCTCGGGAAGAATCATCAGGCGGACGTAGGCGTTCTCGAGGTGGATCGCCTGCCAGAGCTTCGGCTCCTTGGTGCTGCTCACACGTTCGAAGAAGGGCAACGGGTACACCCGCCCTGACGATCCCTGATACACCCTGCGGTCCAGGTAGGCCGGGTACAGATCGGGGGCTTCGACGTCATAGGTGTCGATCTCGACCGGCTCCGACCACGCCGCCACGGGCGCCGCGGCGATGTCGCCGGGTGTTTCCGGGAGGACGATCTTGGACTCTTCGGTGAGCATGCAATGACGATAACCCGGGCGACGTCTCCGGAACTGTGGTGCAAATGGGCAGAACTTGGACAATACTCTGGTTCATGTCGTCAACGGTTCAGACCCTCAAGCGGGAGGGCTTTGCGGGCCAGAAGTTGCGCGTTGTGCCTCGCACCATCATCCGGGCAGCGCTTGGTGCCCCGATCACGTCGCAGATCCTGGTCACCGACTGTGGCTACTTCCCCCAGGCCGGCTCGCACGGTCGGGTGCGACCGGGAGGCGCTGGCCAGACCATCGTCATCGTCTGTTCCCAAGGGCGGGGGTGGGCCGAGATCGAAGGCACGCGCCATGAAGTCTCTCCGCGGCAGGCGTTGATCATCCCGCGGCGGGCAGCGCACGCCTACGGGGCGCAGGCCCGTGATCCGTGGACGATCTGGTGGCTCCACCTTGCTGGCGAGCAGATGCCTCAGCTGACCGCTGCCTGTGGCGTGACGGTGCAACGCCCCGTGATGGACGTGCCCCGATTCGCTCTCAGCGTCGCTCTCATCGGCGAAGCGATCGACACCCTGGAGCACGACGACACCCCCCAGAGCCTGCTTGCGGCCTCGGGTGCGGCGTGGCATCTGATGACCGCCCTCGCGGCCGGGCGCCCGGATGCGCCACGCGATGACCCGGTGACCCGGATGAAGGAATTCCTCTCCGAGGACCTGGCCGCGCAGCTCTCGGTTGCGCAGCTGGCAGACCGGGTCAACCTCTCACCATCGCACCTGACTGCCATCTTCAAGGCCAGCACCGGCTACAGCCCCATGGCGTACCGCACCCTGATGAGGATGCAGCGGGCCCGCATGCTGCTGGACACGTCCGACAAGCCGATCCTCGCCATCGCCCACGAGGTCGGCTATGACGACCCTGCCTACTTCTCCCGCCGATTCGCCGAGTTGCACGAACTGAATCCCCGCGACTACCGACGCACCAGCAAGGGCTGAGCACGGAGCACGGAGACCGAACCCCCTCAGCCTCGCCAAAAGGACGAAGACGACTCTCCCGCCGCGGAAGGAACCGAGTTTCGTTCAACTACGACCGGGACGCAGCGGAGGATCCAGTGAGATCTTGATCACTCTCTGGTGGGTCGAGCCGGAAGCCGAGTTTGATGGTCACCTGGAAGTGGGCCACGTGACCGTCCTGGATGTGCCCCCGGACACTCACCACCTCGAACCAGTCGAGGTGGCGTACGGTCTTGCTGGCGCGGTCGACCGCGCCGCGTATGGCTTCGTCGATCGATTCGGCCGATGTCCCGACGACCTCGCTGACACCGTAGGTGTGATCGCTCATGACAACACCCCTTCCTATGTGGGTCCCAGCATCGTCGGCCGCCGCTCGGTGCCACAAGACCCCGACGGCCAAACCAACAGCGCTTCAAGCGCTTGCCCGGGCCTGCGCCCGGGCATCAAGATCCCGAGCGCTGATGTGCGTGCGTTGGGGGCGGGAGCGTCTTCTGCTGCTGTCGCGATCTTGCATCTGGATCGGTTGTCAGGTGCCCAGATACAACCATCCGTCCATCTGGGTGTGGAATCGCGACATTGCGGGATCCGACCGCTCGGCGTGCGGCATGTTCGTGAAGATGTCACGGGAGGTGCCGTACGCGGCGACTGGATGTTCACCCTGCGCCAACAGATGCTGCACGTCCCGCGGGATCGGGCATTCCGCGTTCAGGTCCACTTCATGATCCGCGACGCCTCCATGGGCACTCCTCGGCAAGCCGGGTTGGTGTTCAATCCTGACCATGCGGAAACGTCGGCACATTGGCGGCCAAGGCGTGTGCTCGACCACGGGGGCAACGGTCAGTCTGGCGAGCGGAGCGTGGCGGCGAGCGGAGCGGCTGGTGGTCGCGTGAAGTTCGAAGCTGAGCCTGCGAATGGTCGGTCGCTCGCGCGACAATGTGGTGGGAGGCCCGCTCGGGAAAAGGAGGGCCGCGGATGCTACCTGAGGTTGATCAGACACTGCTGACCTTCCCGGAGCAGGCCACACTCCGCACCATGGTGCGGACGGAGGGCGGTCATCCTGTCGTCGTCATGACGCCGTACGAACGTCTCAGCTGGGTTGAGAAGGCGAAGGTGGTGTGGCCGGCGTGGGTCACCGGGTTTGCTTTCGGCGTTGGTGTGACCACGATCGTCTTCCTTGTGTTCCCGATCCTGAAGCTCCCCGACATCTCCATTCGATTCTTCTTCCTGGTGATGTGCATGTTCTCCGGGACGCTGCCAGGGACCATCATCCAGCCATGGCTGGTGCAGCGTTTCCTAGAGAAGCCGGTTCTGCACTGGCTGAGCATGATCGACTTCGAGGCCCGCGCCAAGAAGCGGCAGGAGGAGCGCGACGCCGCTTACGATGACGACTACGACTCTCCCCCGAACCGGACGAGCCACGATTACCACGACCGGCACCGCTAAGACACCTAGGTACAGGGACGCGCCACACCAGACGGACCCACGGAAACTGACGCCGATGAGTGAGATGCGAACCATGGCATGAGTCGCGTCGCGCTTCGGGCGTTCGAGGCGCGACCCCCATCGTGGACTCGAGCGACCGGAGCCAGAGGCGACGTTCACACACTCGCTCTGTCATCAAGCAGGTCCGGTCGTTTGCGGAAGCCTTCGGCGCGGCTTGGCGACCATCGCGTACTGATGCGCTGGTGTCCTACCGCTTGTCCCGCTGGCGCTCGGCTCGGGGGCGAGCTGGCCTCTCTGGCTCTTTGTCCTGGCGGCCGAGCGTCTCCCTCAGTGGCCGTGTTGCTCCTGGCGTCTGCCCGGCCAAGGTGCTGCGTCTGCCGCCGGTCAGGCAGGCCTCTCGCGTCCTCACCGTGCCGGGCGGCCCGCTACGGCGGGGGGTTCCGAGCCGGGCTCCGACGTGAACCGACAATGGCTCCACCGACAGTTGTACCTGGCCGGGCGGACAGTGCTCCGGTCGGCTGTGCGCGCGAACTACTCTCAGGCGACACGGGTCGGAGGAAAGGTGAGCGGGAGTTGATGGATGCCTCTGCAGGTAGGGCGCGCACGCCGCGCGGGGTGATGGTGCTGCGGACCCTCGCCATGCCGAAGGACACCAACCCGTGGGGCGATGTGTTCGGGGGCTGGCTTCTCTCCCAGATGGACATCGCGGCCGGCCTCATGGCGGGCGAAGTCGCCCAGGGACGGTCCGCGACGATCGCGGTGCAGAACGTCGTCTTCCACAGCCCGGTGGCGGTGGGGCACACCATCTGCATCTACGCGGATCTCATTCGGGTGGGCCGTACTTCCATGGAGATCGCCCTGGAGGTGTGGGCGCGAGATGTCGTGCATGTGTACGAGCCGGACCGGGCCTTCGTCGCGGAGGGCACCTTCCACTACGTTGCCGTGGACACCGACGGACGGCCCCGGCCCGTACCCGCCGCTGCGAGATCGCTGGTGCGAGCGGCGGAGGAGGCAGACTCCCCCGAGGGCGGCCGCTTGCTCTAGTTCCGCGCCCGAGCGCGGGGCCGAAATCGGCATCTACCAACGAGCCTCCAGCTCTCCGCCGCGGGATCTCCTTCCCTTGGACGGCTCACAGTTGGCTGAGCGCGGCCTGGATGCGGCGGTACCCCTCTGCTGTGAGTTCGCCCTTCCGGACAAGCCCGGTGAGGTAGTCGGTCAGGTTCTCGACAGGCTTGTTTGCCTTCTTCTTGCCTTGTTTCGGCTTGCTGACCACCTCGTCGAGACGACGGCTGAACTCCGCGGCCCGCGTCGGGTCCATCTGCCCTTCGGCAACCAAGCTCGGCGATGGCTGCGCGCACTCTCGAGGGGAGTTGTCGGCCGGGTAGTCACAGTCGGCCTGGGAGTGGTTGCAGGCGAGGACGGCGTCCCCTTCGGAGACGACGTCGTGGGCGTGGACGAGGCGTGGGGAGTGGGCTGGAGGTCGCGTTGCCGTTGCGATTCAGCAGCGATATCGAGGTCAGGGCGATGAGGAGACAGCCGTGAGAATGCCGGCGGCGATGAGCCCCGCGGCCGCGGCCGCCTCTCGACTGGACGGTCGGGCAACGTCAGGGGCGCGGTCTGGGCGAGCTCGGACAGCTGAGCCGTGGGGAAGAGCCGCGTGGCCGCCGGCTGTCGGCGAGACCGCCGTCGGTGCGGCGGTCTCGACAACGGTTGCCGTCGCGCCGCGGCCGGGCGAGGGCTCGGCCGATGCGATGGCGGTCAGCTGCGCCTCGACCTCGGCGGCCGTGGCGGGCCGTGCGTCCGGGCGCTTGTTCAGGAGCCGCTGCACGAGTGCCTCCAGGGCCGGACTCGCCTCGGGCTGCAGTTCCCGCAGCCGAGGAGGCTCAACGTTGACCTGCTGGTGGAGGATCGCCATCGGGTGGTCTGCCGTGAACGGCGGACGCCCGGCCACCATCGCCACGAGGACGCAGCCCAGGCTGTACAGGTCGCTGCGCTCGTCGACGGTCGCCCCGACCGCCTGTTCGGGCGAGAGGTAGGAGGCGCTCCCGATCACCGCATTCGTCGCGGTCAAGCCGATGGTCGTGGTCTGTGACAGGCGCGCGATGCCGAAGTCGAGGATCTTCAGCATCCCAGACGAGCTGAACATCAAGTTGGCAGGCTTGATGTCGCGATGGATGACGCCGGCCCGGTGCGCGGCATCAAGCCCGGCCGCGACCTGCGCAGCAAGCAGTACCGCCTCCGCCTCCGGAAGACGACCACGGTCAGCAATGAGCTGTGCCAGCGTGGGGCCGGGAAGCAGCTCCATGACGATGAAGGCCGTGCCCGAGGGGGTGCCACTGTCGAAGATCGTCACGATGTTCGGATGCTGAAGCGCCGCCAGGGTGCGAGCCTCCAGGGCGAAGCGCTCCACCGCCGCCTGGTCGGCATCCGAACCGACCGAGAGGACTTTCACGGCAACCTCGCGCCCGAGCACAGCGTCGTCGGCCAGCCACACCTCACCCATGCCTCCCGAGGCCAGCCGACGCCGCAAACGGTAACGGTCAGCCAGCACGGCATCAGGGTGCATGTCGTCCATCCTCTCCCGTCCGGGCAAGCTCTCCGACCAGGCGGGGGTGTGAACGGAGGCCAAGGACCTTCGTCGCGGCGTGAGGCCCCGCCCCAGGGCGGGCCCCATGCACGGAGGTGTGTCTCGTGTGCAGCTCGTCGGAGCGACGGCCTCGAACCCGCGATCCGACCTGCACCTAGGCTGGCGGCGTGTGGATCCGGCTGGTGTCAGCGATCGCTGCACTGGCTGCCGTCGCCAGCGTGTGGTGGGTCGCTCAGCACGATGAAGCCCGCTCGATGGGAGAAGTCAGCGTCGTCGTCGTGGCCAACCCGCCGTCCGGGTCCGTCGAGGTCTCGGCGAACGGCGTTATTCGTTCCCCGGCACATGATGCCTGCACCGGATTCTCGGCGGGCTTCTCGCCCGCCGAGGTGGAGTGGTCCTCGGCAACGCAACCCAATGGCGTGCGTGCCTGCCGCTGGACCAGGGACTGGCGCGTGGCCGACCTCGTGCGGCGGTCCGTGCCGGGCGAACCGCGCGTGGCCGTGGACGACGGCATCATCTCCGTGACGCTCGACCCCTTGCCACCGGAACAGGAACTGGGGATCACCACATCTCGACGTCACGATCACGTTGCCCGGCGAGATCCTGTCCCACTCCGGGGCGGGGGCGGTGTCCGGCTCGACGGTCGATTGGTCCAACCCCGCGGACTTCTTCTCCGGTGTCGGGCTGTCGGCCACCGGCCGGGATCGGCCGCTACTGATCGGGCTGCTGCCCTGGCTGGCCGGGGGCTTCGCTGTGATCGCCCTTGTCGGGGCACTTCCCTGGCCACGCGCGGACCGTGCACGGGGTCCTGCCAAAGCCCCGAACGACGACACTCAGAACGAGTCCTCTGCGCGGGGCGTCCCCGTGCCCGGGCCGGAACTGGCCGCCAGACATGATGCGGTTAGTGCCGTAGTCCCCACCGTCGCCGCAGTCCCGCCAGCCGGGCACGACCCCAACAGCCCCTGGCGTCCACCGTCCCCACAGTGACCGTTCACGTCGTGGCGGGCGAATGCCGTCCCAGCCCACGGCGTCCGGGCCGCGCCTAGAGAGTTGCCCCCGCGTGCGCTTCGAAGGCGGCACCGACGATGCCGCTGTCGTTCTCCATCTGCGCCCGAACGACCGTGGATTCGAGCTGCAGGAGCGGCAGGAACTGGTCGGCATCGTGGCTGATGCCGCCGCCGATGATGACCAGGTCAGGCCAGATCAGGCTCTCGGCGTACGAGAGGTACTCCTGGAGGCGGGAGACCCACTGCGCCCAGGACAGGTTCTCCCGGACCATGGCAGCGGCCGCGGCCCACGGGCAGCAGTCGAAGCCGTCGATGGTGAGATGTCCCAACTCGGTGTTGGGCACAAGGCGCCCATCGACGAACAGTGCGGATCCGACGCCGGTCCCAAGGGTGATGACGAGTACGACGCCCTCGATGACCCTGTCCTGCGCCGAGGGCCATCTCCGCCAGACCGGCCGCGTCGGCATCATTGAGGACGGTCACCGGGACGCCCAGCGTCTCCGCGAACAGCTCGCACTGCGTTCGTGCCGATCCAGCCGGGG
Organism: uncultured Actinomycetota bacterium; assembly: GCA_963848845.1. GTDB lineage: Bacteria > Actinomycetota > Actinomycetes > Propionibacteriales > Propionibacteriaceae > Propionicimonas. The sequence goes on from CAWKFH010000007.1 coordinate 566,391, forward strand.
TCGATGTTCGTTGCCGTGCGCACGATGCCGTGCCGGACGACGGCGGGGATGGTCACTCCCACAGCCGACCCCGCAGGCACCTCCGGGAAGTGGTCGCGCATCTCGCGCACCGCGAGCGCCACGGCCTCGGGCGTCGCGGGCTGCGGGGTGGCGATGTAGTGCCTCGGAGCGGTGAGCAATCCGGTGGTCAGGTCGACCGGCGCTCCCTTGATCCCCGTCCCGCCGATGTCGATGCCCAACGCCACCGTGTGCGCGGGCACGGCGCCCTCAGCTGGGCGTCGAGCACCCGTTTCGGAGCTCCATTGCTGACGAGCTGAACGGCTGGCGTCGTCATTCCTGAGTCCTTCCACGTTGAAGTTCCGGGAGATTGGGGAGCTGCTAGCTTGCCGGGACCTTCGTCACGGTGAGCCCGGCTCCGGTCAGGTGCTCCTGCATCGGTCCGGACAGGTTGCTGTCCGTGACGACCCGGCTGACCGCGTCGACGGAAAGGAGGGGCACGGAGCCCTGGCGCGGGAACTTGGCGGACTCGGTGAGCACGATCACGTCCCTGGCCTGCCTGGCCATCGCCTTGACCACGGCCGCCCGGAGGTGATTGCTGCCCGTGAAGCCCGACTCGACGGTGTAGCCGTCGATGCCGATGAACAGCTGGTCCACGTGGAAGTTGGCGAGGCACTGCTCGACGAGCGGGCCGACCGTCACCTGGGACTCGGGCTGGTAGTCGCCACCAAGAAGCACGACCGCAACCGCCGGGGCCGTGCGCACGTAGTCGGCGATGAAGGCCGAGTTCGTGATGATGGTCACGCCGCGCTTCGTCTTCGCGATCTCGTCGGCCAGCAGTGCGCAGCAGGAGCCGGACTCGATCATCACGGTGCTGCCGTTGGGGACGAGGTCCGCTGCGACGGCGGCGATCCGTCGCTTGAGGTCGTAGTGGAATGCCAGGCGGCTGAGGAGGTTGTCCGGGGCGATCGCAACGGCGAAGCCGTGCTGGCGCCGGATCAGTCCCTTCTTCTCCAGGTGGTCGAGATCCTTGCGGACGGTCACCTGGGACACCGCGAACATGCCGGCGAGTTCGTTGACGTCGACCCGCTCGTTCTCGATCACGTACTCCAAGATGCTCGACCGTCGATCACCCACTGCCCGATCCCTTCGCAGGTCCACGTTGACTACCCAACGAATCATAGTATTGTTACGTACGAAACCTCAAGACGTTGATAACGAAACCCTCGGAGGCGATGGACGGATGAGCGAGGACGCCGGTCGCATCTTCGACATCCAGAAATTCTCGCTCCATGACGGCCCCGGAATCCGCACGGTCGTCTTCCTCAAGGGCTGCCCGATGGCCTGCGCCTGGTGCTCCAACCCCGGGTCGCGCAAGCTCCAGGTGCTCCAGGTCCAGGACCCGAACAATCCCCACGTCTTCACCGCCGACAGCCGCGACTACAGCATCGACGAGGTCATCAGGATCTGCCTCCAGGACCTGCCGTTCTACGAGGAGTCCGGGGGCGGCGTCACGCTCTCCGGCGGCGAGGCCATGGTCCAGCACAGGTTCACCACCCGGCTGCTGCGCAAGCTGAAGGCCAAGGGCATCCACACCGCGATCGAGACCACCGGCCTGGCCGCACCCGGCATCTTCCGGAAGGTCCTGGACGAGGTGGACCTGCTGATCATCGACGTCAAGCACCACGACCGGAAGCTGCACAGGAAGTGGACGGACCGTCAGCAACGAACTCCCGCTGAAGAACCTGGCCACTGCGATCCAGGCCGGCGGGAAGGTGCTCGTCCGAATCCCCGTCATCCCCGGCGTGAACAACCAGCTCGACGACGCCGTGGCCTTCTGTGAGCTGCTCACGCCGATCGGGGTCACGCAGGTGCAGCTCCTTCCGTTCCACCAGTTCGGCGAACGCAAGTACGAGCTCCTCGGCTGGGACTACGCGATGGCCGGGGTCCCCGCCCTCCACGACGAGGACCTGGTCGAGTTCCAGCAGGCCTTCCGCAACAACGGCATCGACGCCTTCATCTAGGCACTCATCAATCACCGAGAGGATCACAATGAGCGCGTTGGCAGAACCGCGGGTCGGCGTCGAGGAACCGCATTTCGGCCGTCTCACCCCGAGGATGGCCGCGTGGCGGGAGGAGTTGATGGAGACTCCCCAGTCGGTGTGCGTTGAGCGGGCCCTGCTGACGACCGAGACCTATCGGCTGCACCAGGACGAGCCGATGGTGATCCTCCGTGCGTTGATGGTGAAGAACGTGCTGGAGAACATGTCGATCTTCATCGAGCCGGCCTCCCTGATCTGCGGGAACCAGGCGTCGGCCAACCGTGCGGCCCCGATCATGCCCGAGTACGCGATGGACTGGGTGATCGACGAGCTGGACGACTTCGACAAGCGTCCCGGCGACCGGTTCACGATCACCGAGGAGGCCAAGCAGCAGCTTCGGGACATTGCCCCGTTCTGGGAGCACAACACCCTCAAGGACCGCGGCCTGGCCCTGATGCCGCCGGCGAGCAAGCTGTTCTACGACCTGGGCATCATCCATCCCGAGGGCAACATCACCTCCGGTGACGCCCACATCGCCGTCTACTACGAGCGCGTGCTGAAGGAAGGACTGGCGGGCTACCGGGCCCGTACCGAGTCACTCCTTGCCGGGCTCGATGTGACCGACGCCGCCCAGCTGAAGAAGTCCTTCTTCTACCGCTCGGTGCTGATCACGCTCGACGCGGTGGTCACCTTCGCCCACCGCTACGCAGCGCTCGCCGCGGACCTGGCCACGACCGAGCCGGACGAGGCGCGTCGCGCCGAGCTGGTGGAGATGAGCCGGATCCTCACCAAGGTTCCCGAGCAGCCGGCCGAGACGTTCCGCGAGGCCATCCAGGCGGTCTGGCTGATCCAGCTGTGCCTGCAGGTCGAGTCCAACGGCCACAGCCTGTCCTACGGCCGCCTCGACCAGTACGTCTACCCGTACTACGCGGCCGACCTCGAGGCGGGCCGCATCACCGCCGACCAGGCCACCGAGCTGCTCACGAACCTGTGGCTGAAGACCATCACCCTTGCGAAGATCCGCGGCTGGTCCCACACCCGGTTCAGCGCCGGCGGCCCGCTGTACCAGAACGTCACCGTCGGCGGACAGACCGTCGACGGCGAGGACGCGGTCAACCCGCTGTCCTACCTGATCCTGCGCTCGGTCGCGCAGACGAAGCTGCCGCAGCCGAACCTCACCGTCCGCTACCACCGCGGCCTGTCCGAGGACTTCATGATGGAAAGCGTCGAGGTCATGCGGCTGGGCTTCGGCATGCCGGCGCTGAACAGCGACGAGATCATCATCCCTTCGATGATCGCCAAGGGCGTCTCCAAGGAAGACGCCTACAACTACTCCGCGATCGGCTGCGTCGAGGTCGCCGTCCCGGGCAAGTGGGGCTACCGCTGCACCGGCATGAGCTTCCTCAACTTCCCCAAGACGCTCCTCACCGCCATGAACAACGGCATCGACCCGAAGTCCGGCGCGGTCATCGCCACACCGGTCAAGCACTTCACGGAGATGACCGACTTCGAAGACCTGATGCAGGCCTGGGACGTCACCGTCCGCGAGTTCCAGCGGCACGCCGTCATCCTCGACTCGGCCTGCGACATCGCCCTGGAGGAGAACGTCGCAGACATCCTGTGCTCGGCGCTCGTCGAGGACTGCCTCGGTCGCGGCAAGCCGATCAAGGAAGGCGGTGCGGTCTACGACTTCATCTCCGGCCTCCAGGTCGGCATCGCCAACCTGGGCGACTCCCTGGCGGCGATCAAGAAGTGCGTGTTCGAGGACCACACCATCACCACCCGGGAACTGTGGGACGCGCTGCTGAACGACTTCTCCGGCGTCCGCGGCAAGGAGATCCAGGCGGCTCTCGCCAATGCGCCCAAGTACGGCAACGACGACGACTACGTTGACACGCTGCTGGTGCGGGCATACGACAGTTGCATCGACGAGATCTTCAAGCACCACAACACCCGCTACGGCCGCGGCCCGATCGGCGGCGGCTACTACGCCGGCACCTCCTCGATCTCGGCCAACGTCCCACAGGGCGCCTCCACCATGGCCACACCGGACGGCCGCAACGCCGGCGAGCCCCTCGCCGAGGGCTGCTCCCCCAGCCACGGCGCCGACACCCACGGGCCGACCGCGGTGTTCAAGTCGGTCTCCAAGCTCGACACCGGCCGGATCACCGGCGGCGTCCTGCTCAACCAGAAGGTCACCCCCCAGGTGCTGCGGAAGGAAGCCGACCGCAAGAAGCTGATCCTCGTGCTGCGAACCTTCTTCAACCGGCTCAATGGCTTCCACGTGCAGTACAACGTGGTCGACCGGGCAACCCTGCTCGATGCGCAGGCGCACCCCGAGCGGCATCGTGACCTGATCGTCCGGGTCGCCGGCTACAGCGCGTTCTTCAACGTGCTGTCCAAGGCCACCCAGGACGACATCATCGCCCGCACCGAACAGACCCTGTAGTCCAGAATCGGGGCGCCCGCCCACCTCCTCCGCCACCAGGCCAGTTCGACCTGGCCGCCCTCCTGAAAGGCATCCCATGCGGCTCGCATCTGTCGGGACGAGCGCGATCTGCGCACAGTTCATCGCGGCTTCGCATCGCGTTCCCTCGGTGACATTCACCACCGCCTACTCCCGCGACGCCGAGCGGGCCCGGGCCTTCGCCGACGCCAACGCAGATCGCCTCCACCAGCAGCGACTGGGTCGAGCTTCTGCACTCCGACGACGTCGACGGCCTCTACATCGCCAGTCCCAACTCGGTTCACTTCGAGCAAGCCCAAGCTGCCCTCCGCGCCGGCAAGCACGTCATCGTCGAGAAGCCGGCGACCCCGGACGCCGCGTCCTTCCAGCTCCTCACGGAAGAGGCCAGCAGGAACGGCGTCGTCCTCCTCGAGGCGATGCGGAACGCCTACGACCCGGGAACCGAGGCGATCCGCCAGCTCCTCCCCGAACTCGGCACCCTCCGGCGCGCCTCCTTCGCCTTCTGCCAGAGGTCGAGCAAGTACGACGCCCTCCTGGCCGGCCAGAGCTACAACGTGTTCGATCCGGCGATGGCTGGGGGCACGCTCCTCGATCTGGGTGTCTACTGCCTGAGCGCGGCCGTGCTGCTCTTCGGCGCACCCGACGACCATCGTCGGTCGATCCATCCCGCTACCCACCGGCGCCGACGGCGCCGGCGCGGCCCTGCTCACCTACCCGGGCCTGCTGGTTGACGTCAGCTACTCCAAGATGAGCGACTCGGCCTTGCCGAGCGAGATCCAGGGCGAGCGGGGGACGCTGCTCATCGACCACATCGCGGATCCGCGACTGCTGCGCCTGCAGCCGTTCAAGGGGACAGCCGTGGAGCGCGAGATCCCCAAGCCACCCGGCAATCTCGAGTACTCGCTCGAGCGGTTCGTCGCACTCGTCAACGGCGATCGCGACGCCACTGCGGACCACGAAAGAACCCTCAACACCCTTCGGCTCACCGACGAGCTCCGGAACCCCACCGGCCGTTCGATGGCGGCGTCGTGCCTAGGCTGGCGGTGCGGACGCTTGGTGTCAGCGATCACTCCGCGGTCGCTGTCTCAGCGTGTGGTGGGTCGCTCAGCACGATGAAGGCCGGTCGCTGGGGGAATCATCGTCATCGCTGACTCGAGGCAGGCCGAGCGATCTGACGTACGGGCTCGTGGCGTGGCGGTTGCAGCTGATGACCCGCTGAAGGGATCGGCGACTCACCGTGCCCTGAGTTCGCGCACGCGCTTGAGAACGCCGGGCATCGCCGCCTCGATCTGGTGCAACGTCACCTCGAAGCTGGAGTCGTCCCCGTAGAGGGGATCCTCGATCGCCGAGCCGGGCATTGCGTTGCGGTCGAAGTCGGTGAGCAGGTAGAGAGTGCGGGCGTCTGGCGCCATTTGCTTGATCTTGCGCAGCTGGATCGGCTGCATGCCGATCACCATCGACGCGGCACGGATCTCCTCGGGAGTCACCCTGTGTGCCGCGTGCGGCCCGGTCTTGTAGCCGGCGGCCTGCAGAGTGGCGACGGCTCTCAGGTCCATGCCGTTGCCGGTTTGCGCTGCGCTCAGGCCGGCACTGGTGAACCGCACCCCGCTGAGGTTCTCCCGCTCGGCCATCGCCTGGGCCACGACCCGTGCCATCGGCGAACGGCAGGTATTGCTCCAGCAGACGAACAGCACGGACAGATCAATCATCGACGCTCCTCAGCACTCTCCGGACCAAGCAGGAGATTGCCTCCCGAGGACGGCCCAGCTGATTGCGCCCATCCGTGGATTGCGGTCCCGTGACCAGCGGCGGTAGTCGGCGCCAAGGGTCGCGGTGATCGACCTCCAGGCCGGTGCCTGGGATGATCCTGGTCGCCAGTTCCTTCTTCTTCATGTCCGAACTGACCACCGGACAACCCGGCAGCCAGATACCCTGAGCATATTCCGTGGGACCGGAGGACTTGACGTCCTGGTCAGTTTCACCAGGCCGGCGGCTCTGGCTGAACGTTCGCGCGATTTAGCCGCGAAGCGCGGCCAAGCGTTGGCAGCGACCTGCGCATTGCGAGCGGGTCGAACGCCAAGGTTGTAGCCGTCGCGCTGCCAGACTGGGGTGGTGATGACGACGCCGTCTTTCCTCAGCCCACTCACTGGCCTGTTCGCCCAACCCGCTGCCGAGAATCCGACGGTGGTGATGATCGAGGCTGCCTACCGCGCGCTCGGCCTGGATGCGCGCTACCTCACGTGTGAGGTGTCGCCGAAGGCGCTGGGCGACGCCGTCCGCGGTGCGAAGGCGATGGGCTGGCTGGGGTTCAACTGCTCGCTGCCGCACAAGGTCGCGGTCATCGAGTACCTCGACGCGGTCGCCGAATCCGCCGCCCTGATCGGCGCGGTGAACTGCGTTGTGATCCGGGACGGCCGGCTGGTCGGCGAGAACACCGACGGCCTGGGCTTCCTGACATCACTGTCGCGGGTCGCCGAGCCACGCGGGGCACGGGTCGTGGTGCTGGGCGCGGGTGGAGCCGCGCGGGCGATCGCGATCGAGCTGGCCCGAGCGGGCGCCTCCGACATCCGCATCGTCAATCGGGGCGAGCAGCGGGCCGCGAACTCGCAGCCCACGTCGCCGCGGTCACGCCGGCGCGGGTGCACTTCGAACCGTGGGCGACACCGGTCGTCGTGGGCGACGCCGACGTACTGGTGAACGCCACATCGATCGGGCTCTCCCCTGACACTGCGGTCCCGGACGTCGACTTCGCCACCCTGAGCGCCACGACGGTGGTCGCCGACGTCATCCCGAACCCGCCCCACACGGGTTTCCTCGAGGCCGCGGCCGGGCACGGCTGCCGCACCCTCGACGGGCTGGGCATGCTGGTCAACCAGGGCGTGATCGGGATCCGGCACTGGACGGGCCTCGAGGCCGACTCCGCCGTGATGCATCAAGCGCTGGCGGAGCTCTTCGGGTAACCGGGCCCCGCTACCCACCGATTCTCCGGCGTCAACAACCTGCGGTTCTGCTGCGCCCGGTATTGGAACTCTTGCCCTTCCGCTCGTCCCCACGCCGACTTAGGTTGCAGGGACCCCGATGGAAGTGGTGGACATGCCCGGATCACGTCGACGTTGGTTGCTCGCGGGCCTCGTGTTCGCGCTTGTCATCGCCTGGCCGGCGCCGGCTCAGGCGGCCCCGGCTGCGGGTCCGCCCGACTCCGGCTCGGAGACCTCTCGTGCTTCGGGCTCGCAGGATCGGGGGGCTCCGGGCGCGCAGCGCTGGGACTGGAGCAAGCCGAGGCAGGCCAGTACTGCCAGACCGGCCAGGTTCGTCGCCGTGTCCTGCGGTTCGCCGACGCTCTGCATGGCCGCAGATGAAGGCGGCTTCTACTACCGCTGGGACGGCCGGACCTGGTCGCTCTACAACCACTCCGGCTTCTACTCCGATGAGGTCGGGACCAGCAGTTGGGTGACTGAACTCTCCTGCTCTGCCACTTTCTGCGCATCGGTTGTGCACACCGCCACCGAGGTGGGCCCTCCCTTTGGCAACATCAATCTCCTGGGCAAGGACGGCGTCCCCGCAGCCAGTACATCAACGACTGGGGCGCCGGGGAGGTGTACTGCACGTCAGCCAGCAGCTGCGTGGCCTGGCCGGCATGTCGGACGGGTGGGCCCGCTGGGATGGAACCAGCTGGCAGGTCGACACCTCGCTCTTCGCAACCGGACTGACGTGCGCGTCTGCCACTCTCTGCCTCGCAAACGCCAGCGGGGTCATCCGCTACAACGGTGACTCCTGGGTCAAGGAAGAGGCGCTCCCACCCTCGACCGTCTCCTGCACCAGCGCCGCCCTGTGTCTGGCCATTGGCACCGATGGCGTCACCCGGCGGTTCACCGGCTCGGAGTGGGTGGTCGCTCCGACTCCTCCGGTCGGTGGCCAGTTGTCGTGCGCGAGCCCCACCTACTGCACCGATTTCGGGACCTCGAGTTACTCGGTGTACGACGGCAGCACCTGGTCAGCGCCGATTGCCGTGCCGCCGGCTCCGATCGAGGGACTCATCTCGTGCGCACGGGCGAGGTTCTGCGCTGTCGCGAAAGGCAACCAGCTCGCCCAGTTCAACGGGCGACGCTGGAGCCGGGTGACCACGGTCGGAGACGACCCGGCCCGGCTGACCGATGTCAGTTGTGCGACGCGGCACTCCTGCATGGGCCTGGGCCCGTACGCAGCGCACCAGTTCAGCCCTGCCGGTCAGCGCTCCTGGACCGCGCTCGACGTGGTCAACGACCGATTCAACGCCGCCACCGATGTCGCCTGCGTGACCGCGAGCTTCTGCGTGGCCACCACGGGGCAGTGGTCCGTGTCGCGGGGCGGCCCTGTGGTGCAGGTCTTCGACGGATCCGAGTGGAAGGCCGTCCTCCCGCCCTCCTGGGACGAGTTCCATCATCCGGAGGCGGTGTCGTGTGTCTCGACCAGCTTCTGCGTGACCGTCGGCGGGCACGAATCCCATCTACTACGAGGGGTACGAAACGCCCGGTGAGACAGGTGTCTTCGACGGAGTCTCTTTGCGCTGGCTCGAGTCCCCCTGGCTGTCGCGTGTCTCCTGCGTCTCTGCCGGCTTCTGCATGGCCACCGGCAAGGTGGGCGGCCAAAGCGTGTCCAGCGTGTTCAACGGCACGACCTGGAGCGCTCCGGCCCCGTTCGTTGGCGCAACCGGCAAACCCCCGGCGTCGGTGGCGTGCACCTCGACCCGGTTCTGCATTGCCATCGAAGCCGACGGTCGGGCCGCCACCTACCGCAACGGCGGTTGGTCGGGCTTCGCCGCGGTTCCCGCAGCCGGACCGCTGGTGGCAGTGTCCTGCCACGGCCGTCGACGTGCCTCGCGGTGAGCTCCACCGGCAACGTTGTGCAGCACCTGGGCTCCCGCTGGTCCCGTCCGAAGCACCTGAAGGGACTGGTCGACCCAGTGGACATCTCCTGCCCCAGCGCGACCGCCTGCGTGGTGGTCGACAGCGCCGGGCAGGCCGTGTTCGGTCGGAGCTGACAGCCCACCGGTCCGAACACTCAGCGTCGGGCGCGCCTCCGGCCACCCAGCATGACGGCCAGCAGCGGCAGCACCGAGATGGCGAGGATCACCTTCGCCAGCGTCGGTTCGGTCCCGTAGAGCAGCGAGCCCGGCCACGACGAGGCCTGCGAACATCACCGCTGTGGTCAGGCGGCTCAGGGTGCGGTTCAACTGCCCCACCCGTAGCTCGAGCACGGGTGTCTTGACCGCGAGCTCGCCGCGTTCCGCCGTGGTGAGCAGCCGATCCATCCGGGCCGGGAGCGCAGCCAGCGAGGTGGCGATCTTCGTGCCGCCGGCAAGGAGCTTCTCCCAGGAGAAGGCCTCACCGCTCTCCTGCGTCACCAGCTTGGTGGCGTACGGGGAGAGTGCCGTCCACAGGCTGAAGTCGGGATTCAGGCCGGTGCACATGCCGGAGAGGATGGCGAGGCAGCGTCCCAGCAGGAGCAGGTTCTCCGGCAGCTGGAACGGCATGCTCACCATCAGCTCGCGGAACTGCAGGCCGAAGCTCATCATGTCCTCGTGGCTGAGGGTGCGCAGGTCGCTCATGGTCATCCCGCCGAAGCGGTCGAAGACCTGGGCACCGGCAAGCTCCAGCAGCTTGGTGTCGGCGCTCGGCAGCAGCACGTCGAGCGACCGGAAGCTCGCCACCAGCCGGGCTGAGTCCTGGGTGCCGATCGCGATCAGGGCCTCCCGCAGCCCGCTGCGCAGGTTCTCCGGCACCCGCCCGACCATCCCGAAGTCGATGAAGGTGAGGTCGAACTCCCCGGCCTGCCCAGCGGCTGCACGAACAGGTTGCCCGGGTGCGGGTCGGCGTGGAACACCCCGTCCTCGAAGATCTGCTGCAGGTAGGTGGCGACGAGCTTCTCCGCCACCTCGGCGCGATCGATGCCGGCGGCGGTGATGGCGTCGTAGTCGCCCAGCCGGATCGCCGAGACGTCCTCGAGCGTCAGCACCCGCAGCGTCGTCTGCTCCCACGCGACCTGCGGCACGCGGACGCGCTCGTCCTCCCCGAAGGCCTCGCGGAAGTGCTCGGCGTTGCTGGCCTCGGCCAGGTAGTCGATCTCGGCGAGGGTGGTCACGGCGAACTCCTCCACCAGCGCAGGCACGTCGGCCCGGCTGCTCACCGGCTTGTAGCGGGTCATCCAGCGGCCCACCTGGCGCAGGGCCGACAGGTCGACCTCCACGATCTTGTCGATGGACGGACGCTGCACCTTCACGACCACGGAGGCGAAGCCGGTGTCCGCCGCATCACCGGGCAGCAGGACCGCCCGGTGCGCCTGCCCCAGCGAGGCGGCCGCCAGCGGGACGGACTCGAACGAGGCGAAGGCTGTCGCCAGCGGACGGCCCAACTCGGCCTCGGCCTGGCTGCGGATCTCCTCGAACGGCGCCGGCGGCACCTCGTCCTGCAGGCCGCTGAGCTCGTCGGTGATCTCTGCCGGCAGGACGTCCAGCCGCGCGGAGAGGAACTGGCCGACCTTGATCATCAGCCCACCCATGGAGATCGCCAGGGCGCGGAAACGCACGGCGGTGAGGCGGTTGCGATTGGCGCGCGTCCGGCTGGACAGCCGGGCCAGACCGAGCTTGGGCAGCACGAGCTCCCAGTAGATGAAGCCGGCGATCATCACGGCGAAGAAGGTGACGATGCGCCGGTACCTGGCGCGCAGGACAGTGTTGGTCATCGGCGCCTAGTCCTCGGCCAGCAGGGCGTAGACCTGCTTGCGGGCCGACTTCAGGATGTCGATGGTGGCATCGATGTGGGCCTTGTCGCCCGACTTGCCGACCTGCATCACCGCTGCCGCCAGCCGTCCGCCGGCATCGCGCAGCCCGAACAGGCCGCTGACGTCACTGGAGGCAGCGGCGACGTCCCACGGCGCCGGCTCCTCGGCGAGGTCGGCAACCGCAGCCGTGCCTGCATCGGTGAGGGAGAAGACCTTCTTGCCTGCCGTCTCCGTTGCCTCGATCAGGCCCTCGTCCGCGAGCAGCGCCAGGGTCGGGTAGACCGATCCTGCGCTGGGGCTCCACGCCCCGCCGCTGCGCTGGGAGAGCTCCTGGATGATCTGGTAGCCGTGCATCGGCTGCTCGGCGAGCACCCTCAGGATCGCGGTGCGGGTGTCACCGCGCCGCGCTCGGGAATGCGGTCCGAACTGGCCGGGATGGTGAGCACCGAGCCCCAGGTTCGCCAGACCGCGCAGGATGCCTGCGGCGTCGTGCCCGTGCCGTCCCTCGCCGTGAAGAGGTGTCATGACGATCTTCCTTCCAGATACGTTGCGATATGTCGCAGTGTATCTGGAGGGGCCAAACCGCCTTACCGGCCCAGGTCGCGGAGCAGGCGCGGGATTCGACCGGTCAACGGCTAGTTCTGCTCCCCGCGGCTGGCGGGGTGACCGGCACCATCCAGCTGGGCGGCCGTGGCGAAGTAGTGGTCGATGAAGTCGTTGTAGGCGGTCTCCATCTCCAGGCTCGGGTCGAGGAGCCACTGGATCTGGAGCCCGTCCATCACCGCGACGATGAGCCGTGCCGCCATGTCCGGATCGATCGTCGAAGGCACCCGCCCACAGCGGTCTCTGCGCCGAGCCGATCGGCCACAAGCGTGCGCACCTGGGCGTAGCGGTTGACGAAGTGATCGTGGGCGGGATGCTCCGGGTCGGTGGACTCGGCACTCAGGGTGGTGAACAGCCGCACGGTGCCCCGCCGGTCGCCGTTCCGCGCGACCAGGTCGCGCAGGTAGGGGTCCTGGAGCGTGCCGGCGTCCTCGTCCTCCTTCTGCTTCACGACTTCGAGCAGGAGCTTGCTCTTGCCACCGAAGTGGTGCAGTACACCGGTGTCGGTCATGCCCACCCGGGCGGCGATCTCACGGATGGATGCCCCGCGGAAGCCCGACTCGGCGAAGACCTCGAGCGCCGTCGCAAGGATCGTTCGACGCCGCTCTGCTGTCTTCGCGTAAGCACCCCGTTTCATGCCCGAAGGTTAGCCCTCCCCGGCCTCCGAATCTATTGATGGCTCAAGGTTTTCGTGGAAGAATCTGTCATCCGGCCTCAAGGATGAGGCCGACGACGCAGGAAGTTGACCCGATGAACGTCGAGACCTACCCCACGGTCCTCGAATCCATGCGGCAGGCCCCCTTCAACCTCGACGACGGCGGTATCGCCTGGGTGGAGTCCACCCTTGCCCGCCTCTCGACGGTCGAGAAGGTCGGCCAGCTCTTCTGCGGGATCGGCATCGACCTGACCGAGCGGGGGCTGGACGAGACCCTGGCGGTCTGCACGCCCGGCGGCATCATGTACCGGCCCTGCACGATCGAGGAGGCCATCGGCTTCGGCAACCTGCTGGCGGAGAAGATCGACATCCCGATGCTGATCGCGGCGAACCTCGAACGCGGCGGCAACGGGATCGTCGACCGAGGGCACGCAGCTCGGCTCGCCGCTCGAGGTCGCCGCAACCGGCGAGGTGGAGATGGCCCGGAAGCTCGGCGAGCTCTGCGGCCGCGAAGGGGCAGCCGTCGGGGCGAACTGGGCGTTCGCGCCGATCATCGACATCGACTACAACTGGCGCAACCCGATCACGAACATCCGCACCTTCGGGTCCGACCCGGCGCGGGTGCGCGACATGGGCGTGGCCTACGTCGAGGCCGTCCAGGCCCACGGCGTCGCCGCCTCGATCAAGCACTTCCCCGGCGACGGTCGCGACGAGCGCGACCAGCACCTCGTCACCAGCATCAACGACTTCAGCGTCGAGGAGTGGGACGCGACCTACGGCGAGGCCTACAAGGCGTCCATCGCGGCCGGCGCGATGACCGTCATGGTCGGCCACATCTCCCAGCCCGCCTACTCCCGCGCCCTGCGTCCCGAGCAGGCCGACGAGGACATCCTGCCCGCGTCCCTCGCCCCCGAGATCATGGGCGACCTGCTGCGCGGCAAGCTCGGCTTCAACGGCCTGGTCGTCACCGACGCCACGACCATGCTGGGCTTCACGATCCCGCTGCCGCGGTCGAAGGCCGTCCCCACCGCCATCGCCGCCGGGGCGGACGTGTTCCTGTTCACCCGCAACCTCGAAGAGGACTTCGGCTTCATGCTCGCCGGCGCCACCGACGGCACGATCAGCCCCGAGCGCCTCGACGCGGCGGTGGCCCGCGTCCTGGGCCTGAAGGCGGCCCTCAAGCTGCACGAGGGAAGGCCCGCACCCACCATCGAGAGCGCGCGCCAGGTGGTCGGCTGCGAGGAGCACCAGTCCTGGAGCAAGGAGTGCGCCGACAAGGCCATCACGCTGGTCAAGGAGCAGCCCGGCGTCCTGCCCCTGACGCCCGAGCGGTACAAGAAGCTCCTCTACATCCCGATCGAGTCGGCCCAGGGCATCGCCTACAGCGTCCGCGGCGGCGCGTGCGAGATCGTCCGCACCAAGCTCGTGGACGAGGGCTTCGACGTCGAGATCTTCGAACCGAAGAGCTTCTTCGAGGGCTCCATCGAGAAGACAGAAGACTTCATCGCCACCTACGACGCGATCCTCTACGTGGCGAACCTGTCGACCAAGAGCAACCAGACCAGCGTGCGCATCGAGTGGGCCCAGCCCATGGGGGCGAACGGCCCGTACTACATCGCCAGCATCCCGACGATCTTCGTGTCGATCGAGAACCCGTACCACCTCATCGACGTCCCGCGCGTGAAGACGTTCATCAACACCTACAACGCCAACGACAACGTCCTGGACGCACTCGTCGAGAAGCTGCTGGGCCGTTCGCCGTTCAAGGGCAAGAGCCCGGTGGACGCCTTCCTTGGCCGGTGGGACACCAGGCTGTGAGCGATTCGCCGGCACCCGCCGTACGGTGTGTCCTGTGATGTCGACCACCAAGGCGGGCGAGAGCCGGCGATTCCCGCGATCGGTCTACGCCAGGGGCAGCGAGCCCGACGCCCGGTTCACGCTGGCCAACGAACGCACCTTCCTCGCGTGGCTGAGCACCGGCCTCGCCCTGCTCTCGGTCGGCGTCGGACTGGAGTCGCTCGCTGTGGACGTGCAGCCGGGGCTGCGGCTCGCCGCGTCGCTGGTACTCATCCTGGCCGGGACCGCCTGCCCGATCCAGGCCTGGTTCGGCTGGGTGGGCGCCGAGATCGCCCTCCGGGAACAACGTTCCCTGCCCTTCTCACCCATGGTGGCCCTGCTGCCCGCGATGATCGCGATCAGCGCCGTGCTCGTCCTGATCGGACTCCTGGTCACATGACCGTCCGGGGCAGCAACCGCAACCCGATGGCGGTCTGCAACCCGAGCGCACCGCGCTGGCCTGGCGGCGTCTCGCCCTGGTGCTCCTGGGGCTCGTCGCTGGCCTCGACCAGCCTGCTGTGGCCACGTCTCGGGGCATGGGCGCTGCTCCCCACGCTGGCCATCGCAGCGGCAGCGGCGTACGTCCTGATCGAGAGCCACCGTCGCTACGTGACCCGGGTGCGCGATATGACCAGCGCCCCACCGGACGGACGGCTGCCCCTGTTCGCAGCGGTCGCCGCGACCGTCGCGGGCCTTCTGTGGCTCGCAGTGATCGCCACCACATGGTTGACGCGAAAGGGTCTTGACGCGAATCCCGAGCGGGTGCTAAGTTTTCGTCAGGAACCTGAGTGGTTCCCCAGGGTTGTAACTCGAAAGAGGCAAAGCCTGAGCAAGCTTCGGTGTGCTCATGCTGTGCGCAACCCCGGGGCGAGCTCGGGTTTTTGTGGTTTCGGGGCCTGGAACAGAGCTGTTCTGAGGAGGAAGAAATGCCGTCAGTTGACTACCGGTCCTTGGCCGTGGATGTCCTGGACAAGGTCGGAGGCGAGGAGAACGTCGCCTCCCTCACCCATTGCGCGACGCGTCTGCGCTTCAAGCTGAAGGACGTGAACAAGGCCGACAAGGCCGCCGTGGAGCGGCTGGCCGGCGTGATCACCGTGATGGAGGCCGGCGGCCAGTTCCAGGTGGTCGTCGGCAACAACGTGCCGATCGTGTACGCCGAGATCGGCCAGATCTCCAAGCTCACCGCAGAGGGCGCCGACACCGGCGGCGGCAAGGAGGAGGGCAGCCTGCTCAACCGGTTCATCGCCCTGGTCTCCGTCGATCTTCCCCCGATCCTGTGGCCGCTCGCCGGCGCCGGCCTGCTCAAGGCGTTCCTCGCGATGGGCACCCAGTTCGGCTGGCTGGACGCCGCGAGCACGACGTACGCGATCCTGAACGCCGCCGCCGATGGCGCTGTTCTTCTTCCTGCCGATCTTCCTCGCGGTCAACGCGGCCAAGCGGTTCAAGACCAACCAGTTCACCTCGATGGCGATCGCGGCGGCCCTGTGTTACCCGGCCATCGTCGCCCTGGCCAGCGTCGACCGACCCGGTCACCTTCTTCGGCATCCCGGTGGCCATGGTCACCTACACCTCCTCGGTGATCCCGATCATCGTCGCGGTCTGGCTGCAGAGCTACCTGGAGCACTGGCTGAACAAGGTGCTGCCGTCCTGGCTGCGCAACTTCACCACGCCCCTGCTCGTGCTGCTGATCATGGTGCCGCTGACCCTGCTCACCGTCGGCCCGGTCACCAGCTACGCCGCCAAGCGGCATCTCCACCGGCATCGCCTGGCTGTTCACCACCGCCCCGTGGCTGGCCGGTGCCCTGATGGGCGGCTTCTGGCAGGTGTTCGTGCTGTTCGGCCTGCACTGGGGCTTCGTCCCGTTCATGGTCAATGACTCGCCACCATCGGCTACTCGCTTCTTGCCGGGCCCGCTGCCCGCAGCCGTGCTCGCCCAGGCCGCCGCGACCCTCGCCGTGCTGTTCAAGACCAGGAACATCAACCTGAAGGAACTCGCCGGACCTGCAGCCCTCTCCGGCTTCGTCGCCGGCATCACCGAGCCCGCCATCTACGGCGTGACCCTGCGGTTGAAGAAGCCGTTCTACTACGGCATCGCCGGTGGCGTCGTCGGTGGCGCGATCGCGGCATGCCGGCGGCTCGGCCTCCAGCGCGTTCGTCTTCCCGTCCCTGCTCGGCCTGCCCGCCTACATGCAGGTCGGCAGCTTCACCCTGCAGCTGATCGGTACCGGCGTCGCCATCGCGATCGCCTTCACCCTGACCATGGTGTTCGGCTTCGACGACATCCCCAACGAGGCCGACAAGGACCCGGAGGTCATTCCCGCCATGCCGGGCGCGGTGGAGCTCGGCGCCCCGGTCAGCGGCGCAGTGGTCCCGCTCGCCGAGGTGAAGGACAAGGTGTTCGCCTCCGGCGCGCTGGGCAAGGGCATCGGCATCGTGCCGAGCAACGGCAAGGTGTACGCGCCGTTCGCCGGCACCGTGGTCACCGCCTTCCCCACCGGTCACGCCTTCGGCATCAAGTCCGCGGACGGGGTGGAGGTGCTGATCCACATCGGCATCGACACCGTGCAACTCGAGGGCAAGGGGTTCACCGCAGCCGTCACCCAGGGCCAGACGGTGGAAGCCGGCGACCTGCTCGCCACCGTCGACCTCGAAGCGATCACCGCGGCCGGCTACGACCCGACCACCATCGTCGTGATCACCAACACCGCGCAGTTCGCCAACGTGCTGCCCGCAGAGGGGCACCAGCTCGCTCACGGCGACACCGCGATCGTCATCGAACGCTGACCGACTCGCCACGACCCGGCCGGCCGTGCCTGACCTGGCATGGCCCGCCGGGTCAGCGGGTAGTCGACATCACACCTGAGACTCAAAGGAACCAGTCATGTCATCGAGCACCACACCGTTCCCCTCGGACTTCCTCTGGGGAGGCGCCACCGCAGCGAACCAGATCGAGGGCGCGTTCAGTGAGGGCGGCAAGGGCCTGTCCATCCAGGACGTCATGCCCCGGGGCATCATGTCCCCCCGGGTGACCGCACCCAGTTGCCACAACCTGAAGCTGGTGGGGATCGACTTCTACCACCGCTACGCAGAAGACATCGCCCTGTTCGCCGAGATGGGCTTCACGGTGTTCCGGCTGTCGATCGCCTGGAGTCGCATCTTCCCCAACGGCGACGACGAAACCCCGAACGAGGAAGGCCTCGCCTTCTACGACCGCGTCTTCGACGAGTGCGCCAAGTACGGCATCGAACCGCTGGTCACGCTCTCGCACTACGAGACCCCGCTGCACCTGACCGAGAAGTACAACGGCTGGGTCAGCCGTGACCTGATCGGCTTCTACGAGCGCTACGTCCGCACCGTGTTCGAGCGCTACCGCGGCAAGGTCACCTACTGGCTGACCTTCAACGAGATCAACTCGGTGCTCCACTTCCCGCTGATGAGCGGCGGGATCGACACCCCCCTCGAGGAGCTCAGCAAGACCGACCTGTACCAGGCCGCGCACCACGAACTGGTCGCCTCGGCCCTGGCAACGAAGATCGCCCACGAGATGCTGCCGGGCGCCCAGGTGGGCTGCATGGTCATCGCTGCCCCCATCTATCCGCTCACGCCCGACCCGGCCGACGTGGTTGCCGCCATGGAGTCCGACCACGCCAACCTGATGTTCAGCGACGTCCACACCCGTGGCGAGTACCCCGGCTACGCGCTGCGGTACTTCCGCGAGAACGGCATCGAGCTCGACATCACCGACGCCGATCGGGAGATCCTCACCAACACCGCGGACTTCGTCTCGTTCAGCTACTACATGAGCATGTGCGAGACCGCCGACCCGGCGAAGAAGATCGCCGGCGAGGGCAACCTGCTCGGCGGGGTGCCGAACCCCACGCTCAAGGCCAGTGAGTGGGGCTGGCAGATCGACCCCAAGGGCCTGCGGGTCGTGCTCAACCAGTTCTGGGACCGCTGGCAGAAGCCGCTGTTCATCGTCGAGAACGGCCTCGGCGCCAAGGACCAGCTGGTCGAGGTCGACGGCGTGAAGACGGTGCTGGACGACTACCGCATCGACTACCTCAATGACCACCTGTTCCAGGTCGGCGAAGCCATCGCCGACGGGGTCCAGGTGATGGGCTACACCTCGTGGGGACCGATCGACCTCGTCTCGGCCAGCACCGCGCAGATGAGCAAGCGGTACGGGTTCATCTACGTCGACCGCGACGACGACGGCACCGGCACCCTCGAGCGCTACCGGAAGAAGTCGTTCCACTGGTACCGCGAGGTCATCGCCAGCAATGGCGCGAGCCTCACGCCGGCCTGATCCGGCGCCATCGCACCCAATGGAGGGTCGGCCGCCCACCGGCGCCGCCCCGCGGAGGTCGGCTACGTTTGCACTTGTAGCTCTCCGCGCGGCGGCGACGCTGGTGCCGGTGACCCCATGACGCGTAAGGACCGCACATGGAAGTGCTGAAGGTCTTCAACAACAACGTCGTCCTCGTCCGCGACGAGGACGGGCGGGACCTCGTCGTCACCGGCCGCGGCATCGGCTACGCGGCCAAGCGCGGCGACCAGGTCGACGAAGCGAAGGTCACGCACCGCTTCCCACCGGACGCCCAGCACGACGTGCAGCAGCTTTCCGCGTTCCTGACCGAGATCCCGCCCGAGCACCTCGCGCTGGCAGCGGAGATCCTGAAGTCCGCCCAGGCATCGCTGGGCACCACCTTCTCCCAGAGCATGATCATCCCGCTGGCCGACCACATCAGCTTCGCCATCAAGCGGGTCAGGCAGCACATCGACGTGGAGTACCCCCTGCGCGCAGAGGTGGCCCACCTGTACCCCACCGAGCTGCGGGTCGCCCGGGAAGCGGTGGCCCTCGTGCGGGAGCGCACCGGAGTGCCCTTGCCCGACGATGAAGCCGTCCCGATCGCCCTGCACTTCGTCAATGCCCTGTTCGCCACCGACGACCTGTCGCGCACCTTCCAGATGACCGAACTGTTCCGGCAGGTGTTCCTCATCCTTGACTCCGCCTACGACCGGCACTTCGACACCGAGAGCATCAACGCCGCCCGCTTCATCACGCACCTGCGCTACTTCTTCGTCCGCATCGACACCGACAAGCAACTGGCCGAGAACCCGGAGTCCTTCACCGCGACCATCAGGAGCTCGTTCTCCGAGGCGCACCTGTGCGCCGAGCGCGTGAAGGCCCTCCTCGAGCTCCGCCTGGAGAAGCCGATCACCGCGGACGAAGTCGTCTACCTCACCCTGCACGTGGCCCGCCTCGCGAGCGAGCAGTAGCCGCCGATGACGTCGAAAGCCATCTTCCTCGACATCGACGGGACCTACCTGAACGAGCGCGGACTGGTACCCGACAGCGCCGCCGCAGCCGTGCGGGCTGCCCGGCGCAACGGGCACCAGGTCTTCCTCTGCACCGGGCGTGCGATCAGCCAGATCTGGAGCCACATCACCGAAGCCGGGTTCGACGGCGTGATCGCCTCTGCGGGCGCCTTCGTGGAGTACCGGGGCGAGGTTCTCTTCCATCAATCGATCCCGCGCCCTGTCGTCGCGCACCTCGTGCGCTTCCTCGGCGAGCACGGGATCGACTTCTTCCTCGAAGCGAACTCCGGCATGTACGGCACCCTCGGGACTCGGCAGCGGATCATGGCTGCCGTCTACGGGGACGAGGCCGACCCCGCCGTCATGGCCGACCTGTCGGTGGGGTTCGGTCCGTTCATCGACCGGTTCATCGTCACCGACGATCTGGTCCGCGACGACATCAACAAGGTGTCGTTCCTCGGGTCATCGATACCTCTCGATCGCATCCGTTCCGAGTTCGCCGGGGAACTGGACATCGTTCCCGGGACGGTTGCGAAGTTCGGCGCGAACAGCGGGGAGATGTCGAGTCCCGGCATCCACAAGGCCACGGCCATCGAGTTGGTGCTCGCGCATGCCGGTATCGCCCGGGAGGACACGATCGCCTTCGGGGACAGCACGAACGATCGTCGAGATGATCCAGTTCGTCGCGATGGGGGTCGCGATGGCCGATGCCCGGCCCGAGGTGCTGGCGTGTCCAACCGGATCACTCCGCCAGCGGCCGAGGACGGCCTGGCCAAAGGGTTCACCGACCTCGGCCTCATCCAGCCCTGAGGCCTCCCAGGTCATCTCGTCCTTCGACGCACCCGAGATGCCCTGCGGCTCACCCCGTCCCGGTGCGTGCCTCGCTCGGTACCGCGGCAGGTTTGGGTGTCGCGGGCCGGTTGTGCCGGCGCACTGCCGTGAACCACTCCTTGACCACCGGACCGGCGGTCTGCACCAGGATCACGAGGATGAGCACCAGGCCCTGGAAGGTGTCCTGGATGTCGGCGCTGAGCGCCGGGATGCTGACGATGATGAAGTCGATCGCGGAGTAGGAGAGGGCGCCGAAGAGCACGCCGGCCATGTTGCCCCGGCCGCCGGTCATCACGATGCCGCCGAGCACCACGGCCGCGATGGCGTACATCTCGTACGACCGTCCCGACGATGCCGGGGTGATGTTGCCGACCTTGCAGGCCTGGATGATGCTGGCGACGCCGACGAGGAGCCCGGTCACCATGAACACGGACGCCTGGATGCGCGGACACGTTCACGCCGGCGAGCCGTGCGGCCTTGTGGTTGGACCCCACGGCGTAGACGGCCTTGCCGTACTTGGTGTTGTGCGCGATGGCGACGAACAGCGACCACGGCCACCAGGAACAGGATGGTCACGTACGGAATCGAGAGCCCGGCGATCCGGAACGACCCGGTGCCGAACTGCATCCGCAGCCACTCGTAGCTGGGCGAGCCCGGGCGCATCGCGAACTGGCTGGACGAGGAGCCGCTGATGCGCGGCGGGATCTCGCGCACGGCCCACAGCGCCAGCGAGCGGTAGATCAGCATCGTGCCGAGGGTGACGATGAACGGCGGGATCTTCGCGTAGGCGGCCAGCACACCGTTCACCGTGCCGAGCACGAGGCCGGTGCCCAGCGCGGCGAGCACGGTGAGCAGCACGTTGTCGGTCACGTTGAAGACGATGATGGTGACGCCCGAGCAGAGCACGAGCGATGAGCCGATCGACAGGTCGATCTGGCCGGTGATGATCACCAGCGCCATGCCGATCGCCATGGTGCCGACGATGACGGTGTTCTGGCTGGAGAGGATCGAGGAGATGTGGCCCGGGGTGAAGTTCTTGCCGTTCGCCTGGATCGTGATGGCGTACACCAGCAGGATGACGACGAACACGAGGATGTAGCTGTGCCCTCGCCACAGCGATGAGAAGCCGCGCAGGAAGCTGTTACTGGTCTTGTTGTTCCACGTCAGTCACCCTTTGCTGCATTCATCGCGTTGGTGGAGTAGAGCATCACGTCACGTTCGTTGATCTCCTCGTGGGCGAGGACGGCCACCACCTTGCCGGCGTAGAGCACGACGCAGCGGTCGGAGACCTTCTGGATCTCGGGGATCTCCAGGGTGTTGATCACCACGGTCTTCCCGCGCCGTGGCCAGTTTCAGGATCAGACCGTAGATCTCTTCCTTCGCGCCGACGTCCACGCCCTGGGTCGGGTTGTCGAGCAGCAGGATGTCGGCGTCGGTGTTGAGCCAGCGGGCGAGGAAGACCTTCTGCTGGTTGCCGCCGGAAAGGCTGGTGACGGCGGCGCCCGGGCCCTGGGTCCTGATGTTCAGGGCGTCGCGCAGGTTCTCGTACTGCGCCGATCTCCCTCCTGGTACTGGATCCACTGCTGCCGCGCGGACAGGCTGTGCTCGGCGAGGTAGATGTTCTCCAGCACGCTGGTGTCGGGGATGACCGAGTTCTCCTTGCGATTCGTCGGGCAGCATGCCGATGCCACGGCGCATGAACGCCGGAATCGCTCCCGACACCCGCTTGCCGTGCACCCGGATCTCCCCGTCGAGGAGCGGCAGCGCGCCGAACATGGCCTGCGTGAGTTCGCTGGAGCCGGAGCCGGCCAGGCCGGTGAACGCCACGATCTCGCCCCGCCGCAACGAGAGGCTGACGTCGCGGAACGCCGTCGCCGGTGACCCGGTCGAGCTCCAGCACGACGTCGCCGAGGGGCCGCGGCCTCGTACACGTCCTCGTCGGCGTACTGCTCCCCCACCATGTCGCAGGTGATCGAGAACGGCGTCGCCTTGGCGACCGCACCGGAGTTGATCAGCTCACCGTTGCGCAGCACCGTGTAGGTGTCGGCGATCGCGAACACCTCCGGCATCTTGTGGGAGACGAAGATGAAGGACCTGCCTTCGGCCTTCAGTTGCCGCAGGATCGAGAACAGGTGCTCGATCTCGTCGTGTGCCCAGCGCGGTGGTGGGCTCGTCGAGGATCAGCAGCTTGGCGTCGGCGTGCAGCGCCCGACAGATCTCCAGCAGCTGCTTCTGGCTGGTCTTGAGTTCTCCGACCTTGCGGGTCGGGTCGATGTCGACGCCGAGCCGCTCGAACAGCGCCCGGGTCTGGCTGACCATCTCCTTGCGCTTCAGGAAGCCGAGCGGATAGGCCAGTTCGTGGTTGAAGAAGATGTTCTCGCTCACCGTCAGGTCGTTCACGACGTTGAGCTCCTGGTGGACGAAGGCCACCCCCGCCTTCTCCATCTGGCCGATGGACGGGTGGGTGTAGTGCTCGCCGTCGAACAGGATGCTGCCCTCGTCCATCGGGAGGACACCGGCGAGGATGTTCAGCAGGGTCGACTTCCCGGCGCCGTTCTCACCGAGCAGGGCGTGGATCTCGCCCGCCTCCACGCTGAAGTCGACGTTCTTCAGCACGCGGTTGCCGTCGAACGACTTGGAAACCCCGCCCATCTCGAGGATGGTCACCATCGACCGCCTTCTCTCCGGGCCGGTCCGGCCGCGGGACACGATTGACGCGCCTCGCGACCGGACCGGCCACGCTTCGAGCTAGTCTGCCAGCCGACACTCGCGATCAGTGGCCGGTGAACCCCTTGTACTTGCTCACATTGCCCTTGTCGACGATGAACGTGGGCTCGTACTCGCCGTCGCCGACCTTGTACTTCCAGTCGGTGCCGTCGAGGTACTTGACCATGTAGTCGATCGGCGGTGGTCATCATCTGCGGGGAGAAGTACATGCTCATCGTGCCGTCGAAGTACTCATTCGCGATCTTCGACTGCGGAGCGGTGCCGGCCATCACGTCGTAGAGCTCCTGCATGCCGCCGATGGCGGAGATGTAGACCTTCAGGTCCTTCGAGATCCTTCTTGGCGGCATCGTCGAGGGTGTTGCCTTCGAGCAGGTTCATGAAGCCGAAGGTCATCTCGTCGTCCATCGAGAAGACGAAGAGCTTCCCGCCGTTGGCCTTCGCGTCCTTGATGATGTCCGGCAGCGTCTGCTCGAGGTACTGGTAGGCGGCGTCCGCGCTCCAGTCGCAGACCACCTTGTACTTCGACGACAGCCGCGTCGACCTCCTCCTGCGTCCAGGCCTCGGTGGTCTTCGACGTCGTGCCGGTGTCCTTGTCGGTGTAGTCCTTCGTGCCGGTCAGGAACTGGCCGAAGCCCTCCTGGACGGCGGCCGCTCACGGTGCCGTTGTCGCCGATCAGCGTGACGAGCGCGTCGCCGGGCTTCATGCCGTTCTTCTGCAGCCAGTAGCCGATGCCGGCGCCGACTGCCCAGTTGTCACCGGAGAAGTTGAGGACTGCCGACTTGTCCGGGCCCTCGATGATCCGGTCGAACGAGATGAACGGGATCTTGGCTGCGATCAGCGCTTCCTGCCCGGACTTCGCCGAGTCGTCGAGGCCGAAGAACACGACGCCCGCCGCATCACCGTTGGCGATGATGTTCTGGACGAGGTCGTTCTGCGCCTCGCCGTCCGAGGACGCCTGGTACTCGGCCTTGTACTTGCCGGCCGCCTTGATCTCGTCGACCTTGGCCTCGGCGAAGGTGCCGGCCTGCGCCGTCCAGCCGTGGTCGGGGGTCGGGCCGAGGACGTAGATCGTCTTGCCCGCCGCTGGGGCGCCTGCCGAAGCCGACGTGGATGCGGTCGGGGCGCTGGTACAGGCGCCGAGCGTGATGACCATGGCGGCGCCCAACAGCGCCGCTAGTGTCTTCCTCATCATTGTTCCTTTCTGCTCTGACTCGGGTGCTGCTCTGCACCGTTGAGCTGTGATTCCTTACTCGCGGGGCACGCGATGACCTGTGGCCGCAAGACTTTCGCATCCCTCGTGCCCGCGCTCTCCGCGGTCCGCGCCCGGGGCCAGCCGGGTCGGCGCGTCGTCGGGGTTCCGGGCTTCACTTTGCCACCTCTGTCCACTGCCGGCTGGTAGCTGAGGCCAGAACGGCCTGGACGAGTCGCAGGGACCGGGCGCCGTCGGAGAACGTGGGCAAGCCCTCGGGCGTGGCGCCCCGGATGCCTGCGTACACGTCCTTGACGAAGTTCTCGAAGCAGGCTTCCCACCCCTGCACGTGGCCGGCCGGGGTGATGGTGACACGACCGGCGTCCGCCGACCCGGCGCCCGGGTCACGGCTGAGGATCCGCGACTCCCGCTCGCCGCCGAGCCAGACGGTCTCAGGGTTCTCCTGGTCGAAGACCGCCGACCCCGACGCGCAGTCGAGTTCGAACCAGAGCCGGTTCTTCCGGCCCGCGGACACCTGGGAAGCCGTGAAGGACCCCGGCACGCCGGACTCGGTGCGGAAGAGGACGTTGACGATGTCCTCGGTCCGGACGCCGACCATCGGAGCGCCTCCATCGACGCCGTGGGAGAAGGTCGTCCCGGTCTGGCCGGGACGCTCGGCGATGGCGATCCGGGTATCGGCGACGACCTCCGCGATCCGCTCTCCCGACACCCATTCGACGAGGTCGCACCAGTGCGAGCCGATGTCGGCGAACGCCCGGGAAGGGCCGCCCAGCTCCGGGTCGACACGCCAGCTGGAGGCATCCGGGCGAGAGCAGCCAGTCCTGCAGGTAGGAACCGTGGATGAGGTGGACCTTGCCGAACTCGCGGGCGAGGCGCCGCTGCCGGATCTCCCGCACCAGGGGGTGATAGCGGTAGGTGTAGGGCACTGCCGCAACCAGGTCCTTCGCGCAGGCGATGCCGACGAGCTCGGCGCCCTCGTCTGCGTCCAGGCAGAGCGGCTTCTCGCAGATGACGTTGACGCCGGCGTCCAGCGCCCACCGGACGAACGGGGCATGCGTGACGTTGGGCGTGCAGATGTGGACCACGTCGGGCCCGGCGGCCAGGGCCTCCTGGACGGAGTCGTAGTAGTTGGTGACACCCCACCGCTTCGCGGCGAGCTCGGCGAGGGCCAGGTCCTGCTCGACCACACCGACGATTTCGGCTCCGTTGAGGAGCGCAGCACGCCGGTGGACATTCCCGATGAACCCACCGCCGACGATGAGCGCGCGCAGCGGCCTCACCGGCTCGTGGGTGCCACGAGACATTCGCCGTCCTCTCCAATGAGTACGCCCGGCCGACTGACCATTTGGGCGCTACCCGGAACATAACAGCGGTGCTACCTTGTCCACGAGAGCCCAAATAATGTCATTCTCGACAGAATTAAGGTGGGGATCATGGTCGATCCAACTGCCCTGCCGGAACTCCCGGTAGCCCGCTCCGACGTGCCTTCGATGGTGCGGCTCGCCGACCCGTACGTGGCGATGAGCCTTGTCGCACGGCTCATCGCGTCCGGCACTGCGACCACGCGACCGGAGCTTGCCCAGGTGACCGGTCTCGCGCGTTCCACGATCAGCACCTGCCTTGCCGGGCTCGAGAAACGCGGCCTGGTCGTGTCGAACGGGATCGCCCCCCGCGAGCGCGGTGCGGGCCGCCCGGCGGACACCCTCGCCATCAATCCCGAGGCGGGAGCGATCCTGGTCGTGGAACTGACCCCACACCACATCCGCGTCGTGGTGGCCCGCATGGACCAGAAGCTCCTGGCACATCGGCGCATCGAGTTCACCCCGGAGGTGGGCCCGGCGGAGACGCTCGCCGCGACCGTTGCGCTTGCCCGCGAACTGCTCACCGGGTTGGGCATGCCGGACGAGTTCCTGAGGATCGCCGTGGTGTCGTTCACCGGACCGGTCGACACCCGGCGCGGGGTGCCCGTGCGGCCGCCGATCATGCCCGGCTGGGACGGCTTCCCGATCGCAGCCCACCTGAAGGGCGAGTTCGGCTGCCCCTGCCGTGTCGACAACGACGTCAACCTGATCGCCCTCGGCGAGGCTCGCGTGCTGCCTGAGGACCAGTGCCCACTGCTGGTGGTGAAGGTGGGCACCGGTATCGGCGGCGGGCTGGTGACTGCCAAGGGCCACGTCCACCGCGGGGCGGACGGCGCGGCCTGCGACATCGGCCACCTTTCGGTGATGGGCGCGGAGGACATCATCTGTTCGTGCGGCAACACGGGGTGCATCGAGGCAGTGGCCTCCGCGGAGGCGATCACCAGGAAGTTCCGGGCGGCCAGCGGGAACCCCGAACTCACCCAGACCGACCTGCGACAGGCCGCCCGCAACGGGGATCCGGTGGCAATCAGGCTCATCCGGGACGCCGCCGCCCTGATCGGCAGCATGGTGGCCTCCCTCGTCCACGTCTACAACCCGGCCAGGATCGTGATCACCGGACCCCTGACCGAGGCGACCGACGACCTTCTGGCAGGCATCCGTTCAGTCGCCTATCAACGGGCCCTGCCCCTTGCGACCCGGAACCTCACGTTGACGCATTCGGTGATCGGCGAGATGGCCGGCGTGGTCGGCGCCATCGCCCTGGGCACGCAGACCGTGCTGGCGCCCGAGTCCCTTGCCCAGGATCGCCGGTCAAACGGTCCCTGAGGTGCGTTCGCGCCCTTCGTGACGCCCGCTCGCTCCGCTCACGGGCTCCTCAGGGACCGGTGACGAGGCAGCATCCCAAACGGTCCCTGAGGAGCGTTCGCGAGCGAGCGAACGAACGCGTACCCCAACGGTCCCTGAGGAGCGTTCGCGAGCGGAGCGAACGAACGCGTCACCCCCACGGTCCCTGAGGAGCGTTCGCGAGCGGAGCGAACGAACGCGTCACGAAGGGCCGCCGCCCGCCGATGATGAGGCACGGATCCAGCATCTGACAGGATCACCCGATGGCAGGTTTGTTGGTCGCAGGCTGTTCCTCGGACGCCGGGAAGTCGCTCATCGCGGCGGGCCTGTGTCGGGCGTGGGCACGGCAGGGCATCTCGGTCGCACCGTTCAAGGCGCAGAACATGAGCAACAACTCGATGATCTGTCCCGACGGCTCGGAGATCGGCCGCGCCCAGTACCTGCAAGCCCTCGCCGCCGGCGTCGAGCCGACCTCTGCGATGAACCCCGTCCTGCTCAAGCCGGCGACGGACCGCCGGGCCTTCATCGTCGTGCGAGGCCAGCCGGGCGGCACCCTCGAGGCCGGTGAATACGCCACCGGACGCGGTCGGCTGGCGGCCGCGGCGTTCGCCGCCTACCGCGAACTGGCGGACACCTACGACCTGATCGTGGCGGAGGGTGCCGGATCGCCGGCGGAGATCAACCTCCGCTCGGGTGACTTCGTCAACTTCGGCCTGGCCGCAGAGTTCGGGATGCCGGCACTGCTCGTCGGGGACATCGATCGTGGCGGCATCCTCGCCTCGATCTACGGGCACTGGGCGATCGTCGACGACGCCGACAGGTCACTGCTCGCCGGCTACCTGATCAACAAGTTCCGCGGCGACCAGGGCGTGCTCGATCCCGGACTCGAGGAACTCACCTCCCGGACGGGCCTGCGCTGCTTCGGCGTCGTGCCCTGGCTGGACCAGGTCTGGCTGGACAGCGAGGACGCGCTGGCCTTCGCCACGTGGCCCCGACTGCCCGGACGCGCAGGCACCCTGCGCATCGCGGCGATCCGGTTCCCCCGCATCTCCAACGCCACCGACCTGGACGCCCTCGCCGCCGAGCCGGGCGTCGACGTGTTCGCGACGTCGAGCCCGTCCGATCTGGAGAGCGCGGACCTGGTCGTGCTGCCGGGCAGCCGCTCCACCCTCGCCGACCTCGACTGGATGGAGCGGGCTGGGCCTCAGCTGCGGCCCTTCGGCGGCGCGCAGCGGCCGGTCGACCCATCCTCGGCATCTGCGGGGGCTACCAGATGCTCGCAGAGCTGATCGACGATCCGGTCGAGTCCGACCGGGGGACGGTGCCCGGCCTCGGCCTGCTGCCCGCCCAGGTGCGGTTCGGGCCGGACAAGGTACTCGGACGCCCGAAGGCTCGTGGCGGGGACATCCGGTCGTCGCCTACGAGATCCACCACGGGATCGTCGAAGCCACCGACGGCGAGCCGTTCCTCGACGGCATCCGCGTCGGCAACACCTGGGGCACGATCTGGCACGGCGCCTTCGAGAATGACGCCTTCCGCCGGGCCTGGCTCGCTGAACTGGCCGTTGCGGTGGAGTCCGGAGTGGGAGCCCGCAGAAGGCGCTGCCCGGCTTCGCGGAGCGACGCACCCAGATGCTCGACGACCTCGCCGACGCCCTCGAGGAGCACGTCGACCTCCCGGCGCTGCTGGAGCTCG